>NZ_JAKZGO010000041.1 GCF_022549785.1 Belliella alkalica
GAATCCGATCCAGAGGATGTAACGGTAGAGACGGCAGCAGACCTGAATATCACCAAGACAGCGACAAGCGCTACGGTATTGGCGGGKGAAAAWATCAGTTACACGATAACTATATCCAATAACGGCCCAAGTGACGCACTTCATGTGATGGTAAGCGATATGCTTCCGGCAGGAACCACATTCGTCTCAGCCGACAACGGAGGAATGAATGATTCAGGTACAGTAAACTGGAATCTTGGAACATTGGCAGCAGGAGCAAGTGTGGAGCTGAATCTTGTATTGTCCACCGAAGCTTCCCTAGAAGCAGGAACAATCATCAGCAACATAGCAATCGTAGACTCTCCAACAGATGCAGACGGACCAAAAGAATCCGATCCAGAAGATGTTGAAATAGAAACAGCAGCAGATCTTAATATCACCAAAACGGCGTCAAGTGCTACTGTATTGGCGGGAGAGAATATCAGTTACACGATAACTATATCCAATAACGGTCCAAGTGATGCGCTTGATGTGATGGTAAGCGATATGCTTCCAGCCGGAACAGGTTTTGTATCCGCCGACAACGGAGGAATGAATGATTCAGGTACAGTAAACTGGAACCTTGGAACCTTGGCAGCAGGAGCAAGTGTGGAGCTGAATCTTGTATTGTCCACYGAAGCTTCCCTWGAAGCAGGAACAATCATCAGCAACATMGCAATCGTAGACTCTCCAACAGATGCAGACGGACCAAAAGAATCCGATCCTGAAGATGTAACGGTAGAGACAGCGGCTGACCTAGCAATAATGAAGTCAGCAGCAAGCGCTACTGTATTGGCGGGAGAGAATATCAGTTACACAATAACGGTAAGCAATAACGGCCCAAGTGACGCACTTGATGTGATGGTAAGCGATATGCTTCCGGCAGGAACCACATTCGTCTCAGCCGACAACGGAGGAATGAATGATTCAGGTACAGTAAACTGGAATCTTGGAACATTGGCAGCAGGAGCAAGTGTGGAGCTGAATCTTGTATTGTCCACCGAAGCTTCCCTAGAAGCAGGAACAATCATCAGCAACATAGCAATCGTAGACTCTCCAACAGATGCAGACGGACCAAAAGAATCCGATCCAGAGGATGTAACGGTAGAGACGGCAGCAGACCTGAATATCACCAAGACAGCAGCAAGCGCTACTGTATTGGCTGGTGAAAATATCAGTTACACGATAACAGTAAGCAATAACGGTCCAAGTGATGCGCTTGATGTGATGGTAAGCGATATGCTTCCGGCAGGAACCGCATTCGTCTCAGCCGATAATGGAGGAATGAATGATTCAGGTACAGTAAACTGGAACCTTGGAACCTTGGCAGCAGGAGCAAGTGTGGAGCTGAATCTTGTATTGTCCACTGAAGCTTCCCTTGAAGCAGGAACAATCATCAGCAACATAGCAATCGTAGATTCCCCAACAGATGGAGACGGACCAAAAGAATCCGATCCTGAAGATGTAACGGTAGAGACTGCAGCAGATCTTAATATCACCAAAACGGCGGCAAGTGCTACGGTATTGGCGGGAGAGAATATCAGTTACACGATAACTGTATCCAATAACGGCCCAAGTGACGCGCTTGATGTGATGGTAAGCGATATGCTTCCGGCAGGAACAGGTTTTGTATCCGCCGACAACGGAGGAATGAATGATTCAGGTACAGTAAACTGGAATCTTGGGACATTGGCAGCAGGAGCAAGTGTGGAGCTGAATCTTGTATTGTCCACCGAAGCTTCCCTAGAAGCAGGAACAATCATCAGCAACATAGCAATCGTAGATTCCCCAACAGATGCAGACGGACCAAAAGAATCCGATCCTGAAGATGTTGAAATAGAGACGGCAGCAGATCTTAATATCACCAAGACAGCGGCAAGCGCTACTGTATTGGCTGGTGAAAATATCAGTTACACGATAACAGTAAGCAATAACGGTCCAAGTGATGCACTTGATGTAATGGTAAGCGATATGCTTCCGGCAGGAACAGGTTTTGTATCCGCCGACAACGGAGGAATGAATGATTCCGGTACAGTAAACTGGAACCTTGGAACCTTGGCAGCAGGAGCAAGTGTGGAACTGAATCTTGTATTGTCCACCGAAGCTTCCCTAGAAGCAGGAACAATCATCAGCAACATAGCAATCGTAGACTCTCCAACAGATGGAGACGGACCAAAAGAATCCGATCCAGAGGATGTAACGGTAGAAACAGCAGCAGATCTTAATATCACCAAAACGGCGTCAAGTGCTACTGTATTGGCTGGTGAAAATATCAGTTACACGATAACTATATCCAATAACGGTCCAAGTGATGCACTTGATGTGATGGTAAGCGATATGCTTCCGGCAGGAACCACATTCATCTCAGCAGATAACGGAGGGGTGAATAACTCAGGTACAGTAAACTGGAACCTTGGGACATTGGCAGCAGGAGCAAGTGTGGAGCTGAATCTTGTATTGTCCACCGAAGCTTCCCTAGAAGCAGGAACAGTCATCAGCAACATCGCAATCGTAGACTCTCCAACAGATGGAGACGGACCAAAAGAATCCGATCCTGAAGATGTTGAAATAGAGACKGCAGCAGATCTTAATATCACCAAAACCGCGGCAAGCGCTACTGTATTGGCGGGAGAGAATATCAGTTACACGATAACAGTAAGCAATAACGGTCCAAGTGACGCGCTTGATGTGATGGTAAGCGACATGTTGCCAGCAGGAACTGCATTCGTTTCAGCTGATAATGGAGGAGTAAATGATTCCGGTACAGTAAACTGGAACCTTGGGACATTGGCAGCAGGAGCAAGTGTGGAACTGAATCTTGTATTGTCCACCGAAGCTTCCCTAGAAGCAGGAACAATCATCAGCAACATAGCAATCGTAGACTCTCCAACAGATGGAGACGGACCAAAAGAATCCGATCCAGAGGATGTAACGGTAGAGACTGCAGCAGATCTTAATATCACCAAAACGGCGGCAAGCGCTACTGTATTGGCTGGTGAAAATATCAGTTACACGATAACTATATCCAATAACGGTCCAAGTGATGCACTTGATGTAATGGTAAGCGATATGCTTCCTGCAGGAACAGGTTTTGTATCCGCCGACAACGGAGGAATGAATGATTCAGGTACAGTAAACTGGAACCTTGGAACCTTGGCAGCAGGAGCAAGTGTGGAACTGAATCTTGTATTGTCCACCGAAGCTTCCCTTGAAGCAGGAACAATCATCAGCAACATAGCAATCGTAGACTCTCCAACAGATGGAGACGGACCAAAAGAATCCGATCCAGAGGATGTAACGGTAGAGACTGCAGCAGATCTTAATATCACCAAAACGGCGGCAAGCGCTACTGTATTGGCTGGTGAAAATATCAGTTACACGATAACTATATCCAATAACGGTCCAAGTGATGCACTTGATGTAATGGTAAGCGATATGCTTCCGGCAGGAACTGCATTCGTTTCAGCTGATAATGGAGGAGTAAATGATTCAGGTACAGTAAACTGGAACCTTGGGACATTGGCAGCAGGAGCAAGTGTGGAGCTGAATCTTGTATTGTCCACCGAAGCTTCCCTTGAAGCAGGAACAATCATCAGTAACATAGCAATCGTAGATTCCCCAACAGATGGAGACGGACCAAAAGAATCCGATCC
>NZ_JAKZGO010000042.1 GCF_022549785.1 Belliella alkalica
TTAAAAGAGAAAATAATGTTCTTGATATGCTTTATTGATGTAAGTAGGAGTTCCATTTTTATTCCATTATTGAAAAGTCTTAAAAAAATATTTTGATTATTCTAAAACTTAATTTTTCCTCAACCCATTGCACATTTCTTAGATTGTCTTTCAAAAAATACCTACAAGTAGGTATTTTTTGCTATTAAAATTTGGGGTAATATTGAAAAACTAAAATATAATATTATGAAAATAAGATTTACCCCCCCAATTTTTTATCTAGGACTCCCAAATGGGTAGTGCTGATAGGTGCCCTGATCCYTCCCTGATCTTGATGGAGGTGTAAGTGTTGGCTAGATATTGAGGATTGTAATTATCTTCAAATAATGGGAKATGATGTGGAATGTGTTCATTATGAAGATCCTGCAGATATTTGTGAGCAAATACAACAACTTWTCGMAGATAATGACTTYAAAATRAAAATGGGCGATTTGAAAAGTGCAGCCAATAATTTTAATTATGAAATTGGCTACAAAATGAACAGATACGAAGATGGGACTTTTGGATATGAATATGTTCAAGGGCTTCCAAATTCAGGCTCACTTGACGGATTAACAGTCAATTCCCCAATTGATGGATTAATCCATAGTCATAACCTAGGAACCGATATGCTTTCTATTTTTTCTTTATCTGATATTTTTGCTTTAGGAGCAATGGTTCAAGAGAATCTGATTAACAATATTGAAAATTTCGTTTTTGGCGTAGTAACTTCCGAAGGAACTTACCTACTAAGTATTTCTGACCCAATAACGTTTTCTAATTTATCTTCTGGATTAGAAATATTAAGAAGCATCTATATTAATTATGTTAAGCCTGATAATTCTGCTTTGCAAAATGAAATTGGACTGCTTCAATTCCTAAACACTTCAAATTTAGGCCTTTCATTATACAAGGGTAATTTATCAAACTTTAATAGTTGGGATAGGGTCAGGAAAAATAATCAGGGAACAAATATTGTAAACTTAAACTGTAACTAATCATGAAATACTCATTAATTATATTATTAACTATTGTCGTAATTGTTTTACCACTTAGTCAAAGTAAAGCTCAATTTAACATCAATGCGGAAAAATTGAAAGATTTAGAAGGGGCTTGGTTTTATCAGGATGAAAAAATTGATTTTATGGTGGTTTTAAAACATAGAAAAGTAAATATATTAGAAACACAAAAATCTAATGTTTTTGGTTATATAAAATTGCTTGTAGACGGAATTCTAATATGTGATAATTTGAAGTTCGTTGAATTCTTAAACTCAAAAAACAGTTTTGATTTTAATGAAATTTATGATATAAAAAATCATCCTAATAGAATCCCTCCTATAATAATTTCAGCTAATGAAAAAGGAATCTCTGGAGGTATTAAAATTCTTGAAAATGCAAATCCTGTCAACTTTACAGTAAAATTTGAAGATGATCATTTAGTTTTGGAGTTTATAAACTATCAAAGCCGACTAGATAAAAAGATAACTAAACTTGAAAATTATCCTTTCCCCGCAGTCCCATCAACATGGGTATTGAAGAAAAAAGTAGGAAAGTAAATAGTGGACCTACCACAATAGAAGACTGTGAATTTCTGCAAATGATGGGGTATGATCTGGAGTGTGTTATAGATCTCTTTGAAATCAAAAAGGATTCAACTTTCATTGGAACTACCGCAGATTGTATTTATGAAAAGCTGAAGTCTATAGATGGGTTCAAAGACCTAGCATCAGGGTTTGAAGGTCTTGGGACAGAATTTGATGTGGTACTTAAAATAGGAGCAACACAAAATGCATCAGCCAATGGCCAAGCATGGTGGAGAGGCTCCAATCAGCCAATAGAAATTACATTCAATAAAATAAAAATGAATAGATCTGCTTTAGAAGTAGCTAGGACTATCGTTCATGAGATGGTACACGCAGAATTATATAGGGCGATCAATACTACTAATCCCACAGAAAAGGAGCTGGATTTTAGAGAGACCTTCAATACTTATGTAATGATGTACAGAGGCTCAGCTGATCAACAACATAACCTGATGGCTGATGAATGGGCGACTAAGATGGGTGAAATATTAAAAGATGTTCATCAGATGTTAGATCCAGAAGGTTACAATTTGTTTAAAACCACCTATTACTCAAATGGTATTCCGGAAAGTTTTTACGAATCAGTTGCGTGGGACGGACTTCAAGGAACTATTTCTTACAATTTGATGCAACTTGTAGAAGCTAATCCGCCAACGCTTCCAGTTGCTCCAATAGATAGGATCACACAAGACATAAGTAATGCTCAAAGTGGATTGAAAGAATGTAAATAAGCGATGAAATATATACTCATAATCATTATATATGTTTTTTTGGGATACCAATCTCAAGAAAACACTGAAAATGCAATCAAAAGAATCTTTATCATTCTTCCTAAGAATTCAGATTCTTCGTCCAAAATCTTTTATTCTGACAAAAAAGATATTTCATATGGCGCATTGATTTACTTTAAAGAACCTGTTTATAAAGCTATAATTAAACACACTCCGAGACGTGCTAATCATCCAGAATATAAACATGAAGAAATCGACATCACTAATAAAGAATTAATGGAATCTACAATTCTCTTTGCAGAGAAATTGACCTTTATGGAATGGAGTGAGTTAGAACAAATTGGGTTGAAGCAGAAAATTTATATGATCTTTGAAGAGGATTATCTTTCTAAAAATAGATTTGTACTTGATCATAAATTCAAAGCCTTAGAAGTTCGAGTGACAGCCGATGGACCGATATAAAGGTATAAACAAAGCCCCAAGGAATCCTTGGGGCTTTGTTTATTTAAAAGAGAAAATAATGTTCTTGATATGCTTTATTGATGTAAGTAGGAGTTCCATTTTTATTCCATTATTGAAAAGTCTTAAAAAAATATTTTGATTATTCTAAAACTTAATTTTTCCTCAACCCATTGCACATTTCTTAGATTGTCTTTCAAAAAATACCTACAAGCAGGTATTTTTTTCTATTAAAATTTGGGGTAATATTGAAAAACTAAAATATAATATTATRAAAATAAGATTTACCCCCCAATTTTTTATCTAGGACTCCCAAATGGGTAGTGCTGATAGGTGCCCTGATCCTTCCCTGATCTTGATGGAGGTGTAAGTGTTGGCTAGATATTGAGGATTGTAATTATCTTCAAATAATGGGATATGATGTGGAATGTGTTCATTATGAAGATCCTGCAGATATTTGTGAGCAAATACAACAACTTATCGCAGATAATGACTTTAAAATAAAAATGGGCGATTTGAAAAGTGCAGCCAATAA
>NZ_JAKZGO010000043.1 GCF_022549785.1 Belliella alkalica
CATATACATGGTCTCCGTATCTGTTGAAAATAACTATGTTGTTGCTCACAAACTTGCCTATACCCTTGATCACAAAACGATCGTTCTTGCCATCTTCACCAGGTGTAATCACGTTTGGTATAAAGAATGGATTGATCCTGTTCACATCAGTATCCGTATTGTTGCTCTGGTCAACATCTTGTTCTTCACTGGATACTGATACCGTATTGGTAAGTACTTCCACAGAGCCATTAACCAATGAATTGGCGTAAACTTGAAGCCTGATATCTATAACTGCTCCTGCAGGGAAGTTAGGTAAAGTCCATGTCAGCCTATTTCCCTGAATGCTAAAGCTAACATCAAGGCCTGAAATCGAACCGTCACTCGATTCTCCTACAAATGACAACCCATTTGGAAGATTATCTATTATCACTACATCGGTAGCATCAGTTAATCCAATATTGCTAACTGTGATCACATACTCAAACTCATCGCCTTCCCAAATAGTAACATCATTTGATGTCTTGGTAATTGATAGATCAACTTCAGAAGCCTCAAGAACAATAGTTATATATGCCGTATCGCAATTCGTAGGGTTCAAAACCTCACAAACCCTATACTGTAGCAGATATCTTCCAGCTTGATTCAATCCAGATATCAAAGAAAGTGAACCATCTGGACCAATCAACAACCCGCTCAGACCTCCAAGTTCAAAAATCTCAAAGTCTACCAATGAAGGATCGATTGTAACCCCATTGAGAAGGTCATTGGCAAGTATGTTGCCCAAGTCTCCACCGAAGTCTGTAGAATGAATACCTAAATCATCGTCATTGGCTATGATCCTAGGAGCTGTCACAGTTACAGTTACTGTCGCTGTATCACAGTTGTCAGGATTCAACACCTCACAGATGCTGTACTCTACTTCGTAGTCTCCCGCTGGCGTGTTCGGTGCTACCGTAACTGTGCCATCTGGGTTGATCACTACCGGAGAGTTTGGATCTACATTGATCGGTGTCAAGGTCACATCATCAGGGTTCACAGGATCTCCGTTCAAGGTATCGTTATCCAATACGTTACCTGGGATTGTACCCCCTTCTATGCCGTTGATAGGACCTAAGTTATCGTCGTTGGCATCTATATCGAGAGATATTACAGTAATTACTTGTTCATGAACTGTTTCATTACCGCAGGCGTCTTTGGCTATCCATGTTCTTATGATAGTATAACCTTGAACACAGTCGCCTTCTGTTCTAGTTTCTACAAAGGTCACTGTAGTCTCTCCGCAGTTATCGGTAGCAGTCAGAATTTCAACTGTCGGCACAACATCACATGTTACCGTAATATCAACAGGTAGCGCTTCCACAAACACTGGTGCTGTAGTATCCTCTACTGTAATAGTCTGAACCAGATCAGTTGAGTTGCCAGCACAATCAGTTAATGTAAATGTCCTTGACACAATTAACGGATCTCCTGAACAACCACTACCACCATTGTCAGAATCTACAACGGTTATAAAAACATCTCCTCTACAATTATCCGCTACATTTGTTATTACAGAAATATCAGCAATTGGCACATCTGCTACACATTCCAAAGTTAAATCTCCAGGAGCATCTCCAAATGGGCTGATGTTATCTTCGATCGTGTAGGTATATGTCCAGGTGTACTCTTCTCCGGCACAGTCTTTATACGTGTAGGTATAAACTTTCGTACCCTCACAAGTAGGATCTTCACTTACACTTGTCAAAGTTGGAACGATGGTTCTGTCACAGTTGTCCGTAACCTCTGGCGCTGTCAGTTCTACCGCATCATCCACACAAGCTACAGTAGCAGAGCCGTTCAACGGCATTGTCACCACAGGTGTCTCTATCGTGTAGGTATATGTCCAGGTGTATGTTTCACCTGCACAATCCTCATACGTGTAAGTATAAACTTTCGTGCCTTCACAGGCAGGATCTTCGCTTATACTCGTCAAAGTTGGAACAATGGTTCTGCCACAGTTGTCCGTAACCTCTGGCGCTGTCGGTTCTACCGCATCTTCAACACAGGATACAGTTGCTGAACCGTTCAATGGCATTGTCACCACAGGTGTCTCTATCGTGTAGGTATATATCCAGGTGTACTCTTCTCCGGCACAGTCTGTATACGTGTAAGTATAAACTTTCGTACCCTCACAGGCAGGATCTTCACTTATACTTGTCAAGGTTGGAACGATGGTTCTGTCACAGTTGTCTGTAACCTCTGGCACTGTCGGTTCTACCGCATCATCCACACAGGATACGGTTGCTGAGCCGTTGGTTGGTATCGTTACCACAGGCGCTTCGATCGTGTAGGTATATGTCCAGATATACTCTTCTCCGGCACAGTCTGTATACGTGTAAGTATAAACTTTCGTGCCTTCACAGGCAGGATCTTCGCTTATACTCGTCAAAGTTGGAACAATGGTTCTGCCACAGTTGTCCGTAACCTCTGGCGCTGTCGGTTCTACCGCATCTTCAACACAGGATACAGTTGCTGAGCCATTGGTTGGTATCGTTACCACAGGCGCTTCGATCGTGTAGGTAAAGGTCCAGGTATACTCTTCTCCGGCACAGTCTGTATACGTGTAGGTATAAACTTTCGTACCCTCACAGGCAGGATCTTCACTTATACTTGTCAAGGTTGGAACGATGGTTCTGTCACAGTTGTCTGTAACCTCTGGCGCTGTCGGTTCTACCGCATCATCCACACAGGATACGGTTGCTGAGCCATTGGTTGGTATCGTTACCACAGGCGCTTCGATCGTGTAGGTAAAGGTCCAGGTATACTCTTCTCCGGCACAGTCTGTATAAGTGTAGGTATAAACTTTCGTACCCTCACAGGCAGGGTCATCACTTACACTCGTCAAAGTTGGAACGATGGTTCTGTCACAGTTGTCTGTAACCTCTGGCGCTGTCGGTTCTACCGCATCATCCGCACAGGCTACAGTAGCTGAACCGTTCAATGGCATTGTCACCACAGGTGTCTCTATCGTGTAGGTATATGTCCAGGTGTACTCTTCTCCGGCACAGTCTGTATACGTGTAGGTATAAACTTTCGTGCCTTCACAGTCAGGGTCATCACTTACATTTGTCAAGGTTGGAACGATGGTTCTGTCACAGT
>NZ_JAKZGO010000044.1 GCF_022549785.1 Belliella alkalica
TCGTGATCAGTGGATAGGATTCCCCGGTGCACCGAAGACGTTTACCGTAACGGCTGATTTGAGTGCGAACGAGGAGACTATGGGTTTTGGCATATCGTTGATGAGTGACCGTCTTGGCCCGGTGACGACGAATGTAGGGATGTTGACGTATGCCTATAGGATCCAGACCGGCCGGAAGAGTTTTCTTGGCCTGGGTGTGAGTGCAGGGGCGAGCGAGTATGCCATAGACGGGAGTATGCTAGACCCCATTGAGCGTGATGACATGAATCTTCCCGAGGGCAGGGTCAACTTGTTCACACCGAACATGAATGCGGGTTTGTTTTTCCATACGGATAGGTTTTATGCTGGTTTTAGTACGTTTAATTTGATAGGGAGGGGCTCCCTAAGGAGGGAGGATATATCGCTTGCATTCCATGATTTCCATTACTATTTGACGGCCGGGATATTGTTGCCTTTGGGTGGGGTTGTGGATTTCAAGCCCAGTTTTTTGATCAAGGAAGTGAAGGGAGCACCAACGAGTTATGATCTGAATGCGATGTTTCTGTTCAATGAGCGTCTTTGGCTTGGGGGATCCTACAGGTCGAATGTACAGTTTGGTATGGACCACCTACAGGACAACCTGAACCAGCGCAATGCCGTAGCGATGATCATGGAGATATTTGCGACTCCCAATCTTCGTTTGGGATATGCGTATGACCACAATATAAATGTTTTGAGTGATTTCAAGAATAATTCGCACGAGATATCTGTAGGTTATTACATACCTTCAAGAAATGTTAAGATGCGCAACCCAAGATGGTTTTAAGATATGAGGATATTATACACAAGAATTTGTTTTTTTCTGCTGCTGCTGCTGTTGTTGACCRCCCAAGTGAGTGGTCAGAACTACATACTGAGGTATGCTGACAAGCAGTWTGAATTGGAGAACTACCGCCATGCGGCCGAGGAGTACGAGCGGGCGTTTGAAAAGCGAGAGCGATACGGAACAGCCAAGCGTATAGCCGAATCGTACAGGGAGGTCAGGGATTATTCAAAATCCCTTGAGTGGTGGTCGGTTACGGTAGGCTTTGAAGAGTCKRATAGGTTGGATTATCTGGAGTATATCAAGTCGGCATATCTGTATCAAGGCGGCGAACTATCACTGGGTGATCTGTTGTCGGGAAGTGGATACAAAGAGTCGGACTTTCCGGAGATCGATTTTGCGTATATGGAAATGCTATACAAGAATCCGGGAGGGATCACCCTGATWCCSGTAGAAGGGGTAAACAGCAGCGGGTCAGACTTTGGCAGTTCCTTTGATGGAAAAGGGAATATGTATTTTGCYACAGATAGGGGAGATGTGATTCCGGGCAAGAAAGCCTTGATCCGTCCCGATTTGAACAATATATACAGCGATGACCGTTATGATTTCAATGACAGGACCTTTTTCAGGCTATACAAGAAGGATAGCAGTGGTGTGCTTACGTCGATAGATTCGGGGAATGAAGAGGTGTTGCATTTTTCGGATGCGAGTTTTTATGATGAAAAAGGGCTTATGTTTTRCACGGTTACCCGCAAGATCACGAAGGACAGGAAGAACAGGAGTTTTGCGGTAGGAGCGGAGATTTTTTACAGTAGAGTTGATAGCTTGGGTAACCTGACGGAGCATGTTTCATTGGCCATCAACGATGCGGTGAACTATGGGGTGATGCATCCTTTTGTGGATGTTTCAAACAGRCGCCTATACTTCAGTTCTGATATGCCTGGAGGTTATGGAGGGTTTGATCTGTATTATATTGAATTCGATGAAGRGATGAATTTTGGGGAGCCAGTGAACCTTGGTTCGCAGATCAATACATCCAAGAACGAAAGCCATCCCCATATATCGGGRGATAGTTTTTACTTTTCGAGCAACGGCCATGCGGGTATGGGRGGKTTGGATATTTTCYGGTCATCCCACAGGTCTGGCAATTTCAGTGGAGTAGAGAATATGGGCTTGCCGTATAATTCGAACAGGGATGATTTTGCGTATGGCATATCCCCTGAAGGGAAGCCCTATTTGAGCAGCGACAGGGATGGAGGTATGGGATTGGATGATATTTATAGCATCATGGAATTGCGCAAGCGTCTATTGGCACGTGTTRTAGACTGTGATGGAGAGCTGTTTGCTGCGGGCTTTGAAGCGGTGTTGACAGATTTGGRTAAGAAGGAGAAGGTAGRATTGGCTGAAGATCCTAAGGGAGAGTTGAAGGCAGACCTTTCCTTGGATAGCAATTACGAGATAAATATCAGCAARCGAGGATATTTCAGTATTTATGACAATAGCCTGAGTACAGTGGGGTTGGAGGGGGAGACCTTGGAGCGGACGTATAGGCTGGCTGAGATTCCGTATCAGATGCCGGTGTATGTGGATATAGTTTATTACGATTTGGACAAGCATTTCATCAGGCTTACCGAGGAGCCGGTATTGGATAGGATAGGAGAGTTGATGAACAAGTATGATTTTCTTGACTTGAAGGTGTCCTCCCACACGGATTCCAGGGCAAGTCATGACTACAACGAGGCATTGAGTAAGCGGCGAGCTGATGCAGTGATTGCATATTTGGAGAAGTACGGTATAGGAAAGGAAAGGGTAAGTGAAGATTGGTTTGGCGAGGAGAAGTTGACCAATGACTGTGGGGATGGCGTTCCGTGTCCTGAGTGGGAGCATCAGCTGAACAGAAGGTCGGAGCTGGTTTTGGAGGCCTTCCCTGACCCGAACAAGCAGTACGACTTGCCACAGGAGTTTATGGAAAAGGATATCTGTGATGCGATGGGTATCTTTGAGGAGCTGCAGAAGGAGTTGATAGCGATCCCTATCGTATATTTTGATTTTGACAAGTCGTTTATCAGACCAGTCCATATGAAGGAGTTGGAGCGTACTGCGATCATGATGCGACGTATGCCGAACTTGAACCTGTATATCGAGGGTCATACCGATCAGCGTGGAAGCGAGGAGTACAACAAGTCCCTGTCAGAGCGAAGATCGGAAGTTGTGATGAAGTACTTGGTGAACAGGGGTGT
>NZ_JAKZGO010000045.1 GCF_022549785.1 Belliella alkalica
ACACTTTTCCCATACAGGAAAGTAATCGCCATAATTGCTGACTCTGCCAGTTTTGCTTTCAGGCTTTCCAAAAGTACTATTCAGGTCATAATAATCTTTGGCTTTGGCTAGGAGTTCCTTTTGAGAGAGCTTCTGCTGTGGTTGTTTCACTACATCTTCCTCTTGCACACAGCCCGCAAATACAAGTACAAACAACAAAAGGAAGTGCCCCTTGACTACTAGCCTACCAAGTTCATAATTGGAGGGGGGGGGGTAAATGTTAGTTTCATATTATATATTTTAGTTTTCTAATATTAGTCAAATAATTTCAAATAAAAAAACAACTGCTAGGAGGTGTTTTCTGGGGTTAATCTTGCTAGATCTAGTGAATTGTTGGAAAAGGTGAAACTTAATATATATTAGATCAACAATAGTAGTCAAGAACTTATTTGTATTTTATCTGTATCAACTATCCTTGTAAAAGAATATAAAACTCCTCAATCAATTCTGATTAATGGGTTTTTGAATATAGGTTTTAGTGTTCTACTCATTTTAGTCCCCAAATAGATGGAGCTGCAGATTTGTGGTCTGGTACGATTTTATTTATAGAACTTGCAAAATGTTTAAATTTCAACACCAATTCATTTTCTTCTTGTTTTACATCGATATGGATTACCATTATGCAACTCTTTTAATGTGATTAAGAATTAACCTTGTTTAAAATTGAACCTTCTATGTTTATTTGCTTTTACTTTAGTTTCCTAATATCTGGTAGGTCAACCAATATATGAATTGCTGTAGCAAAGATGATGCTTGGTAGCAAAGTGATAGGCAAATACACCCAATTACTCCAAAGTGGATTCACCCATATATTGTTAAAGGAACCTATTAACAATAGGAACATTAAGTGAATTAACCATAGGATCCCTATTTTTTTTAACAAACCAAAATTCCCCCCTTTTTCACTGTAATGAAGGACAATCGCATTATGAATAAAGAGAAAAAGTAGATATAGCGTACTTATTATCAATATAGGGCCAACAGACCTATTTAAAAGATAGCTTTCAAAATCTCCCCGATAGTATTTGATTCCTTCTCCATATTCAAATTGATAGTATGTTCGCCCAATAATAGTTAGAGGAATAAACAAGTAGGTAAGTATTAAATTAATAATTATTCTTCTAATCATCACAGTCGCTGCTTAAGGTACTAAGTGGTTTTACGCCATTTATTACATCCAATAAATTTTGCCAGTCAGGTCTATTTATCTGTGCCTCAATAATTGTTGCCGAACCACTATTCTGGTTTACAAATAAGCTAATACCACTTTGAAAAGATTCCCATAAAGCATCAGCATGTGCAAATGGTGAGAAATAAGTTGTATTGGTTAGCTCACTCATATATTCTGCCAAAGTACCAATCCCATGTGTAAACCGATCAACTCCCCTTGTGTAGAAAGTATATGATCCATTTGAATTTTCCACATATCCAAAGTCTCGATTTCCACTTACAGGGTGTTCAAAATTCTTTGGGTCGTAGATCGTTGAAAATGTCCACTGATCTTGGTTACTGTAAGAGGTAATCACAGAGCCATTATCAGGACCCCAGATATCTATACTTATAACAGCGCCTGTTGGATTCGAAGAATTCCACAATTCATTATCATTAATACCAAAATGATTATAAGGAGTAAATGTAGCCTCACTATTATCTACAAAATGATTGATATTGGTTCTAATATAGTTCAAGAAGGTGTCAGGAGTCATTTGCTGTCCATTTATAGTAGGTAATTGGTTAATTGTAATAGGTAAATAATCCATATTTACCACTGTGCTATGAGCATTATTGATTGATTGTAACCTGGCTATATCTTGCATATTGAATATTGCCCCTGATGTTCCGGTGCCATAAGGAATGTTTGATACTATCGTATTTAATTTATTTATTTCAGGTTGTTTCACCTCATAGGTAGCAGTCGCTAACCATTCTTGGATTACTTCGCATGGAATGTCTGCAAAAAGTGCCAATGGCTTGTTTAAAGGATTTTCCTCTTCAATAACACACTCCACATCATATCCCATCATTTGCAGAAATTCACAGTCTTCTAGTGTAGGAGTTTCTCCACCTATGCCATCATCCAGATCAGGACAGGGAAGATAATCACCTTCGTTATCTGGATCCCAAGATAATCTCAAACCACCATTGTCACATGGGGTGATGTCTGAGAAGTTTGGTAGTGGACACTCTTTGTAAAGAAAAGTAGCGGAGATGATCATGCCCGTAGCCTGATCAGTCAATACATAGAAATAATAAGTACAATTCGCATCTGCTAATCGAGCGGAAGCTTTGCTATCTGAGCTAATACCTACTTCATAACCAATTTCTGCCATTGCTTCCAATTCATTCATGTTGATATCGGACCAGATTATGCCGATTTCTTCAGAGGGGTTTCCTATGAGGTATTGATCTATGACGGCTTCATGTCTTTCGGCTAGATGCCTGAGGCTAAGAGTTCCTGAAACAAGTTCTATGACTCCAGCTCTGATTAATTCACCTTCTGTACCATACTCGAATACCAATCTACGAATATAATTCTGATCTCCGTATTCCCTATTCATCCACCTGTGATATGGCGCTACTAGAAATGTGGCTTGTTTTTCTATAAGCTTTGACTTTTTCCATAGTGGAAAGTAATCGCCATAATTGCTGACTCTGCCAGTTTTGATTTCAGGCTTTCCAAAAGTACTTGTTTGGTCAATGTAATCCTGAGCATTATTGTTTGCCTTAATAATGTATCAAATACTAAGATTGATTTATGTTAAAAAATTCTTTTAAAACATAAAAAACCCGCTAATCAAATAATTTGAGC
>NZ_JAKZGO010000046.1 GCF_022549785.1 Belliella alkalica
AGCAAGCAACAGCTACCATTACTGGAGCCAACTACACCACATTGGTATTGACAGCAGAGTTGGAAATCACTCCTGCAACTATTACCGGAATCACTTTCGAAGACGGATCCTTTATATTCGATGAATCAGAGAAAGCCATTGAAATTTCAGGTACGCTTCCAAATGGAGCTTCAGTTGCCTATGAAAACAATGGAAGAACAAATGTCGGAAACCAACAGGTAACAGCTACGATTTCAGGTGATAATTATTCCGAATTGGTTTTAAATGCAGAATTGACCATCACCCCAGCCACAATCACAGGAATCACTTTCGAAAATGGAAGCTTTGTATTCGATGAATCTGAAAAAACCATTGAAATCACAGGTACGCTTCCGAATGGAACTTCAGTTGCCTATGCTAACAATACCCGAACAAATACGGGCACGCAGCAAGCAACAGCTACGATTTCAGGTGATAATTATTCCGAATTGGTATTGACAGCAGAGTTGGAAATTACTCCTGCAACAATCACAGGAATCACTTTCGAAGACGGATCTTTTGTATTTGATGGAACAGAAAAAACCATCGAAATATCAGGCACGCTTCCGAATGGAGCTTCAGTTGCTTACGCCAACAATACCCGAACCAATGTGGGAACGCAGCAAGCAACAGCCACGATTTCAGGTGATAATTATTCAGAATTGGTTCTAAATGCAGAATTGACCATCACCCCAGCCACAATCACAGGAATCACTTTCGAAGACGGATCCTTTGTATTCGATGAATCTGAAAAAACCATTGAAATAGTAGGTACGCTTCCAAATGGAACTTTTGTTGCCTATGAAAACAATGGAAGAACAAATGTCGGAAACCAACAGGTAACAGCTACGATTTCAGGTGATAATTATTCCGAATTGGTATTGACAGCAGAGTTGGAAATCACTCCTGCAACTATTACCGGAATCACTTTCGAAGACGGATCCTTTGTATTTGATGGAACAGAAAAAACCATCGAAATCTCAGGTACACTTCCGAATGGAACTTCAGTTGCCTATACCGACAATACCAGAACAAATGCGGGAACGCAGCAAGCAACAGCTACGATTTCAGGTGATAATTATTCCGAATTGGTTCTAAATGCAGAATTGACCATCACTCCTGCAACAATCACAGGAATCACTTTTGAAAATGGAACCTTTGTATTCGATGAATCTGAAAAAACCATTGAAATATCAGGAACGCTTCCGAATGGCACTTCAGTGTCTTATGCCAACAATACCAGAACAAATGCGGGAACGCAGCAAGCAACAGCTACGATTTCAGGTGATAATTATTCAGAATTGGTTCTAAATGCAGAATTGACCATCACCCCAGCCACAATTACAGGAATCACTTTCGAAGACGGATCCTTTGTATTCGATGAATCTGAGAAAGCCATTGAAATATCAGGTACGCTTCCGAATGGCACTTCAGTTGCCTATACCGACAATACCCGAACAAATACGGGTACGCAGCAAGCAACAGCTACGATTTCAGGTGATAATTATACCACGTTGGTATTGACAGCAGAGTTAGAAATCACCCCAGCAACAATCACAGAGATCACTTTCGAAGACGGATCCTTTGTATTTGACGGAACTGAGAAAACCATTGAAATCACAGGTACGCTTCCGAATGGAACTTCAGTGTCTTATGCCAACAATACCCGAACAAATGCGGGTACGCAGCAAGCAACAGCTACGATTTCAGGTGATAATTATACCACGTTGGTATTGACTGCAGATTTGACCATCACCCCAGCCACAATCGCAGGAATCACTTTCGAGGACAGATCTTTTGTATTTGACGAATCTGAAAAAACCATTGAAATAGGAGGTACGCTTCCAAATGGAACTTTTGTTGCCTATACCGACAATACCAGAACAAATGTTGGAACACAGCAAGCAACAGCAACGATTTCAGGTGATAATTATTCCGAATTGGTATTGACTGCAGAGTTGGAAATCACCCCAGCCACAATCACAGGAATCACTTTCGAAGACGGATCCTTTATATTCGATGAATCTGAGAAAACCATTGAAATCACAGGCACACTTCCGAACGGAACTTCAGTTGCTTATGAAAACAATGGAAGAACTAATGTCGGAAACCAACAGGTAACAGCTACGATTTCAGGAGCCAATTATACCACATTGGTTCTAAATGCAGAATTGACCATCACCCCAGCCACAATCACAGGAATCACTTTCGAGGACAGATCTTTTGTATTTGACGAATCTGAAAAAACCATTGAAATAGGAGGTACGCTTCCAAATGGAACTTTTGTTGCCTATACCGACAATACCAGAACAAATGTTGGAACACAGCAAGCAACAGCAACGATTTCAGGTGATAATTATTCCGAATTGGTATTGACAGCAGAGTTGGAAATCACTCCTGCAACTATTACCGGAATCACTTTCGAAGACGGATCCTTTGTATTTGACGAATCTGAAAAAACCATTGAAATCACAGGCACACTTCCGAATGGCACTTCAGTGTCTTATGCCAACAATACCCGAACAAATGCGGGTACGCAGCAAGCGACAGCCACCATTACTGGAACCAACTACACTACATTGGTATTGACAGCAGATTTGGAAATTACTCCTGCAACTATTACAGGAATCACTTTCGAGAATGGTACCTATGTATTTGACGGAACTGAGAAAGCCATTGAAATATCAGGTACGCTTCCGAATGGCACTTCAGTGTCTTATGCCAACAATACCCGAACCAA
>NZ_JAKZGO010000047.1 GCF_022549785.1 Belliella alkalica
AGACAACATTCGGTACAAATAGACAACATTCGGTACAAATTTTTTGACGAAGAAAAGTGGGCTACGCCCCCAAGAGTAACCCAAATGTATTTATGAGTATTTTTGGTTTTTTTAAATTCAGCAAGAAAACATACAGTTTTTTAAAAATCAATAACCTGCGTATCCAAATTAAGGGGCGTAGCCCTTTAATCTTCGTAGCAAAACGGAGCCATCCTCTTCCAGGAGGGGCGTTAGCCCTGAAATCTCAATTCAAATCATGATGCTTTCAGAAATCAGGGCTACGCCCCTCGGGATATCAATCGGTGCAAATTTTTCTACGAAGAAAAGTGGGCTATGCCCCCGATGGTATCATATAACATTAATTTTTCTACGAAGAAATAATGGCTACACCCCCAAAGGTCAGTCACAGGATAATTATTGACTGGTTAGAATCTTTGTTCAGGATTAAAACTAAAACCTTATTGCTTTCATCATATTTACCTCTAACTTTTCATAAAGTGGCGAATCTTTAACTTCATCCATTCAAAAAATCTTACCATCCAAATAGGGGCGTAGCCCTGCAATCTTCGTAGTAAAATGAGATTCCCGTACACCACGAGGGGCGTTAGCCCTGAAATCTCAATTCAAGTCGTAGTTCTTTCAGAAATCAGGGCTATGCCCCTCGGGATATCAATCGGTGCAAATTTTTCTACGAAGAAAAGTGGGCTACGCCCCCAAGAATAACCCAAATGAATTTATGAGCATTTTTGATTATTTTAAATTCATCAAGAAAGCACACAGTTTTTTAAAAATCAATACCCAACGCTTCCAAACTAAGGGGCGTAGCCCTGCAATCTTCGTAGTAAAATGAGATTCTCGTACACCACGAGGGGCGTTAGCCCTGAATTCTAGCCTCAATATTTTATAAAATATGAAATGATATTTGATGTAATTTCAAAAATTTTTAAATTCTGGTTCAAAATTAATTTTTAGAACACAACCAAAATATTTTAAAAATGGCAAATACTTACACACAACTCTATATTCAATTTGTTTTTTCAGTTAAAGGACGAGAGAATTTGATTAAAGAAAGTTTTAGAGATGAATTGGAAAAAGTAATCTGTGGACTGATAAATAAAGAAAACTGTAAACCTTATGCGATATATTGTAATCCTGATCATACACATGTATTAGTTGGAATCCATCCATCAGTTTCACCTTCCAAGTTAATGGAGCAAGTAAAATCAGCTTCTTCTAAATGGTTAAATGGTAAAAAATATGTTCGAGGTAAATTTGCATGGCAAGATGGGTATGGAGCATTTACATATTCCAAATCACATATAGATAATGTTGTGAAATACATTTTAAATCAACCTGAACATCATAAAAAAAGAACATTTAAAGAAGAGTATTTGCTTATGCTTAAAAAATTTGAAATTGAATATGATTCGAAATATTTATTTGAATGGTATGATTAGATTTTATAAGTATTCAAATGATGTAGTTAATTTAAAAATTCAATTTCCAAATCGTGGTAATTTCAGAAATCAGGGCTACGCCCCTCAGGATATCAATCGGACCAAATTTTTCTACGAAGAAAAGTAGGCTACGCCCCCGATGGTATCATTTAACATTAATTTTTTTACTAAGAAATAATGGCTACACCCCCAAAGGTCAGTCGCAGGATAATTATTGACAGGTTAGAATCTGAGTTCAGGATTGAAACTAAAACCTTATTGATTTTATCTTATTTACCTCTAACTTTTTATAAAATGGCAAATCTCAAACATTTTAATCCTTTCAAAAAATCTTGCCATCCAAATAGGGGCGTAGCCCTGCGATCTTCGTAGCAAAATGAGATTCTCGTACACCACGAGGGGCGTTAGCTCTGAATTCTAGCCTCAATATTTTATAAAATATGAAATGATATTTGATGTAATTTTAAAAATTTTTTAATTCTGGTTCAAAATTAATTTTTAGAACAAAACCAAAATATTTTAAAAAATGGCAAATACTTACACACAACTCTACATTCAATTTGTTTTTTCAGTTAAAGGACGAGAGAATTTGATTAAAGAATGTTTTAGAGATGAATTGGAAAAAGTAATCTGTGGACTGATAAATAAAGAAAACTGTAAACCTTATGCGATATATTGTAATCCTGATCATACACATGTATTAGTTGGAATCCATCCATCAGTTTCACCTTCCAAGTTAATGGAGCAAGTAAAATCAGCTTCTTCTAAATGGTTAAATGGTAAAAAATATGTTCGAGGTAAATTTGCATGGCAAAATGGGTATGGAGCATTTACATATGCCAAATCACATATAGATAATGTTGTGAAATACATTTTAAATCAACCTGAACATCATAAAAAAAGAACATTTAAAGAAGAGTATTTGCTTATGCTTAAAAAATTTGAAATTGAATATGATTCGAAATATTTATTTGAATGGTATGATTAGATTTTATAAGTATTCAAATGATGTAGTTAATTTAAAAATTCAATTTCCAAATCGTGGTAATTTTAGAAATCAGGGCTATGCCCCTCAAGACAACATTCGGTACAAATTTTTTGACGAAGAAAAGTGGGCTACGCCCCCAAGAGTAACCCAAATGTATTTATGAGTATTTTTGGTTTTTTTAAATTCAGCAAGAAAACATACAGTTTTTTAAAAATCAATAACCTGCGTATCCAAATTAAGGGGCGTAGCCCTTTAATCTTCGTAGCAAAACGGAGCCATCCTCTTCCAGGAG
>NZ_JAKZGO010000048.1 GCF_022549785.1 Belliella alkalica
CGTAGTCTCCCGCTGGCGTGTTCGGTGCTACCGTAACCGTTCCATCTGGGTTGATCACTACCGGAGAGTCAGGATCTACATTGATCGGTGTCAAGATCACATCATCAGGGTTCACAGGATCTCCGTTCAAGGTATCGTTATCCAATACATTGCCCGGTACTGTGCCACCTGTCGTGCCGTTGATCGGACCGAAGTCATCATCATTGGCTTCTATCGCTGGCGCTGTCACAGTTACGGTTACTGTCGCTGTATCACAGTTGCCCGGATTCAACACCTCACAGATGCTGTACGCTACTTCGTAGTCTCCCGCTGGCGTGTTCGGTGCTACCGTAACCGTTCCATCTGGGTTGATCACTACCGGAGAGTCAGGATCTACATTGATCGGTGTCAAAATCACATCATCAGGGTTCACAGGATCTCCATTCAAGGTATCGTTATCCAATACATTGCCCGGTACTGTACCACCTGTCGTGCCGTTGATCGGACCTAAGTTATCGTCGTTGGCTTCTATTCCTGGCGCTGTCACAGTTACAGTTACTGTCGCCGTATCACAGTTGCCCGGATTCAACACCTCACAGATACTGTACGCTACTTCGTATTCTCCCGCTGGCGTGTTCGGTGCTACCGTAACCGTTCCATCTGGGTTGATCACTACCGGAGAGTTTGGATCTACATTGATCGGTGTCAAGATCACATCATCAGGGTTCACAGGATCTCCATTCAAGGTATCGTTATCCAATACATTGCCCGGTACTGTACCACCTGTCGTGCCGTTGATCGGACCTAAGTTATCGTCGTTGGCTTCTATTCCTGGCGCTGTCACAGTTACAGTTACTGTCGCCGTATCACAGTTGCCCGGATTCAACACCTCACAGATGCTGTACGCTACTTCGTATTCTCCCGCTGGCGTGTTCGGTGCTACCGTTACTGTGCCATCAGGGTTGATCACAACCGGAGAGTTTGGATCTACATTGATCGGTGTCAAAATCACATCATCAGGGTTCACAGGATCTACATTCAAGGTATCGTTATCCAATACATTGCCCGGTACTGTTCCGCCTGTCGTGCCGTTGATCGGACCGAAGTCATCATCATTAGCTTCTATTCCTGGCGCTGTCACAGTTACAGTTACTGTCGCTGTATCACAGTTATCAGGATTCAACACCTCACAGATACTGTACGCTACTTCGTATTCTCCCGCTGGCGTGTTCGGTGCTACCGTTACTGTGCCATCAGGGTTGATCACTACCGGAGAGTTTGGATCTACATTGATCGGTGTCAAGATCACATCATCAGGGTTCACAGGATCTCCGTTCAAGGTATCGTTATCCAATACATTGCCCGGTACTGTTCCGCCTTCTGTGCCGTTGATCGGACCGAAGTCATCATCATTAGCTTCTATTCCTGGTGCTGTCACAGTTACAGTTACTGTCGCTGTATCACAGTTATCAGGATTCAACACCTCACAGATGCTGTACGCTACTTCGTATTCTCCCGCTGGCGTGTTCGGTGCTACCGTTACTGTGCCATCAGGGTTGATCATTACCGGAGAGTTTGGATCTACATTGATCGGTGTCAAGATCACATCATCAGGGTTCACAGGATCTCCGTTCAAGGTATCGTTATCCAATACATTGCCCGGTACTGTTCCGCCTTCTGTGCCGTTGATCGGACCGAAGTCATCATCATTAGCTTCTATCTCATTAGGAACAAGAATTACTTCCTCTTCATCTGTCGTAGGGTCTGTAGGCTCGCCATCAGGATCTGTACCTGTAGCACTTGCTACGTTCAATACGCTGCCTGCATCGATATCTGCCTGCGTTACTGTATAGCTCGTCGTAAAGGTCTCACTGTCACCAGGAGCCAATTCTGCTATCGTCTCACTCAGACCTGTCAATGGATCTTCTACCTCTATATTGGTCAGGGTAACATTACCATCGTTGCTCACTTCTATACTGTACGCGATCACATCGCCTACCTCACTGAAGCTTGTCGCTCCCGCATCACCGTTAACCGACGTGGCTGTCTTCACTACCACTAGTGATGGGTTTGAGCCAGGACCGTCTACTTCCTCTTCATCTGTCGTAGGGTCTGTAGGCTCGCCATCAGGATCTGTTCCTGTAGCACTTGCTACGTTCAATACGCTGCCTGCATCGATATCTGCCTGCGTTACTGTATAGCTCGTCGTAAAGGTCTCACTGTCACCAGGAGCCAATTCTGCTATCGTCTCGCTCAGACCTGTCAATGGATCTTCTACCTCTATATTGGTCAGGGTAACATTACCATCGTTGCTCACTTCTATACTGTACGCGATCACATCGCCAACAGCACTGAAGCTTGTCGCTCCCGCATCGCCGTTCACCGACGTGGCTGTCTTCACTACCACTAGCGATGGGTTCAAGACAGGACCGTCTACTTCCTCTTCATCAGTCGCAGGATCCGTAGGATCGCCGTCAGGATCTGTGCCCGTCGCGCTCGCTACATTCTGCACGCTGCCGCCATCGATATCTGCCTGTGTTACTGTATAGGTCGTCGTAAAGGTCTCACTGTCACCAGGAGCCAATACTGCTATCGTCTCGCTCAGGCCTGTCAATGGATCGTTAACCGCAACATTGGTCAAGGTAACATTACCATCGTTGCCCACCTCTATACTGTAAGCAATCACATCGCCAACAGCACCGAAGCTTGTCGCCCCCGCATCGCCGTTAACCGACGTGGCAGTC
>NZ_JAKZGO010000049.1 GCF_022549785.1 Belliella alkalica
ACTCAAATCAGCCGTTACGGTAAACGTCTTCGGTGCACCGGGGAATCCTATCCACTGATCACGATATGTACTCTGAATATACGGTTGACCCTTATATCCAGCATATCCCGGATTGATATGCAAACCGTTGAATATATACTGGCTGAACTGTGGCAGCTGCTGAGACTTGACACCGCCGATGGCCATCACGGCCATCAGCATCGTCAGTGTTCCTATTTTAAAAATCCATTTCATGATTCCCTTTTTTTAATCCTTTATTACCTGAATCCAACCCTTGAATTCATGAGAGCGTCCAGATGCATCTATACCAATTAAAACATAATAGTATGTACCAGCCCTTAGACCTTCAGCAGACCAATCATTTTGATAATCGCTTCGCTCAAATACATGGTCTCCGTATCTGTTGAAGATCACGATCTCGTTAGAAGCAAACTTCCCTAGTCCTTTTATTTCAAAGCTATCATTTTTACCATCTTCATTTGGCGTGATAACATTTGGTATAAAGAATGGATTGATCCTGTTCACATCAGTATCCGTATTATCAGCTGGATTAACTTCCTCACCTGATGAAACTACTGATACAAGGTTGGTTATAGTTTGAGCCGTCGTTCCTGAAAGAGCCTCTGCTCTTACGCGAACTCTAATTGTCAGCGATTCTCCAACAGGGAAACTCGAAACAGTCCATATCAGACGTTGACCATTTACAGATATCTCAGGTTGAATTGTATTGTTACTCACAGTAAAGCTTGAACCTAGATAAGATACTTCACCAGGAAGTTCATCCGTAATTACAACATCCTCTGCATCAGTTGCTCCGTTGTTTGATACTACAATTTCGTATACAAACTCGTCTCCTTCAAAGATTACCGCATCAAAAGAGGTTTTAGTAACAGCCATATCAACTTGATCATCCAAAATTCTGAAGGTCACAAATGCATCATCAGTATTACTTGGATTCAAGGTTTCCCTTAAGACATATCGTAATCTGTAATCCCTTGCTTCATTTACACCTGGTATCAAACTCAACTCCCCATTAGGATTTATCAATAGACCTATGATACCATCAAGCTCTGTAAACTCGAAATCTACATTATCCATAGTTACCAATACTCCGTCAAGTAGATCGTTATCAAGAATATTTCCTATCATTCCACCAAACCCTACTCTGAACTCACCGAATTCATCATCATTTGCAATGATAGATCGATTAGAACCAACTACTACTACCTCTGAGGTTTCCGGATCTGTTGGTTCCCCTCCAGGTCCTGTTCCTGATACGGAGGCTACATTCAACACACTTCCAACATTAACATCAGATTGTGTAACTGTATAAGTAGCCGTAAAGGTATTTATATTTCCAGGCTCCATAGATTCTATAATCCAATCATCACCGGTCAACTCATCTGTAACAACAACATCAGTTAAAGTTACATTGCCTATGTTTTCAACAGCTATCGCATACACTATGACATCGCCCTGTGAACTAAAGTTAGACAACCCAACATTTCCATTAATCGACACCAATGATTTTTGAATGCTCAAGCCTGCATTGTTGTCTATAGGTGTCTCAATCTCCGTCTCGCCCTCWGGATCTTCACCTTCTGGGTTTGGATTCTCTCCTTTTACAAAGRCTGTGTTCAACACTGARCCMGAATCTACATCTGACTGCGTAACCGTRTAGCTAGTCTCTCTAACCRCTACCTGACCCGGTGCCAATGTTCCAACATTCTCTTCAAAGCCTGTCAATGGATCTGTGATCACAACATTTCCTATCGTCACATTACCTGTATTCGTTGCCGTCAACGTGTAGGTGATCACTTCGCCTGCCTGCGTCACAGTGGATCCGTTGTCGGATTTGCTGATGCTCAAGCCTGCATTGTTGTCTATAGGTGTCTCAATCTCCGTCTCGCCCTCTGGGTCTTCACCTTCTGGGTTTGGATTCTCTCCTTTTACAAAGGCTGTGTTCAACACTGAGCCCGAATCTACATCTGACTGCGTAACCGTGTAGCTAGTCTCTCTAACCGCTACCTGACCCGGTGCCAATGTTCCAACATTCTCTTCAAAGCCTGTCAATGGATCCACAATCGTTACGTTTGCTATAGTCACATTACCTGTATTCGTTGCCGTCAACGTGTAGGTGATCACTTCGCCTGCCTGCGTCACAGTCGATCCGTTGTCAGATTTGCTGATGCTCAAGCCTGCATTGTTGTCTATAGGTGTCTCAATCTCCGTCTCGCCCTCAGGATCTTCTCCTTCTGGGTTTGGATTCTCTCCTTTTACAAAGGCTGTGTTCAACACTGAACCAGAATCTACATCTGACTGCGTAACCGTGTAGCTGGTCTCTCTAACCGCTACCTGACCCGGTGCCAATGTTCCGACATTCTCTTCAAAGCCTGTCAATGGATCCACAATCGTTACGTTTGCTATAGTCACATTACCTGTATTCCTTGCCGTCAACGTGTATGTAATCACTTCGCCTGCCTGCGTTACAGTGGATCCGTTGTCGGATTTGCTGATGCTCAAGCCTGCATTGTTGTCTATAGGTGTCTCAATCTCCGTCTCGCCCTCTGGATCTTCTCCTTCTGGGTTCGGATTCTCTCCTTTTACAAAGGCTGTGTTCAACACTGAACCAGAATCTACATCTGACTGCGTAACCGTGTAGCTGGTCTCTCTAACCGCTA
>NZ_JAKZGO010000050.1 GCF_022549785.1 Belliella alkalica
TGTATATTCCGAACCATCTTGACCACCTATTCCGGTGATGTTGACCACTTTTTTCTGATGATGTTGACCACCCCGTTAAATGAAGGTTAATGTAATCTAGGGTTAAGATTCCGGTGATGTTGACCACTGTCAATCTGACCATGTTGACCATTTTATTATAGTGGTCAGTATTGTCAGAATGACATTTTTGACCACTATTATTTTATCAGTTATCGTTTGCTTTATGGTAAAACTAACACCGTAAAGCATGGCAGGAAAAACGATAACTATGAGCAATCTCAAACAGATAATCCGTCACCGTGACAACGGGATGGCATTACAGACAATCTCCAAAACATTAGGTATTTCCCGCAATACGGTTAAAAAGTACCTTCAGCTGATTGATTCAAAAGGTTTAACCTATGAGGAACTCCTTACCAAGACAGACGAAGAAGTCGAAACCCTACTTAGCGACCCAGATCAAAAGTCTGATCAAAGACATCAGGATCTTGTTTCATTTTTCCCTTTTGTGGAATCAGAGTTAAAAAGAACTGGAGTCAACAGATGGACCCTATGGGGTGAATACCGCCAAAAGCATCCTGATGGATATAGTTATTCCCAGTTTTGTGAATCCTTTAATCAATGGCGTATAGGATTGTCTGTAAGTATGCGGATTGAACATATACCCGGCGACAAGCTTTATATAGACTTTACTGGCAACAAATTATCCATAGTAGATCCTGAAACAGGCGAAGTCAATGATCTTGAAGTTTATGTTGCAACACTTGGAGCGAGTCAATATAGCTATGTTGAAGTGATACCTTCCCAAAGAAAGGAAGACTTCATTGCTGCTACTGAAAACGCTCTCCATTACTTTGGTGGAGTTCCCAAGGCACTTGTACCAGATAATCTTAAAAGTGCAGTAACCAAAGCTGATAGGTATGAACCCATAATCAATCCTGATTTTCTTGACTTTGCCAACCATTATGGCTGTGTGGTTTTTCCTGCAAGAAGTAGAAAGCCGCAAGACAAGTCTTTGGTAGAAAAGACTGTTAGTATTGTTTATTCTAGAATATATGCTCCGCTTAGAAACAAAGTCTATCATGATATCAAAGCTTTGAATAGAGATATCCGACATTATCTAGATATCCACAACAAGACTCGTTTCCAGAAAAGGCCTGAATCAAGAATGGAACTTTTTGATAAGGAAGAAAAGGAGGCTTTAAGCCCATTGCCAACGGAAAGGTACGAACTCAAGCAGTTTAAATATGCTACGGTCACCAAAACCTCACACATATCACTTAGTCCTGAAAATCACTATTATTCAGTACCCTACAGGTATATAAGCAAAAAGGTAAAGGTTGTGTACTCTGCAAGCTACGTCTCAATGTTTTATGATGGGGAGAGGATAGCTTTTCATAAAAGAAGCTATAAGGAACGTGGGTACACAACTGTAAAGGACCATATGCCTTCGGCCCACAGGTTCGTCAGTGAATGGAGTCCCGAGTACTTTTTGAACTGGGCAAAAGGCATTCATCCTGAAGTCCAACATTATCTTCAGGTTATCATCGACAGTTTTCCTTACCCTGAGCAGGCATATAAAAGTTGCCTGGGGATATTGGGGTATGATAAAAAAGCTGGGAGGGAAAGGCTTATCAATGCCGTCAAGAGAGCCAAGCACTTCAATACCTACAATTATTCGGTGATTACCAGAATACTCAACAGCGGAATGGATTCACTACCCCTTGATATAGATAAAAAACCAGAAAAACCAATCCACCACGAAAATATAAGGGGTTCAAAAAGCTTCAGATAATTATTACAAAAACAAACAAAAAGAAAATCATGACACAAAGCATCGCATTAAATCAAATGTCCAAAATGAAGTTCCACGGGATGATTGAAGCCTATAAAACTATTCTGGACAGTAATAAACATCATGACCTGAGTCCAGAGGAACTGATAAATCATCTGCTGCAGGCAGAATGGGAAGAAAGGGAGAATAGAAAAATCAACAGGCTATACAGAACGGCCAAGTTTAGATATAGTGCAACGGTTGAAGAACTTGAGTTCTCCGCTCATCGTGGGCTTGACAAAATGCAACTGCTCAGACTTGCAGATATGTCCTTTGTCAAACGGAAAGAAAACATACTTATAACAGGTGCAACCGGATCAGGCAAAAGCTACATTGCCTCAGCATTGGGAAACCAAGCATGTATGCAGGGAGTCAAAACACAATACTACAATACAACCAAACTGTTTCCAAAACTCAAAATGCTTAAGGCTGATGGGTCTTATATTAGGGAGGTTGCAAGGATTGAAAAACAAGATTTATTAWTACTTGATGACTTCGGTATTCAACAATTAGATGATATGGCTAGAATGGCACTTCTTGAAATTATTGAAGATAGACATGGAAGAGCTTCTACAATAGTTGTATCACAGCTTCCTGTCACAAAATGGTTCGAAACTATAGGTGACAGTACCATTGCTGATGCCATTCTTGACAGACTCGTTCATACAGCACACAGAATAGAGCTAAAAGGTGAATCAATGAGAAAAAAACAATAACTTTAATTGCCGTTAAAACGGTAACTGAAAACCCAAAAAGAAGGGGTGGTCAGAATGACCGGATTGGTGGTCAAGATCATCGGA
>NZ_JAKZGO010000006.1 GCF_022549785.1 Belliella alkalica
CACACATCTGCATCTGCTTTGTGTCTTATGCAGTCTTTAAGGAGCTGGAACGACTGCTTAAAATCGCCAAAGCAGAGTTTTCTGCAACAAGTGCAATAGAGCTGACAAAGAACATGTATCAGATAAAAGTATTCCTGCCAGAATCAAAAACTTATACAACTATACCACTAAAACCCACAGAGCAACAACAGGAACTTATCTCTATTATCATGAAAATTTAGAGTGGGTGTCCCATCGCACAAAACAGGGGCAATTCGTCAGAATAATGGACCATTTCGACTATTACATTTGTAATTTTTTCGATGAGCATAGCTCTCTTATCATCCATCAGTTCCAAGCCTGATTTATGCAAACCTTTTTTTAGCTTTTCTCTTTTTGCTTCCGAGAGATCTTTGGTGAGTAATACTTCACCAAGTTCTACAGACTTATACTTTATGTTTAATTTCTCCAATTCTGACTTTACCATCAACTTACATCGGAGGCTTACCATATATTGAATAAATATTTTCATGAATATTTCTTGTTTATAATGAAGTAAGCATAAAATCTAAGTGATTTTATATGTCAGAATAAAAGATTCAGACAAAACATCTCACTCAATAAAAAAACTATGAACAAAACATTAAATCCCTAACAATTAGGCATTTTGATAAATGTAGTCAATTTAAATTCAAAAACTACTTTCCTTAAAATACTAGAAAGATAATTATGCCAATAACATTGTGTGTTTTAAATCCCATAAACAAAAAAATGGTATCAACATCTGTTAAAAAGCAAAAATACAATGAGCGTTTTCATTGATTAAGGTTTTATTAAATTTAAATTCATTTATAAATTCAAATCTTTAAGTGAAGCTGAAAATCTCCCATAATTAAAAATAAACTTTATAGTCTAAAAATCTTAAATCCATATAACCTAAAAATGCCCAAAATTTCTCTTGAGCATTTAATACTAATGAATTAAAAAAACTTACTCTTCAAAACTATATGTTTTAAATGCAATTCCGTCTAGCTTGTAAATAACTTCACCTTTATCTTTCACTAAGAGATTTAGCTTTCCACTGATCCTTTTTTCTCCTATTTCGGTGTATCGATTTTCAATAATTATTTTTCCACTGGTTTCAAAATCTTTCCATTCTTGATATGGTGGTCCAGATTGATTGGCGACCTTGGTACCGATAGCTTTCCTAAAATCAATTCTATCCAATTCTTGATCTTCACCAAATACAATTTCATCGATTGGAAAGTCCCACAAGTCACCTGATAGACTAAAGGTTATGCTATAACCATAACTTAAAAAATACTGATGCCTTTGGGATTGATCGTCATGGCTTTTTGAAGCTCCACTTGAAATGGTATATAAATTCAAGATATCTGAAGAATAGAATACCCCAGTTTCAGCAACTCCACAATCAGTATCCAGTACAGATTTAACATTCAATTCACCAGAAACATTCTTTTGAATAGTGTTGTCACGTTCAAAAAAAATAGTCCCAGAAAAATTAAAATATAAGGACCCAGTCTCTTTATTATATGAAAAATTTGAAATTTCAAATGTTGAAGTTGGATCAAAATTTGGGGTTAAAAATATATCAATATTTCGATTTGAACCTAATGGCAAAATCAACTCGTCATACCAGACTTTTCGTAAATCTCCATCATGGGTAAAATCAAACTTAAGATTAAACCTTATTTTGTTTTCATCTCGATAAGAAACGTTCACGAATAAATGTTCACAGTTCTCATTAGCAACAACATTGTTGTTGACAACATTAAAATCATCTCCATCGATTTTTAGAACTGCTTGATTTTCAATCACGGGCTCTAATTCATCCTTATCGGTACAAGCTAAAAATGTTACGAAAGAGCAAAAAACCAATAATTTATAAAATTTAATTTTAATCATTTTAATTTGTTTTATTTCTAATAAAATTTAGACCTATTATGAAAAATTTCATTTCTCAAATATAAAAATAAAAAGAAAATTATTAAATGTTTTTTAGTTAAATCATGATTCTTTTTAAAATTAAAAAGCCCAAAATTAAAAATTCTGGGCTTTTTCATGCTTTATTGTGAAAACCTTCGATGTTTTGCAATTTGAAAACATCCTTTCTAAATCTTAGTTCTTGATGCTAGGATTGTCACATCCTGAAATTAGTTGACAGTTTTTCTGTTTTTTTCTCTACATTACCGATAACCATTCTATGCCTCCCGATAAGGATGCCGAACAGGCTTTTCAGGGCACCCTATCACATTTCTCGCCTCTTTCTTTACTTCTCACTTCGCTTCTTCCGCCACCATTTCTTCCAGTACGGCTTCTATTTCAGGCAAAGATTGATAAAGCTGCTCGTAGCTCTCGATGATGAAGTATTTATCTTGGAATTTGTCTTTCCAATATGGGGTATTCATGATTTTTTTGACATCATATTCCAAATGTGCTGGTTCTTCGGAAAGACTATATTTTGTTTCTCCAGCTGAACTTAAGATGCCTGCACCATAGATTTTCACTTCACCATTTTCACGTATCAGACCAAATTCAATGGTAAACCAATAAATCCTAGACAATATTTCAATGGCCCATTTGTTTTCAATATGCTTAAGCGCCAATCCACTTAGATTTTCCAAGAAATCTACATATGGCTGATTTGTCAACATCGGCATATGGGCAAAGGCGTCATGGAACATGTCTGGCTCTTCCAAATAATCTAGTTGCTCCATTTTGCGAAGCCAGGTGGATGAACAGAATCTTTTGTTGTTCATCAGTCCGAAAAACAGATCATCATCTATCAATCCAGGAACTACCTGTATTTCCCAGCCAGTACTTTCTGCTAACCTTCTATTTACATCTTCAAAGTTAGCGATCTTATCTGCTGTAAAATTCACTTCTTTGATTCCTTCCAGATAAGCAACAGAAGCTGCTTTTGGGAGGTTGACAATCTGTCTTTCAAACAAGATTTTCCAGACTTCAAAGTCTTCTGCAGTGTAAGCTGCATAATCTTGTTTCATTTTTTGGAGCCTTGGATCTGTAAAGACCCAATCTTTCGGTTTACTCATCATTATATTTGGGTTATATTTTTTCGTTTTTTTAAGCACAGACCTTGTTGCTTTCATTCCTCCTACCAATATCCAAATTTAAGCATTTCATAAATTTCTTCAATCTGATTTAATTGAATGGGAAGAATAATCAACTTCCTATCATTATCACTTTTTCTACAAAAAGCCATTCAATTTCAATCAATTGAGCTATACTGATAACTGATAACTGATAACTGATAACCTAATAACTATTATTAAAACAGTACTTTATCAAATCTTTAAATCAGATAGACGAGACATTCAATCCATCTCTCTAAAGAAGTGCAAATGTCTTTCTCAAAGCAAAGGTTTTTCTGATTTGCTCTGCCAAAAGGGAGCTTTGGGCAAAATCCAATGTTTGCTGACCATCAGAATATGCTTTTTCGGGAATTTCGTGCGTTTCGTAGATAATTCCATCAGCTCCAGACATTACTCCAGAAAGAGCCATCTGTGGCACGTATGCCCTTATACCAATTCCATGTGAAGGATCTACGATCACAGGAAGATGGGATTTTGCTTTCAGAATAGGAACGGCATTCAAGTCCAAAGTGTTTCTGCTTGCTCTTTCATAAGTTCTGATTCCTCTTTCACAAAGTATCAATTTTTCATTTCCTCCTGAAAAAACATATTCTGCTGACTGCAATAATTCCTCAATTGTACCTGAAATACCTCTTTTGATCATTACCGCTTTATCCACTTTTCCAAGTTCATCAAGCAAGTTGAAATTTTGGGTGTTTCTCGCCCCTACTTGATAGATGTCCACATAAGGATACATTTCTTCAATTTGGGAAACCTGCATTACCTCTGTGACGATTTTGATTCCTGCTTCTTGGGCAAGATCATACCACAATTTCAATCCATCGATCCCCAAACCTCTAAACGCATAAGGGCTAGAACGTGGCTTAAATACACCTCCACGCATCATTTTGATGTTATTCTCTTTCAAATGAGCGATGACTTTTCTGATCTGATCCTCAGACTCTATCGAACAAGGCCCTGCAATAACAGCCATGTCACCATCTTTGATGAAAATGCCATTTCCCAAATCAATAGAGGTAGGCTTGGCTTTCCATTTTTTGGAAACCAGCTTGTACTCATCTGAAACAATGTGTATATCTTCTATCCCTTCTTTTTTCCCGATTCTTCTGATATCAAAATCTTTCTTCCCTATTCCCACCAAATAATCCCCCAATTGGGTTTTTACTTCTGTGATTTTATATCCTATTTGATTGACTTCAGCGATAAGGGAGTCCTTTTGGATGTCGGTGATGTCTTGTTTTAGTTGTATAATCATAACTATTGAATAACTGACTGAATGTATGATTTGATATCAGCATTTAGATTTTTGCTGTCTTTGACTACTTTGATAAATGCACTTCCGATAATAGCACCATTCCCGTATTTCGATGCTGTGGTGAATGTCTCTGCATCAGAAATTCCAAAACCAATCAATCTTGGATTTTTCAAGTTCATATCTTGAACACGTTTGAAATAGGAAATTTGTTCTTCTGAAATGCCTGTTTTAGCTCCGGTGATGCTGTGTGAGGAAACCATATATATAAACCCATTGGAATTTTCATCAATTTCGCGAATTCTAGATTCACTTGTTTGCGGAGAAATCAAAAAGGTATTGCTCAAGCCATACTGATCAAACATTTCCTTGAATTCATCCAAATATTGCTGCATTGGAAGATCCGGGAGAATCAAACCGTCCACTCCTACTTCCTTACATTTCTGCAAAAAAGCTTCCATACCATATTGGATTATTGGATTCAGATAACCCATCAAAACAACTGGAATACTTACTGTTTGACGCATGTCTTTGATTTGCTCAAAAAGTTTTTTCAAGCTCATACCATTTTCCAAGGCAATCATATTACTGTCCTGAATGGTCGGTCCATCAGCAATGGGATCAGAATAAGGCACTCCTATCTCTATGATGTCAGCACCTGCTTCTTCAATGGCTTGCATAGTTGGCAAAGTATCCTCCAAAGCTGGAAATCCAGCAGTGAAATAGATGGACAATGCCCGCTCTTTTTTATTTTGAAATAATGTATGTATTCGGTTCATTGGAATTCTAAGATTTTAAAATTAGTTGGAAAGTTTTAATGTTTGAAAGTTGATTGGAAGATTTCAAGATTGTAAGATTGGCAAAAGCGAAATAAAGATTATTGAGTTATTAATTGATATCATCCTTTATTCCTCCAACTTCATCCTTAAACCATTTCTCCTTCAATACCCTCCCCACTTGATATAGGTATCTAAGTCTTTATCTCCACGTCCAGAAAGGTTGATGACAATAATATCGTCTTTTTTGTACGTTATCATGTTCAAAGCATGAATGGCGTGGGCAGTTTCTATGGCTGGGATGATTCCTTCCATTCTACTTAGCTCGATTCCAGCCTTCATGGCATCTTCATCTTCTACTGCTACAAATTCTCCCCTTCCAATATCAAACAAGTGCGCATGAACCGGCCCTATCCCAGGATAATCCAAGCCTGCTGAGATGGAATGTGGTTCTATCACTTGGCCATCCTCTGTCTGCATCAAGAGTGTTTTGCTACCATGCAAAATCCCCGAAGTACCTAGCGCTGTAGTGGCTGCTGATTTACCAGAACTAATCCCCAAACCTGCTGCTTCTGCGGCAATGAGCCTAACTTCGGGCACATTATAGTAATGGTAAAATGCTCCTGCAGCATTACTTCCTCCACCTACACATGCGATGACGATATCTGGATTTTCTGTCCCTTCTTTTTCCAACAATTGCTTTTTGATCTCTTCGGATATCACAGATTGAAATCTGGCTACCATTTCCGGATATGGATGTGGTCCAACCACTGATCCGATAATGTAATGCGTATCCACCGGATTGTTGATCCATTGGCGCATTGCCTCGTTGGTTGCATCCTTGAGCGTCTGACTTCCAGAAGTCGCTGGTACTACTTTGGCACCGAGGATCTTCATTCTTTCCACATTGGGACGTTGTCTTTGGATATCCAATGCACCCATGTAAATCGTACAATCCATCCCCATCAAGGCACAAACTGTGGCCGTAGCTACACCATGCTGACCAGCACCTGTTTCAGCAATGATCCTTTTTTTGCCGAGTTTTTTGGCTAAGATGATTTGTCCAACGGTATTGTTGACTTTGTGTGCACCTGTATGGCATAAATCTTCTCTTTTGAAATAGATCTTTGCTCCATATTTTTCCGACATCCGCTTCGCAAAATAAAGCGGTGTAGGCCTGCCTACAAAATCCCTCAATAGAGATTGAAATTCTTCCTGAAATTCACTTGTAGCAACTATTTGCTCATAGTTGTCTCTCAACTCCTCAATGTTTGGATGCAACATCTCAGGGATATATGCTCCTCCAAACTTCCCATAAAATCCTTTTTCGTCAACTTTAATCATTTTTTTATAATTTATGATCGGTGTTATAATTTGCTATAATCGAATCATTATTTAACATCGGGTCATGACCCGATGTTAAGATCAAATGCCTCCCGATTTACGGGACAGGCATTTCAGGGCAATCCGGAATGTAATTTCTGTCTTGACTCTTGTATCCTCGATATTCACCGAGGCAAGCTTTTGTCAGGTCCTGAAAATACTTGACACTTTTTTTATACTTAACCTCTCGTTTTATAGGCAAGTCATTTCGACTAAAAGGAGAAATCTCATACTGAATTTCACACCCCTACTTCAATTTTAACTTTCCAGTTTCAAATAGGGACGAGACCTCTACTGTCGTCGAGGTGACTCGAATCTAGTATCTTATCTCTCGCATCTAGTCTCTCGTTTCTCAAACCACACTTGAAATTCTTTCCTTAAACTCCCTAATTTTCCCAATTTCCTTCAATGCTGGATCGATTTCGAATTTTGAATTGATATCCAGACCTAGGAGTTGAGGAATCTCTAATTTAAGCTTTTGTATATCGGGAATGTTTTCGATACTCAATCCTCCACTCAAAAGAAATGGCTTCTCGAAGGGATAATTTTTCAAAACCTCCCAATCAAATGTCTTTCCACTTCCTCCATACCCTTTGGTAAACGTATCAAACAGGAAATAATCAACAAAAGGAACAAATACTTCCAAGGTTTTCCAGTCGATATCATCTTTGATCGAAAATACTTTGAATATTTCCAGGCCTGTATCTTCTTTTACCAACTTGGTGAATTCTAGGGACTCTTCTCCATGAAGCTGTATGATCTGAATTCCAAAGTCTCTAATGGATGTTTTGATTTCATCCAAACTAGCATTGACAAATACACCAACTTTCTTAATTGGCAAATCAACAATGGAATCTGCTAAATTTTGCGGTACGAATCTTGGTGATTTGGGATAAAATATCAAACCCATCCAATCTGGATTGATTTGGGCTATCAACTCCCTGATATTCTCTTCAGACCGCATTCCACAAACTTTCAGCTTCATTTCTCTGTCGTTTGTCCCATTGCTGCACCCAACAATTCTCTGTATTCGTTCATGAAATTATAAGCTGCTTGATGTGGTCGGCTGGATTTCATGAAATTTTCACCTATCAAAAACCCTTCAAAACCCACTTGTTTCAAGCTAACCAAAGTATCTGGTCTTGAAATTCCACTTTCAGAAATCTTTACAAATTCATTTGGAATTCTATCTACTAGATCATAGGAAGTTTGTAATGAAACATCAAATGTCTTCAAGCTGCGATTGTTTACCCCTACAAGGTCAAGGTATTCATTGACTGACAGAGCAAGTTCTTCTCCATCATGCACTTCCATCAAAACTTCCAGACCAAGTGATTTCGCAAACTTTGCTAATTCTTTTAGTCTTGCAGGCTCCAAAGCTGCTGCAATCAGCAAGATGCAGTCAGCACCTATTGATTTAGCTTCTATGATTTGATATTCTTCAATGATGAAATCCTTTCTTAACAGTGGGCAAAAGTTGAATCTTCTGGCTGTAACCAAATCTTCATTTTTTCCCCCAAAGAATTCTTGATCTGTCAAAATAGACAAGGCCGAAGCTCCTGCTTGCATATACCCAATGCTTGTAGTCTCTACTGATGCACTCGGATTGATATCTCCTTTTGACGGAGATTTCCTTTTAAATTCAGCAATGATCCCCGTTTTTTCAGGATCGGAAATATAGTCTTTCATCGAAACTACAGCAGATTCAAAATAGATACTCTTTTCCAATAATTTTACAGGAACTATACTGCTTCTCTCTGCAACTTCTGTTTTTTTGAATGCAATTATCTTATCTAAAATATTCATGTTTAACTAATTAGGCAAATGAAATGAGTTTTTTGGGATTGACCAAAGCATTGAACTTTTCAAGTGCTTTTCCCGAGAGCAAGGATGCTGTGGCTTTTTCGACCGCATCGGCAAATGGTAAGGATACATCTGCTGTGTGTAATGCAGCTGCAGCATTCGCAATAACAACTGAGTTTTGGGCGTTTGTACCTTTTCCTTTCAGGATAGAATCAAATATTTCTGCAGATTCTAAGATGGTCTCTCCACCTCTTATACTTTCCGCTTCAAGGATTGGCAAATTGATATCAGCTGGACCGAAGAGTTTCTCACCTTCCTGAGAAATCATCTTGAAGTCCCCTGTAAGGGAAATTTCATCATATCCGTCTAATGCGTGAAGAATACTGAAACTTCCTTCCTGATTTTGATAAAGATATGCATAAAGCCTCGCCAATTCTAAACTAAATACTCCAACTAATTGCTTTTTTGGGAAACTTGGGTTTACCATTGGCCCGAGCATGTTGAAAAATGTTTTGACACCTAGATCTTTTCTAATTGGTCCTACATTTTTCATTGCAGGGTGAAAAAGCGGTGCGTGAAGGAAGCAAATCCCAGCTTCATCTAGGCTTTTCTTGATTTTATCGACATCATTGGTAAATTCATAACCGAAGCTTTGAAGCAGATTTGATGATCCACAAATGGAAGATACGCCGGTATTTCCATGTTTGGCGACATTCTGCCCAGCTCCTGCTACAATAAATGAAGCCAAAGTGGAAATGTTGAAAGTATCTTTCCCATCTCCTCCTGTTCCGCAAAGATCCATGGCATCGTACTCGGCTATTTCTACCGGAACGCATTGGTCTAGCATCGCTTCCCTAAAACCACCAAGTTCATCCACAGTTACGGATCGCATCATATAAACTGTCAAAAATGCTGCTATCTGGCTTTGGTTGTATTCACCGGAAGTGATTTTTAACAGAACTTCTTTTGCCTGTTCTTTACTCAATGTCCGATGCTCTATTAAGTGGTTAAGTATTTCTTTCATTTTTATATAGTTAGAAGGTTTTAGGAATTGGAAGAATTTAAAGTTGGAAGAACTTGTCATCCGTGGAGGATTTGTCAGGTACTGAAATTAGTTGACACTTTTTTTTATTTTTCTTTATTCTCTTCAGTTATTCAATTGCCCCGCCAGAGCAAAAGTGAATCAGACATTTACCATTGCATTGGGTTTCAACCCAATGTTTGTGTCAAGTGCCTCCCGAAATTATCGGAACTGGCTCTTCAGGGCAAGATACCTTTGTCTCAAATCTCATGTTTCATGTCTGATTTCTAATGTCTCATGTCTCAATTATCACATCTTAATTCAAGCATCTAATCTCTCGCTTCTCCTCAACCTAGCCAATTCTTCATCATTGCTACCCCATGTTCTGTAAGAACAGATTCTGGATGGAATTGTAGCCCTTTAACATTGTATTTTTTATGTCTTACAGCCATGATTTGATTGTCAGGTGTACGTGCGATCACATCAAGTTCAGGACTCAGAGTCTGTTCATCTATCACCCAAGAATGATACCTGCCAATATTGAATTTCTTTGGCAGATCCTTGAATAATGGATCATTTTCTACAGAAACTTCCGAAGCCAAGCCATGAACCACTTCAGATAAGTTGATCAAGCCTCCACCAAAAGCTTCGCCAATAGCCTGATGTCCTAGGCAAACTCCAAGAATATCTTTATAACTCGCATATTTCTTAATTAATTCGGGCATAATTCCCGCTTCAGAAGGAATTCCAGGACCAGGAGAGAGCAGGATTTTATCATATTTCTCAATCTCCTCCACACTGATTTTATCATTACGGAATATATCCATCTGATCACCAAAACCAAGTTCACGGATGATATACACCAAGTTATAAGTAAACGAATCGTAATTATCAAGGACAAGTATTTTCATATAGTTAGAGTTTTGAGAGGGTGATAGAGTTGGAAAGTTGGAAGGTTATAAGGTTCTAAGGTTAGGCTCTGAGATTGATTATTTTGATTGCAATTATTTATGATATCAATTCTAAGTTATTTTAGTTTCTTAAGATTTGATTAGGGTTGGAAGGTTTTAAGGTTAGGCTCTTAGGTTGATTATTTTGATTACAAATATTTATGATATTAGTGCTAAGCAATTAAAGTGTTTTTCTATTATTTGTTATTCTTTTGATTGTATGTATTGAGGTAATTTATGAATGATTTTATTTTACTAGAAAGGGTGAACAAATCCATTTTTAGTTTTTCATAATCTTGATTGTTTACTCTACCCGCTGCAACCAAGATTGCAAGTTGGCTTCTAACTTCTCCAGCTGATCCTTTTGCATAGTGTAGGTATTTGACAAACACTTTATTATTGTTGTATTCAAATCCTTCAGCAATATTGTTTGAAATTGAAATCGCCGCTCCAATAATTTGATCTCTTGACTTATAATCATTCCTTAATGGACTTAAATCAGCCAATCTATATATTTCAACTGCAATTCTTACAGCTTCCTTCCATATTTCCAAATCTTCAAATGCCGAAACCTTTGCCATATCATTTCAATTCAAATCGTATTGCAAACTAATTATACTATTACCCAATATTTTCAATTTTATAACTTTTCTTTTTTTTAACGAACCAACAACATTAGATCTCTCTAGCTCACAATTCAATGATTCCCAACAACCTTACAACTTTCAAACGTTTCAACCTTTAAATTTGCTTCAATCTTACAATCCGCCACGGCGGACAAGATCTTACAATCCCTAAATAGTCTCCGCGGCTTTTAGAGCGACTCGGAGGGCTTCGAGTTTGTTGGTGACTTCTTGGAGCTCGGAGGCAATGGATGATTTGGCTACAACGCCTGCTCCTGCTTGGAATCGGAGTTGGTTGTTTTCTGATACAAAGGATCTGATCAATATCGCATGGTTGAAATCCCCATTGAAACCTAGAAACCCAATGGCTCCGCCATAGAATTTTCGGGATGTATTTTCCAATTCATCTATCAATTCCATTGCCCTGTACTTTGGTGCACCTGAGAGTGTTCCTGCCGGAAAGGTATCCGCTACAAGCTGTAATGGATTGGCATCTTTTGGCAATTGCCCTGTCACCTTGGAAACTAAGTGAATCACATGGGAATAATATTGAATTTCTTTGAACACTTCAACTTTTACTTTTACAGAAGATCTGCTCAAATCATTTCTTGCCAAATCGACCAACATCACATGCTCTGAATTTTCTTTGGGATCATCATATAGCTTGAGCGCCAATTCTGCGTCTGCTTGATCATTACCCGTTCTTTTGAAAGTTCCAGCAATTGGGAAAATGGTGGCTACATTATTTTTGACTACTATCTGTGCTTCTGGTGATGACCCGAATACTTTGTAGGATCCATAATCAAAATAGAATAAATATGGTGATGGATTTACTGAGCGTAGTGCTCGGTAAACGTTGAATTCATCTCCTTTGAATTTGGTGGTATAATTTCTGGAAATTACGATTTGAAAAACGTCACCCCTAAAACAATGCTCTTGACCTTTCTTCAAAATATCCAAGAACTCAGAGTCTGTATAATTTGATACTTCTTCACCTTCCAACTTAAATGAATATGAAGGAATGTTTTTATTGTTGAGGATTGTCTCAAGTTGGGAGATATTATCGGGTTTTTCTGCTCCTTCCACCTGATGCTCCAAAATATGCATTTCGTTTTTAAAATGATCCACTACGATCACATTTTGATAAACAGCATAATGCATCATCGGGATTTTTGACTCTTTGGTATTTTTGAGATCAATATCTTCAAACCTGGAAACAGTATCGTACTGCATATATCCAAAAAGTCCATTGGTAATAAATTTCAGGTTAAGAGATTTTTCTTCAAATCTAGCCGAAAAAGCCCTCAACGCATCAATAAGCTTCTTCCCATCAGACAAAGTATAACTTGAGCTGTTTCCCAAAGGAAGCTCTTCTTTGATTACAGTACCATCAAAAGAAAACGACGCCAAAGGATTGAAACAAATGTAAGAGTAGCTATTTTCCTGACCATGATAATCCGAACTTTCCAACAAAATGGGATTGGCAAACCTATCCCTGATTTGTAGGTAGATACTCACAGGTGTAATGGTGTCAGCCAAAAGCTTTTTGTACTGGGTATTCAGTTTGATTTTTGTCATTACCTGTAATTTTTTGGTGATTTTTTTGCATAAAAAAAGGCTTACTGGGAGAAACCAGCAAGCCTAAATATCTATTAACAAGCGTTACATTTTAGACAATAGCGTTAGGTTCTTCCCCTTGAAAAGAAGTCAAATGCCACCACCAATATTTTGCTTGTATTGTTTTCATTATTTTAACTTGCGACAAATATATAAATGCATTTCTTTTTACAAAAATTAAATCATAAAAATAAAAAGAATTATAGGTTATTCGTCAATATAACTTGTATTATCAGCAAAACCACAGAATAAATCACTTGAAACCATAGCATATCTTGAACTCAGAAGATGAAATTTAAAGTAAAATTCATGCTACTCTTTTATCTGATGTTAAGGATACTATTTCAAAAGCACGAACTATCTCTGTTTCTCTCAAAAAGAAGTATGGCTTTGTTTAAACCCCACTTAGTTTTTCAGTATCTCGATTAACTAATAACCTGGATTTTGATCTGTTGTTGGGTCTAGTCCTTTATTCAGATTTAGCTCCTCAAAAGGAATAGGCCATAAATAATGCTTTTCTGCAATAGTCCTGCCCTTTCCTTCCTGAATTACTGAAGCCGCTTTTCCTGTTCTTTTTAAGTCAAGCCAACGCTTTCCTTCAAACTGGAATTCATATGCTCTTTCCGTCAAGATCAAATCCAAAAAAGATTCCGAATCATAATCAGCTAATTGAAAATCAATATCTGAAGCAACATTTGGATCCAAACCGTAAGCTCTTCTTTGCACTTGATTCAATGCATCTAGAGCCTCTTCTGTAGGAGAATTTGCAGCTCTGCTTGAAGCTTCTGCAAACATCAAAAGCACATCTGAATATCTGTAAATCGGAAGATCATTGCCAGCACCTCGATTAGATATTGCTTGATTATCGATGAATTTTCCGGTCACCAAAGTATTGGGTCCCATCCCAAAATCTACTGGAATCCATAATGCTTTTCTTAAATCACCATCTTGCCAATTCGCATAAAAAGGATCTGTGGACAAAGCATAATGTGCAAATGCACCTCCAAAATTATAAAGGTTAGTACTTGGATGATTGACTATCCACAGAAGCCAATTTCCTTGAGCTACTTCCCTAGCATATTTTAGGTGAAATATTTCCTCTGTAGTAGTAGTCAAGTCAGGACCAAAAAGATTGACTTGAAAATCCCTTACTGATGTCACTCTCACTAGAGAATGTCTTTCACTGTTGATAACTTCCGCGGCTTTTGTCCTTGCTTCATCGAAACGATTTAAGGTAAGATAGACATGTGCCAAAAGTGTCTTTGCTGCATTTTGTGTAGGTCTTCCTATTTGCTGTTGCACCTCAGGAAGCTTTTGCTCAGCATCTGTCAAATCACTAATTATCAATTCAAAAATCTCCTCTTCCGAACTCTTGGACAAATCCAGCTGATCAAGGTTTGTTTCCATACGCATTGGCACTCCACCCCAATTTCTGACCAAATCAAAATACGCTAATGCCCTAAGGAATTTCGCTTCACCAATATTTCTGGCAAGCGCTTCTTCAGAAATGGAACTTCCTTCGGGAGCGTACCTAAGAACAAGGTTTGCATTTCTGATGCTCAAGTAATAGGCATTCCACCTGACTGTAGTGGCATTGATATTTCCTGCATTGAATCCTTCAAAGTCATTATATTGTGCTCGACTCCCTCGGCCATATCCCCAATCAGTGTGTGTATCCAAGATAGCAAACTGCTCTGCCATTTCCATTCTCAAAGGTGAATAGATGGCATTTACAGCACTTCGGACTTCTTCTTCTGTATTGTAAAAGTTTTCTGCTGCTATAGTTCTTGGATTTTCTTCCAAAAGATCTTCACAGGATGAAGCCAAGAACATAAAGGGAATTAACACCATCCAAGTTCTAAACTGAAGTCTGTTGATGTCTTTATTTTTTGAGTATATATTTGATGATTTCATTTTCTTCGATTAATGTTGACTGGAAAGAAACTGGTTTAAAAACCCAATTTGACACCTACTGTTAATACTTTTGGGACCGGATAGCTATAATGATCTATTCCAGCTTGTGTGTCAGCACCCCGGGAATTGACTTCAGGATCCCACCATGAATATTTTGTGAATGTCAGCAGATTTTGTCCACTTACATAAAGTTGGGCTTGACTTACAGCTCTCCAACCACAATTTTGTATTGGGAAATTATATGCCAATTGAATATTCCGCAATCTCAAATATGATCCATCTTCTACAAATCGATCTGAAATTCTAACTGAATTTGTCCTGCTTATGATTGGGTACTTTGCATTTGGATTTTGTGGCGACCAGTTGTCAAGCAAAACTTCCCTAGGCATATTAAGCCCTTGACCATAATCCATGGTACTTGGGATAGCACTGATATTGAATATGTCATTTCCATAAGCTCCCTGAAAGAAAATATTCAAGTCAAAGTTTTTGAAGGACATGTTGGAATTCAATCCATAGAAGAAATCTGGATTGGGGTCTCCTATAAAAGTCTTGTCATTTTCTGTAATGACACCATCACCATCCAAATCCCTGAATTGAATCCTACCTTGTTCATTGTACCCATCTTCTTGAAACCCCCAAAATTGTCCTATTGGCCTTCCTTCTTGAAGGATACTGATATTGTCAGCAACCACCAAAACATTTACAAAAGCTCCTAAGATGGATTCACCATTGTTTAGTGCAATGACTTTATTTCTATTAAAAGTAATATTGCCATTGATATTCCATTTGAAATTCCCATTTAAAACTGCCGCATCTACTCCCAATTCCAAACCTTTATTTTGCACTTCGCCTACATTTTGGATTGTTGTGGTAAATCCCGAAGAGCTCGGCAAAGTCACTGTGTTTAGGAGATCTGTGGTGTTTTTGATATAATAATCAGCTGTCAAAAAGACCCTGTTATTCAACAAACCAAAGTCCAATCCAAAATTGTATTGCTCTGTAGTTTCCCATCTGAGATTTCCTGGCAAAGTTGTACTTGGTGAAAGTGTTGTGAAAAGTTCATTTCCGAAAACAGTATTTCCTGGAAAAAGTCTGTTGAGTGTGGCATATGGTGAAATAGCTTGATTCCCTGTTTTTCCCCAACTTGCTCTAAGTTTCAAGTCCGAAAGGGCTGAATTATCACGAAGAAATCCTTCCTCTGAAATTCTCCATGCTATAGCTCCAGATGGGAAAAATCCCCATTTATTGCCTGGACTGTATCTTGAGGAGCCATCTGCACGAAAACTCGCAGTCAAGAGTAATTTATTATCAAAACTGTAATTGACTCGACCTAGATAAGATAGTAAAACAGATTTTGCATAGCCCGATGAAGGGATCCCTGGAGTCTCTGCAGCTCCCAAATTGCTACTTCCAAAGCTATCACTAAGAAAACCCACACCATTTGCTGCTAGAAAAGTTGTCGTGAAATCCTGATATGTAAATCCAATCAATGCATCAAGTTGATGTCTATCAGCAAAGGTTTTGTTGTAATTTATTGTGTTTTCACTAAGTAAACTTGTGAATTGTGAAGTGCTGACAGAAGCTACTCCTGGAGAGTTGAAAAAATTTCGAGTTTGATAATTGTCAGTTCTGTCATCTCTGTTTTCGATTCCTCCTGAAATCCTGATTGTCAATTCAGGAATAGGATTATAAACAAATGCTGCATTTGATAAAATTACATTTGCCCTAACTGTATTTGTTTGTTCATTGATAAAATTAAGTGGATTGATAATATCTGGTGCCATAAATGGGTATTCATTAGCCAATACAGTGTAAGAACCATCTTCATTGAAAGGCCTTGATATTGGTGCTGCAGAAATCGCCGCTCCGATCATTGAGCTACCTCGAGTTCCACCTCCACTATCCCTTCTATCTGTTTTCAGTCGGGTCAAAATGTTTGACATTTCCAACTTCATTTTGCTATTGACGGTATGGCTGATATTGAATTTGAGCGAATATCTGTTATAATCACTTCCCCTAATTATACCTTCTTGGCCCAAATGACTCCCACCGATTGCATAGGTTGTTTTATCATTTCCACCTGTAAAATTCAGCGAGGTAGTTCTGATTGGTGCACTTTGAAAAATCAAATCCTGCCAATCAAAACCTTGTCCAAAGCCTTGTATCTGTTCGGGTGTAAAATATGGGGCTTGACCATCATTCTCTGCTTGTAGATTTTGTAATGTGGCATATTCTGACCCATTCATCAAGTCAAGTTTATTTCTCAAAGATTGCACACCATAGTTTGATTCAAACTCAACGGTTGACTGTCCTGCCCTACCTTTTTTTGTAGTGATCAAAACTACACCATTAGCACCCCTCGAACCATAAATGGCCGTAGCAGAAGCATCTTTTAGCACCTCAATACTCGCTATATCTGCATTGTTTAGATTGGTAGGATTTCCAGAAAAAGGAAAACCATCAATTACATACAAAGGGTCATTACCACCTTGAATCGAATTAGTCCCTCTGATTCTAACATTGATAGTTCCACCTGGAGCACCATTATTTTGAATTATTTGAACACCGGCTGATCTACCGGAAAGTGCTTGCAAAACATTGGAGGTTGGAAAAGCATTGACCTCTTCAGGACTGACACGGGAAACTGACCCAGTCAAATCACTTCTTTTTGTCGTTCCATACCCCACCACCAGAACTTCATCCAACCCAACCAAATCTTCTTCCATTACCACATTGATGATCGTCCGATTTCCAACGGCAATTTCTTGCGTTTTGTACCCGACTGAAGAGAACCTCAATATGCTATTTTCTTCAGGAACCTCAAGTGAGTAAGCTCCGTCCAAATCGGTGACTGTTCCCAAATTGGTGTTTTTGAGAACCACTGTAATCCCTGGAGCTGCAACCCCATCTGAAGTTGTGACAGTACCTGAAACCTCTATTGGATCCTCTGTAATTATAAATGCAGACGCATTATTCGGAAATGAGAACAAAATAAAAATTGCCAAAAGCAAATTTATAGGTGTCTTTTTAAAGTTAAACTTGCTCATGGTAATTTTTTCTTCGATAAAATTTCTATTTAATTTACAAGACCCCATTTTGAGTTTTAATTCTACATATTGAGGCATTTATACACAAAACACATTTCAACAATTCTCCAAATGATCAAAAATCATAGAAAAGAGTCGGTTTTTGAGTGGTCAACTGGTGAGTAAAGAAAATTGTCAAGAATCATGCACCAAAAACAAGCCTATGTTTTTTTTTAGTTTGAAAAATAGAACACTTGCAATTCCATGAATTAAAAAATATGATTTTACACTTCTTTGAAAGTGTTTGTGTAAACAAACCATGATATTGTCAACAACCTTCATTTTTCAACAATAAACGGTAATAAAATTACCTTGCTTGAGAAACTTATTTTTAGCGAATAGCTAAGCAGCGTAGATACATGATGAAAAATATTATGACTATCCGTTTTCTTGCACGTAGCCAAACAATAGATTGTCAGATGAACGATTTGTGGCCCTCTTGACTGTGGGCTGTTGTATGCTGACGAGTATCCGCAACTTAAAAAGTAATTTTTTACCCAAAGTGCAACATTGCAGATACTCATAAAAAATCTTTAAACTATCACTTCAGATGCCATATATGGTTTGGAAGGCTTTGATTGATAGCGTATATTTGCACCTCGATTTACAGAATATGCCCATAAAAACGAAAATTTCTTTGGAAAATCTAGAAGTAGCTTTTGCTTCTAAATCCAATACCGAGTTGCGGAAAATGTATCTCATTTTCGCTACCATGAACAACAATACTGCCGTAAAATTGGGCATCAAAATGGCGAATTTGGCTTTCGCAATCAATTTCCCAATCAAAGGATTGATGAAAAAAACCATGTTTGGACATTTTTGCGGAGGGGAAAGTATAGAAGATTGCCAGAAAACAGTGGATGAATTGGCTGCTTTCAATATTGGGACAATCTTGGATTACTCAGTAGAAGGAAAAGGAAATGAAGCCAGTTATGAAGCTACCAAAAACGAGATTCTAAGAACAATAGAACGCTCAGCAGGTGACGAAAATATTCCATTTGCTGTATTCAAAGTGACTGGTCTTGGCAGTTATGAAATCATGACCAAAGTTCAGGAAGGAAAAACTTTGAATAGCAAGGAAGAAATTGCATTTGAAAACTTGAAAAAAAGAGTTGACGAGCTATGCAATGCAGCCTACAAGGCCAAAACAAAAATCCTAGTGGATGCCGAAGAGTCTTGGTTTCAGGATGTGATTGATGATTTGGCATATGCTGCTATGGAAAAATACAATATGGAAGATTGTATTGTTTACAATACATACCAAATGTATCGCCATGATATGCTCGAAAGACTAAAAGCTGCAAAAGCAGTCGCAGCTCACAAAGGGTATAAATTTGGAGCTAAACTTGTCCGTGGCGCATATATGGAAAAAGAAAGGGAACGAGCTAAAAGCAAGGGCTACAAAAGCCCAATCCAACCGGACAAAGCTTCATCGGACAGAGATTTTGATGCTGCACTAAAATTTTGCGTAGAAAACAATGGGCACGTAAGTCTTGTAGCAGGATCGCATAATGAAAAAAGCAATTTGCTTTTGACTAAATTGGTTGAAGAGGCCAACATAAATCCAAATGATAAAAGTGTGTATTTCGCACAACTCTACGGAATGAGTGATAACATTTCCTTCAACCTGGCCAATGCAGGATTCAACGTAGTCAAATATGTCCCGTATGGCCCAGTAGAAAAAGTCATGCCTTATCTTGGCAGAAGAGCCGAGGAAAACACTTCTGTTTCAGGACAAAGTTCCAGGGAATTTGATCTGATCAAAAAAGAAATAGCCAGAAGGAGAAGTGTAAATAATTAATATTCAAAAAAAAAAACAGGAGTCAGGCAATAGTGAACCAACTCCACATCTCAAATCTATACAAAATGCAATTGTTAAGCGAACAAGAAATAGAAAGAAGGAAAGACAGGGAAGAATTGATGAAACTGGGGATCAATCCATATCCAGCGGAGTCATTTCAGATCAATGTGACGGCAGCAGATATTCATAAAAACTACGAAAACAATAAAACTGACTACAAAGATATCACCATAGCTGGTAGATTGATGAGTAGAAGGATCATGGGTTCTGCTTCTTTTGCAGAAATACAAGATGCCACAGGAAGACTTCAAATATACGTTAGAAGAGATGACATCTGTCCTGAGGAAGATAAAACTTTATACAACACAGTATTCAAGAAACTTCTGGGTATTGGAGATTTTATTGGTGTCAAAGGTTACATTTTCACAACACAGACAGGTGAAATTTCATTTCATGTAACTGATCTAAAGGTACTTTCGAAAGCAGTGAAGCCGCTTCCAGTTGTAAAAAGAGATGAAGATGGCAATGTATATGATGGATTTACGGATCCGGAAATGAGATACAGACAGCGCTATGTGGATTTGACTGTAAACCCAGATGTAAAGAAAGTTTTTGTCACCAGAACAAAAATCATCTCCAATATGAGAAGGTTTTTTGATGACAACGGTTGGTTAGAAGTAGAGACTCCAATCTTACAGGCAGTTCATGGCGGAGCAGCAGCCCGTCCATTCAACACCCACCACAATACTTTGGATATGCCATTGTACCTTCGAATTGCCAACGAACTATATCTAAAAAGATTGATCGTAGGTGGATTTGATGGAGTGTATGAGTTTGGGAAAATGTTCAGAAATGAAGGAATGGATCGTACACACAATCCTGAATTCACTTCCATGGAAATCTATGTAGCCTATAAAGACTACATCTGGATGATGGAAATGGTAGAGCAACTCCTTGAAAAAATAACACATTCGATCCACGGAACTACTGAAGTAACTGTTGGCGAAAATCAAATTGATTTTGCGGGACCTTATAGAAGGATCAGTATGTATGATTCTATCTTGGAATATACAGGCATCAATGTGAGCGAGATGGACGAAAATGGACTTAGAGAAGTCTGTAAAAACCTCGGTATCGAAACTGACGCCAGCATGGGCAAAGGAAAACTTATCGATGAGATCTTTGGGGCAAAAGTTGAGGATAATCTTATCCAACCTACTTACATCACAGATTACCCGATTGAAATGACTCCCTTGGCCAAAAAACATAGAAGCAAAGAAGGCATGGTTGAGCGATTTGAGTTGTTTGTCAATGGAAAAGAAATTGCAAATGCTTATTCAGAGCTGAACGATCCGATTGACCAAAGAGAACGATTTGAGGAGCAGCTGAAATTGGCAGCAAGAGGTGATGATGAAGCCATGGCGATGGATGAAGATTTCTTGAGAGCATTGGAATATGGCATGCCTCCTACTTCAGGACTTGGAATTGGTATCGATAGGCTCACCATGATGCTGACCAACAAGACGACTATCCAAGAAGTCCTTTTCTTCCCTCAGATGCGTCCTGAGAAAAAAGTAAAAATCGCAACAGATGAAGATTTCATGGCTTTGGGAATTCCACAGGGATTGATCCCAGCCTTGAGAGACCTCAACATTCATACATTGGAACAACTGAAAGAGCAAGATGCCAACAAACTTTTCAATGATGTCTGCGGAAGAAGGAAAAAGCTTAAGCTTGATGCTTCCAACCCTACCAAAGAAGAAGTAGAAAGTTGGTTAGAATAGGTTGATTTTGATTTTAGAGTTTAAAATTAAGATTTTTGATTAGGCCGGATCGGGAGATTCGGCCTTTTTTTTTATTGGGTGCTCTATCATACAATTATGATGACTTGGGAATTTCTGACAAATTCATAATATTTATCGATTATCCTTGAGTATCTTATTTTGGGAAAGATTAGCTTATTTTTTTCTAGAAACAATTTCTATCACACAAATAAATCAATGAGTATTTTTTCATATTTGACAATATTTTAAACCAAATTTTAAATTTTTTACATTATTTTTAAGAAAATTAGTAAAAAATCAAACCATGAACCTACGACTTAACTCTGAATTTGGAACCTTAAAGGCTGTATTGATGCATAGACCTGGAAAAGAAATTGACCGGTTGACACCATACAATAAAGATTTTCTTTTATTTGAAGATGTTCCATATTTGGATGCAATGCAAAAAGAACATGATTTTTTCACAGACTTGATCAAACAAACCACTGGCGCACAGGTATTTCGGCTTCACGAGTTGTTGATCCAAGTCCTTTCGGATGAAAAACTTCTCTTCAAACTCATGCGTCAAGCCCTTACAAAATCAGGAATGACACACCTGACTGAACATATTATGGGTAGATTGTCCACCGCCGAATGCGCTACTGCACTCACAGCCGGTGTAAAAGTCCATGAATTGAAAAGAAAAATCCCAAACCTAGCTTCAGGAGAACTGATGGACTATGCATTTGTAATCCCTCCAAGCCCAAACTTGTATTTTCAAAGAGATCCTATGGCAGTCACACCGGGGGGAATTATTTTCTCCAGTATGAAAATGGACGGAAGACAAAGAGAAGCTGATTTGTTGAAAAGCATTTTTGAAAATCATCCTGATTTCAAGGAAAATGTCAACCAACTGTACCCTATCAATGGTCATGACAATCCACCAAGTATAGAAGGTGGAGATGTGATCGTCTTATCCAAAAAAGCAGTTGCAATCGGGAATTCGGAGCGAACTGATGAAAAAGCCATCTATCATGTCGCCAAAGCACTTCTGGCAGAAGGAACTGTGGAGAGAGTCTATGAAGTCCATCTTCCCCAAAAGAGAAATTACATGCACTTGGATACTGTTTTTACAATTTTGGATGAAAACCTTGTACTTACTTATCCTGATGCTCTCAATGCTGTATTGCAAACATCCTTATACACCCTCAAAGAGATAAAAGACGATAAGGTAAACATCAAAAGAGAGGTTCTCAATGAATCATTGTTGACAGTACTGGAAAAAGAAATCCCATATCTAGAAATCCTTCACACAGCTGATGGTAATCCAGACTATGCTATGCGTGAACAATGGTTTGATGGTGCCAATGTGTTTGCAATCGGCCCAAGAAGAGTTATTTCCTACAACAGAAACAAGCACACCAACCAAGCGCTCAGAAATCTAGGTGTAGAAGTCCTTGAAATCCCTTCTTCTGAACTTTCGAGAGGACTTGGAGGCCCAAGATGTATGACTATGCCACTCAGTAGGTCGAAGATTTAAGATTGGAAGATTGTGTTGTAATGTTAGAAAGTTGAAAAGTTGAAAGGTTCTGAGAGCTTGTCGCTGTGGCGGATTGGTTTACGCATAAAAAGCCATCCGGTATTTCTTGGTACTTGGTACATTATACTTTTTACAGAATAAGTAGATTTAGGATTGGAAGATTTAAGATTGGAAGATTTTAAAATTGAAAGATTGGAAGATTGTGTTGGAAGGTTGTGTTGGAAGGTTGGAGGATTGGACTATTTAAAGTTTACCTCTGTCTGATTCCAATTAGGCACTTTGTGGTTAATTGCATCTAGCTTTTTTTTACTTCTCTCTTTTGTCACACATCTCAATTCTACCTATCAAAGAAAGATCTTCTTCTACTGACTTTTAGATCTTGGAGGATGGCGGATTTTACTCTAATATCTACACTGTAAGAGGTAAATGTCCCAAATGGAATCCATGACACATTCATCTGCCAGCAATGCAAATCCCTTGCTATGGATATCATAGTTTGGGTGATTTTGGCTGTAGAAAAATCATACCCTGTATTAAAGTTAACTTTCCACTTCTCCGTCAAACTCAAATCTCCATTGATATTCAATGCTTGGGTGATATTCGTATTGCCGTTAGTTTGCCTATTGTAACTGACATTATAACCAAAACCTAAATTCCATGGAATACTCCAATCTATATATTGACTGGGGTCATTAACAATTCTTGTGATTTCATTTTCCACAAATTCATTCATCTGACCTCCCTGCTGCAAAAAGTTATTTGTCACCTCATCCCTAACTTCGCCAGGAGATTTTTCACTTTTACTAGGGTTTAAGCTACCATTCAGGTTGATTGTGGCATTTCTGATTCTACCAATTCCTTGTCCCCTTTTCCACGCATATTCATTGATCCTTCTACTTATTTGTGTTCCTTGATTATTTCTAGTTGTTCCTGTTGCATAAGGATCCATTGTAGCAGAAAAATTGACAGAAAGCTTATTCTCAAAAAATGAAGTCCTTGTGTTAAAGTTTATTGGTGCTAATTGAAATGAATCTGCGGCAAAGTTGTAATTGGTGGTTAAGTTTAAAGTCTGAAGTAAAGGAATCTTTTTAGTTTGCGCCTCTGCTGTATCACTTTTTGTTTTAATCTTTGCTTCCAATACATTTCTAATGGAAATACTCAAAGACCTAGATTCTCCCAAAGGTGCTCCTTGGAAAATAAACCCTTGGTGTCTAGAATACAATTGCCTTCTACCTGTACTATCCACTTGAACATTTTGGTAATAGCCGAAAGCTGGATTAGAGAAATCAGGCGTGTAATTGAATCCAAATGATGGTTGAACATGGTGTCTTATTGCCTCTATTTTCTTGCTGTTTTTGAAAGTGTAGAAACCATAAACGTTCGTATTCAAATTGAAAGAAGAGGTATAAAACCCAACTCTGTTGAAGCCATTTTCAATTATCCTATCAACTCTGTTTTCCAGATCATTGTAATAGTAATTGATTTTTTCTAAATACCATAGTTCCGTATAGTTTGCAGAGGCTGTACCTGTGAAGTATTTGAAAAGTGTAAAGTTTGATGAAATTGGAATTGTACTTCTGGCTCCATTATTTGCTTCTCTAAGCAACTGTGGTAGATTCGTCAAGTTAAAATCCATCACATCAGGTGTCAATTGTTGCTGGTCAAACTCTCCAAAATCCTGCTGAAAAGAAAGGTTTGGTACTCCTAAGGTAGGCGTGATTCTATTCGTGATTGAGTTTTGAGAACTAAAGTTCCAAGCTACGTTCAATGTTTTCAATGGCTCAAACTTGACATTTTGAAATGGGTTCTGCCTGTTCATATTGATTGCAATATCAGGAAGAGTCAAGTTCACTTCACCTGTTTGGATATTTTGGGAATGCCTTAAGTTGGCAGACATACTAAAAGGTGTACCGGCGAAAGTCTTGCTATATGCTACGTTTGATGTAAAATCAGAGCGAACATTATTGGCGAAAATATTGGGATTGATCACCAAGTTATTGTAATTCTGAGTTCCTGCATTTACCGAAGCAGAGAATCTCGAGTTCCCCCTTGACTCGGGACTATGCTGCCAACTCACCCAAACCGATGTGAAATCTAATGGATTTTCTTGTGTTTCAGGACTTTTGAATTTTTGAAAATCAACATTAAAACTACCGTTGTATCTATATCTTTTCTTATAAACTGTGGCAGCTTTTGCTCCCCAACCACCATTCGAATAAACATCACCTGTCAATCTAGAATGGATATAATCATTGAAAGCAAAGTAATAACCAAAGTCTCTTAAAAACAGACCCCTCCGCTGTTCTTGCCCATAAGATGGAAAAACTATACCAGAAGCTTTTTCTTCGGGAGTATCAGGAATTATCCCAAAAGGCAATCCAAATGGCGTGGGAATATCATTGAAATAAAGGTTAAAAGGTCCAGTTACTACCTGCTTTCCTCGAATGGATTTAATCTTTGCCGCGCTGATATGCCAATGGGGCTCGGCTAGATTACAGGTGGTGTAGTAACCATGATCCATATAGATACTCCCATCCTGTGTTTTCTTGATTGTTTCTCCTCTCAATAGCCCATCTTGCTGTTCAGTTACTACATCTTTGATAATCGCTCTTTGGGATTTGAAATTGTATCTCATTTCCTTTCTGATCTCGTAAGAAGTATTCCCTTCTTTAAACATCGGGTTCCCTGTAATATTTCCAAGTGAATCTGTCACTCCTGATGCGAAAAGTTCACTTTTATCCCAATCAATGATAATCAAATCTGCATCTAGTCTGATGTTTCCATACTCAAACCAAGCTTCTTTATGCAGGTAAATTTTATTCTGGGAAAAATCAGTAATAATACTATCTTCACCATAATAATTGATTACAGTCTCGATATCACCTTTAGGCACTACATTTGTAGTGTCGCGTTGTGGAATAGAATCTGAAAGGAATATTTCAGGAACTTCTACCTCAGGATTCAACTGAGATGGTGTCCTTAGAATCGAATCAGGAGCTACAATAGGCTTTTCTACGCGCCTTTGCCTTCTATCTTGAGAGAATACAAGTTGGGGTAAAACCCAGAATAAAAGGAAGATAAATAAATAAGGCCTGTTATTCTGCACTGATTGATTCAAATTTGTTTAAAAATTTATAAATTTCGACGAGCAAAGTTAATGGTATTTAATGCTTATGAAACGCATACGAGTTAAAAATATTCTTATAATTTCTTTATTAACATTTTCTTTCCTTTTTACGGGATTTCAACCAACTGGTTCGAGAGCTCCTGAGTTTAAACTAAAAAAGGTGGTAATTGATGCTGGACATGGAGGGAGAGACCCTGGTGCATTGGGTTCTTATTCTAAAGAAAAAGACATAACCCTCAAAGTAGCCCTTCTTGTAGGTAAATATATAGAAGAAAACCTTCCTGATGTAGAAGTGATCTATACCAGAAAAACAGATGTAGCGGTAGATCTCAAAGAAAGGCCAAATATTGCCAATAGAAACAAAGCTGATTTGTTTATTTCCATTCACTGCAACGCTGCTACAAACAGGTCTGCTTACGGAACAGAAACTTTTGTGATGGGTACAAAAAACTTTGAGGCCAATTTTGACATTGTAAAAAGGGAGAACTCTGTAATCATCTTGGAGGAAAACTACAAAGAAAACTATGAAGGCTTTGACCCTTCATCACCAGAATCATATATGATGTTCAATTTGACTCACAAAGCTTTCCTTTCCAATAGCTTATCCTTGGCATCAAAAGTGGAAAATGACTTTACTTCAAGAGTAAACCGTCACAGTAGAGGTGTAAAACAAGCTCCATTGTATGTTTTGTGGAATTCAAGTATGCCTTCTGTCCTTGTTGAGCTTGGATTTATCTCAAATGCAAATGAAGAAAGATACTTGAATAGCAAAGATGGGCAAACATATCTTGCCTCGGCTATCTACAGATCTGTAAAAGCATACAAGGAAGAGATCGAATCATTATAATTTTTTTTCAAATTAGTTTGAGAGAAAAATAATCTTGACCTATAAATATTTTGACATAAAATCCAGAACATTCAAATAGATATCTTTAAAAATTTTAAAAACCTGTTGTCACAATAATGGACAACAGGTTTTTTTATTGCTCAAATCAGTGAAAGGTCTGAAGAAATTGAATCTTTTGATCTTAATAGCTTAAATTTAGAATTGAAAAACAAACCCAATTAACTTTATGGATATTGAATTCAACAAAAACGAAGACCTAAACAAAAATCTACTTTTTCAACTCAATAAAAAGCTACAACAAGTCAAACTCGGAGGTGGTGAAAAACGAATTGCCAAGGAACATGAAAAAGGGAAGTTGACTGCTCGTGAAAGAATTGAATACCTTATAGATTCTGATTCAGAATTCTTGGAAGTCGGGGCCTTAGCTGCGGACAACATGTACCAAGAAGAAGGCGGATGTCCTTCGGCTGGTGTAGTCACAGGGATGGGTTATGTGAATGGCAGAATGTGTATGATAGTAGCAAATGATGCCACTGTAAAAGCAGGTGCTTGGTTTCCAATGACAGCCAAAAAGAATCTCCGTGCACAGGAAATCGCTATGGAAAATAGACTTCCCATCATCTATCTGGTAGACAGTGCAGGTGTATTTCTCCCAATGCAAAATGAAATCTTCCCTGACAAGGAGCATTTTGGAAGACAATTCAGGAACAATGCGAAAATGTCCTCCATGGGCATCATCCAAGTGGCAGCGATAATGGGTAGTTGCGTAGCAGGAGGAGCTTACCTTCCAATCATGTCTGATGAAGCTATGATTGTTGACAAAACAGGATCGATATTTCTTGCAGGTTCATATTTGGTAAAAGCTGCTATCGGAGAATCTGTGGATAACGAAACTCTGGGTGGTGCAACTACACATTGCGAGATATCAGGTGTCACTGACAACAAATATGACTCTGATCAAGAATGCCTCGATGCTATCAGAAAGATATTTGACAAAATAGGTGCTGCCGAAAAAGCAGGATTCGATCGAAGCGATCCAAAAAAACCAAGCAAAGACGAAAAAGAACTTTATGGTACATTCCCATCGGATCGTGTCAAACCTTATGATATGGTCGAGATCATAGAGAGACTAGTCGATAATTCTGAGTTTGAAGAATACAAAAAGGATTATGGAAAAACACTTCTTTGTGGAACTGCAAGAATTGATGGATGGGCAATAGGAATTGTTGCCAATCAACGTAAAATTGTCAAAAACAAAAAAGGGGAAATGCAAATGGGTGGCGTAATCTACTCTGATTCGGCAGATAAAGCAGCACGATTTATCATGAATTGTAACCAAAGGAAAATACCATTGGTATTTATCCAAGACGTATCGGGGTTTATGGTGGGTAGCAAAGCTGAACATGGTGGGATTATTAAGGATGGTGCCAAAATGGTGAATGCAATGGCCAACTCAGTGGTTCCCAAGTTTACAATAATAGTAGGCAATTCTTACGGAGCAGGAAACTATGCCATGTGTGGCAAAGCATATGATCCAAGATTGATTTATTCTTGGCCAACTGCCCAAATGGCCGTGATGTCAGGAGCATCGGCTGCCAAGACACTGCTACAAATAAAAGTCGCATCCTTGAAAAAATCCGGAAAAGAAATAACGCCTGAGGATGAAAAATCACTTCTTGACGAAATTACAGCTAAATACAATGAAGAACTGAGTCCCTATTATGCCGCTGCTCGACTTTGGGTGGACGGTGTGATTGATCCCCTTGACACCCGAAAAGTAATCAGCATGGGCATAGAAGCCGCAAATCACTCTCCAATTACAGAAAGATTTAATGTCGGCGTAATTCAGACCTGAAATACAAGACACAAGTGAATATTGAAGCGAGAGACTAGATCCCAGAGACCTTCGAGGTTTTTTTCCAAACCTCAAAGGTTGACAACATGACCTTTGAGGTTTTTTTCCAAACCTCGAAGGTCTTAATCAGTAACTAAAACCTTCGAGGTCCAAAAAAGACCTCGAAGGTAGACAACATGACCTTTGAGGTTTTTTTCCAAACCTCGAAGGTCTTAATCAGTAACTAAAACCTTCGAGGTCCCAAAAGACCTCAAAGGTTGACAGCATAACCTTTGAGTTTTTTTTTCCAAACCTCGAAGGTCTTTATCAATAACTTAAACCTTCGAGGTCCAAAAAAGACCTCAAAGGTTGACAACATGACCTTTGAGGTTTTTTTCCAAACCTCGAAGGCCTTAATCAGTAACTAAAACCTTCGAGGTCTAAAAAGACCTCAAAGGTTGACAGTATGACCTTTGAGGTTTTTTTCCAAACCTCAAAGGTCTTAAGCAGTAACTAAAACCTTCGAGGTCCAAAAAGACCTCAAAGGTTGACAGCATGACCTTTGAGGTTTTTTTCCAAACCTCGAAGGTCTTAATCAGTAACTAAAACCTTCGAGGTCCAAAAAGACCTCAAAGGTTGACAGCATGACCTTTGAGGTTTTTTTCCAAACCTCGAAGGTCTTAATCAGTAACTAAAACCTTCGAGGTCTAAAAAGACCTCAAAGGTTAACAGCATGACCTTTGAGGTTTTTATCCAAACCTCAAAGGTCTTAATCAGTAACTAAAACCTTCGAGGTCTAAAAAGACCTCAAAGGTTGACAATATGACCTTTGAGGTTTTTTTCCAAACCTCGAAGGTCTTAATCAACCGAAACCATGCAAAATCATAGAAAAGACGCTAGATATTAGATACAAAATATTAGATAACTTTAAACTTTTTTCACCTTAGCCATCCAAAAAATCGTAAATTAGAGATAATAAATACAGAGGATTTTCATGGAAGACCTTACTGAAAAAGAATTGCATGCCTTGATTTCACTTCTAGACGATGAAGATCCTGAAGTAAAAAGTCATGTTCAAGACAAAATAATATCGCTAGGACACAATGTGATCCCAATTTTGGAGAAAAAATGGGAAGATAGTTTCAACCCTGAGCTTCAAAAAGAAATCGAGGATCTGGTGCACAATCTTCAATTTTCCCAGCTTAAAGAAAGGCTATATGATTGGGTCAACACTCCTGATCAGGATTTATTGACTGGTTTATGGATTATTAATACTTATCAATACCCTGACTTGGAATTTGACAAATTGAATACTGATATGCATCAAATATACTTTGATGTATGGACAGCTTTCAAAAACAATCTTCTCCCCCACGAGCAAATCAGAATTATCAATAGTATTTTGTTTAATTCTTTAAGGTTTTCTGCCAATACCAAAAATTTTCATTCTCCTGGAAATAGCATGTTAAGCAATGTTTTGGATACGAAAAAAGGGAATCCAATTAGTCTTTGTGCAATCTATCTTTTGGTGGCCAAAAAACTTGGGCTTCCAATCTATGGTGTAAACCTTCCAAATCTTTTTGTTTTGACCTACAAATCTGCTGATGTCAACTTTTACATCAATGCATTTAACAAAGGCTTGGTATTCAATAAACAGGATATAAATAATTACCTAAGCCATCTAAAAATCGAACCTAGAGCTGTGTTTTTTGAACCTTGTTCAAACAGAGATATAGTTGTTCGGACAATCAGAAATTTGATCGTTTCATTTGAAAAATTGGGAGAAACCGAGAAAATCAATGAAATAAAAGAATTGTTGAAAATTGTAAATGAATGATTTTAACTAATTTTCTAATCAAATAATCTTCTTTTATTCTGAAAACGATCAAATAAATAATACACCAATTGATAAGAAACTAATTCAACAATCTAATATTGCACCCGACAGGCCGGCTTGAACTTGGGCTCGGATTTTTCTTGTTTTGAATATTTTCTAAAGCATTTTCCAAATACTTCATATTAGCACTTTCAGGTACCTGTGGATTGTTGTCAATAGCCCCTCTATATGCAACAGCAAATCCTGTTTGACTAGGTGTGATTACTATCACTTCTGGAAGTTTTGTTACTTGTAATTGCTTGGTAAGCGATTGGCTACCATCATTAAGCATAGAAATCCCAGAAATTTTTCCTTTAAACCTTCCTTCTACGTTTACCTTGCTTTCCTCTTCATCATTTCCAAAATGCGGATTTACCATTGCAAACACGAAATTGTCTTTTGAATAATTGTTGTAAAGATCAATGATCCTGTTTTCATATAATTTTGAAAATGGACACGAAAGTGTGGTGAAAACCAAGACAATAGCCCTAGAATCATTATGATTATTCAATTCAAACATTTCACCATTTAGAATATCCTCTAAACTAAAATTCTCTACTCTTTGGCCAAAAGATTGAAACGTTAGTAGCAAAAAGACAATAGGTAAAATTTTAATAGCTTTCATAGAAGTTTGATTTATATTCTTCATTCCAATAAAGATACTTACAAAATCTCTACCAAATAGTATAAGTCAATACCATTTGCCCCTCCACTTGAACTTTTACTTGGTAAAAATGATCTGAGAAATCTGTGAGATGAATTTTACCATTGATCACTTTGTCTTCAATTGAAAATGGTTTCAAAATTATATTTTCTTTAAGACTTATCCCCTTTCTTCCTTGGCATTTGTAGATGGATTCTTTTGCCGACCAAGCAATTGTATATAGAAGTGGATCATTATTTAAAAATTCAATTTCTGAAGGATCCAAAAATTTTGGACCAAGCCGTAAAATTTTTTCCCTTACAAAATCTAAATCTATGCCGACAGGCATGTCTTTGTGGAAAATAGCAGCAGCAAGACCTCTGGTATGAGTCAAAGAAACATAACCATATCCATCCATAGAATGCGATTTGCCATGCTCGTCTTTATAAAATCCAGGATAAGGAAGAGAAATAATATCCAAAGCATATTTGATAGCAAGTCGTGCCGCCTTCCACTCCTTCATTTTTTCAACATGAGAGATGTTTGCAAGAGAAAGTTTCTCTCTAAAACTAAGAAAACCAACTTCAACTTCAGAAACTTCTTGAATATTATTAACTGCCAAGGCCGATAAAGCACTTATTTTTTCTATTTTTGTTTGCATTGCCCTTTTTGGGTTTTGAATTGCTTACACTGCAATATATGACGAAAATTCAAGTAACTAAACTTCATACACTTACAGGACACAACGACTGCATCTATGCACTGGCAGAAGGTTTTGATCCACAGTTTTTCTACACAGGCTCTGGTGATGGAATGGTGGTAGAATGGGACTTATTGAATCCTAAAGATGGGAAATTAATTGCCAAATTACCACATTCTGTATATGCTTTGGAAGTAGATAAAGAAAAAAAATTACTTTTTATCGGTCACAACTTCGAAGGTATCCACGTCATCGATCTTCAGGAAAACAAAGAAATTTGGTCTCTCAAAATTACGGACCAATCGATTTTTGACATAAAAGTATATGAAAACGAAGTATTTGTAGCTACAGGTGATGGAGTCATCTCTATCATTGATATCAAGGAAAGATCACTCAAAAAGCACCTCAAACTTAGTTCAAAAAGTGCCCGAGTAATGACTATTGACAAGGCAAAAAAACAACTCGCAATAGGATTTAGCGATCATTCTGTCAAAATAATTGATATTGTCAATTACACTCCACTTCATTTGCTCAATGGTCATAGTAACTCGGTATTTGCATTGGCCTATTCTCCAACTCAGGATGTTTTGGTTAGTGGTGGAAGAGATGCTTCTTTGAAATTTTGGAACTCCAATACTTACGAGCAAACAAATAAGGTAATAGCACATATGTTTGCCATCAATTATCTTTCATTTAGAGAAGATGGCATGTTTTTTATAACTTGTAGCATGGACAAATCCATGAAAATTTGGGATGCCAATGAACACAAACTGCTTAAGGTAATAGACAAAGCACGACACGCAGGACATGGTACATCCATCAATAAAGTGCTTTGGAGCACATTTAACCAATCTATTATCTCAATCAGCGATGATAGAAGCATTTCAATTTGGAAAGTAGATATTTGACAATTATGAAGATAACAGCATTAGAAATCCGCAAAAAATCTTTTGAGAAAAATTTCAGAGGTTATGACAAAGAGGAAGTTGACGCTTTTATGAGCGAACTTTCTACTGAATGGGAGAAATTGGTAGCAGAAAATGAAGAACTTCAGAGAAAGCTGGATCAAAGCAACAAAGAAGCTACCAAACTCAAAGAAGTAGAAGCTTCACTTTTCAGAACTTTGAAAACAGCCGAAGATACTGGCGCAAGTATCATCGAAGAAGCAAATGAAGCCGCCGACCACATCGTCAACGAAGCACACCAAAATGCGGAAGCCATGCTGAATGATGCCAAAACACAATCTCGGAATCTCATAGATTCAGCAGAAAGCAAAGGCAAGCAAATCATGGCTGAACTCAAGGGCGATGTCAGTGATTTGGTAAATGGTTATGAATCCTTGATTCACCAAAGGGAGTTGATCTTGAAAAACCTCAAAAAGCTAGCTGAGGACATAGAAGACAACATCAGTATGTCAAACAATGACATCAAAAAAGTCAATGTGAAAGTCCATCAGGAAATGGTCGAAACACTCAATAAAAACAATGCTTTCACCATTGCCAACATCAATGACCTAAAAGAAGAAGAAATGGTCAAACACACCTTGGTAGATGAAATTGACAACTTAGATGAAGCTCCTGTTTTAGAACAAGATGAAGAAGAAATCATCGAAAATACAACTGTTATACAGGAAGATGAAAACTTGAAAGAGGATCAAGAGGAAGTATCCCCTGATCCTGTAACAGAGCCACAAATTAAGTCAAACCAGGAAATTGAGGAACCTGAAGAAGATAAAAATAAAGGAAATAAGAATAGATCATTTTTTGACGATATAGATTGATGGGAAAAGTATCATTAGAAGGAATAGAGTTTCATGCATATCATGGGGTATTCTCTGAGGAAACAAAACTAGGGAATCGATTTACAGTAGATATCCATGTAGATACAGACTTTAAAAATGCTATGCTTCATGATCAACTCCGAGACACTGTGGATTACGCCAAAATTTATCAAATAGCCAAATCCCACATGCTTGAACCAGTCAAATTGTTGGAACATTTGGCACACTTGATCATTACTGATATTCTAAAAATCTATCCTTCTTCAAAAAAAGTCTCTGTCACGATCAAAAAACATAACCCTGCTATCGGAGGTGTTGTCAACTTCTCTGTAGTAACAGTTTCTTACCCAGAAGATTATGCTTAAAAAAATCACACTTTATTGCTGCTTTACTTTTCTAAGCATTTCAGCATATTCACAAAGTAAGCTCTATCAAATCTTTACGAAAGAAGGGCAATTGATAGAAGAAAAGGCTTTTTATCAAACTTTAAATGAAAAAGAAGTCATTTTCTTTGGTGAATTACATAACAACAGTGTTGCACATTGGCTTCAGCTTCAAATTCTCAAAAGCCTAAAGTCAAACGAGAATGAAATTATTTTGGCAGGTGAATTTTTTGAAAGAGATGATCAATTGAACATCAATGAATGGCTAGAAGGAAGAATTACCGACAAAAACTTTGAAGCCGAAGCAAAGTTGTGGAACAATTACGCTACGGATTACAAACCATTGATGCTTTTTGCAAAAGAAAATAAAATCCCTGTAGTCGCATCCAATATTCCCAGAAAATACGCTTCAGTAGTAAGTCGAGAAGGTTTGAAAAGCTTGGAATCTTTCTCTGAAGAAGCCAAAAAATCAATCGCTCCATTGCCTATTGAAGTAGATATGTCTTTACCGGGGTATCAGGGAATGAAAGAAATGATGCATGGATCAAGTATGAATGTTGATTTTATGGTAGAAGCCCAAGCAATAAAAGATGCCACAATGGCTTTTTCACTTTTTGAACACATTGGAAAGGGAAAAACTATCTTTCATGTAAACGGTTCTTATCATTCCAATAATTATGAAGGCATCATTTGGTATTTGAGAAAGGAGTTTGAAGATGCTGGAATTGTTACTATTGCTACTGTGGAGCAAAATGATACGAAAGCGCTTGAAGAAAAATCAAAGGGAATAGCAGACTTCATCATTGTCCTTCCTAGTGATAGTCCGAAAAGTTATTGATAAAGAATGTATAGCAGAGCAGAAAAATCCAAAATCAGAAAAGACTTTTGGACGGCATTTGGTCAATACATGAAGCCGGTTCCTTCAGAAACTGGCTTTCGCGTGAATTGGTCCAATTACAAGACTGGTGTCAAGCATATTTTTTTCAGAATGAAGGCGGAGTTGGATTTTGCATCCATTGGTATTGAGATCAACCATGCTGATGAAGAGCTTCAGCTGCTATTTTTTGAGCAATTCCAAGAATTCAAAAAAATCCTTCATACTCAACTCAATGAAGAGTGGGATTGGGAATTGCACCATATTGACGAATCAGGAAAGATCGTTTCAAGAATTCAGAAAATAATCCCCAAAGTAAATGTTATGGATCAAAACGACTGGTCAAAAATCATATCATTCCTCAAACCGCGAATCATCGCCTTAGACGCATTCTGGGCAAATATGAAGCCTGCATTTGAGGAGCTTTGAGTTTGGGATTAGAAAATTGAAAGATTGAAAATACTTGACCATGGTGGATAAGATAATTGGGTTTGTGGATTTGTATTTTATTTTTCTATTCATTAAGAATAACAATTTAGGACTAAAACACTAGAGTTATTAATTTGGACTTCATTTACAGAATCTACTCCACCTCCACTTTCTCCAACAAAATCTCAGAAAGAAGTTCTAATTCTCCTTTTTTATACAAAGCTTCCATTTCTTCTACGGGTATCGTCTCATCCATAGGTTTGTAATTTTCATAATCTTGAAGAATCAAACCTCCTATTTCATGCCTATTGATGGCTTTTCGAAATCGGACTCCTCCTCCATCTGTATGGTAAGAGTATGCTAGATAATCCATCAAAAAGGAATCTTGGTTAATCCAAAATAGAAATTCATCATCAAAATCCTCTCCTCCTCCCTCTTCTGAAAAAGTCACTTTGATCAAGTGGTAATTCTTCCCATCAATATCTGTTTCTCCGATATAGGTCTTAAAAACAGCTGGATCATTCAATCCATAAGGCAAATAAGCAAAATACGCCACGGAATTTACTGAGTTAGAGAATGCTTTTAACCTCTCTTCTTCAAGCTTGACTATTTCATCGTTTATCTTTCTCGTAAAACCTTCATTATTCAAAAAATCTTTTACTATCCCAATGCTATCATTAAACTCCCGCGTATATTCAAATGCATTTTGGGATTTGAATATAGTATAATGTCGGTTTCTAAAATCAAAGCTGATCTTAACTTTTTCGAATCCTTCCCCTCCATGTGCTAGAATTGCCTGATCGATGATTTTTTCTGCTTCTGTGCGCTGCTTACAGCTTAGCAATACAGAAAATGCAATTAGTAGAATGAATAAATTTCTCATAATCAATCGATAAAGCTATAAGACACAATCTCCTTCAGGCGAATATGATTCCCCAAGCTATCTGCTTCATAAACCTCTCTTTTTGATGGGAAATCAATCCCACGATATTTGATCGTTTCAGCAGTATTGCTAACTGTGTATCCATTTTTTCCGCTAAGTTTATACCCTATAAACTCACTTGTATTTGGTAAGAAATAGCAAGAATAAACCTCCGAATTTCCACCACCTTCTTCTCCAAAAACCAATTCCACGGTCTCTACTTCTTTTTCATCCATCAATTTGATTTTGCTCATATAATTGATCTTAGAAGCTTTGTCAATAACACCAAAAGGCAGAGTGAGTGCAATAAAAGCTTTTTTGATTTCAGCTTCTTTATTGGCCAAAAACCCTTTATTCTGAATATCATTTTCCCCCATCAAATACTTTGTATTAACTCCATCAAAAGTGACAATGTGATTTACACTGTCTTTTTCCCAAGAGTTTTTAGCCTCAAAAAAAGGCTTCAATCTAAACTCCATTCGAAATTCACTCGACTTGCTTACTTTTCCCGATTCATCAATTTCTTCAACTTTTTTCAAAACCGAGAACTTTTCCAAGGTACTCCAAGCACTTTCTGGATCATGGAATTCTTGTGATTCTTCTATGATATTCTCAGCTTTTTTGTTTGGTGAAGTTTCACAGGCAGCTATTACCAAAATGATTGCACAGGGTATTATATATTTATTAATTACTTTCATTGAATAGAATATTATGATAAAACGCTTTTAGCAGTAAACAAGGTTGATCGTTTTTAGATTTCGAGAGTAATGTTGCCAGTTGACAATTAATCTACCGTAAATCTCTTCAAAAAAGTCCAAATAATCATACCAAAAACAATCCCATATTGAATAAAAAGCAAAATAGCATTTTCTTCTACCAAATCATTGCTGTAAGCAGCATAAGAAAGAAATACAGTCCCACTCCAAGCCAATAAGACTTTGTTTTTGGTCAACAGACTCAGCCCAAACGCAGGAATAAGATACCAAGGGTGAACTGTAGTTTGAAACAACAGATAAACCAAAAATATCCATACTATCCCTTCAGCCAATTCAGCTGTTTTCTGAATTTTCCATTTAAAAACCAGAATTATAATTGTTATAAATGCCAATAAATTTAAAACAGGCCCGAGTGTTTGGATCGGATTATAGTCCAGCCAAAAACCAGAAATCCAACGCAAAATATAATATATCGAAGCATTGAATTCAAAAGAACTTTGGTACAACCTGAAGCTTTTCCAAAAATTCAAATAGCCTGTTCCAAAGACCAAAGGCATTAGACTAGCGCCAACCACAACCATTGAGACGCCCAAAAACCAAATTAGTGATTTCCCTTTCCATGCTCTAATCCAAAGTGGTAAAATCATCAATGGACTCAACTTCACCCCCACTGCCCAAGCCCAGGATATGCCAGAACTTTTTGTTTGATTTTTATGGTAAAAATAGAGCGCAGCCAAAAGCCCTGTCAAAACAATCCCTTCAAAATGTAGATTCCCTGTAAGCTCTAAAATCACCAGGGGGTTGAATGCATAAAGCCAAAGTTGTGAAATCTTCAACCCCAATAAGCTGAGCAAGCTATAAAGAAGATAAAAGGTAAATCCTTCAAATACCAAAATCAGTAAGCGAAGAATTACAATATTGGCAAGCAAATTCTCACCTCCTAAAGCAGCTATATAGAAAAACAATTGATGAAATGGTGGATAGACGGAGTAATACTCTTGGGAATTCATTCCGTCAAGCAAGGTTTGCCAATAAACACTCACCTCGTTAGAAAGCAAAGAAAGCGAATCATCTGGGAGATACAGATAGGGGTTTATCCCATTTCGAATCAATTGACCATCAAAAACAAACCGGAAAAAATCATCTGAAAGAACCGGCTCTGAAATTATCAGAATCATTCTCAGCAAAAGAGCAGATATCAATCCCATTTTTAAAGAAACTTCCCATTTCACAGAATAAAAGTAGATGATCAAACTTGCCCAAAAACAGAGGACATAAAGAGCAAACTGAACAAAAAAATCACTTCGATCAATACAATAGCCCATAATAAATAGTGCTATTGCGTAGATCAAAATGACCGAATAAAACTGTATTCTGTTTTTCAAAAAGAAGCTTTTAAAGGGTTTTGAATTAATTTTTATAATTGGCCTCAATTATTTAAATAATGTCACGAACTGAAAATAGTTGATACTATTTCTATTGATAAATTAAAATTAAACCCCTTCGGGGTTAATCTTTTCGGGACGAGATATATGATTTATCCACCGCATTTTATGCGGGGCTACTCAAGGTTAAACCCCATTCGGGGTGTAAATCACATTACCTCATGTTTATCATTCTTCATTCTTCTTACTCTTCTGCATATTCTCAAGTCATCGGATCATGACCCGATGCTTGGATCATAAGCCCTTTCAGGGCTATCTTGAGTCTCAAGTCTTGTATCTCGCTTCTCGCTTCTTGAAAATCAATACTTCAATTTCAATTCATCCCTTAAAAATTCGTCTTCGACTTTGTTTCTTTTCCAATAGTCAATGACTTTCAAAGCTTTGCGTCTTGCTTGTGTACTTTCTTTTGTGCCGTCTGTTTTAGTATGGGTTTCTTCCCAGGCCATTATTTGATAAGGGAAATCTTTTTCAAAATCAATTTTCAACACACGAGTACCAGAACTGTAGGTCAATTCTAGCTGCTTGCGATCATTGCTGATATCTTGGATTCTAATAAAAGCCTCTTCTGAAGCCAATTCCTGATGGCTAAAACGCTGATAAATCAAAGATGGGAAAACACTCACACCACCCAAAGGAATCTCCGAAGGAGAAATTCGTATCAGATTCCACAAATCATCTTCCGCAAGACCTGTCACTGAAATAGAAGCATCACCTTCTTTTTCAAAATAGGAATTCAGTTTTCCAGAATAGGAATTAGTCCCAGACAAGTTGATTTGAGAAAAACTCTGACCACACCATTCCTGAACACTTGAGGAAAATTTGAGTCCTTGAGACCTTTCTTTGGTAGGGGTGAAAGCCGAAAGCATGATATGATATGGATAGATACCTGTCACAAAATCTCGGGTTTGATTCATTTTCAAAACTCCGATTTTATCTTTTCCAGCTTCTTCTGAATTGTCTAATTTCACTTGTTTTTTTCTTGAAAAATCTTCTGTGACAAAGATCAATACCGCCTCACCCTGACGCTCTTCTCCGTATCTATACTGTTTTAGGTCAAAACTACTGATCTCAGCTTTTCCTTGAAACCAATATTTTCCCCATTCTTCAAAATCTACGTTTTCACGCTTGGGTCCTTTTGAGCATGAAAAGGCAAATGCAACTATCAAAAAGAGATATACCAAAGGTTTTTTCATAATTATTCGAATTAAAATTATTCCTAAATTTACACATTTTTAACGACTACTTTTTACACCTAAAAACACCCTAGAATTTGGTTAACCAATCATTATGAAATAAAATGACTATTTAAGGCTTTTTACAGGTATTTAAATCTTTTTTTTAGTAAAAAATTCGATTAATTATATAAACATTTAAATCTTTTTCTATAATTTTTGGATGTAAAATAACCAAAAATAAAGCTAATGAAACAAACTTTAACCATGAGGTTCATTTTTTCTGAACCTGAAATTCTAACCAACAATTTAAAAATCTATTTTTATGACGAAAACAGAAGGTTAATTACCGGAGATGGGATTTTGATAAATCAAGAGGGTATAGTAGAAATAGAAAGCAAACACATTTCACTAATATCGTATTTCCCTTACCAAATAATGGTAAAAAGAGGGAATGCGAACATAGTCCCAGTACTGATTACATCCAAAGATGTTCTTGCAAGTTGCCTTGACTCTAAATCTCCCAAAGTACTTCGCTTCAACGTAGACCTGAAGCATTTACATACATTTTTAGATTATGAAGAAAAACCAGCTCAGAACGTTATAAATGTCCGAGAAGAATTCAGTGATGAGCCAGTCAAACCAATGCGAGAACATATCACCAAGGAACCTTTAGCAGCAATGGAAATCTCAGAAACAAGATTCAATGAACCCATCAAGCCTAGAGAGATTTTTAGACTACCCGAAGATGTGGATAGGGATATGAAAGGTAAGATCGTAGAAGCCAATGGCAATGCTGTAAAAAATATTCCTTTTGTAATTTATGTAGAAGAGAATAGTGTTGATGATCAACATAAAGATGTTAAGCTTCGGCCACTTCTTTCTGGTATATCGGATCACCTTGGAGCTTTTAATGTTAAGGTACCAAATAAACCTTTCCTAAATGCTTTTGCCACGGTAGGTGATGCTATACATGATTTTTTAGAAATAGTATTGGAAGATGGCCGACTACCGCATTTCACCTTACTTGTAACAATTAATAATAACAATACGCAAACTGGAAATAATAACAAAGATGAAGATGACTGTGGGTGTCATGATACCCCTCCCACACCGAATCCTCTTCCTGACATGGAGGACCTGGTAAGCAGCGAATCACAATATCAACAGGATATCGGAGGATCATGTGTCAATTTCACAACACCTAACCGCGCTCTAGAGGAATTCACCTATCATTCTGTAGTCAGACTTTCAGATCCGGAAGTAATGAATGCTCCAGGATACATTGAAAGTCTAGAAGGCAAAATCAGACAATTAGAAAGAGCGATTGAAGAAGCTCAGAAAAATGAAAATTTGCAAGCTCATACAGATAGCCAACTCAAAAGCACAGGTGGTTCTGGCAGGAATGTAACTTTACCAAGTTATTTTATTACAGAAATCACCAATTTATTGAATCTTATCAACACGGGGAATTTCCCTAATTTCAGAAACACCCAAAACAAAACAAGATATCAATTACTGGAAGACGTATTTGCTTCTATTATAAACAATGCTCAATCACGAGAGCCATTGAGTCCTCAAATCAGAACTTCTGTCACCAATCATTTTTCAAGCTGCTTCCCTGAGGCATCAAGCGGAAAATTAAGAGAAAGTCAACTTACTGATTATTTTAATTTCACAAACACACAATCTTGGCTTTGTGTCCAAGCAAAATTAAATCATTTTATCACATTACAAACCAATTTCAGAAGTAGTTCATCAACTTCTACTCCCACCCCCACTCCTACAGCGAATGACCCTATAAGTCCAGCGACAGACCATTCGATTATGAATCTTGAATGGATGCAGGCAGAACTTCAAAGACTTCGTCAAACTAGGGAAAGAGCTTTGAGTAGAAACCACCTCGGACTATCAAGATCCGAGATATCAATTGAAAATCAGATTCAATGGGACTCTCCCCTTCCTTTGGTACAGCCTGCTAGCATTGCACATGGCCATTTACTTCATTTTAGGCAGGTTTGGAAAGCACATGGGTACAGTATGGGGGATTTGCTCTATTCACTACCCCTTGCACCTGGTCAGCAGAAACAAATCGCCATTCATGATTGGGATAGAAGGGACACCGCTAGCCGAAGTGAAATCCAAAGTGTAGAAGAATCATTATCAAATAGCTTTTCCCAAGATAGAGACATCAATGAAATTGTAAGATCAAATTTACAAGAAAACATTGAGGCAAGTAGCTCTGCCAAAACAAAAGGATTTTCTGCTGGTGGTGGCTCCGCAACAAGTGCTGCCGCAGCCATCCCTATTGGTGGTATACCTGTGAATCTAAAGGTAGGTTTCAGCGGTGGTGTAAGCGGCGGGAGAAGCTCTGCGAGCTCTGATGCTTCCCAGACATCTAGCCGAAACCTCTCAGCAAGCAATATGCAAAGCATACGTGAAAAAACGATGCAAAATGCCTCTTCCCTCAGGTCACAAAGAAGCACGGTCATCACTACTGTATCCCAAAGTGAAACTACAACAGTCACTACTGAAAGCGTAGGCAATTACAACCATTGTCACGCCATCACGATTCAGTATTTTGAAGTATTGAGACACCTTGCTGTGTATAACGAGCTAGTAGATGTCCAAGAATGCTTATTTATTCCACTTACTATCACTTTATTTGATGATGCGAAAATAGTGCGTTGGGCAGATTTACTCAAGCCTGCACTTCGCGCTCCTGCATATCAATACGGCAAGCTTCTAGAGGGATTTGACTCTGTCAGGAGATTCTATGAAATAAATTCCCTAGGAAGACCCTCTTCTGAAGTTTACTACAATCGTCCTTCGGCAAGATACTGTGATGAAGATATCGTCAAGATATCGGGAAACTTTAGAATAAAAATTCAATTCACCTGCCCTACCAAGGCTCTAGTTCCAATGGACGATGCCCTAGCTCAGAGATACGAGCGGATTGCTAATGGAAACAATAGCATGGGTTTAGTCAATATTCCTCCTAGTTTATTCATAGACCAAGATGTAGATAGAGCAAACTGGAGAGCCAAATTAGGTTTCATTTCAGAAATCGAAGACATCAGAATAAAAGTCAACAATGCTTTTGACCAAGATCGTGAGCGTGTATTTTTTGAAGAAATCCAAAAGGTGAATGCCATTGGCCAGTTTGCCGCTAGCATTAAAATATTCATTAGCACGCCAAATCACGAGGAAATTCCTGCGAGAATATCATTAACAAGGAGAAGTAATGTCCGCACAGGGGTAAGAAATGGTGAGCCACCTATCTTTGATTTTACTTTTACCAGTGTATCTAATGTCAGCATTGCTAAGAGAGTAGATATTCTTTCATTTGGCATCACCGCTGACCATGCAGACACATTGCCAGATGGCAGCAGACTAATCGTGGATCATATCAAAGCAAATTATGAATCTGACTATCTAAGTGCTCAGCTTTGCGATGCAAGACCTTCAGCAGATTTGACCTTGGGTTCGGTATCTGTAAGAACACCAATGACAGAAAGCGAAATGGTATCCCCAAGAGCTGAGGATCTCAGAAATAGAAATGAACTTCTTGACCATATCAATAGCAATATTGAATATTATCACAAAGCTATCTGGGTACAAATGGATCCTGACAGGAGACTCATGCTATTGGAAGGATTCAAAGTGGAAGTACCACCACGTGAAAACCCAGCCTACAGACCTGGAAATGGTGAGCCTCAGTATCTATTTGGAGACGATCCCAACCAGAGAAATATGATCAGCCTAGCCTCAGTCATTGAAAATAGACTGATAGGAATAGCTGGAAACTCACTTATTATGCCAGTAGCAAAAGGCCATAACCTCAATCCATATTTCAGAAATATCAATGATGAAGTAGAAATCGACGGTAAAAAAGTATCTAGACTTATGCTTCACTATATGCCTGAAAAAGGATTCAAAGAGACTCCATTCAGAATTTCTATTCCTACAAAAGGGGTATTTGCGGAAGCTGTCATGGGTGCATGTAACTCTTGTGAAAAAATAGACAATACCAGATATTGGGAATGGGACAAGCCAATTCCAAATAGCCCTACAGCTATACAACCTGTGTCTATGGATTCAAGGAAATCAGAAAATTGGGATATTCTCAAGCCAAGCGGCATGTCAGAATCAATGATTTCGCAAATGACTCCTCAAAACTATGCTTTACCTAATGCGCTGGCAGAAGCTTTGAAAAACATTACCTCAAAAGATGTCTTCAACAATCTAACAGGATTAGATCAAAATCAGAAAAATGCAATAGAAGCGCTCAAGCTCCAAACTGCCGCAGCGGTAGACTACGCAAAAACAGCAGCAGATTTGGCTAAATCAGCTGAAATACCCAAAAACGCAGATCTGGTAGCTGAATCCATTAGGAGAAATGTCAAAGACCCAGAAAAAGCAGAACAGTTGGTAGAAGAATACTACAAGAAACTCATCGGTGAGCAAAAAGCAAAAGATGGCAAGGAAACCAATCAGCTTAATAATAGGCTTGCAGATAAATTGATAAACAGTGACAAGGGTGGAGAAATTAGCATCAAAAACCCTGATGGATCTACAACTACGGCTAAATTCCCAGCAGGAACTGAAAGCAAAACTCCTAAAGAAAATATAAAACCTAAAGAAACCGATGACAAAAACAATCCCATCAATGATTCATCAAAAGAAATAGATCTATATAATCCAAAAATAAATCAGGCAAGAACCATTATTGATCAAAAACTAGGTGAGTTGTTTCCGTTTTTATCAAACTTACTTGCAGGCAAAATTACTCAATCGAACCAATCCAGCACTGTAGACGATGAAGACGGCCCTATGGCATAAGTTCTTTTGACAATACTGATGAAAATCTATCTGTATGGTAGGTCGAGAAATTGACCTACCATATCAGAAAATGATTGGTGACCAAAACCCTCTTTCTAATAAATTAAATAATACACTAATGGCTCAAACTAATAATTTCGATTACCCAAAGGGGTATGCTATATGCCTAGGAATTGATGAATTTGGAGATAATAATAACCTTGTAAATGCTGTAAGGGATGCAAAAATATGGAGTCAAAAATTTTTAAACACCTTCAAATACGATGAAATAATAACATTGACAAACCAAGACGCTACTATCACAAATTTCATAGCTTCTATCTTAAGATTTGCCGCCAAAGCTCTTCCTGGAGATATAGTGACTATAACGCTCGCTACGCATGGCTCATTTAAAGGAAAAACCAACTACTTTAGCCTCGCTACAGGATTAGAAATGTCAGAAGACTGTATATACTTTCTTTTGAAAGCATTTCGACCTAAGGTCAGGATATGCATTTTCTCTGATCTTTGTCATGGCGGCACTTTTGTTGAACCTAACAATACCCGTGAAGTTCAAGGTCGTGAAATGAAATGGATTTTGGATTCTTTAAAAGGTTTTTCTCCAGCTGACCTTAATACAATCAAAGAGATGTTTGACAAACAATGTGAAATACCAATCACTGCTTCTGTCGCTCACCTTTCACCAACAAGTGATGACGCTACTATCTTAGATGGAATAAATCTTTCATTGATAAATAAAGAGCTAGTTGGATGGCGCAATACCTTGGATTGGTACACAATTGTAGAACTTAGAGATAAACTTAATGAACTCTACATATCATATCATAGATCCGATAAGTTCGATTATGCATCTAGCTTCCAAAACTATGTCAATGACTGTCCAAATTTCAAAAAACTTTTTGACGAATTAATGAATCTAGCTGGAGTGAATACAATTAAAGCGCTTTTCATCAAGCTAGGTGATGATAAAAATGAAAAATTAATTTCAGAATTTTCTAAAGGAGTGATTCTAAATTTGGGAATCCTAACAACTCCAGCGGGCAAAAATGATATCGAAGAAAAAAAGAATCTCTTCAACATTTTCAATGGATATTTAAGTTGGAAAAAACTGATCAAAAACAATACTCCAATTATCAATTTCGCAGGTCTTAGGTCTCAAGCATTTAGAAATCAATATATATTCGCAAAATATAGCCCTGCATACAGGTCAGAACAAAGGGGATAATTTCTGTAAATTTTGATTTATAGCAAAACTTAATTCTTTAGATGAAAAACTTATGATATGCGGTGGGGGTTTTTGCCCCCACCTCCTATTATTAGTAAAAGTTGTAAAGCTCATCCAAAAACTAAAACAACCACTTTCTAAAATTCACCAATCAGCCTACTATTCTACCTAGCAAGCCCTGCAATTTGGGGATGTAGGGCGCGGCGCACAAGTCAGCCATTAGCCAAATGCTATGCATTCATAGATACCATTAAAAAACAAACACATTATCTATAAAATCCCTGATAGATGAATGCATCAATCAGGGATTTTTTTCGAGGGATTTTGGCTAGTGCGCTAAATGTTAGCCCTAGTTTTATATTACAGATAGAATCACAAATAATACTGTTAATACTAATCCAATTACTGCCAGTGGAATAGACCATTTATTTCAACCTTCAATTTTCACTTGTTGTTCTTGTCTGATTATTATAACGCTACCTAACTCACTGATTTTTCTATTAACAGATTCTATGTCGCCAGCTTTATTATATGTACTAATATCATTTATAATATTTCTTTCAGTATCAGGTAAGTCAGAAAAAGGGGCTATGGCTTCATTCCTTTTGATGAAATCCGTAACTTTTGACTTTATATGAATAGTTTGTTCGATAGTAAAATCTTTACCAACTTCCCTAGTTACCACCTTAGCTAAAATCTCTCTGAGCCATTTATTCAAGGCTTGTCGATTTGATAAATCCTCAGTACTAAAATTTGTAACTCCTGAGTAAATATTAAGCAAGTCTTCTGAATTCTCAATTGTGTTTTCAGAAACTCCTTTTATAAAAGTCTCAATAAATGTATTCTTTCGTTGCGGATTTCGGAGCACTGAAGTGTCAATACACCAGAAAAGTTGATGCGAGGTAGAACCTGCCGGCAGGCAGGTGTTCAATTAACCACGTCACCCGCCATTGAGCCAAACGCATGTTGAAGGCTGTTTTTCATTTTTTAATCATATATTTATCAATCTACTCTGGTAATTTGTATCTACCTCCAATTATTCTCCAAGTCTTAGTCTGTTTGCCATAAACGAATCGAAAATCAGGTATGTATCCATTTGTCCCAACGCACGCAATTGAATAATTTGCTTCTCGAAAATGCAGTCCATTTTTAAGAAAATTCCTTTTTTTACTTCTAATGCTAAATCCCCGAAGTTAATATCAATCGTATCGTTTGAAATCTGTTTATGAGTAACTCTATATAACTTTAATGTTTTCCCGTGTTTATAGGCGTATTCAAATAATTCATCGGATGACAGAAATTTATAAACACTATTTTGGTCAAAATTATTCTTTATCCTTTCAGTCTGCTCGTTTGGCTCAATGAATCTCCATCCACTCGATAATTGTAAGTCAATGCTACTGTTTAAGGCTTTTTAAGTAAATACTATCCAATGTCTGTTTGTCAATCTGTTCTTGATTGTTCGGTATTGTTTCAAGCAGCGAACTAATCCGTTTGAAATATTTTTTCTTGGGATAAATTAAAACTACTGCATTCCCGTTTCCATATAGATTTTTTTGCTCCTCACTTTTTAAAACTTCAATTTTATCTATCCAATTTGGTTTTATGGAATTTGGAATTGAGTCTAAAGAATATTCCGTTTTGTCCATTTTAATTACAAACTTGGGTAACGAATCAAGAGGCTCGTTATTTATTCGAACATTTATATGATTCTTATCCTGTCCATAAGCTAAAAGTGAAATCGAAAAAATCAGTATTGAAAATATGTATCTCATTTGCTGTTCAGTTTTCTAAAATTGATTACAACGGGATTCATCTTAGTGACGGCGGGCAGGCATTCGGAGCCGTTCTCTTCCAGCCTACTCCTAACTTCTTAAAGATAAGAAACTTTCTATTTACTCTGAACCGCCCGCTGTATCCAAGGTGATGTTAGGCTTTGTAATTTAATTCCAATGGAACCTTTTTATCGAATCACCTTCATTTATTTTTAATTTATATATTTCATTTTGAGATAGTTGTATAGCCCTTACTGGAACCTTATACCTATCCTTACTTTTTTCTTGAAAATACATGGGTTCGGTTTTGGGTATATATACAAATATTGAATCTTTAGTAGAAGTGTAAAACAATTCAAAAGTGGAATCCCCTTGGCAGAAATAAGCATCTTCACTATTAAATTCACTGTTAAAGTATGGAATACCTGATATGTAAACTCTTCGTTTTGTGTAATTTACTCCTAAGTTAAAACCTGTGAGATGAATTGTTTTTCCATCCAAGACAATACTTGTTCGGTTAACTTCAATTCGGTTAGGTAATTCCATAGGTTCCGGTTCTACATATATTATTATGATTCTTATTAGATATAACCCAAAATAAAAAAAGCCAGGAGTAGCTAAAACAACAGAAAATATATTTAGGGATTTCTCCGAGTTTTTTAAAATCTTTTTAATTGAAATTATGAACGCAATTGAGGTTAATAAGCCAATTCCAATAAGTAGTGGTAAAAAGAATAAGAAATTGTAAGCAAACATAGGACCACCATCAAAATCAGTTGGAGGGTTTCCAAAAATTACAATCATTAGGGCGATTGAAATAGCCCCACAGATCAAACTGAAGTATTTTGAAAGATTTTTGACCATTAAATTTTGTGCGGTTTATTATTATAGAGCCTAACGTGATTCAGCTTGGAGACGGCGGGCATTTGGAAACGTTCTCTTCCAACCTACTCCTAACTTCTTAAAGATAAGAAACTTTCTATCTACTCTGAACCGCCCGCTGTATCCAAGGTGATGTTAGCGAAAGTTGTTTCTTATCTGGTAACCCAGTTTTCTAACCTAATACCAGAGATTCTTTGAAACTCTTTCAAGTTTTCTGTCACCATTATTAGGTCTTTTTCTATTGCTGTGCAACCAATCAAGAGGTCAAAATCACTAATTTACAAGCCTCTAGATCTTAATCGGGCTTTCTCTTTTCCATACAGGTAAATTGCGCTAAAAATCGGAAGGACAGCAACTTGATTTGCAAACACTTCAATTAAATCAAGATTCTTTTGAGGGTTTTTACTGTTTTCAGCTCCAAAAACTAATTCTGCCAAAGTAATTTCTGAAATAGCAAAACTCTCAGTACCTAGCTGTTCAAACTTTTCTATCAATCCATATTTCCCCCTTAAAAAATGGATACAAATATTAGTGTCTAAAAGATACTTCATTCGAAACCAGGATTTTCTGTTTTTTCTATTCTGGATTCTCTAATTTCTTTAATGATTTCGTCCGAATCTTTATCATCTTCCCATGCGCCAAAAAGCGTCCGAATTTCCACCTTTTCTTCTTTTATATCAAGAGACTCGGTCAACTTAATGATCAGTTTTTTCTTGGAAAGATTATCCAAACCTTTCAATAGACCAAAATACTTTTCTAATGTCTTGTTGTTTAAAGTGAGGTTTGCCATGATTTTTTTCTTCAATTTACGAAATTAATGGTTTGGTGGTCAAAAGATTTGGATAATTAAATACCCAACTCTCTTTTCTTTTTCTGAATCAAGTCTCCCATGTCACTCAAATCTTTTACAAAACCAGATGCTTTTATAAATTCATTTTCCGTATTAAACCAATAGACTTTTTCATCCCCTTTAACTTTTAATTTATACAAAGGAGGGTAAACAATCTGTATGAGAGAAAGGGATTCCACATCCATCCAATTTATTTTTCTTTCGTTCTCACCATTTTTAATGGTTACATTTTGGCCTCCTAATTTTACTACCACAAATTTATCCTTAATAGCAATAAATAGTGGGAAGCAAATTATTCCTATCATTCCAAAAAATAATGTGGTAACGATATTTTGTTCCATTTTCTCACCATTTATCCAGAATAACTCCGGAAAGAACCAAGACAAAATGGACGTAATTGACAATATTATTCCCAAACCAAGAAATAGGTATTTCAGAAAGTAGTGATATAGATTATTGCTTTCCATGGTTTTTCAATTTTTGCCAACGTTTTGGCGCTTGGCGAAGAAGCGGATTTCGAAGCACTAAACTGTCTGCCAGCAATGAACTTGATACGAAGTACGAAGCTTCATTTAAGCACTGAACCCGCTTTTTTGCCAAACGCCTGTTATAGGGCGTTTTTCTTTCGGTCGTCAATGAGTTGTCAGTCTTCATAATGCTTTTAGTTGGCAATGAATCGTTCATAAATCCAGTAAATTAAATACCCTACAGCAATCAGTCTTACGATAATACTAAAAGCTGAATGTTTTACTTGTCCTTTTTCAAGTGTCAAAGGAAGTTGTTGTTGAATCGTCCATTCAGGATTTAGTTGCATTCCGAATTGAAAGTTTTTGTCGTCTGTTGTTTGAACTTTTAAAACTTGACCACCACCAAATAGCGAATTAATTTTCAATAGTTGAGCCGTTGAAATAGTGTCAAGCGGAATTGTCCACTTACCACAAACAAGTTTTTTGTCTGTCAACAGAACAACTGCTCGTTGTGAAGTTACCCAATCAAGTCCGCGTTGAATGTCTTGATTTGTAGTTGTCACGATACCTTTACTTGCGTCTGCCGCCAATACTTTTTCATTCGGGTTGTCTCGTTCAAACTTTCGTCTTGCTCGTCCTGTCCCGTAAATTAGGTCAACAAGTCCTTTTAATAGTTGATTTATCATTGTCGTTGTGTCGTTTTTTAAAATGCCCTACAACTCCAATATACCCGATACAACTTTCGTATAGTAATCTTCAATGAAGGAAAATATGCGAATGCTATACGCTGGAATTGGGTAGGATTATTCCCCAATCTTCAAACCTAGCAATTCCCCATTAAAGAAAAAATACCCCCATCAGGGAATTTTTGATAAAAGCTAGCTATTTCATCCTCTCCGCTACCAATATTTATAAATCGTCCAAAGAATCTTATAGCCAGCTCCAAACACACCTTTTACTGTCCCACTCACTTTGGAAATACCTATCCTCTTTTTATAATCAACTGGGACTTCTGTGGTTTTATAATCAGCTTTTGCTGCTTTGATCTGCATTTCTATTGTCCATCCATAGTTTTGATCCACCATTCCCAAAGCTGTCAATTTATCCCATTTGATAGCTCGAAACGGCCCTAAATCGGTGTATGAAGTTTTATAAATCAAACGCATCAGTGAAGTAGAAAGCCAATTTCCAAAAACTTGCGGAACAGTCATGGAACCACTTTCCTTATTTCCCAATGCCCTAGAACCAATCACCATATCAAAATCATCCTCCATGATTGGTTTTACCAAGTCTAGCAATTGCTCTGGATAATCAGAGTAATCCCCATCCAAAAACACCAAGATATCAGGAAGCTCTTTCTGTTTGGATATAAAATCCATTCCAGTCAAGCAAGCTTTCCCATACCCCATTTGCAATTCATCCAAAACAATAGCACCTGCATTTTGAGCTACTTCTCTGGTAAGATCAGTAGATCGATTATTGACCACCACAACATTTCTAACCAATTTCGGTATGTCATTGATCACTTTACCAATGGAGTTCTCTTCATTGAAAGCTGGGATGATTACATCTATTTTTATATTGGTCAAAAGATTTTATTATTTAATGGCTTAATAATAATTCTACGGGTTTTGGAAATGATGTGGGTATATATTGCAGTTTAATTGGCAATTCCTTTTCTAATAAATCTTCTGGACTCAAATCTAGATAGTCATTTAAATCACAGAAAACGTAAGTAAGTTTTAAATATCTTCTAATTACCATCAAGGGAAGAAAGTTTTCTTTAGTTGACATCCACTGCATTAAATCTTTTTTCCCTTTCGAGCTATTACATGATCTACAAGCAAAAATAAGATTTTCACCAGTATCAAGCCCTCCATATTTTTGAGGGAAAATATGATCTAAAGCAAGATTTTGGGTACCTCCACAATAATTACAAACTTGACCTGATTTCAATTTTATTTTTTCATCATCAAAAATACTTCTCATCTTCATCGTACCTTCTTTCAATCCTTTGAATAGTTTTGCTCTTATAACATAGTTAAAAGTATTGTACTTTTCTTGATTTCTATCCACTGCAGAATGTGCCATTGCCAAATTTGCATAACTCCAAAAAATCAATTCTTTAACTGTTGTGTACTTAGGCTTTTTCATTTTAAAACATTTTACAATTCAATTTCTGAAAAAAATCCAAATATCCACTCAATATCCATAAATATCTACCTTATCCAACACCTTCTCAAATTCTATAACTTCTAAATGATTCGATACTAACAAGTGTAAAACCCAAAGCCAACATTCCATGAAACACAAGCATTTCATAAGTCTGGAAATATATTGAAAGCACTACCATAACAAGAAATACTAAGGCCATTATCCCTTCCAAATACGTCGTGACTGGCACTTTGAGCTGATGATAAATATTGCGTTTCCAAGACTGTCTGTCGCTTAGATTATATTTTGGTGTTCGGATAAAGGGTGATTTCTTTCCTGTCAAACCTTCCCATACTGCTTGGGCATTGTGAATGGATAGCCCCATGGAAACAGAGAGAAAAACCGGTAATTCCCAAAGAAACCTAATAATCCCTTTGGTCGAAAACGCTACCAAACTGAGATTTGCGAAGAAATAAACCAAAGCAATAATTACAAAACCTATCAGAAATAGCGCTGCCCCTTGAAAAATTTCTCCAGGAATCACCCCCTGCTGAAATCCCCACCAAAGCGGAATGCTGCACAAGCTCACAATCACCACCGCTATGAAGATCACTGCATTGAGCAAATGTGCTGATGCGTGAAGTTTTTTCCTCAATCCTATCGGCTGCTGCCATACGTTTTTTAAATGCTTGGTAGCACACTCTGCGCCACCTTTGGTCCAGCGAAATTGCTGGGACTTGATGGCTGACATCACTGGTGGCAACTCGGCAGGTGATTCTATATCTGGCCTATAAATGAATTCCCAACCTTTTTGCTGCGCCCTATAACTCAAGTCCAAATCTTCTGTCAAAGTATCATCATGCCAATTTCCTGCATCTACAATACAGGATTTTCTCCAAATCCCACCCGTACCATTGAAATTTATAAATGCCTTTTGTTGATTTCTCCCCATCTGCTCTACCATAAAATGTGCATCCAAAGCAAATGCCTGAAGTCGGGTCAAGATGGAATAACTTTCATTCAAATGTGTCCACCGACTTTGAACCATACCGATTTTCTCATTTGAAAAATGACCAATTGTTTGGAGTAAGAAATCTGGATCAGGAACAAAATCAGCATCAAAAACAGCTATAAATTCACCTTTTGCTACTTCCAACCCAGCTTTCAAAGCGCCTGCTTTGAATCCTGTGCGGTCTTGTCGATGGATATATTGAAAATCTATTTCTGGATAATTCTGAATAAATTGTTTAACAATCCCTGCTGTTTCGTCTGTACTGTCATCCAAAATTTGTATTTCAAGTTTGTCTTTGGGATAATTGAATTTTGCAGCTGCATCAAGTAATCTTTCTACCACATATCTTTCATTGAAAACAGGTAGCTGCACCGTAACCACTGGAAGATCTTCCCATTTAGGTTGAAATGCTTTGGGGATATTTTTCCTAAACTGGAAAAAATGATAAAGCAAATTAGCTTGGGCAAGGCTATATAAGAGAATAAATAACATCGCTAGGGCATAAATACCCATGATGAGATATAATAAGATCATTAAGATTTGACAGTAATGGATTTGTTTCCGATGATGATTGGCATTTCATTGATTCTGCCTTCTTCATCAGCATTTTCTAATTTTAACACACCTCTTGGACACACAGCCGAGCAAACTCCACAACCTACGCAAGATGATCTGACGATGTTTTGACCTCTCTGGGCATACCATCTCACATCTATTCCCATCTCGCAATATGTGGAGCAATTACCACAAGAAATGCACTGACCGCCATTGGTAGTGATTCTAAATCTTGACTTGAACCGCTGTACAAGCCCAAGATAAGCCGCCAATGGACAGCCAAATCTACACCAAACTCTGTTACCCATCAAGGGATAAAAGCCAGTTCCTATCACTCCTGCAAAAGCTGAACCAATCAAGAACCCATAGACAGAATGAAGTTGGTCAGTGGCATTTCCCAAAATAGCAAACCCAGAGAAGTAATTTGCAATCGTCACTGCTGTCATCAAAACAGCAAAGACCAATACTCCATGTATCATATATCGCTCAATTTGCCATGATTTTAGAGATTTATCTGACAATTGCCGATAGGGATCTCCCAATGTCTCTGCCAAACCTCCACATCCACAGACCCAGCTACAATACCATCTTTTGCCATAAAAATAAGTGAAAATTGGAACTCCCAATACAATCAAAATAATCCCCCAAACAAGCATAAACATACCCAAAGCTCCAGAACTCAGCATCCCATCGATTCGGTAGTCATAGAAGAATGAATAATCCAATGGCCAAATATTCTTAAAGTCATGCCAAGGCATATTGAGCAATACCAAGATCTCGGGCAGAAGAAAAGCAAATGCCAATTGGAAAAACATAACTGAAGCCGTTCTGATGGTCTGATAGGCATTCCCCTTATATTTCCTAAACATCCTGATCCCCATCACGACGATTGCCAATGTGTAAATGAATCCATACAAAAACCATTGACTCGCAGGATTACCCGAAAGCGCTATGCTCAAAGGATCTACCATCAAAATCAGATTGGTCAAATAGGCAGGAAACCAATACAAAATGATATAAAAAACAATCAACCATGTGCCTGTAATGATTCCCAACAACCCTCTGGCCTTCATGGAAGAAAAGTAGATCCCATCATTTTTGATGCCTTCTGGTTCATTTCTATGTAATGGGAAAATATACATCAACCCTCCCAATACACCCAAACACACCGTGATGGCAAGGTAAAAATAAGGATTTTGACTAACGGGGCCTGTTGATGCGGCTTTTGTCAAAGGGTAAGCATAATCATCCCAAATCACTTTGTCCCAATCTTCATTGGCCTTGAGTTTTTCATTGTAATTATCAAAATTTTCATTGAAATCTGAGATGAAAGCAAAGTTTGATTCATAATATTGACCATACATTGGTCTCAAAACCTCCACCATTGCATCCAAGTGAATATCTTTCACTTCATTTTCAACCATTTCTTGCTCCAATTGGTACGAACCAATAAATGGCAGAACGGAAAAAATCGCCAATCCTAGAACAAATAGTATCAATCCAATTCGCAGTATTATATTCATGCCCTTGATCCAATTAGTTTTTTGAAAAATGACTGCTTCTGCAATTTCAAAGTTTTCCCAAATTCCATGTTGTACTTTTTCAGAACTTCTTCATGAAATGGCTTGTAAAATTCTGGGTTGAAATTGGCTTTATCAATTTCAGAAATGACTTTTTCCAAAGAATATCCCTTACTGATTGCTTTATCAAAATACTCGTGTCTCAATCTCCATCCAAAGGCATTGATCCCAAGCAACTTTTGATCTGATTTGGAAAAAAACAATCTCAAACAGGCCTTTCCATTCGACGCTTCCCAATAAAAACTATCTTCATTGTCTCCAATATTAGCTGGAACAAACCCGTAAGTTTGGTATTCTATATCCAAAAATTTGGCAGAATTGAACCAAATTCCTGGTTTGTAAGAAACTGATTTACGACTTGTCAAGTTATGGGCCAATGTCTCTCCATGCATCCTCCCTGTGTACCATACTTGTTCTATACTTTTCCGATCTGGAGCTGGCGCATTTTTGAATTCTGCACAATCACCAATGGCATAAACATCAGGAATATTTGTTTTGAAGTACGCATCAATCAAAATCCCACGGCTTAATTCAAGTGTGGGTTTTTCTGAATTTGACTCATTTCCCTTATTCAAAAAGTCAATGTTCGGGCTTACTCCTACGGTCAAACCTACAAATTCACAAGAAATCACTTCCCCAGATTTTGTTTTGACTGCTTTCACTTTTCCATTACCATCATCAATAATTTCCTCCAATTCGGTCTCTAACCTCAAATCTATATGATGCTCCAAAATATGTCGATTGATCAATTTAGATTCTTCAACTGGAAGAATATTGTCCCAAAAATTCTTTTCCCTTACCAAAAAAGTAACAGGAATATCCCTACTCATAAGCATTTCGGCCATTTCTATCCCAATCAATCCCCCTCCTACTACGACCGCTTTTTGGATTTCATGCGTGTTTTTTTCCATCAATTCCAAATCCTGCATGGAATATAAACCCTGCACCCCATTTAGTTCTTGCCCTTTCCAGCCATATTTATTTGGTTTTGATCCTGTTGCCAAAACCAAAACGTCATATTGCATTTGGGATTTGTCTGAAAAAATTAGGTTTTTCTCTTCAAAATCAACTCGATCTACCCAAGCTTGTTTGAGTTCGATCCTATTCTTTTCCCAAAACCAATCCTCATAAGGCTTTGTGTGTTCGTATTTCATGTGCCCCATATAGATGTACATGAGAGCCGTTCTAGAAAAAAAATGGGCTGTTTCTCCAGAAATGATGGTAATTCTGGTTTGGAAATCCTTTTTTCTAATATTTCGAGCACAGGTCACGCCGGAAATCCCATTTCCAATGATCACTACATGCCTATCTGTGCTATTCGTTGAGGGACCAATCATAGTCTAAATGGGAGACTTTAGCTTTTGGGTTGATTTTTACTTTTGAATATTTGTTAAGGTAATCAATTAAACTTCCATTTTTTGTAAAATCACCCTTGAACCAAGAGAAAATCTTAGAAACCTCGATTTTGTCTGCACTGATTTTATTTCTTTTGTGGTCATTGATAAAGCTTTTCGCTACTTTATCCAACTGAGCATCAACTTTTTCCGCCACAAAAGCTTCGTTCAAAAGTGGTGGGCATGAATACGAGGCGCAATTGATAGCAAAATGAATTCTAGGCTCATCAAATTCCTTTCGCAAAATCTTATGCTCAATTTCATCCAAGCTAGCATCTTGACCACCAATTTTAAAGAACTTGATGTGCCAAACAGTATTTACCAGAGGAATTTTGATTTTTGGATGTAAGTCTTGAATACTCTCTACAGGGTAGTTGTCAGCAATCAATTTGATCGTAAATGCATTGTAAGCATTGATCCAATAAGCCAATTGTTCCTCTTTTGTCCATGTTTTTCGATCAGGCGCATTATTGCTTAGCAAATCACAATAAATATGCAGTTTGGCTTTGTCTTCTATAAAGCCTTTATAATCTACAACACCAGAGGAGGAAACATGTTTTTTGAGAAGAGCGTCGAATTCTTTATGAGAAGGAGCTTTTGTGGCTTTAGCTCCAAGATTGGAAGCTCCACAAGAGAAATTAAAGAGTAAAATGCTTAGAATAAAGAAGAAGGATTTCATAATTGCTATTTTTTCTTAATAAACGAGCTAAACCGCATCATAGATGACCAAAAAGTAAAATCAATTGTTTAATTGAGAATTCACGACTTTAAAATCAATTGCTAAATTGGGAGCAAGTAGTATTTGCTCAAATCTAATAAACCTTTTCCCCTTTTTTCAACCAAACTCCCCAAGAACGGCTGTAAGCATGTACAGAATCTGTCTTTTGCCCATTACTGAACACAGGCATATCCTCATTGACCCAGTGAAAGATACCTCCGTATAAATTGTAAACATCTTTATAACCAGCCTCTTTAAGCTTTTTTCCAATTTCCTGACTTCTCGCTCCTATGGAGCAGTACACGACTATTTTTTGATCTTTAGGAATGGTCTTGACAGCTTCTAAAGAAAATGTATTATAACCAATCCATTTTGCCCCTTTGATATGACTTACATCAAACTCTTCCTTCTCTCTTGCATCAAGAAAAACAGCTTTCTCCAAAATCTCATTATCTTCTATTCCAACTAACGGAAAGTCTTTATCATATACTCCTTTTAGTAATGTTTTGTAAGCGAAACTTTGTGCAAAAGACATATTTATAAGAAAGTAGAAAATAAATAAAATTGAATATTTCAAATTCATAAAATTGCAAGTCTAATTATCCTAGGTATATTTTTGTGATTTTGTAACAAGTATATAGTACAATGAACCAAGCACTCCCATTTACTAGGCTGGGCTTAATTTAAACTTTAAGACATTAATCCACAAACCCAAGCTCCATTGTATATACTTCCAACAACCCTCTATCCACAAAATCACCCATAAAAATCACTTAGTCTTGCCAACCCTTTTTTATTCAAAATGATGATTCTTTTTCCTTCAAATTCAATCAGCTCGTCCTTCTTAAATTCCGAAAGTAACCTTATGACTGTTTCAGTGGCTGTCCCCACAAGTCCTGCTATTTCTTCCCTTGTCAAGACGATATCAATTTTCTCGCCTTCACCTCCATCAACTCCATAAGTATCTCCAAGTTTGAGAAGTGTAAAAGCAAGCCTTTCACGAATGGATTTTTGGGTGGCATCCGTCAATTTCTCTTCCATGACACCAATATCTTGGCACAATGCTTTGGTAAGCCTTCTATGAAAATTATTATCCTCAAAAAGGATTTTTAAAAATACTTCCTTTGGTACAAAGCAAATTTTAGCATCTTCGACAATTGTCGCAGTACTTGAATACACCTCTTCCCCGAGCATCGAAGAATACCCCAGAAAGGCACCTTTCTGAGCTAATCTAATTATTTGTTCCTTGCCGTTTGATGCGGTTTTGAATACTTTGACTATACCTGCACTAACGCAAAACACACCTAAGGGCTTGGTTCCCTCGTAATATAGAATCTGACCTTTTTTATGCGAGATGAAATTTTTGTTATCAGAAAGGTTACACAAATGGGCGTCTGAGAGGTCGGCAAACATGGAAAACTTTCTGCTGAGGCATAGTTCGCAAGGACTGCTTTTTTCTCTAATCATGTCAATCTGTTTAATTATGCTGGGAATTAATTAAGTAGCTAAAGGTAACGAAAATAGACCAAAAAACCCTATAAATAAAGTTTTCTAATCAATCGGTGGTAAATCTCTAATTTGAACAAACTGACCTTTTTCTTGGTCAAATTTGAGAAACAAATGCTGCTTACCATTTGTAATTCCTATGTAAGGGGCATTGATGGACCTGTTGTAAACACAAACTTGTTCAATGGTTTTTTGAGTTAACTTAATTTCTGGAGCTTTGCATTCGACCAACAAATAAGGTCTGCCATTTCTATCATGGACCAAAACATCAAAGCGCTTTTGCAGAAGGTTATACTTTAGTCCCCTTTCCATTGAAAAAAGGCTTTTTGGGTAACCATAAATTTGTATCAAAACCTGAATGATATGCTGCCTCACCCATTCTTCTGGTGTCAATATTAAATACTTCTTCCGAACTGCATCAAAAATGCTTACTTTTCCATTCTTTTCCTCTTGAAGTCTAAATTCAAACTTTGGAAAATTTAATGGTTCGTTAAGAAAAGGGAGATTATGCTCGTCCATTCCGCAAATATGGGGGCTTTTACTGAAGAATATAAACCAATCACACCAAATGAATAAAATATTCCGTTTGATTTCTCTAATCTACTTCCTCTGTTCTTTGATTTCCTGTGGCAAAGATAAGGAGGCTGTAGATTTGATTGTACATAATGGGACAATCTATACAGTTTCTGAGGGGTTTGATATTGTAAATGCATTTGCAGTACAAAACGGAAAATTCATTGCTGTTGGAAGTAATTCAGATATTCTATCAAAGTATGAGGCTACTGAAACTATCGACGCAAAAGGGCTATCGATTTATCCAGGATTAATTGATGCTCATGCGCATTTTTATCGATACGGAATGGGACTTCAGACTGTCGATTTACTTGGAGTTGAATCTGAACAAGAATTGATAGATCGAGTAGTAAGTCACCGACAAAATAATCCTGAAGCACATTGGATCTTAGGTAGAGGCTGGGATCAGAATTTATGGGAATCAAAAGAATTCCCCACTAAGGATGAACTTGACGAATTATTCCCTGAAACTCCCGTACTGTTGACAAGGATAGATGGTCATGCCGCTTTAGTGAATCAGAAAGCACTTGACCTTGGAGGGATAACAGCAAAAACCGAGATGATTGGGGGAAAGGTAATCTTGGAAGACGGAAAACCTACAGGAGTTTTGATAGACAATGCCATCAAACTGGTTTCATCAAAAGTTCCTGATCCAAGTGAAGAAGAATCTAGAATAGGTTTATTGGCAGCGCAAAAGAATTGTTTTGAAGTAGGACTGACTACTGTAGTAGATGCTGGACTAGAAAGAAGCATCATAGAGCTAATGCATCAATTGCATAAGGAAAACGCTTTGAAAATGAGGATTTATGCAATGGTGAATCCTACGGATGAAAACATGAATTATTACTTTGAAAAAGGTACTTATCAAGATGATAATTTGACTGTAAAAAGCTTTAAAATCTATGGAGATGGCGCTTTAGGTTCGAGAGGTGCGGCGCTTTTGCAACCATATCATGACCACAGTGTCAATTATGGTTTTCTTTTAAATACTCCAGAGGCCTTTGACGAATTGGCAAAAAAAATGTATGAAAACGGATTCCAAATGAACACACATTGCATTGGTGATTCTGCAAACAGGACACTATTGGACATTTATGCAAAACATTTGAAAGGAAAAAATGACCTTAGATGGAGAATCGAACATGCCCAAATTGTAAGTAAAGAAGATATCGCTAAGTTTGCTTCTTACAGTATAATCCCTTCTGTTCAGCCTACCCATGCGACTTCGGATATGTACTGGGCAGGTCAAAGATTGGGACCATTCCGTATCAAAACCGCTTATGCATACAAAGATTTGCTAGATCAAAATGGCATGCTTGCCTTGGGTAGTGACTTTCCTGTGGAGAACATCAACCCTATGTATGGATTTCATGCAGCTGTGGTCAGGAAAGATGCAAACAATTTTCCTGAGGATGGATTTCAGATGGAAAACAGAATCAGAAGGGAAGATGCTCTAAAAGGGATGACTATCTGGGCGGCCTACTCCAATTTTGAAGAACATTTAAAAGGCAGTATAGAAAAGGGGAAATTGGCCGACTTTGTGATTTTTGAAAAAGATATAATGACAGCACCACATAAAGAACTGAGGAACCTCAAAGTAAAAATAACATATATTGGTGGGGAAAAAGTATTCTGATCTATACATATGAGGAGAAAGGCAAAAGAAACAATTTCTGCACACCTTTCTCCTAAATCTATTCAATTCTTTAATTCTAATAAATCAAATTACTTTTTTAAAAATTTAAATTTCACCAATCTAACTATTAAATTTTAATATGATCAAACGCTACTTTGCCAGTAGAATACAATTCTAGAATATGTATATCCGTTTTCATACCAGTAGAATCTAAATAATTGAATTAACCTGTGATTTCGAACCAATATCAATAAATATCCAATATCTATTAGTATCAGTTTGCCAAAAAACAATCGTTTAATTGATTAGTGGCATGATTGCGGATAATCATATTCTAGAATTAATGTTTGATTTAGATCAATATCAATCATAATCTAATATCAATTAACAACTTTTTCCCCTCTGGTGGATATTAAATCTATTATGTATATCCGCTTTCTAGACAGTAGCCAGATAAATTGATAAATTTTAAGCCAATTAATGCACTAATAAACAAATAACAAATATCCGCATGATTTTACTATGGAATTCCCCTACTGATGTCTTAGCGGATAATCACATTAATTTTTATTTACATCAAAAAAGTGTTTTGATGAAATGAATCAACAATTTATTTTGACCTGCTTAATACCCTAAATTGATCCATCACTTTGTAGGTGGCACGTGTAAGATCAGTGGATAAATCTGGAGAAAGCAAATCAAATGCAGCTGGCGTGTATCCTTGCCAAATAGTATTACCCTTTTTATTATCAATCACAAAAATAACAAGCATACCATTATTCTGAGAATATTTCACTTTGTTGTAATTCTCATCTTTATCCTTATCCTCTGGACGTAACTCATCCTGGTCTTCTGTTACAAAAGCCCCTTTTCGTTGCAACCAATAATCAAAATTAGGTTGTTCATAACCTCTATATTTCACTTCTTCCTTAAAAACCTTGTAATTCACCAATAAATCAGGCTTATCATCTTGAAATCTAAAACCTTGTGATCCCAAACGGTTTGAGATGGTACGTTTGATAATATTGACAAATTCTACATCTTCTTCCTCAGGATTGTCTATGAATGCAAATGTCTTGTATTTTTTAAAATTCGCTGAATAATTGAAGTCATACTCTGCAATAAAGTCCTTTTGGGAAAGGCATCCTGTCATAATCAGAACAAATGCCACAAAGAAAATTGGTGAATTTTTCATGTTAAGTTATTTAGTTAAATATTTATGTCATAAGTGTATTTACGATTTTCAATAAAGTTTTAGCCTTTAGTTTTTACATACAAAAAGACTAAATTTAAATTATAAGTCATCATGATATGCTAGCCGAAGAGAGCTATGTAGATGGTGCTTATATTAAGTTTGGTTTGTTCGTGGGTAATACAATTTTAGAAGGGTATAATTTAAGAAATTCGCTTCATGTTCGAAAGATTTTTAACAAATTAAGTTCATATATGTTTTTTTGTTTGTGAAATATAGGTTATTGGTGATCAAAGATTTATGTAAATATTTCTTCAGAAAAAGGCTCATTTGATGCCAAAATCGCTTACTTTCGTTTATAGTACTGCATCAAAAAGAAAAAAAATATACCCAAAAAAAAATCTATGTCGCTATTTATCATCGGAGATGTTCATGGCTGTTTCCATTCATATCTTAAACTAATGGATCATTGGGAGCCAAAAACAGAAACCCTTATTCAACTTGGTGATCTTGTTGATAGAGGTAACTTTTCACCGTTGACTGTCAGGTTAGCTTTCGAAATCAAAAAGGTTTTTAAAAACTCAGTTCATTTCCTTAGAGGAAACCATGAACAAATGATGATCAAATACCTTCTTGGAGGAGACCACTCAGATCATTGGCTGAACAATGGTGGAAGACAAACTCTTGAACAGTTTAGTAAACACAAGATAGATCCAAAAAAATACATAGACTGGCTTAATGCAATGCCATTATATTGGGAAAACAAAAATGTAGTAGTATCCCATGCTGGATTCTCTGGAGTAGGATCTCCTCTAGATCTAAATAATCCTGATGGAGTACTATGGAATAGAAAATCATTGGTGAATCTTGGGAAAATCCAAGTAATTGGACATACGCCACTAGTGGATGGTAGGCCTGAATTTCAAAGTAGCAGCAACTCTTGGAATATTGACACAGGTGCATACAAAGGAAATTGCCTAACAGGAATAAAGCTTAATAATGACGGGACTTTTTTGGAAGTAATCAGTATTCCCACTGATCCTAAAGATATTGACAATCCATCAAATCAAGCTTCCACTATTAAAACAAAAAAAACTATTCAAAAAAATTTTATTACTTATAAGTAATTAATTCTAAATATTTTTCCCCTATAAAAACCAAACTCTAAACAACTATAGGGCTGTCTTCAATATAATCACTTTAAAATTTTGGTTGTTCATCAATTCTCAAAACATAAAAAATAATATGTATATCCGCAATAGCACCACTATCCACATTTAGATAGGTACACACCTAGAATTCAGCTGCTGACAACTGTCGACAGTCAATAGTCGACGATTATCCGTTTGATCGAATTGCTTTATTTTCCTATTGGTGTCATTGCAAATAATCATAAAAAAAATATCTACATCTGCCTAATTATCAATAGCCTAACAAATGGCAACATTTTAAACTTTTAAAATACTTATTACCAAACACTTACAACCACCCTTATATTTTCATTTGAAAATTCACCCCTTGATATCATTGAGGATAGTCTTAAACTCAAATACTGGTCTTAACAATCATACTACTTTTCAAAACTAAAATAAATCAAACATAATCTTCTCCCTTAGCCTTGGCATCAATGACAAATTCCCTAAACTTCTTTTCTGCATCAAGTTTACAAATTAGTAATACATTTTCAGATTCATTGACAAGGTAATTTTCCAGACCCTGTATTACTACTAACTTGTTTGGAGAAACCTTGACAAAACAATTTTTTGTATCATACAGTAAAGCATTTGCATCCACCACGTTATTTTCTTGATCTTTCTTTTGAAGCTCGTGTAAGCTCATCCATGAACCTAAGTCTGACCATCCAAAATCACCTAAGATTACAAAGACTTCATCTGACTTCTCCATTACCCCAAAATCAATCGAAATATTTTTTACCTGAGAGTAAGCCCTTATCACAAAATCATTTTCCTTGTCTGTATTGTAGAAACTAGCCCCTTCCTCAAAGACTTCTGCTACCTCAGGCATATACCTTTCAAATGCCTTTATGATACTTTGCACTTTCCATACAAACATTCCCGAGTTCCAAACAAAATCCCCACTCTCAAGAAATGTTTTAGCTAATTTTAAATTCGGCTTTTCAGTAAATGTTTTTACTTTTTTTGCTGCTTCAGTATCATCAATGAAATATTGAATATAACCATAGCCTGTTTCAGGTCTATTTGGGTGGATACCTATAGTTATCAGACGATCAGTGATTTCAGAGGAAAAAAGAGATTTTTCTATATTCTGGATAAAATTAATCTCATTCAAAATCAAGTGATCAGATGGCGTGACGATCACTTTAGCATCTGCATCTTTCTGCAAGATTTTATAACTCGCATATGCTATACAGTTTGCTGTATCTCTTCTTTGCGGTTCTTTCAAAATATTAGTCTCCGGAATATCTGGCAATTGTTCTTTGACTAAATCAAAATATTGCTTGTTTGTAACTACCAAAAACCTATCTACATCAGTCACATTCAAAAAACGATCATAGGTCATTTGAAGTAAAGTTCTTCCTGTCCCTAATATATCAAGAAATTGTTTGGGTTTATTATTTCTACTATAAGGCCAAAAACGGGAACCTATCCCACCTGCCATGATAACTATATATGGTTTTTCTTGCATTTATTTTTGTTATACAATTCCCTCTTTCATTAAATCATGAATATGAATAAATCCCGCGATATTATCACCATCCATAGCTACCAATTGTGTAATATTAAATTCTTTCATTTTATTCAAAGCCCTGATTGCAAATTCATCTTGAGAAATACGTTTTGGATTCTTAGTCATTATTTCAATAGCCTTGACTTGGTTGATATCCGCACCAGACATCAACATCCTTCTCAAATCCCCATCAGTGATTATCCCTAGCAGTTCTTGATTTTCATCTACTACAGCCGTAGCTCCTAATCTTTTGCTGCTTATTTCTACGATAATTTCTGTCAAAAGGGCATCTTTTTTTACAATCGGGATCAAATTTTTTGGTATTACATCGGAAACTGTCAGATAAAGTTGCTTTCCGAGAGCCCCTCCTGGGTGATAGACGGCAAAATCTTCGGGGGAAAACCCTCTAGCTTCCAATAAGCAAACAGCAAGCGCATCGCCCATAGCCATGTGTACTGTCGTGCTGGTAGTTGGCGCAAGATTATTTGGACAAGCCTCTTGATCAATCGTCGCATTTAAAATAAAATCAGCATTTTCAGCTAGATAGCTATTGACATTACTTACTAAAGCTACGAGTTTAGACCCCAATCTCTTAAGCAATGGAACCAAGACTTTGATTTCAGGGGTGTTTCCACTTTTCGAAATACAAATTACGAAATCATTTTTTTGTATCATACCCAAATCTCCATGAATGGCATCGGCAGCATGCATGAATAAAGCAGGAGTTCCAGTGGAGTTAAGTGTCGCAACAATTTTGTTGGCTACGATAGCACTTTTGCCAATTCCCGTAATTACGACTCTTCCCGAGGAGGCCAAAATAGCCTCAACACAAGCAACAAAATCATCATCTATAAAATTTATTAGATTTTGAACCGCATTTGCCTCCTTTTGGAGTACTTCGATAGCGCTAGTTTTAATATTTTTTGTTAATTTCAATTTTGACAGGCTTTATCATTAAATTTGTATCAAAGGTAAAAAAGAAATCCTTAAAGTTTAATGAATACCCAAAAGCGGAACATTAAAACGTCATTGTGAAGTGGATCAATCAGTAAAAGAAAATCTAAAAGAAATATTTGGTTTCAGTCAGTTTAGAGGAAATCAAGAAGCCATCGTTGATAACATCTTGGGAGGTAGCAATACATTTGTAATCATGCCAACAGGTGCAGGCAAATCACTATGCTATCAGCTTCCAGCAGTAATCAAAGATGGTACAGCTGTAGTCATATCACCTTTGATTGCATTGATGAAAAATCAAGTTGACCAACTCAATGCCTTTGGTATCAACGCATACTTTCTGAATTCAACTCTAAACAAATCAGAGACGACGAAAGTCAAAAAAGAAGTTCTTGCAGGAAAGACAAAGCTTCTATATGTAGCACCAGAGTCTCTTACCAAGGAAGAAAACGTCCTTTTCCTGAAAGAAGCAAATATCAGCTTTGTGGCAATAGATGAAGCGCATTGTATCTCAGAATGGGGACATGATTTCAGGCCTGAATACCGCAGAATCAAATCTATCATCGCCCAGATAGGTGAAAAATTGCCAATTATCGCACTCACTGCTACCGCTACCCCAAAAGTACAACAAGACATTCAGCGAAATCTTCAAATGGAAGAAGCTGATTTGTTTAAGTCTTCCTTCAACAGAACTAACCTTTACTACGAAGTAAGGCCGAAGGTGAAAAATGAGACCAAAAAACAAATCATCAAATATATAAAAAGCCATAAAGGTAAGTCAGGCATCATCTATTGCTTAAGTAGAAAAAAAGTAGAAGAAATAGCTTCTCTACTAAAAGTAAATGGAATCAATGCAGCACCATATCATGCAGGATTGGATCAAAGTGTCAGAATCAAAAACCAGGATGATTTTCTTAACGAGGAACTTGATGTAATAGTGGCGACTATTGCTTTTGGGATGGGAATTGATAAGCCTGATGTAAGGTATGTGATTCACTATGATGTACCAAAATCTCTTGAAGGTTATTATCAAGAAACTGGAAGAGCCGGTAGAGATGGTCTTGAAGGCCATTGTCTAATGTTCTATAGATATGAAGATATTGTAAAATTAGACAAGTTCAACAAAGATAAGCCCGTAACAGAACGAGAAAACGCAAAGGTATTGCTTCAGGAAATGGCTGCCTATGCAGAAAGTTCTGTTTGTAGAAGAAAAACGCTTCTTCACTACTTTGGCGAATACATGGAAAAAGACTGTGGCTTCTGTGACAACTGTAAACACCCGAATGAGAAGTTCGAAGGCAAAGATTATTTGGTCTCTGCTATAAAAGCTGTCAAGGAAACCAACAACCGTTTCAATATAGAGCATATTGTCAAGGTAATCAGAGGAGAGCAAAATGACTATATGAAAAGCTATGGTCATGATAAGCTCAGCATCTTTGGTGTTGGTTCTGAAGAGGATGAAAGACTTTGGAAGACCATCATCCGCCAAGCCATGATCAATGATTTCATTGAAAAAGACATAGAAAATTATGGAGTCATAAAAGTAACTGCCAAAGGCTTAGACTACATCAAAGAGCCATACAGCATTTCGATGAGCAAAGACCATGATTTTGAGAAAATGCTACTAGCTGAAGCTAATGATGATATATCAAATGGTGCAAAAGCATATGATGAAAAGCTTTTTGAATTGCTCAAAGCTGAGAGAAAGAAAGTGGCAAAATCAAAAGGATTGCCTCCTTATGTGATTTTTCAAGACCCATCATTGGAAGAAATGGCTACAGTATACCCTACCACTAGAGATGAATTGGCGCAAATAAATGGCGTCGGTATGGGAAAAGTCACTAAATTTGGCTCGTCATTTCTGAAATTGATAGAAAACTATGTCGAGGAAAATGATATCATGACAGCCTCAGATGTAGTCGTCAAAACTGCTGGAAGTAGATCAAAAGTAAAAATCTCAATTATCCAACAAGTAGATAGAAAAATCGATCTTGATGAAATTGCTGAAAATTTGAATATTTCCATGGCTGAATTGCTTCAAGAGATAGAGCAAATCATCTACAGTGGCACAAAATTGAATATCAATTATTACATTGAAAATATCATGGATGAAGAACGAGAGGATATTCTACATGATTATTTCATGACTGCAGAAACGGACAACATCAAATCAGCTTTGAGTGAACTCGAAGATGAAGATTTTGCCGAAGAAGAAATCCGTGTGTATAGAGTGAAATTCATCTCTGAACACGCAAATTAAACTGAAATTCACAAATGAATATATTATTATTAGGAAGCGGAGGTAGAGAACATGCCTTTGCTTGGAAAATTGTAGGCAGCCCGAAATGTTCAAAACTTTTCGTAGCACCAGGAAATGCAGGAACTGCCCAAATTGCACATAATGTTTCGATTGGCATCAATGATTTTGAAGCTATCACAGAATTTGTATTGGAAAACAATATCGGAATGGTGGTAGTGGGTCCTGAGGAGCCTCTTGTAAAAGGAATAGTTGATTATTTTCAAGCGAACCCAGCTACAAAAAACCTACCTATCATTGGCCCAGGTCAACTTGGAGCTACAATGGAAGGGTCTAAGGACTTTTCAAAGCAGTTTATGGAACGAAACAATATTCCAACAGCTGCTTCAGAGACTTTCACAAAAGATAACATCGACCAAGCTTACAAGTTTATTGATGCACAGACCATTCCAGTTGTTTTGAAAGCAGATGGTTTGGCAGCAGGAAAAGGTGTTTTGATCTGCCAAAGCCACCAAGAAGCGAAGGAATCTCTTCGAGAAATGCTTGTGGACAACAAATTTGGCGAAGCCTCATCAAAGGTTGTGATAGAGCAATTTCTCGATGGCATAGAGCTTTCTGTTTTTGTGGCAACAGATGGAAAAAGTTACAAAATCCTCCCTGAGGCAAAAGATTATAAGAGAATAGGCGAAGCCGATACAGGTTTGAACACTGGCGGTATGGGAGCTGTAAGCCCTGTTCCATTTGCAGATGCAGATTTTATGCAAAAGGTGGAGGAAAGAGTGATCAAGCCTACTGTAAGCGGACTTCACAAAGAAAACATTAGATACACTGGATTTCTATTTATCGGCTTGATGAATATAGGAGGCGATCCATATGTGATCGAATACAATGTCCGAATGGGTGATCCAGAAACTCAAGCTGTCCTTCCAAGGATAAAAAGTGATTTCGTCGATTTACTATACTCCATGGGTACGATGCAACTGGATGAATATAGAATTGAATTAGAATCATTTACCACCACCACAGTCGTGTTGGTAGCAGGTGGATATCCAGGAGATTATAATAAAGGCGACAAAATTTCAGGCTTAAGTAAGCAAGTAAAGGATAAAAATTCGTTGGTATTCCATGCTGGCACTACGCTAAATTCGGATGGCGATGTATTGACAAACGGCGGAAGAGTACTCGCCATTACTGGTATAGGTCAAGATGTAGAATCTGCACTTACAAATGCATACAGCAAAGTAGCTGAAATCACTTGGGATGCTCAGTATCACAGAAAAGATATTGGTCAGGATATTCTGGCATTAGTAAAGTAAACCCAATTTAACGAGGAGCGAAAGGCTCCCTTTTGATATAATTATGGCAGGATGTAGTAGCTGCTCTACCACCACCGGATCGAGTGGAGGATGCCAAAACAACGGCACTTGTGGTACGAGCGATTGTAATAAAATGAATGCATTCGACTGGCTATCCCATATGGGAATCCCAGTTGTAGATAAGTATAACGTAGTCGAAGTAAAATTTAAGGGCGGTAGAAAAGAATATTACCGCAATGTAGATCACCTTCAACTCACTACTGGAGACCCTATTGTCGTAGATGTCCCCAATGGACATCACATTGGCTGGGTTTCATTACAGGGAGAATTAGTACGTCTTCAAATGCAAAAACGGAAAATCAAGGATGATGATAGCATCCTAAGGATATACCGTGTCGCAAATCAAAAAGACATAGAAAAATGGGAAGAATCAAAGAATCGAGAAGTCCCTACTATATACAGAACAAAGCAAATCATTGATGAGCTGAAGCTTGACATGAAATTGTCTGACGTGGAGTTTCAAGCTGACAATTCTAAAGCTACATTTTACTATTCTGCAGAAGATAGGGTAGATTTTAGAGAACTGATCAAACTGCTCGCCTCGGAGTTCAAAATCCGTGTAGAAATGCGTCAGATTAGCCTAAGACAGGAAGCGGGAAGATTAGGTGGAATCGGTGTTTGTGGAAGGGAACTTTGCTGCTCTACTTGGATTCATGACTTCAAAAGTGTCAGCACTTCTGCTGCCAGATACCAAAACCTTTCCCTAAACCCAACAAAGCTTTCCGGTCAATGCGGTAGGTTAAAATGCTGCTTGAATTATGAGTTGGACACTTATATGTCTGCACTGGAGGATATCCCGACTGTAGAAAAACCATTGTTCACTGAGGCCGGACCAGCAAAACTTCAAAAGACGGATATTTTCCGGAAACTGATGTGGTTTAGCTACAACAATGAAAACAACTGGCATTCCATTACCTGCGAACGTGTGAAGGCTATTCAGTTAATGAATGCAAAAGACATTAAGCCTTTTGACCTACAAAATGATCACTCTAAAGATGCTGAAGATAAAATCAGTAGGTCTAATATGGAGTTGGAGGCCCTCGATAAAAAGTTCAGTACGACAACTACGAGGAAAAAGAAGAAAAAGAAGAAACCTAGAAGTCGCGTGGAAGGAGAAACTACTCCTCAAGTTGATTCTACCCAAAGGCAAAACAAGCCCGCGCCACAAAACCCAAAAAATCCAAATGCTTCCACTGAACCTAAAGAGGGTAACAGAGATAGGAATAGATTCAAAAAGAACAGGATGGGGAGAAAAAATGTGGACCAAAATAATAAAACCGAGAATAAAGTAGAAGGGAATAAAAATACCGGAACACCAAAACCTCGGAATACCCCAAGGCCAAAGCCAGAAGGAAACGCTGAAAACAAACCAAGAGAGAACAAACCGGCGGGTAAAAGAAGATATCCACCAAGAAATAGAGGAGACCAAAACAAAGGTGATCAAAATGAATAAAATAGGTGGTTTATTTCTTATCCCATTTATATTGATATTGGTTTTTTCCTGCAATAGCGATAGGGTTTTTGAAGATTATAAGGGAATGGAAACGCAATCTTGGCACATTGCTGATACAGTTGCTTTTGATTTACCTCAATCAGATGAAGCTATAAGTTCATTAATCGGGATCAAATACAATGTTGATTATCAGTTTAGAAACCTTTATGTCAAGTATTTTCTTTCTGATAGTCTTGGGAATAAATTTGAATCGCAATTGCTTAATGTATCCTTGTTTGATAGTAAAGAAGGCCGGCCCACAGGGGCTGGTTTTGGTAGTTCTTATACTAGATTTGACACTTTACCTTTGCAAACAAAAAAACAATTCTCCAAAATCGAGTTTGTACAATATATGCGCGTAGAAGATTTGAAAGGGATTGAAGCTATAGGCTTCAAACAGGTAGAAAAAGAGTCCGATAATTAGAAAATCGGACTCTTTTATTTTTCAAGAATATCTTTTCCCATCCAATATTGACGGCTAAAGTAAAAATGATACGGCCACGATTTTTGCTTCAGTTGCATACAGTGATAGACAAAAGCTTCCTTGGAACTGCTAGCATTATAAAGTCTTTGGTCATCCGTCAAAATGGCTTCTACATAGCCCTCCACTTCTTTCTTGACAGCTAAATCTACCCATGAAGATTCTCGATAATTTGATATATTGACTCCATTACTCGTGGACAACAACCTGCTTTTTAGTGTCCAACTTTCTTCGAAACCTGAACTAGTATTTTGATCATATTCTACAGATTTCCCTTTTGATAAATCCTCCACAAACCTTAAGTACTTCTTAAGCATATCAATACCAGGATTATTGAGTTGCTCTTTTTTAAAATCCTTAGATGTCAGACTTGTAATTAAACTGATCTTTCTCTTCGCTCTTGTGATTGCGACATTCAACCTATTTTGACCACCATTTTTGGAAAGCATACCAAAGTTAGCTATCAATCTTCCTGCTTTGTTTTTCGCATATCCTATGGAGAATATGACCCAATCAAATTCATCCCCCTGCACATTTTCTATATTCTTGATTGATAATTGACTGTGATCAATAGACTCATCCATTTCAGCCAATTTTGATATCAATTCCATCTGAAAAAAATTAAAAGTGATGACTCCAATAGAATAATTTGGATGGATCTTCTGCACTTTTTTTATGGTTTCTAGCACTGTCTCAGCTTCAACCTTATTTGTTTGATTTTCCCATATTCCATCGACATGAATAAACTCAAAGGGTATTTCATTGGCATTCACCAACTCTCTTTCAGTCAGCATTTCCAACTTATTTTGATAGAAGTGATGATTTGAAAACTCAATCAGCGGTTTTTGAGAACTTCGGTAATGTCCTTTCAGCCAAAACTTTTTGAAAAAACTGGACGATAGATCTAGCAATGACTCTGTATCTACTTCCAATCCCTCTTCGTCGGAATCCACCCTGACCTGATACATGTCAAAAGGCTGTAGCTGTTGGGAATCTCCAGCAATCACAACTTGCTTGCCTCTTAGCATGGCTGGAAGTCCTCGTTCTACATAACATTGGGATGATTCATCAAAGATGACCAAGTCAAAATTTTGCTTCAAAGGAAACAATGCTGAAACCGTCTCTGGCGAAGCCATCCAACAAGGCATTAAGTTAAATACCTCTTCCTCAAAATTTTCCACCAACTTCTTGATGGACCACAGCTTTTTCTTCTTACTTACTTGGTGCAGTAATTCCCTATAAGTTGTTCTATTATTAAGTCTATTAAATTCAAGTTTTTTAAACGTCTGTTCCCGAATCCTGAGCTCGGAAATATGCTGCGACAAACTCCATTTCTCTTCTACAGCATCTATCAAATCTTTATGTAAGTTCAGAAACTTTACTGTACCAACCTCTCTCAAAACAGGATATTTTGACTCAATATGATCTATCCAAGCAGTACTCAGACCTACCAAAAACAAATAACTCAATTGTTCATATTCGTGGTCTGGAAATTCATCCAAAAGCTTTTCCATTACTTGGATATCTGTCACAGAAAGCCTTTTTCTCAATTTATCAAATTCCACCAATTCCTCGAAAACGTGTGGTATTTGCTCTTTTTGTTCCAAAAAAGATTTTTCAGGAGCATGCGAAATCAGATGTTGAATCTGTATTTTACTCAAATAAATACTCCATGAATCAATTTTTGACTCCAATTTCAAAATGAAATTTTCAATTCTATTGATCAAACTTAAAACCTCCTTTGATGATGAATCTGAACTCAAAATTGCATTTTCCAAGCCCTCTAAATCCTTCATCACCAATCTAGCTTGGATAGCATCTAAGTGCGTTGAGGAAAAATGATTGAATGTAGAAAAGTCAAATGGCTTTTGGGGCAAGTTCAACCAATCTTTTTGGTTGAGCAATGTATATTGGTGATTGAGGTTTAATCTGTTTTCCAATTTCTTTACCAACAAACTAAAATCATGATCATTTTCCTTCAAATGATGTGTTTTGATCAACTCGATTACTCTACTGAATTTATTTTTGTTGAATTTCAAATTGATTTTACCCCACCATGATTTTCTACTTTCTATATATTCCAACAATTCTGACAAAGTATCCTGAACTTCCCCATCTGGAATTTCCCACTCCACCCCTTCTTCGGAAAGCAAAGATTTTACTGTTTCGAATTTATTTTCTAACCAAAGAAGATCAAAAACATCACTCGGTTGGTCAATGATATCATCAAAAACAATTTGTCTATCTAAGAGGTGTAAATATTGCTTGAATTTGCTTAAGCTTGCCTTTTTCTCAAAAATCGAGAATAAAAAAGATGCGTTTAGCCCATCAATTCCCGCAAACTCTTTACCAAAATCCGATTTAATACTTTCGATCTCCGAAAGAATTTCTTTCAAACGCTTCGAAGCTGTCACACCAAAACTGCTAAAATCAACTCTGTGAAGCCAAAATGAACGCGAATTTTGATACTTTTTGTAATAAATCTCATATTCCTTCAAATCTCTCAAAAAATCAGCAACTCGGTCCCAAGTGAAACTCTTGTAAAATTGGGTCAGATCAATAGACTCATCATCAAGTTTTGACGTCATGTAGAGCTGTTTGATTGGTATTCCACATTCTTCAGTATTAAAAAGACTTTTTTTATAATCATCAAAATAATCCAAAGAAGTGTCTATAGACCTGGATAGTTGAGAGAATTGACGTTCGTACTGAATTGCATCAATTCCCCTATTTAACTCTTGATAGTGATCAATAGAATCGATTTGAGCTTTCAGCTTCTGAAAAAGCAGCTTCCTATCAGTCCTAAAATCATGAATCAACCCCAAAAAGGCTCCAAACCCTTTTTCTTCAAGTCTATTATAGACCACATCTAAAGCAGCTCTTTTTTGAGAGACTATCAGCACTTTTTTGCCTCTGGAAATGTAATCTACCGCCAGATTACTGATCAACTGAGACTTCCCAGTGCCAGGAGGCCCTTCGACCACACAAGAATCACCTGATCTCACGGCTTTTACTACAGCTTCTTGACTTGCATCCAAAGGAAAAACATTATACAATTGGTCTTCCCTTGGTGAGCTTGACTCTTCCTCCTTCGCAAAACGGGCAGCAAGCAAGTCTTCGAGATCGGACTCATTTTCTGCTATCAATTGCTCATAATCTTGAATCAAAAAGCTCGTTTTCTGTGAAAATTGTCCCAAAATAGCATAAGGTCTTAATTTGAGTACACCAGAAGCTAACTGCTCTTCATCAATAGTCTTACTGTTTTCAGGAAATCCAGCTAGCTTTTGCTCATACAGTTCTTGGTTAAAATTTATGGAAAAATTTTCTTTTAGAAAATCATAAATCTTCGACAAAAAACCAGTAACCTCATTTGGTGCTTCTTCAAAAATATGCTCATCCTTGATAGCAGGCGCCAAATATGCTCGCTGATAAGCCAATATAAATGTTTTGTTGAAAATGATCTGTGAAGAAGCATTTCTTTTTATAACCCAATTGTCATCTTCCTTTGTAAGAGTAACAGAAAAAAACAGCAAGGGACATCTTATGATTTGATCATTTATCAATTTGCCTTCTACGAAAGGATAGGCAACATAAAGACTTTTCTCTCCAGTTTCTTCTTCTGTTGTTTTTACTTGTTGGAAAATTGATTGAAGATTTTTTGAAAAATGGTTAAGCTGCTTGTCTCTTGGGTCAGAAGTAGAAATCAAGGGAATGGATTTTTCTCCCTGGATCAATTCCCTGATATATTCGTATGGATCAGAATGCTTTAGGAATTCAAGACTTTTCAAGTCAATCATTTGTGAAGAAAAAAGCTTTGGGAGATACAAAGACCTATTTCTACTGGAGAGATCCGTCAAACGATTAAGATATACCTGAAAAGTGTTTTTGACCATATTTGCTATTTGAATGGGGAATCTTTTTCTTTTGCCATTTGATTATAGACCACTCCATCCATGATTCCCGGTATCCATTTGTTCAAAAATACCGCCAATTTTCCTTGAGTTGTCAAAACAATCTCTCTTTTTCTTTTGGAGGTTGCATTCAGGATATGCTCTGCAACTTCTTCAGGAGACATCATTTTTGCTTCATCACGTGGAGAAGCACCTTGAGGGGAGCCATCGGCAAGCAATGCATTTGATCTGATGTTAGAAGCAGTGAAGCCAGGGCATGCCACCAATACATGTACATCTTTTTTTAGCAACTCAGTACGTAAGGATTCAAAAAAGCCGTTCATCGCAAATTTGCTGGCAGTATATGCAGTCCTAGCCGGAGTTCCTCTGTATCCATTTATTGACGAAATCCCAATGATACTGCCTTTGTTTTGAGTAATTGACTCCAAACAATATTTCGTAGCGTAAACTGAGCCCCAAAAATTGATATCCATTACCTTTTTGAATACTTCAATATCCAAATCTTGAAAAAGGGCCCGCATCGAAATACCTGCATTGTTGATTAAAATATCTATTTTCCCAAATTGGGAAATTGCAGTCTCAGCCATTCTTTTATTGTCCTCTTCTAACGCTGAGTCTGCCAAAACACCTACCGCCGCAATTCCATGGTTTTGTAGTTTGACCAATGAATTATCAAGCTTAACCTGACTTCGACCTGTTATCACCACCTTTGCACCCTCTTTGCCAAACGCCAAAGCACATGCCTCACCTATTCCTGATGTTGCTCCTGTGATGATAACTACCTTTTCCTTAAATTTCATTTCATTTTAATTTGACTGCAAAGATAAAAATTTAGCATGTATGCCTAGCGGTGATTAATTTTTTTGATCAATTTTCTGATTTTTGGAACATGCAACATTTTTTTGATGCTTCTTTTGAAAGAAACCTTCATTTTGAGCATCAACCTTGATCATTTTTCAATTTATTGATAAAATTCATTTAATTGGAGAAATTTCTTAAATCTTAAGACATTCAAGCTTAATAATGTTTTGAGATTATCTAACTTCCAGCTAAAAATGAAAAGAAAACTAGCGATTTTATTCGCAATAATTGCCTGGTTTGCAGTAATTGTTCAGTTTTATATAATGATAGAAAATAGGGTTTCTTCAATATCAGAAACTGTCATTAGATTTTTTAGTTTCTTTACCATTTTGACAAATATCATTGTCGCAATATATTTCTCAAGTCAATCCACCAAAAGTAAAGTCTCTGGATTTTTTGATCAACCTGGCAGACTTACTGCTGTCACTGTTTATATATTGGTAGTTGGGTTGGTATATCAATTTGTCTTAAGGCAAGTCTGGGAACCTACAGGAATGCAAAAAGTGGTTGATGAATTGCTCCACTCAGTGACGCCAATAATTACTTTGATCTATTGGTTTCTATATGAAAAAAAGAAAATGGTCAAATGGTCTGAAGTTCCAAATTGGCTAATTTATCCAGCTGTCTATCTTATTTACATCCTTTTTAGAGGGGATTTTTCCGGATTCTATCCCTATCCTTTTGTCAATGTCCCCGAGATAGGCATTCAACAAACATTGATCAATTCCTTTTTTGTTTTGATACTTTTTTTAGTGCTTTCGTATGGAATGATTTTGATTGGTAAAGGTTCTGTGGCAAATTCTAAAGACACTTAAAAAATTCAACTCTTTCAGAGTTGGAAGCAGATGGCATTATTTGTATAGCTTTTTTCCTCCGCATTGACATGCGGAGTTAATTAAGGTTTATCCCCGTTGGGGATAGTAGTACGCTTTAGTTCCTGGAAGGAACAAATTTGAGTAACCCCGGATAAAATCCAGTGGACAATGAAATCATTTCACTAATCTTACTGACAACTCCAAAGGAGTTGAATTTGAAAAGGATGAATCTTTAATTATTAGAATCTTTTTCAATAACAATCTGATAAAAAAAATTCCAATCCAATTGATCAATAAGGTCAATTACAACAGCTAATTCTGCATTCTTAGAAATGGTTTTTTCTCTAAGTCCATAATCCGAAATCAACTTAACTTTCATTATTATCCAATATGTATTTTCGCAATTATGCCCGTATCCAAATTTATATAGGTAAATACCTTAAGTTCAATGCTGTCGTCAGTTGAGAGACGACCGTCGACGATTATCTGCATGATATCATGCGAAAATTCACCTCCTGGTGTCATTGCGGAAAATCATATTATCCAATATGTATATCCGTTTTCATACCAGTAGAATCTAAATAATTGAATTAACCTGTGATTTCGAACCAATATCAATAAATATCCAATATCTATTAGTATCAGTTTGCCAAAAAACAATCGTTTAATTGATTAGTGGCATGATTGCGGAAAATCATATTATCCAAATAAAGATTTGACCTTATTGCATCCAAAATATGAAAAGCATATTTCAATAATACCCATTTACATTGACTTTTTTGATTAATTTTGCGCCCATGTCGAGAAAAATGAAAAATAAGGTTGTCGAGAACCTGACTATTGAGAGAATTGCTACTGAAGGGAAATGTGTTGGACATCATGAAGGTAAAGTGGTATTTGTTCAGGGCGTGGCACCTGGAGATGTCGTAGATGTAAGAATCACCCGAGGTAAAAGCTCCTTCATGGAAGGTGAGGCCATTAAATTCCATGAATTTTCAAAAGATAGAATTGACCCATTTTGCTCCCACTTTGGCACCTGCGGAGGCTGCAAGTGGCAACATATCAATTATGATTTACAAAAAACCTATAAAAGACAGCAGGTTGTAGACCAGTTTACCCGAATCGGTAAAGTAGAAATTCCCGAGGTACAACCGATTATAGGCTCTGCAAATACACAATACTATAGAAATAAGCTTGATTTTACTTTTTCGAATAACCGTTGGCTTACACGCGAAGAGATTGACTCAGGAGCAGAATTCGAGAGAAATGCACTTGGTTTTCATATTCCGAAGATGTTTGACAAAATTGTAGATATCGAACATTGCTACCTTCAGGGTAATATTTCAAATGATGTAAGAAATGAATTGAGAAAATTTGCACTAAGTAACGCGCTTTCATTCTATGACATCAGAAATCAAGTTGGCCTGCTTAGAAACCTCATCATCCGAACCACAAGCACTGGCGAAAGCATGGTCATTGTTCAGTTTGGTGGTGACAATGAAGCAGAAATTGACTTGGTGATGAATTTTCTTCATGAAAAATTCCCGCAAATCACTGCATTGCTTTACATCATCAATTTGAAGAAAAACGAGACATTCAATGATCTTGAAGTGGTGACTTTTGCTGGAAAAGACTACATTGAAGAAGAAATGGAAGGGTTGAAATTCAGAATTGGTCCAAAATCATTTTACCAAACCAACTCAGACCAAGCATATGAACTATACAAAGTCACGAGAGAATTTGCGGGATTGAAAGGAGATGAGGTAGTTTATGATTTGTATACAGGAACAGGTACGATTGCAAACTTTGTTGCCAAGCAAGCCAAACAAGTCATTGGGATCGAATACGTAGAGGCAGCGATAGTTGATGCCAAGCTAAATTCCAAAGTCAACGGATTGGAAAACACGCTATTCTATGCAGGTGACATGAAGGACATGCTGAATGACGAATTTATCGCGGCGCATGACAAACCTGATGTCATTATCACAGATCCACCGAGAGCCGGTATGCATGATGATGTTGTCAACATGCTCCTTAAACTGGAAGCTCCAAAAATCGTCTATGTAAGCTGCAATCCAGCGACTCAAGCAAGAGATGTTGCTTTGCTTTCAGAGAAATATAGTGTAGATAAAATTCAACCTGTAGATATGTTCCCACAAACTTATCATGTTGAAAATGTAGTACTCCTAACCCTGAAATCATGATATCAGACTTTAACGACCCGGAATTGAGTGGAAAATACCTTGGAACGATCACCAAGGATTTTCTTAATGTTTCAGAAATCCTCAAAGAAGCTTCTTATCAAGTCAGAAGTAGGAAATTCTCCAAATTCCCCATTTTCCCAATATCCAAGGAAGAACAACCTATCGGTCAGCTCCTCTTGGGAAAAGAAGAGAAAAATCTTGATTGGAATTATTACATTACCTATATCGATGAATTTATCCAAAGAAAATTGATCGCAGAGGAACTTCGGGAAGAATTCGAAAACAACTACAAAAACCCTGATGAATTCTGCTGCCTTTTCGTGATGGATAAGGAGTTTACGAGTTTTGTTTATATTCCATTTCCAGAGGAGTAGCAATGAGCTCGCAAAGGGGGTGGAGGAGCAAAGGAGCGAAAGGGATTGAGAAATTGGAAGAACTTGTCCAGAGTATTGGGATTGGAAAATTGAAAAATTAGAAGATTAGAAGATTTTTGGATTAACTTGTCTGATGGGGTTGATTGGAAGTTTGGGAATTGGAATGTTCAAAAGTTACAAAGTTGGAAGGTTAGGGAGTCCTCGTAATGTGGGTGTCTTTGTGCAATGAACATCTTTTCCGTTTAGGGGAATTATACTGGTACAAAAATATTGGAAGAGCTTGTCCGTTGCAGAGGATTTGATAATTCATTGATTTATTGAGAGATTTTTACCATTTTCATTTACGCCTACTTTTCTTCCTTTTTCTCTCTTCCAAAAACTTTCTAATTCCAGAATATGGAGATAGACTATGATAATAGTCCACAAGATGCTTTAGATTTTATATTTTCATCTAATAAATGGATTGAGGAAACACAAACTCAAGAAGTGAAAAATAAACTGACTGAACTTACAAAACTTATTGGTTCTTATCAAGAAAATGAAGCCATTGCTAATAAAAGCGTTGGTCAAAACTATTTGCTTTATACATTTCTTGTAAAACATGATCGCCAACCTATAAGGTTTATGTTTATCTATTATAAACCAAAAGATAAATGGCAATTACAGAAATTCCAATACTATGACAATTTAGAAAATGAGTTAATTGAGGCATCCAGTGCTTACAGACTAACTGAAAATCTCCCATGTGATCAGTAGAGAATTTCTTTATTGAAATAGTTCAATTCACTTCATTCAAAATAACCTTCATTTTCTGCACAGTGGATTTCCCTATTCCTATTACAGAAAGTAAATCTGATTCTGAGGCATTGAATATATGCTGAAGGCTACCAAAATGATTCAGTAGGTATTCTGCCCTATCGGCACCAATTCCTGGAAATCCTTCAAGGATATGGATTTTTTGTTTTAAAAACTTATCTGATTTCTGAAATTTAGGCTTCAATCGTGGATGAAATTTACAATCTGCCAATTTATCCTTTGTAAGTTGTTTGAAAGATTGGAGCATAACTGAAACAGTTTCTTTCCGAGTCTTAGCTCTTATAATAGGGATTTTGAAAATCAAGGATACAGACATTAAAATTGCTTGAACTGCATTTTTGCTAAAACCTAAATTCTTGTATTCTCTTTTTCGACCTTCCAAAATCAGACAAGCAGGTACTTTTGAATTCGCCAACTTACCAGCCTGCTTAAAAAATCTTCCATCTTTAATAGAAGCACTAAAATCTGAAGGGGTTTTTCTCTCAACAATTAATTCCGAATCTAGAAGATAATCCCCTACAAGCAACCGTTCTTTCCTTACAATGATGTTTTTGTAAAAAAGCAGATACTCAAGCATCGCATCAGGCTCCCTATCATCAATCACAATCTCCAACGGATAAAGCTTCGACCCACTCAAAAAATCCTTCATATAGTTAAAAGTTGATTACATCTAAAAATAAAGAAAAAACCAACTATTTTCAATATTAAAGGGAATATTTCGCTCCCTTTAATATTGAAAATAAATTAAAAATGCTTCCAACCTTGAGCCTTTAATTCTACAACTGTACCGCTCTTGGTGACTAGATTTTTGCCATTGTCTGGCTTGGTTGTGTGTCCGATAAAGTGGATGTCTGCATGCTTTTCCAATTTTTCAAAATCCTTTTGATCTATCGTAAACAGCAATTCATAATCTTCTCCTCCATTCAATACACAAGTAATCGGATCAAGTCCAAGCTCCACGGCTGTATCATAAGTTTGCTTGTCGATTGGCAACTTATCTTCATAGATCGTCACGCCAACATTAGATGCTTTGCAGATATGAAAAAGCTCAGAAGCTAGTCCATCGGAAATATCCAACATACTCGTAGGAACTACTCCCAATTCTCGCAATTCATGAATGATATCCATCCTAGCATCTGGCTTCAACTGACGGGCTGTCACAAAAGTGTATTTATCCAAATCAGGTTTCATATCAGGATTTGCCATAAAAACCTGTTTCTCCCTTTCCAAGATCTGCAATCCTACCAATGCACCACCCAAATCGCCAGTGGCACAGATGATATCATTGGTCTTGGCTCCTGACCGATATGATAGCTCTTCTTTTTTTGCTTCACCTATAGCTGTGATCGAAATAACCAAGCCTGACCTAGAAGCAGTAGTATCTCCACCAACCACATCGACATTATAATGCTCTGATGCGGCATTGATACCTGAGTACAAAGCATCGACAGCCTCTACGGAAAAACGATTGGATAAGGCAATACTGACAGTAATTTGTTTTGGAATTGCATTCATCGCTGCTATGTCAGATACATTGACGGCGACGGCTTTGAATCCTACATGCTGAAGTGGTGCATAAGCCAAATCAAAATGTACACCCTCTAGCAACAAATCTGTAGTTACTACCTTCACATGATCGCCAGCTTCGATGACAGCTGCATCATCTCCAATTCCCTTGAAAGTTGACGTGTTTTTGATTTTGATACTTTTATTCAAATGGTCAATCAAGCCAAACTCACCCAATTCACCTATTTCTGTTCTTTTATTATCTTCCATATCAATTGTTTTTTTCCTGACACAATTCTACCAAAACTCCATTAGTAGATTTGGGATGCAAAAATACAACTAATTTATTGTCCGCACCTGATTTTGGAGTTTCATTCAAGATTTCAAAACCTTCAGCCTTGAGTCGTTCTACTTCTGCATAAATATCTTCCACGTCAAAGGCTATGTGATGGATTCCTTCAGATTTTTTCTCTAAATACTTCGCTATGGGACTGTCATCACGTGTTGCTTCCAAAAGCTCTATCTTTGTATCCCCTACCTGAAAAAATGATGTGAGTACACCTTCACCGGAAACTTCCTCTTCTTTATAATTTGATTTCCCCAACAGCTTTTTAAACAGTTCATTTGATTTACTTAAATCTTTAACCGCAATTCCTAAATGTTCAATTTTCCTCATTTCAATTTTTATTTGCCATTTCAAAAATAACACAAACTATACGAGGAACATTAAATTATCATCCAAAAGAATTGTATTATTTCTCCATATGAAACTCATAATGTTGAATGATTCATCAGGTCAATGTCTATTCTTGAATATTATTTATATGCCAAAAAAAATAGAGTTTGGTAAAAATGAATATTAAGTTTTTGGATAAAACATTACAATCACTAAGGGAAAAATTAAAAAATGACTCCACCAGCAGTCGTCCCTTAGAAATAAAAAAAAACACATCTTCAATATTTCAATTTCTTTAATCTACTATCCAAATTTTCTTTCAATAAATAAGACACAACTTTTTTAGAGAGGTCACTTTTTTGAATAAAAAAAATGAAAAAATTTATTATAAAGCTATCGTATGGTTTGAAAAGCTATACAGACAACTCTTTAGAAAAAAATTCGAATTCATTAAATCATCATTAAGCTTGCTGAATTGTATTGAAAACTACAAATGATGGAGATAAAACACTATACTCCTGAAACTCTTCAAATGATGATTCTAAAGTCAGCAAATCAAATTTTATCGTTTCCATGTTATTTAAATACAAGTTAGATCTATTTTGAAAATTTGGACTTTTTAAATGTTTTACAATATTTTCAAACAAAACTTTTTTATCATATAACACTCCTCCTTTGTGATAGAAAATAATTTGAACTAATCTTTTATCCTGAAGACAACCATTATAAGCAGATCTTAGTAATTGGTTCACGCAAAACATCGTAATGTAAAGTGGTCCCCATTGACTATCATCCCCATTCAGCAGGACATATATATAGTGTTTGATTTCATCTTCTTTTAGAATCCCACCAAACTTATACTTCAATACTATCTCAGCACTTTTTGATGGGTCATTCCAACTTATCGCTAGTTTGATACTATCTAACAAATCAACATCTCTAATCTTCTCTGGATTTGGAAACTCAAACAAATGTAATAGTTCCCTGTAATCATACAGAGTCCAAAAATTGGAAATCCAATTAATCTTCTTTATCGACTGAATAATAATTCTTTCCACAAATTGAAATAGTTTCTCCTATTCAATAAGACACGTTGGTCATTTATGGGTCACTTTTTTTTCATTATTTTTCTACTCAAAGCTGAAAATCAGTGTGATTTATTTTTTCTAACTTGAAAAAACAAGCTAGAAACTACTTTTTTATGGTTGTCTCATTTATGAATTCTTTGATTGGAATTGAAAATATACCTTCTTCATTTTTAATTGAGATCATAAGATTTCCAATTGACTCGACAACTCCTTCTATTCCTTTATAAATAATCCTATCTCCTACTTCCACATTTCTTCTTACATAGTATGTGTAGAGGATTTTTTGTACTACATCAATTGATCCCACCCCAAGTGAGATAACAAAAATCAACACCAATCCAGCCAAAATTATCACTAGATTATTGGTAATGGCCGAAGTGTCAATATTTGCTTGATTAAGTGCTGTTACAGAAAAAATAATCAGTATGACAAAAAAGACAAAACCGCTAATTAAAGAACTTCCTGCAATTGAAAGTGCTTCAAGAAATCCTTTAAGAGCTTTTTTAATAAAATTGGCTATATAAAGACCGATCACAAATAGCGCTATCGCACTAAATAACTTAGGTAAATAAGTCACTAAACTACTTATTTCATTTGATATGATAGTCCATCCTAATATATCGGCAGCTACAGTTAGAAATACTAAGTATAAAATCCACCTTACAAATGCAACGATGACAGACGACAACTTGAATTCAACTCCAACTTCTCCAAACAGCTTTGCATCTTTGATTCTTTCAGACAAATCATCTACCCTACTTGTCTTAAGGATTTTCTTTAGCAAAAAAGAGAGCAACTTAGTGATCAACCAACCCAAAACTAAAATCACAACCGCCCCAAACAAGCTTAATAAGTTTGAACTCAATTGCTCTCCCATTTTCAGAAATGCATTCATCGTCACTTCTGCCCAATTTGTAATAGTCTTCATAATTCTTTTCTTTTATTTTTAATTAATGCTTAGGTTTATTTTTGAAAAGATCATTTATAGACACTGGAAATGCATCTGTAAATAAATCCGATAATTCTAAAAGCAGTTTTGCTTTCGAAACATCAGACATTACTTTTTCCTTTAATCCAACAGGGACTTCCTCCAGCCTCGCGTCAAGATTTTTGAATGGATTTTTAGTATTCATTTTCAATTTCTTTATAAGATCTCAACAGATTCATTTTTGCTCTGCTTAATCGCATCTTTACTGCACTTTGACCAACGCCAAGCACTTCCTGTAGCTCCTTGATCGAAGTGTCATCTTGATATTTCAACAATAAAATCATTTTCTCTTCATAGGTGACCCTCTGAAGTGCCATATCTAACTTTTTCGATTCCAATTCCCAAAGAAGATGATCATTATCATCATCTTCTATTTCTGATAACTCATCTACTTTGGATGATTCACGTAACATCTTGGCATTCTTATCTCTATTTAGATGATTTACGCAATAGTTGTATGTTAAGCTATATAACCAAGTTGAAAATTTTGATTTCCCTTTAAACTGCCTAATGGTGACAAACAACTGTAAAAAAACATCATGGGCCAAATCTTCCGCCATTTCTGGTTGTTTGACAAAACTTAGACATTTGTTATACACCCTCTTTGAAAACCTGTTATAGAGCTCCTCAAAAAATTTAACATTACGATCTTTACCTACCCCGTAGGCCAATTCCTCATCTGTTAAAAGAAGTAAATCTACTTTTTCTTTCATATTAGTAGTTGAGACACAAAACAACTCAAAAAGTCACTAATTATATACACAAAAAATTTCTACATTTCTAAGCTAGCTAAAACTGAATAAAGTTCTAATAAAAAACTGAATTTGTTACTTTATTATTACAAAAGTATATTTGTATATGAATCATTTCAGAATGAAGGTTGTTTTGCAAATGATTTGTGAAATCTGAAAATATAAATGATATGATAGTAGTTTCTGAAAAGGCAAAAGAAAGAATCTTGGAGCTTAGAAAAGAAGAAGGCCGATCTGAAAATGAAAATATAAGAGTTTCTGTAAAAGGTGGTGGATGCTCAGGCTTGATGTATGACCTAGGTTTTGACGCTAGCTTAGTAGAAACTGACCATGTATTCGAAGACAAAGGCATCAAGATTCTGGTAGATCGCAAAAGTTTATTATACCTAGCAGGCACAGTTCTGGAGTTTTCTGATGGTCTAAATGGCAAAGGTTTCCAATTTGTAAACCCAAACGCTTCAAGAACCTGTGGATGTGGAGAAAGTTTCTCAGTATAAGCATTTAACTAAGTTGAGTAAAATAAAAGCCTTTGCGACAAATTCGGAAAGGCTTTTATTTTAAATGGTTCTCCCTAATCTTGCACCTAGGCAAACATTAAATTGCCAGATGAATATTTTGAATGCTGTAGCCTACGCCGCGGCACACTAGTGTTGTCTGTAAACATGTATCCACTACAAATAAGGTCAGTTTTAGCTCTAAGTCAAACATTGCGGAGATACATATTAATTTAAGTCATAAACATAAAGATTATGCTCTTTCTCATGGGGCAGATAACAATATACTTTTTTGTTAGTAAAATCAACAGCGAAGGATTCTACGAATTTGTTGTCTGCAAGGATAAATTTCTTCAGTAGATTGCCATCCCAATCGAACTGCAAAAAATTCAAATCTTGATGATTGTAATGTTTATAGATGGCAGTAGATGAATTGTTATAATTAAGCCCGATAATATAGTCCTCATTTGAATCTATATCGACAATAAAATGCTTCGAATCAAATTCTCCTGATTTTTGATACTCAGTCAAAGCATATTTCAAAGAATCAATACTGTCAAAGTTTACAGATGCTATGTTTCGCTGACTAAAATCCCAAATCTCGAGATTAGGAATCAAAATCGATGCTACAGCTATCTTTTGTTCCTTTTCATTCACTGAGATAGCAGGTCTGTATACAGAATAAAGCCAACTTGATTCAATTTCGATATCTAATGGTGGAGTATAATCAAAACCTATTTCAGACTTATTTTTTCTATCAAATAAAATAAATTTCTCTTTTCCCTCTAATACTCCAACATAGTATTCATCTGAACTAAAATAAAAATTCAAGTAATAATTACTTCTATCTTCGATAGCCTTTTGTTCGTGAAAATCAGCCCTGCCTACAATCAAGCCATGAAGATTTATCTTATTAATCATCCTTCGGTCAAAATCATAAACATGTAAGATTGGAGATTTATCAACCAAGGATCTAGAATAGCTCTTTAATAAATGAGGAGCTGAAAATTCCAAATCTCCATTGCCTATAGCACCATATTCAGCTATGAGCTGAAAGTTATTAGTATTGTATATACTCAAAACTTTTCCACTCCCTTTTTGAACTATTAAAAGAGAATCAACTACCAACAAATTAACATTGCCATTACTAAAAATGCTGATGTCTTTGATACAATCTCCAGTTATGGAAACCTCTTCATTAAATTGTTGAACAGTACACTTATTATCAGTACAATTAAGAAGCCAAAAAGCTAAAGAAACCAATACCCAAAAACTGACTAATTTATTTGGGGAAGACTTTGATTTTTGGCTTTTTTGCAGTTCTAGGATCAACCCAAGAAGCAGTGTCAGTCCGGCAAAGGTTAGCAAAGCAAAAGAAACCCCAATGACATAATAGGTATCATACAATTGAAAATCAATAGTTTCATTTCGAAAAATAAAACTCAAAATCAATAACCAAATTATCAATCCAGAAAAAACAACTCTACTTAATCTTTTCATCTATATAGTTCTGCTTGTGTATACGCCTTATTGCATGTAGCGATTCAATAGAATGTTTGATAAACCATCTGAGGTTCTGTTGGCTATTGACAGTTGTCTGGTGACGAGACACATAAAACCTCTTTAGAGCCAACGACCAACATTGTGGATACTCATCAAGTTCTGTTTTGAGTTTCCAAACTAAACAAAATATGTTGAAGAAAGAAGGATTCTGTTTTTTGTAATCCATGTTTATGGATTACCTTTGCCTCCTCAAGAAATAAACCCTTATGGAAGATAATATCAAAAAAATCCAACTTAATGACCTCCACGTAGCTCTTGGAGGAAAAATGGTCCCTTTTGCAGGTTATAATATGCCCGTACGTTATTCTTCGGATATCGAAGAGCATAAGACAGTCCGTGAAGGGGTAGGTGTTTTTGATGTTTCCCACATGGGTGAGTTTATGGTCACAGGACCAAAAGCGCTAGATTTGATCCAAAAAGTCACTTCAAATGATGCCAGTAAATTGGTAATCGGACAAGCTCAATATTCTTGTTTCCCAAATGAAAAGGGAGGTATTGTGGACGATTTGATTGTTTACAAATTTGAAGAAGAAAAATACATGCTGGTAGTAAATGCTTCAAACATCGAAAAGGACTGGGCATGGATCAATCAGCATAACACCATGGGAGCTGAATTGAAAAATATTTCCGATACCCTTTCACTTTTTGCTATACAAGGCCCAAAAGCTATAGAAGCTGTTCAATCTTTAACCCCAGTCAATCTTTCGGAAGTAAAATTCTACCACTTTACAGTTGGTGAGTTTGCAGGTGTGCAAGATGTAATCATCTCAGGAACTGGCTATACTGGTGCAGGAGGATTTGAGATATATGTCAAAAATGAGGATGCAGAAAAGGTTTGGAAGGCAGTGTTTGAAGCAGGAAAGGATCTGAATATCAAACCAATTGGACTTGGTGCCAGAGATACTTTGAGACTAGAGATGGGCTATTGTCTTTATGGAAATGATATCAATGATGAAACCTCTCCACTCGAAGCAGGTCTTGGCTGGATTACAAAGTTCACCAAAGATTTCATCAACAGCGAAAATCTCAAAAAACAGAAAGAAGCTGGAGTGGACAAAAAACTTGTCGGATTTACTTTGCAAGAAAGAGGAATTCCTAGAGGCCATTATCCTATCGTAAATACATCAGGGGAAGTAATTGGAGAGGTGACTTCTGGAACCCAGTCCCCATCAATGGGCATTGGTATTGGCATGGGATATGTAAAAACTGAATACGCTACCCCTGGAACAGAAATCGCCATAACGGTGAGAAATAAAAATTTGGCTGCAAAAGTCGAAAAACTTCCACTACTCAAAAAATAATATCTGACCCGCAAGAGCTAACTTTGGCTTTTGCGGGTTTTTTCATTTATAGAAATGACAAAAAAAATTGAAGTTTGCTTTACTCCGGAATTGATACATCTCCATCAACTTGATGGGAAAATAATAGTGGTAGTGGATATTTTCCGTGCTACGACTACTATGATGGCTGCTTTGGCGAATGGTGTAGAAAGCATTACTCCCGTAGAGAATTTAGAGATTTGTAGAGAAATGTCCAAATCTGGATACATTATCGCTGGAGAAAGAAATGGAGTAATAGCAGAAGGTTTTGAATTGGGAAATTCTCCTCTTTCCTATCTCAACAATGCATATTCGGAAAAAAAGATAGCCATGACCACCACAAATGGGACAGTAGCAATCGAAAAATCCAAGAAAAATTCGGCGGAAGTACTAATAGGTGCTTTTGTCAACCTAAGGGCTACAGCTGATTACTTGAAATCAAAAGAAAACGATGTCCTGATACATTGTGCGGGCTGGAAAGGCAAATTCAATCTTGAAGATTCTTTGTACGCAGGAGCATTGGTAAGTTTACTATCTGAAAAATTCGAGTTTGATTGTGATGGTGCCATTGCGATGAAAGCACTTTATGAAGCAAATCAATCAAACCTAAAAGGATTCCTTTCCCAAGCCTCCCATGCAAAGCGTCTTCAAAACCACAATATCGAAGATGATATAGATTTTTGCCTTACCCTCGACAAGTATGATATAATTGGAAAAATTAAAAACCAAGTACTTGTTTATCAAAAAGTTGAATCAAATTAATAAATACATAGAAAGACACTTCTTTCCTAAAGCTTACAAAAATCATTACCTTTACAGGTATCATAATCATTTAGATCCATTCCAAAAACCTTCTTAAAACATGTCTGAGGTCAAACTCTTCTCCGGAACCAACAGCAAACAATTAGCAGAAAAAATCGCAAAGCACTATGGCAAAAAACTTGGTGACTTGACGATGTCCAAATTTAGCGATGGTGAAATGTCACCTAGCTTCAATGAATCTGTGAGAGGTTGCACGGTATTTTTGATTCAATCTACAAATCCAAGTGCAGATAATCTATTAGAACTTTGCTTGATGATCGATGCCGCCAAAAGGGCTAGTGCATACAAAGTCTGTGCAGTGATTCCTTATTACGGATACGCTAGGCAAGATCGTAAAGATCGTCCGAGAGTGTCGATAGCTGCCAAGCTTGTAGCCAACATATTGACATCTGCTGGTGCAGACAGAATTATGACATGCGATCTACATGCAGGACAAATTCAGGGATTTTTTGATTTACCTTTGGATCATTTAAATGGTTCAGCTATCTTTGTGCCCTATTTGGAAAGGCTTGATACAAAAAACCTTATTTTTGCAGCTCCTGATGTAGGAGGTGTAGCAAGAGCCAGGTCTTATGCGAAGCATTTTGAAGTAGAAATGGTGGTCTGTGATAAGCACAGAAAGAGAGCCAATGAAGTAGCCTCAATGCAGGTAATTGGTGATGTTGAAGGAAAAGACGTCGTATTGGTCGATGATTTAGTGGATACCGCAGGCACGCTTTGCAAAGCAGCTCAAATCATCATGGACAAAGGAGCTTTGTCTGTAAGGGCAATCGCTACTCATGGTGTATTATCTGGAAAAGCTTACGAAAACATCGAAAACTCTGTGCTTCAAGAACTAGTAATCACTGATACAATACCGGTGAAACAATCTTCTGAAAAAATAAGGGTGATTACCGTTTCGGATTTGTTTGCCAAGGCAATTCATGCAGTGACTGGAAACACCTCTATATCAGCATTATTTATCTAAGAATTATTACTTAATTATTTATAAACAATCAATTTTAAAATTTATGAAATCTTTAGAGATTATAGGGTTTAAAAGAGCAAATCTCGAAAAAGGAGAGTTGAACCAAATCCGTGAGGAAGGTAATGTACCATGCGTAGTCTACGGTCCAGGTATCAAGGAACAAATTCACTTCTATTCGCCTGCCATCCTTTTCAGAGACTTGATCTACACTCCAGACGTTCACATGGTAGATTTGAACATCGAAGGAACAATCGTAAAAGCAATTCTTAGAGATGCACAATTCCACCCAGTAAGTGAAGTTTTACTTCATGCTGATTTCTTGGCATACACAGAAAACAAAGAAATCAAAATGGATATCCCTGTTGAGATCAAAGGAACTTCTCCTGGTATCATCAAAGGTGGTAAATTGGAAATGAAAGCTAGAACTTTGAAAGTAAAAGGCTTCGCTTCTAACCTACCTGACAGAATCCCTGTTGATATTTCTCACCTTGATTTGGGTAAGTCTGTAAAAGTAAGTGAACTTTCTGTAGAAGGTTTTGAAATCTTAACAAGCCCTAACGTGTCTATCGCTACCATCGGTATCCCTAGAGCACTTAGAGGTAAAAAAGCTGAATAAGATCAACTTATTACAATATTTGAAAATCCTGCTTGTTCACGAGCAGGATTTTTTATTTTTGTCTCAATATTTTCAAACCAAACTGTCAGGTTTAGTATTAGAATTAAGTTTATTATAGATGAAATATTTGATCATTGGATTGGGCAACATAGGCCCTGAATATGAATTGACCCGTCATAACGTAGGATTTCTAACATTGGATAGGTTGGCTGATAAGCAAGGAGCTACATGGAAAAGTGGTCGCCTCGCTTTTACAACAGAGTTCAAATACAAAGGGCGCCAATTCAACTTAATCAAACCAACCACCTACATGAATCTCAGCGGAAAAGCTGTGAACTATTGGATGAAAGAATTAGGTATCCCAAAAGAAAATATCCTAGTCATTGTAGATGATGTTGCATTACCCTTCGGAAAATTAAGAATGCGTGGAAAAGGCTCTGCAGCAGGACATAATGGGTTAAAAAATATTGAGGAATTGACAGGTGGACAAGATTACCCAAGATTGAAATTTGGAATTGGTGATGATTTTCCAAAAGGAAGACAAGTAGATTATGTATTGGGAAGATGGACTCCAAAAGAAATCGAGGAACTTCCAATTTTTATGGATAAAGCAGTAGATATGATTATCTCTTTTGCAACGATAGGAATCAACATGACAATGACTCAGTTTAATGATTAAAGGAGTTTTAGATTTTAGATCTTAGGTTTTAGATTTTAGATTTAAAAATGTTTCATCTTCGAAATCAGGGACAGTTCCGCAAATCATAAATCTACCATCTGAAATTTAAAATCAACCCACTATTTATCTGTGGCAGAATAAAATTCGTGTACCTACCTCACTTAAGGGAGGATCTGCAAGAACCAACCCAATCCTAAATCTACTTTCTAAAATAAAAAATTAAGTGAAAATCAGCTATTGCTTTTTTTTGATTTTCGGGAATTTGAACTTTACTTTGCAATTACTTCAGTTTATTGATTTATAAAGAAGAGGTGAGAGAACAGGCTCGATGACCCTCTGGCAACCATCATACCCAATATGAAAGGTGCCAAAACCTGCCCAAAATGGGAACTATAAATTAGATGTTATGTATATTTCTAATCAGTCTTTGTATTCTTTAAGGTTCACTTACATTTTTAAAAATGTAAATATAGATCTACTATGTCTCCCTATTTTCAATCAGTATTTCCACTGTATTGCTTTCATATTTCTAAGTTATTTTAGAAGTATCTATCTTCAAGTTTCTTACCCTATTCATTCATAACTAATTCACAGTTAACTAATATACCATGTCTCACTTCGAAACAGATGCCATCAGAATAGGTTCTTCAAAGTCTAACCAAAGAGAACACTCGGCTCCTTTATATCTTACATCAAGTTTTACATTTGACACTGCTGAAGAAGCAAGGGCTATGTTTGCTGAGGAAATCCAAGGAAATATCTATTCCCGCTATGCAAACCCAAACTCTTCTGAGCTACTAGACAAAGTCTGTGCAGCCGAAGGAACTGAAGACGGTATAGCCACAGCTTCTGGAATGGCGGCGATGTTTGGCAGCATTGCTTCGCTCCTGCAGCAATGCGATCACATTTTGGCTTCAAGGTCTTTGTTTGGTTCTACTCATCAACTTCTGACTAGAGTTTTTCCAAAATGGGGAATTACTTCAACTTACGGCGACATCTCTGACATTGAAAACTGGGAAAAACTGATTCAGCCAAACACTAAAATGCTCTTTATTGAAACTCCTTCAAATCCAGGGTTAGAGATTATAGATTTGGAATGGGTAGGTAAATTTGCAGCAGCCCATAATTTAATTTTGGTTGTCGATAATTGCTTTGCAACACCTTACTTACAACAACCTGCCAAATGGGGAGCACATATCGTGACGCATTCTGCCACAAAATACATTGATGGACAGGGAAGAGTTTTGGGTGGATTGATATTAGGAAAAAGTGAATTGATCAAAGAAGTACAATTCTTCACAAGACATACAGGCCCTTCAATTTCCCCGTTCAACGCATGGATTTTGGCGAAAAGCATGGAAACATTAGCAGTAAGAATGGATAGGCATTGTGAAAATGCACTGACAGTAGCGAGATATTTTCAAGAAAGTAGGGATTTGGAATTTGTAAAATATCCCTTTCTTGCTTCTCATCCACAATATAATTTGGCAAAAAAACAAATGAAACATGGTGGTGGAATCATCACTTTGAACCTAAAAGGTGGAATCGAAAGGGCACAAAGGTTTATTGATCAACTTCAAATGATATCTGTGACAGCCAATCTTGGGGACAGTAGAAGTATTATCACCCATCCTGCTTCTACTACTCATAGCAAGCTAAGTGAAGAAGAAAGAGCTCAAGTCGGGATTTCAGACGGTCTTATCCGATTATCTGTAGGTTTGGAACATCAAGAAGACATCATCAAAGATGTCGAGAACGCTTTAGAAAAATCTAGGTAACATACGAAAAGTAAAAGACCTGACAGGTTTTCAAAACCTGCCAGGTCTAAAAAAAGGGAAGACCTCTTGAAGATCTTCCTTTTTTATTTATTTTTGATAAGACTACTTTTTACAAGTAAATTATCAGAATTCCATACTAGCTAACCAAGTCACTCAATTAACCAATAACTATTTCACTTTATCCAACCACAATCGGTAGAACTAATTTCTCCCATTTCACAACTATGCCTGGAGATTCTACAGCAATTGTCATTTGCTCTTGACTTTCTTCTGCCCAAGTAGGGGTAGATTCAACTCTCAACACATCGTTTTCTTCTTTATATTGAAAATGTCCATGTTCCAAATCCCACTCAGAATTGAAAATAACTGTCCATTTTCCAGATTCTTTGGGAATTGTGAATAGAGAATATCTTCCAGCAGGAAGTACAGACCCTTCAACAGTAACATCTGAATCAAACTCAACAAAAGTCGCCTCATTTGCGCCAGTTCTCCATACTTCATTGTAAGGTTCCAAATCACCCCAAATGACTCTTCCTTTTACTGAAGGAGCTCCATATTGGACTTTAACTTTCACATTGTCACCAACTGTACCTTCGGTAGTCCTCAATGGACTAGCACGCTCTTGTACCGGGGCAAGCTCTTCCATTTCAGTATTTGTTTCTTCCTCTTCTGATTTATTCTCTCCACCGCAACCATAAAAGGTCATTGATCCAGCCATCAAAATGGCAATCATCCAAGCATTTGATTTTTTCATGTGTTCATATTTTTTTCAAGTCCGAATTTAAAGAAAAATTATTGAAGTAAATGCTAGCGCACTTATTTCCCTTGCACAAAGATCCGTTCAACTTGAATTTCTTTAATTTTTGACGGCTCGACTTTCAATGGATTGTCTGATAGAATCACAAAATCTGCAAATTTCCCGACTTCAAGAGATCCAGTCATTTCTTCCATAAACGCAGACTTAGCTCCGTCTAGGGTCATGGCTCTCAGTGCTTCTTCAGCCGTCAAAGCCTGCGTTGAATACCAGCCCGTAGGCGGGTTACCTTCCAAGTCCATTCTGGTCACACCAAAGTATAAGGTCTGCATAGGTTCCCATGGTTCACCAGGCATATCTGAGTTAAGAATGAAAGGAACCTTATGGTCAAGCATATTTCTCCAAGCATAGGCATGTTTGATTCTTGTAGGCCCCAGCCTATCTTCTGCCCAGTTGCGATCGCCTACTGCATGACTACTCTGCATACTCACCCATATTCCAAGATCCGACGCTCGTGAATAAAAATTTTCATAGACCACTTGAGCATGTTCCAACCTCCAGCGATGATCAAAAGGCTTCCTCTGAATAGCTTCTTCATATACATCTAGTATCCTATCATTACCTAAGTCTCCGATTGCGTGTATGGCCAGCTGAAACTCCTTTTCTGTTGCCCGAAATGCCAAATTTTTGATCTTAGAAATGCTAATCCTCTCGGTCATTCTCGCCGCCTTGGGATTGTCTGCATATGGTGCAAAGAGCAACGCCGTCCTTGAGCCCAAGGAACCATCATAAAATACTTTGATTCCTTTGACAAAAAATTTTCGCTCTAAATCCATTTCTGGGCCTTTTTCAAACCATTCTTCCATCATTTCATCATCGTTTCCATTGAGCATGCCGTAAACCCTGATTGGAAGCAAATTTGCATCGTCTAATTCTTGGTAAGCCTGAAGTGAAGTCTTCGTCACACCAGCTTCATGGACGGCAGCTATACCTTTGGATTTTAATTTTTCCAAACCTGAAAGAATCGCACGCTTTGCATCATCCACGGTTTCTTCTGGCACAAAGCGGTTGACTAATTGCTGAGCTGAAGTTTCCAAAACACCAGTAGGTTCTCCATTTTCTCTCCTGATGATTGCCCCTACTTCGGGCTCAGGTGTGCTGCTGTCAATCCCCGCGATTTCTAACGCCTTACCATTATAGAAGCCAGCAAACCCATGCAATGCCTGTAACTTGACTGGATTATCAGGAAAAGCCAAATCTAAAGCAGCTCGATCTGGATAGCCAATGCTTGCCCATTCACCCTCATCCCATCCAAATCCCAATAGCCATTCTCCTTTTGCCGGATTAGGAAAAAACACTCTCAAGCGCTCCACCATTTCATCTACAGTAGTGGTTCCTTCAAGGTTAGCTTTAAGTGTTTGCTGACCAAATTCATGTGCATGCACATGTGAATCAACTATACCCGGGATGACTGTCTTTCCCTCGAGGTCAACTTGAGAAGCCTTGGGGAATTGCGACTTTAGCAATTCGTAAGATCCAATTCCTACAATGACTCCAGACTGAACAGCCATTGCCCCTACCACTCCCCCTTCTTCTGCCATCGTAATCACCTCAGCGTTGAAATACAAAGTGACTTTTTCTTCTGTCTGGCAGGAAAACAAAAGACAGCTTACCGTTACTGTAATTAGGGTTTTTATTTTTGATTTTATAATGCTTATTTTCATCTGAATTTAATTTGTCATTCAATTGCCAGACAGAATCTTCCATAAATATAATGACCCCTCAGATAAAGGGCTTTATAGCAATGCTCGATTTTTAGGAATTTGAATCAGTAAAAGAATAACCCCTAAGATAAATGAAACATTTATTCCATGTATTGAAATCCTTGCCGTATGCATTGATTATTATTTTAATGGCAAATGCCTGTCAGCCATCTACACCAGAAACTGAAACTTTTGAAAATCCATTTTCTGGATCTAGTCCTTGGCCAGAAATCAGAAAAGAAAGGCTTCAAAAACTCCTTCCACAAGCAATGGAAGCTGCAAATGTAGATGCTTGGGTAATTATTTGTAGAGAAAACAACAATGATCCAATTGCCCATCATGTTGGTGGGGAAAATGCAGGTGGCACTGCAGTATTCCTTTTTCATAAAGTCGAAGAAAAGTTCAAATCAACGGTGTTTTCACCAATCGGAGAAGCGACTGCTTTGGCTGATTTAAAGATCCATGACGAAGTTATCCCTGTCGAAAGAGGATCTTCTGCAATTTCCCATGCAGCAGAATTTATCAAAACACAAAATTTCAACGCTATCGCTGTCAATAGTTCAACAGAAAATGAATTGGCTGACGGATTAAGTTTTACTCAAAGAAAAACCTTGGAAGAAGCGCTTGGAGACCATGCTAAAAAACTTGTTTCATCTGATGATTTGGTTTATGAATTTTTGGCTATCAAACTCCCCGCTGAAATCGAGATCATGACAAAAGCTGCTCAGGCAACTTCTGATTGGCAATATGAAGCATATTCTCAAATCATTCCTGGCAAAAGTACCGATGCCGATATCGCTAAATTCCTAAAAAAGAAAATGGAGCAATATGGAGTGACTGACGCATGGTCTCCCGACCAAAATCCAAATGTAAATTCAGGAGAAGATAGAGGCCATTCCCATGCTACAGAAAAAATAATCATGCCAGGTGATGTGATTCAAATTGATTTCGGTATTAGAGTTTTTGACATGTGGGTTTCTGACATCCAAAGATTTGCCTATGTGTTGAGAGATGGGGAAGAGGTTGCTCCCGACTCTGTACAGTTCTACTTTGAATCTTCTATTGGCGGGAATAGAATTGCACTGGAAGCAATGAAGCCTGGTATTCTAGGATATCAAGTAGACAAAGCCCAAAGAGACTGGATGGCAGAGAGAGGTTCTGAATATGTAATGTGGAGCACTGGACATCCAGTTGGATATGTTGCACATGATATTGGACCAAATTTGGGAGGAGGAATGCTGGCAGACCCAAGTACAAGACCTGCTTCAATGAAGCCATTGAAGGAAGGGATGCTTTTTGCGTTCGATGGATTTCATGCTTGGAAGTTACCAAACGGAGGCACTAAAACTATGTCAGTAGAAGAAACAGCTGTAGTAACTGCAAATGGAGCAAGATACTTGATAGAACCTCAGAAAGAGTTGATTTTAATAAAGTAAATCGAAATTTCTCTTCCACTCCCAATCCAAAAAGTGCAAAGTCATACTTGACTGGGTCGGCTGGATCAAATTCACGAAGCTTTTGTGTGAGTTCTGTGGCTGTGATCCAGTCGGTTTGTTTTCTAGTGATCAGCCCAAGCTTTCTGCCTACTCGATCTACGTGGATATCACATGGGCAAATCAATTGACTTGGCTGAATAGTTTTCCATATACCAAAATCTACTCCTTGGCTATCCTGTCTTACCATCCAGCGAAGAAACATGTTGATTCTTTTACAAGCTGCTTTTCGCTTTGGAGTAGCAATGTGCTTTCTTGTTCTTTGAGGCGCTTCAGGAAGTTGGAAAAAAAAGTCATGAAAATTGGTCAATAACAATCCCATTACATTGACATCTTCACTGTAGCCTTGGAGAAATGCTGTTTCCAAACTATCGTGATTTTTATAATACCAAGAAAAAAACTCGATGAAATACAATGTATCTATATCATTGAAAGTTCTATGCTTGAAATTCAAAAATGGTTTTAGATCGCTATCCGAGTGATTACACATAAAATCATATGGCGAATTATCCATCAACTCAAACAACTCTAAACATTTATTGATGATAGTCTTTCGCTGTCCCCACGCCAGAATCGATGCTATAAAAGCTGTTATCTCAATATCCTGCTTTTTGGTAAATCTGTGAGGAATGGAAATTGGATCCAGTGCGATAAAGCCAGGTTGATTATACTCGTCTACTTTGGAATCCAAAAAATCTTTCAAATCCATCTTAAATCGCAACTTTCACTTCTCCACCTTGAATTCCATCAAACCACTTGAATGAAAGACTTTCTTCTTCAATTTCAGACAGATGCCAATCAAAACATTTAATATTGGTTAGTGATTTTAATCGATCTTCATCAGGGTAATACATACAAATATCAAAATCCGGTAAGTCTTTTGAGTCTGTAGCGTTCCATTTTTCCAATAGAATTCCATCTTCCATAAACCTGACCTTCGACCCAAAATAGTAATCCTGCAATACTGAAGGTATTCCGTCTTTTCTTCTCATTTGAAAGCAAGTTGGCCCGAACATAATCTGTTTATAAATTTTGGCTTCTAGCAAATCATTGGTGTTTGGCAGAGATTCCCATTCTGATTGGTGTATGGTGACAGATTCTTGGTCAGGTCTGAGCTTGGTCAACAACTTCGAAAATGCAGAAAACAAATACGTAACCCCAATAAAAAGAACCCCAAATGTAGCCAACACAGGATAACTTATGATAAAGAGAGCATTCCAAACGTATCTGAATGCATGGTGGAATATGATTTGGATTTTATTCATGGATGAAGCCTAAGCTCTTACAAAAGTACAAGCTTCCTTTGGAATTACCAAAGTCAGTTTTTTGATCAAAATATTTCTAATCAAAAAAGCCGATTTGGAAAAAACTCCAAATCGGCCTTGAATTATTATTTTAATGATTTACTTAAATTATCAGTAGGAAACTTCCACTGGGAATCTAGAGTTCACTGCTCTTAATTGGTCAAATGCAGCTTTTGACAGCTTCACGACGAGCCTACTATTGTCTCCAGTATTAGGCAATTTACCTACTACCCTTGCAAAAATTGTAATATCATTCTCTTCATTTCTGACACGCATGATAGTTCCAACTGGTGCTTCTTTATGTAATACAAGATATTTTTTGTGATTTCCTGTTCCTTCAATCACTTCTGCTAAACCTGTTTCTTTGATATTCTTGTAAGGAGTCTCTTCAGCTCTCCCTCCAGAAAGAGTAGCTTCTGACCTTTCGTTATTGACAATCACAGGGACTGTAGAACTGATTACTGGAACTGTTGAAGGACCTGCCGCTCCTCTCCCTACTTTCAATTTTTGGCCAAGCGATAGATTATTTGACGTCAATCCGTTCCAATTGATCAAATCCTCTACTTTTGAATCGTATTTTTTAGCCACTGAAAACAACGTTTCTCCCTGAGCTACTGTATGTGTAATCCAATCACCAGGATATACGGCTCCTGTTGCATTGCTGCTTTTTGTTTCTTCAACTTCTCTAGTCGCAACTTCTTTGGCTTTTGGAACCTCTACTTTTGCTTCTTCTACTTTCTTTTGAGCTTCATCCTTTTTGGCAGAGGCTTTGGCCTTACCTGAATCTGCTACTTTTTCTAGCTCCTTATTAGCTTCTACAACTGGCTTTGGAGCTTCAGGTTTGCCTACACCTTGCAAAACCAACGCCTGACCTAGACTCAAATCATTTCCTTTCAAATTATTCCATGACATAATATCTCCAACAGATACATTGTACTTTTTGGAAATTGAGAAGAGTGTTTCTCCTTGGGCTACGTTATGCAAAATTGACCCTTGTGGCAAAGCTGCTGGCGCGATATATGGAATCCGAATTCTCTGCCCCATTTTCAAACCAGCTTTCAGCTCATCATTATTCTGAATAATCTCGTTTACTGAGGTGGCGTATCTTCTTGAAATACCAAACATTGTCTCTTTTTCTTCAACCTGATGAATAATAAAAGTCTTATCTCCAACCTTTTCTATTCCAACAGAATCCAATCTTATCAACTCAGAACCATTAGCGTGTAAGCTCAAAGCGATTAAAAATGCAACTAGTGTAATTCTTTTCATAAGTTATCGTGATAGCTATTTTGACACAAATTTCTGATTAATTTTTTCAAAAACAAGTTTTGAAATACGCACCTTCACAAATCGTTCCATAGAACACCACAATGCCGTTTCAATTGTTAAATATTTTTAAATTAAGTTTTTTGTTCTTTTGGTAAACATCCCACTTATCAAAAATGTATTAACATTGAGCTATCTAAATCAATGTTAATATTTATTCAAGCATTTAGATTAAAAATCTTACGTTTGAAATTACCTTCACTGAAAAGACTGTTTTTGGAAAAGTAAATGATGGAGTTTATTTACTAAAAACGATTGTACGCATTAATTTAAGTGATTATTTTACTAAGTTATGGTATTTCAGATATTCATAGAATATTAATTGGTATATTCAAAAATCAAAAATTGATTGTATGAAAACTATATTCCCTATCATCATTTTATTATCTCTTCTTTTACCTAATATCGGTTTTTCTAGCCAAGACAGTACGAGACAAGAAAGCACCAAAAAGGTATATACTTTTGAGATTACTAGTGATATAGACCCACGAATGAATAGAAAAGTGAGACTTGCACTAGAAGATGCTAAATCAAAAGAAGCCGATTTGATCATAATTGAAATGGACACTTATGGTGGTGCAGTCAATGATGCTGATGATATCAGGACAATGGTTTTGGAGACAAAAGTTCCTATACATGTTTGGATCAACAAAGATGCGGCATCAGCGGGAGCACTGATTTCTATAGCTTGCGACAGCATCTACATGGCTCCTGGGGCAAGTATCGGTGCAGCGACAGTCGTAATGGGCGGAGGTGGAGAAGCTGCACCTGATAAGTACCAATCCTATATGCGCTCCATGATGAGAAGTACAGCCGAAGCAAAAGGTCGTGACCCAAAAATTGCAGAGGCAATGGTCGATCAGAACCTGGAGGTGGAAGGTGTAAGTGAAAAAGGTTCTGTGGTCACATTTTCAGTATCTGAAGCTATCGCAAATGGCTTTAGCGAAGGGCAAGTAAACAGTATAGAGGAAATCATCGAAAAACAAGGGATCGAGTCTTATGAAATAGTAGAATATACGAATTCCAATGTAGAAAATGTCATCTCGATATTCCTGAATCCCGCAGTGAGTGGCTTCTTGATATTGATTATTTTTGCTGGAATTTATTTTGAAATCCAAACACCAGGGGTAGGATTTCCATTGGCAGCATCGTTGATTGCTATCGTTCTATATTTTATTCCGTATTACCTTACAGGGCTGGCTCAAAACTGGGAAATTGCTGTTTTCATTGTTGGTGTTATTTTATTGTTGGTAGAGCTTTTTGTCATACCCGGATTTGGAGTGTTTGGCATATTGGGGATTGTTGGGATTCTGACTGGTTTGACGCTTGGAATGATACCAAACGATGCATTTGACTTTACATTTGTGCCATCTGGAGATCTCTTTGTTGCTATACTCACGGTCATATTGGCAGCGATTGTAGCCATGGCACTAATCTTCTTCTTTGCTCCAAAAGTCAATCAATGGAAAGCTTTTAGTACAATTTCACTTGCCAATACACAACAAAGATCAGAGGGCTACACCTCATCATCTTATCAGGATAGTCTTCTTGGTAAAGAAGGAATTGCACATACCAGGTTGATGCCTAGCGGAAAAATCCTCGTAGAAGACGAAGTTTATGATGCCTACTCTAGAGGTGAATTTATAGACAAAGGGGAAAAAGTCATTGTCATCAGCACAGAAGGAACTTCATTGAAAGTGAAAAAAGGATAAAAGTGAAGATTGCACTTTTATCCTTTTGGAGAAATTCGAAATTTCCAATTTGTATGCGAGCCTGGTGAAATTGATTCTTACCAAGTAGTGTCTTTTAATTTGGGGAATGCCCGAATAATGTCAGAAAGACTTAACTGTCCTACTAACTTCCCATCTTTCATTACAGGAAACCTTCTTATTTTCTTATCCAAAAACTGCTGGGCGGCATCAAACAAACTCAAGTCAGGTTTCATGGTAATGACATTTGTAGTCATGTGTTCTGAAACTTTCCCAGGAAAAGAGGGAGTATTGGAATATTTCCCTTTGATTATTTCCTTAAGACAATCTACTTCTGATATAATCCCTACCAAATTCCCCTCTTGATCAATGACAGGAGCGCCTGATATTTTCCTTTTTGTCAACAAATCCAACACATGATCTATTGAATCGTCTGGCTGAAAAGTTACTAAATTGGTGGACATGTGATCCTGAACCAGAATAGGAGCGGCTGTTTTCTTTGGCTCCACTACTCGTACTCCTTGAAAACTCTTTACCATGGCTAATTACGGGTTTAAGTGAAATTCAAAATAAGAAAAAAAATCAGTCTTTCAAAATTAAAAATTACAACAACCCTATTTCACCCCAAAACAAACCTAGAAAATTGATTTTAATAAAATTTTATTACAATTTAACTCTTTAACTCACTATTAAATTCTCCCACAATTTCTTTACTTATACTCAACACACTTTTGAATGCATTTGGGTCCTTGGATAACTGAACTTGTTCTGAAATAAATTTTGATTCTGTAGGTCGAAAGACTTTGCAACTCCCATGAACTTCTTTAAGGAACTCTGATTTCTTTAAGGACTCGATATGTCTTGGCTCTAAACCTCCACCTGGCATAATTATTATTCTGTCTTGGGCTAACTGCAGAAGTTCTTTCACTACCGAAAGTCCTTCTGAAAGAGTATTTCTAGTCCCCGAGGTTAAGAGCCTATCGAAACCACAATCAATAATTGTCTCCAGTGATTTTTTCGGATCTTTACTGATGTCAAATGCTCTGTGAAATGTACATGGCTTCCCATTGGCCTCTTTCATTAATTCTTTGCACCTATTTTTATCTACTTCCCCATCTGCAGTCAATACTCCAAATACAAAACCATCAGCACCATATGATCCTAGAATTTGAATGTCTTTTTTCATTACTTCAATTTCATCAGATGTATAAACAAAGTCACCTCCTCTAGGTCTAATCATTACAAAAATCGGAATATCTATTCTCCCTTTCAGATAAGCCAAAGCTCCGACACTCGGCGTCTCTCCTCCTTCACCAAAATCAGAACAAAGCTCAATTCTATCAACTCCAAACTCCGCTGCTTTCAATGCAGCTTCTATGGTAAAAACAGGTGCTTCTAACAGTATGTTATCCATTTGGTTTACAGTTTAAATTTTGAATCAATAAGATCTTTTCCATCGGCATGATGCCTTGCATAGTTAAATCCTTGTCGGACTGAATATGCACCATAGGCCCCTTCCTTGTTGATGGCCAAAAACCCAGCCTGAATGTCGTCTATATTTTTATTTTTGGAAATCAGTCTTCTCACCGCTTCTTCACAAGCTTCCTGCGGCGTTCTTCCCTGTCTCATCAGCTCTACTATCAAAAAGCTCCCACAAATCCTTATAATTGATTCCCCTAAGCCCGTAGCGGTAGCTGCTCCTACTTCATCATCAACAAACAAACCCGCTCCTATAATTGGACTATCTCCAACTCTGCCATGCATTTTGTAAGCCAAACCTGATGTAGTACAAGATCCAGCCAATTTCCCATCAGCACCTAAAGCTATCATTCCTATAGTGTCGTGATTTTCTATGTTGATGATCGGCTTGTATTCTGAGGTTTTTTTCCATTCTTGAAAAAGCTCCTCGGATTTTGGACTTAATTTCTCCTCTTCCAAAGGAAAACCTTGTTCTATTGCAAACCGTCTGGCACCCTCTCCGACCAGCATCACATGTGGTGTCTCCTCCATGACTTTTCTGGCAAGTGAAATAGGATGCTTGATTTGTCTTACAAAACCTACACTACCGCATGAACCATCCCCTTTCATAATGGAGGCATCCAATGTCGCAATCCCTTCCCTATCTGGCAAGCCCTGTAGCCCAACGGACAAATTTTCCAAATCCAATTCAGTTACTTTCACACCTTGCTCCACTGCTCCCACTAAATCCCCTGTTTCACTCAATACTTCCCAAGCTTTGTCATTTGCTGCCATTCCATGCTCCCAAGTTGACAATATGAGCGGCTTGAATTTTTCTCCATTATCTTTGCCTCCCGAATTTACACATGCAGTTCCGATCATCCCGGGTAAGAGCAAAGGTGTTGAAAGAATTGATTTTTTGAGGAAAGATCTTCTCGAGGACATATTTTAAGCTTTTGTAATTGATCTGGAAATAGAAAAAAGAATGAAGGCTCAATTTCTTAATTTTTTTGACAAAGTCAGAATACTAAATCTATTATTTTTTAGAAATAAAAAAAGAGCTTCCCTTTTTGAGAAGCTCTTCTATTCAAAAGCTTGTATGATTATCCGTAATGACAGCAGTATGTAAACATTTCACTTAATTTTATACAAACAATCGTCTGCACCCCATAGTCATCCAACAACAGCTGATTGAAATGAATTTCATACAATATTCTAAGTGACTATTGGGAAACAAGCGGACAGATATTTCCATGAAACCAAATTGATTAAAATTCAATTATGCTATTTGAAAACTTCAATAAACTCTGGCTCTGATCTATATTTTTTGAACAATAGGTCTGACATCGCTCGATCTCTGAGGAACTCACTGCTCTGCACAGCTTTTTTCAAGTTTTCAAACAAGGCTTGTTTGTCATCTGTAATGGTAGCCACCATAGCCAAACCATAGAACCCATAGCCGTATTCACGGTTATATTGAACACTTTCTTCAAAAGCCTCCAATGCATTTCTATAGTCTTCGGCTAAAAAATAAGCCAACCCTTTATTGAATAGGTTACTTTCATTTTCAGGAGCACGGTTCAATCTGATAGTCGCAAGTTTGTAATCTCCATTGATAATATCGATAGCCCCTCTGAGCCCTTCATTGAAGCGAAGGAATTCATTTGATTCGTCTCTTTCGAGAGCCGACGCTTCAGAGATAGCCACATAAGCTTCGAAGTAATCACCTCTCAGCAAGTATGCTTGACCAAGATTATGAAATGAATACGAATTAGCATTCAACCTGTTTGCTTCTCTGAATAGGTTGATAGATCGACTTACCAACTGGTTTTTTGTCCTTAGGTCCAATTCTCTTTGAGCTTGATTTAGATATACCACACCTAGATTGTTCAAAGACAATTCTGACTTTTCTTTATTATTCAACAAATTGTAAATATCCTCTTTTTCCTGAAGCCTTTTGGCCACTTGACCAGCATAGACCAATTGCTCATTGGTCAGACCGTCCAATGAAGTTCCATTGTTAAGTAATTTGTAAACACTTGCCGCTACTTCTGGATCTGAAAAGCCTGTGTTCTCGTAAACTGCCAAAACTTTTGCTTGACGTAATTTAGGAAAAAGTTCTTTTGATACCTTATTGTAAGTATTTAGTCTTTGCATTTCACGTAATTGTGTATCAAAGGCTTTATCACTCAAAATTATTTTATAATACTCTTCTTTCTGGGCAGCGGTGATTCCTTCAAACTCTCCAAGCAGTACTCTCAAATCGAACCAATCATTTTTCCTTGAATTTGCAGAAACTTCCACATTGGGGTTATTCAGCATTGTTCTGATTTTTTGAGCCGCAATTTCAGCTCTTCTCAATGCCAAATCATTATTGTTTAGCTCCTGTGGCTCAAATGAATGTAAGCCTGTTATTGTCACTTTCTTGAGAACTTTTCCTGTTTCAGAAAGCGTCAACAAAGGAGAACTATCAGCTTTGACCAATGAATTATCTCGAAGCAAACTACTTCCAAGTGGAAACATAACACTGTTTTCTTGGACAATCTCCCTTTGCAAATCAGAAAAATCTGTTTTCATATAGACTCCAATCGGAGGGATAGGCTCGTCAGGTGTAATCTGACCAATTCTTGCCAAAAGTGGAGTGGTATAAAGACCATCTGCTATTTTTTTTGAAGCGATGTTTCTGGCTTTTCCTTTTTGCATTACCAATCCTTTGAGCATCAAGTCCCCAGATTCCATGCCTGGTAAATATGGAAAAACAAAATCAGCTTCAACCTTAGCTTCATTGATAACTTTGGTGTATTCGCCATCAAAAGCTACAATTTCAGCCAACCTCAATGCTCCTTCACCATAGCTATACTCTGGATAAAGAAGTATTCTGACATCATTTTTGAGATACTGGAGAGGGATTGCTCCTTCTAGCTTGAACCTCACAGAATCTCTATGCATCGTCAATGACTGAGGTTTTGCTGAGATACCATCTAATAAATTATCAAATTTGCTTAGCTTTGGGCTGCAGTTCCAAAAAAGAACGACCAAAAGGAGGACAGGTAAAATATTTTGCGTGATTCTAAACATTTGGCATTAAAATAGATTATTCAAATTATTGCAAATTATTTGTTACATTTATTTAAAACTAACTGAAAATCAATCATCATGAATAAACTTAGACTCTTTTTTGAAGACCGTGCGTTTGGAGTTTGCTCTAGGTTGGGAGAGAAATTGAATTTTCCAATTGACAGCATTCGTCTTTTTTTTATTTACAGTTCCTTCATTACTATGGGTTCTCCGATCATCATCTATGTAAGTATGGCAATGATGATGAAAATCAGGAAGTACTTTAGAAGAATGAACAACCCTGTTTTATTCGATTAAAGCTCAGTGAATTTTCTCTTTTTTCTGACATGATAATGCCAGAGAATTGATTTTATTTTATGATTTGATTTTGATGGCAAGTTTGATGCCATAGAATCTACAAAATCTATTTTTTTCATTTTGTGAAAATCCACATGGGCTTCTAAGATGGCATTCGCATTGCCTATTTGGCCTTTGAAGAGGAAAACTACAGACGCCAATACGTCTAAGAGAACTCTAACAAGGTATTTCAAGACAAAACTTGATCCAATCAAATTTTTATGGAGCATCAATAGGCTGTTTCGGAAATTCAGGTAAGTCTTCTTCGGATTTGACCTAGAAAGGGTTGCCCCTCCAAGATGCTGTACTTCTACTTTTCCTATGTAGCCTAACCTAAATCCAGCTGATCGAAACCTCCAACACAAATCAATCTCCTCCATGTGTGCAAAAAACCTTGAATCAAACCCACCGAAATCGTGGAAAGACTTGGATCTCACTGCCATACATGCGCCAGAAGTCCAATCCACTTCTATAAAATCGTCGTACTGACCAATATCCTTTTCCACTGAATCAAAAATCCGTCCTCTACAATACGGGTAGCCTAAGTCGTCCAAAAACCCTCCGCCTGCACCGGCATGATCGAAGTATCCTTGATTTTGGATGGAAGTGATTTTTGGCTGCACTGCAACGAAATCCTTATTTAAATCTAAAAAATCTATCAACTCAAAATCCCACGAATCTTTAATTTGAATGTCTGAATTGAGTAAAATGTAGTATTCAAAGTCTTCCTTGATAATAGTTAATGCCTCATTGTACCCTCCTGCATAGCCTCTATTTTGAGGTAACTTGAGAATTTGGACTTGGGGAAAATGTTCGGCCAAAAGCTCCAATGATCTATCAGTGCTCGCATTGTCAGCTACTATTACTGGAAAAGTTGAAAAAGAAATTATTGAAGGGAGGTAGCGACGAAGCATTTCCTCCCCATTATAATTCAAGATGATTATTGCAGCTTTCTGCATCAAAACATATTTCCTAAATCCATCCCTGGAATATTTGGCATCATTCCTTCGGTTGCAGATTTCATTTCATCCTTGATTTTCAATTCAATGGACTCCATAGCTTTATTGATGGCAGCAACAGTGAGATCACTAAGCATTTCCCTATCCGCTGGATTAATCAATGATTCATCCATATCAATAGAAACAACCTTTCTGTGACCATTGACAACTACTTTTACCATTCCAGCACCAGCCTCTCCCTCTGCTGTCAGATGAACAAGTTTTTCCTGAGTCTCTTTTATTTTTGCTTGAGCCTCTTTCACTTTGTTCATGATATTCATAAAATCAAACATATTCTCTCGTCTTTGTAATTGATGCAAATATAATCTTTTTATGAATAGAACTTCAACATCTAAAAACAGAATAAAAATCCGAAAATACCAATATTTAGATATATAATTTTAAATTATAAAAATGCATGAAATTTTCACCAACAATATGAAACATTTCTGTTATTTTCATAGTAAATAGATCATATCAGATTAAATTAAACCTAATTTACCCCATGAAAACAGTTGAGAAAATTGATAAAGAGAAAATTGCCTCGTTGAAGTTCAACAAGAATGAAGTTTTGCTTTCCCAGGAAGAAATCCAAAAAAGATGGAACAATTTGTCTAGAGCCCAAGCCTTGGGAAACCTGCTTCAAAGTAAAGTTCAAATAACATTTGAAACCGCAGACCAGAAAACTTTTCAAGTTCAAACCACTATCTGGGCTGTAGGACAAGAGTTTGTAACACTCAAAGGAGGTGTACATATCCCCGTAAATGCTATTTCTGATGTTGATTGATTTTTCAATTTGAAAGACAATGCTCCAAGCATCATTAAATCAACTATGTATAAAAAATGATTATCCGCTTTTCGAATTCCACAATCAATAGAAACCGATAGAATCGCGGATAATCAACATTATCTAATCAATAATAGAATTTTTTACTTCAGCAATTGCATCTTCTAAACTACATGATTTCTGATCTCCTGTAAGTAAGTTTTTCAAGCTAACCTGTTTTTGCTCTATTTCTTCAGAACCCAATATAATCACAAATGGTATTTGCTTTTTGTCTGCATAAGTAAACTGTTTTTTGATCTTTGCTGTATCAGGGTAAAGCTCGGCAGAAATCAAGCTGCTTCGAAGTTGGTTCAAAACCATCAACCCATAATCTCTTCCTTCATCATCAAAATAGGTAATCAAGACTTTGGTTCCTTCCAATTGCTTCTCCGGGAATAGATTCAATTCCTCCAAAACATCATAAATCCTATCTACACCAAAGGAAAAACCAACTCCAGAAACACCATCAAGCCCAAAAACACCAGTCAAATTATCATATCTCCCTCCTCCACTCACAGATCCAATTGATACATTGTTCACTTTCACTTCAAAAATCGCACCTGTATAATAAGACAAACCTCTAGCCAAGACAATATCAAAATCTACAAATTTCTCATCTTCACCATACTTGGTAAGCAACTCGAAAACCTCTTTTAATTCAGCTATCCCTTTTAATCCAACTTCAGAACTTGCCAAGAAAGTTGACAAAAAATCCAGCTTTTCTATATTCGACCCTTGAAGACTGATGATAGGGTTCAGCCTATCAATAGCTGCTTGCACAAAGTCTCTTTCGATCAATTCATCTTGTACTTTTTCCCAGCCAATTTTATCCAACTTATCAATAGCTACACAAAGCTCAGCCTCCCTTCCTGCTGCACCTATCACTTCCGCCAAGCCAGTCAATATTTTTCTATTGTTGAGTTTGATAGCATAATCGTCCAGTCCCAAATGAGCAAAAACCCGCTTGATCATCAACAGAATTTCCAACTCACAAACCAAACTGTCCGTACCAACCACATCGGCATCACATTGATAAAACTCTCTATACCTTCCTCTTTGCGGCCTATCAGCCCTCCACACAGGTTGGATTTGAAATCTTTTGAATGGGTAAGTGATCTCATTTCTGTTCATTACCACGTAGCGCGCAAAAGGCACAGTCAAGTCATAACGAAGTCCTTTTTCGGAAACTTTTGGCAAAGTGGCACCTGCTCCAGCCCCTAAATCAGCTACAGAGACATCTTTTAGATAATCGCCACTATTCAAGATTTTAAAAATCAACTGATCTCCTTCATCACCATATTTCCCAGTCAATGTACTCAGATTCTCCATAGAAGGAGTTTCTAGCTGCTGATAGCCAAAAAGCTTGAAAGTATCTTTGATAATGTCAAAAATATAATTCCTTCTCGCCATTTGAAGTGGTCCAAAATCTCTCGTTCCTTTTGGTAAAGTAGGTTTCTGAATTGCCATGCTGATTTTTAATTTTGCGCAAAGTTAATAGATCGCCCGAAAGAATAAGGCACTTACATGGGAAATTCAGGGAATTCGCTATAAACAATTTCAAGGCAGGAAACCCTTCGTGGATAGTCCAATTTTAGGAGGATTGGGAGATTGGTCTGTGGAGACAGAGACCAAGGTGATTGGAGATCGCCCGAAACTAAAGGGATTAAAACTGGAAAAAGGAAATAATTCTAAATGTTTTTTAAAATATTTGAAGGTAAACGTGGTCAATCCAAAATAATCCGTTAATTTTGCGCTTCATTTGAGTTCACATAAACAGATAAGACAATGGCTGTTACTACATTAAAGAGAAAATTAAAAAGAAAGAGACAAGCTCAAACTACTAGAGTTATCAAAATCAAACAATTGAGTGCCAAGCCGGTAATCAAAAATGTTGATGTTGAAGAGTTGAAGAAAAACTTCTAAGAAGTTATTTCAAAGTTTCTTTTTTCAAGAAATAAAGAGGGCAACGATGAAATCGCTGCCTTTTTTATTTTGCCCTTTTTCCAAGTTCCACTACACGGAGGTTTTGCAGTTTCCCTTGAGTTATTTCAAATAGCAACATGGTACGCATCACATGAAAACCATGTTTCCCAATGGCTCCTGGATTCATATAAAGGCAATTGACTTTTGGGTCAAATTCAACCTTACATATGTGCGAATGCCCACACACAAATAGTTGACATCCATTTTCAATAATTTTTGCTTTTACTCCTTTGGCATAAATAGGCGGTTTTCCACCTATATGAAGCATTCCAATCTTCAACCCGTCTATTTCAAACCAAATCTCTTCTGGAAACTTTTCTCTCGCTTCATTGTCATCAATATTGCCAGTCACTACACGCAAGGCCTTTTCCTTTGGCAAATGTGTAAGAACATCCAAATCCCCAATATCTCCAGCATGCCATATTTCATCCACTTCTTTCAAATGATCTAAAACAGCCTGATCTATATAGCTGTGGGAATCCGAAATCAAACCAATTTTTCTCAATGCTTGTGTTTTTTGAAAAGTGAAAATTATCTATAGCTTTGCGAAAGTAGTGGATTTTAAACTTTTAAATAAAATTTGAAATGAAAAACACAATCATTAATTCAACCAAAAAACTTTTCCTTTTTTTTACACTTGCAATGATAATCTCAATCAGTCAATCATTTGCTCAATCAGAAGTAAAAGTACTGACACCTGATAAGTTTGAAAAACTTTCAAAAAAAGGAAGAAAAGCAGTCATATTGGATATTAGAACTCCGGAAGAGGTAGCTGAAGGTCATATTGAAAATGCGGTTTTCGCAAATTATAGTGGAGGAAACTTCGAAGAAGCCCTTCAGAGTTTAGACAAAAAGAAAACCTATTATGTGTACTGCCGATCAGCGAAAAGAACCGTTCCTGCTACAGAAAAAATGAAAGAAATGGGATTCAAAAAAGTATATATGCTCGAAGGTGGACTAAACAACTGGATAAAATCAGAAAAGGGAATCACTAAAGCTAAATGAAATCATCCATTGAAAACTAGATAAAAGAAGAACAATCCAAAAATATATCCTTAAGTTCTCTGTAGCGTTTTGGAATTGAACGATTACTTTCTATTTTTACGATCGAAAATTTTGACAAAGAAATGAGAGTTATACAATTCAGAGAAGCATTAAGAGAAGCCATGTCAGAAGAAATGAGACGCGACAAAAACGTGTTTCTCATGGGTGAAGAAGTGGCAGAATATAACGGAGCATACAAAGTATCCCAAGGCATGTTGGACGAGTTTGGACCTGAAAGAGTCTATGACACACCGATTGCCGAACTTGGTTTCTCCGGATTGGGCGTGGGTGCAGCGATGAACGGACTAAGACCGATCATTGAATTCATGACCTTTAACTTTTCTCTTGTTGCAATTGATCAGATCATCAACTCAGCAGCCAAAATGTACGCCATGTCAGGTGGGGCATACAATGTACCGATCGTATTCAGAGGTGCTACCGGAAATGCTGGTCAATTAGGTGCTACCCACTCTTCCAATTTTGAAAACTGGTTTGCAAACACTCCTGGCTTGAAAGTGGTTGTGCCATCAAACCCATTTGATGCAAAAGGTCTTTTGAAAGCCTCTATCAGAGACAATGATCCTGTGATCTTTATGGAATCGGAATTGATGTATGGTGATAAAGGAGAAGTTCCTGAAGGAGAATACCTTTTACCAATAGGCGTAGCTGAGATCAAAAGAAAGGGAAAAGACGTTACGATCATCTCTTTCGGAAAAATGATGAAAGTAGCTTTGGAAGCAGCCGAGGAATTGGCAAAAGACGGTATCGAAGCAGAAGTGATTGATTTGAGAACTGTAAGACCTATCGATTACGCTACTTGCTTAGAGTCCGTTAAAAAGACCAACAGATGTGTTGTAGTAGAAGAAGCTAACCCTATCGCTGCGATCTCTTCCGAACTTACTTACAATATCCAAAGAAATGCATTTGATTACTTGGACTCACCAGTGATCAGAGTCAATTCAATGGATGTTCCGTTGAGTTATGCTCCTACCTACATTGAAGCAGTCATTCCAAATGTAAAAAGAACCATTGACGCTGTAAAGCAAGTGATGTATAAAAAGTAAAATTGATTAGATTCAGTAAAAAGCCTGCTAGGAGTTTCTTAGCAGGCTTTTTATTTAGAGTATTTTTGAGGAAGTTTTTCAAGGTTGTTGAAATCAAAACCTAAACATCTAAATCTGAGCAAAAATCATCACTACAAATGATTTAATCATGGTTTTTTTTCAAAAACTTTTCCCTAGGCTGATACCACCCCAAAGAGGATGGAATTCTACAGGGTTTTGTGAACTGAATGAGAGATTAAATCCAGGCGTATAACCTACTCTGAAAAAGAATCCTCCTTTAGGCTGCTGGTATCTATACCCTATTCTCAGAGGTATAATTGCTTCCAATGATTTGTTTTCCTGAAAATTGCTCGAAGCATCAGGGTTAAATTCTAAGGTACGAGATGAATAAAAAGTACCCCCTGTCCCAACTTCCAAATGATGGCATGACCTTCCCCAAAAAGCAGTGATCTCAACAGGCAGCAAAGGTGACCAATAAGGTGAAACACCCGATATTTGATCCCCTCCGCTTTGTTTGAAAAAGGAAAACCCAGCACTTCCTGAAATTTTCAATCTATCATGCTGATGTAGAATACGACTATAATTGAGAGAATAAAACAGGGAGTTCCCACCAAGTTCTACATATACAGAATTTTTTGCAGTGAAAATATCAGCTTCCTCTTGAGCATACAAATGTAATTGGAAAATCATTAAAAATATTGTTGTAATAAAAGTCAATAATTTTTGCCTACTTGTTTTCATAGTATTGAATTTAAGAATTTTATAAAAGAATTATAATTTAACAATAACTTGAGTAATTGTTACTTCTTTTCCAAAAAGGATATGAAGAAAGTAAGTTCCTTGCTGAAGATCAGAAGAATCATCTCAAAAAACAATAACACCCTCACTTACAAACGACTGTTCATTTATCCCTCAAAAAGTTACGAACTCACAATCACTAAAAGTAAATTCAATTAAAGTCTAAAAAATCAATTTTACTTTTCTGAGAGATAGTTGGATTACCTATTTTAGTAATTTCATTTTGATCATTTAATAGAACTGCTGAATTTAAATAATTGGGAGTAATAAAAAAAGGAAATGAATCTATAAGAACATCCTTAGGGTCAAAATAACAAAGTTCTAATGGAAACCCTATTTTAACTAATTGGTGTTTAATCAATGCCTCACCATTTCCTGACAAAATAAATTTAAAATTTAGATCCTGTTCAAATTCTTTAACTAGATCTAACCATTTTATTAGCTCAAGGTAACAAGCGCTACAATTTCCATCATAATAAGCTACAACAGTAAAATTATGCGAACTCACTTTAGATTCTTGGTCAATTTCAATTAAAGAGATTAATGAAGGAGGGAGGATAACCTCTTTACCATGCTATATACTAATTAAATCTTCCTTTTCAATTTTCTTTTTAACATTTTTTCCTGATTCACAAGATAAAAAACCAACAAAAATGAACAGTTGAACAATTATTAATATACTACTTCTGAAATCAAAGCTCAAACTTAACAAGCGCATAATCCAATGATTTAACATTTCTTCCTAAGCCGTATAAATATTTATCATCAAAAACCACAAATTCAAAAACCCTTTCTTCTAACTCTATTTTTTTTACAATATTTCCTGTATGATCAAATACAAAAATTATATTTGAAGGATTCTCATAACTATCTTCTCTACCATAATAAGAAGCATATATATATTGGTCATTTATAAAAACTGAACCAAAATATGTGGTCTTTCCTAAATCATCAAAATCAGGTAATTTGTCAGGCCCAACAATCGAAACCCAAGTATTATTCTCTAAATCAAATATTTGAATCAAAGGAATATTATAATATGTAAGTACAAATTTATCACCATGATTTGCAAGTCTAGCTAACTCAGCAACTTCATTGACTTCATTGACTTGGATTTCCGGATAATTCGACCCCACTTCTGGAAGTTTTCCATAAGAAATTAAATTAGAGCCATCCATATCTGTAGAAAAAAGACGGGCATTAAGGTTATTTGTATCTGTAAAAAAAATTTTATCTCTGTGTATAATTACTCCATTACTTCGGGCATTTGACCTAAGCTTAAATTCATCGTAATATATATTTTTCAATAATAATGAATCTGTATTGTACTCCACTACCTTTTTCTGTTCAATGTCAAAAACACCAAACCTACCACCTTTGGAATTCAAAAACTTCCATGGTACCAATATTTCACCAGGTCCATTTCCTTTACTGCCAAATCTCCCCAAGTACTCATCTTGAGGAACCTTTACCAAATGTAATACGGAATTTGACTTGACCTCATTGATCGCCAAAAAAGAATTATTGATCAAATGCATTGTTGATGGACGAAACAAGCTATCGGAAAATTGATTCAATATATTAGCCTTGATGAACCGGTTCTCATGAAAGTCATTTTCATGAAATATCACTGTTGCACTTTCGTAAAAAATACCCTCAGATTTATGATCACAAGAGAACAAAAAACTTAGGAAAATCATTACACTAAAATACTTCATAATACCTAAAATTAAAACTGTAAATTGGTGGTCACCATAAAGATAACCACCACTTTTTTTAATTAAATTTTTTCGTCATGTAATGACATACAACAGTAATTGGATAACCATCTGAATCATAAGCAGCTATTGAACAAGTTCTGAAGTCATCGTTTTTACAATAATCTTTGCAAGATGATCCTTGTAAATCAGGATCTACTCCAGCAAAAGAAAAACTAATTGCCGCTATAACAAATAGCATAACTAAAGCTGTCCTAACATTATTAAATCTGATTAATAAATTTTTTGTTTGATTAAAGTGAAATAAAGTAAATAAGAAATAATTAAAAAGAATTAGAAAATACCGGTAAACAATTCTTAGTCCACAAATAATAAAAAAAAAAAAAAACCTAATTTTTTCATTAAAAATATGACTTATCTGAATATTAACCAATAAAAAAGTAATATTTGTTAATAAGTGAATTGCGTTTTAATTGCCTACACTGGCGTGTACAATTGTGATTTATTATTTACGAATGATAGGTCATTGATTATTAAAAAAAAATTAAAATCTCTTTATAAATTAAAGTGCAACTTCTTGGGTAATCCAAAAATCAATACCTGATCATCTTTCATTTTTAGTGAAAAATGAAAATTATGCAAATTGAAAACTAGCAATATCTAACTCTTTGAAATAAAAAAAACCACTCGGTCTGAGTGGTTTTTTGAATCTATCGTAAACCTAATTCTTAATTGCTATTCATAACTGCACCAGCACCACTATCGCCACCTTCTTTCATATCGTCATTGGTAACTCCTCTTTTCTTCCTCCTGCTTCCTTCTACACTTAGCTTACCAATTCTGTAAGAGAAGTTAATCTTGAAATTCATATTCCTCAATCCGACTGTACTCTGCTGCATAATGGTAGGAGTTATCAATTCATTTCTGATCTGGAATTCTCTAGTAAAGAAATTCTCCATTCCAAATCCAATACTTCCCCTCTTTTCATTGAATTGCTTATTTAGATTCAAACCATACACACCAAATCCACCTGCTGAACCTTGAAGCTGTACTGCCCTACCTCTCGCAAATGTGAATGCTTGTATCTGCCAGTTTTTTGGCAATGTATAATTTCCAAACAATCTACCACTCACTACAAATCCTTCGTTTGATGCTGCAAACATTGGATCTTCCATGCCGTTTGTCAACATAGCATAGTAGGAATCTATACTTCCATTTAGCGAGAACTTACCCGAGATGTTGATATTAGAAAAAACACTCAAACCTACAGCTCTTTCATTCCCTATATTCTCAAATGTCGTGAAGATCACATCATTATCACTTACAGTCCTTACAGGCTGAATAGATCCTGTAGTATTTCTAAAATAAGAAGTGAAATTCAAAGAGCTACCTCCAATAAAAGTACTGTAAGCCAATTCATAATTATCAGTCAATTCTGGGTCCAACAATGGATTCCCTTGCGATTGCTGAAGTGGGTTAGCGGCTTCGATATTTGGATTCAAAAACTGCAATGATGGACGCTGAATCCTTCTGTTGTAAGCAGCTTTGATCATATTTCCATTGGCTAATTTTCTACCGATGTTCACACTAGGCACAAAGGTTCCATAAGACGGTATATCTGCAGGAAGTTCTGAATTCTTGAAATCAGCATTAATATTGGTATATTCATACCTTAAACCAGCTTTTACGGTATAATTCTCCAAAAAGCCTAAAGTATACGATGCATAACCTGCGGTCACATTTTGGTCATAATTGAATTCATTTGAGAAAGTAACATTATCCACTTGCTGAAACTCCCCATCAGACCCATCTGCTGTGAAATACGCAAATTCACTGATCGCTTTTCTTAAAATATTCTTTGCACCATATTCTAAAATCTGGTTTCCAGAATTACCTATAGGAGTTACGTAATCCAATTGGATCGTGAATTCCTCGTTGATTCCAAGATTTTCATTCTTTATCCTACTCGCAACCTCTGTAAAAGTACCATTGTATAAGCTGTTGACAAAGTCGTTGTTGTTATTGCTTCTACTGTACAATCCTGAGACACTGAATTCTTTTTGGGGAGTTTCAAAAGTCTTTGTGTAGTTGAAATTCACATCGACATTATTAGACAAGTTATCTACATTTACATCTCTCAAAAGTGAATTTTGCAATACATCTTCAATAATCGTCTCAGTCAACAAGCCATCTTGGCGATTTCTCATATTTCTAACTCCTACACTTACTGATGCCGTTAGGAAATTATACTTATTCAATTCATAATCCCAACCCAAATTATATCTACCAAAAAGCATGTTGTTTCTAGTATCAGCAGTTTGGTTGATGACCGTATTTTGCCCATCTGGGCCCATCAATGTTTGGGTGTTGTCAAAAGAACCCAAAATATTATATCCGCTTCTGCCAAAGCCACCAAGCGTCCAGCCCATTTTCCCTCTTTTCAAGCTGGCATTTAATCCCAGATTGGAACCTCTAAGACCTGCACTTGAATTGATATTTAAAGAAGCACCTTGAAGGTTATTCTTTTTGGTGATGATATTCAAGACCCCACCTGTACCTTCAGCGTCATATTTTGCAGATGGAGACGTAATCACCTCCACAGACTTGATTTCTTCAGCTGGGATTTGCTTTAGCGCATCTGCAATATTATTTGCAACAATGGCCGATTGCTTTCCATCTATCAAGACTAAAATATTTGTACTTCCTCTCATGGAAACATTCCCATCCAAATCAACCGAAAGCATTGGCACTCTTCTCAACACATCACTTGCATCACCCCCTACTGTGGTTTTATCATTCTCAGCATTATATATTGTACGATCCACTTTTTCTTCAATGAGCGATCTTTGACCTTGGACAGTCACTTCTTGAAGACCAATAGCCTCCCCTTTCAACTTGATATCACCAAGGTTCACGTTGGTATTTCCTGTGGTGATTTCGATAACCTGAGTTTTGAAAGGCTCAAAACCTAAATTACTCAACTGAAGAATATATTTCCCGTTTTTGAAACCTGTGACTATAAATTCACCATCTAAGTCTGCTACTGCACCAGTAGTGTTTTGCATACTTTCAGCATCCAAAAGTGCAGCGGCTGCATAAGGAATCGGCTCGCCCGTTTCTCCATCTAAAATTTTACCGGTGATTCTATAAACAGGCTTTTCTCCTGTAGTAGTTTGTGCCTGCAGACCTTCAAAAGGCGCTATGAAAACTAAAAATGCTAAAATTAAGAGTTGGTACTTCATTTTCTTGTTATAAATTGAATTTCAGATTCTTACTCATGAAAAAGAGAAATAACTTTTGAGACATTTATAAAGTCCAAATGACTTTACAATGTTTAAATTATTTTCTCGGCTGTAGTAAATACAGTTTCCGACAACAAAGGAACATTGAGTTAGAATCAAAAAAAAATCAAATAGACTGAAAGGTCTTTTTCATCGACCAACTTGAAATTTAACCTGATGAATGAAAATCCAAGAGTACGACAAAAGTTTTATCTTTTGTTTTTGGTATTTCAGCGTGAGAATCACACTGTTCATAGATCGAATTAGGTTAAATTCAGAATTTTATTTTTGTTTACTTCCGCAAAACACAATATTCTAAGAATATGCCCTTAAACGACAAACAAAAAATTTCAATTCTTATTCACTTTCTTGGGTGGGCATTGTTTGGATTTGTAATATTTGTACTCTCTCCGCTATCCGCAGGAGTAGAGAGACCTATTGAATATTGGATCAAACAAGCCATTAACTTCTCCATGCTTTTGAGTATTTTTTATCTCAATTACTTTTACTTTATCCCAAAAATCCTTTTCAAAAACAGGATCCCGCTTTTCTTGCTTATAAACCTTATAGCTGGATTAGTTTATGTTGTTGCTCTGATTGCTTATGATGATTATACCAATTTGCAAGAATTGATGCATCGCGCATTTAGGCCAGATATTACCTATGTCCCAAGACCAAGGAACTATTATTGGGACATTTCTCAGCTTTTGATATTCTTAATGGCGGTGGGGATTAGTACCAGTATTGCTTCGGTACAAAAGTGGCAAGCTGATGAGAAATTGAGACTTGAGCAAAATCAGCAGCAAATCAATTCTGAACTGAATTACCTAAAGGCACAGATCAACCCACATTTTTTCTTCAATACGCTGAACAACATTTATTCATTGACAAACATTGATGTAGAGAAAGCAAAAACAGCACTTTTGAAACTCAGCAGGATGATGAGGTATGTACTCTATGAAACAGAAAAGACCCATACTTTATTAACCAAAGAGCTTGACTTTATACGTGATTTTATAGAATTGATGAAATTAAGAGTTTCTTCAAAAGTAAAACTGGAAATCCTAATTCCAGAAAAAATCGAAGAAGCAGTCATCGCTCCAATGCTCCTCTTGCCGTTCATCGAAAATTGCTTCAAACACGGCATAAGCTCTCAGCAAGAAAGTACTATTTTCATAGCTTTGGAATACGGCCAAAAGGAATTGATATTGACTACAAAAAACAAAATATTCAAATCCGGTGAAAATTCGCCAGAGTCAAAAGCTAGTGGAATAGGGTTACAAAACACAAAAAGAAGGTTAGATTTACTATATGATCAAAAATATGATCTTCAAATAGAAAACAATAACGAAGAAAACAACTATCAGGTAGTCCTAAAAATCAATCTGCGATGAAAATACCTTGTATAGCCATAGATGACGAACCATTAGCTTTGGATTTGGTGGAAAAATTCATCAAACAAACTTCATTTTTAGACCTTAAGGCTACTTTTGACAATGCAATAGAAGCTTTGACTTACATCAACAAAAATGAAATTGACTTGATTTTTTTGGATATCCAAATGCCAGATCTTTCGGGAATGGAGCTTGCCCGAATTATCGATGGCAAAAAAGGGGAAAATAAACCCCGCATTGTTTTTACCACCGCTTACAATCAATTTGCCATTGAAGGTTATAAAGTCGATGCATTAGACTATTTACTAAAACCTTTCAGTTATGAAGATTTCTTAAAATCAACTACCAAAGCTTATCAATACTTCGAAAATAAAATCGAGGTAGAAAAATCAACCTCGCCATCAAAAGCGGATTACATTTTTCTAAAAGTAGAGTACCAATTGGTGAAAGTTATGCTCAAAGACATCGCTTATGTAGAAGCCTACAAAGATTACGTCAAAGTACATCTGAGCGAAAAACCAAACCCTTTACTATCATTGACAAGCCTCAAGAGCATGGAAGAATTGTTGCCCTCAGAAAAATTTATGCGAATTCATAGATCCTTCATTATTGCGTTAGATCATATTGAATCTATTTCCAGGAACACGGTACAAATTGGGAACGCCACATTGACAATAAGCGAAAATTACAAAGATGGCTTTATGCAATTCTTGAACAAGTGGATTGCATAAAAAGGAACAAGGATATAGGAACTTTGCCACTAACTAAAAAAGCCTGATTTAGCTTAGATCGGATAATAACTGCTATTAGATACTCTTGGATATTGAAGATAAGTAAGCATTCAACCATGGAATTAAAACTATTGGCAAAGAAGCTAATGATCATAAAAAGAAATATGAATATCAGCAATACTATCAGTATTTGAATATTTCAAAATACATTAATGCGAACAATTGTCAACAACTTGTACTCCACAGTGTGGTCATCAGACCACAATTGATTGAAAGTTATTCCAAACAATAATATAAATGGCTGCTATAAAGAAAGGGGATAATCGCAAAATATATCACAAAAAACAGTAGATACAAAAACAAAATTTTATTCCATTTAATTTGAATTTACATTCAAAAAATGAAAAAATGGCTAAACTTTTTGAACAAAAGACCGTTATTTTGTCGTAGAATATTTTTCCAAAAAAAAATAACTCAAATTTCTATGACGGAACAACAAAGGATTTTTATGAAAATGGCTATAGATTTATCTCAAAGCGGGATGGATTCAGGCAAAGGCGGTCCTTTTGGCTGTATTATTGTGCATAATGGTAAGGTTGTAGGAAAAGGCTCAAATTCAGTCTCATCCACCAATGACCCTACAGCCCACGCAGAAGTGGTTGCTATCAGGGATGCCTGTCAAAACTTAGATAGCTTCCAACTTGAAGATTGTGAAATATACACTTCCTGCGAACCTTGTCCAATGTGCCTTGGTGCTATTTATTGGGCTCGTCCCAAAGCTGTGTTCTATGCCAACTCCAAAGAAGATGCAGCGAAAGCAGGTTTTGATGATCAATTCATATATGATGAATTGGATAAACCCATGGATAACCGAAAAATTAAATTCAAGCAATTTATGAAAGAGGACGCCAATGTAGTGTTCCAAAATTGGATTGAAAAAGAAAATAAAACTCTATATTAAACTAAAAAAAATTAAACATGAAAAAGCTATTGATTACAGTATTGAGTGCTTCATTACTAATCGCATGCAGCCAAGAAAAATCAGTTGAAGAGCGATACATTTATCAAGATGATAAAATCATTGATGTCGACACAGGTGATGAGTACTTATTAGAAGAGACGGATGAAGAGTTTGTATTAGTGCACAAAGATGGTTCTAAAGAAACTGTCGCAATAGATGAAACACCTTTTTTCGGAACAGCACTTACAGATGATTATGTCAGTGACTGGAAAAGTAAAATGGAAGAAAGACAGGAAAACCTTTTGATTGAGAAGAAAAATCAGCTTAAAGAAAAAAGAAAAGATAGATATTCTGAGCTTTCAGATGATGAGTTATTAGAGAAATTCCAAAAAAGCCATAAAGAAGGAGTGGATATGACTATGCAAATGGACATGATCGCAGAATTGGTTGAAAGAGGAAGAATATCAAATGAAGAAGCTCCTGAATTATTAGAGATTGAACCTGAACTTTTGAATCTTGAAATAGATATAGAAGCTCCAAGCGAACTTTGATTTAAAAAGTGAAATTTAAAAAAGAGTCAATTGCTGTGCAATTGACTCTTTTTTGCTTTATGTGACAAACATCACTAGAACCGATCCAGATTCTATCTAAGTTTAGTTATATAAAAATCACTAAACCCAAGAATCCATGAATCATTTTCAAGTAATCATCATTGGCGGAGGTACGGCAGGAATTACAGTAGCTGCTCAGCTTAGGAAAAAAGATAAGAAAATACAAATTGCTATCATTGAACCTAGCGAAAAGCATTACTATCAACCAGCATGGACACTCGTCGGAGCTGGTGCTTATGAATATAATGATACTGTAAGAGATGAGAAAAAATACATCCCGAAAGATGTCAAGTGGATAGTAGATTATGCAAAAGACATAAATCCTGACAACAATTCTTTGAATACCTTAAGTTCTGGAGAGTATACTTACGATTATTTAGTGATTGCACCAGGCTTGGTGATGGCTCCCGAATTACTACCCGGCCTGGAAGAAGCTTTAGAAAAAGACAATGTATGCAGTAATTATATTGACCCAAAAAAAACTTGGAATATTCTACAAAACTTTAAAGGGGGAAATGCAATTTTCACGCAACCAACCACACCAATAAAATGTGGCGGCGCCCCTCAAAAAATAATGTATTTGGCAGAAGAGTATTTCAGAAAATCAGGATTAAGAGAAAAAACTAATGTGATTTTCGCAACTCCAGGGACTGTGATTTTCGGAGTACCGGAATTCGCAAAAACTTTAAATAAAATAATTATAGATAGAGACATCATATTCAAAACATACTATGCCCCTATAAAAATCGACGGAGAGAAACAAGAAATCACATTTAATTATATAAACAGTGATCTACAAGAATGTGCACGAAACCTCAAGCCTTCTATTGGAGAAGAACTGTTTGGAAGTACTGAAATCAAGTTAAAATATGACATGCTTCATATTGCTCCCCCGCAAAGAGCTCCCGAATTTATCCGCAACTCAAAGGTTTCGATTCCTGAAGGCCCAAACAAAGGATGGATAGATGTTGACATCAATACCCTTCAACATTTGAGATATAAAAACATTTTCTCTCTTGGTGATGTAGCAGCATTACCTACAGCAAAGACAGGTGCTGCTATCAGAAAACAAGCTCCCGTAGTAAGTAGCAATCTCTATAGCCTAATTAAGACAGGCGAATTGGACAAAAAGTCTTATGAAGGATATTCTTCTTGCCCTTTGGTCACAGGATATAGTAAGATGGTTCTTGCTGAATTCAAATATAATAATGTAAGAGATAGTGACCCCATCATAAGTAAGGTAATTGATACAACAAAAGAACAATACAGCATGTGGCTTCTCAAAAAGTACGGTTTGCCATTTATGTATTGGGAAATGATGCTGAAAGGAAGAGCTTAAATTATGCTAGAAGAGATTACAATAAAAACTTACCAAGTAACACATAAACACCAAATGAAAAAATCCCTGTTGATCATTATATTTTCTGTTTTCTTATCAAACCTCTCAAGCGCACAAGTCATTTCAGAAAAACAACATAAAATCTTATTCCAATTGACAAATGCGAATGAATCTATTAATGAGAAATTCTTAAAACAATTGAATAATGTATTGGAGGCAGCGCCCAATTCAAAAATTGAAGTTGTGACTCATGGAATGGGAATAGATTTACTAAAAGAAGAAAGTAATCCATTGGAAGCAGAAATTAGAGCGTTAACTGAAAAAGGAGTCGAATTTGTTATTTGTGAAAACAGTCTAAAGCAGCGTAATCTAAAAAAGTCAAGCTTTCTTAATATTGCTAAATATACTCCCTCTGCAATTATCGAAATAATTCTTAAGCAAGAAGAAGGCTGGACCTATATCAAAGCTGGGCCTTAACTACTATTTTTTATTTTACAGAATATTTGAAAAAGTTAGATACTTTTGTATAAATCTATACTTATGTTAGAGTTATTAGAAGTATATGCCACAAAACTTGGTCCAGTCAAATCTGCATTCTTAGCTACAACTTTCACATGGCTAGTTACAGCCTTGGGAGCTTCTTTGGTGTTTTTTTTCAAGGAAATCAAGCGATCTGTTTTTGATACGCTCCTTGGCTTCACAGGCGGTGTCATGATCGCAGCTAGTTTTTGGTCCTTATTGGCACCAAGCATTAAGCATTCGGAAAATATTTTCCCAAATTACCCATGGATTCCCGCAGCAGTTGGTTTTTTGCTAGGGGGATTGTTCATTTTTGCTTTAGATAAATTTATGCCCCATTTACACATCAACTTCAACAAGAGTGAATCTGAGGGAGTTGCGACGAAATGGCATAAATCGACCCTACTTTTGCTAGCCATCACCTTGCATAATATACCTGAGGGGCTTGCTGTAGGCATACTTTTTGGAGCTGCATCCATGGGAATGGAAGGCGCAAGTATATCTGCAGCTATCGCCCTCGCGATAGGTATTGGGATTCAAAATTTCCCTGAAGGGATGGCTGTCTCCATGCCTTTGAGGAGACAAGGTGTCAGCAGAAGAAAAAGCTTCTGGTACGGGCAACTTTCTGCTGTAGTAGAGCCTGTAGCTGGAGTAATAGGTGCCGTAGCAGTTATTTATATGCAAAACATCCTTCCTTATGCGCTTTCTTTTGCTGCTGGAGCTATGATATTCGTGGTAGTGGAAGAAGTAATCCCAGAAACACAAAGAGATAAATACACTGATTTGGCAGTTTTAGGTTTCATGGCTGGCTTTACAGTCATGATGATACTAGATGTTGCATTGGGATAAAACTACCCTTACTTAGAATCAAAAATGGAAAAAGAAATAGTATTTGGTATTCTAGTTCTTGCAATTTTTCTTTTTTCATGGGGCAAACTTCGTCATGATCTAGTTGCTATCATTTGCTTATTGCTATTGGTTATCACCGGATTGATTCCTGCTGATGAGTCTTTCAATGGCTTTGCACACCCTGCCGTCATCACAGTCGCTATGATACTGGTTGTCAGTCATGGACTGGCAAAATCCGGCTTGATAGAATGGTTGGCCAAATTGCTAATGGAAAAAAACTTCCCTTTCACAGTCCAATTGGCAATACTATGCGGTATGGTCTGTATCGCATCAGCTTTTATGAATAATGTGGGTGCTTTGGCGATGACAATGCCATTGGCGATACATATAGCCAATAAAAATGGCGAGTCTCCATCATCCTATTTGATGCCTATCTCTTTTGCATCCCTCCTGGGAGGGATGACCACTTTGATAGGAACACCTCCAAATATTATCATTTCAACATTTATGGCGGAGCAAAGTGGGGAAAAATTTTCCATGTTTGATTTTGCACCAGTTGGGGTAGGACTTGCTATTGTAGGATTGCTTTTTATAGTTTTGATTGGCTGGAGACTTGTACCAAAGCGAGCTTCAAATGAAGATGAAAAAAACAAATTCAAAATCGATGATTACATCACCGAAGTACAGATAGTCGAAGACTCCAAATTGATAGATGAGCCCCACAGGTCAATTCATCAATTCACCAAAGGAAATATTCAAGTTCTTAATATTATTCGAGGTGGTCAGATGACGTATGCACCTGGCAGAAATTTTGTCTTTAGGGAAAATGACGTGATTACTATACAAGGTGATCCCGATGATATCAAGTCATTCATAGATGATTCCAAAACCTCATTGGTTGGAAAAGAAAAAGAAACCGGTGAAGATGTCAAGCCCGAAAACATTACACTGGTAGAGGCAGTAGTAATGTCAAATGCAAACATCATCAATACTACAGCTGCACAACTTTACCTAAGCTATCGGTATGGAATAAATCTATTGGCTATCTCCCGACAAAACCAAAAAATAAGTAAGCGTATAGATCATGTAAAGTTCCAAGTGGGCGACGTACTTTTGGTACAAGGTGACCAAGATAAAGTGGACGAGGCAATAGAAAGAATGGGGTGCTTACCACTTGCTGACAGGAAGCTCAATTTAGGCCAACCAAAAAAAATACTTTTATCTGTTGGGATTTTCACCTTATCGTTGGCTTTGATCATATCTGGCCTGCTACCTGTACAAATAGCCTTCACCATAGCAGCACTGTTAATGGTGATCTTTAAAATCTTTCCAATCAGGGAACTTTACAAATCTATAGACTGGCCAGTAATAATTTTATTGGGTGCGCTACTTCCGCTCGGAACTGCCCTCGAAACATCAGGTGGCGCCAGCTGGATAGCTGAGCAGCTATTGACCTTCAAAGACTCGATGCCTGCATGGACAATTTTAGCTTTGGTTTTGATTATTACCATGTTTCTTTCAGACGTTATCAACAATGCAGCAACAGTAGTACTGATGGCGCCAATTGCACTAAATATAGCATCTGGAATGCAAGTCAACATAGAGCCATTTTTGATGGCGGTAGCTGTTGGAGGTTCATGCGCATTTCTTACACCAATTGGCCACCAAAGCAATACTTTAGTGATGGGACCTGGAGGATATAAATTCACAGACTACTTAAGATTAGGAGCTCCTTTGGAAATCATCCTTATTTTGGTAGGCATCCCATTAATCCTACTTTTTTGGCCTTTATGATCTCCTAGGGTCAAATTTTCACCCAAAAATCATTATTCAGTTGGCTCAGAGGCCATTTTTTTGGTTTTTGAAAGCTTAAAAAATATTGAAAACAACAAAAAATCAAAAAGTGGTTTAAAATTAAACCACTTTTATTATTTTTTACATAAAATTTAAAAAATCAGGTTTATTTTTTAACCATAAAAAAAGGAGTCTCTGTAGAAGACTCCTTGAGTGGGTTTATTTGTAACTGACCTCAGCCATATTTCGTTTGGTAAATCCTTAACATTTATAGTTTTTTCACTACCAAATTTTTATAAACATAACAAAAACATAACAAATGGCAAAAAACTTCTACAATATTTTTTTGATAATTATCAAAGACCAATGAATCTACTGTATTTGAATAGAATTTTGAAAAACCTTGGGAGTAGTTCCAAATTCTGCTTTAAAAGCACGAATAAAATAGGTTATATTATTAAACCCTGCCATAAAACAAACTTCTTGGATCTGATAGTTTGCCATTCGAAGATAGTTTTTTGCCAAATTCAGACGCTCCTTAAGAATATACTCCATTGGAGAAATTCCCAGTTCATTTTTAAATGATCTCGAAAAATGCGCTTTACTCATGCATGCTTTAGCACTAAGTGTTTCCAGCGTGAGATTTTCTCTGATATTCTTTTTCATATAATCAACTACATGTGCCAATCTATTGTTAGAAGCCAACTGTTTATATGTTTTTTCAAGCATTTCCCTAGCTTGAGTTTGAGTGAGACGAATGAGTAACTCCTTCAATGCCAAGGTTGCTATTACATCTTTTTCCTTTGACCTTTCTTTTACACCAATTCTGATAAACCTGTTGATGATCTCCGAAAGATCCTGTGTATTGATCAGGTGAAAGTTAGACAAATCCAAACCCCAATCCTCAGAAAGCATTTTATCAGGAAATCTTTCATTGAGCAAGTTAAATGTGTTTTCAATCATCTCCTGAGAAATAGATAATGCTATACATTGCGTAGGATTATCGAACTTAGCTTCAGGAAAATCAATTTTCATCAACTCATTTGGTGGTACAATCACTGATTCCCCAGGCAAATAATCAAACCCAGCCTTATCGAAAAGATGCATTACCTTCTTGCCCTTCAGCATCGTGGTCAAAACCAAATCACCGAATACCAAATTGACATCTCTTGCTTCTTGATGTGTTTCAAAAATATTCAGCTCACAATTATCTAAAGTGTAAGTAGTTCGGTTTTCTACAAGAGTCTTTAGATCTCTATCAGATCTCCAGGGTACTCCAGCTATAAATTGCCTCGACATTGATTTATTGGGTTTTAGGTTATTGGGTATTTTTTAAAGTTATCAAATATGATAGTCATTAAAAAGCAAAATAATCAGAATTTTAAACTACTGACTTGTGCTTTTCCCCTCAAAACTAAACAAGAAGATTGTATTTCAAGTAAGGATGAATTTGATTCAATCTAAATTGGAAATCCTTCTGATAGTATCTAAAAAAACAATGCTTGCTGATTTGACAAAGCAAATCCAACCATTATTCTTTTTAAATGAAATGTCATTTCAGGTTGATCTTCTGAGATGATAGGTTGATTTTTTATTGGAATATTTGAAGAACTTTGAAAAACCCAAAATAAAAAATTATATGTCAACACTAACATTATCTCAATCAAAGCCTGTGGACAGGCCAAAAATCAAAGAAAAATACGATCATTTTATTGGAGGAAAGTGGGTTGCACCGTCCTCAGGTGAATATTTTGACAACATCTCTCCTATTGACGGAAAACCATTTGCAAAAGCTGCAAGAGGCAACAAGGCTGATGTTGATTTGGCTCTGGATGCAGCACATGCTGCTTTCCCTTCATGGTCCAAAACTTCCCCCGCCCAACGCAGTAAGCTTCTGAACAAAGTAGCTGATATCATAGAAGAAAACTTGGAAATGCTAGCTAGAGTAGAAACTATCGACAATGGTAAAGCATTACGAGAAACAAGGGCAGCTGATCTACCTTTGGTTATAGATCATTTTAGATATTTTGCTGGAGTAATCCGTGCAGATGAAAGCTCGATTTCGGAGCATGACGAACATACTGTAAGCATAGCATTGCATGAGCCATTGGGAGTAGTCGGGCAAATCATACCTTGGAACTTCCCTCTGCTAATGGCCACTTGGAAGATCGCACCTGCTTTGGCGGCTGGATGTTGTACTGTCGTAAAACCAGCAGAACAAACCCCAACAAGCATCATGGTGCTGATGGAACTGATTGCTGATGTTCTTCCTCCAGGAGTTTTGAATGTCGTCACAGGTTTTGGTCCAGAAGCAGGTAAACCACTTGCCTCTTCACCAAGAATTGCCAAAGTTTCATTTACTGGTGAGACTACAACAGGGAGATTGATTATGCAATATGCATCTGAAAACCTCATCCCTGTCACCATGGAACTTGGCGGTAAATCTCCGAATATTTTCATGAAATCTGTAGCCGATGCGGATGATGAGTTTTTCGACAAAGCTGTAGAAGGCGCGGTGATGTTTGCTTTGAATCAGGGAGAAATATGTACTTGTCCTTCCAGAATATTGGTTCATGAAGATATTTACGATGTATTTATGGAAAAAGTAATAGAGCGAACCAAAGCCATAAAAATGGGACACCCACTAGCTGAAGACACGATGATGGGAGCTCAAGCATCTAATGATCAATATGAAAAAATTCTTTCTTACATGGATATTGGAAAGCAAGAAGGAGCTGAGGTTCTCTGCGGCGGTGACAAAGCAAGCTTAAACTCAGGTTTGGAAACAGGATACTATATTCAACCAACAATCTTCAAAGGGAATAACAAAATGAGGATTTTCCAAGAAGAAATCTTTGGGCCGGTAGTATCTGTCACGACTTTCAAAACTACAGAAGAAGCAATAGAAATCGCAAACGACACCATGTATGGTCTTGGTGCTGGTTTGTGGTCAAGAGATGCACATGAACTGTATCAAGTACCGAGAGCTATTCAAGCAGGACGTGTCTGGGTAAATTGCTACCACAACTACCCTGCTCATGCGCCATTTGGTGGATATAAAAAATCTGGATTCGGAAGAGAAAACCACCTTATGATGCTTGATCATTATCGTCAGACCAAGAACATGTTGATTTCTTATGATAAGAATAAGCTTGGATTCTTTTAGGAAATCCTAAAATCCGTCAATCTTTCAGGTTTTATCAAAAGCCAAAGTTTTCAAGAAATGCGAGAGCGAAACCTGGAAGGTTAATCCTACAAACCAAAAGACAATGTAGGATAATCCGGAATTTAGGCACGAAGAAAATCTTTGAGGTCTTCAAAAGACAGCAAAGATTTTCCATTCCATATCAAGCATATTAGAAAATTGAAATTTTGCTAGACTTTAGAAACCTTCGAGGTCTGAAAAAGACCTCAAAGGTTTCTATTTTACAACCATGACAACCATATACAAATGTCTGATAACAAATATGTTCCTAGAGTACTCATTTCCGACGCAGCAAAAGAGACTATCGATACTTTGAAAAAAAGATTTGGGACAGACCTGATGTTCCACCAAAGTGGCGGTTGCTGTGACGGATCTTCTCCTATGTGCTTCGAAAAAGGAGATTTCAAAGTTGGTGCAAGTGATATATGGCTTGGCAGTGTCTATGGCTGTGATTTTTTTATGAATCAAGATCAATTTGAATATTGGAAACACACACAACTTACCCTAGACATTACAGCTGGTAGAGGAAGTAGCTTTTCAATAGAAATTCCAATGGGCATCAGGTTTATGATTCGATCTAGGCTTTTTACCACAGAAGAATTAGAAAATCTTATCCCTACCAAAACTGGAGAGGAAATACTTGAAGAAAATGAGTTAAAATGATTTTTCACCTTAATTCCTAAGCCTTTTTCGGCAAAAGCTATTGTTTTCAGTCGATTAGTAAAAGTGCAAAAACAATAATGATATAAGAATTACTAATAGTTACTTCCCAGAAAACTAAGAGCCACTAAAACATCACCTTAATCCATTTTTTGTGCATTTTCTCTTTTCTCCTGCTTCCATACATTATAATAAGCCAAAGCAATTGAGATTATCAGCCTTGTAAGCCACACTCTGAGGGTAGTAATGTAGGTTTTCCATACCACAAATTCAGTACCTCTAAAAAGTACTTCTATCACATAATCAATCAGGATGATCCCAAAAAATATCAAGAGGGTTCCTATAATTATTTTTTTTGCTTTTTCCATAATGTTATTATTTGCTGGATTTATTAGAATAAGACGTATTCCAAATTACAGCATTTTATTTTTCACATGGTAAAAAACCTGCATTTTTCATTAATTTAAAAGTATGAAAGCAACACTAATACTTATCGCATTCTTATCATTCGGTTTTTTTGCTTGTGCTCAATCAAAATCTGATAAAGAACTCATTACAGAGGCAGTTCATAATTACTTTGAAGGGATGATTGAGAGAGATCGGCACAAGCTTGATATGGCTTTTGATCCAAACGCAAGACTTATTGGATATAGGGGAAGTGTCTTCACTATTACGAATTATGAAGATTGGGCTACTGGAACTTCAAAAGGACAAGCTAGAGACCCTGAGCAATACAAAAATGAAATAAAGCAAATTGAGATAAAGGGCTATACAGCTATAGCAAAAACAGAATTATTTTGGCCGGGGATATACTATTTTGATTTTCTTACCTTGATCAAAATTGATAAACAATGGAAAATTGTACACAAAACATGGTACGAAGAAACTGTAGAATAAATTATGAAGGAGACAAAATTACATCAGGAGATTTCATTTATTGGCAACATCCAAGTATATCTGAGGGAGTTCGTTTATGGCGGCATTGATGGTGCGGTGACAACTTTTGCAGTGGTGGCTGGTGCTGTCGGTGCCAACCTTGACCCTTCGATCATTATCATCCTTGGGTTTGCCAACTTACTGGCAGATGGTTTTTCTATGTCTGTTGGGGCATTTCTTTCTTCCAAATCAGATCAAGAAAATTACGACAAACACAAGGCCATTGAATATTGGGAAGTGGACAACTTACCCCAAAAAGAACGAGAAGAGATCGAAGAAATATACCGAAACAAAGGGTTTGAAGGTGAATTGTTACAAAAAGTAGTGGATGTAATTACATCAGACAAAGACCGCTGGGTGAACGAAATGATGAAAGACGAGCTCAATATGATGGAAGAAACCAAAAGCCCATTCAAGATTGGTTTGGCAACCTTGATTTCATTCATAGTGGTTGGTTTTATCCCTTTGATGATCTATGTATATGATTACTTTCAGGAAACAAGTTTTGATGTATTCCTATGGACGAGTATATTTACAGGAATTGCCTTTGCCACAGTAGGTTGGCTCAAAAGCTTTGTCAATCAGACAAATATTTTCAAAAGTATTGGAGAAACATTGGCTTTAGGTTTTCTAGCTGCTTTGGTTGCATATTATGTAGGTGATTTTTTGGAATCTTTAATAATGAATAGCTAGATGAAAACGATAGATGATGTAATAGCACGAATGGATGAAATTGTAGCAGAATGTGCCGCAAAAGAATCCCGCCTAGGTTACTTTGCCATTCTCTACAGACAAGTCACGATCCGGGTCAAAGAAGGTATTTTAAAGGGTGAATTTGAAGACAATCCAAGAATGGAAAAGCTTGACGTGATCTTTGCAAAGAGATTTATCGATGCTTACGAAGCTTATCAAAACGGGAAGAGTCTGACTGATTGTTGGAAAATCAGTTTTGATGCTGCCAAAAACTCAAAACACATTGTCCTCCAACACTTGCTTTTAGGCATCAATGCACATATCAATTTGGATTTGGGTATCGCTGCTGTGGAAACTGTGGGTGAGAAAGATTTGATCAGTATCCAAAATGATTTTGTTATTATCAACAACGTGCTTTCAGAGTTGGTAGATGGTGTGAAAAACAATATTGGAGCCATTTCTCCACTATTCAAATTACTCATTCGCTTTGCCAAAGGAAGGGACGAGATTTTAGTGAATTTCAGTATCAAACTTGCGAGAGAAGGCGCTTGGAGATTTGCAAATGAGTACTTTTCGCATCAAGATAGACATTCATGCATAGCCCTGAGAGATCAGGTGATCGCAGGGTTAGCAGAAGGCATGGTGAACCCCGGGACGAGGCTTAGCAGGATCATAGCGATTATCAGTTTGAGCGAATGGAGATCAGTGAGCAAAACCATGAACAGACTTGATCAAGTAGCCCAAAATGCAGTTTCTTGAATCTTTTGACTTTTCTTTCACCCAGAAAAAGCCCTTTGTCGCCACTCGCTTTGCTTTACCAATTTTACAGTTTGCTCATTTGCATATACCTCCACACCCTTTTCTGCCAAATCCAATAAATCGTCATAAGGACCTCGGAGCGAAATCAATTTGACAAAAATCGGAGCTGTTTCTACCGCTACGAAAAGCAAAATAATCATCAAGTTTGCCATTTTCATCGCTTGACTTTCTTGTGTCAAAACTGACAATGCATCAATTCTTGCAGCCATCCCATCAAAACCATCAATATTTGGCTGAATCTTAGTGAATTCAGCTTCCCTCAAAGCTACATATCTCTGAATCTCTTGTTCTAACAAATCGATTTTTTCTTGGTACGTTTGATTCAATAAATCCAAATTTTGCTGTGCAGCATCGAGTTGTTGTTCTTTCTTCTTCGCATTTGAACCCAAACCAATGATACCACTAGTCCCGTCAGTTTTTGTCCCAAACCTTTCGTAGTCGTATTCTTGCTGCAATCTATCTCGATAACCCACAGCATTTCGCAGTTCGGATCTCAAGCTGTCTTTTTGTCCTTCAAGCGCATCGATTTCTGTAAATCCATTCTTCAAGGACTCTTTGCTTTGGGCGATCATTTCGGATTTTTTTTCATCCAGCTTCCTATTGATTTCTCTTTCAAAAATCTTCAATTCCAATGGTTTGGAAATAACCAAAGCCAAAATAATAGCCATTATCAATCTAGGGATTGCCATTTTCCATTCAGACCAAGATTTTGCTCTTTTACGCATGCTAGACACAATAAATCTATCAAGATTGAAGATCATCAAACCCCAAATAATCCCAAATCCTATTGCATACCAAATCGATTGAAAAACAGTCATCAAAGCGTAGCCTGCTGAGATGGTTGCAAGCAAACCAGTAAAGAAAATTGTACCTCCAATTCCAAAGTATTTATTCCCATCTGTTGGGGCTTTTTTCAACAAATTGAAATTGGCTCCGCTACAAAACCAAAAGAATTGAGTGACTTTTTTCATAAATGTGTTTCTAAAATAAGAGAATTATATATTCAAAAAACGAACTAAACCAGTTCAAAAATATCCGAATAGCTTTCATAGGGTAAAAAATGTGTCATAAACCCACTATTTAGCTTTGAAAGCTGTAATTTATGTGATAAATAAATTATTCAACACGGATACCACCTAAATAATGAGTACCTTATAGTGGGATAAATTTTCAAAAACGAACACTTAGAGTTCATTATTGAAACAATAATCATCCAAAATCACCAGCAAAAACCAACTATTAAAAATGAAAATCAAAAACAATGTCAAGTGTTTATCTCTTGTACTTTTCCTTTTCCTAGGTTTCTATCCGAATTGTCAAGCACAAAATAGGCCTTTTGAAAATGAAATTAAACACATAATTGAAAAGTATCCTGAAAATGCTTTTGAAAAAGGAGGCATTGTGTTTACAGGCAGTTCAAGTATTCGACTTTGGGAAAATTTGGTAGAGGATATTCCAAACAATAAAATTATAAATACTGGATTTGGCGGATCACAGACACATGAACTGCTACTTTATATTGAAGAGACGATACTTCGCTATTCGCCTTCCAAGGTATTTATATATGTAGGGGAAAATGATATTCAAGAAGGAAAAGCTGTTAAACAAATTTTGCAAGAATATAAAGAGCTTTACAAGAAAATCATTTCCCATAACCCTAAGACTGAATTGTTTTTCATCAGTGCCAAACCAAGCCCTAGCAGATGGGAAAAGCAGAAGCAATTCGAACAATTGAATGAAAAAACATTAGCCTTAAGCCAGCAGTTAGGAAATATGACTTTTATCAATGTTTGGGACGAAATGCTAGACGACAATGGGAGTCCCAAAGCAAGTCTATTTGTTCAAGACAAGTTACATATGAACGAAAAAGGATATGCCATTTGGGCAAACAAAATAACACCACACCTATGAAAAAAAATATTGTTAATCTCGGAATTCAAATCATACCAAAAAGCAAATCCATTGACAGTTATGAACTCGTAGATAAAGCTATTGAAGTGATCCAAAATTCGGGTATCCCTCATGTAGTCACTCCATTCGAAACCGTAATGGAAGGTGAGCAAGATGAATTAATGAAAATCGCCAAAAATGCTCAAGAAGCTGTTTTTAACGCTGGAGCTGAAGAGGTTTTGGTTTATTACAGAATTCAAATCAGAAAAAACGAAGATGTTTTAATCTCAGACAAAATTGAAAAGTACAAGTAAATTTAAACTTTCAACCTAATTTTTAAATCAAATATAGTTATGAAAAAAATATTTATAATCTTATTAGTATTTGCGGTTTGCAGCCATTCTTTTGCACAAATCAAATCCGTAGAATATGATGTAGTATCAAATCAAGTAAACTCAGGTGTACCACTACCTGCTGAAGAGCCTTTCTATATTAGAGGAACATTGCCAAGGAATATTGAATTTGTGAAAGTCAAGATAAATAGACCTGGCAGAAACGAAAACCAAACGGAAGAATATAGCTGGAAGACTGCTTTTGATTTTCAAATCAATCAATATGAAATCTATGTCGGAAATCCTCTAAAAAGTAATACAGATTATAATCTTGAATTTTATTTTTATGAAAGGGCAGAGGAATCCCAAATGGACGCTGTGAAAAATGCTCTTCACAAAAACCTTGAATCCTACATCAATGCCAATCTTGAAGTAGCCTCTGGAGGAATAAAATCATACAATAATGATCAAGTAATGATGTCTCAGATGAATCAAATCGTCGAGAATGGACTGATCGACTATAGACTTTTTTTGGGGAGGGATTTTCCTGGATTTAGTGATTTGGTAAGGCAAAAGTTAGCACAAAAAAACAAACTAAAACTCAGGAGAGCTCGATTCAATATCCTTGGAAATAAGGATGGTGAAAATGAAAAAGCTGTCTATGCTGATCAATATGTAAATGAATTAATAGCAACTGTTCAGAATGAACTGGATCAATTTCTTTCAAGAAGTTTAATGTCTTTGGTAGATATCAGAGAAGTAAATGCTTACCCAACAGAAAAGAAACCAAATACACTCCCGCTGAACTTTGGGTATGGCGCATTTGCTGTAAAAAGGAGTTTTGGCTCTACAGAATACTTTAATGGCCCAAATATTGGATTATCTCTTCCTCTTGGCAATAGAACTTTTCGAAAATTCTTAGGAAACGCTTCGTTTTCTACTGGAGTATTTATCCAAAATTTTGAATCTGAAAATGGCACCAAAATCTCAGGACCATTGGTCAACCTTCCTATCTATGCAGGATTGGGATATAAATTATTCAATGTCATGAGATTCAACGCTGGAGCAGTAATGATCAACATGGATGATACAAATTCAGGCAGTAAAACAAATTACATCCAACCTTATGCAGGTTTAAGCCTTGAATTCAACTTATGGGTTGGGCTAAACAACAGGAGGTAATCTGATGAAAAAGCTAATATTCACAATATTCGTATGTACACTCTCAATATCAACTCTTTTTGGTCAGCAAAAAGAGTTTGATTGGAGGTTGGGAGTAAGTGGCGGCTATTCTAATTATTATGGAGATCTAACTCCACACAGAATAAGAGGCCTATCCAATACCGATGCAATCCATCATCTCTTTTACTTTAATGATAATTACTTCGATCAATACTCGTTCAAAATCTCATTAGAAAAAAGCTTGAGCCCTACAGTCGGCTTGCAGTTTAGCTACGGTCAATATCAGTATTCAATGAGTGATCGATACATCCAAAGAAACGGAGAGCTTTTGACTACATCTAGGAACTTCGACCGGGCATTGAATTTCCAAAACAAAACAAGAGATATGGGTGTGTCATTTGTTTTCAAAACAGATAATGACAAATTCCTTTCTTCCAAATCTCTCCTAGCACCCTACTTCACTTTAGGATTTGGGTTTTTGGATTTTGACATCAGTGGAGATCTACTTGATGATGACGGAAATCAATACAATTACCTCAATCCAAACACCGTAAATAATGGTATTTACGAAACGGAACTAAGTTCCATTAGAACCGAATTGGAAAATGGCTATGACTTAGGTACGTTTTATGCAAACTTTGGTCTTGGAATTAGATTGCGACTAGGAAATAGATTTGAAGTATTTGCCCAAAGTGATTTTATCCATTCATTTTCAGATTATTTGGATGATGTCAGCGGGACTTATAGAACAACTTACGATAATAGTTTCCAAGCATATGCAGCCAAACCAGGTCCCAATGTAGTGGATCCAACCGAGCCCAACAGAGGCAAAAATAACGGGTTAAATGATTGGGTGATTTACCATGGAGTAGGTATTAAGTTTAATTTTGGAGCAAGTAAAACATCTTTCCGTGCACCAAGAATAAGTACTTCATATCCTACTTATAGTCAAAACCAGATCATATCTCCCAAGAAAAAAGAAGCTTTGAAATCGGATACTACAGCTATTGAAGAACCTCAAAAGTCTGATTCTGTCCAAGCTGAAAAACTAGGTAATACTTATAACTATTATACCAATATTCAAATGGTAGATCAAGGCTGGAGAGATAGTCTCGATTACAAAACAAAAGTATTGACTTGGGATCAACAGATTGCGAACAGACGTGAACAGATTTTGAATGGGAGAATTGAAGAAAAATCTCTTCTTGAAATTCAACAAAAAATGACTGGTTATCAAGCTTTATTAGCCAATGACACCATACTGAATGCTTCAGAAAAAGATTCTCTTCAAAGAGCGACTGAGAAAAGTTTATTTGGTGTGAGATATAGTCTCGATAGTATTCAAAATCGCAAAGTGCAATACGAAGCAGAAATTGACAGTATTTCCAAGCTTAAAAGTGATTACCAAATTCAGTCTCAAGTAAGATCATTTTTACCATACAATTACGATTTGCCATTTGATCAAGCTGATACTACTTTAATAGACAAAGATTCATTAGGTAATACCTACGCTATCCAAAACCAAATGCTTGGAGAGCTTGCTGAAGATAAAAGTACAAATACAACATTTGCTAAACGAGACTCAATTGCAACATTTGGTGATACAAACAGTCGGCTAATCACTCAGGTTACTAGGCAGAATCAGGAACCTGATTCTGCCATTCAATTATCCCCTGAAAGAGATCTGGAAAATCAAAAAAAAAAATCAGACCAAACTGATAGAATCCAAGAATTGGAGGCTGAATCTAGGAAGCTGAAAGCAGAAAGAGATAGCCTAAATGCCTTACCAAGAGAGGTGATTTATATGGGTAGCAGAGGTATTTCCCCTACTAATTTAACAACCCAAAAATCAGAGCCAGAAAGAATAACTACCAATAACCAAACTGTAATCAGAGAAAGGGTAAGACAAGAACCCGCCCCAAGAAGAAGGCGAGATAGAGAAGGTGGGGGATTTTGGAAGACAATAGCAGCATTCTTTGGTGGTGCGGCAGTAGGAAATGCTGCTGCTTCAAACAATCAGGAACCTTCCGGTTCGGGCAATGCTGAAAATGAAATCAAATCACTTGACCTTGAAGAAATAGACAGAGTGAATAGAGCTGCTACCACATGGAGTTTTATTGCACTTGGAATTGATCAAGCGGAACTTAGTAGATTAGCCAGAATTTCTGCAGAAGAAAAATCAGCAATGGCAAAAACTATAACTTCCCAAAATAAAACAGCAGAAAGAATTCCTGAGACTATAACAGTAAGAGATACTGTCTTTATTGAAAATGATCCAGTGATAAAGCTTTTAAAATCTAAAGAAATCATTTACTTTAAAATAAACCAGAGAATACCCGAAATGGAAGAGATCCAAAAACTCGAAAGTCTGATTGAGTTTGTGAAGAATAATGAAGGGTACAATCTTTTGCTAACAGGCTATGCTGACAATACAGGAAATGTTGCGTACAACTTGAAACTGGCCGATGAAAGAATGAAAGCTGTCGCTGAAATTATTGAAGAGAAATATGAAATCAACTCTTCAAGAATAACTTTTGAATCTGGTGGACAAGTGATCAGAGGGGCACAAAAATACAGCAACGAAATGGATCGTAAAGTAGAAGTCCGTATTGAAGCAGCAAACTAAAAATGAGCTCTTCTCAGAAGTACTGATCACCAAAATTTCTGAAAAAGTCTTCTAAGAGCCATTTTTAAAAAGGACAAGAAGGTAAGAGGTAATTGGAAAAATTCCAATCACCTCCTACCTTTATTTTTTTTCTAAAACAAAGAAAAGGACAATTTGTCGGTCAGCAGCTCCAATGCTTTGACTGATTTTACTGAATTACCTTTTTCATTCAGTTCAGGACTCCATACAGCCACACTAAACTTATGAGGCATCACAGCTGCAACCCCTCCTCCTACTCCACTTTTCCCAGGCAATCCTACTCTGAACGCAAATTCTCCTGATTCATCATAGAATCCACAGGTCAACATCAACGCATTGATTCTTCTTGCGTGACTTTCAGAAACTATTTCTCGATTTGCAAAAATTGAATATCCATCATTTGCCAAAAAGGAAAAAGATTTTGCCAGATCTACACAAGACATTTCCATTGCACAATGTGAAAAATAAACATCTAGAACTTCCGCTATTTCATTGTCAAAGTTTTTGTATGCTTTAAGAAAGTATGCCATTGCAGTATTTCTTTCGCCATGGTTTTTTTCTGAATTTTTGACTTGATGGTCAATGTTCACACAGTTTTGACCTGAGATTTCATTGATGAAATCTGATATTTGCTTGATAGGTTCTTCAAATTTGCTACACAAGGCATCAGTAATCACCAAAGCTCCTGCATTGATAAACGGATTTCTAGGAATTCCCTTTTCAAACTCAAGCTGGGCTATAGAATTGAAAGGATTGCCACTTGGCTCTACATTTACCCTAGACCATAGTTTGGATTTGAAAACATGAAAGACCATCGTTAGTGTATGCACTTTGCTGATACTTTGAATAGAAAAGGGTACTTCACAATCTCCGACCCCATAAACTTTCCCATTCAAATCCACCAAAGCTATTCCAAATCTATCAGGATCTACATGTGCTAGCTCTGGAATATAATCCGCTACTTTTCCCCGAGGATTTTCCTCCAAGACCTCATTATATACTTCTTCTATTACTTTTTGATAGTCCATCCCTAAAGTTGTCCTTTATTTTAGTTAGAAAAAAGGATTACATCGAGTTTGTGTAATGAAAAATAAGATCATCTAAAAAGTCATTAGGGTATAAACAATTAAAACTTTTATCTTTGGGATAATCATAATTTGCAGCTTAAAGGATAATTCCAATGAACAAAATATCACTGACAAAGCAATTGTTTTTTGCCAGCATGATCTCTTTACTTTTTCTAAATTGTAGCCCGCAGCTAGGGTTTCAGTTTCAGGGTAATTATAAAGCTGCTGATGAAACAATCAACCAAGAAGAAAACTTCGTTCAATTTGTTTCTCCTTACAAAGAAGCTATGGAAGAGAAAATGGGGACTGTTATTGGTATCTCGGACAAGGCTTTGACGAAAGAAGGCAGGGAAAATTTGTTAGGGAATTTTGTTACTGATATACAAAAAGAATATGCGGAAAAAAAATTCGGACTTACAATTGATATCTCTATCATCAACAATGGCGGAATGAGAAACGAATTGCCAATTGGACAAATTTCTTTGGGTAATCTTTATGAACTTTCTCCTTTTGACAATTACCTTGTTATCTTAGAATTACAATCCAGTGATGTCATAAAACTAGCTGAATTCATGACAGAAAGAAAAAACATGTCTGTGAGTGGTATGAGAATACTTGGGCAAGACAATCAGCTAAAAGAATTTTCTGTAAATGGAAAACCCGTAGAGACAGGAAAAACCTATCTTTTAGCTATTAATGATTACTTAGCCAATGGTGGTGACAATATGGATTTTTTGATCGGATTACCCCTCAAAGAAAACTCAAATATATTGCTAAGGGACATGTTGATCGAAATGATTCAGGGAAAAACAAGTGAAGGAAAAAACCTCAATGCTGAAATCGAAGGCAGACAAATTTACAGATAAGATGCAAAGAAGATCGTTTCTTAAAAAGAGTATATTGACAGGCTTAGGTTTAAGTCTTGGTGATTCTGTGATGGCTTTATCCAGCCTACATCCTAATTCAAAAAGCATCACAATCATTCACACCAATGACATGCATTCTAGGATAGAACCTTTTCCAAATGATGGAGGTAGAAATGCAAATCAAGGAGGAATGACAAAACTAGCATCACTTGTCAAAAAAGTAAGGTCTGATTCTGACAATGTTCTCTTGTTGGATTCCGGAGATTTTTTCCAGGGAACACCGTATTTCAATCTTTATGGAGGGGAATTAGAGCTCAAACTTATGAGCCAAATGGGTTATGATGCGAGCACATTAGGAAATCACGAGTTTGACAATGGCTTGGAAGGAATCAAAAAGCAAATAGAACACGCTAATTTTAATATTTTATCCTCAAATTATGAATTCACAGATACTATTCTGAAAGACGCCTTCCTTCCGTACAAGATCTTTAACAAAAGTGGAATAAAAATTGGAGTGTTTGCGTTAGGTATTTCTTTGGACGGATTAGTGGGATCCAAAAATTATGGGAAGACCAAGTATTTGGACCCTGTAGCTATTGCTGAAGAAATGGTAGAGGAACTGAAGCGTAAAAAATGTAATTTGATTGTCTGCCTATCCCATTTGGGTTATTCATATCGATCGGAAAAAATCGATGACCTCAAATTGGCAAGTCAAATTTCAGGAATAGATTTAATTTTGGGTGGACATACCCATACTTTCTTAGATGAGCCTACGCTGGTAAAAAATGCTGAGGGTCATACAACAATTGTAAATCAAGTAGGCACGGGAGCTCTTAGATTAGGGAAATTAGATTTTGAATTTTCAAACAGTAACAAAATAACCTATACAAGTTCCAGAAATCTAACAATTTATTAGAAAATCAAGCTGAATTTGATTTTTTATTTAAATTAATTTTCCCCAAATTTGATGCCCTTCAATTAAGGCAAGGAGTTTATTCAATCTTTTCAAAATACAGTATTTCAATAAAATAAATGAGTTCAGAGGCTAATGCAGTATGGAAGGAATGCTTACGTGTGATCGAGCAACACGTGAGTGAACAAAGTTTCTCTACTTGGTTCAAACCCATCAATCCTGTAAGATTAGAAGGAAGTAGCCTTACGATTCAGGTCCCGAGTCAATTTTTTTACGAGTGGCTGGAAGACAATTATGTAGAAGTCCTCAAACTAGCAATCAAAACTACCTTAGGTCAAAATGGACGGCTTGAATATGCCGTAGTGGTGGACAGGGGCAATTCCCAAAATCAACCATATATGGTAAGCTATCCTCAAGGAAATGCAGCTGCCAACAATCCCAAAAAACCAAAGCCACTAGAAGAAAGTAAAAGTCCATTTGAAATGCAGTCATTGAATAGTGACATGCTACTTCAATCAAACCTTAACCCAAATTACTCCTTCAACTCCTACATTGAGGGAGATTGTAATAGACTTGCTAGGTCCGCAGGATTTGCAGTTGCTACCAAGCCAGGCATCACCTCTTTCAATCCATTGATGGTATATGGAGGAGTAGGTCTTGGCAAAACTCACTTGGTGCAAGCTATAGGAAACGAAATCAAAAATGGTCCGGAAGAGAAGTTTGTACTATATGTATCATCTGAAAAGTTCGTAAACCAGTTTATGGATTCCATCAAAGATGGTAATGTAAAAAGCTTTACAAACTTCTATATGCAAGTAGATGTCCTAATTATTGACGACATTCAGTTTTTGGCAGGAAAAGATAGAACCCAGGAGATGTTTTTCCATATTTTCAATCACCTGCACCAAAACAAAAAACAAATAATCATGACTTCCGACTGTCCTCCTAGAGATCTAAAAGGATTGGAAGAACGTTTGCTTTCCAGATTCAAATGGGGCCTGACAGCAGATTTGCAAATGCCTGATTTTGAAACAAGAGTTGCGATCATCAGAAGAAAAATGCAATCTGAAGGTATCTATATACCTGATGATGTAATAGAATATTTAGCTTATACTGTAGATACCAATGTAAGGGAACTCGAAGGTGTCATGATCTCCCTAATTGCCCATGCATCGCTCAACAGAGTAGAGATAGATCTTACTTTGGCAAAACAGATCATGAAAAACATTGTCAAAGATATAGAAACAGAGGTAGGGATAGACTTTATCCAAAAAACAGTTTCTGATTATTTTGACATAAAACTTGATGATCTAAAAGCGAAAACCAGAAAAAAAGAAATCGTAACTGCCAGACAAGTGGCAATGTATTTCTCTAAAGAATTTACAAATCATTCTTTGAAATCTATTGGGTACCACTTTGGTGGTAGAGATCACAGTACCGTGATTCACGCTGTACAGACGGTGAATGATTTGATGGAAACAGATACAGCTTTCAGAAATTCTGTCAACGAATTAAAAAAGAAATTCAAAATGCGTTCTTACTAAAGAGCTACTTATCATCCATTTTGATTTGATGGATAAAAATCTCAACCAATTCTCTGGCTTTTTTGATAGCTGATACATTTCCTGATTTGATGTCAGTCAAAGAATCATTGATGCTTTTTTCTATTGTAGGATTTTGGTAAAAAGAGGATTCAAGAAGGTATTTAATGTGGTCATTCATCCAATTTAACCTTTGATCAGCTCTGTTTTTTTCGAAATATCCATTGTTGATCATCTTTTCCTTGTAAGATTGTATCATCTCCCAGATGGATTGTAATCCATCACCATTCAATCCTGAGCAAGTCATAACTTTTGGAAGCCATGTGTTTTCTTTTATTGGGAACAAATGCAAGGCATTGGCATATTCTCTTTTGGCTCTTTTGGCGGCTTCTATGTTTTCACCATCAGCTTTATTGATTATCAAAGCATCACACATCTCAATGATCCCTTTCTTGATCCCCTGCAATTCATCACCAGCACCAGCAAGCATGAGTAATAGGAAGAAGTCAACCATACCTTTGACAGCAATCTCTGACTGCCCTACCCCTACTGTCTCTATAAATACAACATCAAACCCAGCAGCTTCACAAAGCAACATTGCTTCCCTAGTCCTAGCACTGACACCTCCCAAAGCTGTACCCGAAGGACTTGGTCGGATATAGGCTCTCTTGTCCATAGATAGTGTCTCCATCCTTGTTTTGTCACCAAGAATACTTCCCCTTCCCGACTGACTACTTGGATCTACCGCCAACACAGCCAACTTCAAGCCTTCTTCAACCACCAAGTGTCCAAAACGCTCGATAAACGTACTTTTCCCAACACCAGGCACTCCCGTAATTCCTATTCGAATAGATTTTCCAGTATATGGCAAAACCGCTGACATCACCTGCTCAGCAATCAATTGATCTGAAGGCAGCGCACTCTCTACCAAAGTGATCGCCTGACTCAAAGTCACCCGATCTCCAGACAACACCCCATCAATATACTCTTGCTCAGAAAGTCTTTTTCTTTTTTTCAAAATCCGAATCTTTTAACTTTATGAATATGATTGTTACCTAAATGGAAATTTTACAAATTTCACATCTCCCATACTTGATTTTTCATATTTAGCGATGCAGTGTTTGTAATACTTCTGGTCAAAATATGGCTCCTCAGGAAAAGTAGTCTTAGGACTATTCTCCTTTGAATCAAAAAAGAAAACTTTCGTATTCCCATATTTGGTATGAGGCATAAATGAGCCATAATCTTCCAAAATATTCCAAAGCGTATCTGCCACATATACTGAATAAACCCGAATGACAGGCCCTGTGTTGTTTTCATTTCGGTAAAATGCCATTTCTTCAAATTCCAAGTCAAGATCATTTACTCCAGGTTGTGTAAAAGACTCCTTGCCTATCCAAATAATCAGAAAAACAACAATCAAAATGATTACATAAAACAAATATCTAGTTGGCATGTTCTTAAGGATGTTTAGATTTAAAGCCTTAATTTAGCAGAAAAAAAGTACAATGGCCTTCGAATATATCAAAGCTCTTCATATCATTTTCATAGTTACATGGTTTGCAGGCTTATTCTATATCGTCAGACTGTTTATTTATCAAGCTGAAGCTTGGCAAAAACCAGAAAACGAAAGGAAAATACTAGTACCACAACTCAATTTAATGGCCAATCGCTTGTGGTATATCATCACTTGGCCTTCTGCCATACTCACACTTGTATTTGGTTTCTGGGTTTTATCTTACCGCTGGGGATATTTGCAACAAGGGTTTATGCATGCCAAATTAGGTTTTGTTTTCCTTTTGTACATATATCACTTTTATTGTCAAAAGATCTATACTGATTTGCAAAATGGCAATTCCAAGTTGACCTCGACACAATTGAGGATCTGGAACGAAGTAGCTACCGTTTTGCTCTTTGCAATAGTGTTCCTAATTGTATTAAAAAGTCTGATCAGTGTAGTATGGGGCATCGTTGGAATATTTGTCTTGGGTATTACGATGATGTTGGGGATTAAATTTTACAAGAAAATTAGAGAGAAAAATCAAGGTTAAAAAAAACAATGTTATGTTGAAAAAATTCAAAAGCATCCTTTTGCTTACATCGATACTATATATTTCTTTTGGCTGTAATTCAAAAGAAACTGATTCGAACGAACCACTTCCAATCTTAGGTAACTGGCACGTAAATGAATTTGAAATGGAAGGGAAAACAGTAATAGATACTGTGCGACATAAAATCGCTGACTTTTCTTTCACAAATCAAGAAGGCAAACAGGTCACGAATTACAGTACCAATGGGAAGGTTTATGTGGCAGATTTCTTTTTCACCACCTGCCCGACGATATGTCCAATTATGAAAACGCAAATGCTTAGGGTTTATGAAAAATTCAAAGACAATCCTGATTTCATGATTTTGAGCCATACATTGGATCCAGAGCATGATACGGAAGAATTATTGAAAGAATTTGCTTCAAGAATTGGCGTTGAAGATGACAAAACTTGGCATTTCCTCACTGGCGATCAAGAGAAGATTTTTGAAATTGGCCAAACAAGCTATCTAACCACTGCAATGGAAGATAAAAATGAACCTGGAGGAATCCTTCATTCTGGTGCATTTGTATTGGTGGATCAAAATGGAAATATCAGAGGCGTATATGACGGCACAAAAGAAGATCAAGTCGATAGAATGATTAAAGATATCCCAAAAATATTACCTAATAACTAAAAGTGAAAAACCTTACTATCATTCCTCTTATACTCATATTCATTTTGTCCTGTGCTCCTGAAAAAGATAAACTTGATAGAGGATTGTCTGATATCAAGGATGCAAAAGTCTTACAATACGCTATTGAGGGGAAAATCCTTTACGAGAACTATTGTGGTAACTGCCATCAAAATAATGGTACAGGTCTTGGCAAACTAATCCCTCCACTAAAAGGGTCAGATTATATAGGAAATAATCCTAAAAGGACTGCTCGAATCATAAAATATGGACTGGCAGGACCTATAGTGGTCAATGGTGTGACTTACAATCAACCCATGCCAGCAAATCCAAATTTAACAAATATGGAGATTGCCCATATCGTTACATATATTTTCAATATATGGGGAAATGAAGAAGGGGTCATTGATGGTAAAAAGGTAGCTGAATATTTAAATTCCGATGAATGATCATAATACCCATCTATCGAATAACTAACCTTCAAAAAAATGTTATAGTAAAATCAAGAGAAAAGCTTACTCATTTTGCAATTCATTTTTAGCTCTTGCCATGCTATTATTTATATCATCATTTACTTTTGTGACCATGATTTTTTGTTCATTCAGATATGAATTTAGCTCTTCATCTGTCATACCTTCATTTGAGCTTTTGAACTGTCTCATCCAAACAAACATTCCATCAAAAGCATCATCCAGATCTTTGGCAAGAAGTCTCAATTCAAGTATTTTCTCTGAATTTGCTACAGTATCTTCCTCTTCAAGCGAATTTGCTTTGGAATCGATTTTTTTTCTAAGTGACTTAAGCTCCCCCATATGAGGCATTACCTCATCATGTATGGTTATTACTTCATCACGTAGCATTTGATTTTGATCCACTTTATCACTTCCACATGAAATTGTGGTGAAAACAAGACAAGCAAATAGAATAAATTTCAAAAATAATCTCATAATTCTTTGTCATAAAATCAATAACAAAGTAATATGAAATTTACTTAAAAAAGAAATTACTCAACAATAACCTTACAATTTCTATGATATTTCCAATTAATAATATGAATAATCACTAAAAAAACCGAGGCTACCAATGAAACATAAATCATCCAACTGTAAACATCATGTAAAAGCACACCTACTGAAAAGATAGAAACTGCTACCCAAAGTGCTATTTTTATAACTTTGGATTGCGTATTTTTAACCGCGTTTATGACTGCCCAGACTGCAAGAAAAACGAACAAAAAGTCCATCCAATGCCAATGAATATGCGCATGATCGTGATCATGATGATGTTCTTCGGTATTGAATACAAAACCCATAGAAATCAAAACAGGGAATGCCAGACAGTGAATCAAGCACATAACCGAGGCCGATATACCCATGATATCGGCAGATTGCGCGGATATTCTTTTTATAATTTGCAACATAATTGCAAATATACATATTAAACTAAACAACAACCATAAAACAAAAATAAATTTTATGAAATCATTTTGCTTTGCCAAAAACGAAATAATCGATTCTAATTTGGCCCAAATACACCCAATGGACATTACGTTAATCAGAGGTTATGGGATTTTTGATTTTTTTAGAACTTCAAATTATATCCCTTTATTTTTGTCTGACTACTTAGATAGATTTATCAGATCCGCTGAAAAAACACACCTCAAACTGAAATATACCAAAACTGAACTGAGGGAAATCATACTTGATTTGATACAAAAAAATGACCTTCAAAATGGAGGTGTGAGGATGCTACTCACTGGTGGGGTTTCTGCAAACCACTTCTCGCCTGCTGATGGAGACCTATTTATTTTTTGTGAAGAATTACTTTTTCCGGAAAAAGAAAAATACGAAAAAGGAGTAAAACTACTCAGTGCAGAACATGTAAGAATGATCGCCGACATCAAAACCACCAACTATGCCTTTCCAGTATGGTTGAGCCCTTCTTGGAAGGAAAATGGTGCGGAGGATGTCATTTATCATTTTAATGGTGTGGTTTCTGAAAGTTCAAGAAGTAATATTTTCATGGTAAAAAATGGAAGCATCAGCACACCCAACAACCATATTTTGCATGGCATCACAAGAAAGAGAGTTTTAGAATTAGCTCCTGAATGCAATATAAGGTCTATTACTTTTGAAGAATTGCTTGACGCAGATGAATTATTCATCACGAGCACTACAAAGAAAATCCTACCTATTACCGTAATTGACAAGCAAAAGATTGGGGATGGAAAAGTAGGAGAAATCACCAAAAAATTGATGGCTGATTTTGTGGATATGGAGGTAAAACACACTTCTTGAAATATGAGTATTCGTACTATTGCACATTAGGTAAGAAATAGCTTTGTAAGCTACGGAACTCGTTAACAGTCCACAATCATCCGACCATAGCTAATTGAAATGAACTTCAAATGTTATTATAAATTGCTATTGGCGTAAATACGGATAGTCATATCTGAAAAAATAGTCATCGTTTAAACTTCAAGTTTGATTTAGAAATGATTGTTGCTACAATGTTAAACTTCCTAGAATCAGATATTCTTGAAACAATTCAGATAAAACATAAAAGGTCAGCGAAGAATTTCGCTGACCTTTTATGTTTTAAATCAATTCAAATGAACCTGATATTAATCCAAGAGCACTGCATCAACAAGAATGTACATTAATTTCTCTGGATCTTTGTCGTTCAATGTCAATTTACCTCTTACCTTCACTCTTTTTGAGGTGTATTTTATGGGGCTTTTCAGCATTACTTCCATTACAGTCTCGGGGCCACCTGATCCACAGAAAAAACATTCTGCTAAAGGTAAAGATGATAGAATAATATGCTCAGGCTTAAACATTCCCTCAAAAGGTATGATATATCCATCTGCCTCCACCACTTTGCCTTCTATACCTTTGATCTTGGAACTGAATACTGGGATGTACAATTCCCCAAAATCATCTTCTCCAATCTTATATGTCACTTCAGACAAGTCTCTCCACACATTGGGCGAAGACTGCGCCCAAGCTATTGAAGTACTGAAAAGCAAAGTCAATACTAATAATGTTTGTTTTAATTTCATTCTCTTTTGTTCTCTTTGGGTTGACAAATTTATACTATTTTCATCTAAGACTTTGTAAGTTGCTTCGCAATATCTGTTTGATATGCAGTCCAGGCAGGAATCAATGAAGCAACAAAACCTACAATCACTGCAAAGGCAACAATCCACAATTCTTCTTGCAAGAATACTGCCGCACTCAATCCACTGATGGCACCTTGTTCATTTTGCATTACCAACACAGCCAAGAAACCGTGCCCAATAACAATCCCCAAAACAGCTCCCAACAATGTCAATATAATTCCTTCCAAGACGATGTGCAAAAATAATTGAATACTTGAGGCCCCTAAAGTCCTCATCACTGCAAGGTCATATTTTCTTTCTTTCAGGGAATTGAACAAGGCAATAAATATCCCTAGACCCGCAATGATAATAATTGCAATTGCCAGACCTTGAATCAATTTAACTCCTACCCCGAGAAGCTCAAACAACCTTGAGATCTCAAATGATGGAGAAGCTGCTTGTAATGCGCTTTTACTATTGATAAACCTAGGTAACTGAACAGCTGCTATCGGGTTTCTGTACTGCAAAAGCAAAGAGGTAACTTCCCTATCCTCATCTGTCTCCGGAAAGCCAGAGATGCTTACATCTGCTTCAAACTTATCATGGTCATGACCTTCGTCATGCGAATACCATACGGATTCTATACTTGTCAAAATTAGTTTATCCAAAACGTTGTCTTTTTGAGACAAAATGCCTGAGACAATATATGGATGCTCATCATGCTCATGGCTACTACTCCCTATACCATGAGAACCAATAAAGGAATCCCCTACTTTCAAATTCAGTTTCTTAGCGACCTCAAAACCCAAAACTACTTCAAAAGGCTTTATCCATTCTTTTCCTGCATCAAAACCGGCATTGTATAACTGTAAATAGTCATGGTTAGTACCTACAATTCTATATCCTTGATAGTTATCCCCCATTCCCAATGGAATGATCTTTTTAACCAGTCTGTTTTTTTCTAGCGCTTTAGCATCTTTCATATCGATGTTCCCTGTTGGGTAATCAATATGGTAAACACTAGAAAGAATTAGTTGAAGAGGGCTTCCTTTAGCTCCCACGACCAAATCTATTCCTTCAGCATCCTTTGTCATCTTATTCTCAAACTGATCTTGGATCAAAATCAGAACAGTGATAATCGATAACCCAAGTGCCAACAAAAGAATATTCAAGCCTGTATTCAATGGCTTTGCAATCAAATATTTCCAGCTTAATTTCAACATATTCATGATAGACCTCCCATGATTAAATGGTTCGAAATATGATCTTTCACTCGCTGATCATGTGTAACAATGATCAAAGCAGCACTATACTTTTTCGCTTGCTCTTGGAGTAGTTTTATGACAGCCTGAGCATTCTCGTCATCAAGACTTGCGGTAGGCTCATCAGCCAGAATCAGTTTCGGATGATTGGCTAAAGCTCTTGCTATAGATACCCTTTGAGCTTCACCTTCGCTCAAAGTATTAACCTTTGATTTTCTCTTGTCCAATATCCCGAGTTCTTTCAGCAAATTCAGATTTTGATCCTCTTTTCTTCCAACAAAGTAATTGGCCAATTTAAGATTTTCTTCAACTGTCAATGGTGCTAGAATATGTGGTTTTTGAAATACGATCCCTATATTTTTACCTCTAAACTTATCGAGTTCAGCTCCTTTGAGAAGGTTGATTTTTGTGTCATTTAGGATGATTTCTCCTGATTGTGGTTTAAGAAGTCCGCCAAGTATATTTAGTATGGTGGTCTTTCCACTTCCTGATTTACCCAAGATCAAAAGCTCATCTCCAGCAGACATAGAAATGTCCGGAATCTGAAACTTTAAGTCTGGGCTATATTGAAATTGAATATTTCTTACTGATAGCATACTTATTTATTTACAGGAATTGAGACAAAAAACGATGTCCCTTTTCCAGGTTCACTAGTGAAATTAATCTCTCCTTTTAGTACATCCACACATTTTTTGACGATTGATAGACCCAATCCAGACCCTTCTATGATCCCTACATTTTTTGCCCTGAAAAACCTATCAAACATTTGATCTTGTTCCTCTTTTGGAATACCTATACCATGATCTCGCACCTCAGATTTTATCAATCCATTTTCTCCCCAAATTGAAAACTCCACTTCCTGACCATCTTTGGAATATTTGACTGCATTGGAAAGTAGGTTTTCAAAAATTTGATATAATAGCTCTACATCTGAAGTAATTGTTTTTGGTATTTCCCCAACTTGAAGGTTAATTTTCACTTTGTTCTCAGAACTAGCTTTTACCACATCTATTACTTCATTGATAAAGGCAGCGGTAAACATTTTTTTCGGATTATAATCTATCTTATTTGCATCTGCTTTACCAAAGAAAAGTACAGAAGTCAAAAGGTTATTTAAACTTCTAACGGAGTTTTCTATTTTCTTTGCGTGTTTACCTATTTTTTGTTTGAATGGATGGTCTTTTTCTGCATAGATTTGCAAGAGCTGTGCTGAACTAAGGATTGATGTCAATGGTGTTTTGAATCCATGGGAAACATTCAGTACGATCCTTGATTTTAATTCGCCAATCTCCCTTTCTTTTTCCAACGCACGTATCAATTCTTTGTTTGCATTGTGAAGGTCTGCTGTTCTCTGTTTTACTTTTTCTTCTAGCTCATTGTTGAGTTTTTGAAGTTCCTTTTCCTTTCTGTCTTTGAAAATTGCCAACTCGATCACCATATTCAGTTCTCGGATATTAAATGGCTTAATGACATAGGCACTAGGGTTAGTTCCTACCACTTTGGTAAGTGTTTCAGAATCGGAACTTGCACTCAAATAAACAACTGGGATATCATATTTTTCATTGATAATCTCAGTTGTTTTGATCCCATCAAGCTCACCTGAAAGATTGATATCCATCATGACAATATCAGCTTGATGTTCTTCCAGAATCTCTAAGGCTTTTTCACCAGAATCTGAAATCCCTATAATTCGATGATTATTTTTCTCAAGTGCCTTTTTTAACAAGAGAGCTGACACATGATCATCTTCAGTAATTAATATCCTTAATGGAAACATGGGCGTTTTTTAATAATGGCTGCAAATTACGAGTTTAAATCATTTACTAAAATCAAATGTTGCCCAAAGGTAAAATGACTTTTACATAGGTACCATTTCCTTTCAAACTTTCAATTTTAATTTCACCATTAAGTATATCTATAAGATTTTTCGTTATGGTCAAACCAAGGCCTGTACCTTCATATTTTCTACCATAACCCTCACTTTCTTGTTCGAAAGGTCTAAATAGTTTTTTCATAAAATCTTCTGTCATCCCTATTCCATTATCCGAAACTTCAAACACTAAGCTAGAATTGACTTTTCCGACTTTTATAGATATTAGACCTTCATCGGTATATTTGATAGCGTTTCCAACTAGATTGTTAATAATAATTCCAAAATATCGTTGGTCAATAATTCCTATAAATGGTTTTGTTTCAAATTTTGTAGACAATAGAAGCCCTTTTTTAATTGCCAAAGTTTTGAGTGGCAATAATACCTTTCCTACAAAATCATTTACATTAGTCTCCTGATATACTACTTCAAATTTATTGGCTTCAATTTTTGCCATATCCAAAATACTATTGATCGTACTTAATAGTCTTTCTCCTGATTCATAAATGATATCAAGCTGAGAAACCAATTCGGCATCATCCCCCCATTGTTCAATGATGTTCTCTGTACTTCCCAATATTCCATTCAATGGTGTTCTGACTTCATGGCTCATGTTTGACAAGATATTTGACTTCAATTTGTTGGCTTCTTCTGCTTTTACTTTTGCTGACTCTAAGCCTTTCTCGTAGTCTTTTTTATCCGTAACATCCCTGAAAACTGAAAGCATAATGGGTTTTTCATCAAATTCGGTGTTCAATCGGGTTATATACATCTCGATATACCTTAAGCCGTTTTTCAATGGCATCTCCATTTCAAAAGTAGCTCCCTCTCCAAGGTTACTATCCAAAACACTTATTACTTTTTGTTTTTGATCATGATAGTAATTTGGGTCTGAATATAAATCTTTAATATTGGACCCACTTAAATCTTCTATATCAAATCCTACCAACTTTGCGAAACTTGGATTCACTTCCAATATCTTCCCTCCTTCTATAGAAAGCATCAATCCATCAGCAGAGCTATTCCATACATTTTTAAATTGGTTTTCTGATACTACCGCTTGTTTTGTTTTCTCATCTATAGTTTGCTTTAAGATACTTTGCTTTCTCCACTGATTCATAAACGCATTTAATAAAAAACCTATTCCAAAAAACAGAAGTAAGATAAAAATCACAAACCAAGTTTGAAGATAAATTGGCTTAAGAATCGTAAATGGCTGACTTGAAATGATATCACCATCATAAATACCTCTTAAACTTGCTTCCATTTTGAATACATAATCACCCGGAGGCAAATTATTGAATACCAAAACATTTGATCTAGGGTTTACAATTTCTTGCCATGAATCATGATATCCTTCAAGTTTGTACCTTACAGTCAGATTGGAGTTTTGTAGAAAACTAACAGCCCTATATTTCACCTCTATTGAGTTGTTTTCAAATTGGATTTTATTGGAACTTGGAAAGGGAATTCCTTTATTAAGGAGGTTTAATTCCAAAATCTCCGTAATCGGCTGCAAAATCTTTCTATCATCTTCATCAGGATAATAAATAGATAAACCACGTTGCGTTCCAATGAATATCTCACCATTATCACCATCGATCAAAGCCCCTCGATTGATCTCAGAACCCACCAATCCACTTTTTTCATCATACTTTACTATTCCAGACTTACCTATGAGGTAAACCCCTTGGTCTGTCCCTGCCCAAATATTTTGATCTTTATCGACATGTAATGCATAAACAGGCCTTGTTATCTTTTGACCATTTAGCTCAAGTTCTTTGACTTCACCATCTTTATAAATTTTCAGCCCATTTTCTGTACCCAAATATATCTCATCATTTAATTCCAAATAATCAAAGCCAATTACATTTATAAACTGGGAAGTCTCTAGGATAACATTTTGTAAAAAAGTATTTCCTCCTTGCATAAATATCATTCGCCCATCTTTCAACAGACCTACTTTTCTTAGAAAGACTTCATCTTGATTAAAACTTCCTAGAATTAAATTAGTGATATCATTCGAAAAATGACCTGATAGTTTGTTATTAATATTTGAAAGATAAATTTTATCTCTACTTACGATAATCAAACTGTCGCCAATTGCTCGGACTGCAGTCACAAACTTCCCAACAGGACTTTCTTCAAAACCCAAGGAATTTGTCTTTTCATCATATCTTCCCACCCCAGCAAGGTTAGATGAAAACCAAATTATTCCATTTTTATCTCTTGAAAAATTAGTAATCCTGTTTCTAGGTTGACTTGCATGGACTTTGTCATGCAGGAGTGTCTGCAAACTGCTACCATCAAGTAACTGTAAACCATTATTGTAGCCAATCAAATACTTATTCTCTTTTAATCTAATCAAAGCTGTCACTTCATCATCCAAAAGTATACGTGAATCAAAATTCAAAAACCTGATTGAGTTGATATTCACTAACCCTCTGTGCGTCCCGATCCAAATAATCCCTTCCCTATCCACAAAAGCTGAATAAATACTTATGGATTTAATTGCATCAGCAGCGCTAATTTCCTGAATTTGATTTAGTGCAGGTGAATATTTATACAGCTGGGAATTGAAAAAATAATAGATCTTCCCTTGTGAAATTTGCAAATCGGCATAGTCAACTGCACTATATATATCATTTATAAATCCTTGATGGATGATTTCGTCTACTTCTAAAAATCCCACACCTGACGCAAGAAAACCTTTCCCTAAATAGTAGTACTTATTGTGCTCCTCAGAATAGGAAATATGAGTGATCTTCGAAGGCAATTCAAGTCCCTTATATTCTATCTCAGTAACAGTAACCCCGTCCATAAAAAAAGTAGCTAACTCAAAAAAGAGATACGTTTTACCATCTTTTTCATAAATTGACCTTAACCATCCTTCGCTATAAAAATTATGCTCTATACGAATCCAAGATTTTGAATCACCTACAGAGTAATAGGCTTCATTTGCAAAAAAAAGAAAAACTTTTTTATCCTTTCCTTTACCTGTCACAGCAAACTCAAGGTATGTTAAACCTTCTTTTTCACTCAAAGCTTCAGGCAAGACCTTTTCCTGCCATAATCCGTCTTTAAAATAAAAAGCTTTAGCATCCTTAATCTGATTTGCTACCCAGACATACCCATCTTCATCTTTAAACAATTTCACCTTATTTGTCAACTGACTGGAAATCTCGTCAGGAATAGTATAAGTAAATATCCCATCAGAGTAAAAAACACCATCATTGGTATTGAACCACATCAAACCTTTATCGTCTTGAATAACACCACTTACATTATCAGTGGGTAATTCAACACCTTTGATCTGTCTATTAAACTGAAATGATTGTGATAAGACAAAACCGTAAGTAAGAAAGCAAGTAATAAATAAGATGATTTTTCTCATAATAGCCTTAAAGCACCCTCTAAATTATAAAAAGTTAACCACAGTGTAAATTAAATTGATATTGTTTCCAAATTCTTTTTATGTAAGGGCATATTCCTTTATTTTTGTGACAAACTTTAAAAATCGCAACATGAGTGTATTAGTCAATAAAAATTCAAAAGTGATTGTGCAAGGGTTTACGGGATCTGAAGGATCTTTCCATGCACAGCAAATGATAGAGTATGGAACCAACGTCGTTGGAGGAGTAACTCCAGGGAAAGGCGGTTCTACACACTTAGAGAAGCCTGTTTTCAATTCCGTTGAAGATGCTGTAGCTAAGACTGGTGCAGACACTTCAATCATTTTCGTACCACCGGCATTTGCTGCTGATGCGATCATGGAAGCTGCTGATGCCGGCATCAAAGTAATCATTGCAATCACCGAAGGAATTCCAGTGGCTGATATGATGAAAGCAAAACCATATATTAAAGAAAGAGGAGCAACCCTGATTGGCCCTAACTGTCCTGGTGTAATCACTCCAGGAGAAGCCAAAGTAGGTATCATGCCTGGTTTTGTGTTCAAAAAAGGTAGAATCGGTATTGTTTCCAAATCTGGCACTTTGACTTATGAAGCTGCTGATCAAGTAGCAAAAGCTGGACTAGGTGTATCTACAGCTATCGGTATCGGTGGTGACCCTATAATTGGAACATCTACTAAAGATGCTGTTCAACTATTAATGGAAGACCCTGAGACTGATGCTATTGTAATGATTGGTGAAATCGGAGGGAATTATGAAGCTGATGCTGCAAGATGGATCAGAGAAACTGGCAACAAAAAGCCTGTGGTAGGTTTTATCGCTGGACAAACTGCGCCTCCTGGTAGAAGAATGGGACATGCTGGCGCGATCGTAGGTGGTGCTGATGATACCGCTGAAGCAAAAATGAGAATTATGAGAGAAAATGGAATACATGTAGCTGAATCACCAGCTGAGATTGGTGCCGTAATGGCTAAGGCTCTTGGTGTAGAAGCTTAATTATGATTTCCATAAAAACAATTAATAGATTATTTTTATAGTCTATAATCAAATCGCTCTGAATATCCTCAGAGCGATTTTTTTTTGCTGTAAACTGTTCTGTTTTCTTCATTTTTTACCATTTAAAGCAATTATTTAGGTTATTCTTGGGTATTGCTAGAAACAAAATTTTTTATCTACTAAAATTTGAATGGTATCAAAATCATAGCTGAATTATCAATATACCACTCCATTCAGGCCAACCTTTTTAGTGTTTAGTACCGTATAGTTTTTTTCAAATGATTATCTCATTGTTTCATATCTAAAAAAATATAAGATGACTATTGAAAACTTAAAATTCGATAAACTAAGTCCTTTTGTGCAGTTTATAAGAAAAAGTACATTTGGTTCATTTTTACTCTTTTTTTCAGCCGGATTGGCATTGCTACTTGCCAACTCGCCAGCAAATGTACATATACAATGGTTTTTGAACCAAAAAATAGGGTTTACTATAAGTGGATTCTCTTTAGAAAAGCCTCTCTTACTATGGATCAACGATGGATTGATGTCTATATTCTTCTTTGTCGTAGGTTTGGAACTAAAAAGAGAAATCCTAGCTGGCGAACTCTCCGTACCAAAAAATGTACTCATGCCAATCGTAGGTGCTATTGGTGGAATGCTTCTACCCGCCTTGATTTATATCATTTTCAATATTGGCGGTTCGGCTGAGGCTTTGAGAGGATGGGGAATTCCTATGGCTACTGATATAGCTTTTGCTCTTGGAGTACTTTACTTGCTTGGACCCAAAGTACCTATTCAACTAAAAGTCTTTCTAACTGCTTTAGCTATTATTGACGACTTGGGGGCTGTATTGATTGTCGCTATATTTTACACTTCTGAAATTTCAACCCAAAACCTATTTATTGCGGGACTAATATTGAGCTTTATGTTTCTACTTAGTAAGCTGGGTGTAAGAAGGGTTTTGATTTTTTCTATTTTAGGAATTGGAGGAGTTTGGTTAGCCACTTTACTATCTGGCGTACATGCTACTATAGCTGCTGTTCTTGTTGCTTTTGTAATTCCAGCTGACAGACGGATCAACAAAGCAAAATATATAGAATCTATTAACTCACTAACTGAGAAATTTAAAAAAGCAAAAATGTCAAAAAATGATGAATATCTCCTTTCTAGCGAAGAGGAGAACATCATCGGAGAAATAAAAAGAATCTCAAAGGCTTCCATTTCCCCAATGCAAAGATTAGAAAGAAGCATGCATGGACTGGTAGCTTACTTAGTAATGCCAATTTTTGCACTTGCCAACGCTGGGGTAATAATCGACAATAATTGGATTGAAATGATAAGTAGTCCTATTGCTTTAGGTGTTGGAGTAGGATTGGTATTGGGTAAAATTCTAGGGATTTATGGGTTATCAACCTTAGGAATTAAACTTGGCTGGTTCAGTATGCCAAATGGTCTCAACAATTCAATGCTTTTGGGAATATCATTCTTGGCAGCAATTGGTTTCACAATGTCATTATTCATCAACTCACTTGCATTTTCTAACCCGATGTATCTTGAACAAGCAAAAATGGGGGTTCTGCTGGCTTCATTTATCTCAGGAACACTAGGCTACTTTATTTTGAAAAAATCAATAAAATCTGATATGAATATCAGCCATGACCCAAAGATGTAAATCTTTCACTTGTCATAATGCTTATAATCATCAACAGACCTCAGCTGATTGAAATGTACTTCATACATTAATTTAAATGGCTACTATTGTTATCTATGACAATCATAATAATTCACTATTTATCAGTACACAATTTGATTTAAAAACCAACATTATACTTGGCTACTGGCAAGAAAAAGAATGAAAAATACAATCTGAAAAATTAATAATTAAAAAAATAAGCCCGATTTTATTAGAATCAGGGCTTATTTTTATATTGATATCGAAAACTACTCTTCAATTTTATCTAATCCATGTTTCTGCTCAAACTGATTTCTTTTGATTTCGAAACGTTCTACCTCAGTATTTATCAAATCCAAGGAGTCATTGTATCTGCTAAAAAGATCACCCATGTTTTTTTCCATTTCAGAAAAGTTGAATTCCATGGCATCCATTTGAAGCTTAGAAGATTTTTCAATCATGGCTACTTGGCTGTTTTTCAGATCTTCCATCATCCTCAACGCCCTGTCCATTTTCTCTAATTTTTCTCTGTTATCCATAATGTTTTATTAATTGTTTGATAAGTACAGTGCAAAGACCGTTCCGAAGCATTGTTTTTCTATTTTTAAACATAAAATGAAAGAACTCTCCAAATTTTTTAAGATAAGCAAAACTTATGGAGCCAACTAATCTTAAAATCTTTCAATTTTTAAATCATCAATTCCTTACATTTGCATCTTCAAATTCGAATTTCATGATTTCAGTAGATAATATAGCGGTATTACATGGCGGATCAGCATTGTTTAGCGATGTTTCTTTCTCCATCAACGAGAATGACAAAATAGCCCTGATGGGTAAAAATGGAGCTGGCAAATCCACCATGCTCAAGATCATAGCTGGAGCAACCAAACCTACTAAAGGTGGCGTTTCTGCCCCAAAAGATGCAGTGATTGCCTACCTTCCCCAGCATTTGCTCACTTCTGATGATTGCACTGTGATGGAAGAAACCTCCAAAGCTTTTGCCTCATACCTGGATATGAAGACAGAAATTGATAGACTGAATGAGGAACTCACCGTTAGGACTGATTACGATTCGGAAGAATATTACAAGATCATCGAACAAGTCTCTGAATTGAGTGAAAAGTTTTATGCTATAGAAGAAGTCAATTATGAAGCTGAAGTAGAGAAAGTACTTTTGGGATTAGGATTTGAAAGGGCTGATTTCACAAGATCAACCAAGGAATTCTCCGGCGGATGGAGAATGAGAATTGAACTTGCTAAGATCCTTTTGCAGAAACCAGACTTGATACTTTTGGATGAACCTACCAACCATTTGGATATCGAGTCCATTCAGTGGCTAGAGGATTTTCTGACGGAAAAAGCAAAAGCAGTGGTGGTAATTTCTCACGATAGGGCATTTGTGGACAATATCACCAACAGAACCATTGAGGTGACTATGGGAAGAATCTATGACTACAAAGCCAAGTATTCCCATTATCTCGAACTGAGAAAGGAGCGAAGAGAACAGCAGCAGAAGCAATTCGACGAGCAACAGAAATTTATTGCTGAGACAACTCAATTCATAGAAAGATTTAAGGGCACTTACTCCAAGACTTTGCAAGTGCAGTCTCGTGTGAAGATGTTGGAGAAGTTGGATATAGTAGAAGTGGATGAAGTTGACTCATCTGCTTTGAAATTGCGCTTCCCTCCATCCCCAAGGTCTGGAAAATACCCAGTCATCGTAGAAGAGCTCACTAAATCCTATGGCGATCATGTAGTCTTCAAAGATGCAAGTATGACCATCGAACAAGGTCAGAAAGTTTCTTTCGTAGGGAAAAATGGGGAAGGAAAATCTACTATGATCAAAGCGATCATGGGAGAAATAGACTTTGAAGGAAAATGTGAATTGGGCCACAATGCCATGATCGGTTACTTTGCCCAAAATCAAGCTTCTCTATTGGATGAAAGCCTGACGATTTTCGATACGATCGACCAAATCGCAGTAGGAGAAATCAGGGGGAAAATAAAGGATCTCTTGGGAGCATTTATGTTCAAAGGCGATGATATCAACAAAAAGGTAAAAGTGCTTTCCGGAGGAGAAAAAACCAGATTGGCAATGATCAAACTTTTGTTAGAACCTGTCAATCTCTTGATTCTCGATGAACCTACCAATCATTTGGATATGAAAACCAAAGACATCATCAAGGATGCGCTAAAAGCTTTTGATGGAACTTTGATAGTTGTTTCCCACGACAGGGATTTCTTGGATGGATTGGTGACTAAAGTTTTCGAATTTGGCAACAAGCGTGTAAAAGAACACTTCGAGGATATCAATGGATTCCTGAGAAATAAGAAATTAGAGAATTTAAGGGAAGTGGAGAGGAAGTAAGGTTAATATTATCTATTAGGCAGGCAAATCCAAAAACCTTTCAGGTTTTATTGATAATCAACTATTTGTAAGTTGAAAGTATCTGAAACCTGGAAGGTTTTTACTCTCTACAAACCAACCTACTACAATAATATATTGCGGACTTTGGGGTAAAGTGGAAGAATACTTTGTGAAAAATTTGAAATAAACATCGAACCCATGGCTTGTATCCTCACCAGGCATTATTTTCCCATGTGACCTCCATGGCTTGTGTCCTCTCCAGCCATTTTAAATACTATAATTAAATTTTACAATTTGGTTGTTGGTACCATTCAAGAATTTGCTCCCTGACTATTCTTAGTGAGCACTAAAGGGTCCTGTCTTAGCAAGTACACCAATGATTGATAGAGTCTTTCATTATAACTTTTGAACTTCGATGATTTCTCAAAAAAAGCTTCCAAGGCAACTGCAAAAAACTCGTGTTCATTGACTCCTGCCGATGACCGAAACAAGGAAGACTCTTGACTCCTTATTTTTTGAATTTCTGATTTTGCCAATTCTGAATATTTTCCCCAAAGTATTGGATTGAAAAAGTTGCTTTCCCTATTGTAATGGATTTGGTTTTCAAGTTTCATAGCATGGGCTATTTCATGAATTCCGAGATTTACCCCATCATCATTTTTGATAAAGCCCCTTACAAAGTTCTCCCATGACAATACAATAACTCCCAATTTTGGATTCACTTCCCCCTGATGGTATTGCTTGTTGATCGTCGAATAATAAGAATCCTGATAAATCAAGATTCGTCTAAAGTGTTTTAGAGTCATTCCCTGAAACCCAAAAGTCACTTTCACGGCAGTCGCAGAAATCAACAGCTTCATCTCTTGCGTTACAGCTTTCAATTCGCCCCTTGGCAGAAACTCTTTCTCCGCAATAAACCATTCTACTTTTTCGACAAATTCCTTCTTGTGGATATCTGAAAGTCCTGCATAATAAGGAAACAGATTGGACAAAATATTTATATCTTGAGGAGAGAGCTTTTGCTTGGCAATCCTTACTTTGAAATTCTTGTAACTTGAATAAAACAACTCACCAATACCGAAGAATAAATGCGTAAGTACAAACATTAAAAGGAGCTGTTAGGTGGATTAGTAATTTTTACTAAAATAGAAAAAGTAAACTGACTAAAAAAGATGTTATTTGATTTTAAACCTTGGCTGTGTCTCCAAAAGCCATTTACATTATACATCTTTTTATCGACAAAAGTGTTCTGTGAGGACACAGAACATGTTGTTAAAAAAAAGAGAATGGTCTGTGGGGACACTGACCATGGTATTGGAATCTAAACTTGCAATACAAGTTATTGGTTATTTGTAGATCAATAATGAAAAAGCCCCCAAAATGATTTTAGGCGCTTTTTTGATTTTTCAAGGGATTAAGAAATAAATATCTAATTTCTTTATTTTTTTCTAATAAATTAAAGAAAGAGTATTATTTCACTACTAAACCAACTTTCACACTTCCTGTATCATATTTATGTACAATTACAGAATTTGTATTAGTCGAAACCTCTTGCAAAACTGGATCATAAAAATACATCTTAATTGATCCTAAATAATCTGACTCTACACTTCTTAAAACGTTAATTTCAATAGGCTTAGTAATAGTTGTTGGAGACTCGATATTTCCAGCTACACCAATCGTTGAATTAACTTCTTCTTTGAGTCCAAGACTTATTTTTTTATTCCCAACAAAATTAGTCTCATGGGCAAAAGACATTTCAAAAGTTTCTTTATACATTAATTCTTCCCCTTCATCGTCTTCATATATTTTCAAATACCTTGTCAGTGGTCCATTTTTTATATCCCATTTACCTATATTAACTGGATTGGGTAAAACAACTAATTTAGAAGTAAACTTACTAGGGTCAATCTTATAAGTATGCTTACTCTTCCTAAACCATGTAGAGTGCCTGTAAGAATGATCTATATTGAAGTCCCATATCTGATCTGGTCTGAGCGGAGCAAAAACAATTATTGGCGCACCTGAAGAAGTATATACTTCAAACCTAAAATCATATGATCCTTTAGACCACATTCTGTCTATTAATTCCGCTGAAGTATATCCATTTCTGGATTTTCTAGTGACTCCTGAGTTTACAATAAATGGATCTCTATTATAGATTTGTGAATCTCTTTGACCAGAAATATCATAATATACTTTGGGATCAATTTCCAAAAACTGAATATACTCATTCACAGAATGATTCAAACTACCTGTCATATTTTGAGGAGTAATTCCATAATAGATAAAGTCCCTTTGGAAACCTTTTTGGCTGATACTTCCGTCATCCTTATTAAAATGAGTGAAAGCATTAATTGCTTTCTGCCCAACTTCATTAATCCCTACAATTAATTCTTCATCACTTGAATGTGAATTGGTACCTTCAAATGCAGGTGATCTAAAAATTACTCTTCCTCTACTCCTAGCGTTATGGCTATTTTCAGGAATGATCACCCTGCTGTTTTCATTTACCACAAACACATGAAAGTTTGGAACTTCTCCCTTCTCAAAACTCAATTCTTCAACCCCATTGAAGAAAAGTGCATTTTCTGACTTCTTGGAAACGATAACCGGGATTTCTGTATCATCGGTATCCAGATTTTCTGGTAGTATATCAAAAAATTCGATTCTTGACACATAGATGTTCAACAACGGGATGCTCCTTTCTATTTTTTCAAGCTCCTCCACAGAAGAATAAGAAATCAGAATATCACGGAGAGTCTCATTTCCAATCGTCTCATCTTTCACTAGGTAATACAACACATCATAATTCTTATCGAATTGCTTGAGAGACTCTTGCTTAAGAAATTCACGAACTTCTTTTCTCTCATACACTGCTTTCGATAAAATACTGGCAAACTTTGTCATATTCTCCTCTTTGATCGAGGCATTCAATGACTTTTTCACTTTCCCATTCTCTTGGAAATCATTTTCCGTACATGCACTGAGAAACAAACCCATAATTAGGCCAAAGGTTAGACAAACCTTTAATGATAGTAATCTTGCTTTCATAGCGAATAAATTGATAGTTAAAACAAATTAATAGTTAAAATAAAATTTTTGTCCTATTTCATATTGAAAAAGCAACTCTTCTATTTTTGAAGGTGCAAAGGTAGATATTTTTAAAAAACATTACACTTTTCATTTAGAAAACACTCAATTTATACTTTAAAATATTGATTTTCAATTATATAAAACACAATCGCCAGCAATAAACCAAAATTTATAAAAAAGGCTGATGGAAAATGCTTTTAAAGTACTAATCATAACAAAAGTGATTTTTGAGATACAGAACACATGGTGGATTGTTTTCCATATCTCTTAGACGTCGGGAGAAAGTGTGTGTGTGTGTGTGTGTGTTCTGAGAAGACACAAAGTGTGCTCTGTGAAGACACAGAGCACGGTTGAAGGGTTGGAAAAAAATTATTAGAAAATGGTCTGTGAGGACACTGACCATGTGACAAAAAAACGGCCTGTGAATACACAGGCCGTAGATTAATTTTATTACAGTTGACTATTGACAGTCGACCGTTGACTATTTAGCATAACTCACAGATCTCATTTCCCTGATTACGGTGATTTTGATCTGTCCTGGATACTGCATCTCTTTTTCGATTTTTTGGGAAATATCAAAAGACAATTGACTTGCCGTTTGGTCACTCACATTGTCAGCATCTACCAATACGCGTAATTCTCGACCTGCTTGCATCGCAAAGCATTTGTTTACTCCATCAAAGCTCAATGCCAAATCTTCAAGATCTTTCAATCTCTTGATATAGCTATCCATGATTTCCCTTCTTGCACCTGGTCTAGAACCAGAAATCGCATCTGAAGCCTGTACGATCGGTGAAATCATAGACGTCATTTCGATTTCATCATGGTGAGCTCCTATAGCATTACATACTTCTGGATGCTCCTTGTATTTCTTCGCCAACTCCATACCCAAGATCGCATGTGGAAGCTCTGCTTCCTCTGGGTAGACTTTTCCGATATCATGTAGCAAACCTGCTCTTTTCGCCATTTTGGCGTTCAATCCCATCTCTGCTGCCATGGTCGCACATAGCTTGGCTACTTCTTTTGAATGTTGAAGCAAATTCTGTCCGTAAGATGAACGGAATCTCATCCTTCCTACCATCCTGATCAACTCCGGATGAAGGCCATGAATCCCTAACTCAATACAAGTTCTTTCACCAATCTCTACAATCTCTTCTTCGATATTTTTTTCTGTCTTGGCAACTACTTCTTCGATTCTCGCAGGGTGGATTCTTCCATCCTGTACCAATCTGTGAAGCGAAAGTCTCGCTACTTCCCTTCTTACTGGATCAAATCCAGATATGATGATTGCTTCTGGTGTATCATCTACTACAATCTCTACTCCTGTAGCTGCTTCGAGGGCACGGATATTTCTACCTTCCCTACCGATGATCTTTCCTTTGATATCATCACTTTCGATATTGAATACTGACACGCAGTTTTCGATTGCATGCTCAGTAGCCGTTCTTTGTATCGTATCCAATACAATCTTCTTGGCTTGCTTGGTTGCAGAAAGTTTTGCTTGGTCAAGGATATCCTTGATATGTGATGAAGCTTTGGTGTTGGCTTCGTCCTTGAGCATTTCTACAAGCTGCTCTCTTGCTTCTTCTTTGGTCAAGTTGGCAATTTTCTCCAAATCAGCGATTCGTTGGCTAGTCACTCGGTCTAGTTCATCTTTTTTCACCTGAACCGAATGCATTTGGGCATTTAGGTTTTCCTTCTTGCTTTCGAGTTCAGCTTCTTTGCGCTTAACTTGTTCCAGCTCTTTGGAAAGCACCTGCTCTTTTTGTTTGAGCTTGTTTTCGTTGGTGATGATGATGGCCTTCTTCTTATTAGCCTCTTCTTCAAACTCAGATTTTAGCTTGAGGTATTTTTCTTTGGCTTCGAGAATTCTGTCCTTTTTCAAAGACTCTGCATTCATTTCCGCTTCACGCAGAATGATTTTGGCTTTCTCTTTTGCATCCTCTTCTATTTTTTTGTTGTTGCCTTTTAGAAAAAAGCCTACAACCAAGGCGCCAATCCCAAGTCCTATCAGACCTGCAATGATAATGTATATTGATTCTCCCATAGGTGTATTAATCTATAAATACCTTATAGGAAAGCAAAAAGTACGCGGAGTGAGTGATAAGCAATAATTACAGAAGATTAGTCAGATCTTTATTTATTTTGGTTAAAGTTTCTTTGATCAATTCACTATCATCAGAATTGATCTTGTCCTGCTCCATGGATTCCACCATACAATCAAAGGCTACCATAGCCAATAGATCTTGTTTGTCATCCAATCCAAATTCTTCTCTATATCTTTTTATTTTATCATTAATCAATTTTCCTGCGTGTCTGATTTTCGCCTCATCCTCTACTTTTACTTTCATTGGATACTCTCGATCTCCAATTTTGATTTTCACAGAAAGTGTTTCCATATCATTCAGACAAATAGGCAATTATATTATCGATTTCCTTTATATAATTATTAATCCTTTCTCTCAACTCGGCAGACTCAATGTTTTCCACTGGTATGCTGTTTACAAGTTTAGTAATTTTAATTTGATTTTTAAAATCCTCCAACGCCGCATCCCTTTCTTTTAGGCTTGACCTCAAGAAATCAACCTCATGCTTTAGCATCAGATTTTGTTCTTCTACCTGCTCAAGTTTTTTACCAACTTGAGAGGTGAGCTTTTCTAATCGTTGGAGTTCTTCGTGAATCATTTTCTATTTTCTGATAAATGCTCCGACTTCATTCTCAAAGCCTTGTATCAAACGGCTCATTGTTTTATCAATAACTTTATCTGTCAGCGTATTCTCTGTATCTTGAAGATAAAAGCTCAATGCATAAGCCTTTTTACTAGCATCAATTTTATCTCCTTGGTAAACGTCAAATACACCAATTTTTTGCAATAACTTCCCTCCGGCCTTTAATGCAACTTTTTTGATTTCATCAAATGTAATCTTTTTATCAATCACAAGCGACAAATCCCTTCGTACTTCTGGGAATTTTGATATTTCCCCATACTTTTTTAATCCTTTAGACTTTTTAGCCAATAAGTCCCAGTTTAACTCAGCAAATAGGACTGATTGCTTTACTTCAGCAAGTCTGGTGATACTTCCATCAAGCAAGCCAACAGTACCCAACACTTTTGCCCCCAAATTTATTTGCAAAGCATAATCGAAAGGTGATTCATGGACAATCTCAACCGTAGTATTATCTATGTTCAGCTTTTCCAAAATCAACTCTACAACTGCATACAAATCTGGAAACTGAACTTCCTTCGATGGTTCAAGCCAGCTTTCTGCTGTCTTTTCCCCTGTCAAGAAAATCGAAAGTCTCTTTTCTTCACGGTAACTTTCCCCTTCTTTGAAATAAACTGATCCAAACTCAAATAACTTTAAGTCCTTTTGCCTTCTGTTGATATTGTGAGACAAAACTTCCAAGCCAGTGAAAAGAAGACTCTGCCTCATAACGCCTAAGTCCTCGCTCAGTTTATTCAGAATCACGACATTGTTTTCTGATTGAAGATAAGCAGATTTCTCAACGTAAATTGGTTTTGTGAGGGAATTTGTAATGATCTCAAAGTATCCAAGACCAGAGAGAACTTCACTAAGTCTATACTGTAGCTTGTTCAAATCTTTGCTTGGATGCTCGGCAAGAAAATCTGCATTCAGATTCTCTGACAATGCGACATTTTCAAATCCATAAATCCTCAACACCTCTTCAATCACATCAGCTTCCCTAGTCACATCAACTCTATAAGGCTTCACTATTGCTGTAAATCCCTCTTCGCTTTCATTGACTACTTGGATATCCAAGCCATTCAAAATCGACTTCACGGTTTCTTTCGGGATATGCTTGCCAATCAGCCTATCAATGTGTTTGTAGAGAACAGCAATTTCAAAATCAGCTATTGGATTAGGATAGAGGTCAAGGATCTCAGAAGAAATTTCTCCTCCAGCCAGTTCTTTGATCAAGAGCGCTGCCCTTTTGAGTGCATAGATTGGCATGTTTGGATCTGTACCCCTTTCAAACCTAAAAGAAGCATCAGTTTTCAAACCATGAAATTGGCTCCCTTTTCTGATAATATCAGGTGAGAAATAGGCGCTCTCCAGGAAAATTTTTGTAGTTTGATCTGACACGCCAGATCCTTTTCCTCCAAAAACACCCGCTATGCACAAACCTTTTTCAGCATCACATATCATCAACTCTTCTCCAGACAATTTTCTTTCTTTGTCATCCAAAGTCACAAAAGGAGTTCCTTTGTCTAGCTTCTTCACATTGATCTTACCTCCGCTAATATAGTCGGCATCAAATGCATGAAGAGGTTGCCCTAGGTCGTGTAGGATAAAATTAGTGATATCTACAATGTTGTTGATCGGCTCCAAATCCAAAGCTTTCAAATAATTTTGCAACCAAGCGGGTGAAGGACCTACTTTCAAATCGGAAATTGTAAGTCCTGCATATCTTGGGCAATCATTCGGATTTTCTATAGAAACAGGGATAGTTAAGCTTGTATTATCTACTTTGAAATCTTCTACTGATGGCAAGCAAACTTCTCTATTCAATAATGCTTTGAGGTCTCTTGCTACACCTAAATGAGATGCAGCATCAGCTCTATTGGGTGTCAATCCAATCTCCAAAACATCGCCTTTTTCTACTTTGAAATACTCAGAAGCTGAAGTTCCATTTGGTAAATCTGTGTCTAAAACCATGATCCCAGCATGACTTTCACCAAGTCCGATTTCATCCTCAGCACAGATCATTCCTTGGGATACCTCCCCTCTGATTTTTGCTTTTTTGATTTGAAAAGGTTCACCAGTCCCAGGGTAAAGTGTACATCCTTCTGTAGCTACAACCACTTTTTGTCCTGCAGCGACATTAGGCGCACCACATACGATAGGAACTATTTCTGAGCCTATATCAACAGTTGTAATACTTAATTTATCTGCATTAGGATGTCTTTCACATGTCAATACTTCTCCAATGACCACACCTTCCAGACCTCCCTTGATAGATTCGAAAAGCTCAACACCCTCGACCTCCAAGCCTGATCCAGTCAATAAGGATGCTATCTCCTCCGAGGATTGATCTAGTACGATAAAATCTTTTAATCTATTTATGGAAATTTTCATGAATTCAATGTTGTTTCAGAATAAGGCACAAATTTAAGAGAAATGGAATAGGCAAGAAGGTAAAAGAGGCTATTTTTTTATTTTTCTTAAGAAAAGTCAAAAATGCTCTGAAAAATCAATCTTTCTTTACAGAATAATCTTTTTCTCCTGCCTCAATAGCTATTTCCATCAAGTTCTCTTTCGGAGGAAGTGGGCACGCAAAATCAGGATTATAGGCACAGTAAGGATTATAGGCTAGATTAAAATCTATGGAAATACTGTTTTTGCCATCTTGACGTAAATTGAGATATCTTCCTCCACCATATGTATCTCCCCCGCTAGTAGCATCCGCAAAAGCCAAAAAGAAATTTCTTTTGTCTACTTCATTAAAAGACTGGAGAAGGAGTAATTTTTGTGGAGATCCTTTTAAGTCAAACTCTAGATAGGAGTGTTTTATATATTTTTCAATAGAACCATCGGTCATGGGTAACTCCATTACTTTCCTATCTTCTACAGCAACCATCTTTGCCCGAATTTTAAAAGCAGGATCAATTTCGTAAAAGCTCAAATTGCCCAACGCAGCTTTCTGTTCTTTACTTAGTGGAGAATCTTCATTGTATTTCAAAAACTTAAACTGCTTATCTCTTTCACTCTCCACCCTTTCTAAATAAGCGTCTGGATCATCCGAACTCGTCAACGTATATGCAACTGCTGCCATGACAACCAATGCTACGACTGTCAATAAAATATTCTTAGTACTCATGTTTTTAAATTATTCCTTCATCTGCGAAGCTAAAATAGCCACAATCTGCGAATATAACATGATCGATTACGGTTACATCAAGATTTTCTCCCGCTTTCACTAATTTTTCTGTCAATCTTTTGTCTTGCTCAGAAGGTTTGAGATTGCCAGAAGGATGATTATGTACCAAAATTATCGAATTAGCCATTACTTCCAATGCATATTTAAATATCACTTTTGGGTCAACAACAGTCGAATTTGAACCTCCACGACTAACGAGTTGTTTTTTGAGGAGATTATTGTTTCTATCCAAAATAATAATGTAGAAAGACTCAACTGTCTCATCCATAAGATCCGGTTTCATCAAATCATAGGCATCAGAAGAGGAAGTGATTCGAAGTCGTTTTTGGGGATCTCTGTTTTTTCTTCTTCTACCAAGCTCCAAAGCACTTACAATGGAAATTGCTTTTGCCTCTCCGATCCCTTTGAAGCGTTGCAAGTCTTTGACTGACATTTTTGCCAAAGCACTCAGGTCATAATTCACAGATGCCAAGATATATCTGGAAAGATCTACAGCACTTAAAGATTTGGTACCAGAACCTATCAGGATTGCTATCAGTTCGGCGTCTGACAAAGCTGACCTGCCTTTTAAAAGCAATTTTTCTCGTGGTCTGTCTTCTTCTGCCAATGCAGAGATCTTGATTGATTGGTAATCTTCCATAAAAGTGTAAAGTTTAAAAGTCTGCTAACTCTAAATAAATAAAACATCGTAAACCGACACTCTTCCATCATATTGTTGAAAAGATTTTGACCATTTGAAGATTAGCCATTAGTCTAAACAAAAAATCTTATCTACCTTCCGGAAGAAAATAGGATATACAGAAAATAAAAATAACATTTTTAATGAAACAAAAAAAGCCTTAATCTTTCGATTAAAGCTTTGATATATTTTGTTCAGCTTAATTTTAAGCCAAAGAATTGACTAATCTAGTCAATTTTGATTTTTTGTTCGAAGCGTTGTTCTTATGAATGATATTTTTCTTAGCCAATTTATCAATCATAGATGTAACTTTCTTCAAAAGCTCCTGAGCTTCTACTTTATCAGTAGTCAATTTCAATCTTTTGATAAAAGTCCTTGTTGTCTTGGCCTGATATCTGTTTCTCAAACGTTTGGCTTCGTTTGCACGAATTCTTTTAATTGCCGATTTGTGATTTGCCATATCTTAGTTTACTTAATTTCTTTAACAATCCCCTTAGTCCTAAACGGAGTGCAAAGTTAATGGATTAATTTTTAAACGCAAAAGGATTTCTTCGCTAAACCTAGTAAAGTTGAGAAATCAGGTGAATTTTATTTCTAATACCGCCTTAGAGCTACAAATGTAGCATTAATTTTTGTTATCTGAATTCTGATTTTTTTATTATTTTTGAATATGCGTAAATTTTTAGCTTTCATATTTATACTTTTCTTCTTGAGCACTGACATCATTGCTTGGGGATTTTTTGCCCACAAGCGTATCAATAGGCTCGCTGTCTTTTCGTTGCCTCCCGAAATGATTGGCTTCTTCAAATCAAACATTCAATTCATCACCGAAAATGCTGTAAATCCTGACAGAAGACGCTATGCAGTCAAAGGAGAAGCAGAGAAGCATTTCTTGGATGCTGACGTTTATGGTGACAGTGCTGTTTACACTTTGCCAAGATACTGGAATCAAGCCGTAGAGAAATTTGGTGAAGAAGAATTGCGAAAACATGGAATCGGACCATGGAACGCTTACAATACCAAAAACCAATTGACGGAGGCTTTCAAAAGAAAAGACCAAAAAGCAATCCTTAGACTGGCAGCTGATTTGGGCCATTACATTGGTGACATCAATGTCCCTTTGCATACTACGAGGAATTACAATGGGCAACTAACAAATCAATATGGAATTCATGGTTTTTGGGAAAGTAGGGTACCTGAGTTGCTTTCTGATGACTTTGATTTTTTTGTTGGACAAGCTGAATATATCCCCAATACACAACTTGAAGCTTGGGATGCAATTATTGGAGCGCATTTAGCCTTGGATTCTGTTTTGAATTTTGAGAAAATCCTGACACAAAGATTTCCAGAGGACAAAAAATACAGTTTCGAGGAAAGAGGAGGCATCAACACCAAAGTATATTCAAAGGAATTCACAAAAGCATACAACGACATGCTTTCTGGTCAAATAGAAAGACAGATGAAGAAATCAATAAAGATGATCGCTGACTTCTGGTATAGTGCATGGATTGACGCTGGACAGCCTGACCTAAACGCACTTCTTAAAAATCCAGTAGAGGATTTGGAGGAAAAATTCGCTCCTCCTTCCTCAACAATCGAAGTAAGAGAGCATGAAGGTATTTCATATAATGAATCTCCAGAAGATTTTCGGGAATCATTTTACCGTGCGATGTGGAGAACGGGGAATTAGGGAAAAACAGAAAATAAAATGATGAAAGCATGGGATTGATCACATCCTTAACATCCAATTGTTTAAACTACTTTCCAATAAAATATACCATCGGACTTTAAACGAAAAACAATTTATCCCTTCATTTTTTCAGGTGCTTGTCTAGTATCAAAAAAATCTGTCATGTACACTTTTTCAGACTCAATACGGTAAATTATTTTGAAATCCCCCTCCACTAATCTTCTATGTCCTTTTCCCAAATGTTCCAAATATTCTTCAAACTGGCCTTTTTCTGGATTATCAATCAAACTATCAGCCTTATCTAACAACTCCACCCCTATTTCTTGAGCTTTTCCCAACGGAATCTTTTGGGATTTCATCAAAAACTGAATGATTTCTTTTAAACTTTAAAAAGACTGTTCAGTATAAATAACTTTCATATACCTAAGCTGTTCTCAAGCTTTTTCTCTACTTCTTCCCTTGTATAAACTTCACCTTCTCTAATATTTTTTTCAGCATTTAATGCTCTTGAAGTTAACTTTTCTTTCAGAATAGGTTCTAAACTTGACTTGGTCAACAAATTTTTTATTAGCTCTAAAACATGATGGTCATTTTCTTTCTCGATCAGAGATCTTATTTCTTCTTTTATATTTATTGCTCCCATAACAGTTTAAAGTTAATGATTTTTCGTTAAAGCATCCATTTTCAGTCTCAATGACATCATTATTTTTTCAACTTTTAAGACCCCAAATAAGCCCTAATAGCTTCACCTAATTTATTGAATGTGTCTCTAAAAGTATCTTCGTTCTCTTCAAGCAAAGTCACTCTAAACCCTCTCAAATCCGAACAAAATGAACTGATCGGCACAACACAAATCCCCGTTGATGCCAATAGAAAATAGACAAATCGCTTATCCAAAGGCATATTTTCTTCCCCAAGCCATGTTTCCAATAAGGTTTTTATTTCTGTGTTTTCCACCTCCAGCTTTTGCGAAGCATTCAAATAGCTTTCATCAAATACGATCGTATTGTAGAATGCACCTTTGGTCGGGTTGAACTTGATTCCGTCGATTCCAGAGAGAATATCCTCCATAATCTGACTTCTCTTGCCTATCTTCAAATTAGCTTCATGCCTATAGCTTTTGTATTCAGGATGACTCATTATTTTAGGAATGGACAATTGAGGTAGAATCGTAGAGCACACCTCTATCATCTTCGCATTCTCCAAAGTCAGCACAAACTTACTGAACTCCTTTGAAGCTTCACGGTTATAAAACTCCATCCAACCACATCGAGATCCCGGCCACGGGAATTCCTTGGAAATTCCTTTTAAGGAAATGGCAGGCAAATCTCCAATCACTTCCGAAAGCGCTACGGCATTGACTCCATTATAAGTGATATTTTGGTAGATTTCATCTGCAATCAGCAACAACTTGAATTCCCTTGCGATCTTCACAAATCCCTCCAGAACCTCTTTTGGATAAACCATGCCTGTGGGGTTATCCGGATTGATAATCAAGATGCCGACGATAGTTGGGTTGTACTTTACTTTATTGTAAAGGTCATCCATATCAGGCAACCATTGGTTATCTGGATCAAGCTTGTAGGTAATCGGAGCTGTATTTGCATGTGCCGCTTCCGCAGAGCTATGTGTACTATAAGCAGGTGATGGGCCAATTATCCTTGCTGTAGGAATCAAAAATTGATACAACTTGGCAATAGCATCCCCCAAACCATTGAAAAACAGAACATCATCAGCCGAAATCTGACTCCCACCTTTCTCATTGTTCAAATCTGCCAAGTATTTTCGAGTTTCCAGTACCCCCTTGGAATCAGCATAGCCATAAGATTTATCTTGACTAACCAAATCAGAGACAATCTCCTTCATCCAAGCTGGGACAATGTTGTTTTTTTGGATTGGATCACCGATATTTTCCCATGTAATAGTCTGCCCAAGCGACTCTATTAGTCTGGCTTTTTTGACTATCCCCCTGATTTCATAATTCAACTCTTCGGCTCCAGGCCTAAGCAACAAAGTTCTCATAATACTGGTTTTTGAAAATCGACAGCAAAGAAACAAAAATATGCTCTAAGACTAATTGATATTTCAAAAAAGTTGAAAGTGAGTAATAAAAAAGGAAATAGATAATGGCCTTTCCTAAAAAGCCCAAATAAATTAAACGAAGAATCAAAACCTGACACTAGACACTAATGTGTAAACCAAATTCAGGCAAGATCATGCGGATACTCGTCATCAGACAACAGTTCACAGTCAACAGAACCACAAATCGTTCATCCAATAATCTATTGCTTGGCTAAGTGCAAGAAAGTGGATACACATAATAAATTAATTGGATTTCTACATTAAAGGTGAATTAATGACCTATTCAATCAAAAAATATTTCGGTACTATAAAAATCCCGAGGATAGAATACGTTAGATATATTGAAGTTCTTTAGTTTATTTTGTAACTTCAATACATGCGTTATGCGTTAATCCATTTATATAATTTAAAAGAAATGAAAATTATTATTGAGATACCTGATAATGAAGCAACTTTTGGAATGAAAGTCTTAAAAAGCTTATCTTTTATAAAAAATGCAAAACCTATGTCAATAGCTGGAATCGAACTATGGAACGAACTCAAAGAAGCTACGGAACAGGTTCGTCAACATAAACAAGGAAAAGTCAAGTTAAAATCTGCTCAAGAACTTTTGGATGAATTATAGCATCATCCCAACATTTCGTTTTGAAAAAGAACTAAAGCGACTGGTTAAAAAATTCCCTTCGCTAAAAAGCGAATTTTCAGGACTCATTGAAGATATTTCTAAAAACCCAGAAATGGGAGCATATATTGGGAACAGTTGCTATAAAATCCGTTTAGCTATTGCTTCCAAGGGAAAAGGAAAAAGAGGAGGTGCTAGAATCATTTCTCACCTGTATATTTATACCGAAACGGTTTACCTTCTAACAATTTATGACAAGGGAGAAAAGGCTGACCTAAAACAAAATGAACTTAAAGAAATAATTGAAAGCCTAGAGTTAGGGTAAAGCCTCTACCTACATAGAAGAAAACACAGTTGAAATTCATTCAAAATCAAAAGCTCTATTTTTTCATACTCCCAACTAACCAAAAAAAAGTATCCCAAAAGAACTCAAATTTAAAAATGCCTGTTGTTTTTTTATGCCCAAAATATCCTCTCTGAAAGAGTTTTGATTTTTCAGATTCAGCAAAGGATAAACAATGAAGAAAAGAGAACATTTTGTAATTATATTGATTTTGGGGGCTTTGAGTACCATCAGCCCTTTTTCAATAGACATGTACTTGCCAGGATTCCCTGCAATGGCCAAAGACCTTGGTGTCAGTATTTCCAAGATCCAACTTTCCCTTACAAGTTACTTGGTGGGGATTGCCATTGGGCAGTTGTTTTACGGGCCCTTATTGGATAAGTATGGAAGAAAAAAACCATTGGTCCTGGGAATGCTGATTTATATCATCGCATCTATTCTTTGTGCATATGCAGCTTCTGTAGAAAACCTGATTATCATGAGATTTCTCCAAGCGATCGGGGGATGTGTCGGCATGGTAGCTGCACAGGCACTGGTAAGGGACATTTTCCCAATCAACAAGACTGCTCAGGTATTGGCATTACTTACCTTAGTGATCGCTGTATCGCCAATGATAGCACCTACTGTTGGTGGTTATATGACTGCACATTTTCATTGGCATTCTGTATTCTTGGTATTGGCAGCAATCACAGCTGTCATCTTACTAGCGGCAGTTTTTTACCTGCCCGAAGGTGCCGCTCCAGAGAAAAATCTATCCCTGAACCCGGTAAAGGTTTTTGTAAATTATAAATCGGTGCTAAAACAAAGGCAATTTCTCACCTATATGCTTGCAGGAGGAATTGCAGGAGCCGCCCCTTTTGCCTATATCGCTGGCTCTGCCAATGTATTCATGAATATCTACCAAGTCACTGAGCAAGAGTACGGTTTGATTTTTGGGTTTCTGGCATTCGCTATGATCGGCTCTACACAGCTCAACCACTATTTGCTGAAAAAATTCTCGAGTCGAGAGATTATCCAATTCTCATTGATTTATCAGACGCTAACTGGCCTGTTCCTAATCCTCGGTCTCTGGCTTAACATTTTCAATGTGCAAGGTTTGGTTATCACAATGTTTGTATTCCTCACAGCACATGGTCTTAACCAGCCTAATGCAGCAGCGCTATCACTGGCTCCATTTGCAAAAAGTGCAGGAAGTGCTTCTGCTTTATTGGGAAGCATGCGTATGGCAATGGGAGGGATAGTCTCTGCCACAGTCAGCTTCATCCACAATGGCACTGCCATGCCAATGGTCATCATGATGGCACTTTGTGCATTCGGTGGACTGATCACAGTACTTCTTGACAGAAAAATCCCAAATAAAAAACACTCTTCACCTTCAATAAAAAAAGAGATTGTACTTTCAACATAATTTCTGCTGAACAGGATCAATTTCTAAGCTACTTTTGACTTTGATAATTATTGTCATCGGACACTAATGGATTCTATGTTCGTCCGCTTAAGAAAACTTTGTTTTCTTAAGCGGAATTAGGATAAAAGTACTTTAACAAAAAAAACCACCAACAACAGGATCATTTCTGCTTTGGTGGTTTTTGTTTTTCCAGCTAATAATTCTACCTCAAAGGCTTATACTTAATCCTTTTGGGAGTCAGATCGCCAAGGCGTTTTTTCTTATTCTCTTCATAATCTGAGAAGTTGCCTTCAAACCAATACACCTGAGAATCTCCCTCAAATGCCAAGATATGGGTACAAATCCTATCCAAGAACCATCTATCGTGGGAAATGATCACTGCACATCCACCAAAATTCTCCAATGCCTCTTCCAAAGCTCTAAGCGTATTCACATCCAAGTCATTGGTAGGCTCATCGAGTAAAAGCAAGTTCCCTCCTTCTTTCAAGGTCATTGCCAAATGCACTCGGTTCCTTTCTCCTCCAGAGAGTACGCCAACTTTTTTCTCCTGATCTGAACCTGTGAAATTGAATTTCCCTACGTAAGCACGAGAATTCATTTCTTTATTGCCTAGCTTCATGATTTCATTTCCACCGGAAATAGATTCATAGACAGACTTATTTGGATCCAAACTATCATGCTCCTGATCCACATAAGCTAGCTTCACTGTCTCCCCTACTTCGAAGTTCCCTGCATCAGCTTTTTCTCTTCCAGTGATCAGTTTGAACAAAGTAGATTTACCAGCACCATTTGGTCCGATGATCCCGACAATTCCACCTTGAGGTAAATTGAATGACAAATCCTCAAAGAGCAATTTATCTCCAAATGCTTTTGACACGCTATTCACTTCTATGACTTTTGCTCCCAATCTTGGTCCAGGCGGAATATAAAGCTCCAACTTGGCTTCTCTTTCCTTGCCTTCTTCACTGACCAATTTATCGTATGCGCTTAGACGTGCTTTTCCTTTAGCCTGACGTGCTTTAGGAGTCATTCGTATCCATTCCAACTCTCTTTCAAGAGTTTTCTGTCTTTTGGATTCGGTTTTTTCTTCTTGCTTCAACCTGCTTTGCTTTTGGTCAAGCCAAGAAGAATAATTTCCTTTCCATGGAATCCCTTCTCCCCTATCCAACTCAAGAATCCATCCTGCAACATTGTCTAGGAAATACCTATCGTGGGTCACTGCGATTACAGTTCCTTTGTATTGCTTCAAATGCTGCTCAAGCCAAAGTACAGACTCTGCATCAAGGTGGTTGGTAGGTTCATCAAGCAAAAGCACATCCGGCTCTTGGAGCAAAAGTCTACAAAGTGCCACCCTTCTTTTTTCACCTCCAGATAAATTCCCCACTATCGCATCACTAGGAGGAAGCCTCAAGGCATCCATAGCTTTTTCCAACATTGTCTCCAACTCCCAAGCATTGGCAGCGTCAAGCTTTTGCTGTACATCTCCTTGCTTTTCGATCAGCTTATCCATGGCATCAGGATCTTCCATCAGGGCAGGATCCATGAATTGCTCATTGATTGCCTCGAATTCCTTCAGTAAAGCGACTGTTTCGGAAACGGCTTCTTCTACAATATCCTTTACAGTTTTGGCTGGATCTAACTGTGGCTCTTGCTCGAGCATTCCTACAGAGTAGCCTGGTGACCAAACTACCTCACCCAAAAACTCCTTATCGATTCCTGCAATAATCTTCAAAAGTGAACTTTTCCCTGATCCATTGAGACCCAAAACGCCAATTTTTGCCCCGTAAAAAAATGACAAATAGATATCTTTCAGAACTTTTTTCTGTGGAGGATAAACTTTCGACACCCCCGCCATTGAAAATATGATCTTTTCTCCGCTCATTGGTTTGTTTTTTTATTAATATAAATTAACTGAAAGACAAAGATGCAAAAAAAGGGCTTTCTTAGGATAAATGCGATTGAATTAATTAATTTGCAGAAAGTAACCAAAACTAATACAACCTATTAAATCAAAATGGAGCATCCATACGGATACATTAAGGACAATAAGGTATTTCTAAAGGGATTTTTGAACCAACCCGATCGTATCATCGGAGAAGTGAAAGAAGACGAGGCGTCAACCCTTAAGTACTTTGAAGATCGATTTGCTACTGTCAAAGAGAAAGTAGAGAATCTTAAAAAAGATATTGAAGAGAATCAAAACAAAGGCTCTTTCCTCATGAAGCTAATTCATTTGAGGGATTCCCTGATGCAATTTGATGCATTGGGAGATTTTGTACCATTGATAGAAGACCTCAATAAGCTGGAAACATACCTTGAAGAAATCATCAAGGTAAATCGTGAGCGCAATCTTGAAATCAAAAGAGGTCTGATTCTTGAAGCAGAGGCTATAAAAAACAGTACTGATTGGAAAGAAACCACAGAAGAGTTGAAAAACATCAAGCTTCGTTGGATCAAGACTGGACCTGTAGAAAAAGAATATGAAGATGAAATTGAAACTTCATTTAACACTGCAGTAGATACTTTCTTTGACAATAGAAAACTTTTTTTTGAAGGACTCGCTTTACAGGCAGAAGAGAATATAAAAATCTATGAGTCACTTGTAATCCAAGCGCAAGAAGCTTTTAACAATCCAGATGCTAAAAAAGCTTTTGAGATCAGCAAAAGAATCCAGAAAGAATGGAAAGCTTCGGGGAAAGTACCAGCAGAAAAAAGACAGCCACTTTGGGATGAGTTTTCAAAGCTAAATAATAGAATTTTCAGCAGATTCAAAAGAGAAATGCAATCTGGCCCAAGGTTGAGCCCTAGAGAGGTTTTGTCTAAAATGGAAGCGCTAGCGGAAGAAATGAAAAGACTGGCATATCTGGAAACCTCCCCCATGACAGTATCCCAAGGTAGAAAGCTCCAAAATGAATGGAAACCGCTTAGCCAAACCAGACCAAGGGATGCTAATTTGATTTCTAGAAATTTTATATTTTATTCAGAAATTGTATTTGAAAAATCATTTCTAAATAAATTGGCTCTTTCCAAATATTCGGATTTTAGAGATAAATCACAAGAAGAACAGAACAAAATCAAAATCTCCATAATTAGAGATTTGATCAGTAGGGATGAAAGTGAACTAAAGACAGTTAAAGAGAATTCAGCAAACTTCAAAAGTACTGAGCCTGATTTTGAAATAATGCTTAGAAGAAAAATAAGCGCTTTTAGACGAAAAATAGACGTAAAAAATTTCATATTAAAGGAACTTTCAAACAAATAATGAGTTTAAGATTGATAATTTAAAACAATTTCTATTTTTGCACTCCGTTAAGGCGGTAAACATTAAAACATTGACACTATGTACTGGACATTAGAACTTGCATCATATCTAGAAGATGCTCCTTGGCCTGCGACCAAAGACGAATTGATTGACTATGGAATCAGATCAGGTGCCCCTCTTGAAGTTGTAGAAAACCTACAAGAATTAGAGGATGACGGTGAGCCTTACGAGAATATCGAAGAGATTTGGCCGGATTATCCTACCAAAGATGATTTCTTCTTCAACGAGGACGAATATTAAAATAAGAGCCCTTGTGGCTCTTATTCTTTTTTTATACACCCAATACCTTTTTGAGTTTGGGATATCCTGACTTGCTTACTGGAATGGATTCTCCTGATCTCAGTTTTACGATATAGCTATCTTTTTCGTAAGATTCAATTTTGGTGATTTCTGTGATTTTTACAATATAAGATCTGTGGACTCTCACAAATAACTTTGCGTCCAAATCATTTTCAAAAAACTTCATGGTCTTGTTTTTCAAAAACTTGCCATCGACTGTATGGATGTTTACATAATCATCATTGGCTTCAAGGTATATGATCTCAGTGTATGGGATAATCTTGATATCATTTCTATCCTTCAAAACGATTCGCTCTGATGGCCCTTTCAGCTCCAGTTTTGAAACATCTTGTCCAACTCCAACCACCCGCTCCCCGGTTTTGAGGTATTTCTCCATCGCCTTTTCAAACCTATCTTTTGAAAAAGGTTTTAACAGATAATCTATCGCATGTGTATCAAATGCTTTCATAGCATATTCATCATAAGCTGTAGTAAAAATCACAGCCGGCGGATTCTCCAACAATTCAAGCATCTCAAAACCAGTGATTTTAGGCATTTGAACATCTAAGAAGATCAGGTCTGGATCATATTCCTTGATAGCCTTCAACCCAGCAAAACCATCATGACAGACTGCCAAAACTTGAATTTGCTCAAACTCGGACAAATACTCCAGGACAATTTCTGTTGCCAATGGCTCATCATCAATGATAATTGTTTTGATCATAATTTTGAGGGATTTTTAATTCTACTTTAAATACTTCTGCGTGATTTTGAGTTTGGAATAAATCATTTCTTCCAAACAATAGAAACAACCTTCTTCGAATGGCTTGCTGACCAAAGCTTTCTCCAGATGCCTGACCTGCCGAAGGGTCAAAAGGATTAGTAATCTTGATAAAAAGATACTCTTCGTGGCATTCAAAGCTCACCTTGATCAACACAGCACCCAAGACTCCATATAGCCCATGCTTGACTGCATTTTCTAAAAGTGGCTGCACTAGCAACTGAGGCAGCAGAAGTGATTTGCAATTCTCATCAAACTGAAAATCAACCTCCAGCCTATGACCAAATCGCACTTTTTCTATTCCGACAAATAGTTGTAAATACTCAATTTCTTCAATTACAGAAATCCATTTTTGATTTTCTTTTCTAATTGTTTTCCTTAAAAACTCCGAAAGTTGCAAGACCATCTCTCGTGCTTCATCTGGCTTTCTCTTTACTAGGGAGCTGATAGAATTTAGACTATTGAACAAAAAATGGGGCTGAAGCTGCTGTCTTAACTGATACAATTCTGCCTCTTTAACCAACTTATCAATCTGTTCTGCTCTTTCCAACATTTTGATTTGCGTTTCAAGTCTAGAGTGAAAAAGCAACAACAAAGCATAACCCAAAACCATCAAAAAAATCACAAATAACTTAACAATTTGAATTTCTTTTACAAAGTCCAAATATGATTGCTGATGAATCAAAACAAGCTCAATTGAATACTTGCCAACATAAAATATTATGACAGAAACAACCAATGGGAATGATAAAAAAATCAAGAATTGCCTATCCTGCGGAGTGTAGTATCGAAAGATATTTTCCAAGAAAAAATATCCCAAAATCAATAGAAATGTATGGAATCCCACATCCAAAGCTGCCATTCCTAAACCAGGCTCAAAAGTATGAACCAGATAAGCCACTCCCATTACCCAAGCAAGGGTAATAAGAATGGCCTTTAGCCAATTGGCTTTATTGAATTTTAAAGTTGCGCTAATCACCTTTACAATTTGGATCAGAAAGATTTAATCTCCAAACCTCCCAAGATGACAGAGCCATATATTTTTAAAATTTTCTTGGGGTCAGGTGTCACTTGAGGATAAAGTCTTTTGTCTTCGACCCCTGCCAATACATTGGAAACATTCACCTGTACATTCCAATGTGGAGGGACAATTAATTTGACACCTCCCATGGCGACTTCAATGTTGAGCATCGCTGGCTCTACCATATCCGCTTGGGATAGGTCAATTTCAGCACCTCCCAAAATCGCGGATATTTTACCCCCTTTGAAATTTTTTGATAAAATCCTTTTTTGGTCTCCTGACAGAAATGCTTGGGAAGTAATCACCTCTGGCTGATCAAAAGTGCTTTGTGAATAGCTTTTCGTCGAATCCGAATTCTCCTCTCCTACCACTTCTGCATCTTCAGCCTTATAGCCAAAAGGAGGGGTTTGGAAAGATTGATTGAAGTTAGGAGATTTTATGCTTTTTTGATTTAAAATAAAATACAATCCAACAGCGATCAACCCACCTGCCACTAAGTATCCTTCAAATCCATATGGAAGATCAACATATTTTTTCAACATAAAGAATGAACCAAAGAGCAAAAAGAAAAATCCTGCACCACTTTTAAATTGCTGATTGATCAAAAGTACCAAACCAACTGCAATAAAAATCATTGGCCAGCTGAATACCCAGATTGGAAGAAAAATACCTATTTTCTTCAATAAGATTATTGATCCTACTACGATTAATATAATTCCAAGAGTGTAGTTATTACTTTGATTGGAGAACTTTTGATTTGCCATGATTTCTATGTGTTTGATTAATTACTATACCCAAATCTCTCACAAATCATAAAATTATCTAATGTTAAATAGGTCAATCAAAGCAAAAATTCGGTGAACGATAGGATTTTATCGGTAAAAAAAGAGATATGAGACATAAGACATTAGATTCAAGATCCTTATAAATAGTGCCCACTAATTACTTATTGTGACACTTGTCTCTACGAATGGAATGACACGATCAGAAACCTCACCCAAATTATTTGCTCAGCAAATACTCAGCATATTTCATATCCTCGGGAGTGGTGATTTTGATGTTTTCAAGGTTCCCTGCAATCAAAGTCACTTGCCAACCTTGATGCTCATAGACAGTCGCATCATCAGTAAAAGTATGAAGTTCTGATACATCAAATGCTTTCATGATTTTTTTCAGTTGAAAAGTCTGAGGAGTTTGTACTAATCTGAAATATTGTCTTTCCTGATAGACAGATTTGCCATCGTCAGTTAATTTCCTGATTGAATCTTTCAAAGCAACAACGGCTACCGCACTCCCTCTTTTGGCAGCTTCTTCATAGCTATTGAGAATCACATCCACCTCAACAAAAGGTCTGACGCCATCATGGATTGCGACTAACCCATCTTCTTCCTTGATTGAAACCAAACCGTTTTTGACTGACTGAAATCGACTATTCCCTCCTCCTACAAGCCTATGATCAATCTGAAAATCATGTTTTTGGCAAAGTTGTTCCCAAAGCAAAAAGTCATTTTTTGGAATAACGAGAATCAATTCTGAGTCTGGATCAGCTAAAAAGAACCGCTCTAATGTATGCATCAGTATCGGCTTGCCACCAATCTCTAAATATTGTTTGGGCATGGGTGCTCCCATCCTTGTCCCACTACCTCCAGCTACAATGATTGCAAACTTTTTCATTGGTTGATTTCTTAGACATATTTACGAATGCCCAAAGGTGGGGAATAAATAAAAATAAAAAAAGGCTCACAAGGAGCCTTTCTGTTATTATAAGATTAACATTGCATCTCCATAAGAGAAGAAGCGATATTTTTCTTTAATGGCTTCTTTATAAGCCTTCATGATCAAATCATATCCTCCAAATGCCGAAGCAGTCATTAACAATGTAGATTCTGGTAAATGGAAATTTGTAATCAACGCATTTGCTATCTTGAAATCGTAAGGAGGGATAATAAACTTATCAGTCCATCCACTGCTCACTTTCAGCCTGTTGTTAGCAGTCACTGATGACTCAATAGTCTTCAATGTGGTCGTTCCAACAGCTACTACCTTTCTTTTATTATCCAATGAATCATTTACCAAGTCAACTGTTTTCTGAGGAATATCATAATTCTCGGAATCCATTTTATGTTTGGTCAAATCTTCAACATCCACTTGACGGAATGTTCCAAGACCTACGTGTAGGGTAATCGGAGATACCTCAACACCCTTAAGTTCCAATCTTCTCAACAAATGAGGAGTAAAATGCAAACCTGCGGTTGGAGCAGCTACAGCACCTACATGCTCAGCAAATATCGTCTGATACCTTTCTCTATCTTCTGGCTCTACTTTTCTGTCAATAAACTCTTTCAAAATCGGAGTTTCCCCCAAGGTATCGATAGTCTTATAGAATTCTTCGTCAGTACCATCAAAAAGGAATCTGATAGTCCTACCTCTTGAAGTAGTATTATCGATAACCTCAGCTACCAAGTCACTATCTCCAAAATAAAGCTTATTGCCTACACGGATCTTTCTTGCTGGGTCTACCAACACATCCCATAGGCGTAATTCTTGATTCAATTCCCTCAAGAGGAAAACTTCAATTTTGGCTCCTGTCTTTTCTTTATTTCCATACAACCTCGCTGGAAACACTTTCGTGTTATTCATCACGAATACATCGCCCTCTCCAAAATATTCTGTGATGTCTTTGAACAATCTGTGTTCTATTTCACCTGTCTTTCTGTGGACGACCATAAGACGAGATTCGTCTCTATTGTCTGCTGGATATAATGAAATGAGCTTTTTTGGAACTTCAAATTTAAAATCGGATAACTTCATATGGAATGAATGTAGTATGCTTTAGGTTAATTTTACGATACTTTGTAAAAAGTGCAAAGATAATAAGAAAAATCACGAAATCTACCTATATTGTCAAATAGTTTTAACCTGCAAGTAAAAACAGTGAAAGTAATCAAACTAATTTGGGAAAGCTTGAGATTCGCTTCCCAGGCACTTAGCTCCAATCTCACTCGTACAATTTTATCCCTCCTTGGCGTCACAGTAGGGATTTTTTCTATCATTGCTGTTTTCACTTTGGTGGACTCTCTGGAGAAAAACATTAAGTCAAGCCTAAGCTTCTTGGGAAACAATGTGATGTCTATTGACAAATTCAGTTTTTCTGGAGGCGGTGAGGATTATCCATGGTGGAAATACTTTAGAAGACCTAATAACTCTTTCATTGAATATACTTTTCTTAGAGACAATTTGAGAAATGCGGATGCTACAACAATTTTTGCCGATGCAAATACGACAGTTCAATTCGGAAGCAATAGTTTCAGTGGAACAAACTTAAAAGGTGTAGTTTCAACCTACAAAGATGTATATGATGTGCCTCTTGGTTCTGGTAGGTTTTTTACTGAACTGGAAATTTCAGGTGCTAGAAACGTGGCAATTATCGGTGCAAAAATAGCAAATACACTTTTTCCAAATCAAGAACCTCTTGGTAAAGAAATGAAGATCCGAGGGCAAAAATTCTTTGTAATTGGGATTTTTGAAGAAGAAGGAGAAGGTTTGTTTGACATACCCTCCAAGGATGAAGCTTGCATGATACCTTATGGTGCATTTTCTAAAATTTATAATGTTGGAAGGTATGGCATGGGACCAAGTATTGCAATGAAAGGCAAAGATGATGACACCGGTTTGATTGCACTAGAAAATGAAGTAACTGGCCTACTGAGGGCACGAAGGGGATTGAAACCTACGGAAGAAGATGACTTTTCACTTAATAAATCTGAATTTATCATGAATACCATTGGCTCCATTTTCGATGTGATAAGTGGTGCCGGTTGGGTTATCGGAGGATTTTCCATTCTAGTAGGCGGATTTGGAATTGCAAACATCATGTTTGTATCTGTCAAAGAAAGAACTAATATTATAGGAATTCAAAAATCCTTGGGTGCGAAAAATTATTTCATTCTATACCAATTCCTTTTCGAAGCTATGTTCTTGAGTTTGATTGGGGGAGTTACTGGTATTATCTTAGTTTATCTAATCACATTTATCCCACTTGGATCTTTGGTTTTGACACTTTCATTCAAAAACATCATCCTTGGGCTTGGTGTTTCTTCGGTTATTGGTATTGTATCTGGCATAGTACCTGCCGTTTTGGCAGCGAGACTAGACCCTGTAGAGGCCATCAGATCTACTTAATAGAAATCTACATTTACTTTATTCAACAAAAAAAGCAGAAGGAAGTCAATTGACTCTCTTCTGCTTTTTTGTTTCTATCGTATCCTGAATTTACTTGTTGCTATTTTTTATACTTACGCCCTCGATTTAGAAGCAAGTCATTTCGACCAGAGACGCCTGTTCCATGGAATTACAAGGAGAAATCTCGTACTAAATTTCACAATCCAACTTCAATTTTCACTTTCCTGGTTTTAAAAACGGGACGAGACCTCCCCGCAATTCTGCGGGACAAACTTCTCCCGAATGCTTTCGGAATCAAAGTGAAGTAGTCGTAAAAACGAACTTGTCTTTCGCTTCTCGCTTCTAGTCTCTCGCTTCTCTTTCTCAAACCTAGCCTCTTACTTCTTTTGTCTAATACCTTCGAGGTTCAAAAAAACCTCAAAGGTATTACTGGCCTAATTTTCTCAACCCTATTCTTCAGTTACTTCGATTTTCAAAGCTTCGCCATTGAGACCTGCTTTGTCTTTGATCTTTTTCTCAAGCTCTTCCATCAGTTCAGGATTGTCCAAAAGCAATGATTTTACCGAATCTCTTCCTTGACCAAGTTTGTTGCCATCATAAGAGAACCAAGAACCTGCCTTTTTGATGATTTCGAATTCCACTCCCAAATCGATGATTTCTCCGACTTTGGAAATCCCTTGACCATACATGATATCGAATTCCACTACTTTGAAAGGTGGCGCCACTTTATTTTTGACAACCTTAACCTTGGTTCTGTTTCCAAGAATATTGTCTGCACTTTCCTTGATCTGACCAATTCTCCTGATATCCAATCGCACAGACGCATAAAACTTCAGCGCATTTCCACCTGTAGTAGTCTCTGGGCTACCAAACATCACTCCTATCTTATCTCTCAGTTGATTGATAAATACACAAGCACAACCTGTCTTGTTGATCGCCCCGGTAAGTTTTCTAAGTGCTTGGGACATCAATCTTGCTTGAAGCCCCATTTTACTGTCACCCATATCACCTTCAAGTTCGCCCTTTGGGACCAAAGCTGCTACTGAGTCAATAACAATGATATCTATCGCCCCTGATCGGATCAAATGCTCAGCTATTTCCAGTGCTTGCTCGCCATTATCAGGCTGAGAGATCAGTAAATTTTCGGTATCAATACCCAATTTTTCTGCATAAGCTTTATCAAAAGCATGTTCAGCATCAATAAATGCAGCCAAACCACCAGCTTTTTGTGCTTCAGCAATGCAGTGCATCGTCAAAGTCGTTTTACCAGAAGATTCTGGACCATATATTTCTGTAACTCTACCTCTTGGTATCCCACCTATTCCCAATGCCATGTCAAGACCTAATGAACCAGTGGAGATCGCAGGAATATCCTGCACTTTATTGTCACTAAGTTTCATGACGGTACCTTTACCATAGGTCTTTTCCAACTTGTCAATAGTCAGTTGAAGGGCTTTGAGTTTTTCTGTATTTGCGCTCATATTTTTATATTAACTATTTCCTAATTTGATTTTGTGAAATTAATGATTGATACTTGGAGAATCAAATATCTAAACACTCAAGCGTTGTAATCGTATGAAATGATTGTGTACAAAAATCTACATATTTTATTCATTCCGTAAATATTGGAATAAGATTTGAAAAGATGTACTTAGAAACCTTAAGTTAATGAAAAAACAGCTATTAAAGTCAGTAATTGTCGCAATTTTTTGCTTTGCATCTATCCATACTGGATATTCGCAACAAAAGAACAGTGCTTTCAAAAGTGGTGAAGAACTGACATTTAAGGTGACATATGGTTTTTTTGATGCAGCTGAAGCAAAAATGAAAATCAACCCCTATGTCACTAAAATAAATGAAAGACCTGTTTACAAGATAGATGTAACAGGTTCCACCTTGGGGTTGTTTAAACTTTTTAAGGTAAATGACACATGGGGGAGTTATTTAGACACTGCCAAGATAATCCCACTCCAATCATATAGATTTATAGAAGAAGGAAATTACAGGAAAAATGAACGTGTAATTTTTGATCATAAAAAGGGAAAAGCATTGGTTCACTTGTATGACAGAGAAGATACTAAGATTTTAGACACTAAAGATTACAGTATTCCACAGAATGTTCAGGATATAGTCAGTGGATTTTATCTTTTGAGGACCATGGATTTGAAAAAATACCGAAAAGGAGATGTGATTTCTATCTCAGGTTTTTTCGATAAAGAAATATATAACCTAAAATTAATATATGAAGGAAAAGAAAAGATCTCAACTGAAGTTGGGGAACACGAAACCTTCAAACTCACACCAATAATGCCCTCAAATAAACTTTTTAGGGGTAAACGTCCTGTCACTGTATGGGTATCTGACGATCAGAACAAAATACCACTTAAAATCAAAGCTAAATTGATGGTTGGGGCACTGAATATGGACATAGTAAAAGCGGAGGGATTACGTAATAATTAATTTACCTTATGTTAACTTAAACTTAACAAACAGGTGGTTAAAAAAAACTTTGTGTTGTTTTTTGGTTTAGTAAAATGTGAAAAGCGAATTTATCTTATGTCTTTTTATAAATTCGTATCGAAAATAGATTAATAAACCTGCCGCTACCCATGAGTGAAAAACAGAAAGTACGTATTCTTGTAGTAGATGACGAGCCAGACATCATTGAAATCCTTTCTTACAACCTCCAAAAAGAAGGCTATGAAGTAGCTACAGCCGAAGACGGAGTAAAAGGTGTCAAAATAGCATCTAAATTCCAGCCGGATGTTATTCTACTCGATATCATGATGCCTCACCAAGACGGCGTAGAGACATGTAGGCAAATCAGGGAAATCCCTGAATTGAAAAACACATTTATCATTTTCTTGACTGCAAGGTCTGAAGAATATTCTGAAGTCGCAGCTTTTGATGTAGGTGCCGATGATTATATCACCAAACCTATCAAGCCACGAGCTTTGATGAGTAGGATTGCAGCCCTTTTCAGAAGAGAATCCAAAAAAGAACAAGAGCTTACGCAAATAAAAATCAAGGATCTTACAATAGATCGAACAAGTTACACTATAGATAAAAGTGGTAAAACGATTATTCTTCCCAAAAAAGAATTTGAACTGTTGTATTTCCTTGCAAAAAACCCTAATATGGTATTTAGTAGAGATGAACTCTTACAAAATATCTGGGGAGTGGATGTCTTTGTTCTTGCTAGGACAGTCGATGTGCATATCAGAAAAGTAAGAGAAAAAATTGGTGACGACTATATCACTACTGTCAAAGGAGTTGGATACAAATTCGAACTGAATTAATATTACTGCATGCTAACCACATCAAGGGGGATTTCAATAATTTTGGCTATTGCCATTTCGGCCTTGACTGTGGCTTTTTTATTTTTGATGGATGATGCTACCCCTACCCTTTTATTGGTGGCGGGCGGCATTTCATTTTCAGTCTCTTATATTTTGATGAATGTTACTTTGGAGTTTCTGATATTCAAGGAAATCAGCAACATCTATGCGATGCTTGAGAAAATCCAAAAAAAGGACGTTCTGAATATCTCTGAAAAATCACATAAAACATCCATCTCACCACTTCGAAAAATCAACAAAACGATCAATTCTTATGCACTTGCCAAAAACAAGGAAATAGAAACTTTGCAAAAAAATGCGGAATTTAGAAGGGAGTTTATTGCAGATATTTCGCATGAGTTGAAAACACCGATTTTTGCGGCTCAAGGGTTTGTGCATACATTGTTAGATGGGGCAGTAGATGATGAAGAAGTCAGATATAAATTTCTCAAAAGAGCAGCAAAAAGTCTGAACTCCCTAGACAAGCTTGTTCAAGACCTTCTCACGCTCAACCAAATGGAAAGTGGTGTTATCAAATTCCATTTTGAAAAGTTTGATCTGAAAGATGTACTGCTAGAGGTGATCGACGAGTTGGAACAAAAAGCAGAAAAAAGAGACGTATTGATCAGATTCTATTATGACAAGGAAAAAACATTTTTTACTACTGCCGATAGAGATAAAATATTTCGTGTAAGCCAAAATCTTATTTCCAATGCTATCAAGTACAACCACGATGGTGGAGAGGTAGAAGTCAGACTTACCTCTAATAAAAACCAACAGGTAGTAGAAGTCAAAGACAATGGAAAAGGCATTCCACCTGAAGACTTGAAGCGGATCTTTGAAAGATTCTATAGAGTAGAAAAAAGCAGGTCACGGGAAAAAGGCGGGACAGGACTAGGGCTGGCAATCGTCAAACATATACTTGAAGCACATAAAAGCAAGATATCTGTGAGCAGCACTGTAGGCAAAGGTTCTATTTTCAGCTTTTCGTTACCAGCAGAAAAGGAGAAGAAAAAAGAAGAAGAATAAATTCTGTCTTTAAAACGCTGTATCTTATTTAATGGAATTTCCTCACGAAGAAAGTCAATTAAGACACAAACAAACAGAATAACTCTTCCAAAGTCGCCTCCAAATCTTCGGAAAAACCCCCATGAGGAGAGGAAGTCTGTATCATTGAGCTTCTGTTGGCAGTAAGCCACCTAAATCTAGATGTGGCGTCTTGCAAAGCAATCGGACTTCCATTGTCATTCCCAATACAGATTTGATTCAATGACTCTAAATATTTGTCAAAAAGGGCTATATCAGCGTCAGGGTCTAGTGCTTTCACTTTGTTGACATCCATAAAAATCTTGGCTTTCAAAAACCCCTCCTTTTTGCAGGACACCAATACTCCCACATTGATAAATTCCTCCCGTTCTACCCTTGGCACAATTCTCAGGACGGCATATTCATATAAGTATTTACCTTGCATCTTCTGCTTCCTTTATAAATGTCCCAGAAAACTCCAATCGCCTTAACAAAAACTGTTCATAAATAGCTTTTCCATCATCAGCATCTTCTACATCCCTAGAAGCCAAAATCCATTCAGCAGGTATTAAATCTACAATAGCCCTAATGGAATCTCGTGTCAGGATTTTCTTAAATTCAGCATCCACTTCGTGTAGCATTTTCGCTTGCGGCAACAAAACATGTGTTTTGATAGAAGAAAATGGGCTTTCTGCGTGTTTTTGCCAGTTGTCCCAAGAATGGTGGAACAAAAAAGAAGCTCCATGATCAATCAACCACAGTTCTCTGTTCCAAATTAACATATTCGTATTTCTGAAGGTACGATCCACATTTGTAATATAAGCATCCAGCCAAACAATCTTAGATGCCAATAGCGAATCAACCTGCGTAGCACCTGGATCAAAAGTCAAAGCCTTAGATAAAAAGTGCAGTGCCAGATTCAATCCTTGACTTCCCTTGAGCAAGTCTTGGATTTCCTCATCCCCCTCCGATCTTCCAAAAGCTTCATCCAGATTGGCAAAGACTAATTCAGGTACTTTGAATCCTAACAACCTCGCAATCTCTCCTCCAAGCAACTCAGCGATCAATGCTTTTTCACGTTGTCCCGCTCCCCGAAACTTCAATACATAGCTAAACCCATCATCCGCATCTGCCAATGCAGGCAAAGAACCACCTTCCCGCAATGGCATGACATAGCGCATGACATTGACGGTGCGAAGTGTTTTATTGATTGTATCCTTATTCATTTTTGTAATATTCTAATCTCAAAGGTAAAACAAAAGAGGAAATGTCAAGGATAAAGAAAAAATGAAATTTTCGAATTAAAAGTCTCATCGGCACGGACGGCATATTAACCGTAGGCTTTAGCCTACAGAAAAAAACAACAATCTCCCCCAAAAGTCTCGTAGGGATGGCCGACATTTGACAAATCCATAAGATCGGTCATACCTACAGCACTCAACTTCTAAGCTACCATCTTTTACAATGGGTTTAAACCCATGGTCAATATATCGGTCACTCCTACGGAGTTTATTTAAGCTCCTCCAAAATATTCTTCTATAAAAATTTCATCTACTTAATTAATTTCCATACTTTTGCGGCCTTATTGGGAAAAGAAGCTGCATGAAGAAAATTGATTTTAAGGATCTTATTCTGTTTGAAAATGAGGATTACCTCGTGATCAATAAGCTTCCATATTTATCGACATTGGATGACCGACATGAGGCCCAGAACATTCTGGACTTGGCCAAAGGATACACCCCTGATGCCCAGGTGTGTCATCGTCTGGACAAGGAGACTTCGGGTTGCTTAGCTATCGCCAAGCATCCTGCAGCCTACCGAAATATCGCCATCCAGTTTGAAGACAGGAAAGTTGATAAAATCTACCATGCAGTAGTAGAAGGAATCCATGAATACAAAGATGTATTGGTGGATAAGAATCTACTCGCCAATAATAAAGGGATCGCCAAAGTCAGCAAAGACGGTAAGCCGGCACAAACTTATGTCAACACCGCAAAGACCTACTACAAGCATTCTTTAATAGAATGCAGGCCGGTCACAGGAAGACTTCATCAGATCAGGGTTCACTTGGCTTATTTGAAGTCTCCAATCTGCGGGGATGAAACTTACGGTGGAAAGCCACTTTACCTTTCTGAACTAAAAAGACGATTCAACCTCAAAAAAAACACAGAAGAACTACCTATCATGCAGCGAGTTTCGTTACATGCTTATGCTTTAAACTTCATTGGTACAAAAGGAGAAAAAATAGAAGTAATCGCTCCATATCCAAAGGATTTTGATGTGCTTATCAAGCAATTGGAAAAAAACAGATGATTATCAATCATTAACTTCTAGATAAAGATAAGAAAGTGTCAAAAAATCCAATTGTAACTAGGGATTTTAAGGTGTAGATTCAAAATGTTTTAGATAGGAAACACGAGAGTTTAAAAAAAAACAGAAGTAATCCCATGAAAATGTGGGTAATAATATTTTTTCTTTTGCATTAAAAAGAAAAAACTTCTATCTTTGTGTCCCTTTTTGAGGGTGAAATATATTTAACAAGCTAATAATTAAACATTTACACAGTGGATACATTAAGCTATAAAACCGTATCAGCGAATGCCGCAACTGTAGAAAAGAACTGGATCGTAGTGGATGCCCAGTCTGCAGTATTAGGTAGATTCGCAAGTGAGGTAGCGAAAATCTTGAGAGGTAAGCATAAGCCTTCTTATACCCCTCACGTAGACTGCGGAGACAACGTAATTGTCATCAACGCAGACAAGGTTAGATTAACTGGTAAAAAGTGGAACGATAAGGTATATGTTCGTCACACTGGATACCCTGGAGGTCAGCGTATCTCTACGCCAAAGTTGTTGATGCAGAAGTCTGCACCAATCTTGGTAGAGAAAGCAGTAAGAGGTATGCTTCCTAAAAACAGACTTGGAAGACAGTTGTACAGAAACTTATTCGTGTATGAAGGACCAGAACATCCTCATGCTGCACAACAACCAAAAGAACACAAATTCTAATCAAAGCAGTCTATGGAAATTATCAACACAATCGGTAGAAGAAAAACGTCTGTTGCTAGAATCTACATGCAAGCAGGAAAAGGAGAGATCTCTGTTAACAACAGGACGATCGAAACTTACTTCCCGTTTGATTTGCATCAGATCGTAGTAAAGCAGCCTCTTGCCCTAGTAGGTGAAGATGGAGCATATGACATCAAAATCAATGTTGACGGTGGTGGAATCAAAGGTCAAGCAGAAGCTGCGAGAATGGCAATCGCCAGAGCACTATGCGAGATCAACGAAGAGCACAGAGGCGCATTGAAAAAAGAAGGTTTCTTGACACGTGATTCCAGAATGGTAGAACGTAAGAAGCCGGGACGTAGAAAAGCAAGAAGAAAATTCCAGTTCTCGAAACGTTAATCGGAAGATTCTTTACATTTTATATCGAAACTATATTATTTATTAATGGCACAAATAGAATATAAAGACTTACTGGATGCTGGTGTTCATTTTGGACACTTAACTAGAAAGTGGGATCCGAGAATGGCTCCGTATATCTTCATGGAGAAGAACGGTATCCATATCATCGACCTTAACAAAACGCTTGTTTGCCTAGACGAAGCATCCAACGCAATCAAGCAGATCGTACGCTCAGGCAAAAAAGTAATGTTCGTTGCTACTAAAAAGCAAGCGAAAGACTTAGTAGCTGATGAGGCTAGAAGACTAAACATGCCTTACGTAACCGAAAGATGGTTAGGTGGTATGTTGACTAACTTCGCGACAATCAGAAAATCCTTGAAGAAGATGTCTTCCATCGACAAGTTGATGAAAGAAGAGGCTTACAAGAATCTGGCGAAGAAAGAACGTCTGATGATCACAAGACAAAGAGAAAAATTGGAAAGTGTATTGGGCGGTATCGCTGACCTTACAAGACTTCCAGCTGCTTTGTTCATTGTGGACATCAAAAGAGAGCACATCGCTATAGCCGAAGCACAGAAGCTTGGTATCCCTGTTTTCGCATTGGTAGATACGAACTCTAACCCGAACGAGGTAGATTTCCCTATCCCATCCAATGATGATGCATTCAAATCAATCTCTTTGCTCGTAAAAGCGTTTGGCGCAGCTATCGAAGAAGGACTTTCTGAAAGAAAGAAAGATAAGGAAGATGCTAAACTCACTGAAGAGGAGGAAGCAAAAAAAGCTGTGGACGCTGAGACTAAAGAGTAATCCACTACTTTGAAATATAACTTAAAAAATTGAACATCAGGTTTACCCCTATGTTCAATTTTTTGTTTTTGCCTAACCTTTGAAGTTTTTACCTCCAATAAATTAGGCCAAAAACAAACAAACATAAAACCTCGAAGGTTTCTGACCAAAGCGTCAAAACCATTCTTGTTTTCCTGAAATAGAATAAAGTTTAATCTAATAAATTGACTAAAAAATGGCTATTACTGCACAAGAAGTAAATAAATTGAGACAAATGACCGGAGCTGGTATGATGGACTGTAAAAAAGCCCTTACCGAAGCTGAAGGAGATTTCGAAAAAGCTATTGACATCCTTAGAAAAAAAGGTCAAAAAGTATCTGCTTCAAGAGCTGACAGAGAAACCAAAGAAGGTACTATCGTAACGCATGTAAGTGCTGACGGTGCTACAGGAACTTTGCTTTCTTTGACTTGTGAGACTGACTTCGTGGCTAAAAACGAAGAGTTTGTTGCTTTCGCTAACACACTTCTAGACCTTGCTACTTCAAACAATGCTACTTCAGTAGAGCAAATCTTGGCATTGCCATATGAGAACATCACTACTGCAGAAAAAATCATTGAAATGACTGGTAAGATTGGTGAGAAAATCGAAATCTCTCATTATGAAATCGTCACTGGTGAAGCTGTAGTTCCTTATATACACTCTAATGGTAAACTAGGTGTATTGGTATCTTTAACAAGCACTAGCGGTGCGGACGTTGAAGAAGCAGGTAAAGATGTAGCAATGCAGATTGCTGCTATGAACCCTGTAGCAGTTGACAAAGACGGTGTAGATGCTACTACTGTAGAAAGAGAAATCGAAGTTGGTAAAGACCAAGCAAGACAAGAAGGTAAACCTGAAGAAATGCTTGAAAAAATCGCTTTGGGTAAATTGAACAAGTTCTACAAAGAAAATACTTTGTTGAGCCAGCAATTCGTAAAAGATAGCAGCCAAACTATCGCTCAGTACCTTGATAGCGTAAGCAAAGGAATGACTGTAGCTGCATTCAAGAGAGTGTCTATTGGTTAATTATATTTTAGATTTAAGATCTTAGATTTAAAATTTAGAAATACTAAAAAAGCTGACTTCGTGAGGAGTCGGCTTTTTTTAACCTTTGAGGTTTTTAAAACCTCGAAGGTTTTAAATAATTATTTTTTTTACAGATCACTCGAAAGTTTTAAGAGTTTTTTTTCTTAATCCTCTACCATTCCTGCATGCGAAGCCTAATTGCCTCTGATAATGTAGGTGTCTGTATAGAAAAGTACTTCTCTTTAAAGTCAGCCACCATATCAGAGAGTAAGTTCAATTCTATATAATTTTTGGAATCTGTGTTTTCTATATTAACAGGATTAGAAAGCAATTCTTCAATCCTTACTATAAGAGCATTATACTCTTTTTCAGACTTAATCATAATTTAAAACCAAACCTATAATTTACATTCAAATAGTAAGGCCAATAGCCTTCAAATGAAGACATGCTTACTCCCAATGTATTTCTTCGGTTGATATTTTTTCCTGACCAGTCAAACGTCACTTGTGTCACATATCCCAACCTAGCATGTCGCTCCACTATCCAACGACTAGCATACTCTCCTTCATAATTCAAAACCCAGCCGCCATGAATTCCATCGCCTCCATATTGGAAGGATGGACCAAAGCCAATGCCAAGTCTAAAATCATTCTTGGTCTTGATAATATCATATTGGAATCTTACATCTGTAAATAGACTGGCTACAAATGTTTCCATATTTTCTCCATTCATCATAGGTTTCCAATACCTTCCACTTAAGTCAAAATCTTCAACTGATGCCATAAAAGTAAAAGATGGATTGATTGAAAACCTAGGTGTGGCATAATAACTCAATTCATTCATCAAGTTTATCGTCCACAAACCAGCATTCCCTTCAATCCCAGGCCCTGCCCCTATTCTATAAATCAGTTCCTTTTCTCTGCTTTCTTGAGCAATAGCACTGTAAATGGAGATTGACAAAAATGCAATTAGAAATACTAAATGCTTCATCCCTATTAGTTCTGAAATGATTGATAGATACTTTTTCATAAGTAGGAATTTATTAGTTTATAAAATGTTCTCACAAGAATATTGATTCAAAACATTAGTTCAAAATATTTTTTAGTAAAGCACATCTTTAAATTATTTAATTTAAAAAAATAAATAGGTTAAAAACATGAATCACAGGTTTCAAACCATATAAAACATATGAATTTTTGAAGGTCACAAAGCGTGAAAAAATAATTTCCCAAAAATTAACCATAAAGAACCCCAAGATTTCACTTTACACTTTATTCATTGTTTTCCTTTAGTTTTCAATCCTCTTAAATGCCTCATAGCCCAAGTAAAGAGACCTTGCAGCAATTCTGCGGGACCGGCTCCTCCCGAATGCTTTCGGGATCGAGGCGACTTTGTCTCGTCTTCCCGATTTTCACCGGGACAGGCTTTGCTTCTTTTGTCATGTCCTGAAAATAGTTGACACTTTTCTTAAACTTAACTCCTCGTTTTAAAGGCAAGTCATTTCTACTAAAGGGAGAAATCTCATCCTGAATTTCACACCCCAACTTCAACTTTAACTTTCTAGTTTCAAAAAGGGACGAGACCTCTCCCCATAATGCTTTCGGGATCGAGGTGACATAGTCGTTGAAAGCACACTTATATCTTGTGTCTATCTCGTCCTTCTTGAATCTTTTACATTATGTCGCGGATCTCCCAAAACTTCGCTGCTTCCCCACCTTTAGGAGCCTTCTTTTCTTAATCCTTCTAAATTCACCCTTTCATCATCAGTTCCTCAATCTCCTCCGCTTCTATTGGGATATTGCGCATCAGGTCAAGGTAGCCATTTTCTTGGATGACGATATTATTTTCCAATCTAATCCCCAAACCTTCCTCTTGAATATAAATCCCTGGCTCTACGGTGAAAACCATCCCCGGTGTTATCGCTTCATACATAGTCCCAACATCATGAACATCCAAACCTAAATGGTGAGAAGTGCCATGCATAAAGTATTTTTTGTATGCTGGCCATTTTAGGTCTTGATTTTTGATATCTGTTTGGTCTATGAGCCCCAAGCTCACCAATTCCGACTGCATAATCAAGCCCACTTCTTTGTGGTATTCTTGAATATTCACTCCAGGTCTCAAGATATCCATTGCTGCCCTTTGTACACGTAGGACAGCGTCGTAAACGGATTTTTGTCTTTTGGTGAATTTACCATTGACAGGGATTGTTCGGGACATGTCTGCATTATAGTTGCCATATTCCGCCCCTACATCAAACAGTATTAAGTCACCATCTTTGCAGATTTCTTTATTTTCGATGTAGTGCAACACACAAGCATTTGCACCAGAAGCGATAATAGGTTCGTAAGCAAATCCTTTACTCCTATTTCTGATAAATTCATGGATATATTCAGCTTCTATCTCATATTCAGTTACTCCAGGTTTTACAAAAGAAAGGATTCTTCTAAATCCCTTTTCAGTAATATCACATGCAATCTGTAGCTGATCAATTTCTTCCTGTTCCTTTACAGCTCTCAGCTGATGCATCAAAGGAGCCACTCTGCGATAAGTATGAAGCGGATATCTCTCTTTGCAACTATTGATAAATCGAGCATCCCTGCTTTGTACTTGTACATCTGCTCGAAGGTGTTCGTTAGTATTCAAGTATACATTTTCGCTCAAAGCCATCAAGCTGTTGAAAACACTGTCAAAATTTGTCACCCATTGGACATTTTTAATCCCTGAAGCCTCAAAAGCCTCTTCTTTGGTATATTTATGACCTTCCCAAATTGCGATATGCTCGTTAGTCTCTCTTACAAACAAGATTTCTCTCATGTCTGGATTTGGGAAATCTGGACAAATCACCAATATAGATTCTTCTTGGTCAATTCCACTCAAGTAAAAAATATCATTATTCTGCCTAAACCGCATCGTTCCATCAGCATTCGTTGGCATGATATCATTGGAATGAAACACTGCGACAGATTTCGTTGGTAATTTCTCTGCCAGTTTTTTACGATTCTTGATGTAAAATTCTTTTGAAAGCGGGTTATATTTCATTTTAATCGATTTTTTTAGATTTTTTTTGTGAAATAAAACAATCTACAAGAGTTTATTGACGAGTCTATTTTCTCCTAATAAGATTGAATTCTATTAGTCTGTGAAGACTTAAACCAAGGGTTAGAAAAAACAATTTATATAAGTGTTTTTAATAGTCCTCCATAGAATTACAAATATACTTTTACTATTTCTTCTATCCTTCCCTATCGGAGATTTTTACAAGAGTTCAAAACGGAGATTTATCAAAATTTTCACTTCTTTCATTACTATTTTTTGAAAACCAATCAAGTAAACCTTTCTTTAACTCCAACAACTCAAAAACTATTATAATTTTGTACATTAATTGCGAAAACATTACTGATGCAATACAACCTCAAAGAATTACCAAACGGAATCAGAATCATCCATATGGAAGTACCACACACAAGGATGGTTCATTCAGGTTTCATATTGAATATTGGCAGCCGAGATGAATCCAAAGAACAGGAAGGTCTTGTGCACTTTTGGGAACACATGGCTTTCAAAGGAACCAAAAAACGAAAAGCGTTTCATATAATCAATCGCCTAGAGTCTCTTGGAGGTGAGCTCAATGCTTATACGACAAAGGAAAAGGTCTGTTTTTATGCCACTATATTAAAAGAACATTTCAACAAAGCAGCTGAATTGCTCTGTGATATTACATTCAACAGTACTTTTCCCGAAAAGCAAATCGAAAAAGAGAGGCAAGTCATTTTAGAAGAAATGGCGATGTACAGAGATTCTCCCGAAGATGCCATTCAGGATGAATTTGACGAGTTGGTGTTTGAAGGACATGCTTTGGGCAGAAATATTCTTGGGACAGAGGAAACAGTAGGGAAATTTAGCCAACAGGATTTTTTTGATTTTATCTCTAGCCGAATGGATACCACAAACATCGTTTTTTCGGTAGTGGGAAATATCACTTTCAAGAAAGTTCTAAACCAGGTCGAAGGATATCTGTCTTCTATCCCTGCCAAGAGGAGTCTTTACATCAGAAGTAGTTATAACCAATACATCCCAAAATCCAAGGTAGTAGAAAAAGACATCACTCAGGCACACTGTGCAATTGGCAAACCGGCCTACTCCATCTATGATCAGAAAAGGTTTAAGCTTTATCTTTTGAACAATATCTTAGGTGGGCCAAGTATGAATTCCAGGCTTAATCTTTCATTACGTGAAAAGCATGGATATGTGTATGCAGTCGAATCAGCATATCAAACATATTCTGACACAGGTTTTTTGGGGATTTTTTTCGGTACTGAGGAAAACACTGTTAATCGTGCCAAGAAATTGGTTTTGAAAGAAATGGAAAAATTGCGGACGCAAAAACTCGGTATCATGCAACTTCACATGGCAAAAGAGCAGGCAATAGGTCAAATGGCTATGGCGGAAGAAAATTATGCTGCTTTGATGTTGGTTTTTGGTAAAAATCTCTTGGACAAAGGCAAAGTTGATTCTTTGGACAGTATCTTTGATACCATAAGAGAAACCACAGCTGAAGACCTATTAGAAATAGCAAATGAAGTATTTGCACTAGATCAATTAAGTTTTCTTACCTATTTACCTAGATAAAATGGAATTTATAGCACCTGAGCTATTGGCATATTGTGAAAACCATACTTCGGATGAAGATGAATTACTCTTGCATATCACTCGGGAAACACACACCAAAGTGATGATGCCACGGATGCTTTCAGGGCATTTGCAGGGAAAAACCCTGGAACTGATTACCAAACTTTTGAGGCCAAAAGTGATATTAGAGATCGGCACATATACCGGTTACTCAGGTATTTGCATGGCTAGAGGTTTGGGAAAAGATGGAAAATTGATCACTTTGGATATCAATGACGAAATTGCACCTATGGTTAGGGGATTTTTTGAAAAATCAGGACTTGCTGATCAGATTGATTACCAATTGGGTAATGCCTTAGATCTTATCCCAAATTTAGAGGGGAATTTTGACATGGTTTTTATTGATGCTGATAAGGCAAACTATATCAATTATTACAACCTAATCATTGACAGAATGAATCCAGGAGGGATTATATTGGCTGACAATGTCCTTTGGTCTGGGAAAATACTGGTGGAAGAAGGAAAAAAGGTGGACAAAGACACGAAAATATTATTGGAATACAATAAAATGGTGCAAGATGATCCGAGAGTAGAGAATGTACTACTTCCTATTCGTGACGGAATCATGTTAGCGAGAAAATTATGAAGCAAAATAAACTAAATTATATTTTCAGAAACCTGCTTACTATCTTTTTGTTGCTGGCTTTCAGTAAGGCAATGGCACAAACACCACAAGTGCCAAAGGAGATAAGGTTTGCCGATCTTACGCTGCGACTCAATGAGCAAGTGAGAAGAGAAATACAATTGGACGTGGATGCCCTTTACAGAAACCCTACTTATTTCAAAACGAAATTGGAAAGGGTGAATCTTTATATGCCAATTGTCGAGCGTGAATTGCAGAATGGAGGTGTTCCTACAGACTTGAAATATTTGGTAATCCAAGAGAGTAGTTTGATAGCTGATGCAGTTTCGACTTCAAACGCTGTAGGATTTTGGCAATTCAAAAAAGGAACAGCAGAGGAAGTTTTTCTCCGTGTCGATAGTCAGATCGATGAAAGAAAAAATATCGTATCCTCTACACAAGGGGCAGCTAGATATCTAAAGAAAAACAATGCCCAATTCAATAACTGGATGTGTGGACTAGTTGCATATCAGATGGGTTTAGGTGGTGCGAAATCATACTTTGGTACGCAATACAATAATAAAAAAGTAGTAGAGCTTGACAGAAATACACATTGGTATTTCAAAAAATTCCTTGCACACAAAATTGCCTTTGAAGGAAACAATGTACAATTGGTGTCAAATACAGGCTATCTGGAGGAAATCAGCATTCAAGGGCCTACTACTCTAAAAGCTGTAGCTTCTCGATTGAATGTAACAGAAGCTCACCTTAAAGAATATAACAAATGGACTAGCAATGGGAATATCCCTGGAGATAGACCTTATTCAATTATTTATCTGAAAAGCGGATTAGCTCCGACTCCTGCAATTACTCAAACAGCTTCAACTGAAAATGTAACTGAGATCAACTATCAAGATACTAGATATAGTCAGTCTTTAAGACAAGTAAACACCTATCCAAAAGTCTCAGGCAATACTTCTAAAGCAACGCAACCAAATCAGATATTGGTCAATGATATCGAGGCTGTACAAGCTGCCATCAGTACTACCCAAGATGAGTTTACTGATCAAATAGGTATTAGAAAAGCAAAATTTCGCCGAATCAATGATTTAAGTAAAAAAGAACCAATAAAAGCTGGAGAATATTATTACACAGCTCCAAAAAACACCAAAGCAGAGACGGAAGTCCATATCGTAAAGAAAGGTGAAACATTGTGGTCTATTTCCCAAAAATACGGAATAAAACTATCCTCACTTAAGGCCAAGAACAGAATCAGAGTTGACAACCACTTGGTTCCGGGTATGGTTTTGAACCTTCAAGAACATAGAAAAAGAGGAGAGGATATTAAGATCCTTCCTCTAAACCAACAAAATCTAACGACCAAACCCGCCACTGTACAACAATCAAGTCCAACAAACAGTACCCAAGCACAGACAGCTCCAACACCTGTGAGCCAAGAAGTAAAGCAAAGCGCTGACACCTCAAGAATTGTACATACAGTGATCAAGGGAGAAAATCTGTTTAGGATTAGTCAAAAATATGGTGTGAGAGTAGATGAAATCAAAAAATGGAATAACCTTAATGGTGATAATATTCAGCTCGGACAAAAACTGACGATTTATAAACCATAAATCACAAAAGTCAAATATATTTGAATCATGATCAAAAAGCTGTTTTTACTTTTATTTACTTTGTTCGCTTTTTCCCTACAAAGTCAGGCTCAAGATGACTTACAACTTGCTGATACTCTTATCATCAATGGTGAAACGATCATTATGTTGGGCGACTCTGTAATCATATTAAGACCTGAGCAACCTAAATATTGGAAGAAAGGCGGGAATTTCAACCTGAGCATACAGCAAGTGAGCTTGACCAATTGGTCTGCAGGTGGAGCAAGCAACTTGGCCTTAAATACTGGTGTGAATCTTTTTGCGAATTTTCAAAAGGACAAAAAAATATGGGATAGCAACCTGACAGTCAACTTTGGTTTCAACAGACAAAGCGATAGGATGTTTGCTACCCGAAAAACAAATGACAACTTTATTTTCATTAGTAAATACGGGCGAGAACTTACACCCAAATGGTATCTATCGACACAAATCGATGCTAGAACACAGCTACTTTCTGGATATCGATATTTTAGACCCAGTGGTGCTGAAAGAGATGCTAGAACGAAAATATCTGATTTATTGGCTCCTGCATATATTCAATCCTCCACAGGTTTGAATTACAAGAGAGAAATGAAAAACAAGGATAGAATCTCCATTATTGGCTCACCATTTACTGGTAGATTTACAATTGTAATGGATGACTCTCTAAGCCGAGCAGGGGCATTTGGGATAATACCAGGAGAAGTGGTACGTGCTGAAGCAGGGATGTCTCTGACTTCATCCACAGACATACAAATATTGGAAAATATAAGGTGGAAAATGGATCTAAACCTATTTTCGAATTATGAAAAGTTAGGAAATCTGGTCGTAAACATGAATTCTGTCATCAGTATGAAGGTGAATCGATTCATCACTACAAGAATCGAAACCGTGTTGATATATGACGAAAGGGTATTGATTACAAGGTCTGATGATACACAGGGGCCTGCCATTCAAGTTCAAAACTTGATCAACTTTGGGATTGGATTGGATTTTTAGAAGTCTGTCTCTAGGCCAAATTTACGCTGTAGCTCTCTCAAAGCCCCATGTTTCTCCAAAAGATAATTCAACTTATCTGAAGATGTGTAAAGTCTCTTGCCTTCAGGGACTGCATCTTCTTGGATTTGTGCAGAAATGGTCACATTATAATTATTCAGCCTTCTCCTGATTATATTCATCACAACAGGTCTATTTTTTGCGAAAATATCTTCCTGAATCTCACCATTTAGGAAAAATGTGATATGCTCTCCTTCAAGCTTGTAAGGTTGCTTTAGAACAGTCACTTCAAGATTTTTGTGGTCTTTCCTATATTCTTCAACCATATCATGCAGCACATTCTTGAGCTTGTTTTCATCAAATACTTCTGCTAACTGATTGACTTCTGCTTTGATATCAGGCTCCTCTACTTTTGATTCAAGAGATACAGGCTTTTGTGCTGCCATTTTTTTGGCATCCTGAATCGAAGATGGTATTGCTATGGTTTTTTGAACAGGCGATTTTTTCCCACCAAAAGGATTTGCTGCTTCTTTGAATAAACTTGGTGCTGAAGCTGTAGATTCAGACTGTACTGCTAGGCTTTTTTTTTTGCATCCTCTTGTGCCAATACCGCAAGGGAGATTGCTTGATTCAACTTTGCAAGTTTCATCAAAGCCAATTCCACATGCAATCTTTGGTTTTTGCTAGACTTGTAGTGAATATCGCATTGATTGCAAATATTCATAGCAGATAGCAAAAAAGATAGCGAAGCCTCTTTTGATTGTTTCAAATAGCGCGCTTTAGCACCCTCAGAAACTTCGATCAGCTCTACTGTAGCTTCATCTTTGCAAACCAAAAGATCACGAAGGTGCTCATTGAGTCCTACGATGAAGTTATGTCCATCAAATCCTTTTTTCAGAATTTCATCAAAAATCAATAAGGTTTGTCCTATGCTTTCGGCGATAAGGGCATCCACCACCTTGAAATAATAATCATAATCAAGAATGTGAAGATTAGAAATTGTCTCTTGATAAGTCAGCTTATTCCCTGCCGAATAGGTGACGATCAAATCAAAAATCGACAAAGCATCACGCAATGCCCCATCCGCTTTGGTCGCAATCAATCTTAAGGCTTCGTCTTCGTATTCAATTTTTTCTTCCGAAGAAATATAGGTTAAATGTTCTGCAATGTCCTTGATTTGGATTCTGTTGAAATCAAAAATCTGACAACGTGAGAGAATCGTAGGTATTATTTTATGTTTTTCGGTAGTCGCCAAGATAAAAATAGCATACTTGGGAGGCTCTTCCAAAGTCTTCAAAAAAGCATTGAAGGCTTGATTCGAAAGCATGTGAACTTCATCAATGATATACACTTTGTATTGCCCTTGCTGAGGTGCATAGCGGACTTGCTCTACTAGATTTCGGATATCATCAACAGAGTTATTTGAAGCGGCATCTAGTTCGTGTACATTGAAGGATGCATTGTTATTGAAAGCTTTACACGAATCACATTCATTGCAAGCTTCAAAATCTGCAGTTAAATTTTCGCAATTGATGGTTTTCGCCAAAATCCTCGCACACGTAGTCTTGCCAACCCCTCTTGGACCACAAAATAGAAATGCCTGCGCCAAATGATTGTTTTTGATCGCATTTTTCAAAGTAGTCGTAATATGGCTTTGCCCTACTACACTTTTGAAATTGGAAGGTCTATACTTTCTAGCTGAAACAACAAAATTTTCCATCCCTGCAAGATATAAAATTATTGGAAACTAGCCTTTGGTGGAAGCATATTTCAATTATAAATTTTAAGCAAATCTCTGATTATGTGTAGAATTAAATTTTATGAATATCCGCAATGTTGCACGTTAGGTAATAAGTAGCTTTGCAAATTGCGGATACTCGTCAGCAGACAACAGTTCACAGAACCACACTAATCGTTCATCCGACAATCTATTGTTTGGCTAAGTGCAAGAAAGCGGATAGTCATATTAAATTTTTTAAAAATTTATTGAGAGACCCGTTTTGAAAGCATAGATCACATTTGTAATAGGCACTACTGGCTTGTCCTCATAAGAAATCTCAAAAGTGTTGGTGATCGAAAACTTTTCATTCAGCCTTGTATTGAGAATAGTCGAATTGCTGATTCTGTTTCTAAAGCCAGAAATACTTCTATCATAACCTACTTGATAGTAATTGACCATGTTGAAATCTACATAATCATTGATAGTAGCTCTAAAAGTAACGTAATTAGAACTTTTGAAAAGACTCAATTCAACAAAATCATCGGAATTTGGAACCTGCCATTTTTCAAACTCATACATCCCCCCTATTCCAAATAGCAAAGTGATTTTATCAGTTTTCACAAAAGTATGCCTTACAGATCCACCAGCAATCCATCTAGGATCGAGTCCACGGAAATTATCAAAGGAATATTGAACGAATGTTTCATAATTGGCTGCATTTTCCCTCAAAAAATTCACCCTTCCGTGCATCATCCCAAAATTTAAAAAATCAGAATCATTGATCCTCAAATAATCGAACTTAGATATAAACATAAACCCATGTTTGCCCGGATAGTATAATGCATTAACATCTAGATTGTATCCAAAAAGATTTACAGGATCATCGGCTGCAGCACTTCTGTTATACACATTCAGACCAGCTACGGCTTTGAACATAAATACCTTTGAAGTGTCCTTTTCGATCCTTGATCTTTCAATATTCAATATTTGGGCTTCTGTCGCTAGTGGCAGTAATAGAATTGCCAAAAAGATAAATTTTCTCAAAACTTGTTTTGTTTTCTTGATATGCAAAGGTTTCAATTTTAGAATGGCTATGCAAGAAAAAGTGAATTGGATTTTGGTATTTCCAATTGACTTGACATACTTTACCAAATCAAAAATTTGAATAAAGTAGATTTGGTGGACTAAATTGAGTTTCTCTATTTATTAACTGGGATTTAAGACCTTGTTTCTTCCAAAATCATACAACCTACTTCCATTTTTATACATATTTTTCTCTAGAATCAACTTAGAATAGTCCTTCTATCGAGTTTTTTGGAGTTGAATAATATTGGAACATTCATAACAAATAATATACAATAGAAAGGAAGTACAAATTGTAAATTGAAGTCTAAAAATTGACTTTAACACAAAACCCAACCTATAATGAATAAAAAGCTATACTTCTTTGTAGTATTTTGGATCGGTATCCAACTAAATATATTTGGGTTACCCAATGATGATTTTCAAACAATCATGGGTAGGATATTTGATGACTATCAAAATACTCCATCTACTTCCAACTTAGATGCAAATGTGGCCAATCTACTCAGTAGCCTTCAACCAAACGGTTCATGGCCTGATATATCTTATTCAGACCAATCACAGACCAACTGGTCACCTGACAACCATATCAAGCGGATCGGCATCTTAACCAAAGCTTACACTAGAAACTCCAGCAAGTATTTTGAAGACAGTAACCTGCATTCAAAAATTGTGTCTTCAATGGAATATTGGACGAATTTAAATCCTGAACCTACTTCTACTAATTGGTGGTATAGAAGCATCAGTGTTCCGCTTGAGGTAGGAAGGATTCTAATCAGCATGAGGCAAAGTAGCAATGGAATAAGCAACCAACTGGAAACTGCAATGATGTCGTGGATGCTCAAAAGTGTACCTATCACCACTACTCCGGGAAAAGATGGCTCAAACCTTACTGATATTTGCCAGCATTTCATTATGCGTGCTTGCTTACTAGAAGATGCGGATTTGTTGAATCATGCTGTCACTCAATCTGCCAACTCAATATTTGTTACGACTGGCGAAGGTATCCAAAGCGACCATTCCTACAGAGCCCATGGCCCACAACTCTACATCTATGGGTATGGAAGAGAATATTTGTCTGGAATAAGGAATATCGCAGTGAATACTACAGGGACGCAATATGCCATTCCAGCAGAGAAAGTTGCAATCATTTCAGATTTTACACGAAAAGGCTTCATCAAAACCTCGCGAGGTGCTTATGCTGATTACAATGCATTCGGTCGAGGAATCAGTAGAGTAAATGCCACCAGGTCAGATGTCGGACTGATTGAGCAAGTAAGAAATTTTGATCTGGAAATACACCAAGATGAATATGATATTGCTATACATGCCATGAAAGGACAACTACCATTGGATATCGCCATCGAGCCAAGCAATATACATTACTGGAGATCTGACTACACTGTACATCATAGGTCTAAGTATATGTTTTCGGTAAATTCTGTCTCCACTAGAACAGTCAAAACTGAAATGGGAAACGGGGAAAATATCAAGGGACATTACCTGACCGAGGGTTCAAACTTCATAGCTGTAGATGGTGATGAATATTTCAATATATTTCCGGTTTGGGATTGGAATAAAATCCCTGGAACGACAATTCCCGAAAACACTAATTATCCATCTAGGCCTGCTTGGGGAAACAATCCCGGTAAAACCACTTTTGTGGGCGGCGTTTCCGATGGATTATTTGGTGTCAGTACTTTTAGGCTAGATGATTATCAGACCAAAGCAAAAAAATCATGGTTCTTTTTCGATGATGAAGTAGTGGCTTTGGGCGCAGGAATAGCATCCAATGCCAGCCAAAACTTGAATACAAGTATCAACCAATCATTGTTGAAAGGATCGGTTACCATTTCACAAAATCAGCAGGAACAAGAATTGTCAAATGGTTCCCACCATTTTTCTTCAGGGATAGATTGGATATGGCATGGAAAAATAGGATATATTTTTCCAGAAACATCAAACATCAAAATCGCAAACCAAACACAAACTGGTTCATGGAGTAGTATCAACCAAACACAATCATCTGAATCAATCTCAGCAGAGGTTTTCAAGCTATGGATAGATCATGGAATCAATCCCAGTCAAAGTAACTATGCTTATATAGTGGTACCAGGGCTGGACACACCTAGTCAGGTTGCCAATTATGACCATCAAAACCTCCAAATTTTATCCAACACTGATTCTATCCAAGCAGTTTACCATCAGGGATTGGATATCATTCAAGTGGTATTTCATCATGCTGGAGAATTGGAGTTTGGTGACTTTGTAATTAAATCCAACCATCCCTGCATCCTTCTAATAAAATCACCAAACACCTCTTCTGCACAAATAGTGGCAGCTGACCCTACTCAGTTATTACAAAGCAACTTGAGAATTGGCCTCAAATTCCCGAACAATGAAACTTTCAAAATGGCTGAAATAACATTGCCATCTGGGGATTTGGCAGGTAGCAGTATAGAAACTGAAATTAATCTGGATTCTCCTGACTATGAAGAAGTAGCTGAACCTGTCAATCTAATTGCCATTGAAGATGCTTTTGTCAGAGATGGAAGCTACGCATCCACAAACTATCCCACAGGCAATCTAGTTGTGAAAAACGACGGTGTAGGCTGGGCTAGGGAAGCATTTATAAAACTTGACCTAAGTCCCCTTCCATCACTTTTGGACTCAGTAATGCTACAAATTCGTGTGAATAATGCCAACACAACAGTAGATCAAACAACTTGGAAGTTTCATCTTGTAGAAGATAATAATTGGTCAGAAACCAGTCTGACATGGAGCAACAAACCTTCTAGCAGCTCTGTGATCGCCGAAACCCAAGGTGTACCAGCAGGCTCTTTCGTGAAATTCCCTATCCCAATTGATATTATTGAAGCTTTGGACTCAGACAAAAAACTAAGTATTAGAATTACCTCGACTACTTTTGGAAGCACTACAGATGCACAATTTTCTTCGAGAGAGCACCAGACAATTGAATATAGACCAGTGATTATGGCCTACCCAAAAGTAATCCCAGAAGAGAATTTGATAGGAATCCTACCTATAGACGATACTTTTATCCAAGATTTGGATGCCAATGGTGACGCAAAAGACAAAAACTACGGTAGTGCTGGTTTTTTGGCCAGCCAAGTAGGTGGATACCAAAGAGAAGCTTATCTCAAATTTGACCTTGGGGAATTGGAGAGCAATCCCATATTTGGTCAATTGAAACTTTATAGCTTATCCTCAGCTGCGAACACCAATTGGGAATTGTATTTATTGAATGACAACAACTGGGAGGAAGGAAATGGCAACTGGGCAGGAAACGGTTCTTCTGGATTAACTTGGAATAATGCTCCCAAAGAAGGCGAATTGATAATGTCTCAACCTGGAACAAACGAAGCAGGATATGTAACTTTTGATTTGACGGAAATATTGAAAAATGCTGACCAACCGCAAGTTTACAGTTTCAGAATAAAATCAACTCAATCAAACGTATATACATCGTTTGCCTCAAAAGAAAGTGTAAACGAATCACAAAAACCCAAGTTTGAATACCTTCTTGATGATGTCGAAACTGAACATGTTCCCGAAGTCATTATAAATGCACCATCCGTATTACTGTATCCTAACCCAACATCAAATATGGGAACGGTCCAATGTGACAAAATAATAAGAGGGGCTATAATAAAAGACAGGCTAGGGAATACTATTTTGGAAGAATATGGTATTAATAGAAATTCTTTTGAAGTGGACCTAAATGGTCAAAAAAATGGAATGTATTACTTGACCATCTTTGGTGATGATTTCCAAATCACCAAAAAAGCTATCAAGAGAGGTCGATAAACTGGTTTGCTAAAGTCTTTTCAATAATGATTCCTAAGTATTCCCTTCAAAAAAAATTCTCTATTGGCACATGCCAATAGAGAATATTCAATATTACCTAATTCAATTATGAAATCTTATAGGTACTGATTAAAGGTATAAATTAATCTAGTACCATTTTTTCAATCTAAGCAATGCTTCTATGTAATAGTAATCAGCATAAGTCAGCGGCACATCCACTTCTGAGTTTGCTTTGAAATGCCCAACTGAATGCTTCAACAAGAATCCTCCAATTTCATTTTCCTTTGCTCTATATGGATCAGAAGAAAGGTTTTTTAGGATAATCTTAGCCTTATCGACATAGTCATCGGCTTGTTCTGAAGAAACATACTTTGCCAATTCCAATAGGGCTGAAGCATTGATAGCAGCAGCAGAAACATCTCTTTTCTCCTGTGCTTGCTCTGTGATATCAAAATCCCAAAAGGGGATCAAGTCTTCAGGAAGATTTGGATGGGAAAAAATAAACTCCGCAATTGCCTTTGCCTGATAAAGGTAAGCTTCATCTTTGGTGAGTCTATACATCGTAGTATATCCATACAATGCCCACGACTGCCCTCTAGCCCAGGCGGATTCATCATGCAAACCTTGTGCTGTCTCTCTAGCCAAAACCTCTCCATTGGCGGGGTCATAGTCAATGACATGATAAGAACTATAATCGTCTCTGAAATGATTCTTTATAGTTTGGTTGGAATGCTTGATAGCGATGTCCTTGTATTTAGGATCACCACTTTGCTCACTTGCCCAAAACAAAAATTCCAAATTCATCATGTTGTCTATGATTACAGGGAATTGCCACTTGCCATGATCCCAAGACCTGATTACTTGAGCATCTTCATTGTACCTGCTCGCCAGAGACTCTGCCCCTGTGAGCATTATGTTTTTGTAGTCATCGTTGGGATTTAGTCTATCGGCATTTCCGAAGCTACAATAGAGCATAAATCCCAAATCGTGCGTGCCTTTGTTGTGCTGTTCTTTTGCTAGAATCTCAAGTTTTTCGACTCCAAGATCAAGGACTTTTTGGTCCCCTGTGAGTTCATAAATGTAAAATAATGTCCCAGGGAAAAACCCTGAAGTCCACCAAGAAGTCGAGGACGATTCCAATTTAGCTTCTTGAGGATAATAGGTTTTCGGCATGCGATCCTTTGGGGTTTGGGAATACAAATACTTGTATTGTTCAGCTGCAGCTTTAGCCTCGCTTTCGATTAACTTTTCCCATTCATCATCATCGCCCTCTTTATTGGTACAGGCAAACCCTCCTAACATTGTTAAGAAAAGGTATAGAAATATTATTTTTTTCATCTGTAAATCAGTTTAAAATTTCAATTTTAGGTTTGTTTTTGAGTCTTTCCGAAAACTCCAAAAGGGACTTTTCCCATTCTGATCTGGTGGTAATCTCACCAGCTTGATCCCATGCAAACCCAGCAAAATAGGATACAAGATTTTTATTTTTCCTAATATTCACCAAAAGTTGACTTTGATCTATATGCTCAGATACATGCTCCAGAAAACCTTCTATAGGACTAGTCACAACAATAGCGGTACCGATTTCTGTCCCAGACATGGGCTCCCATTGCGCAAAATAACCTTGCTCGGGATTGACAAAAACTTCTCCTTTCTTTTCATGCAAAGTAATACCAGCAGTAAGATACGGAAGCTCTTTTCCATTCATCTCCTCAAACTCAATTTCATATTTGGAGAAATGACTTCCTAGATCAATGCTGATTGTCTTTGTCTCTTTGATTTTCAAGTCATTTGCTTCATAAGGTGCATAGTGAAGTCTGAAAACCGTTCTCAATGGACCATTTTCCAAGATTTCATAATCGGTAAAATTCACTGCTGCAAAGAGCGTGTCTCCAGCCCAAAACCCAGAACTCCCTACTCCTCTACTGCTTCCTACATGGTAAAAATCAGCTCCCTCTCCATCATCTTTATGGTAAGTCCCTGGTGTATTCAATTCTTTGTCATACCATTTGTCTATGATCGGGTAGTCCACTTTTTTGTGCCATGCATCTATTCCGGACGATAAAGTCCCACCACTTTTTCCTTCCAAAACCAAATCCCTGGCATTGGGTCCATAAGTTCGGAATGCAACCTTGTCGTTTTCCCAGGCAAAGTCATCTGTCCTCTCTGGTACAAATCTGGCAAATGTGCTGATTTTCTGTTCGCTTTGAGGATCTGAACTTGGCATGATCGAGATGGATTTTACTTCTCCAGCCTCAAGGCTCACCCCAAGCAACAATTCGTCATCCATCCATTGATAAGTAATAACCAAATCACTATCTTTTTCAACAACACTTAAGTTCCCTTCAAAATACCTATCAAACAACTCTGGCAGATCTTCCTTAGAAACACTTATAATTGCCAAAGGATGTTTTACGGAACTAGTTACTTTGATTTTATATTCATCTGTGGAGTTCTTACATGAAGCCAAAGCAATGATGAAAATAAAGCAACAAAGAATTGATAAAAGGTTTTTCATGGTTAAGTTTTTTTTGCTCAAGATACCACTCTCAGAAGTCCATCACAATTTTTTTTCCACGAGTGATTTGGTTGTGTTAATACATTTACAAAAAAGTCTCAAGGAGCTGTGGCATCAAGCCTCACTCCCTGAGATTTCCAAATACTTACTTGATCGAAATCACCAATTTGGATTCTGTTGAAGACTTGGATTCAAGCCTAATTCATTGATTGGGAGTGGCCATAAGTAATCTCGAGTTGGATCGAAGCTCCTATTTTGTGCTCTTTGTACTACGATAAAATTATCTTCATTGACATCGGGAGTAACAGCTGTACCAAACTCTTCTTCAAAATAGAAGTTACCCAAAACAGGTTTTGGAAGTTCAATCTCGGCAGTTTTCCATCTGATCAAATCCCAATATCTGAATCCTTCCAAAGCGAGCTCCACTCTTCGCTCTCTCCTGATTTCCTCTTTCATATCAAGTCCATTTTGCGAAGCGAAAGCATTGGAAAGATGGGATATCCCAGCTCTAGTTCTCAACCTATTGATAGTTTCATCTAACTCTTGGTCAGAAATGCTTCCATTGAGTTCATATGTTGCTTCAGCAAAATTCAATAAGACTTCAGCATATCGAATGATAGAATAATCAATGAATGAACGGGAATTCTGCCAATCAGTAGGATTTGCATATCGTCTATTAGCATATCCAGTTCTTTGAAATGATAGATTAGGGACATTGAAAATAGGCATGGTACCAATATATGGATCTCCTTGTTTGAACAATGTCGCGCTCAATCTTGGATCTCTATTTTCAAAATCATCTAAGATCTTAGTAGGTGTCTGATACAATGGAGATTTATCGATAGGCAATCCATCTACCATCAGGTAAGAATCCACCAAGGCTTTGGTTGGATTTGCCGCTCCAGTTTCCAAAGTTCGCTGTGCATTGTGAATCAAAACTGCATCAGACAAGGAAATACCATATTGCCTTACAAGGATATTTTCTCTGTTTGATCTTCCTTCTCCTTCATATTGAAACAGTTCAAAATAAGATGGAAACAAATCATGCTGTCCAGATTCAATACATGCTTTGGCTGCATTTACGGCCATTGTCAAATGTTTATTTGCATCTCCTTTTTGGTGGTATTTTGCAAAAGTACCTTCAAATAGTGCCACCCTAGATTTAAATGCCATTGCAGTAGTATTAGAAACCCTTCCATACCCAGTCTCTCCTAATTGTGCAGGTGTTCTCAAATTTTGAATTGCAAAATCCAAATCAGAGTAAATAGTTTCCACAATAGATTCACGTGGATCAGCTGGAGCAAACAGTTTTTCGTCATTTTCGGTCAAGGTTTCTAAAATCAATGGTACATTTCCATAACGTTGCACCAAGCCAAAATAAGCCCATGCTCTAAAGAATCTAGCTTCAGCAAGATACCAATTCAAATTTTCCTCTAAAACACCAAACTCCAAGACGCGAGGCCCTTTCTGAAGAATATTGTTTGCTGCTCTGATTAAATTATATGGGGTATTATAGCTTCCGTCAGTAGATGGTGGAAGCCTTGTTCCATCACTGATGGGGTGAGGACCTATTCCAAATGCATCATCAGACCACACGTCAGTGGTTACTGGCAAATTTGGCAAAAAAGTGTACATGTAGTTGGCAGCCATTCTGATATCATTTTCACTTCTCCAAAATGTGGGATCTGTAATTTGTGTTTCAGGGAGTCTTTCTACATCACAGGATATGACTCCTAAGGTCAACATACAAGCAATGGGTAATATATATTTGATTTTCATGATTTCAGTTAATTTAGGATTTGAATTAGAATGTCAGATTGATGCCACCAGCGAATGTTCCAAAAAATGGATAATCAGCTCTTACATTATTGGTGTTTTCTGGATCAAAAACGCCGTTGAACACACCCATATTTGTCTTTGTCCATAGATCTTGACCTGTTACAAAAATTCTGGCTCGGGATATTTTTGCTTTTTGAAGCAAAGAAGGAGAGAAGGAATATCCAATTTGAATATTTTTCAACCTGATATAACTTCCATCTAGCACCCATCTGTCTGAAGGAAGGTAATTATGAAAACCATTCAAAAAAGGTCTAGGAAATGCAGCGTCTGGGTTTTCTGGAGTCCAGTAATCCCTATGGTGCTCCATTGGCATAAACCATCCTTGCATCAATGGAGCAATCATATCTCTCGTTGGTAAAAAACTTCTTCTTCCTACGCCTTGAAAGAAAATACTAAAGTCAAAATTCTTATAGTTTGCAGAAGCATTTAATCCAAAAAGCAATCTTTGCTGAGTAGATCCCAACAAGGTCATATCTCCTGGATCATCCGTTGTGCCTCTACCTGGAGTAATTCTATTGTCCCCATCTTGGTTGATATACCTAATATCGCCTACACCTGCATTATTGTCTTGAAACGGAGAGTTTTGCACTTCCTCGATAGAAGAAAAATACCCAGGAGCTGTCTGATAACCCCATATTGTACCTAAAGGATAACCTTCCACTATATTGTTCAGACCCAAATTGACTACATTTCTTCCGGAAAATTCAACAAGACGATTGTTGTTGTCTGAAAGATTGAAACCAACATTGTAGCTAAAATCATCCCCAATTTTATTTCTGTACTGCATCTCTAATTCCCAACCCCATGATTTCAAAACACCATTATTGATTCTTGGAGTACCTACTCCAAATGTACCAGGCAATTGTAATGGAGTCAGCATGTCTCTATTATGCTTGATATAATAGTCAAAACTTATCTGGAGCTTATTTTCAAGAAAACCCATGTCTGTTCCGTAATTGAAAGTCTCTATGGTTTCCCATGACAAAGTGGAAGATGGCACTCTATTTTCCCAAAAATAAGTCGTACGCTGCTCAGAACCTCCCATGACCAAAGAAGAGCCTCTTGCTAACAAACTAAGGTAATCATATGACCCAATGATATCCGGGGCCAAAGCTGACCCAAGTCTTCCCCATGATGCCCTTAACTTTAATTCTGATATGAAATTTAAATTATCCTGCATGAAACCCTCTCTGTGGATATTCCAGCCTGCAGATGCTGAGGGGAATACTTTGAATCTTAATCCAGGAGCTAATCTTGAATTTTCGTCACCCCTGACAGTTGCCTCAACTAAGTATTTTCCATCATAACTATAATTCAGTCTCCCAAAAACAGACTGATTCGCTGTAGTATTGATATTTTCGTTTGTTATTCTTGAGTTCTCATCTCCCAGATTGATAGAAGGAAGATCATTACTGATCAAGGCTCTGGCTTGTGAAAAAAGTGAAGTAAACCTATAGTCTTCATACTGATACCCTCCCAATACGTGAAATTTATGTTTTTCACTAATTTCCAAGTCATAGTCAGCCAACATTTGAAAACTTGTATTCAGTATGCGTTGTTTTGTAAGTTCGTAAACATTGGGGTTATTAAGTATAAAAGCTGGGTTTTCACCACCTCTGTCCCATAGATTCACCGTTCGCGCAAATCGATCCCTGTCCAGTGTTCTATATTGACGCCCATAGATAGCACGAATCTGAAGACCTTTGACAAAATCTTTCGCAGTAGCAGTAAATACTCCATCAAAATCATTTCTGGAAGTATTGTCATATCCACCTTCTGACAAAGTCGCATAAGAATTGTTCCCAGAAGTTCCAGCTCCTCCAAACAACCTTCCATCAGGCATGAAAATAGGGAATCTAACTCTTGCTTGATATACTTGCTGGAGCAATCCATATCCACTTGCTCCTACCGAAGGTGCTTCAGTATTGTGTTGCGTATATGCAATTCTAGAGTCCAATCTAATATGCTTAGTTAGCGCTGTACCTAGATTAATCCTTGCATTGTATCTATTGAAGTTATCGGGACCAACCTTGAAAACACCTGCTTTTTCATAATACCCCATTGATACCAAGAAATTGGTCTTTTCATTTCCACCTCTGGCGCTGAAATTATGCGTTTGCATAGGTGAATTGTCCCTCAATACTTGATCTCTAATACTTTGCTGATTGAATGTTATCCATCTATTTGGATTGTTTGGGTCAGGTACAAACTCCACTCCATCTCTAATAAATTGTAGTGCCTCGTCGTTGAATTCAGGTGCTAGCCCACGATTTGCTCTAGCCAAATTTGAATACTCTGCTTCCTCTAACAATGACAATCTTCCTGGAACATTAAGTGCCCATTCAGTACCTATCTGATTGGAATATTCAAAAACAGTTTTTCCAGATTTACCTGCTTTTGTTGTGACCAATATCACTCCACCTGCCGCTTGAGCACCATAAATAGCAGCAGCAGCAGCATCTTTTAAGACTGTTACCGACTCAATGTCGTTAGGATTCAAGGTTTGCATCGTAAACAACGGAGCGGGCACTCCATCTACCATCAACAATGGATTTACATTTCCATTGGCAGAAGTAGCTCCCCTGACTTGAATATTTATCCCTTCGGCACCTGGTTGGCCCGTATTTCTAGTCACATTGAGACCAGGAGTTGTCCCTTGTAGTGCAGTTGCTAGGTTGGGAACTGGTCTATTTTCGATCATTTCTTTACTTACTGTTGAAACAGCACCCGTAAGGTTAGCTTTCTGTTGAGTTCCGTAACCCACTACAATCACTTCTCCCAGTTCAGAAATATCTTCGGTCAACTCTACATCCAGCATTGTTTGGTTACCTATGTTGATTTCTCGTTTAGAATAACCGATAAATGTAAATTCAACTATTGGATTACTTGTAGTAAGAGAAATTGTAAAGCTCCCGTCAATTTCAGTTATTGTGCCATTGGAGGTTCCTTTTTCTATCACATTTACCCCAGGGATGCCCTCCTTAGTGTTACTGTCGATTACTATCCCGCTTACTGTTTTATTGGTTTGCGCGTGTAGTTGATTTTGGACATTGATACTCAGCAATAAGCAGAGCATAAATGGACCAATAATTTTAAAGTAATGTGTCTTCATGTTCTTTTAGGTTTATTAATTATTGTTTTGGTTATTTTCTATTTCCTTTAATCTGTGAAGTGCTTCCAAAAAATAATAGTCAGCATAATTAAGAGGCACATCTATTTCTTCGTTGTGCGGGATACTTCCTGTACTATGTTTGATCAAAAAATGGTGATTTTCTCCGATCTCTGCCAAATACCTCTCTGAACAGAGGTTTGAAATGATCTGCTTTGCTTTTTTCAGATATCCGTTTGGAGAATGCTTGTCCAATTGAATCAAGGCTGAAGCAACAATAGCAGCAGCTGAAGCATCTTTTGGGACTTCTGCAGTTGGAGTCAAACTCATATCCCAATGCGGTATCATATCAGATGGCAAATGGCTATGATTCAAATAATACTCAGCAATATTTTCCGCCAAATCCAAATAAACTTCTTCTCCAGTGAATTCATAAACACTAACAAAACCGTACAAACCCCAAGCCTGACCGCGCGCCCAACTTGATTCATCAGAATATCCCTGCGCTGTCTGGTACCCAAGAGGCTCTCCTGTATTAGTATCAAAATCCACTACATGAAAAGAGCTAAAATCATTTCTGAAAAAATGTTTCATTGTAGTATTGGCATGCGCTATTGCTACTTTCTTATACTTTTCGTCTCCAGTCCATTCAGAGAGCCTAAATAGAAGTTCGAGATTCATCATGTTGTCAATGATGACTGGAAAAGTCCAGCCTCTTTGGCTTTGCCATCCTCTATCCACATCCCAAGATTGGATCGCTCCCACGATAGGGTTGAATCTTTCTATCAATACATCGCCAGCTTCAATAAGTACATCCAAAAACTTCTCGTCACCAGTAAGTCTATATCCGTGTCCATAAGAATTGTTAAAAACAAACCCTAAGTCATGAGATCCTCTAAAGTGTTTCATTTCTTTGTGCAAGCTTTGGAAATATCTTGCTTCTTTGGCCCAAACCTCGTCTTGGGTCATTTCAAAGATATACCACAAGCTGCCAGGGAAAAACCCTGCTGTCCAATCAAAATCATTATTTGCGCTTTTAATTTCACCATTTTTTACCGTCCTAGGAATAGAACTATTTTCCTTTCCCCATTTGACTAAGCCCCCATATTGTAGTGGAATAAATTCTTCTATAGTTTGCTTGCCCTCGATTTCACTGCTACTTAATTTTTCACATGAAATGAAAATCAGAAAGAAAAGAAAATAAAAATTGAAAGAGACTACTTTGTGTATAATTTTCATAGCGATACTTTTTTATATCACTGCAAATTAGCGCCCCCAAATCAAATTCGATGTACACTATTCTTCATAAAAATTCCAATATAATACAAGGAAAAAATAAAGGACTAAAAACCTTCAAAAACCATTTAGAAGATGATTCTCTTTAAAAAATATGTACAAAATTGGCATTTATTTGTACGATTTCGGATCTCTATTTAATGCCTGATGTTAACTTTGCAAAAGAAGACATATAAACGAGAAATGAAACTACTTGAAAAACCCCACTTCCCTAAAATTTAAAAAAAACATTTCTTTTTAATTAAAATTAGGCTTTATTTAATTACGAAAAAATCTTCATTTCATTTGTGAAAACAACATTGTATTCATAAAATGAAATTTGATTTTTATAGCCCTTTAGGTAAATGCTAATATCAAAAACAAAAACTGAATGTGCTAAGTAATAAAGACATGAGCTCCAAACTGAAAAAGTATTTTAAGATCGTTCTTGTTTTATGGATTTTGTACCCACAAACTTCACTTTTCTCAAATGCGCAGAATTTACCATTGACTTTCTACCAAATAGGTGTTGAGGAAGGCATGAGCTCAAGCAATACCCTTTGCTTGCATGAAGATCATCTAAATAGGATTTGGGTTGGGACAATGGATGGGCTTAACCTGTATGATGGTCAGAGAGTCAAGATTTTTCAACCTTCTGAGACATCCCAAAACTCCCTTCTCGGCCATCATGTAAAAAAAATAATACAAAAAGGAAATGCATTGTGGATTCTGACTAACGCAGGTGTTTCTTCCCTTGATTTGGAAACACTGAAATTCAAGCAATACCCCATAGTGGAGGCCATATCTATCACAAATTATAATGACAAAATTCTCTTAGCCACAATTTCTGGACTTAGGATTATTGATGAAGAAAAAGATATTTTAAGTGTTTGCAACATTTTTGGAAATGAAATCCTCCAATTTTCTTCATTTTTTGAATCTGATAAATATCTCTATGCTACTACATCAAGTCAATGGCTATATGTATTAAGTAAATCTACAGAAGAAATCAGGAAAAGTTACATCCCAGAAATCGGAAATGTCAACCAGATTTCAGTTCATAATGGTAATATTTGGGTAGCAAGTTATGACAATGGTGTATTGGAAATAAGCCCTGATTTTGAAATAAAAAACCATTTTCATACTGATGCAAAAGGAGTATTAAAAATCATTCATAACAGTGTCCGAACTGTAAAAACAGATTCGAATGGCAAAGTATGGATAGGAACTTTCCTTGGTCTTCATGTATATAACCCTATCAATCAGACGAATTATTTGTACAGTGCAGACCCTCTAACACCTGGCAGCCTTTCTCATCATTCCGTATGGGATATTATTGAAGACCATCAAAAATCAATTTGGTTGGCTACATATTATGGAGGGCTAAGCTATGTGCAACCTAACAAAGAGCTTTATCAGCGCTATTTCCATCAAGTACCATCCGACAACAAGCTGGGACATAATATTCTTGGTCAAATCCTTGAAGATGAAAAAAATAATTTATGGATTGCTACAGAAGGAGGCGGGTTAGATTATTTTGACAGAAAGAAAAACAAAATCATCAATCATGGCTACTTTGGCAGCAATGGTGATTTTGTAGGCAAAAACATAAAAGCCTTATTTCTTGACAAAAACAAGTTTCTCTATGTAGGCACACATGAAGGTGGGCTATTCAAAATTGACCTTCCGACTTTAAATGTAAAGAGCCTGGCAACTTCGTCCAAAACACAGTTCTCTGTTATCGATATTAAACCATATCAAAACAACCTTTTACTAGCCACTTCAGATGGTTTGAAAATTTATGATCCTGAAAGTAATCTTTTCGAAGATTTCTTTGCAGAATGGCCTAGCAATGTAAAAACCCCAAATGGCTGCAATGCAGTCTTGATTGACCATGAGAAAAAAATTTGGATCGGCACCAAAAGGGAAGGGATTTTCATCGCTGATCCAGTCAGCCGTAAGATAACAAGGCACGACAAATACAACTCCAGCCTTTACAGCAATGACATATTCAAATTCTATCAAGATAGCAACAATAGGATTTGGGTCGCAACCACTGGGGGTGGTTTGAGTCTTTATGATCCAAAACTAAAGAATTTCAAATCCTTTACCCAAGACAACTATGACCTCCCTAGTAATCTAATCTATGGAATACAAGAATCAAAATTTGATAACTTTTGGATTGCTACCAGTAAAGGTCTGGTGCGGTTTGACTTGGAAAAGGAACACTTTTACTCTTTTGATCATGATTCTGGCTTCCCATTACGGGAGATAAATCAGTCTTCTTTGTTACTCACATCAGATGGACACTTATTTGTCGGAGGAATGAGCGGATTGGTTTCATTCGAAGAGCAGGCTAGTATCAAACGACTCAAACTAGAAAAACCATATATCTCAGAACTTATCATCAATAACAAAAAGGTCTCTCCTTCCGAAGATGAAATCATACAATCAGATATTCCTTTTTTATCCAAAATAACCTTAGAGCCAAACCATACCTCTTTGACTTTAAACTTTGCCTCGGGAAATTACATCCAAACCCATAAGAGCAAGTTTCTTTACAAAATGCAAGGATTTGATAAGGAATGGATTGATCCACAAGGACAGTTTTCTGCATCATACACCAATTTATCACCAGGAGATTACACATTTTTGGTCAAGACTTATGATCCACAATATCAAGACAGCTTTATAGAAACATCACTTGCCATCAAAATCAACCCCCCATTTTATAAAACAAATTTTGCCTATTTTCTATATGCCATTTTGACCTTGGGCTTAATCATATCTATCAACTATATATACCTCTATAGAACTAGACTTATAGACCAATTGGAGCTTGAGAAAAAATCGAAAGATCAAATGGCACAAGCCAATAATCAAAAGTTGGAGTTTTTCACAAATGTCTCCCATGAGTTTATCACGCCGCTTTCGATTATCACAGGTACCTTGGAAGGTTTGATTGAGAATAACAAATTGCCAAAATCACTGTTCAACAGAATTCAGATTGCTTATAAAAGCTCCAATCGGCTCAAAAATCTCGCTAAAGAACTGCTTGACTTTAGAAAGCTTGAAAAAGGTCATTTAAAAATAAATGCTTTTGAATCGAATTTCAGCGAGTTTTTGGAAGAAATATTCAATTCATACGAGAACATTGCCACAGACAAAAAAATCAACTACACCTTAAATATGCCTAAAGGCAATATTTACCTAACATTTGATCCAGAACAGCTCGAAAAGGTGTTTTTCAATTTACTTTCAAATTCTTTCAAGCATATTCCTCAACAATCTGGAAGCATCGCCTTGAGTGTAATTGAATCAAAAAACCATATCGAAGTCAAAATTCAAGACAATGGCTCGGGCATTCCAGAAAGTGATGCGAAAAGGATTTTTGACAGGTTTTACCAAATAGAAAACCTTCACAAACAAACCAGTAAATTCGGAACAGGAATAGGCTTGGCTCTATCCAAAGGCATAATCGAGGCTCATAGCGGTGAAATCCTAGTGGAAAGTCAACCTGAAAAAGGAAGTCTCTTCATCGTGAAACTCTATAAGGGAAAGAGCCATTTTATGGCTTCCAACCTCTTGGCAGAGCACGAAACGAGTCCTCAAAAAAACAATGTGAAAATAAGTTCGGAATTCATAGCGAAACCTGAGTTACCAAAAAATGCTCCGAAAATATTATTGGTGGACGACAATGAAGATTTTAGAAATTATATTCAAAATTTCCTATATGACAGTTTCCACGTAATTCAAGCCAATGATGGTCAAGATGGACTTCAAAAAGCAATCCAAGATCAGCCTGATCTTATCATTAGCGATGTAGTCATGCCCGTGCTTTCGGGAACTCAGATGCTTGAAAAATTGAAAAGAAACATCAAAACTGCGCATATTCCAATAATCCTATTGACAGCCAAAATCGAAACGGAACTCAAAATCGAAGGGCTAGAAAATGGTGCAGATGATTACCTTTCAAAACCTGTAAATCCTGTGATTTTAAAAACCAAGGTGTATAACATCCTGAAAAACAGAAAGCTTTTTCAGGAAAGCTTCTCTGAGAAGAAAAAAATCAAAGTCAAACAAACATCTCATCCTAAGGAAGATGCTGAATTTCTAAGTGAAGCGAAAAATTTCATTGAGAAAAATATTGAAAAGGAAGATTTGAATGTTGTTACCTTGGCCAAGCATCTTGGTATAAGTAGGACAAAACTTTACTATAAAATCAAATCCTTGACACACAAAACACCAAATGAATATATCTTAGATATCAGACTACAAAAAGCTGCAAAAATGATTCTAAGACATCCAAACAAAAATCTAGCGGATATTGCTTTTCAGACTGGATTCAGTACAGCAAGATATTTCAGCCATTGCTTCAAAAACCACTATGGAGTCAATCCGTCACAATATGCCCAGGATAAACATTGACCAGTGATTTTTGTACCATGTTCTATGTACCAATTTCAAAGTGCGATGTAGGAAGAATCTTCCAAACCCAGAGATTACCTAACCTTCAAATCTTACAACATTCAAACAAAACCTTTTTTTTAAATTCCGGATTTTACAATTTTGGAATCTTTCAATTTTATAATCTTTAATTTAAAACACCTACTATCCCAAACCTTAAAACTTTTCAACATTCCCAACCTTGAAACCACAGAAGGAACTTTATTTCCCTTATATTTGTCAACCTAATTGGAAAACAATGGGGCTGACCGGTTTTGACAGTAGGTGTAAGGATCGGGCTCGCATGTCAGGTGGAGTATGTACGTCTGTGAATAATTCATACGAACCATAATTGGCGAATCTAATTACGCCATGGCTGCCTAATCTATCCCTCACGGGAAATAGATAACGCTTAAAGGGTTGAGCCTCGATAGAGATTCCCCGGCCACATCTCGCAACCTTTCGTCCTTTCGAGGTTGATTCTGAGGTGTCGAAATGTTAGGACTAGTGTCTGTGATACTACTAAGCAGATGCGAAAATCTAGTAGATAAGTGATATGTAGGTGTGTCATCCAGCAGCATATCATCGAAAACCCAACAGGTGACTAAACATGTAGACGGTACGGTGTTTCCCTATCTGGACGCGAGTTCGAATCTCGCCAGCTCCACAACCTAAACTCCCTGAATCCCCCGAAACTTTTTGAGCTTTCGGAGATTCAGGGAGTTTTTTTATTGACATTTTGGTAAATAAAAGATGATTTTCAATCAATTCTGATTAACCATCCACTAACCTGAGATAAGTCCAATAAAAGAATAATTTAAGGCCTTGAGCTTTTCCTTATAGGTTTGAAGATAAATATTTTTGGCTTCTTCATTTAAAAAACTCCTTTTCACCAATGACTGAACTTCTGGTTTTTCGGATGAAAACCCACTCAATATTTTTAAAACCCTCTGTTTCAAAACTCCGATTTTTATCCCAAATTCATAGAAATCATCATAGGCATAGAAAGCATTCGTTTCATAACTTTCTGTATAATAATCATTCTTAAACAGCCCACCTTTTAATGCAAGTTCCGGATCATTAACATGAAGCCTCGTATTGATAAGGTCATATGCGGGACTCAATTGGTAATCACCTACTTTTGTTTCCAAAATGCTGAAATTTTTTAAATGTGCATCTCCATTGGAGAATAGGAAATTGAACAACAACAATCTGTAGAAGTTTTCCAATGCTATTGGAGCTGAAGGCACATATTGTTTAATTAAGTCTGCAATTTCCTCATAAGAATAATTGTATTTAAATTCTCTGCCATCGGTTTCTTTGGTTTTTCCAGCCAAAGCTGCAAAGTCTTCCATTCCCAATTTTTCACCGCTTTTCAAAACATCAAACCTCTTGGTTAAATATGCAGGCTCCCCATTCTGAAAAAAGACAAGTGCATTTTCTGCTGTAGCTATCCCATAAATTTGCTTTGCTATCTGCATGGTCAAATGTTCGTTGGCAGGAACCTGATCTACCATTTTCAAATCCCGTGGTATTGGCTTGAGTATGTAAGTACCTTGCTTGCCTGGCACAGTCAATCGTATTTTTCCCTTTTCCCATAAAACCGATAACTTTTCCTGTACACCGGAAATTGAAATAAGAGTGCGATTCTTCATCAATTCTGCCATCTCATTTTCATCAGTTGGTTGATGGCTTTGGTAGGAAAGCAGATGGCTGGTTTTTTTCCCTTCAAACATTTGTTTTAAGCAAAGCGTGCTGTAGGTATCATACCCTGGCGCCAATGTACCGGGACAGAAATTTATTTTATTCATACCTCTTTATTTAAGGCTTCTACTGTGATTGAACCTATTGTTTCATGCCGGGCAGTATGCAACAAAAGTCCAAAATAATCAGATTCATCTATTTGAAACTGACGGGACTGAAGCTTTAAGTTTGCCCCTTCAGAAAGCATGTTAAAAAAGAATGGGAATAGATGATCTGCTTGATAATCCTTTTGTTTTTTTGGCAATGTGAGGCTCAATGCTGGTTTACCAGGGTTGGAAAACCATTCTTGATCATAGCTAAAAGTATACTCTTTTGCGCCAAATTGAGTTAAAATCCCCACCAATTCACCATTCCTAAGTACTCTAGCCTGTCTCATGGATTAATGATATTTTTTATGCCTATCGAAACTTCCATCCCAAGCACCTCGCCAATCTTGCTGAGAACCTTTACAGATGGATTTGCTTCCCCCCTCTCCAATTTATACAAAGTATTGATACTAATCCCTGCCATCTCTGCGAGATCAGGCTGTGTGATGTCAAGCATCTTCCGACGTTCCCTTATGTAATTCCCTATCTCCTGAATTGTCATTATAATGTGATTTTCAATAAAAATAGACAAAACTGAATTAAAAATCAATAAAAAATCACATTATAATATGAAAATCAATTCGGAATTAAAAATGTTCAATCCCATCTGGGCTTGTTGTTTCCTGTATCATCATTATTCCCCGGGTTGCGACCCGGGGCTCCGTCACGGCCAAGTATTCAAGGTTTAACCCGTCATCCGTCGGGACAGGTCCATCGGGGTTGATTACATTTTGTCTTGAATCTTGTGTCTTCTATCTCCTATCTAATCTCTAGCTTCTAGTCTCTCGCATCTCGTATCCATTTTCACTCCAAACTATACCATTCCACTTCCAGTGGCATTCTACGTCCTTGTGCTTCTGGAGCGAAATGGGTAGAAAGATAGTCAACAATGGCATCTTCATTCTCTCCCAATTCCCAAAACCCTTGTGTTTCCTGCATCCAACGAATCACTTGTATCCATCCTTCACGGGTAAATCTATTCTGGGTAACGAGCTTTGCAGAATGACAATTGGTACAATTAGCCAAAACCAATTGAAGCCCCTCTCCTTCCACCAAACCCACTTCTTCCAATTTCTCAGGTGTCCATTCATCTTGAAAGGCTTCACTAATCTGTTCTGAATTTCGAGATTTTTCTTTGGCTAGCCAGCCTTGTACCAAGTCAGGCTGGTATTGTAACAACAAGACAACTCCAATGGAAGAAAGCACCAAAAAAAGCAATAAAAAACCCAAAATTGACACAGATCGGATCATTCTCTTAACATCCTCTTCTTTCATTTCAGCTTACTTTTACGGCTATTCTGTGACAAGCATTGTTAAGGTAGCCTTTTGGATTCCATCCAGGAACTACCATAGGTTGACTATTTCCATTTTCATCAGTTGCCATTACCCAAATTTCATAATATCCTTTTTTTGGAAATTTGACATTTGTCTGAAAATGCTGCCAAGCAAACCTATTCACTGGCTTGTCAAGATTGCAAGATTGCCAAGTGGCACCAAAATCTATAGAATAGGCAACTTTGCTGACTTCCTCCTCACCTGCCCAAGCATGCCCTCTAATTTCAAGTGTTTTACCTAAAGAAAACTCGGCTCCAGATTTAGGATGGGTGATCAAAGATTTGACGGGCATGGATTCTATGATACGCATGTTTTCTGCAGCCGTCTGTGTACCGGGCTCAATGGGCTCTATTGGAACTCTGTAAGATGGTGATTCCATCTTTGATCCATCATGTACTTTATTCCTTACAGAAATAGCTTTTAGCCATTTTCCCGATGCAGAAGCTGGATAACCCCCTGCTACTAATCTCAAAGGATAACCATGAGCCATTGGAATTTCTTTACCATTCATCTGAAAAGCCAACAAAGTCTCGTCTTGCATGGCCTTTTTGATTGGAATTCCTCTCGAAATGGCTTCTTTTTTTGGATCACCACTAAGATGAGCATCTGCACCATGATATCCAATATAGACTGCATCCTTCTTGATACCCACATCTTCCAAGAGATCTTTCAACCTGATTCCGGTCCACAAAGCACAGGAAACCGCACCTTGCCCCCATTGATTTCCTTCTGTAGGTGGATAAAATTCACCTCTCCCATTACCACCACATTCCAAGGTGAGTTGGTAGGTGTAATTTTTGAATTTACTTTTCAATTCGGAAAGCGAATAGCTTTTTTCCTTTTGTACCGACTCCCCTTTTACTGTCAATGACCAAGTGGAGATATCAATTTTCTCAGGAATTGAACCATTATTTCTGACAAACATTTTGTCTGCAGGGGTAACTTTATCATCAAGCAAGTGAATGGGAGTCTCAATATTCCAAGGACGGTCATTGAGTACCTTCAGAGCAGAATCTTTACCCAATGCCTTTAGGCTATCTTGCTCCTGGAGGAAAACAGGTAAATAATCTTTGGGCAAATTCTTAGCGAATACAATTTCCGCTCCCAAAGCCGAAGCCAAAGATGCCAAAGTGATTTTTTTGATAAATGCTCTTCTTTGCTTTTTCACAAATGATTCAAATCCTAATTTACATCAAGTCCCAAAATATTCATTCAACTCCCCAACCATCAAAGACTTATCCTTAAGATCTTTGATTACTTTACCTTTTTCCAACAAGACTATTCTTTCGCAAATATCTGTTACGTGATTCAAGTCGTGACTGGAAATCAAGAAAGTGATTTGGGAAAGTTCTTTTTCCTGAAGAATCAATTTTTTCAGTCTATTCTGTGAACTTGGATCCAGATTTTCAAAAGGTTCGTCAAGCATGACTACCTGTGGGTTTCCCATCATAGCTGCAGCGACACCAACCTTTTTGAAATTTCCTTTTGACAAATCTCTCAAATACTTTTTCTTTCCTCTGATTTCATCGTTGAACAGCTCATCGAATTTGGCAAGATGAAGCGCCAAATCCTCCACAGATAGTCCATATATCTTTCTTAAAGTTTCGAAATACTCATCTGCTGTCAGGTATGACAAAAGCATGTGTTCGTCAAGATAAGCGCCAACTTTGGATTTCCAATCTTCTGATTTGCTTACATCTTCTCCATCGATAATTACATTTCCGGAAGTGGCACGTACCAAGTCAAGAATAATCCTGAAAAGTGTCGTTTTACCAGCACCATTATTACCCACCAAACCAAAACATTCTGATTTTGGGATTTCTAATGTCTCAACATCCAATACAACAATATCTTTGTATTTTTTCTGAAGGTTAGTTATTGTGATCATAATTCTTGTCTAAATGCGGATGAAATTTCATATCTGTTTTTTAATACCTTATTAACAGGAAAGGAAGATAAATATGGTCCTGCTATAATACCAATGACTCCAGTAATTCCCAGCGCCAACAATCCGGCATATTGGTTGATCAATAAGGCAAAAGGAAAATATACTGCATAAGGCCCCAAGAAAATCGGAAGCATCATCAGAAACTGTGCGATTCCAACACCTTCATAATTGAACATAGCCCCTTTGTTTAGATCCATTGGTTTTGGTTTCCAAAGCGAAAGGTAGATCACCAAATGGATGACTACTCCCATATTGAATAAGAAAGTGGCTAGGTGGATCAATAGTATTTCCCAACCGAAATAAACATAAGGAACTGATGCCAAAAAGCAAAATGCAGAAGTAACCACAAAAAGCAAGTACTTCCCTTTGACCAATGCCTCCACTCCTCCTCGTTTATTGAGGAAGAAATCAAAATTTGCGGAATTCCAACTCAAGAAAAGCTGACCATATTGCAACATGAAAATGCTGGTAATAAATGTCCCAACAAATACAAACATGTGGCTAAATCCATCATCGGACTTATAGAGTGGATTGGTATAAAATATCAATCCATACAAAAGAAAGAAGCCAGCCAACATGAGATAGGTTCTGCTCTTTTTATGCCTAATGATCAATTTCCACTCTAAATTTGCAAGCTCACCAGCCAAACCAAAGCGGTCAAAAATCCCAAAATTTGAATTAACAAACCTAACCTCTTCTTCTTTCGAAAGGTCTTCGAGGTATGCATTTTTGGTATAAAAGGAATATGCAAGCCAATACATACCGATGCACAAGCCAAGCAAACATGCCACTGGAATAATTGACGTCAATGAGTAGTCGAAAAATGGCTTAATCAATTCTCCCAAATTAAACCATCCATAATAACTAGACCCAACTCCTAATAAAATCACTGCAAAGCTGACTATCAAACCTATAAAGCTGTCTTCAAATTTTTGCTTGAACCACAACATAAACCAATGAAGTGACCAGCTTGCAAGTAAGATAGAGAACAACCAAGTCCACGCACCTTGACTCCCATATTCTGGTGCAATTACCCTGAATGCGAAAGGTGTAAAAAGTAGTAATGCTATCAACGATAATGGAGACACAAATGATCTTCCCAAAAGGAAATTGATAATCCTACTTTTCTTTATTGGTAAATGCAAGAAGCGCTCAAGTTCAATTACTGGAAGCTTTTGGGTGAAATACCTGACCATAAATTCGAATAGAAAAAAGTAAATCAGGTATGAATTCAACACGCTGAGTGTGTCTGTTGTCTTGAAAACCTCCTCTATCACCTCTTTCAGTACCAAGCCTAAAATCAGTAAATAAGAAAGAAGTAGTACTGCCAAAAATCCAAGAAAAACAGCTACCAAAACCGATTTGGCAAAGGAAGTGGATCGCATGGTTTTTGTCAATTCCAATTTGATTAGTTGTAGCATCATAGGCTTTGATATTAATGATAAATAGGCATTAAATATTTTAACCATTCAAGATAGAATAGATTTTTAATTATTCTATGAAAATCATGAAAGAGTTACTTAAAATCAATAATTTGATTCATTACAAAGCACTTATAAAATCCTTTTCTTCAGCATAAAATCATTTTAGATATAAACACTTAGAAATCTCATATTACCTCATATATTTGCGGAGTTTCTTGACTGATTCATAAACGCTTAGCCCAACAATTCACCCATGAAAAAAACAATTCTGCTTTCATCTTTGATGACATTGATTTCCCTTTCCCTTCTAGCCCAATCAAAATCAGATTCTCTTTCGATCATCAAAATGGAAAAAGAGATAGAATTGCTTAAAAGTTACAACGAAAGCCTCTCTGAGAATCTTGACATCACCAAAAAAGCACTCAATAACCTTATCAATGACAAAAATATCACTGACGAAACACGATGGATTTCTCTTAGGTCCAGTATCGTCCATTCAACGCAAATCTATAAAAAGCTAAGTGATGATATCATCAACCTCAAATCCAGAATGACTGATCAGGATTATCAAGGTTTTATCAATTCATTGGGAAGTATTGAAGGTGGACCTTTGGGGTTTTCATTGGAAGAAGTAATCATGGAATCCGCAAAAAAAATAGGGCTTTTCGATACCAAAACCAAAATGGATAGGTTTCTTGAAATATCAAACAACATTGTATCGAGCCCACTTACTTCAGGTGTACCATTTGTTTCACAAGCCTTTTTCGCTTCCAATTCGCTGATAAATGTAGCATACAGTACCATGTTTACTGAGAAAAAACCAGATTTTCAAAAACTGGGAAAATTTGAAGGTGAACTCAACAAATACTTGGTTTACTTCTCAGCTTTAGACAAAGCCAACGCAATCAACCAATCTTCAAATAGTGAAAGAGTCGTCCTTTTGGAAAACCTTCAGCTAGAATTGCTGGCAAAATTGAAGAAAGATTCTGCTAAATTGGGCTATCTCATGCCAGAAAGAACATCCTCTGAAACATTAGACATTTACTTCAATCGCGTATTGAGCGGATTTTCAAATGAATATGTGGAGCAATATGTTTCACAAGTTGAGAAAAAATACATATCCTCAGGACAAGTGAATTATGCAGCATTGATTCAAAATGAATCAGAACTGAAAAATTACAGCAATCAGATAAATAGCACTGTGGAATTGGCAAAGAAATTCATTTTGTATTATGATAATTTTTTCGAGCTTGCCGACAACTACCACTTGAAAGTGTTGGAAGCTTTGGAATTAGCGAATCAGAACAATATCATACAACCAAAGAAAGGAACGGGACCAAGCGAAACTCCTCTTCAGGTTTATGAAAAAATCACCAAAAACCTGAAAGACAAAAAAACAGTTAGGGACAACGGAATCAAGGCAAGCATCAATATCAGTGATTTGAGACAAAAAATCGAAAAGGTAGATGAATTCAAGTTTCTTTAATCAATACCCATATTTCCCCTTCCATTTTGAATTGAGGTATTTCCTCAATTCATTTTCCCTTGCATTGTTTCCTGGATCATAAAGCTTGAGGTTTTTGATTTCATCTGGCAAAAACTCCTGAGCAAAAAAGTTGCCTTCGTAATCATGTGAATATTTGTATTCTTTGCCATAATTCAAATCTTTCATAAGCTTGGTAGGCGCATTGCGAAGATGAAGCGGGACAGAAAGGTCTCCTTTTTCCCTTACCAATGCCTGGGCTTTGTTGATAGCCATATAAGAAGCATTGCTTTTTGCAGAGCTTGCCAAATATGTCACACATTGTGAAAGAATGATTCTTGCCTCAGGATAACCGATGATCTTCACTGCATCAAAACAGTTGGTTGCCAAAAGTAATGCATTGGGATTTGCATTGCCAATATCTTCAGAAGCCAAGATAACCAATCGTCTCGCGATAAATTTGACATCCTCCCCTCCTTCGATCATTCTGGCAAGCCAATAGACTGCCGCATTCGGATCTGATCCCCTGATAGACTTGATAAATGCAGAAATGATATCATAGTGCTGCTCACCAGACTTATCATAAAGTGCTACTTTTTGCTGGGCTATCGTAGTCACGATTTCATTGGTAATGACACATGGATCTTCATTGATTCCTTCTATAACAATTTCAAAGAGATTCAATAATTTCCTCCCATCACCACCAGAAAGTCTCAGTAAAGCTTCGGTTTCCTTTAATTCTACAGTTTTTTTCTTTAGAAAAACATCCTTTTCCAAAGCCTGAATCAACATTGCCTCCAATTCGGGTTTCCCGAGAGGATTTAATGTAAACACCTGACATCTTGACAACAAAGCAGCATTGACCTCAAAAGAGGGGTTCTCGGTAGTAGCACCGATCAATCGAATCACCCCTTTCTCTACCGCTCCAAGCAATGCATCTTGTTGAGATTTATTGAAACGATGGATTTCATCTATAAAAAGCACTACCCCCATCTGAAACCTTGCTTTTTCTATCACCTCTCGAATATCCTTTACGCCTGAACTAATAGCACTCAAAGTATAGAAAGGTGCTTTGATCTCGTTGGCAATGATATTTGCAATGGTCGTTTTTCCAACCCCAGGAGGTCCCCAAAGTATCATAGAAGGCACATTACCACTTTTGATAGCTTTATGCAAAAAGGATGTTGGCGCCGAAAGATGCTCTTGGCCAATAAGATCTTCCAACTTGATTGGACGCATTCTTTCTGCTAGTGGGGTGTTGTTTATCATTTGAATGGTGAAATTTGAAACTGAAAATTAACAATAAGTATAGACAATGACAGTATATTTCCCCAAGAAAGAAAAGTTAATCCAACTTTCAAAAATCAATGAACTGATCAAAACTTCAATGAGGACACCTTTTGAAGGAACTGGAAAGCCAGAACCACTCAAACATGACCTTTCCGGATGGTGGTCAAGAAGGATCAACCTTGAACATAGATTAGTTTACAAAATTGATAAGGAGTCTATCTACATTCTTCAATGTAGATATCAATATTGAGGAGATTGATCTGATGGGTTACCATAGTAAAACATCTTACGTTTCCAGCGTAAAACTTTTTTGAGAAATGTTTCCTTAATTTCCCGAAGTATGTTTCAATTGTATTTTACAGTACCTGCTTTTAGTCAGGAGACCTTTTTATACTTATTTCTAGAGAATCTTTAGTTAACATGAAAGACCTTCGAGTACGCCGCGACGCATTCAAAGGTCTCTACACAACTTGTATCCAATATCACAAACTAAATATCTAATCAAAATCTTTTATTCTTTCCCCAAAACTTTCCAGCATCTCATCATTAAAATCAAGATGGGTAACAAACCGAATTTGATCCTTGCCGAATTTAACAGCTTTTATACCTTTTTCCTCCAGTTTTTGAAGCATATCGGCGGGCGTTATCCCAGATAGTTTGGCAATCACTATATTGGTCATAACTGGAAACACTTCCGAAATCAGAGCGTGACCCTCCAACATTTTGCCTAACTCCCTTGCTCTCATATGATCTTCCCTTAGCCTATCTACATGATGCTCCAATGCAAAGATAGCTGCTGCCGCCAAAAAACCTGCCTGACGCATTCCTCCACCAAAAGCCTTTCTTACTTTTCTTGCCCGCTTGATGTCTGCTTTGGTTCCCAAGAGCACAGAACCTACCGGGCAACCCAAACCTTTGCTCAAACAAATAGAAATGGTATCAAACATAGCACCCCAATCTTTTGGACTTTCATTTGTCTCTACTAAAGCATTGAACAAACGTGCGCCATCCAGATGCAGCTTCAAGCCATGCTGATCGCAAATAGATTTGATTGGTTTGATCTCTTCCAAAGTGTAAATACTTCCTCCTCCTTTGTTCATGGTGTTTTCCAAAGAAATCAAGGTCGTCTCCGCGGCATGCACGTCATCGGGGTTGATGGAATCTAGGATATCCTGAGGACTGATTTTACCATAAGCCCCATCCAGCAACTTGACAGATGCATGTGAATTGGACATAATGCCTCCGCCTTCATAAAGATAGATATGTGAATATTTATGACATATCACTTCAGTTTGCAAACCTGTATGCAGGCGGATAGCAATCTGATTGGTCATTGTGCCCGATGGACAAAACAAACCCGCTTCCATGCCAAACATATCTGCCAACTTTTGCTCCAAAGTATTCACTGTTGGATCCTCTCCAAACACATCATCCCCAACAGGTGCTGACCACATGGCATGGAGCATTCCTTCGGTGGGTTTGGTAAGGGTATCTGATCTTAAATCGATTATCATATTTTTTAGAAATGAGTTGTGAGAAGTGAGATACAAGACCTAGTCTCACGTCCTAAAATTACTTGACACTTTTTTTATTGATTTCTCTTTATTTCCAACAGCCATTCAATTGCCCTTTCAGGGCAGAAATAAACATATCTTTTTATCCTAGCATAGGGTTGCAACCCTATGCTAATGTCAAAAGCCCTTTCAGGGCAAGTCTTGCATCCTGCTTCTCGTTTCTCTGACACTTGTATCTTATGTCATATTGTTGTCTCATACCTTGTGTCTTGTGTCTATTATTTAAAGTATTTCATTTTAGAACTCTCCTCCGGAATCAATTCCTTAATCGCTTTTGCAGCCTCTATAGGTCTATCAGTAGCTAGGATATCGGCTCCTTTTTGGACAAATTCTGCATAAATCTGATCACCTCGGGAGATGGCGCTGCGGTCTAAGTTCCCCAATACTCCAAGAATCGTAAAAACGCCTCTTTCATGAAGCATTTCATTGAATTCCTGCGTTCTTTCGGAAGTTCCCGTAAATGCAATCCATCTGTCAGTTGGTATACCTGATTCTTCAAATCTTTTCAGTTCTTCTTCATTTCTGATGGTAACGGAAAGCATAATATCAGGATGCAGTTTATGAAGTTTTTTGGCAGCTTCCACACTGTAAGAAATCACTGCTGCATAAGGTTCTGCTTTTTGCTTTTTTATCTCTTCTATTATCATTTCAAAAGGCACTTCCCGTTTTACATCCACTGTCAGTAAGGCTCTCCCCTTTGACCATTCCAAAGCTTCAGCAAATGTAGGAACTAAAAAACCTGTCTCCTCGCCATCAAGATCTACCAGATTCAGTGATTTTATTTCTTCATAAGTGAAATCACTGACTTTACCTTTGCCTGTGGTCGTTCTATCTAAAGTATTGTCATGCATTAGCACCAAAATAGAATCTTTGGTAATAGCCACATCCAATTCTATAATCGAAGGGGTATGATTGATCACATTCTGAAAAGCTTCCAAAGAATTTTCCGGAAAGCCTGAATAGGGTCCACCCCGATGGGCTGAGACCATTGGGATCCTGTCCGCTGTCCAAGAATAGAATGTTTTTGCCTCATCAAATGAAACCACTTCAATCCTTTTTTCGCCTTGTGATTCGTTAGGATTTTTTCCTTCTGAGACATTCTGACTAGAAGGATTACAAGAAATCAGGAACAGCCCTGTGAATAGGGTTAATAACAATCGGTTCTTTTTATTCATCATTTTTATCTTTTTTAAACCAAAACCCACTGGATCTACTTTGAAATAAGATTTCCATATCCTGAAGCTCAAGGTTGAGTGCTTGAGTAGAAATCAATATTTCAACCAAAGAAATCCCTAGGGAAATCAACAAAGCCAACATACTTCCAATAAACACATAATTGGCTGCAGGCTGCGCATCAATAAATATCAAATACATACAAATCACACAAAGCAAGAAGCTCAATACTCCACAAAGCTGCATATATTTGATCATGCCAAGTCTTTTCTTGAGGTTTTGAATTTGCTCAATGATAATGTTTTCATCAGGGTTTTCGAGATATTTTTTATGAAGTCCCCGGATCAGGCTAGCAATGGCCAAAAACCTATTTGTAAACGCCAACATCATCAAGGTGATGGCCGAAAACAAAAGTGCGGGAGTCGAAAGTTGGAGTTCCATAAGTCTTAGAAATTTGAAAATCCAAGTTGGGGAATATCCGTTAAAAAAGAAAACCGAGGGAGGTTCCTTTGGTTTTCTTTTTCAAATGGTTAAAAATATTTATTTCATAACAGCCAAATTGATGAATTTGTTGTCTTTATTTATCAATGCAGCATCAAAGTAAACCAACTTTTTGCCTGACACTCCAACAAATTCTCCAAATTCATATAAGTCAACAGGGGTTATCTGAACTCTCCACATTGACTTATCTAAGTCTAGTTCAAACAAAGAGCTAAACTCTCGATAAAATTCATTTTGTTTATTGTCGTTTATTGCAAAAAACAAATACAACTTTCCTCTTTCTACAATCAACAAATCACTTACTCTAGCTGAAACCTGACGTTGTTCAATTGGTATTAATTTAGGATCAAACTTTTTAGGAATTCCAATCAAATCTAATTCCATATAATCTTTCAACGGGAGATGAATTGATTCATATGTTTCAAAGTTTTCATTTAAATTATAAACTCTTATAAATTTTTCAAATGGAAAACATATGTAAAGCTTATCATCATAAATATCAAAAGAATAATAATTGTCAGGTACAAAGTGTTTTCTTGAATCAGTTATTTCTTTTGGATATTCAATAACACGTCTTACCTGTTTGCCATTACTATCAAAAACACCTAAGAACTTACCAGCCTTTCTGTAATATTCAGCATCTAACAAGGAAGTTTCGGCTGCATTGAGCTCAATATAGAAATCATCTTGGTACTTTTTAAACTTCCCTCCAAACACAGGAACAGAAGTACTTTCGTCTAAACCTAAATTGATGGCTTTAACAAATTCTTTATCATCAAAATTGTAATGGTAAACCATTTTTCGCTTACTCTCCAAAAGATAGATATCCGGAAAGTCAGTGGCATCAAATGTTGAGAAAATCAATGATCTTTTAGGATCACTTAGAGTGTTGACAAAGTCAATTTGTTCGCCATTATTTAAATTATAAATAGAAATACCTGAAAACCCACCGACGGATACGATAAGAGAATCAGATACAAATTGAGACTTTTCAGGCTTTTGAAAAAAACCTAGTTTATCATTAATCACCTTTACATCTTCTACATTTAAGTCAAACTCATCAAAATCAATTTGATCTTCGTTTGCTACTTTACATGAGAAAAAACCAAAGAATAAAATATAAAGAATACAGCGCTGTATCATAAAATTAGTATTCAATTGTTTACACAGAAATTACTGATCTACCTCCTCAAATCCACAGATTAAAAACCCACCTGCTTCTCCACAACCCATAAAAACACAATCCCCACAATCATACCTGTCACAACCATAAGCTTTACCCCAATAATTACATCCTGTCATAGTTTGAGCAGAAGTATTATTCATGAAGGTTAGAGATAAAGTAAAAGACAAAGTTAAAATGCCAAATAACTTTTTCATAATTAAACAAATTTAAGACCCATTGCAAAACGCGGGCAGGATCGTGAAACCCAATCAAAAAGATACCGGTAAAATTGATCTGAACAATTATAGAAAAAAAACAATAGTTGTCAAGCTTTTTTCTTTAGTTTTTATCAAAAAATACTCGTTATCAATAACTTGAAACAAAAAAAACCTGACTTTCCAGTCAGGTTTTTCTAATAAAGATTTATGTAACTATGCCACAGGCCCCAAGACCACCAATTTCTCCAAGGTTGGGCTTTCGCTACCTCCCTTTGGTTCTATAGTGATAGCAAAAGCTCCTGCCGCAGCTACTGCTTGCATTTGTTGCAGGCTGAATTTCTGATCTGCGTTGACCAAGCCAATCCCTACAGGCCCATCGTCACCGATTGCACAAAGTTGGTAATCTGAGTTTTCATCCAGCTCATTCAGTGTGTTGACGGAGATAAATACGCTTTCTGCCCCTCTATCCCACCATACATCTACTTGTGCATCCTTCTATATTTGAAATTCAAAACCCCATTACAAGTTTCAAAGAGTCTAAACTACCTGTCTGATATGGCGACACTTCTTTAAAAATAATTCGATCACCTTCTAAATAAATAATTTGAGGGTAGATTGTCATTTCATAATCAATCCTAAAAGAATTGATTGAATCAAAATATACATAAGGTTTAGTAAGAATATCCGAACCTAATCTATTTGAAATACTCTTTGGCGAAATTGTACCTGAAAACACTAATCCGAAATCCTTGAAATTATCCTTATTCTCTTTAACAAATATTTCTGTTGCATCAATACATGAAAGGCAACCAGCATCAGGCAGGACTAAAACATATTTATACCCTTCAGTTTTCATGCTATTTAATAAATCAAATTTAGAATTTTGTTTATTTGAATTACAAAATTGAAGTAAAACTATAAAAACCAATAAAATCTGCTTTTTGGTTTTAATCATTTAATTCTCATTTTATTAACAATCAAAACATCTTCATTTTTTGGATCTGTCAATTTATCTTGTATGTAAATACCATCTTTTGTACTAAAGGAATCATTACCTATCCAAGAACCTTGAATTTCTCCTACTTTCCCATTTTTAGGATCAATTATAATCAATACAAAATAAATATCATCATTATTCCTAGAAGGGAATATTTCACCTGAAAATGGACTTACATTATCTGGAATATTTGAACCAATACTCCCTTCTCTAATCAAATATCCTGATGACTTATCATAAAGAAGATTCGTGTATCTTGAATTTGTCAATTGATATCTTGCACTTTCTTCTAGGGCACTTGATTTATTATTGATACTTCGATATGGACGCATCAAATTTGAATTTGCTAAAAATGTACTGATCAATTCACCACTTGAACTTAATACTTGAAGTTTATCTGAAAATCCCATTGACAAATACAGATGATCATCAACTTCCAAAAAGCTAGGGCCTGAAAATGACATTTGATTATCCTTTAAATATTCTTCAGGCCAAACTCCAAAAAACTTTTTTTTGTTTGTACTTTCAGAATAAAAAAGAACCGGGCTTGCATTTGTTTTCTTTACTGGTTCACCTCTTATAGTAACGCCAAAGAAGAAATTCCCTGTATAGTTTCTATAAAAATAACACCATGGCATTATCCCATAATCTGCTTTATCATTTTCATCTAAAACAGTACCAACATGATGTAATTCTTTGCCTTTATCTGAATATAATACCAACTTATTTGTTATCTGATCATAAATATATATGCTGTCTGGTGACAACACATGAACCATAGTTTTATTTAACACTCTTTTAGAATCTATTTCATCAAATTCAACAGTCTGGAAAAGAGTTTTATCACTAAAATCATAAAAATCGATTTTTTTTGGATTTTCATTGTGCACATATAATAAATCCAAATCCTCAAGATATCCCATTCGAATTTTATTTCTTAATGTAGTTACATCAAGTGGGAAATAAAGTGTCTCCAAATGCTCTAACTCCATCAACTTAATTTGATCTTCTTTTATAGCAAATTCGCAAGAGTATATTGACAGTACTCCGAAAAAAAAGAAAATTACATTTGCTCTAATTTGATTGATTTTTCTAAACATTACCTCTCTAATAAATTAATTGCCATAACAATAAAACCTTCATCTTTATAAATCTAAATGATTTTTTACGAGAAAAACTGTATTTTTTTTTGAACAAAACTTATTTCACAACTATTATAATAGTAGAAAACATTAACTTTTTCATAACTAAATAAATTAAAGACCCATGGCAATACGCAGGCAGGATTATTAAACCTAATCAAAAAGATACCGGTAAAATTGATTGAAACAATGATAGAAAAAAAAAAACAATAGTTGTCAAGCTTTTTTTTAGTTTTTATCAAAAAACACTCATCATCAATAACTTGAAACAAAAAAACCTGGCTTTCCAGCCAGGTTTTTCTAATAAAGATTTATGTAATTATGCCACAGGCCCCAAGACCACCAATTTCTCCAAGGTTGGGCTTTCGCTACCTCCCTTTGGTTCTATGGTGATAGCAAAAGCTCCTGCTGCAGCTACTGCTTGCATTTGTTGCAGGCTGAATTTCTGATCTGCGTTGACCAAGCCAATCCCTACAGGCCCATCGTCACCGATTGCCCAAAGTTGGTAATCTGAGTTTTCATCCAGCTCATTCAGTGTATTGACGGAGATAAATACGCTTTCTGCCCCTCTATCCCACCATACATCTACTTGCGCATCCTTCTGCATTTCAAAGCCATCCCCTTTCATAGGAACTCTTTCGAAATTCCCTGTCAAGAGTGTCTCCAATTGTGCATCAGTCTCTTCATAATTCACCTTATACTTATCCAGCTCCTCGGCGAGTACTGCACGCTCATCTATCAATGCCGTGAATTTTTGATCCACATCATAATAGCGTGTAGCAAAGTATATTGCAAACACTGATGCTACTACTGCTACAATCGATGCTGCAGCTGCATAAGTTTTCCACGGCTGCAATACAACAGTTTTTGTCTCTTCATTTGGAGTTTCCTGAGTCTTAGAAGTTGATTTCACTTCTTTTTCCCAAGTATCCAAAACCTTTTCTTTTACAGAATCAGATGGAGCTTGTCCTACCACATTGTCAAAAGCAAACATGGCCTCTTCTATCTGCTCAAGTTCTCTCTTGATCTCAGGATATTGCTCAGCCATTTTCATGACCTCTTCCTGCTCCCTCACACTCAAATCTCCTAATACAAAGAGTTCGAGTTTCCCAGACGATATATATGCTTGTATATCCACTAAATTTTCTCTAAGTTCTTTTTTAACACATTTACAGCGGCTCGAATACGTGACTTGACTGTACCCAAAGGAATATCATATTCCTCTGAAACTTCAGAATGTGTATAACCTTTGAAGTATATACATTCTATCACAAACCTTTGTTCCTCGTTGAGGGCGGTCAAGAGCTCTTTGACTCCTATCCCATCCACCAGTTCCAAAGTCCCAGATGCGCTTTCAATTCCATATACGAAGTCATCTATCGTATTGGTCTTACTGCTTTTTGAAAATTCTTTAGACCTTGTTTTATCTATCGCTGAATTTCGACAGATATTTGCCATCCAAGTATAAAGCCTTCCCTTCGATTCATCATAGCCGTCAATTTTCCGAGTTATTTTGATAAATGCATCATGGAAAACTTCCTCCGCAATGTTTTTGTCAATAATAATTCTGGAAATGACAGCAAAGAGCGCCCTTGAGTATTTATCATAAAGATACTCCACCGTCTTGCGGTCTTGCGCCCTAAGTCCATTAATCAACTGTTCTTCTTCCAAAAGATACCTTTTATATTGTTTTCATTTTGTTCTAAAAAGAAAGCACAAGACAATAAATCCGTCTTGTGCCCATAATATTATAATTTATTCTTAGAAATTACAAATGAATCACTTCTCCATATGCTGCAGCGGCTGCTTCCATCACTGCCTCTGACATGGTTGGGTGTGGATGAACTGTCTTGATCAAATCCATTCCAGTTGTTTCCAATTTTCGAACTGCCACAATCTCTGCGATCATTTCGGTTACATTGGCACCTATCATGTGAGCTCCAAGCAACTCACCATATTTTGCATCAAAGATCAATTTAACAAATCCATCTTTGGCACCAGCAGCTGATGCTTTTCCTGATGCAGAGAACGGGAATTTACCAACTTTCAATTCATAGCCAGCTTCTTTTGCCTGTGCTTCTGTATAGCCTACAGACGAAATCTCAGGAATACAATATGTACATCCAGGGATATTGTTGTAATCCAATGCCTCAGGATGGTGTCCTGCAATTTTCTCTACACAAATAATTCCTTCGGCAGAAGCAACGTGCGCCAATGCAGGCCCAGCTACTACATCTCCGATTGCATAGTAACCTGGCATATTTGTTTTGTAGAACTCGTCTGTTTTGATTTTTCCTTTTTCTACCAAAATACCAACATCCTCCAAACCGATGTTTTCAATATTAGAAACAACACCTACTGCAGAAAGGACAACGTCACATTCTATAGTCGACTCAGCTCCTTTTTTATCCTTCACAGTTACTTTGCAACCTTTTCCTTTTGTATCTACAGCTGTTACTTCCGTACCTGTCATGATTTTGACACCAGCTTTTTTGTAGATTTTCTCCAAGGCTTTGGATACTTCCTCATCTTCGTTTGGAACAATCCTGTCCAAAAACTCAACGATCGTAACTTCCACACCAATTGAATTATAAACATAAGCAAACTCAACCCCAATAGCACCAGACCCTACAACTACCATTTTGGTAGGCTTAGTCTCCAAAGTCATAGCCTTTCTGTAGCCAATGATTTTTTCATTGTCAATTTTCAAAGCAGGAAGTTCTCGAGCTCTACCACCAGTAGCGATGATGATATGGTCAGCAGCATAGGTAGTCTTCTTACCATCCTTGTCCTCAACATCTACTTTCTTACCTGGCTGAACTTTTCCCCAACCTAAAAGTTGGTCTATTTTATTCTTTTTAAGCAAAAACTGTATTCCTTTGGACATTCCACCGGCTACATCCCTGCTTCTTTTGATCATGGCGTTGAAATCTACTTCTGCATCTTTCACTTTTATACCATAATCTTCAGCATGGTTGATATATTCAAATACTTGTGCACTTTTGATCAATGCTTTGGTAGGAATACAACCCCAGTTCAAGCAAATTCCGCCCAATTCGGCAGCTTCTACTACTGCGGTTTTGAGACCCAATTGGGATGCACGGATCGCCGCTACATACCCTCCAGGTCCAGAACCCACTACAATCACATCATATTTCGTTGAAGACATATTTTTAATGTTTTAATTTTCAAATAAGCTATGCAAAAATAAGCTTTTTAAGGAGAGAAAAAAATTAAGAACCGTGTATTATTGTTGCACGTAGAGCCGCAGAGAGATTGAATTTTGTAGGAGTAATTTTAAGATTGGACAGATTTAACTAGATTCATGGATTATATTGATTTACACTCAGAAGAGGTGCTTATATATAAATTTTTTGCACGCAGAGCCGCAGAGAAATTGAATTTCTTAGGTATAATTTTAGGTTTGGGAAGTTTTTTTTTAAAGATCAACAACATCAACAAGTCAACCTTCAACCTATATTGATCTTCTTAAATCTTATTTGACGCTTTAAATTGGTTTTTAATTTATTCAATAACTTTGGCGACTCTGCGGCTCTGCGTGCTAAAAAAATTTGATTATTTTTGAATCTCAAATTAAATCAAACATACAAACCATGGGAATATTAAGCGGGAAAACAGCTCTGATAACGGGAGCATCAAAAGGTATAGGAAGAGCGATAGCCATCAGATATGCTCAGGAGGGCGCAAATGTGGCTTTCACTTATTTGTCAAGTGTAGAAAAAGGCCAAGCTTTGGAAAATGAACTGGCTGCTTTTGGTATCAAAGCCAAAGGATTCAAGTCCGACGCTTCCAATTTTGCTGCTGCTGACGAACTTGTAAATGCTGTAGTTGCTGAGTTTGGCGCTTTGGATATCCTTATCAACAATGCAGGTATCACTCGTGACAATTTACTTATGCGAATGACCGAAGACGCATGGGATGAAGTGATCAACGTAAACTTAAAATCCTGTTTCAATACTGTCAAGGCTGCTACCCGTACCATGATGAAAGCCAAAGCAGGCTCTATCATTAACATCACTTCTGTAGTCGGAATCAAAGGAAATGCTGGCCAGGCAAATTACGCTGCTTCCAAATCTGGAATAGTAGGCTTCACTAAATCAGTTGCTTTGGAATTGGGATCTAGAAATATCCGTTGCAATGCTGTGGCTCCAGGTTTCATAGAAACAGAGATGACGGCTGTGTTAGATGAAAAAACCGTCCAAGGCTGGAGAGATGCCATTCCTATGCGACGTGGCGGTCAACCTGAGGAAGTGGCAAATGCATGTGTTTTCTTAGGTTCCGATATGAGTTCTTATATTTCAGGTCAAGTGCTGCAAGTAGATGGCGCTATGTTGACTTAATTTTAGAATTTAGATTGTAGATTTATGAGTAAGAACTCATCAATATTCGAAATTTGATGTTCAATACCTGCCCTATGATCAGGCGAGTTCGAAATTAAAAATGATGAACATTGAATGCCGAATAACTAATTGTGAAATAATAAAAAATCAGACCCTGCATGAAAGATTTTAATTTTTATGCAGGGTTATTTTTTGCTGTAGAAGTTAGTCCAAGGAAAACTGAGTTTTAAGCAGCTCATCTATCAATTTTCTTTTCTTCTCAACCCAATGCTTTGGATAATTACTCAAAGCATTTTGTCCATAAAACCTGGCCTTATCATTATCCCCTATCTTATCATAAATTACGGCTGCCAAAAACTGATTGAAATAGTGATCTCCTTTAGACAAAGAGTTTTCTAAATGCTTGACCGCATCAGCATAATTCTCCTCAGGAAGTATGATGTCTTCCCAAGAAATAGATTGAGGATTAGAATAATCCAAATTATATGGAATTTCCAATTGGTGATAAGCAAACATTCCTTCAGCAAGCATTTCTAAGGAGCGCTTGTTTTTTGGGTACATTTTATTGTTGAAGTAAGTTTTAAAAAAAACAGGTGTCTGAGCTTTGGGACTCAGCCCTTTTTTTGCAGCTTTCATTATTCTTTTCTCAATTTTCCTACTTCCATTAAAAAAGTAAGTAATGTTTCCGTCAGGGTCAAAGAAGAAAAAATTAGGGAATATGAAATAATTGGTAAACATCACTTCTTCATTGTTTTCAAGTTTTGCAAATGATTCATCTACTGAAGATTTAAACAACTCATTCATATTTTTAGATTTCAACCCATCGGGGTTAGCAAATGCCACATTTATGAAATTAGTATTCATATATTCTCCTAATTCCCGATCGTTACCTAATTTAAAAAACGCCTCCATGGAGTAGCCACAATGTGTCGTGCCGAACATTACAAAAACGTACTTCTGTTCTTCTTTCGCTTGCTTTAAGGCTTCTTTCAAGCTAATCGATTGAAAATTGACACCTTGTCCAAAAGACTGATATACTGTTATTACAAAAATCAATAAGAGGTATAAAATCTTCATCTGTTCAAAATCTATTTTTTAGGTAATCTAGAAGCATCATGGCTAATATTCTTCTTAGTAATGAATACGCTACATCCTTGATTCAGCGGACTAGAACTTGTATTACTAAACTATTAATCTTAAATATAATTAAATCAAACATTTCTCAAAAGGAAATATGCAAAAACGCTTATCGCATTAGAAAGAACAAACTGAACTCTAAAGAAAAAGACACCCCATTAGAATGATATTAAAATTAGTCAAATGTATTGTAAGCATGGTTATTGATCATAAAAAGAGTATGAAAGCCAGATCATTCTTACACCTACTAATTCTCCCTATCCTTCTATTTTCTTGTAATGGCACCAAAATAGACAAGCTTCTAGGCTCTTCAAGCCCCTATAAGGATTATGAAAACAGCCTGAAGAATGCTGGAATGGAAAGCTATGCATTGGGAAAAGATTGGATTGAAGCGGGAGAAAAAGCACTGTTAAACCCTTCATCCATTTCATTGCCCTACCAGGAAGTTACCCGATTTGAGAACGCAAATCCACAGGCTGTTTTTTTGGAATACAGTGTAACAGAAGGTCAAGAAATTGAAATAAAGGTAGAACAGATTTCTCAACAAAGCGGAATGGTCTTTATTGATGTTTTTGAAAAAACAGATGAAAGTCAGAAAAATATTCACTTTGCAAAAGAGCAGCATTCGATCAAATACAAAGTCACCAAATCAGGGATTCATGGTGTTAGAGTCCAGCCAGAATTGTTTCGTGGCGGCATCATTCAAATTGCAGTAACCTACAATGCTTCTCTTACTTTTCCCATAGAGGGAAAAAACCACCAGTCAATCGGTAGCTTCTTTGGTGTGGCCAGGGATGGTGGGGCGAGAAAACATGAAGGAGTGGATGTTTTTGCCCCAAAAGGTACCCCTGTGGTTGCCGTGACGGAAGGGAGGGTTTCCCGAGTGGGTAGTAATCGGTTAGGCGGTAAAACAGTAAGCATGGCTGCAAGTGGGTATTCCTATTACTTTGCACACCTTGACAGTCAATTGGTCAGTATAGGTCAAAAAATCAAACCTGGAGACACACTTGGTTTGGTCGGAAACACTGGGAACGCTATTACAACACCTCCACATTTGCATTTTGGTATTTACAAATCCGGAAGGGGGGCAGTTGATCCTTTACCATTTTTGGCAAGTGCCAAAGAACTTGCCGAACCAAACTTTTCGGACAGCATTGATTTGGGAGGCCCTCACAAAATCATCGTCCCAAAAGCCAACCTAAGACAAGAACCCAATACACAGTCTTCAACTATTACACAGCTTACTAACAATACAATAGTATTTGCAATGGGAAAAAGCTCAGATTGGTATAGAGTAAAATTACCTGACGGAGAGAATGGATACTTGCATCAAAATCTGCTCAGCTCAAACTTACCTCCTTTGTCAAAAATAGATATGAGCAATACTATATCCCTAAAAGAAGATTTTTTGAATGAGAATACTTTTCCATCCGACCTTATCGGAAAAAAAGCGGAAATAATCGGTGAATTTGGATCATACAAAATGCTAAAATCAGAATCAGGGGCTTTTTATTGGGCTATTGATTGATTTAGGCCCTTTGTATCCCCCTTATTTTAAATAGCCTTATAATCGAATAAAATATTCCCAAAATCGGTATAAATAGTAAAACCAGATATTCGATAGTTTTAAAATACTCTCTATTCTTTGTCAAAAGAATGTAAAACAAAAGAAACAAACTTATCAAAATCTGTCCTACGCATACAAGCTGCCAAACAATCAACAAATTGGTACTCTCTATTAATGTCAAATCCATAACTTTTTTTTTTGAAATGTAATATAATAGCTTTTAGCTTTAAATCGAATTATTCAATACAAAAACAAAATTTCTTACCAACTCTTGATCTCAGGTTTAAGCCCTATTTGAAAAGTGTATCAGACGACAAAAATTGCAATCCACACAGATCACTTTCAATCTCTTCTTCCTCCTCACTTTACTAAAAAATCCAATCACGCAAACAGTAAAGCAAGAGCATTTTAACTTGCAAGTTTATGCCCTTAACAATAAAAAAGATTATATATGACAAAAATTTTATTGCAAAACACACAACCTATTTTAGAAAAATAAGTATATTGTAATGATATCAATTTAATATCAATACAATATGGAAAAATCAATCAAACCTCTTTCTGGCTATTTAATGGTTTTGGTAGCGATAGCACTGATTCCTGCCGCAGCATTTTCTATCGCCACGGGATCGAAAATCCCTGCTATTCTCTCAATTATAGGGTTTATCTTAATACTTCCTGGATTCTTTACCCTCCAACCTAACAAAGCTATGGTACTGATTTTGTTTGGAGCTTACAAAGGAACTGTAAAGGCAAATGGGTTCTTTTGGGTAAATCCATTTATGACAAAAAACAAAATTTCCCTTCGTGTAAGGAATTTTGAAAACAAGCCCTTGAAAGTAAATGATAAAATCGGTAATCCCGTAATGGTCGGAACAATTGTCGTTTGGCAGGTAGAGGACACATTCAAAGCCACTTTTGAAGTAGAAGATTATGAAAATTTCATACATCTACAATCTGATGCTGCAGTGAGAAAGATGGCAGGGAAATACCCATATGATGACTTTGAAGCTGAAAATGCTGAGATCACTTTGCGCTCAGGTGTAGAAGATGTCAATCATTCTTTGGAGGCCGAGATTTCTGAACGCTTGCATCATGCCGGCATCAAAGTGATAGAAGCAAGAATTTCCCATTTGGCATATTCTCAGGAAATAGCCTCCGCCATGCTTCAAAGGCAGCAAGCTACAGCTATTGTCGCTGCTAGAAGAAAAATCGTAGATGGAGCAGTTGGTATGGTTGAAATGGCATTGGAAGATTTGAAAATCAAAGGGATTATAGAATTCGAAGAAGAAAGAAAAGCTGCCATGGTGAGTAACCTGATGGTCGTACTTTGTTCTGATCGCTCTGCAAGCCCAGTGTTGAACGTAGGGACATTGAACCAATAAGAAAATGCCAAGTAAAAAACCATTTGCATTGCGTATTGACGAAAAACTCATGAAAGCTGTTGAAAAATGGGCTGAAGATGAGTTTCGTAGTACGAATGGTCAAATAGAATGGATAATCTATGAAGCGCTGAAAAAAGCAAAGAGATTACAAAAACAAAAAGACCAAGATTCTTGAGAATCTTGGTCTTTATTTATTCTTTAATCTTCAACTTCCTCAGGTCGATAAAGTAACTTCTTATTTTCAAAATCATAAAGTGTCAATTCGCGCATTTCATAATATGCAGTCCAATAATCCCGCAATGATTGAATATAAGCTCTTCTATTTGAATCCTTTTCTTGCTGCGCGATATTCAAATCAGTAATGGTAACATTGCCGTTTTGATATCTCTGAAGTGATATCTCATACCTTTTATCGGCAACTTCATCCGAAAGTTTGGTGATCTCCATTCTGTCTTTGAGCATTTGGAAATTTTTTACTTTTGTAAAAATCTCCTGTTCGAAGTTAATCACATCTTGATCCACTGTGTAATCAATCAATTTTTTAGAAGCTTGAGCTTGCCCCATTCTAGCTTTGTTTCTCCCCCAATCTAGTATTGGAACTGAAACATTTAAATTCACTAAAGCCTGTGTATTTGGGTTGGAGTAAATATCGCCCCACATTAATGCTGCATTATTATAACCATAACTTGCTCCCAAGTTCATATTGAATCTTTGCCCTCTTGCTTGAGCGACACTCTGTTCACCTTCCAATCTCCTCCTATCAAAACCTAGTGCTTCCGACCTATTTTGAAAAGCTCTATCTAGGGCTTCTTCGACAGGAACATCAAAAACAGGTATTTCACTTGGCGCTTCCAAAACCAATTCTGTAGCTTCATTTAGACCAACGTATGATTTGAGTCTCAATGATCTTTCTTCCATGTCCAACCTTGCTTGCGCTAATTGTTGTTGGGCTTGAAGAACCTGCAGCCTAACTTGCAAAAGCTTATCTTCATATGTAGTTCCGATATTGTAGCGCCCTTGCTCTATCTTATAAATATCTTCAGTATTTTTTAGGTTTTTAGATGCTATTTCCAGATTCACTTGAGCATCCAAATAATCAAAAAATAATGATGCAACAAACCTACTAATCCCTTCCATTTCCTCTACAAACTCCCTCTTACTTTCCTCAAACCTCAAAGGCTCAATTTTTTTATTCCATTTAAATGGGTTGAAAGCAAATATTGGCTGATCTAATCTAACATTAACAGGCACTCCACTCCAGCGAGTTTGTGGCGTTCCTGGCGAAGCTATAAAATTATCAAATCTATTGGTGGAAGAATTAACAGATAGCCTTCCCCCAGTTGGAGAAATTACTTGTTCCAATCCAAGATTAACATCCATGAAGTTTTGCCTTACTTCCCTAAACTCAATCGTTCCGTCAGGTTGAGTTACATTGTTAAATGATTGGGAATAACTTGGAATGTTTCCACTGAGCCTCAATTGAGGATTAAAGTCAGACTTAAAAAGTCTATACTGCCAGAACCTATTTTCCCTTTGAGTCTCTGCTCTTAATGCTGCGGGAGATTGGCTTTTTGCTCTTGCAACTATCTGATCTAAAGTATACTTCAGCTCTTGCTGAGAAAATGCCAAATTGTTTGATGATAGGAATACCCCTATGAAAATGGCACAAAGAACTAATTTTCTATTCATATCTTAAAGAAGTTATTGGATCCTGACTTGCTGCTTTTTGGGCAGGAGCAATTCCGAAAATCAAGCCTACTGTGGCAGCAACACCAAATGAAAGTAAAATAGAAGCAAAGGAGACAACTGTAGGAAAATCCCCAAAGACAGATACTGCATAAGCTAGTATGACACCTAAAATCACCCCTATAATACCCCCTGATACACTAATCATGATTGACTCAAAAAGGAATTGGTTAACAATATCGGATTTTTTTGCACCTAACGAAAGCCTTAGGCCAATTTCTTTTATTCTTTCCATTACAGACGCGAGCATGATATTCATAATTCCTATCCCTCCTACCAGCAATGATATACCTGCAATAGCTCCAAGGACAATATTAAATATGTTTTGGGTACGCTGCTGTTGTTTTAAAAGCAATTCGGGAATTGTAATCTCAAAATCAACTACTCCATTGTGGCTTCTTGCCAAAAGTTTTGAAATTACTTCTGCTGTAGGATTGAGCGACTCACTCTCTGCCACCTGAACTACAAGTTTATCAATTTGGTGGTAATTCGGATTTTTCTGACTTGATTCATCTGATTCTAAATCATATCCAGTTACTAAATCCCTATTCTTAAACCTAATCAACATACTTTGGATAGGTATATATACATCCATGTTGAAATCCCGAATCCCCAGTTTAGAAATACTTTGTTCAGAAACTAAGCGCTCTTCCATAATACCAATTATTTCCAACCACTGACTTCCGCTTTTGATTTTCCTACCTATAGGGTTTTCTTTTGGGAAAAATTTTCGCTGAACAGCTTTTCCAATTATACACACTGGATCACCCTTGATTTCATTGGCTTCACTGAACAGCCTACCATCATCAAGCTTGAAGTCCAAAACGTCAAAATATGCTGGTGTGATTCCTACCAGTTTAGCTGATCTTCTGACACCACCGTAAACTATGTTGGTCTCTAATACTACTTCCGGGCTGATTTTGGCAATGCCGGGAATATTTTTCTCTATGGAAGCTACATCTATCAGTCTTAGACCAGGTGAAAACTTCTTCCTTTCTTTCCCAAGATCGGATTCTTCACCTACATTTTCTTCAAACTGCTCTACAATCGGTTGAATCACAATATTATTGACCCCTACCAACTTGATCTGCTCCAATATTTCTTGTTGTGCCCCATTTCCAATAGCGAGCATAGCAATCACCGCTGCCACACCAAATATGATCCCCAGTGCAGTCAAAAATGACCTTAACCTGTTTGCTATCACAGCTTCTAACGCAATAGAAAAGTTTGCAAGTAACCTCTCATCAATCACTGGTTTTTTCACTGTGGCCTCCTCCTTCTTCTATTTTCAGATGGAGCTTCCTTTTCTTCCTCCTCTAATCCAGCAGCTTCATTGAAAATCTCCGTTCTTTTTCCTTGTAATTCAGCCAGCAACTTAACCGGTGCGTCTTTAGCAAAATCTGGTGTTGACAAGAAAACTCTATCTCCTTCATTTAGGCCCATTTCAATAATTATATCGTTCAAATTAGCCATTCCCAAAAGAACTTCTTGCTTAGTTCCATTCTTTAAATAAACATAATTGATACTATCATTTTGGACATTTATAGCTTCTAAAGGAACGTGCAAGACATTTTCTACCTTTTCTACTATGATCATATTGCTAGTAGTCATCGCTGGTCTCAATTGAGGATCACTTTCGTTGATTACTATCACCACTTCAAAAACTTTAGCGTCTGAATTAGGCCTTTGCTGACCTATATTTGCTACTTTAGTGACTGTTCCTGAAAGTTTTTTGTCAGGAAATGCATCCAATCCAATCTCGACTTTCTGTCCACTTTTTATTTTTCGAATGTCCACTTCATTGATGTAAGTGACACTTCTCATTCTACTCAAATCCGGTAAAGTCGCTACTACTGGATTCCACGCACTTATTTGTGAACCTTCTTTTACTTTACCTCCTCTTCCTGATTGATAAATCACCATCCCATTCTGGGGCGCTCTAACAGTAAACTTCTCCAAAACTTCCTGCATTTGTGCCAGTTCATTTTCATATTCACGAACTCTCGCAGCTACCTCGACCATTCTTGCTTTTTCTTGAAGGATTTTTACCCTATACCTATCCCTTGCTTGTTCCAAGTCTCTTTGCGCTTTCTCTACATTATACTCATTCTGCTTGACTATCGCCGGTGGTTCGAATTGTGACTGCTCTACGACCAACTTTCTCTCTTCTACTATGTACTCTAGATTGGTAATATTGTCTCTTTCTTGTCTCAATACAAGAGAAGTATCCAATTGAATCTGCTCGTATTGCGCTCTACTTTGCTCAAGATCCAATCTCCTGTCCTCAATGCGACCAAAGAGCTCAGATTTGTCCAGTTCAGCAATCAAGTCTCCTTGGGATACGACAGTGCCTTCATCAACCATACTTTCTATAGTTATATTATTGACTCTAAATCTTCTAGCTTCCAAAGGACCCAGAACCTCAACTGAATTTAGCGCTTCCAATTCCCCTGAACTAGTAATTTCGACCCTAAAATCCCCTTTCCTAACATCAGCCATTATATCAAAGCCTTCTCCAGTTGATACTGAAAAAAATCTCCAGACAAAGATCATAACTACGAAAACTATGGCAAGTATTATATATACTTTCTTATTTTTCATTATAATATTTTGGTGTTTATTCAATTACAAATTTAGTATATTGAGTTTCCCCAATTACCCCAACAATAATAAAATAGCACCACTAACATAATTAATCAACTAGTCTAATAATTATCACACTATCAGCGCTTTTGCCAAAACATTGCTTAAATTGCAAACCTTAATAAAATTTATTGATAATCTGATTGCTCTATACAAAAATCAAAACATTTGAAAAACTCGTAAAAAAAAGTGTTCATATTCTTAGTATGATTATTTTTGGCACTCGTTCCCGACCTTATTGAAAAGGGAAAATTATGACATTTGAAAAAGAATATTAAAATTTATGAAATCCATAATCAGCTTTGTTATTAGATTTATCCCAAGGAAGTACCTTCAGCTTGTTTCACATTTTTTCCTGAGAGTCTTAGCGGTTTTTTATAAGGGTAACAAAGTTTCTTGTAATATTTGTCATCATTCATTTAGAAAATTTCTACCGTATGGAAGAAAAGCAAGGGAAAATGCACTTTGCCCAAATTGCTTGGCGCTTGAAAGACACCGATTGATGTGGCTTTTTCTCCAAGAAGAAACAAATTTCTTTACAGGTCAATTAAAAGTTCTCCATATAGCTCCTGAGCTTTGTTTCATTGATAGAATGGATGCTTTGCCAAATTTAGATTATGTAACTGGCGATATTGAATCACCGCTTGCGAAAGTAAAGCTTGATGTTCATCAGATTCCTTTCGAAGATGAGTCATTCGATGTGGTGTTTTGCAATCATGTGATGGAACATGTTGATGATGACATTCTAGCCTGTAGTGAGATCAACAGGGTTTTGAAAAATGATGGTTGGGGCATCATTCAGTCACCAGTGTACAACCTCGAAGCGACTTTGGAGGACAAGACAATCACCGACCCAGCCGAAAGGGAAAGGCTTTTTGGGCAGCGTGACCATGTCAGAAAATATGGCAAGGATTACGCTAAGAGACTGAGTACATCTAGACTGAATGTACATGAAAATCTATTTGTAAAAACATTGTCTCAAGAAAAAATCAAGGCCCATGGTCTACCGGAAAATGAAGTAATATTCTATTGCAAAAAAGGATAAGATCAACCTTTAAACACTTTCTTCAATCCCTCAGTAATCATTCCCAATCCATAAGCTGACAATTGCCCAACGGAAGTAATAATTGATATGATTCCGATTTTAATAGACTTATTAACTATGGAAGCATGAAAAAAGATTGAAGTTTTCCATAACCCTAAAATGACAACTCCAATAATAAAGAGCAAATTTGTAACAGGAAGCACAAACAACATCATTAACAATGATGAAACAAAAATCAAGAAAAATACGGGCATCAAATGAATCAATTTTACAGCCTCTGAATGATACCGACTGACATTGATTCTATTTTGACCAAAAGAAAAACTTTGTTTAAAAAAATTCAACAAAGTACTTTTTCTTTTGTGATAAACAAAAGCTCCTTCGACCAATTCTAACTTGTATCCCAATTTTTTTAATCGAATACTCAACTCGATATCCTCACCTTTGTTTGGATCTACAAATCCTTTAGAGCACTCAAATGCTTCTTTTGAAAGCCCCATGTTATAACCCCTCGCTTGGTATTTGCTAGGGTCTTTCAGCTTCCCCCTTATCCCTCCTGTCGTGAATACGGAAGTCATACTGTAGTTCATTGCTTTTTGAAAATCGGAAAAATCATGTCCCGCAGCATCAGGCCCTCCAAAAGCATCAAGCTTTCTATCAATGATTGCTGATCTCAAATTGGAAAAATAATGTGATGGAATGATACAATCAGAATCAAACAATACAAAATAATCTCCAAAAGCTTGCTTCATCCCATAATTCCGTGCAAAACCTTGGCCTACATTTGATATGAAGAAATAGCGAATATTCAGACGATCCTGAAACTGTTCGACAATTTGTTTACATGTAAATTCAGACCCATCTTCAATAATTAGTACTTCGAAATATTTTTCTTCTTGTGCTAGCAAGCTATTGAGAAGTTCATGGATTTCTTGAGGCCTATTATATACAGGTATGATTACCGAAAAGAACATCAATCATTCAGATTTATCTGTCCACTTATATTATAATCAGCTTTTTGGGAATTGTTGGAAGTCATCATTTCTGCCAAAAAGCCAGTCAAAAACAATTGAACTCCGACGATCAATGCCACAAGTGCCAAGAAAAACAATGGCTGTTCTGTAATTTCCCGAACTTTACTACCCATATACAAACCATATATTTTTTGGAAAATGAGCCAAATCGTGATCAAGAAACCCGAAGAGAAAGAAATAGTACCTAGTAGCCCAAAGAAATGCATTGGCTTTTTCTTGTATCTGTTGACAAATGAAACAGAAATTAAGTCCAAAAAACCATTTAAAAACCTTTCCAGGCCAAACTTAGTCTCGCCATACTTCCTAGCACGATGCTCGACTACCCTTTCACCAATTTTCGCAAATCCATTCCATTTTGCAATCAAGGGAATGTATCTATGCATTTCTCCATAGATATGGATATTTTTCACAACCTTTTGCTTATATGCTTTGAGGCCACAGTTGAAATCATGAAGTTTGATCCCAGATATCCATCTTGTAACACCATTGAAAAATTTAGAAGGGATAGTTTTGGAAATTGGGTCAAAACGTTTCTTCTTCCATCCTGAAACTATGTCAAACCCTTCGTCGATAATCATACTATATAATCCTGGGATTTCATCAGGACTATCTTGAAGGTCAGCATCCATAGTAATTACAACCTCCCCTTTAGATTTACTAAAACCCATATCCAAAGCTGCTGATTTACCATAATTTCTAGTAAAATTGACAGCTTTAACATTTGGGCTCAATTCCGACAATTCTGAGATAACCTCCCACGAATCATCGGTACTTCCATCATTGATAAATATAATTTCATAAGAAAAGCCGTGGTCAATCATGACCCGGCTAATCCAACTATTCAATTCTGGTAAAGATTCCTGTTCATTGAAAACAGGCACTATGACGGAAATTTGAATCATTTTAATTTTTAGTATTCTTCAGTCTTTTTATTGATAGCTACAGCAATAAGTCCCCAAATCAAGAACCCTAGGATGGCAGACAAAATAGAAGCTATTCCTTGAAACTCTACTGTTTGGAAAAACTTCATAAACTCGGGTATAGCGTCTGGATCATAAGGAACCCCCATATTTTCTTGCGCTTCAATCTGCGCTTCCAAAACACGATCCATATAGCCTGTATCGATGAATTTAAAGTAGCAATAAGTTCCAATGGCTCTTATTGTTCCACCCAATAAACCAATCAAAGCTACAATTTTGAAACCTTCACCAAAAGACAACAGTCCATCATTTGATTCTCTATATTCTTTGGTTGCTAAAAAATAAATACCGAATGCAATTGCTACTGTAATCAATGAAGTAACAATTGACATTACCGCTCCTTTGGTTGCTAAATCAAAAATAGCAGTTAAAATCGCTGCTATCAACCCAATTAATCCATAAATTAGACCCCATTTTTTAACTGAGTCCCCAATAGTAATTTTTTCTTCCATGTTTGTAGTTATTTAAAATTTCTTCTTAAAATTATGGAAATAATTATTGTAAAAAAGAGTCCTGGAATAATTTTCCAAATAAAATCATTGGTAGCAATGTCAAAAGTAGTCATTTTTAGTAGACTTTGATAGGTTATATCATAAGATTCTATTCCCATTTGTTCTACTATCAACTCTTTGTTCCCTTCAAGCAAATCGATTTTTTGGGCTTTGATCTCCTCATATAGTGATGGTGAAATCATCAATATAATCCAAATACCAATTCCAGAAATCGCCGCGATCAATGAATAAATCAAAAAACCAGCAGTCATCCCTTCCGAAAAACTCAAAAGACCATCATTGACTTCATTTCGATAATACCTGATCCCGATAAATAAAAAAACCGGTATCAAAATATAACCAAAAAGCATACTCAATTTGGTAGGATCTATACCCAGTAATTGAAAGATCACAAAGGAAATGACACAAAAAGCACCACCAATCAATCCGAACTTGTACGATGCTTGAAATTTTCTATTCATTTATAGTTGGATAAATTTTGCCCCATTTATTGCGAACTTCACTTTTCCTAAGAGGTCTTTGCCAAACCAAGGAGTGTTTTTTGACATGGACTTGTTGCTGCTGTGGTCAAACACCCAAGATTCTTTCGGATCAAAAATTGTAAAACTGTTATTTTGTGACTCATCCAAACCCAAAACGAATGCAGGGCCATCAGTGATTTTTTTAATCAATAAAGGCCAAGACAATTCCTCTGCAAGAACAGCCATTGCAGGTAAGAATGTTTGCAAACCGATCATCCCAAATGATGCCAAATCAAACTCCATATGCTTAGAATCAAAGTCTTGGGGCTGATGATTTGAGACAATAGCATCAATAGTCCCATCTTTTAGACCTTCTATTATAGCTTCTCTATCTTTATCACTTCTGAATGGAGGAATTACTTTTAAGTTAGAATCAAAACCAGAAAGATCATTATCAGTGAAGATCAATTGATAAATTGACACATCTGCAGTAACTTTCAAACCTTCTTTTTTGGCTTCCCTTATTAATTCAACTGACTTTTTGGAACTGATTGTTTGAAAATGGATTTTACCACCTGTATATCTTAAGATTTCTAGGTTTCTATGGATTGCTACATCTTCAGCAAGATTTGGAATTCCCTTGACCCCTACCATAGTTGAAACATCCCCTTCATTCATTTGTCCAAAAAGTGCTAAAAGTGGGTCATATGAGTGGTCAAACAAAACCCCATCAAATTTTTGCAAGTATTGCAAAATCTTCATCAGTCGATCTGGGTTTGACAAGGGGTTTGTTCCATCCCCAAACACAAAAACACCTTCATTATTTATATCAAGAATCTCAGTAAAATCCTCACCTTTGTTATCACGTGTGGCAGCTGCTTGTATAATAAAATCAGTGAAAAGATTTGACGCTTTTGCTTTCACATACTGGATTTCATTTTTCGACTGCAAAGCTGGAACTGTATTTGGCATTACCACAGCTTTTGCAAATCCGCTTGTAGCTAATACATCTCCAAGGCTTTCGATTGATTCTTTGTACTCCAAACCAGGCTCACCCATCATACATCTTAAATCAATCCATCCCTTAGAACCATAGAGACCAGTACAATCAATCTCCTTTTCAATCTTTTGCTTCTCCTGAACAAAAGGGACAAGCTGACCATGCTCAAACAAATAATCCTGTGCAGGAATTACATTTTCAGAATCGATAAATTGGAGTGATTTCAATAAAATTGCCATGAAGAAAATTGTTTGTGCAAAACTGCAACATAATTCCTAAAAAAGGAAATTGAAGGTTGGGAGATTTGTATTTCAAAGAAGGAAAGATTGGGCTATTGGATAGTTAGATGTTGTATCTTGAAAAAATAAAAAAAATAGTTTCCAGGGGACTGGCTTCTTCGGCCCGCCAGCTACGCCAGTCCCTTGGAAACATAATACCAAACATAGACACAGTTTAATGAACTATCCCGTACAGGAAACCTCGAAGGTTTCCCCCATGTCTTTCTGCTTTACTTTTAAGTCTAAACATCCTTCATCACTCCGGCCAATCCAAAAAAGCTATCCCATCACATACATTTCCCAGATTAAAAACCTTACACGCCTCTGCATGCCCCATCCCTTTCCCCAAAAATCTGCGCCCCTCTGCATTCTTGGCGAGATCTTTCAGCCTGGGGTTTAAACGCAAAAAAGCCAGTCGCGAATGCTATCGTGACTGGCTTTGAATAATGTGGCGGCGACCTACTCTCCCGGGTGTAACCCCAGTACCATCGGCGCTGCAGGGCTTAACTTCTCTGTTCGGGATGGGAAGAGGTGGGACCCCTGCGCTAGGCCGCCTAAATCTTTGGACTTTTTGATATAGC
>NZ_JAKZGO010000051.1 GCF_022549785.1 Belliella alkalica
ATTCATTCATTTCTTTTTCGATCATTTCATCAACCTTGGCTTTCACTTTTGGACTTTGGGTATAAGCCATATACATTTCCTAAAACTTTTCTTCAGAAAGATCGCTGTCCGTGATAGTCTTTTGGATTTCAGTTTGAAGTCCTTGTTGCATTTCCATTACTTTTTGACCGGCACTGTTAAAGTTTGCCATTTCGTCAGCTCCTGAAGCTACTTCAGTCAGAGTACCCGCTTGCTGTGCTTGTGCCAATTCTTGGAATCGTTCTACTTTAAGATCGTTGTCTTCTATGGCTTTTATCATATCTCCCTGAGATTTCTCTTGAAGCGGGATCAATACCAGATTGATTTTTACAAATTCTTCAAACTCTTGGTCTGAAAAATCCTCGTTTACTTGGGCTTGTGGCTGCATCATCTGCTGTGCAATGGCTCCAAACCCAATAAATAAGGTGAATATCAGCGAAAGCATCGAAGTCTTAGTCATTAATTTTGAATCATTCATAATTTTTAGGTTTTGTTTGATACATACCCAAAAAACAAATTATAGTTTTTAAAACATACTAAAAAATTAATTCGGAAATATTTTATCATTTGAAAAAGATGCAAGAAAGGAAAGTACAATAGGTTAATCACAAGCATTCTCAAAGTCTATTTATGTGGCTATAAACGACTTTTTATTTTGTTCGAAATCAGCTTTGACCTATATTTACAGTGTAGATTTAATTTGAGATCACCCAATTAAGTTAAACTAACAACCATGTCACCCAGTTAATAGTTGTGCCCTAATATTTTGCTTAAAGTCAATAATTCGAACAGTTGCCTAACACCTGGCTACAGTTGAAAATTACGATTAAAACTAAAATTTCTCCATACCTTTATAAACCTACTGTATGATTGTAAAATTTCACCTAACAGTTATTGCTGGGATATTGGTCTTGCTAGTTTTTTCGGGACAGATTTTTGGGCAGTGTACTGGATGTACGGTAACAATATCAGACGACATTGCTGTCCCTAATTTTAATGATGGTGACGTGGTATGCATTGATTTTAACAGAACCATCCCAATAAACTTCCAAGGCAGAAACAATTTAACCATATGTATCCCCTCAAACAGGACAGTTACAGGCCAATTCAATGATTTATTCGGGACTAATGCTACTTTGAATAATTATGGCATACTTACTCAGCCAGAAAACGGAGGGTTTAACATTGGTAACAACTTTACGTTTAACAATTTTGGTAATTTTGAAATAAGAGCTAATGCAACTATTAATGGAACTGTAAATTCTGCACCTGGATCATCATTTAGAATTCTAGCAGGAGGATCGGGTATCTCAGGAAATACAAGTCTAAACGGAACCTTAAATATTCAGGGCAATACTTTTATTAATGGAAATTTAACGATAGTAAATAGTGGTACTAATGGGTTAAGAATAAATCTAAGTGGCGATGGTCTACTAAGAGTGCAAAGGAATTTGGTATCAAATAGAGGTATATTAGCAGTAGACAACTCTACTATATTTGTCAATGGAAATTTCACTTCACAAACCGATGGCGATGTTACGAATGGAACAACGCTAAATAACTCGGCTACAATTACTGTAAATGGTAACACTATACTTAACAAACCTTTAACTTTAAACAACAATACTAGTGCTATATTAAATGGTAATCTGTCTATTCCAAACAATGGTGATTCTGGAGCAAACATTAACAACAACTCAAATTTGCTTGTAAGGGGGAGTACTGATGTAAATGGCCCAATTCGATTTCGTGACAATTCAATTGGAACTTTCAATGGCAATGTCAACCTTTTTAATAATGCCGGTTCTATTCTTGATTTAGAAAACAATTCAGATGTCCTTATCCAATCTAATCTTACTACAGATCAGCCAAATGGAGGCTCAGTCATTGTGAGGAACACAAGTCAATTAGTGATCTGCAATCAGAGGCCTCCAACAGGAGAAAATGAAGGCTCATTTCCACCACAGTCACGATGGGGTTCTACAATTGACCCATTACCAGCATACTATGGTGGATGCAGACTCCTTCCCGTAGAATTCCTAGAATTCAACGCATCCTTCACCCCACAAAACCGAACCTCAACAATCTCTTGGGCGACGGGTAAAGAATGGGAAAACTCACATTTCGAAATTGAAAGAGCAATAGATAACGTAAAGTCTTTTGAGAAAATAGGGGAAGTGGAAGGTGTTGGCTACTCTGATGATGTGGAAAAGTATAGCTTTATAGATGAAAAACTTCCTCTTCTTGGTGGTATTGCATACTACAGGCTGAAGCAGGTGGATTTCTCTGGATCTTTTTCATACAGTGATGTGGTTGGAGTAAGAATCCCTCCTACGATTATCACCAAAGGAGTTTGGAGGGCATTTCCTAATCCTACCTCAGGGGAATCTTTCAATCTTGAATTGATAAACAATAGAGAATTCAACAACGAGGAACTAAGCATCAGACTTGTAACTTCTCTTGCCAACCACAAACCTATAGAAGGCAAAGATCTTAAAGAAATCTCTCTGAAAATTGCCGACCTTCTCAAAAAATCACCTAATGGAGTATATATCCTTGAAGTCAATTGGGGGCAAAAAATAGAATACATCA
>NZ_JAKZGO010000052.1 GCF_022549785.1 Belliella alkalica
CGTAAAGTGTTTTAGACGCAATCTACCCAAAAAAATAACTATAATAAATAGATATATCAAGATTGCGTTTAAAACATAGTTGGACTAAGCTGGGCTATCCCTATGGGTATTTAAAATCTTTGTTTTCGAGGATTCTGATTTTTAGGTCGTACTTAATCAATAAATTGGCTCTGATATTCATCATTTATAACATTTTTCTTTTTCAACAAGACATACCAATCCCTTTGACAGAATCCCTGTTTAATTTTCATTGCAGTTTTTCAAAGAACTTCAATCTACCAATTTTATTTAAGGACCTTCTCCTTTCTCTTCCCCTATACCAAAGATCATCTTCCCAGATTTGCAACATGGACATCTGAACATTTCATCTCCAAAGATCTCCCTCAATACTTCATATGTACTCAAGCCCTGATAAAATGATATCAACCTTGTTTTTTTCAAGAGCCGAAAGCATTCATCCATTTTTAATGCGCTGTTTGTAGAAGCCAATATGCCATAGTACCTGATTTTGTAAAACCCTGAAGGAAGTATATGCTGCATAAATCTCCGAACAAACTCAGAACATTCTAGAATCATCACCTTACTTTTACCATCCCGATAATCCTTCCACCGAAACCTGACCGTCTGCCCATCAGTAGCCAAAATCCTGCTATTGCTTATGGCTACCCTGTGGGTATATCTTCCCAGATAGGAAACCACTTGATTGGCTCCCTTGAACGTTTTTTTGATATAGACATTCCATTGTTTCTCATAAGCCCTGTTTTTCAAGGATTTAGTGTCCTCAAAGAGTCCTTTTTGTTTTTCCGGTATCTTCAACTGTTTTGATGCCAATCCTTCCATCAGTCTTTCCATAAACACTCCCCTGAAAATCGCAGAAAGTGCTTTGATCGGTACAAAGAACTTTTTGTTGGCATGTATCCATTCCATCCCCTCACTGTCAAGACCGCCTGCAGGAACCAACATATGGATATGGGGGTGATAATTCAATGACTGTCCCCAGGTATGTAAAACCGATAGACATCCGCTTTCTACTCCCAGAAAAGAAGGGTTAAGTGCCGTCTTCTTTATCGCCTTTGCCGAACACTCAAACAGGATATTGTAACAAAACCTCTGATTGATATAAAATAGAGGTCTCAGAAACTCAGGTATGGTGAAAACCACATGAAAGTACCTGATCGGGAGAAGTCTACACCTTAACTTTTCTACCCATAGTTGCTGCTTGATGTACTGGCATTTGGGACAGTGTCGGTTGCGACAGCTGTTGTAGCAGACTTTCACTGAACTACACGAATCACAACTCAAACTATGTGAACCCATTGCTGAAGTCCGGCAATGAAGAATGTCCCTATATGCTTTCTTCTGGTCAGCACATAGAGTCTTACCCTCCAAAATGAACTCCTTTTGGTAATCAAGTATTGTCGATAACTCAACTCCCTGATTTCTTTTGTTGATAGTTTCCATCACAGTGCGTCATAAGGGCTTTTTACCAGGGATGGATTCAGGTTGCTCACATGAAGATAAACCGTCGTAGTTTTAAGAGACTGATGTCCAAGAAGCTCTTGGATATACCTTAAGTTTGTCCCCTGCTCAAGCAGATGCGTTGCAAAGGAATGGCGTAGTGTATGAAAGCAGGCCTTCTTTTTCACCCCTGCCTTATGCATTCCCTTTTTAAGAATATTTCGTGCACTGGTTTCACTGTAAGGTTTACCTGGTTCTTGACCCTCAAACAAATAAGTCACGGGGCGATAATACTTAAAATACTCCCTCAACCGGAGTAACAACTGATGGGGGAGCAGAGTGTATCTGTCTTTACATCCTTTACCTCCCCTTACTTTTAGCTGCATCCTGTTGCTATCAATGTCACAGGGCTTTAAACTGAGAACTTCTCCCATTCTAAGGCCAGAAGCATAAGTCAGCGCGATAAGGCAATAATGCTTTCTGTTCTTTATATTCTCAAGTATTAGGGAGATCTCTTCTTTTGAAAAAACAGCTGGCAGCAACTTTGGCCTTCTGGGTCTTTTGATTTTAATTGGATCCCAATCTCTTTCCAATACATCTTTAAAAAGTATTTTGAATGCACTGATGGTCTGGTTGATACTCGAAACTGAAAGTTCTCCAGAATTGACTCTCTCAAAAAGGTAGCTCTTCAAATCAGAAATACTGATCAAATCGGGACTCTTTCCGAAGTGACCTGAAACAACACTTACAAGACTTAGATATGTCTTGATACTTCTTGGAGAGTAATGCCGATAAGACATCTCTTCATACATCCTTTGACGCAAACTTTTTTTTCCATGATGATATAAATTAATGATTTAACATGGTGTAAATTTACGATAAATACCAAAAAATCAACCACTTGAAGATAATGTAAATACTACCGACGAAGGAGGTTTAGTTCAA
>NZ_JAKZGO010000053.1 GCF_022549785.1 Belliella alkalica
GGCAATGGAGTCAAAACCATTGCACGTATTCTTGATGTAAGTAAGAATACCGTCAAGACATATCTTTTTAAGCTTGATAAGTTGTTGACAGGCAAAAGAGCTGAGAAGGTTACAATTGAGACACTTCTAAGCCTTGACGAGCCTGAATTATATACACTTTTTCATCCCGGTAATCCTTCCTATAAAGATTCAAGGTATGATTACTTTAAAGCCAACCTTGAACATTATCAAAAAGAGTTAGAAAAGGTTGGTGTAACCAGAGTGCTTCTCTGGGAAGAGTACAAGGAAGCTAATCCAGATGGGTACAGTTATTCCCAATTTTGTTTTCACCTTGATCAGCAACAGGTTGCAAAAGGGAAACCAACTATGGTATTGGATCACAAACCTGCCGAAAAACTCTATATAGATTTTGCAGGAAAGACCATTCCCTATATCGACAGAGAAACTGGAGAAGTCATAGCATGTCAGCTTTTTGTTGCCTGCCTACCTTATTCTGATTATGCTTTTGCCATGGCTGTACCATCCCAGAGTGTATCTGATTTTCTTTACGCACTAAGCAGGTGTTTAGAAGATTTAGGAGGCGTACCGCAGCTTCTRGTTCCTGACAACTTGAAGGCTGCTGTTATTAAAGCAGATCGGTATGAACCTGATATCAATCAAGCTTTGGAAGATTTTGCCAACCACTACAGAACAGCAGTACTTCCTGCAAGGGTTCGAAAGCCTCAGGATAAAGCTTTGGTAGAAAATCAGGTTAAGATCCTTTATTCAAGAGTATATGCMAAGCTCAGGAATATGCAGTTCTTTGACATTACTTCTCTCAACGAGGCAATCAAACTTAAAGTAAAAGCCCACAAYCAGACAAGAATGCAGAAGAAGCCATACTGTAGGGAAGAAAAGTTTATCGCTGATGAAAAAGCCCTGCTGACTGATCTGCCTGTTGACCGTTTTGAGCTTCGCAGCTATTCAATGCTTAAAGTTGCAAAAAACAACCACATCTATCTGTCTGCCGACAAACACTATTACAGTGTTCCACATACCCTTATGGGAAACAAAGTAAAAGTAGTCTATTCCAGATCCATGGTCTACATCTATCATGGTGGTAAGAAAGTGGCGGTTCATACCAGAAACTTCAAACATGGGGCTTACTCAACAGTCAAAGAGCACCTCTGTTCACATCACCAGCACTACAGGGATAGAAGTCCTGACTATTACAGGAATCTTTCAGCGAAGATCTCAAAAGTCCTTTATGAATATGTATGCCTACTTTTTGAACAGAAAAGATATCCCGAACAGCTATACAGGTCTTGTGATGGGCTACTTGCTCTGGCAAGAAAATCAGATACGGAAGCTTTGGAAAAAGCATGTAAAACAGCAATGGAGAATGGAATATACTCTTACAAGTTTATCAAGAATATCATAGAGAACCATATGGAAGACGAGTCTGTCCAAAACAACATCTCAACGCTACCCAAGCATCAGAATGTAAGGGGTAAATCATATTACAGTAATCAACAATCAATTAATTTTAAATAACTATGACAAACCAGATCGAATCGCAGTTTGCCAAACTCAAGCTACACGGTATGTCCAAAACATGGACAGCCATCAAAGAAACAAGAAAGAACCAAAGTCTTTCGCTATCAGAAGGTCTTGAACTGTTGCTACAGGCTGAAGAGCTTGAAAGAGATAACAGGAGGTTCAAAAGACTTGAAACCAATGCGGCATTCAGGTACAAAGCATCCTTGGAGCAACTAAAGCTTGACAAAACAAGAGGTCTTGACCAAATGATGCTCACAAGTCTTGCCGCAGGTGAATATATCACAAAGGGAGAGGCTGTGCTGATCACCGGAGCAACCGGATGCGGTAAAAGTTATCTGGCCTCTGCACTTGGACATCAGGCTTGTGTCCTGGGGTTCAAAGCCGCTTACTTCAATACCCAGAAACTAATGCTCAAAACCAAAATGGCCAGACTCGAAGGAACTGTGATGAAGTTCTTTGATAAGCTGGCTAAGACAGATCTCCTGATCATTGATGACTTCGGACTAACCCACCTCGAACAGCAACAGCGGATAGATTTTATGGAAATGATTGAAGATAGACATGGAAAGAAATCAACAATCATTGTCAGTCAGTTGCCCGTATCAAGCTGGTATGATATCATCGGGGAAGAAACTATAGCAGATGCTATTCTTGACAGATTAGTCCATTCTTCCTACAGAATAGAGTTAAAAGGAGAAAGTCTCAGAAAAAAAATGTAAAATTGTCAGCCTAACAGATTATAGAACCAAACCCATTTTTAGAGGGGTCAATATGTCCAGAACAGGGGTCAGTATTGTCCGGAATATCCA
>NZ_JAKZGO010000054.1 GCF_022549785.1 Belliella alkalica
AGGTGATTATCTTCCCTGTCCTGATCTGGATGATGGCATAGGTGGAGAAACTCCTACCCTAGAAGACTGTGAATTTCTGCAAATGATGGGATATGATGTGGAGTGTGTTATAGATCTCTTTGAAATCAAAAAGGATTCAACTTTCATTGGAACTACCGCAGATTGTATTTATGAAAAGCTGAAGTCTATAGATGGGTTCAAAGACCTAGCATCAGGGTTTGAAGGTCTTGGGACAGAATTTGATGTGGTACTTAAAATAGGAGCAACACAAAATGCATCAGCCAATGGCCAAGCATGGTGGAGAGGCTCCAATCAGCCAATAGAAATTACCTTCAATGAAGATAGAATGAATAGATCTGCTTTAGAAGTAGCTAGGACTATCGTTCATGAGATGGTACACGCAGAATTATATAGGGCGATCAATACTACTAATCCCACAGAAAAGGAGCTGGATTTTAGAGAGACCTTCAATACTTATGTAATGATGTACAGAGGCTCAGCTGATCAACAACATAACCTGATGGCTGATGAATGGGTGACTAAGATGGGGGAGATTCTAAAAGATGTTCATCAAATGTTGGATTACAATAATTTTGCTAGTTCAATGTTAGCTGTTTATCCAAATGGAGTCCCTGATAGTTTTTACCAATCATTAGCTTGGGTCGGGTTAGAAGGCACAATAGCTTATCAATTAATGGAAAGTATAACTTCAAACCCGCCAATAAAGAGCCCTATTGAAATCATAAATGATGCTAAAATGGCAATTAGCGATCTAGGAAACAAAAATTGCAATTAGTTATGAAGTCAACTAAAATTATTATTGTTGTGGTATTTTTTATCATCTGTCAGGGCAATCTATTTGGTAAAACAATTTCGGTGAATGATACTATCATAGTATTTGTTGATAGGTATTTGAAAGATACAGAATTCACAAAAAAAATAAGCGAATACAATAGTTTAGAAAATAAAGCTGAATTTGAGGTAAGAGTGTTTAGAAACAAATATATGCATCCAAGTTTTTACCTCTATATTGCACATATTCCTATTATTGGGCATAAAAAGAAATCCTTTACATTGAATGAAATTAAAAAGTGTGAAATTTTATGGGATAAGAAGTTGGAATATCAGGATTGGTTTGAAATCAGCAATCAAGACCAGAAAATATATTTTATGATATTTGAAGATCAAATATTGAATATGAACCGATTTATATTAAACTATGAATTCAACGCTTTTCAGGTAAAGATTACTACGGGAGCAGTAGAGTAGAATGGTTGATTGGGTAATTGTATCAATAATTAATTATGAAAGCCTTAACACTTATTCAGATAATAATATTATTAGTTTCTTCTCCGACTCCAGTGTTTGATAAAGAAGTTCAGGAAGTTTTTATTCTAGTAGAAAGGAATGCAGATGTTAGGTCAAGAATCTATTATTTAGAAAAGGATATGCACCATTCAGTTAGAATAAATTTTGATACCCCTAATTATTCGGCTCACATGATGCATATATCATCAAAAGCAAATCACTTCAATTATAGTCATGAAGAAATCGAAATCAGTAAAAAGGAAATGATTAATTCCAAAGTTCTTTTTGCAGAAAAATTGACCTTTATGGAATGGAGTGAGTTAGAACAAATTGGGTTGAATCAGAAGATTTACATGATCTTTCAAGAGGATTACCTATCTAAGGAGCGATTTGTTTTAAATCATAAGTTTAAAGCCTTGGAAGTTCGTGTTACAGTAGATGGGCCGATATAAAGGTAAAAACAAAGCCCCAAGAAATCCTTAGGGCTTTGTTTATTTAAAAGAGAAAATAATGTTCTTGATATGCTTTATTGATGTAAGTAGGAGTTCCATTTTTATTCCATTATTGAAAAGTCTTAAAAAAATATTTTGATTATTCTAAAACTTAATTTTTCCTCAACCCATTGCACATTTCTTAGATTGTCTTTCAAAAAATACCTACAAGTAGGTATTTTTTGCTATTAAAATTTGGGGTAATATTGAAAAACTAAAATATAATATTATGAAAATAA
>NZ_JAKZGO010000055.1 GCF_022549785.1 Belliella alkalica
GATCAACCCAGATGGAACGGTTACGGTAGCACCGAACACGCCAGCGGGAGACTACGAAGTAGAGTACAGCATCTGTGAGGTGTTGAATCCAGACAACTGTGATACGGCGACAGTAACTGTAACTGTGACAGCGCCAGGAATAGTGGCCAATGATGATGACTTCGGTCCGATCAACGGCACGACAGGTGGCACAATACCGGGCAATGTATTGGATAACGATACCTTGAACGGAGATCCTGTGAACCCTGATGATGTGATCTTGACACCGATCAATGTAGATCCTGACTCTCCGGTAGTGATCAACCCAGATGGAACGGTTACGGTAGCACCGAACACGCCAGCGGGAGACTACGAAGTAGAATACAGTATCTGTGAGGTGTTGAATCCAGACAACTGTGATACGGCGACAGTAACAGTAACTGTGACAGCGCCAGCGATAGAAGCCAATGATGATGACTTAGGTCCGATCAACGGTACGACAGGTGGCACAGTACCGGGCAATGTATTGGATAACGATACCTTGAACGGAGATCCTGTGAACCCTGATGATGTGACCTTGACACCGATCAATGTAGATCCTGACTCTCCGGTAGTGATCAACCCAGATGGAACGGTTACGGTAGCACCGAACACGCCAGCGGGAGACTACGAAGTAGCGTACAGCATCTGTGAGGTGTTGAATCCGGGCAACTGTGATACGGCGACAGTAACAGTAACTGTGACAGCGCCAGCGATAGAAGCCAATGATGATGACTTCGGTCCGATCAACGGCACAGAAGGCGGCACAATACCGGGCAATGTATTGGATAACGATACCTTGAACGGAGATCCTGTGAACCCTGATGATGTGATCTTGACACCGATCAATGTAGATCCAAACTCTCCGGTAGTGATCAACCCAGATGGAACGGTTACGGTAGCACCGAACACGCCAGCGGGAGACTACGAAGTAGCGTACAGCATCTGTGAGGTGTTGAATCCTGACAACTGTGATACGGCGACAGTAACAGTAACTGTGACAGCGCCAGCGATAGAAGCCAATGATGATGACTTAGGTCCGATCAACGGCACGACAGGTGGCACAGTACCGGGCAATGTATTGGATAACGATACCTTGAACGGAGATCCTGTGAACCCTGATGATGTGACCTTGACACCGATCAATGTAGATCCTGACTCTCCGGTAGTGATCAACCCAGATGGAACGGTTACGGTAGCACCGAACACTCCAGCGGGAGACTACGAAGTAGCGTACAGCATCTGTGAGGTGTTGAATCCTGATAACTGTGATACAGCGACAGTAACTGTAACTGTGACAGCGCCAGGAATAGTGGCCAATGATGATGACTTCGGTCCGATCAACGGTACGACAGGTGGCACAGTACCGGGCAATGTATTGGATAACGATACCTTGAACGGAGATCCTGTGAACCCTGATGATGTGACCTTGACACCGATCAATGTAGATCCTGACTCTCCGGTAGTGATCAACCCAGATGGAACGGTTACGGTAGCACCGAACACTCCAGCGGGAGACTACGAAGTAGCGTACAGCATCTGTGAGGTGTTGAATCCAGACAACTGTGATACGGCGACAGTAACAGTAACTGTGACAGCGCCAGCGATAGAAGCCAATGATGATGACTTCGGTCCGATCAACGGCACGACAGGTGGCACAGTACCGGGCAATGTATTGGATAACGATACTTTGAATGGTGAGCTAGTTAACCCTGATGATGTGATCTTGACACCGATCAATGTAGATCCTGACTCTCCGGTAGTGATCAACCCAGATGGAACGGTTACGGTATCACCGAACACGCCAGCGGGAGACTACGAAGTAGAATACAGTATCTGTGAGGTGTTGAATCCAGACAACTGTGATACGGCGACAGTAACAGT
>NZ_JAKZGO010000056.1 GCF_022549785.1 Belliella alkalica
ACTTTTCCCATACAGGAAAGTAATCGCCATAATTGCTGACTCTGCCAGTTTTGCTTTCAGGCTTTCCAAAAGTACTATTCAGGTCATAATAATCTTTGGCTTTGGCTAGGAGTTCCTTTTGAGAGAGCTTCTGCTGTGGTTGTTTCACTACATCTTCCTCTTGCACACAGCCCGCAAATACAAGTACAAACAACAAAAGGAAGTGCCCCTTGACTACTAGCCTACCAAGTTCATAATTGGAGGGGGGGTAAATGTTAGTTTCATATTATATATTTTAGTTTTCTAATATTAGTCAAATAATTTCAAATAAAAAAACAACTGCTAGGAGGTGTTTTTAGAGATTAAATCTTATAAAGGTGAAATTAATTATTGATTAAAGGCTAAATACTCAACACCGTCAAACTGATGAAGCCCTTTCACGATTTTCTGCATCAAGCTGTAGATGAAGCTGAAAGTGGGGAGGGGTTGTTTTGAAAAAAGCATACCCAGAAGGAGTTCTGGGGATGCTTCTCATATCTATATCTACCTCCTAATTTTTCTCTATCAGGTCTTTGCAAGATCCTGTTGTATAAATTTGTACTCCTATACCTTTGATTTTACTTTCTTTGCTTATCCAATCAGTACTATCTATCAAAATCAAGGTTTTTTCAAATAACAACGAATCATTTTCAAACCAATAAATAAATGAGGTTTCATTTTCTTCAATTATTGTAATAGTTTCTAAGCAGAGGTTAGCTTTGTCAATACAATAAATATCATTAAACATTGGAGGACCTGGATGATGGATAAATTTTAATTCAATACATGAATCTTCCAATAAAGGATATTTTCTTTTGAAAATCTCATCATTGAGTAATTCACCATTAAATTTCCATTGTCTAAGACTTTTCTCAACATCTTTGTGTTCACTATTAAAGACAATCAGCACTGTATCTTGAAGATTACTTCTTCTATAATTACTGCTATTATTGACTTCTTTATAGTTAGTTGATAATACTTTTATTTGACAAATTCCTTCTAATTGAAACCCCAAACTAAAGACAAGCAATATTATTATTCGATTAATTACAGCTATTCGTTCCATATTTAGCTTTTTCAATGTGGAAATCTATTTCATCCTTTTGTTGGGTAGTTTTGTTTTTCCAACCTCTTACCTCTTCATATTTTAATCCATCCCATGCTAATGCTTTGTAAAATTCTTTTGGAATCCCTGATGGATATGCCCAAGAACTTAAAAATTCATTCAGCCCCGAATACCCTAACTGAGGATGAATGAGCTCAAGCATATCTGCCATTTTATCAACCCAATAATCTGCCATATAATTATGATGAACATCATTGTCTCCAATATATTGACGAGTGTATTCCTCAAAAGTTTCTCTAAAATCCAGCTCCTTTTCTGTGGGATTAGTAGTATTGATCGCCCTATATAATTCTGCGTGTACCATCTCATGAACGATAGTCCTAGCTACTTCTAAAGCAGATCTATTCATTTTTATTTCATTGAATGTAATTTCTATTGGCTGATGCATTTTGTGTTGCTCCTATTTTAAGTGCCACATCAAATTCTGTCCCAAGACCTTCAAACCCTGATGCTAGGTCTTTGAACCCATCTATAGACTTCAGCTTTTCATAAATACAATCTGCGGTAGTTCCAATGAAAGTTGAATCCTTTTTGATTTCAAAGAGATCTATAACACACTCCACATCATATCCCATCATTTGCAGAAATTCACAGTCTTCTAGGGTAGGAGTTTCTCCACCTATGCCATCATCCAGATCAGGACAGGGAAGATAATCACCT
>NZ_JAKZGO010000057.1 GCF_022549785.1 Belliella alkalica
GGCAGCGTATTGAATGTAGCGAGCGCAACGGGCACAGATCCTGACGGCGAGCCTACAGATCCTGCGACAGATGAAGAGGAAGTAGACGGTCCTGTCTTGAACCCGTCGCTATCGGTAGAAAAGACGTTGAGTTCAATCAACGGCGACGCTGCCCTGACCCAGTTCAGTGCTGTTGACGATGTGATAGCGTACACGATAGTAGTGAGCAACAATGGYAATGTTACCCTGACCAATATTGAGGTAGAAGATCCATTGACAGGCCTGAGCGAGACGATAGCAGTATTGACTCCTGGTGACAGTGAGACCTTTACGACGACCTATACAGTAACACAGGCAGATATCGATTCAGGCAGCGTATTGAATGTAGCGAGCGCGACGGGCACAGATCCTGACGGCGATCCTACGGATCCTACGACTGATGAAGAGGAAGTAGACGGTCCTKGCTYGAACCCATCGCTATCGGTAGTTAAGACTGCCACGTCGGTTAACGGYGATGCGGGGGCGACAAGCTTCGGTGCTGTTGGCGATGTGATTGCTTACAGTATAGAGGTGGGCAACGATGGTAATGTTACCTTGACCAATGTTGCGGTTAACGATCCATTGACAGGCCTGAGCGAGACGATAGCAGTATTGACTCCTGGTGACAGTGAGACCTTTACGACGACCTATACAGTAACACAGGCAGATATCGATTCAGGCAGCGTGCAGAATGTAGCGAGCGCGACGGGCACAGATCCTGACGGCGATCCTACGGATCCTGCGACTGATGAAGAGGAAGTAGACGGTCCTGTCTTGAACCCGTCGCTATCGGTAGTTAAGACTGCCACGTCGGTTAACGGCGATGCGGGGGCGACAAGCTTCGGTGCTGTTGGCGATGTGATTGCKTACAGTATAGAGGTGGGCAACGATGGCAATGTTACCTTGACCAATGTTGCGGTTAACGATCCATTGACAGGCCTGAGCGAGACGATAGCAGTATTGGCTCCTGGTGACAGTGAGACCTTTACGACGAGCTATACAGTAACGCAGGCAGATATCGATGCAGGCAGCGTATTGAACGTAGCAAGTGCTACAGGAACAGATCCTGATGGCGAGCCTACAGACCCTACGACAGATGAAGAGGAAGTAGACGGTCCTGGCTCAAACCCATCACTAGTGGTAGTGAAGACAGCCACGTCGGTGAACGGCGATGCGGGAGCGACAAGCTTCGGTGCTGTTGGCGATGTGATTGCGTACAGTATAGAAGTGGGCAACGATGGTAATGTTACCCTGACCAATGTTGCGGTTAACGATCCATTGACAGGCCTGAGCGAGACGATAGCAGTATTGACTCCTGGTGACAGTGAGACCTTTACGACGACCTATACAGTAACACAGGCAGATATCGATGGCGGCAGCGTGCAGAATGTAGCGAGCGCGACGGGCACAGATCCTGACGGCGATCCTACGGATCCTGCGACTGATGAAGAGGAAGTAGACGGTCCTGTCTTGAACCCATCGCTATCGGTAGTTAAGACTGCCACGTCGGTTAACGGCGATGCGGGGGCGACAAGCTTCGGTGCTGTTGGCGATGTGATTGCTTACAGTATAGAGGTGGGCAACGATGGYAATGTT
>NZ_JAKZGO010000058.1 GCF_022549785.1 Belliella alkalica
TTTTTGGGTGTCTCGGACTATTTTTAGTTTATGTTTGTAAGACGCAAAAAGAATTCCAGCGGTAGCTTTAGTGTACAGATTATCCAAAAAGTGGGAAGAATCAATAAAGTTGTCAAGTCATTAGGTAGTTCTTTTGACGAATCAGAGCTTATTATTCTTGAAAGGCAAGCTAAGCTAGAAATCGAAAGGATGAAAGGTCAGGTTACTCTGTTTTCTAACGATCGGGATGCTAACCTTAAATCCGTTCTTTCCAATGTCAGCAATAGCGAAGTAGAGTTGGTTGGCCCCGACAATATTCTTGGTAAAGTTTATGAATCAATAGGTTATCATACTATTGGATTAGATGAACTTTTCAGAGATCTGATTATGTCTCGGCTTGTTTATCCCGGATCCAAGCTGAAAACCATAGATTACCTTGCCAGATTCAAGAACAAGGAAATCAGCGTTTATTCCATCTATCGTTATATGGATAAGATCCATGGAAAATATAAAGACAAGATTGAAGAGTTGACATTTAAAYACTTCAAGCAGGTTTTAGGAGGAAATATCGGTCTTGTTTTTTATGATATGACTACGCTTTACTTCGAGATACCAGATGAAGATGATTTACGGAAAATAGGCTATTCAAAAGATGGTAAACACCAGCATCCCCAGATTAAATTAGGGCTGCTTGTAGGACCTGAAGGCTATCCTTTGGGGTATGATATTTTTGAAGGAAGCACCTATGAAGGACATACGCTTATTCCAGTATTGAAAAATATTGAAAAGAAGTTTTGTATTGACAAACCTATTGTGATTGCTGATGCAGGCCTATTGTCATCAACCAATATCAATGCACTCATCAGCAATGGGTATAAGTTTGTTCTGGGTGGTAAAATCAAAAATGAAAGCACCGAGATCAAAGATAAAATCCAGAAACTGGAGGTGACCGWTGACAAGCCAAAGGAAATAAAAAAGGAGGGTTATAGACTTGTTGTGAGCTTTTCAGAAAAACGGAGGAAAAAGGATTACCATAATCGGGAAAAAGGTCTTAAAAAGCTTGAAAAAAAGGTTAAAAACGGCAAACTTGATAAAAACAGCATCAATAATAGAGGATATAACAAATACCTCAAGCTGGAATCAGACATAAAGGTAGCTATCGATTACTCCAAGTATGAAATGGATGCAAAATGGGATGGTTTGAAAGGCTATCTGACGAACACAACCCTGAAACCGACAGAAGTCATTGCAGCATACGGAAACCTGTGGCATATCGAGAAAGCTTTTCGGATAAGTAAAACCGATATACGCATAAGGCCTATTTATCATCGCATACCGCGAAGGATAGAAACACACATCTGCATCTGCTTTGTGTCTTATGCAGTCTTTAAGGAGCTGGAACGACTGCTTAAAATCGCCAAAGCAGAGTTTTCTGCAACAAGTGCAATAGAGCTGACAAAGAACATGTATCAGATAAAAGTATTCCTGCCAGAATCAAAAACTTATACAACTATACCACTAAAACCCACAGAGCAACAACAGGAACTTATCTCTATTATCATGAAAATTTAGAGTGGGTGTCCCATCGCACAAAACAGG
>NZ_JAKZGO010000059.1 GCF_022549785.1 Belliella alkalica
TTGCCGTCAACGTGTATGTAATCACTTCGCCTGCCTGCGTTACAGTGGATCCGTTGTCGGATTTGCTGATGCTCAAGCCTGCATTGTTGTCTATAGGTGTCTCAATCTCCGTCTCGCCCTCTGGATCTTCTCCTTCTGGGTTCGGATTCTCTCCTTTTACAAAGGCTGTGTTCAACACTGAACCAGAATCTACATCTGACTGCGTAACCGTGTAGCTGGTCTCTCTAACCGCTACCTGACCCGGTGCCAATGTTCCGACATTCTCTTCAAAGCCTGTCAATGGATCTGTGATCACAACATTTCCTATCGTCACATTACCTGTATTCGTTGCCGTCAACGTGTAKGTRATCACTTCGCCTGCCTGCGTYACAGTGGATCCGTTGTCGGATTTGCTGATKCTCAAGCCTGCATTGTTGTCTATAGGTGTCTCTATCTCTGTCTCGCCCTCTGGATCTTCTCCTTCTGGGTTCGGATTCTCTCCTTTTACAAAGGCTGTGTTCAACACTGAACCAGAATCTACATCTGACTGCGTAACCGTATAGCTAGTCTCTCTAACCACTACCTGACCCGGTGCCAATGTTCCAACATTCTCTTCAAAGCCTGTCAATGGATCTGTGATCACAACATTTCCTATCGTCACATTACCTGTATTCGTTGCCGTCAACGTGTAGGTGATCACTTCGCCTGCCTGCGTCACAGTSGATCCGTTGTCGGATTTGCTGATGCTTAATGAGATATTTTGAATTGCATTTATCGTCTCTGTATCTGTATTCGTCACATCACTTCCTGTAGGAGGTGTGCCTGTTGCCGTTGCTGTATTCTCTACCGATCCCGCATCCACATCAGCCTGTGTAAYCGTATAGGTTGCCGTAAACTCCGCAACCCCATTCGGTGCCAACGTAGTCGTACCTGATGTCTGGGTGATTGCTCCCAAACCTGGCAACGCATCCACAACATTTACATTGCTCAACGTGAAGTCSCCAGTRTTCTCTACYCTGAACGTGTAGGTAATCACATCGTCAACAACATAGCTAGACTGACTCGCTGATTTAKCTATRCTGATCGATGATCCTGCCGAACTGTCAACCGTGATCGTCTCTGTATCTGTATTCGTCACATCACTTCCTGTAGGAGGTGTACCTGTTGCCGTTGCTGTATTCTCTACCGATCCCGCATCCACATCCGACTGTGTAATCGTATAGGTTGCCGTAAACTCCGCAACCCCATTCGGTGCCAACGTAGTCGTRCCTGATGTCTGGGTGATTGCTCCCAAACCTGGCAACGCATCCACAACATTTACATTGCTCAACGTGAAGTCGCCAGTATTCTCTACCCTGAACGTGTAGGTAATCACATCGTCAACAACATAGCTAGACTGACTCGCTGAYTTAKCTATRCTGATCGATGMTCCTGCCGAACTGTCAACCGTGATCGTCTCTGTATCTGTATTCGTCACATCACTTCCTGTAGGAGGTGTRCCTGTTGCCGTTGCTGTATTCTCTACCGATCCCGCATCCACATCMGMCTGTGTAAYCGTATAGGTTGCCGTAAACTCCGCAACCCCATTC
>NZ_JAKZGO010000060.1 GCF_022549785.1 Belliella alkalica
CATGGGATGATGTCTGAGAAGTTTGGTGGGGGACACTCTTTGTAAAGAAAAGTAGCGGAGATGATCATGCCCGTAGCCTGATCAGTCAATACATAGAAATAATAAGTACAATTCGCATCTGCTAATCGAGCGGAAGCATTGCTATCTGAGCTAATACCTACTTCATAACCAATTTCTGCCATTGCTTCCAATTCATTCATGTTGATATCGGACCAGATTATGCCGATTTCTTCAGAGGGGTTTCCTATATCGATCTATGACGGCTTCATGTCTTTCGGCTAGATGCCTGAGGCTAAGAGTTCCTGAAACAAGTTCTATGACTCCAGGTCTGAGTAATTCACCTTCTGTACCATACTCGAATACCAATCTACGAATATAATTCTGATCTCCATATTCCCTATTCATCCACCTGTGATGTGGAGCAACTAGAAATGTGGCTTGTTTTTCTATAAGCTTTGACTTTTTCCATAGTGGAAAGTAATCGCCATAATTGCTGACTCTGCCAGTTTTGATTTCAGGCTTTCCAAAAGTACTTGTTTGGTCAATGTAATCCTGAGCATTATTGTTTGCCTTAATAATGTATCAAATACTAAGATTGATTTATGTTAAAAAATTCTTTTAAAACATAAAAAACCCGCTAATCAAATAATTTGAGCGGGCTTTTTAAAATGATAGAGTTAATGATCCATTTTCTTTAATATCCAAGTGGAGGGCACAGCAGGAATGTGATCTGGATCTGGTTTTAAGCTTACTCCTTCGCGATTCAATAAATTAGGAAAATTTAAAGCTATCATATTATCATAAAAGGAGATTTTTAGTTTTACATTTTTAGAGAAATTGTAAGCAAAATAATTACCCTCCATTGTTTCAGCATCAACCATTATTTCAGGATTGATTTTTTGTTTTAAAAGCTCATTTAAAGATGTCATATCCATATATCCATTCTTGTCAAATAAACTTAACCTATTTAGATTATTATAAACAACTTTGCCGTCAACTATTAATTTCCCTACTCCAAGTAGATATTTTTTTTGCTGTACTCCAACTAATATTTTAACTTCCGATATTTTTGTTTGAAACTCTATGTTCTCACTTTGATAAATCCAAGTACCTTCTAAATCGAAGTTGTCATTAACCTTATCTTGGCTAAAACATATTGTAGTTGAGTTAAATATAATGAATAGAAGTGTAATGTATTTTAACTTTATATTGTTCATAATTAATTACAGTTTAGGTTTTCAATGTTAGTTCCTTGATTATTTTTTCCAATTTTATTCCAATTGTTGAAGTTTGATAAATCTCCCTTAAATAAACTAATTCCAAGATTATTACTTTCAATAAAATTTAATAAGCCTATTTCATTTTGTGAAAAAATATTTGAGGGATTTACGTAAAGCCCGTATCCAAAATCATGTAAAATCAAATCTCCTTCACTAAAAGGGTCTATCTGGTTAGTTGAAAAATAATTCATAAAATCATTTAGGTTATTAATGCTCAATTGATAAGTTCCTCCAAAAGTGACTACGCCAAAAACGAAATTTTCAATATTGTTAAT
>NZ_JAKZGO010000007.1 GCF_022549785.1 Belliella alkalica
TTAAACAGGGATTCTGTCAAAGGGATTGGTATGTCTTGTTGAAAAAGAAAAATGTTATAAATGATGAATATCAGAGCCAATTTATTGATTAAGTACGACCTAAAAATCAGAATCCTCGAAAACAAAGATTTTAAATACCCATAGGGATAGCCCAGCTTAGTCCAACTATGTTTTAAACGCAATCTTGATATATCTATTTATTATAGTTATTTTTTTGGGTAGATTGCGTCTAAAACACTTTACGTTAGTCCTAATGCTAAAAAAAACACTATGAAGAAACTGTACACGACTAGTAAGTTCAAAAAACTTAATTCTCAACGTTCAAAAAAACGACTGAGAAATCGTGTCCGGAGAAAGAACAAAAAATATAACCCGACTATACGTAAAACCGAGAATGAAAGTGTTAGACCCGTTGAAAGAAAACCGACACAAAATATTGAAGCACCAAAAAAATTCAGTTTGATTGAAAATACTGAAGAAGTTTTAGCCTATTTCAAGACAGCAAGAACATATTTAAGTGAAGGTTATCCAATAAGATTTGACATTTCTGAAATAGACGCACTAACTACTGATGCAATAGCACTTCAAATAGCAAGGATAAAAGACGCAAACTTTCATAAAAACAAAGGAATATTAGGTAATGCTCCAAATAATCCAAAACTCAAAGAGCTTTTTTTACAATCAGGTTTTTACAATTATGTTCAAACACAAGGTCCTAAACCACAAATTAAAGACACAACTTTAATTCATAAAATAACAGACAACAAAGTTGAACCTCTTATTGCAAAAGAAGCTTGTTTAAGTGGTTTAAGACACACTTTCAATAGTGAAGAAATTTTTGACCCATTGTATGACATAATTATTGAAATTATGCAGAATACAAATAACCACGCAGGTGAAGAACGCGGGAAGTACGATTGGTGGATACACATATACAATGACCCTATCTCTAAAACTTCCAAGTATACATTTTTAGACCTTGGAGTAGGAATATTTGAAAGTCTACCAGCAAGAACTTTTAAAGAAAAAACGTTAGCTGAAAAATTGGGCTTTTCTCATAATGTAGATTTAATCGAGCCACTATTCAATGGGGAAATAAAATCTAGGACAGGTAGACCAGAAAGGGGAAATGGTATTCCACAAGTTTATGACTCAAGTAAGGATAAAGCTTTTTCAAAATTTGTCCTTATAACGAATGACGTATTTGTGAACTTAAAGACTTTAGAAACAAAAAAATTAAAAAATAATTTCAGTGGAACTTTGTTCTATTGGGAACTTAAACAAGATAATGATGGAAATGGAAATTAAAGACACATTGATTATCGCAAAGGAATTTGGCGATACAGCAGGTGCAAGAGACTATGATGATGGAGACTTCTCAGGAAAAGAATTTTACGACAACTTTTTACTTCAAAGGTTCAATAAAGCCGTTGAAGGAAATTACTTATTGTTAATTGACATTGATGGCTTTTGGGGTTGGCCTTCGTCTTTTGTGTCAGGTTCATTTGGCCTTCTTTCAATGGAACTAGGCTCGGAATTAGTTTTGAAGCACTTACGATTTAAATCTGATAAGAATCCATTAAAGATTGATAAAGCTATTCACGTTATTAAAAATCCAACTAAGAAATGAAAATACTTAAGTTTTTTTTGTTGCCCTTAGTTACGCTTGTAGGTGGCATTATTCTAGGAATTGTAATTCGTGATTTTCCGCTTTTTACTTTGAACTATAATTTAAAAGTGACAGAAGTTTTAAGTGTACTTCTAACTTTTGGTATAGGAATTTTTATACCTCTAATAGTAAAAAAGTTAATTGATGATAAAAGGTCATTCAAAAACACACTGATTGAAGAAGCCGGCTCGTTTGTTAAAACTGCAAGTCGGATTAATGAACGTATAACGACTATTTATGAATCGACTAAAATAACTCAAAGGGACAAAGACGATTTGAATTTGCTGTTTGAGATTGCAGACGAAGAATTTAATTCGTTATTTTCATTTATAGAGACTTATTGTCAAGACGGTACCAAAAAAGAATTAGCCAATTTGAAAGCAAAATGGATTGACTATTGGAAAATTTTAACAGGTACAGAAGTTACAAAAAGCGAAGTAAAAAGACTTGACGAGACTACATATAAAAAAGCGGTAAAGACGTTTAATGAACTTAAAGGCATTGTGAGAAATATAAAAACTCAACTGAATGAATTATAAAAGCACTAGGGCTAGTCGAGTAGGCAAAGGGGAATTCCACCCCTAAGCCTCTCACAGAACCGTACGTGAACCTCTCGATTCATACGTCTCTTATCATGCAGTCGGTTAATTGCCCGTTATGTCAGACTAATTTGTAGCCCAGTTCCCAATGATAGAACAGGTTTGGATAAGAGACTGTAACTTGCCTAAGCCATTTTACTGCTTTGACCTTGCTTCCTTTGAATCGCTTGTACTTGTTCAGAATCCACCTGATCAGTCGGTGATGTAGGTAATAAAACACAGGTTTTAAACTTCTACGGCTTATTTTCCCATAGTATTGAATCCATCCTCGTATCTTTGGATTTAGCAATATTGCTAGATCCTGAATACCTCTTTGGGTTTTGTTATGGAAATTGAGTTTTCGAAGTTCTTCGTTGATACGCACCATAGATTTTCGGCTCATCTTACAATCAAACTGCAGATAACTTCCCCACTCCTTAATTTGTTTCTAATAGGCTGAAAACTGAAGCCCAGAAAATCAAACTGAACAGGATAGCCTTCCAGGTTTCTGCCATCTTTCTTGCAATACACAATTTTGGTCTTTTCAGGATGGACTTTTAAACCACAATTTTCAAGACGTCTTTTCAGATCTGCAAGGGTTTCTACAGCTTTCTGATAGCTACTGCAATGGATAATTAGGTCATCAGCGTACCGAATCATAATGACTGATGGATGTAATTTCTCCAACCACTTATCAACACAGTAATGCATATAGAGGTTGGCGAGGATCGGGATGATTACTCCTCCTTGAGCGGTTTACTGGATTGTAGGTTGCGCCCGCCCGGATGGCCCAGTCGGACGGGATTTGATGTAGTAGGAAAGCATAGATTCATACCTTTTTCCTCTCAATCGTGACAGAGTTATAGTAGTAATAAGTATAGGACTTTGATCCGCCTCGGCGGACCAATCCCCTCTCCTACCTCCCCTAAGGTTTGGCTCCTCCGCTAAAAATGTCCTTTGGGACAATTTTCTTGACGCTCGGCCCTTCAATGCATGGGCATGTTCTTGATCCACCCCTAGTCTGAGCAGGTTTTTACGTTTCTGCTCAAATTTCTTCTCCGTTGCCTTGTACAATTGGTTGACTTTGTCCCACTTGAAGCGCTTGAACTTGTTCAAAACTAACATGATTGGTTATTTTGGTCTGACTATGATCAACATTTTCCAAATTAAAAGTACTCCTAGCCACAGCCCAGCCTAGTCCAACTATGTTTTAAACGCAATCTTTAAATATCTTTTATTGAAGTTATTTATTTTTGGTACTTACCTCCTGATTGAAAGTTTAACTATAAGAAAAAAAATAACCCTCGCGATTTTGCGAGGGTTTACATTATCTATTTTTCTGCCGACTTAAGTCAATTATCTATTTAAATTTTAGGGAATTTACTTTGCATTTACAAGATACCATTCCTTCTTTTCTGTATTTTGTTGAAATAGTAAACTGTAATCATTTCCTTCATAGGTGATTTCTATTTTAACAACTCCCTTTTTTAAATCTGTTCCCCATGCGTATGGTACGATATGTAGTCCATGGGATTCTAATTTTTTTAAAAGTAATTTATCTTTTACCATAAAAATTGGTCTCGCATTTTTTAGCTAAATGCCTGCAGAACAACACGTACTGCTATTAGCATCTCATCTTGTGCGAGATTTATTTATTACATTAATATCTCAATTTTAGTTCCATACACTCAATCTTATTACAAAAGAATCTTCAACACTTTTAAAATCAACAGAATGAACAAAAAATTTCTTTTTTAAGCTACGTGAATGGTGAAGAGTTGAAATTCCAAATATCCGAAATATACTAATTTAGCATAATAAGAAAATTGTTAAAAGGCCTGTAAATAACTTGTTTACTCCTGGAAGGAAAAGTACTAAAAGACGTAGATTTTAGTCATAAAAATTCAATGGAAATAAATAAATCTGATACATTAGATTGAGACCTAATCCCATACTGTATCTTTTACGATTTAGCTCTGTAAAACCAAGCTTTAAGATCATGTTGTTTTGTAACTGGAGTATTTACCTACTATAATTGAAGATAAAACGTAAACTATTAATCAAGCAAACGGATTTGATACGGAAATCTATGGGTTTTATTGGTTTTGAAAGGATTGATTAGGAGCAAAAACAATTGCTTTGGTTGACAAATTATGTTTTTTATCGAAATCTGTCAATCAGCGTTCTAGATTAAAAAAAGAAACTAAGATATTTCATGGGATATTGAGGCATATTGTATTATTTTACGTTTATATCTTAAAGAGTAGATTTTTGGTAATTCCAACCATGGCAGCTGCAGAACAAATAAAAACGTTAATCAAATCATTTGGAGAAGGGGATGAATCCCGCTTCTATGCTACTGCTATGCAAATTGCTGCATCTGAAGCTAGAAAAGGGCATCTTGCACTGGCTGAGGAATTGAAAAAATTGATTGATAAGAGTAAATCTTCCAAAGCTGTTGTCAAAAGATTACCTGTAAATGCTGCCCAAAAAGAACTGAATGACCTCTTGGAACTGGTCAGTCCCAGCATAAGATTGAAAGACATGGTGCTTTCCAAGGATATTCAGGAGACCTTGGCTAAAGTCATCCACGAACAAAGGCATTTGGATAAGTTATTAAGCCATAATCTTCAACCTAGAAGGAAACTCCTTCTTGTTGGTCCTCCGGGATCAGGAAAGACCATGACTGCCCATGCGTTAGCTGGAGAATTAGGGCTTCCCTTATTTGTCATTCGTTTGGATGGTCTTATCAGTAGATACCTTGGTGAATCCATAGCGAAGCTTAGATTGATTTTTGATGCCATGATGGACTTTAGAGCTGTTTATTTGTTTGATGAATTTGACAGCATTGGTAGCACTAGAACCCAGACTCAAGATGTGGGTGAAATCAAAAGAGTATTGAATAGTTTTTTGTTACAGATTGAAAAAGATAAGTCCAATAGTTTGATAGTTGCTGCTACCAATTTGCCAGAAAGTTTGGATACTGCCCTTTTCCGAAGGTTTGACGATATCATCAATTATACTAACCCTTCAGAAGTACAGATCAAACAAATTTTTGCTTCAAGATTAGAGGAAATAGGAATTCAAAAAAACCTGGACTTAGATCACCTATCTAAGAGCTCAATGGGTTTGAGCTATGCGGAAGTGCATAAAATATGTGAAGATACCTGGAAAGATTATTTGCTGTATGGAGAAAATCGTGTAACCGAAGAAAAAATAATTCAGTATATAATGGCAAGAAAGAGAACATACTAATCAAAACACATGGATGGATTTTTTAAGCATATATTTTTAGAGAACAAAGCGAGTTCTATAAGCTTTACTCCCCTAGGAACTGGTAGGTTTAAAACAAACAAAAACATCGATCAAACCAAACAAGGGAGTAAACTCAAGAATGAATTTGATGCTGCTTTCCAAGGTTTTTGGCAAGGAGAACCTGGTGATTTCGTGTATGTGGAATTTGAAACATTTCCTGGTTTTGAACTTGATATCAACAAATTTGAAGTGAAATCGGGTGATATAAGAATTGCTTCTTTAAGACAAGTAATAGAGGAAGATGGTTCTGAAAAGACCACGAGTTCGATCTATCTTTCTAAGAAAGGAGTTAAAGTTTTTCTCGAAAAAATATCCGCCTATTCTCAACCAGAAAGAAATACAGAAATAGGAAACCCTAAAAACGCAAGCCTATTATCCAACCTTGAATCCATACATCAAGCTACTCTAAAGTCCTTTTGGCAAGAACCTGAAATCCCCTTCCCTGATAATGAACAGGAAGTATGGTGGGAGGTTTGGTTAGATATAACGACCACGTCAGCGGAGGCTGTCCGTACGGAGATCACTGACCGATTACAAGCATTCGGTGTACAGATATCCTCTCGATTTTTGGTTTTTCCAGAACATCTTGTGATTCTGGTAAAGGGAGGTGCTAAACAACTGGCTGAACCACTGTTATATTCTCAATACCTGGATGAATTAAGAAAACCAGTGGAGTTGTCTGATGCTTTTACTTCCATGGATATTCCTGAACAAAAAGACTGGATAGCCAACTTGGCGGAGCAATTAGAAATTCAGGAAAATTCAAACTTGTCAATATGCCTTTTGGATTCTGGGATCAATGAAAGCCATCCCTTATTGGCACATTTGTCATCAATTATCCATGTGGATACGGTTGACCCTTCATGGGGGACTAATGATTCTTGGCGTTTCCCTGGTCACGGAACAGCTATGTCAGGAATCATCTTTTTTGGGGATTTATCGGAAGCCTTAGTATCTAGGGAAAGCATTAGGATTTTCCACCAATTGGAAAGCATAAAGTTGATCCAGCAATCAAAGCCAATAGATCCAGATCAATATGGTGCGGTTACAGAAGAAGCCATTGCTAGAGCAGAGACAAATCCTATTGAACAAAGAGTATTCTGCATGGCCATAACTGCTGATGGAGATACCAACTTTGGTAGACCTAGCGCTTGGTCTGCGGCAGTAGACAAATCAGCCTTTGGAGAAGAAGATTGGAAACGGTTAGTATTGGTTTCCGCAGGAAATATTCCCAATCATAGATGGCTGGAATATCCTTTATCCAATAAGGATTACAGCATACATGACCCTGCCCAAGCTTTCAATGCCCTGACAGTTGGAGCATATACCTTGAAAGATAGAATTGATTTATCCAAATATCCAGGAGCAACTCTTTTGGCTCAAAGAGGGCAGTTAGCTCCTTCAAGCAGTACAAGCATAACTTGGGGAAAAGAATGGACAATTAAACCAGAAGTTGTTTTTGAGGGAGGAAATGCTGCAGAATGGAATCGCGGACTTTGTGATCCTGATTCCTTGATGCCATTAAGTATTTCCAAAGGAGGAATGGCAAGCTCTCTATTCTCCACTTTTGGAGAAACCTCCTCAGCAACGGCATTTGCTAGTAAGTTTGCCGCAAGTATTTTAGAAAATTATCCAAAAATTTGGCCAGAAACAGTAAGGGCACTTATGATCCATGCTGCCCAATGGACAGATCAAATGTTGGGTGACAGGAAAATTGAAGATCTTTCCACAGTTGAAAAAATGCAATTATTAAGGACAGTAGGTTATGGAGTGCCTTTTTTGCCTGCTGCCTTATACACTTTACAAAATTCCGTTTCCTTAGTTGTTCAAGAAACCATTACACCTTATAAATTTGAAAGTAGTCGGGTTCAGGCCAATGAATGCCATGTATTCACCCTTCCTTGGCCACAGCAACAATTGTTGGAAATGGGAAATACACAGGTCAGGTTGAATGTAACGCTCTCGTATTTCATTGAACCCAACCCAGGCAATAAGAGGTATGCCAAGGCTAACAATTATGCTTCATTTGGTCTTCGGTTTAAATTAAAGGATACCAATGAAACTTCCACTACTTTTTTGGCAAGGATCAATAAAGAGGCTAGAAATGCATTAGAGGAGGACTATCAACAAGAAGGTAGTGAAAATTGGGTAATCGGTCAAAAAATACGAGACAAAGGATCCATCCATAGAGATATCTGGATAGGCAATTCAGCTGATTTGGCTACCAAGAACGAACTGGCCATCATTCCAACTGGGGGTTGGTGGAAGACAAGACCCATCCATAAACGCTACAAACAATCCGTCCGATACAGCCTGATCATCAGCATAGAAACAGATACGGAGGATTTACTGACTCCGATTTTGAATGAATTGAAGTTAGGTGTTGAAGTCTTAAATATTCCCTAATGATATGCTAAACTGGCGAGACATAAATTCCGAAAAACCTGAAATTGGACAAGTTGTAATCCTATTGGATGAAAAGATCACAGATTTTAGAAGTGGACTTTAGGCCAGTTTTTAGAAAATGAAAATAACACTGACCATGGATACTTAATTCAATCAAATAAAATAATTAAGCCTGATAGCTATGCTTTTTGGACACCATTTTTAATAAAAGATCAAAGGATTCCGGGAGACTATAAAGAAAAAGAGTTGCCACAGTTTCTATGTGCCTTCAAAGAAATTTTAAAAAGCTATGAAAATAGAATACTACTTATGGCTAAAACAAGTCAGTTATCCAGTGGAAAAACCTTCCATTTGGATTTCTATTTGAATGGTACCTATTCCAGAGCACTATCATTAATTGAGGGTTTTAGAGTTCTGTTAGATTCGAAAAATTACATGGCTGCATCTCATATTATAAGACCTTATCTGGACAATTTCCTTCGCTTATTTGCATCTCATTTGGTCAAGAATCCAAATGGATTTGGCAACGAAGTGATGAAAGGAAAAAAAATGGAGGAGTTCTTTGATAAAGAAAATCCAAAAAAAACGCTTAAGGATTGGTATTTAAGGGAAAAAGCCTCTGAATCACACCCTTGGATCAACGAAGTCTATAAAAAAACCTCAGGATATATCCATTTTAGCTCCAAACATATTTTCAATCCAATTAGCAAAGTAAATAAAGAAGATGGAACTATTGGACCTTATCTAACTAATTACGACTCTGAAACAGTTACTGACCTCAACCGAATTGAAGCAGTCCTAGTAATAATTGAAATTTCAAACTGTATTTTGGAATATGCTTATGGTTGGACTAGAACGAAAAATCAGGACTACTTATCATTTTGTAAAGTGTAATCTATCGAATTCTATTCCATTTTTCAGGTTATGTTCACCTTCAATATAAGTGACAATTTCCCCGTTTTTTTCTTTGTTTACAATCTTCACTCCATATCTTTCAAGAAACGGACTTATATTTCCGTGCTGCTGAAGCCACTCTTCATAGCCTTTAATTGATGGCCCTCCAGTGTTAATTACGAACTCTACACCATGATAAACAAAAACAAAAAAAGTCTCCTTTCTGCTAGTAATTAGTAAATCATTTCCTATTCCAGCTGTCACCCAATCTCCACTTTGAGGATCACGCATTAAGGCATCCATGGGATAGATTGTTCGCTGTGAGAATGGCCAAACACTTACTCCTTTGTTATACCGAGCATAATTCCGAATCGAGTCATAATGCGGTTCTTCTGCCAATATCTTACACCAATCTGAATCGTATAAGTTTTGATAAACCAAAAACTCCAAAGCCATCTTCGCTAGTAATCGAGACATTAGGTCTTTTGGTGGATTGATACTAATTGGAAATAAAAAATGATTGGCTTCAAGACTGATATTTTTATGAACATTAAATTTTGTGGAATTTTCTAAACTTATTGTAAGATTACCCTTCTCATTAAGTTTCAAGTTAATCTTTGTTTCCGTTCCAGCTATTTCACCTAGAACAGAAGGATGATTCCCTTTTTTATTGGGTACTTGATACCAACCCCTCATATTTCTAAATGAAGGATGCTCAAGTATCGGCTTTTCCACCTTTCTAGCAAAATAGTTATTGCAAGAATCACAGACTATACCTTTCGGAAGTACCAGTTTGTAGCTACCAAGAGACTCTGGAACAACATGTTCTCTACTTGTAGATTCTGATGTATCCTTTTTACAAAATAGGCACTGTTTCATAATTAAAATCTTATAAAAATATTAAGTATTGACTAAAATTACTTTTAAACATATTTGAATATTCACCACCTTCAGAAACATAGTTTCTTAATCTATCAAAAAAAATTTCTTTACATTTTTGCTCATTTGGGTGTCCTATGGAGGTGATATAGCAATCCTCTAAAGCACTAAGGTCATCGAGCCTCTCTTCTCTAAAATTGTCTAGAAAACTTCTATCTAGCCCTAGTTGGGTAATAGTTACTTGTCCTCTAGTTGTTTTGGCTTTTATATATTGATCGATAAATTCAATATGATCTTCAGGATCATCGTTTTCAGGATGAATAAAAGTTGGCAACTCACTATTTACGTCTGAATGATGATTTAATGCCCTTACAGAATTACTTTCAATTGGAAATACATCTTGCTTTTCTCGCTGATTGCATTTTTGACACGCTAAAAACAAATTATCCCAATCATAGGATTTCCAATAATATCCCGGATAAACAATTGGTGTCCCATTCGCCTGCTTCCATCGACCCTTTGGTCTAAAATGTTCAATATCACCGTCCGAAACATGCCTCATTTTTGATTCGCAAAAACAGCATTTGCCATTTTGAATATCTGTTAATGCCTCCTTCACCTCATCGCCTCCATATATTTCTTTTTTAAAATTGAACTGAGAAACTGGTTTATTTGGGGATAATGCAAGATATCCACTTGGATTTGAATCAAAATCAGTTTGAAATTTCGATTTTTCAAGTAATCCATCTGAGGCCAATATAGATGGTACAGATACTCCAGATTTATCAATTCTTATCATTTTTGCTGACTTTTTATTCTTATTGCTTCGTTTCTTAAAATTATCTTATCTTCAACTTCTTCAATTGTTTCTCCAGTTGGTAAATACCCTAGTTTGTTTTTGTATAATTCCAAAAGCCTTTTATCTTCTTCGCTCAAATTACCTTTTGAAATTATTTGCTTTCTCTTTTCTGCAAAGTCATCTGTTGATAAGGTTCTAGAACTATTTAAATTAAAATATTTACTCAATAAAACATGATCAATTCTCCAGTTTGGTAATTCAAATACTTTATAATCAACCTCTATCGTATTTTCTATTCCTTCTTTAAATAAAAAAATATCGCATCCTTTTGCTTCCTGAACAATTAAAGGACTATGCGTTGCTACTATAATATGACTGTTATCATCATTCAAATTGAAATAATGTAGCAATTCCACAAATCTTCTTTGCCAAGCTGGGTTTAAATGTGTGTCTGGTTCATCTAGTAGAAACAGGCAATCTTGCCTCCCAGAAATAAGTATCAATCCCAAAACGGTTATCAGTTGTTGTTCTCCTTCACTAAGAGAATGAAATTGAAACATTGTATCTCTTAATTCGGACCTGACACTTAATTGAATTTCATAAATCGAATCAATTACATAAAGAGCATCGAGGGCATCTAAAAAATCTGCTGGGTGTAAAAATTCTTTGTTAACTTTAGTTGCAACTTTATTTTTATCTAGTTTAATAATTAAATGTTCTAGCCCATCCTCGTCGTCAAAATACGATGTGGGAATATCAGGACTGTTTAAGTATAAAAATGAAATTAGCTTATGTGCTTTTCCTTTTGTCCCCCAAAAAGGATATTCAATTTCTTCTTCTTCTGTTTTTTTTGGTAAAAGGTTTTCTACAATAAATTCTATACTAACTGGATTCAAAGATTTTTCAGAACCACGTTTATACCAGTTTGGCTGTTTCAAATGTATAGTAAATTCTTCTAGATTGGAAAATGAAGTGAACTCTTTTATTAAGTAATCTAGTCTTTCTTTGAATTTAGCAGAAGGTGGATCAAATCGAAATAGCAATATAGTCAATAGTACTAGTTGCGAATGGTGATTTTCTGCAAAAAACATATCCCGAAACCCCTGATCTAAAACGTTGTTTTTCTTAAGATCTTCCCATACTGTTTCTTCATATGGCCGAATTATTTCTCTTATCCTTTTGTTTTCCCCTGAATAATAACCAATTATATAATCTGGCAAATATTCTTGTTTTCGCTTACTTTTAAATTCAGAAAATTTTAATGTATGGAATTCTAGATCAGATGTGCCTTTTTGTTTGCGCTTAATATAAAAAACATTTTCTCCATCATTATTAAAGCATTCAATAATCAACTCTGAATTCTTACACTCATATCGAATTTTGTATTCAAAAAAATTATACGGCCATTCTAAAAACGCTTTCCTAGTCCGCAGTAAACCTAGGTCTCTAAAGATTAAACCCAATATCTCTATTAAATTAGACTTGCCAAGTCCATTCCTACCTACTAATAGTGAAATTAGATCAGAATTAAATTCTAGATGCAAATTTTTGAAATTTTTATATTTGGAAATCCAAAGAGACTTTATCTTCATATTATTTTTTTTCATGAAGTAGTTTAAAACTTAATCGACATTAACCAACTCCCCCCGAAATGCCTTCGCCAATATCGCCTGAGGCAATTGGTCAATCTTGGCTTTTAAGGAGTCATATTGGGATTCGATTTTGTCTGCCATAGAGAATAGAGCATCGACCTGAGATACGATTTCTTTTTGTTCTTCTAAAGGCGGCATAGAAATATCCCAGTTTTTGACTTTACTTAGATTCAAATTAGGCTGATTTCCTCCTTCTGCTTTTGCTCTAATGTCATTGTATTGGCTTAAGCAGTAATAGAATACATAGGTTCTAGTAATCGTAGGCATTGTTTCATTTACTAATGCTGCAATTGCTTGATTGGTTGTAGCCTCTATTTTTAGCCATCCAACTTGACCTCTAGTTTTACCTTCACCATACATGGCAACCAAAAGTGTATCTACTGGGAAAATTTTAACATTTGAGTCCCTGATAGCTATTTCTGTTATAAGTTCATCAGCTTCAAATATTAACTCATTTTTGACCAGTCCAGATTTTACCCAAGGGATGGTTCCCCCTTCATAATATTCTTTCACACCTCTTCTCGGGGTACCACCGGTTTTGACCTCAAATAAACTTCCAATTGTAGTCTCCTCCCACTCCTCCAATCCTTTCCCCTCTCTCCATTCCCTCGTCAACTCCCCAGTAACCGCCTGGGTCAAAACCTGCTGACGGAAGTTTTTTAGCAAGGTAGGTATCCCGTCCAACTTCTCCCTTAAACTATCCAAATGTCCAAACAATGCATCCAATTTGGCTACTATGCGCTGTTGCTCGAGAAGGGGAGGGAGTAAAAACTCTAATTCCTCAATCATTTTTGCAGAAATATTTGGTTGGGCTGCTCCGTAAGCCACGTCCTCAATTTCTTTCTTTAAGTTTCCAAGCAGGTAGAAAATGAATTTCTTGGATACTTTATCTGTGTTTGGTTTTAAGTTACCGACACGCTGATTTTGGAGTGCAATTTCACTTTCGTTGTAAATCCCATATTTTCCTGTTGTTGCGCCAGACATAGCAACCAAGATATCCCCCCTTTCAACAACAAAATTTTTCTTGAAAAGCTCTTCAGGAACCATTGCTGAATTTTGAATAAGTACTTGTCCATCTTGGATATTAGATATCCTGATAACTGGAATTCCGTAATCTTTAAAATCCTGTGATTTAAATGCATATCCGTTTTTCACAGATAAAACTTCTTTTAGCTTGGTTTGAGTCCACCCCATTGGTAATTTCTCCTCCATCATCCCAACAAAGCAATTATCTGGTCCAACTCTTTTTTAATGGCATCCAATTCAGATGCTGCCTGCTTGGCGATATCCAAGGGCTGACCCAGGTCGGCATTTTTGCTGATGTTCTCATTCTCAATCAGACCGATATCCAAGGAATCGTTTTTGGCGGCGATCTGCTCACGGGTAAAGACCTGCCATCTTGGGTCCTGAATGGCTTGACGTTTGGCATCATCCACCGTCCCATCATAGCTGTCCTTCACTTCCTCCAAGCCCAAGCCTCCTGTATAAGCTTTTACAAAATCCGCAAAGGCTTCCCGGGTAAAGGGAGTTCGCTTACCATAGCTAGGGGCATTGGTTCGCATATCGTAAAACCATACCCGTTTGGTATTGCCTGTTTCTTTTTTGCCCCGAGTAAAAAACAGCACATTGGTCTTCACACCTGCAGCATAGAAAATTCCCGTTGGCAAGCGAAGCACTGTATGTAGGTCGCATTTATCCATTAAGTCACGACGGATTTTTTGTCCATCATTATCTTCGAAAAGCACATTATCGGGAAGCACCACTGCAGCCCTTGCTGTACCCGTATCCCTTCTTAGGGAACGGTAGATGTGCATCAGGAAATTCAGCTGCTTATTTGAGGTTTGGATGGTAAAATCATCCCGAGTAGGCCTTTCTCCTCCCTGCTTGGTTCCGAAAGGTGGATTGGCAAGCACGCCGTCATAGTTTTTGAAACTTTTACCTTGTTCTGTCAAGGTGTCTCCCATAAAGATTGGGCTTTCCAGGCCATGCAGCTTGGCATTCATCAGAGCGAGTCTATGGGCATCCTGTACCAGTTCACAACCTGAAAAAGCCTCGTTGACTTGAAAAGCTCTTTCTTTGCTGTCTAAGGCATAGTAGTCCATTGTCTTTCGCTTCAGATACTCATCCGCCGCAATCATAAAGCCAAAAGTTCCTGCTGCTGGGTCATTCCAGCGCTCACCAATTTTGGGAGCGAGCAACTCCACCATCACATTTATCAGTGGTCTAGGTGTAAAGTACTGCCCTGCCCCACTCTTTTTCTCTCCCGCATTCTTTTCCAGTAGTTCTTCATAAATACTGGCAATCTTATCCTGCTCCTCGTCCTCATACCAATCGATTTGATCAATATTGGTAATCAACGTGCGGAGGTTGACAGGCTTGCGCAGGGTACTAGAGGCATTTGTATAGATTTCCGTGATTGCAGCATTGGTGGACATCGTACCCAAGTTAGCCAGCAAGTCACGGTAAGTATCAAAGAGTTCTTTGTTGTCTTTGATCCCTTTGAGTTTAGACCAGCGATATTGTTCGGGAATGTCTTGGTCGAATTTCTTCACCTCGGACAATCTTAAAAAAAGTATATATGTAAGTTCGTTCAAATACTGATGATATGTAACTCCGTCATCACGAAGTACGTTACAAAGTTCCCACAGTTTCTTTGCAATCTGTTCTGCACTCATGTTTTTCGTTTAGGCGTATAAATTTTGATTGATCTGAGTGATCATTTCTTCCAGTTGCTCCTCAAAAATCCTGTTTAGCCGCTCAAATCCTCCGGCTTCATCGAAAGGATCTTCATCCAGATCTTCTTTTCTCAGAACTGTTTCTTTGAGCAGTTGTTTTTCAAAGCGGTCTATCCATTTTAGTTGGGTTTTGTTCCAAACTTTCATCTCCCGAATGCTGTTGACTGCTTTTTTGACACGTTCTTCGTGACTGATAAGCGAACTGCCCAAGGATAGTGTACGGATATATGAAATGATATCTGCTGCAATATCTTCATTTTTTGTTGCTTTCCATGCAGCATGCAATGAAGTGGTATTATAACCTTCTTGGTCAAGGGCTAGCATCAGATCCTTCAAAGACTTGCGGTCCAGTTCGGTAGGGCGACTACAGACGATTTTTAGGGCTTCGATTTTGTTTTGATTATCTTGAATAAATCTAGCAAAGTTATCTAGATAGTCTTCAGGCTTTTTGGCTTTGCCATATCCCCGTTCTATTCCAAGAAACATATCATCATGTTCTGATACTAAAGTTGGATTTATCTCAGGTCGTAATTTGTCCAGAAAAACCCATAAGCCCGTTAGCTCAACAATTTTCTTTAAAGCTTCAGATGTATCTAAACCTTTTAATTGCTCCAAAAACTCCTCTGGATCTGATCCATTGGCATTATAAGCAAATTGATTAGCATGATCTCCTTTAAGGTATCTCTTCTTGCGCTGAATTTTAGCCACCAATTGTTCCACCTGCTTTTTGGCCTTTTCTCCTTGGTCAATTTCTTTCAGCTCTTCTACCAAGAGTTGGAAGCTGACTTTGGGGTTGGCTACAACTGGTTTCATTTGAGTGAAATCTTCTAATGTTTCGTAAATTTTCACTGCATCGTAAATTTTAAAAACTTCCTTGCCGATTTCATCACAACGACGGGTAGCTCTCCCTAACATTTGTTCATAGAGAATTCTTGATTTAATTCGACGCATAAAGACCAAGTTACAAATAGCTGGCACATCAATGCCAGTGGTCAAAAGATCTACCGTCACCGCAATATTTGGGTATTTTTCATTTTTGAAGCGACGAAATTGCTCTTTTGGGTTATAAGATTTTCCAGTGATTTTCTGAATGGCATCATCTTCTACTTCAACACCAATCGTTGCAAACTCTTCTTTCAGGTAAGACACCACCATATCAGCATGTTCATCAGTTGCTGCAAAAACCAAGGTCTTTTCCTCCCCATCAGGATCAAGTTCCTTAACCAATTGTTGGATGACCGTTCGGTTAAAACTCGGAGTAATTACTTTTCTATTGAACCCAGAAATATCGATTTTCAACTCATCATCGAGTTTTTCAAGTTCGATGATCGTATTATTTTCCCTATCCAAAGCCTTTGGTTGAGCGCCTTTCTCCCAAATAATACCCTCTTCTCCTAATTGGGTTTTGATGATGTAAGGAGGTTCATGGTCTATCAAGAACCCGTCAATCACTGCCTCTCTGTAGGAATAAGTATATACAGCTGGGCCGAAAATTTCAGTAGTATGTAAGGCAGGGGTGGCTGTGAGACCTATCGCAAAAGCATCAAAATAATCAAGTACCATTCTGTACTTGCTAACATAATCCCGCTGATCTTTGAAATTGAGCTCGTCTTCATCCATCTCACGATCCATCAAGTAGCCTCTATGGGCTTCATCGATGATGATACAATCGTATTGATCTACCGGAGGGCTATCTTGATCTTCACTATAAAAAAGACGCTTGACCATACCTTGTACCGTAGCAAAATGAAGCCGTGTGTCCAATTCGGGCACTTTGTCTTGAAGTTCCTTTATTCCATATATTTCGGAAAAGGTATTGAGTCCGATGATTTTATTGTCTTTGAAAGAATTGATAGCTTGGGTGGCCAATAGAGTTCTATCTACTAAAAATAGAATTCTTTTGAAGCGGTTAGACTGAATCAATCGGTAGCAGAGACCAATGATAGTTCGGGTCTTTCCTGTTCCAGTAGCCATCGTAATCAAAGCCCTTGATCTAAAAGGATCTTCAAGCAATACTTTCTCCAATTCTTTAATTGCTTGAATTTGATACTTCCTCAAACCAAGCCCTGACTGACTTTCTAAAAAATCTACAGTCTCGGTTTTTAGTTTATCCTCTGATGCCTGTAGGTCTTTTTCCATTAACTTGACTAAACCTTCCGGACTGTACCACCCTTTTAGCGCTTTGGATCTTTTGTGTTTTTGTCTTACATCGAGAAACCAAACCCCGCTCTTGGTTTTAATTTGCTCCAAGTAAGCCCTTCCATTTGTAGAAAAGAGGAAAGGAACCTTATGTCCCTGCCAATCTCCCAATAAGCTACCTTCAAACTTGGTTTCTACTAGCTCAGCATAAATTTTGGATTGGTTTAAGTCTGTCGAAATATCCGAAGCATATTTTTTTGCTTCCACAATTGCGTATAATTGTGTTCCTATGAAAAGTGCATAGTCTGCCCATTTACCTCCACACGGCCATTCTGCTATTGCTAGATTTTTACCTCTTTGAGGTTGTGTCTTATTCTTTTTGAAATTGAGTACTTGTGTATCAACTTCCCAGCCTGCAGCCCGTAATTGCTCGTCTATCAAAAGACGGGTTTCTGCTTCTGACATTTCTATCTTTCGAGCAGCTTTCTGAGAGCGAGTTTGGATTTCTTGTTGTTTTTCTTCTGGAAGTTGAATAGTGCTCCTTTCTTGGAGCAGTTCCTCAAATTTTACTTGCAGCTCCGCATATTCCTGTTCTAAAATATGAAGCGCATGGCGTGTATCCTTATTTTCTGGTAAGTGAAATTTTACTGTGCTGAGGTCATCATTTTCTTCTGAATATGTTTGATAAAACCATTTGGATATTTTGAATGTGGAAAAGAGTAATTCTTTAGCATCGTTCAAAGATCCTTTGTTATCATGTACTGCTTTGTTTCCCTTGTTTTTGATAGTGTGAAGGAGGTCTTTTACTTGAGAAGGCAAGACATTTTCAAACTCCAAAGTTTTCAATCGGCTATGAAAGGTATTATCATAAGGGAAGTCCAGATGATGCAATTCAAAAAGTAACTCACTGACCCTTTCCCCAAACTGTCGCAGTTTCCATAGACTAGTTACTGGATCCTGATACAAATTAAACTCGGCTGACTGCCCGATATTAAAAAGGATTGGAAATTCAGATTCTAGAAAAGAAAAATTGGATTTGGGCATATATTACTATTAAGTGTGGTTTTTAGCTTCTGCTAAAATAAGGATCTTAAACTAAAATCACTATATATGATATAAAATAAACTTGTTTTGAAAAAGAAGAAAATGGTTTAAGTAAATCGATTCGCATCAAGTGGGAAATTGCAGGGATTTTAACCCTCTAGTTTTCGTTAAATGCCATAATTGATTAAAAAACCTTATAAAAGATCAAGTGGGAAAGATATCAAGGAAATGGGGGGATAGGTGACTTTTTCTTCTAAAGACAAATAAGCCTGATACTAAATGTCAAGTTTTACACATCAAAAACTTGACATATTAAATCAAACGAACTACCCTTGCATTATGAAAGTAGCAGAACAAATACGAAAAACAATCGCAAAACTACCCGAGGATAAAACCTTTGGATATGCCGACTTGCGTATTGGTAAAGAAGACAATCAAACTGCTGCCAAAGCCTTAGAAAGAATGCAAGCTAAGGGATTAATCAAAAAAATGTCGAAGGGCATATTTTATAAACCCATAAAAACAGTATTTGGAGAATTGCTTCCTGATGAAAGTGAACAGTTAAAACGCTATTTATTTAAAAATGGGAAGCGCATAGCCTACATCACAGGCGAATCGCTTTATAATCAAATGAACCTCACTACCCAAATGGCATTTAGAATAAAAATAGCCAGTAACAAAAGAATAAATATTGACAAAGGCGCAATCAAGGCAAAATCTGTAAAAAGCTATGCTGAAGTATCCGAAGAAAATTATGGATTGTTGGGATTTTTAGATGCTTTAAAAGATATAAAAACAATACCCGATTGCCCTGTATCCAAAGCAGTCATGATTTTAAGCAAAAAACTAGAATTGTTTCAAGATAGACAAATAGAGGATTTGATAAAATACGCTCTTTTATATCCGCCAAGAGTTAGGGCATTATTGGGTGCTATACTCGAAAACAGCAGCACTCAATATAATATTTCAAAATTAAAAGAAAGCCTAAACCCATTAACAAAAATCAAATTAGGTTTAAAAGAAACAGATTTATCATCCATTAGGAATTGGTATATCACATGAAATTACATCAAAATAAAGAACTTTTTATAAACTCCATGAGAGTTACAGGACAGCAAATGAAAATCCCAGCCATTTATGTTGAGAAAGACTATTGGTTGACTTATTTCAAAAAATTAGTCTACGGAGAATTTCCTAAAGAAAATGAAGTTTTCGAAACATTGAATATGATTCAAAAAAGACTCCAACACATCACCTGGAATATCGCTGAATAGTTACGATTTATTGGTACTCGTCGCTCTTCAAATCATATAGCACTATATTTTCAAATATTTTCCTTAATTTAAATCTTTAGTTTAATTGATCCGTGTTTAAAGAAGCCAAGTTAGAGTCAATTATCATAGATTTGCTACATAAGAAGGGCATTAAGCACCTCAATGGTAAGGATATTTAAAGATACCTTTCTGAGGTTTTGCTAAAAGATGGTCTGAGGGGTTTTTTGTTAGCACGCTATGTTCATGTTGGCATCACTGCCAGTGAAATAGACCAAGTCATCCGCAACTGGGAGCAACTCCCCTCTTCTGACCTCTATGCCAGCAACAAGACAATGGCTTTATACTCAAACGAGAGCATGCAACAGATAAGGATATTTATATTCAACTGCTAGACTATGGCATTGTGCATCGCTCCCATCAAGCTAACGATGTAGTCTGGGAATCACTCAGCATCGCAACAGAAGATCCATTTCTTTACTACAGCACTGACAGCAACATCTACCGTATTGTCAATCAGTTGAAGACTCACTATCAGGAAAAGAGAATTCCAGACAGCATATTAGATAAATGGCCTACCCTTTTTGGTGTTTGAGTTCAAAAATGCCATCAGAGAAAAACCTACTTTTTTTGATGCATAAAAGCAAATTTCCACGCGATACCACAGGGACATCCCCGAGTTTCACATTAACAATTGCTATTAAATAGAAGAATTAGATAAAGCAGCAACTGTAAAAGAACCCTTGACAGTTCAGCAAGAAGGTCTACGAAAAGTTACCCGGTAAATAAACTTCTACAATTTAGATGTAATCATTTCAGTAGGTTATCGAGTCAAATCAAAACAAAGAACCCAATTCCGTATTTGGGCCACAAAACGCTTTAAAGATTACTTGATCCAAGGCTACGCCATTAACGAAAATAGACTTTCACAGAAATAGCAGGAGGTCCAAACTCTCAAGGATGGCATTCGGATTTTAAGCAGAGTGATAAATCCGAATGCTGAAGACCAAAATTTGGATTGGATTCATCAATTTTCAAAAGGATTAGAGTTGCTTGATGATTATGATCATGAAAATTTAGATAAAAAAGGACTAACCAAAAAACAAACAAAGTACCCAGAACTTGAAGATTATAAAAAGGTCATATTCGCCATGAAGTCAGATTTTGAATCAAGTGTATTTGGGAAAGAAAAATATGGGAGTTTTGAAAGTTCTATTTCGCAAATCAGTAAAGGTTTTGATGAAGTGGACTTCTACCCTAGCCTTGAGGAAAAGGCGGCTACTCCCCTATACCTGATTGTGAAGAATCATGGATTCGTAGATGGAAACAAAAGAATTGCAACAGCATGCTTTCTCCTTTTTTTGCAAAGCAACGGCCTCCTTTACGACCGTGTGAAAAACGCTATCATTAGCAATGATGCATTGGCTAGTTTAACCTTATTTATAACATCAAACAAGTCTTATGAAATGGATACGGCTAAGAAATTAATCATTAGTGTACTAAATAGAAACCGCAATATCAATTCGAAGAAATCAGGTGGGATATGCTATAACTAATTCTCAGAAATTAGGTCAGTTTGACCAAAATGATCCATATAAAGCAATTTGTGAAATGTACCTATTGTTTCAAGCTGACGAACTTAAAAAGCACTAAAAAAATTAGATTGAATCACTAAAATCAAAAAAACAAGTGTGAGCTTCATACAGCTTGACCAGCATTCGAATTTTTATATAACTTGTAATAAATAATCAATCACGACGAAATATAAAAGAACCAAATCAGCTGGGATTGTTAGAGAAAAATAGTCATAAAAGTGAACATTAATCTAAAAATTGAGTACTTAAAATAAAAAAATAAAGGGAAATTTGGTTAATAAATTTAAAGGTGTTTTATTTGTAAGTAATATTTTGGGTATAGTACGACTTAAGTACAACTTTTTAACACTTAAACATCTGATTATCAAACACTTATAACTTCCTGTATCGGGAAGTAAATTCAATCCTGCCTAATTGAAATTTATGGAAAGACTTGATTTCTTCAAACTATTTCACGAGATCGGCAGTGCTGATTATGAATTGCTGTGTAAAAGTCTGAAAACTAAAACTTTTGAAAAAGGCGACTTTATTACTGTGGCAGGACAAATTCAGCGAGGTCTTTTTTTTGTAAAAAGTGGTGTCCAAATGTCTTATTTTGAGGCAGAAAACAAAACGCATGTGATTGCATTTACTTATTCGCCTAATCTTTGTGCCGTTCCTGAATCCTTTTTCCAACAAATCCCCTCAAAATGCTTTTTGACTTGCCTTACGGACTCAGAAATGGATTACATTTCTTTTGACCAACTCCAAAATCTATTTGACAAGTCTCAGCAGATAGAACGACTCTTTAGACGTATGACAGAAGATGTGTTGGCGGGTGTCATTAACCGGCACATAGAATTACACAGTATGACTATCGAGGAGCGCTACAAAACATTCTGCAAGCGCAGCCCTCAACTACTTCAGCTTGTACCTCACAAATACATCGCTTCTTATTTGGGAATCAATCCGACAAATTTCAGCAAACTTTATAACAGTGTTAAGTTCTAATGTTGGTATAGACCAACTTTTTTGATCCTATCAATTCCTTACTTTGCCTTAGGTTATCAACAACAATCAATTTAACTATGGCAAATCTTTGGCTTGACAGATCCGAATATCCTTTTGTATCACATCATTTTGACATTAATGGTCAGAAGCTTCATTTTATTGATGAAGGAAAAGGTGAAACGATTTTGTTTGTTCACGGAACTCCTTCTTGGAGTTTCGACTTCCGAAATGTGATAAAAGAATTAAAAGAAAATTTCAGATGCATTGCAGTTGACCATATTGGTTTTGGACTTTCGGACAAGCCAGAGCATTATGATTATTCGACACAAAACCATAGTAAAACACTCGAAAAATTTATCCTTGAAAAGCAGCTTGACAATGTCACACTTGTTGTTCATGATTTCGGGGGACCTATTGGGCTGAACATCGCTATAAAGTATCCCGAAAAAATCAAGAATATAGTCGTGCTAAATTCATGGTTGTGGAGTAGCAAAGATGATCCCGATTACATCAAGCTTCAAAAAATCTTAAAAAGCCCGCTTCTCCCCTTTCTTTATCGCTATTTGAATTTTTCACCAAGATTCATTTTACCAAAATCATTTGGTGAGCATAAACTTACAAAATTATTGTTAAAACAATACACCAAGCCTTTTGCAAACAAAACACAACGAAATGGGCCGCTCGCATTTGCCAAGTCGTTGCTAAATGACCAAAACTGGTTTGAAGAGCTTTGGAACAAGAAAAAACCTATTTCTGAAAAGCCCACTTTGTTTATTTGGGGAATGAAAGATCCCGTCATCAAACCTCATAATCTTGTTAAGTTTCAGGCTGGTTTTGTAAATTCTAGGACGATTAAATTAGAAACTTCTGGACACTTTCCACAAGAAGAACAACCTGATAAAGTCACAAAAGCAATTTTTGACTTTTTAAACGAATAGTAAAAACAATACCATTGCTTTTCTTTAAATCTGCTTTCATACAATTAAACGCGAAAAAAATATGGAGTAATGCTACCCATCATTGCTATATTGTTTTTTGCTTCCAACTACATGATATTCACTGAAATTGTTCCTTTACTACATTGGAATATGTCCTGTGTTTTATTGTATTTGCTGATGCTTTTTGGCTTTATTGTATCCTGGATTTATGCTGGAGCGATCAACAAAAACTATTTAGTAGCAAAGGCTGAACTTGAAGATGAAGATACAGAAATCCTTGCCTTACAGGAAAAGCTCAAAACCCTATCTAGAAAAGAGAAGGAAGTACTGAACCTAATTCTTCAGAATAAGAGCAACCAACAAATTTGTGATGAACTTTTTATCTCTCTTAGCACCCTAAAATCCCACATCAATCATATTTACCATAAAATGGAAGTTAGCAAAAGACAAGAAATAATCGCTCTCTTTGGTTAATTGAAATGGTCTTTGTTTAAAATCAACCTTTTTTGGAACTTGAAAAAACACTTTTTTCCAATTTTATAATTGATATTTCTAGAGGTTTTTGCCAAATACAAAGATTTTGTTGAAAAAGGGTCTCAAGCTAAAGTAAGCGGGGTACTACTAGATTACTATGCTTCAGAGGGTTAATTGGGGAAAGTTGAGATAGTGATTAATGTTGATACAGCAACAAATCAGGAACTATTGTTTACAAGACCATAAAAAAGACTTGAAATAACTCTGTATTGCTCTTGATTTTTGATTCGGTTGTCGGTCTTTTTTGCCATGATGAAATCGTGATAAGAATCCAAGATAGTTTTCTGGTTACGAAAATGCTATATTATTGATGAAAGGCTTCATTATCAGAACCACCCAAAACCTCTATTAATCTTTTGTTGAAAGCGGGTAGATCTTCGGGAGTTCTTGAAGTGATTAGACCTTGATCTTCCACTACTTCTTGGTCAACCCATTTTGCACCTGCATTGGTCAAATCCATTTTGATGGAATGAAAGGATGTTAACTTTCTGTTCTCAACAACCTCTGCATTGATCAACAACTGTGGGCCATGACAGATAGCTGCTACAGTTTTTTTCTCGTCGAAAAATGCTTTTATAAAATTAATGGCTTTTTCATTAGCCCTCAATTTATCGGGGTTTAGCGTGCCTCCAGGTAGTACCAAAGCATCATAATCCATAGCAGATACATCATCTAGAGACTTATCAACTTCAAAGCTATCAGCCCAATCTCCGTCTATCCATCCTTTGATTTTTCCTAGTTTAGGAGCTACAATGTCAACTTTCACCCCTAATTCCTTAAGTTTTTCCAAAGGACTTGTAAGTTCAGATTGCTCAAATCCATCTGTTGCTAATATTGCGACTTTTTTATTTTTCAAATTTTCCATTTCTCTTTGTTTTTTTTTATAAAAACGATTATATCTTTCTATTCACGACCGGCATTGACAGGCGCCAGTCAAATATTGGTTTCAAAATAATTACAGGATCAATTGACTCTATCCTGGATACAATTTTCTGACAATCATCTCAAAGCAATTGCTTTTTCAATAATCATGGGACGGATGTTTTTTAACATTTTCCTAGAAGGATAGAATACCTCTGACCGATTAAGTTTTTCTTCAATTTCGAAATTACTCCCTACCCTACCCAAGGCGAAAATGTTAATTGGATTGTAGTTTTTTTGGTCGACAAACTCTTCTTCAAACATACTTTCAGAAAAGCCTGCCATCTGATGGATGAAAACTCCCATATCTGTTGCTACTTCTGAGGCTTTAGCCATAAAAGCACCTGTATCATAAAAATTTTGATTTCTCTCACTTAGAATACATTCAGGACTTTTTTTATAAAGTGCGATTCCAAGGTATGGTGCCTTATTAGCCCACTTGCGATTGAATCCGTCCAAACAGTGGAGCAGCTTTTGATACTTTTCTCCACCTTTTTTTACCAAGAAAAATGTCCAAGGGTTCTTACCAAATCTATTTGAAATTTGTCTACCTGCCCTAAAAATAATATCTATTTCCTTATTGGTGATTTCCTGAGAATTGTGGTTTCTTAGAATCCACTGATCCATCATCAAGTCATTTGCAGTTTTAATATCCATGATATTTGTATTTAAAGTTTGATTAAAAAATTTGCTTGTTTCTTACTATTTCAAAGGTATTTAAAAATATAGGCAATGGCATTACACTATTTTAAAGTAATTTTATATAATTTCAGGTAATTCGATGATTATTTATTACAAAATGTAGATGATAGATATCATTGGAGATTGAGGAAAGTTGAGCATAATGACAATAATTCCCCGTAATCCTATGGATAAATTATGCCAATCCAAATACTGTAAATATGAAAACTGATTTTTGAAAGTTGTTGATTACAAATTTTAGGTCTGATAATTGGACAATATTCGTTTTAACAAAAACCAATAAGATCATGATCAAAAAATCCTCAATTTCAGAAAATGAACAGGCTGTAGATGTACAAACTGAAACCAATAGAGAGTTTTCTATTTTTTCTAAAATTTTCAAGTTTGTAATAAGGCTGTATATCAAAATCCTAAAGTATACCATAGTAGCCTTTATAGAAATTTTCAAAGAAATACTAAGGATTCCTTTTGGAAAAAAATCAAAGAAACATAGAAAAAACAGCCATACTAAACTATAGCCTTGATTTTAAATTGAAATAGATTAATACTCAATCTATAAATCCTAGTTTTATATAAGCTGAAAATTTACTGATTCTTTAATCTATCTGTAGATTTTAGCAGTTTTCATAGTGCTTAACTAAAACCAATTTCAAATAGAATCTAGATCCAAATTCTAGCTTAGCAGTCGTAATTTATATTTACTTGTAGCTTGTCTTATAAAAAAATTTGTGGAAAAAATTACCCATTTAATACTATATTTCCACCTCCCTTGGCTAAGTACCAATTACATGAAAATAATTTTGCGACAATTTTAATTAATATATTCACCACTGTATAAAAGGTTAGAATTTTAACTTTTTGAGTCAAAGATTACTTTCTAAAAAGGCTGAGTGAAAAATACTCCTTACTATCCAAAAAGTGTTTGTCCCATTCAAATCCTGTTTCTTTACCAATTGAATCTAGTTCCTTTAAGCTATACTTTCTGGAGATTTCTGTACGGATAGTTTCATATTTTTCGAATTTAAATACGTGATTCCCGATTGTTACTTGCTGATTATTTTCACTGAACAAGAAACTTAGTGCTTCACCATTGATGGGATTGTAGGTTCCATAATGACCAAAAGAATCAATATCAAAATCACCTTTCAATTCCCTATTTATCCTTTCAAGCAAATTGAGATTGAAGCGCTTTGTCACTCCTTTGCTATCATTGTAGGCTTTACGAATGATATGAGGATTCTTTTTAAGATCCACGCCCATCAAAAAATAATCCCCCACCTTCATCATGTCATTGACAAAACGCATAAACTCCTTGGCTTTTTCTCCAGAATAATTTCCAATATTACTTCCCATAAATAATATGAGTCTTGGATTTTCTCTTTCTACCAATTGACCTGTAGTCAAAGTATAATCTCCTGAAATCGTAATTATTTTGATATCAGGTATTTGTCTAAGGATGGTTGATTTGTTTACTTCCAAAATCTCTGGAGAAATATCCATTGGAATGTAAGTTACTGACTCGATTTTTTTGTGGAAAAGTTCTAGAAATGAAATCATTTTTGAACCATCACCAGCTCCCAGTTCTATAATATCAATTGAATCAAATGGAATTTGTTCTAAAATTGATTCAGCACTGTTATTTAGAATTTCAACTTCACAGGCTGGTAAGTAGTACTCTTCCAAACCCATAATTTCCTGAAAAATTTTTGAACCACTTTCATCATAAAAATACATAGAAGGAATGGTTTTTTGCTCTGAACTGAGACCATCAATCACGTCTCGAAGAAATCTATCCATATAGTTATTTACTTAATCTAATACCTGAATACAACCATCTACTGGATGCATGAAAAAAGTTTCTGTATGTTTTGCGGCTGTGTCCTGTTGGGGTTGCTACTGAGCTTCCTCTTAGGACATTTTGATTTGACATAAATTTCCCATTATACTCTCCAAGGGCACTGGGTGCTTTTTGATAATTAGGGTATGGCAAATAGGCGCTGTTAGTCCATTCCCATAGTTGACCCCAATTCAACTTGTCTGCAGCACACTCCCATTCAAATTCAGTGGGGAGCCTCATTCCTTTCCAAGATGCATATGCCTGAGCCTCGTAAAAGCTCACATGTTGGACAGGGCTTTCTAGTACTACTTTTTCAAATCCGTTGAGTGTATAATTATACCATTCACCGTTAATTAAACTCCAGTATAATGGCGCCACAATTTTTTCCTTTTGGATAAAATCCCATCCTTCCGAAAGCCATAAATTAAAATCTTTATATCCACCTGCATTCATAAACTCGAGGTACTCGCCATTCGATACCAAGCTTTTTGATATTTGGAAATCCTGAAGATAGACCTGATGACTTCCATGTTCGTTGTCGTAGGTAAACCCCAAGTCTTTTGCTCCGATTTCATATAGCCCTGCTTTGAAACTGAAAAAGCCAGCTTCATTTTCTTTTTGTGTAGCAAATTGCTTTCCATAGACAGGAAGTAAAGGCTGTGTGCCCAAGATATATTTAATGTCATAAACCAAAAGTTCTTGATGCTGCTGTTCGTGGTTGATTCCTACTTCAAAAATGTCAAGAACTTCATCAGAGGGTGAGGACTCCAAGAGTTCCACGCATTTTTGGGTCACATAATGACGATACTTAACTACCTCTCTCACAGGTGGCCTGCTCAAAAAACCCCTGTTTGGTCTTTCTACCCGATCTCCCACGTTATTATAGTAACTATTGAAAATAAAAGAGAAGTCTTTGTGAAACACTTTGTAATCCTTTACATATTTTTTGAGCAAAAACTCCTCATAAAACCAAGTAGAATGTCCAATATGCCATTTTGGTGGGGAGACATTTGCCATCGGTTGGACGATATAGTCTTCTATTTCCAATGGTTCGCAAATCCTTTCTGTCTGTTCTCTCACCAATTCGAACCGGATTTTCAACTCTATGTTCTTTTTCATGTGTTTATAATTTGTATTTAAGAGGTCATCCCGATTAGTCGGGACAGGCTATGGAATCTCGCATGGTTGATAATCATCCCAGTTTGTGACGTTCTTCGTCATGCCTGTCTGCCCCAGGCAGGCTTGATTTCATATTCTCAAATTTCACTTTAATTTCATCCAAACTATAAGCCAGCTTTAAAATTGAACTGAAAAACTAGATTACCTTCCAAAATCAAATGCTAATTCAGCAATTTTCGTTGTATCAAAAATCCCAATTTCTGGATTTTATACTTACTTTTTGTCAGTTTCTATTTTGATCAATCTCTATTAATTCTATCTGTAAATTCTTTACGAAGATCTTGACTCTACTTATAATCAATATGTTTTAAAAGATGATTTTCATTTTCCAATTTACATTTGTTGCGATTTTTTTTAATTCAAAATCATTTTTTCAAAACGACTTAAATTTGATAATTTATTCTTTGAATCTTCACATTTATATTCCCACAATTGGTCAAAAGACACTCAAATTGGGAAAAAAATTGACAAATTGGACATACTTTAAATTGCATTAAACTTTTCAAATCACTCCAAATGTTCAATATATGTAATATAGAGGTATTTTTTGATTTTCGGAATAGCTTTTGGACGATTAGGCATATCAACTATATAACAAAAAATATTTAAAACATTAATAAAACATTATGGAAGAGCACCGTAAAGAAGGCCAAGTGGCTAAAACAATCGAAAAAAGAACAGCGCAAATCCCTTCAGATGTATTTCTCTGGACTTCGTTGTCCACCATGGCAGTATCACTGACTTTAAAGATTATGGGAAGAGGAAAAGATGCTTTGTTTGTAGGACAGTGGGCAGCTCCATTCCTTTTGATGGGAGTTTACAATAAAATAGTAAAAACTGAAGGTTCCGATAAGGAGGAGTAGATTTAAATATCTTCAATGAAAATCTGAGGGGATGGTTGGATCGAATTCATCCCTCCCCTCTTTTTTCTTAAAATCAATTTATAACTAAATAAAATTTTATGAAAACGATACAAAGACATTTTAGAACTATGATAGGATTGGCAATGTGTGTAATGATGGCAAGTGTATTCATTTCTTGTGACAACAGAACCACACAAGCTGAATATGCTGAGGATGAAAGTATTTATGGTGACAGAAGCGACGAAGCGCTAAGAATAGAAAATGAAGGTATTCCAGATACGACAGATATGCAGGATACAACAGGTTTGAAAGCCAAACACGATGAGGTTGCTCGTACCCTACCATCCAATATCTATAACATCATCAAAAGTGATTCTACAATGAAAAATCAAATGATTTTAGAATCCAGAGAGTATGAAAAAGACAATGTTACTTATTATGAAGTACTTTTCCGTCATGATAATAAAATCACTCCCGTGACTTTCGACAAAGATGGAAATCGTCAAGAAGATTATGATGTTAATTGATTTAAAAAAATGAGCGAATGAAACTTTCGGGCTGAGGTATTCTCTGGGATTATTGGAACTTTCGCAATGACAGTCATTATGTATTTGTATGCGAAAGTATTTCGAACAAATACCAAAGTAGTGCATGTATTAGGCATTATGACGACTGGAGGAATGGATTCTCCAATAAACAATAAAAAAATCTTTTTTGCTGGAGGAACCTCACATACAGCAGCTGGAGTATTGTTTTCATTCGCTTATTTCTTGCTTTGGAATTGGGGGCTTTTTAGAATCAATTTTGTAGAATCATTTTTTTTAAGGTAAACCAAAAAACAGACCCTATGCCTTCTTCACTTTTCACACCTATTTGGCCATCCATTGCAGTTATGAACTCTTTGCTAATGGCTAATCCAAGTCCAGATCCGTTGTTTTTATTGCCAGGAACTCTATAGTATTTTTCAAAAAGCTTTTCTTTGAATTCGGACGGGATACCTTTTCCCTGATCTATTACCTCAAATTTTAAATTGTCGCCAAAATATTCTTTACAAACCAATTGGATCTCTGAATTTTCTTTGGAATATCTAATCGCATTTGATAGTAGGTTTACCAGCACCCAAGTCACTTTATTGGAATCTCCTAAGACTGGATTATTGCTTTCTATGCTTGTCAAAATCTTGATTGATTTGTCTTTAGCCTGCAAAAGAAGTGCATTTACAGCATCAGAAATGACTTCGGAGGGATCAAATGCTTCTTTTTCTAGAATTATATTTCCAGTTTCGGCTTGAGTTATATCCAAAAGTTCACTTGTTATCGACAACAATCTGTTTTTGTCATCCTTCAATCCATCAAGTAATTTTTTCTGTTCATCATTTAGTTCTCCGGTTCTATTGTCAGAAAGTAGTTTTATTCCTAGACCGATAGAAGATATCGGTGTCTTCAATTCATGGGAAATAGTGGCTATAAACTGAGTTTTTGCCTTGTCTTTATCACTGAAATCTGTGATATCAGAGATTACTACTACATATCCTATATTTATTGGTTGTTGGTTTTCATATTTAGGGGCATTTATAGGAATGATTTCTCTTGAAAAAGTAAGCTCTTTCCCATTATGGATTATCTTCACGATTTTAGGCTTCAAGCTTTCATCTCCTCCTAATGCAAAGTCTACTGCAAATGAGGCGAAAAAATCAATTTTCTGAGCTATAGTCTGAATATGCTCTCCTTTTTTGATATCTCCTCCCAAATTAAACAGTGATTTGGCGTAGTCATTTACAAACAGCAGTCTTTGATTTTCATCTATCCCAATAATCCCTTCATGCATTTGGTTGATGATCGCATCAATTCGTTTTTTTTCTGAAAACAGCATTACATAATTAGAAGCCTCGTACTCCTTAAGCTTGACTGCCATAGAGTTGAAAGATTTTGCAATTTCACCTAATTCATTTCCTTCATTGTCTGGAAGTTGATGATCGTATTTCTTCGCCGCAATAGCCTTGATTCCAGTATTTAGCTTTTGGAGTGGATCAAAAATTACTTCAGGAAAGCCAATGATAAAAATCAGGCTTAATATAGAACCTGTCACTCCTGTTATTGACATATATAGAATTACTCTTTCTGCAGTTTCATTCGCAGTATCATTTTTCTTTAGCAGAGTCTGAATATTCAATTCATAAATTTTACTAGCCAGGTCTTGGAGGTTACTTGCTTGGGAAATTATTCCACTCGGGTCAGAATTTTCATTATTGATACTTTCTTCAAGGAGTTTTTGTAAAAGCAAAAAGCCTCTTTCAAATTCTTTACTGAGTTTATCTTCACCAGGTTCGGTTACATTTTTCATTTGTTGTGAAAGACTTTCCCGAATAGTTTCCATAGAGGTATCCACTTTGTTTTTGCCAATGATATCTTGGTTATCAGAATTGGCAATTAATACATCCAAAGAGGATTTGATCTGTTGCATATAATCCAAGGTCCTATAATTATCTTGAATGATGGACTTCGAATCATCTGCAAGTTGTCTGACGAAAATCGACCCCAATCCTGAAAGCAGAACTATAAGAAGAAAAAGAAAGCCGAATGCAAAGTATAATCTGGTCTTAAGTTTCATGTCATTTTACTTTTACGTCACTACTATCAGGTCAATATCTGTTGGAGTGATCAATTTCACCAATTCTCGAAAGTGGTTTTTACTTGTGAAAGTTCTCCAAAAACTCTGATTTGGCCTTCCGATCACAATATTGGTTGCTAGATTTTCAATTGAAGCCTCAAATAGTATCTCAGCAACATCTTTTTTGATGGTAGAAACTGTAGTTGCTCCTTCTTGAATCAGCTGCAATTCATCAGAGATTGATTCTTCGGAATTTTTCTCACCTGCAGCATAAATAAATACTTTTGCACCCAAAGTATTAGCAAGCTTAAAATTAGCAAGTAATTTGGTTTGCTTTCTACTATCAATTTTTTCAAGAGACTCACTTGGCATTTTTACATATACCACATACCATTCAGCATTGTAATTATTTGCCAAACGGGCAGTTTTTCTGATGACTTTCCGTGCGATGACATCATTGGTACTGATGCATGCCATAAAGCGCTCTACTACACTGGCTTTCTTCTGTTGGACAAAACTAATTTTCTGCTCCAGGTTTTTGGCGACCTGAAGCAATGCCAACTCTCTAAGTTGAAGTATTTTTTCTGATTGGAAAAAGTTATCCAATGCTTGTTGAATTTTAGGGCCTTTATAAATTTTACCATCTTTTAGTCTTTTGATCAAATCTTCTGCCGGTAAGTCTATGCTTACCACTTCATCAGCTTTCTTCAAAAAAACGTCTGGAATTCGTTCTGACACCTCTATTCCGCTAAGCTGAAAGACCTTATCATTCAAACTTTCCAAATGCTGTACATTGAATGCTGTAATGACATGGATGCCGGCATCGATCAAATCCTGTACATCTTCCCATCTTTTCTGATTGGTGCTTCCTGGGATATTGGTATGGGCCAGTTCATCTACGATCACTATAGAAGGTCTTTTCTCCAGTATGGACTCAAGATCCATTTCCTTTAGGTTTTTACCTTTATAAAAGACCTCTTTCAATGGAATCTGTGGTAATCCATGAACCAAAGCTTCTGTTTCAGATCTCCCATGTGTTTCTATAAATCCTATTTGTACATCAACTCCAGCCTTTATTAATTCATGGGCTTCCTGAAGCATTCTGTAAGATTTTCCAACCCCAGCGATCATGCCTACATAGACTTTCAATCTGCCTTTCTTAGACTTCTTGATCAGTTGAAGAAAATAGTCTGGATTACTTCCCATGTAATTGTAATGATTTGTAATGCCCATCCCGATTAAGGGATGGGACTTGATGAGTTTTATGGAATTGTAATGGCTAAAGAACCAATTAAAAGGGTATTCCCTTTGACTAGTTGATTATCTTTCTCGAAATTAGGACTCGCATTTTGTAGATGTCTTCCTTCAATTCTGAATAGGATATTATCTGTTATTTTTCTATCTATATTGATCGAAAAACCTGTAGTCTTAAATCCTTCGGGAGAAAACGCAGATATGATCACGCCATCTTCATCTTGGTAATATTCACCTCTCAAAGCCATTCCCCAATTTTCATTGAAGTCAACTCTTAAAATACCTACTGGAGAAAACCATTGTTCGAACTCCCTGTCATCTCCTACAGCTACTATTAAAGATGATTCTTCTTGGATTCCATAATCAAAACCCAATATCAACCCAACTTTTTGAGACACTTGAAGCTGTGCATACAGGTTATTGAAATAACGCATTCTTTTGTCTTCCTGAGGAAAATCATTGCCAATAAATGTACTCCAGTTAAACGTGAGTTTATCATTTGGTGTATGGGTTATTCTGGTACCAAAAGCTGGTGAAGTAATCCCCGGCAATCTTTGAATTCGCTGCCAGCCATTGAAGATGCCTCCTTCAAATTCCCATCTTTCATTAGGAGTAAATGTCAGTTTGGCCCCGGAAAGGAAATATGGTGAGTTTTCGGCGAGCAAGCTTCTTGTCAAGGTATAGTTCTGGGCTGAAATTGCAGATTCAAACCCAATATGGGATGCAAATATACCAGCATCTATCCATAGTTTTCTTTCTTTATCCAAGGCCAAACCAATGTTTGCCTCAAATACATTTTTCAACAAATCCTGCTCCGCAGCAAGATTGTACTGAGCGTATGTTCCTACCATGAGACCTAGATTTCCACGATAAAAACCACCATCAATTTCCATGTTTACCAGTCCCAAATTCAAATTCACTTCATTGTGTCGGGTGTGATTGAAGAGAAAATCGGGTCGCTCATTTGAAAACGGTTGATTAAAATCAAAACCATAATAAACATCCACAAAACCGCTGAACTTAATATCTGGTTTTTTGGGATCTTGCGCCATTGCTTGGACGGTTCCCATCAATGCGACAGCAAATAGAATAATTTTTTTCATTTCTACAGTTGGTTTAATTATTTGTCAAGGATGGGCTGATATTGTCCAATGCCATATTCAATTTCAATACATTCACAAGATCTTTTGGACCAAAAAGCCCTAATAATGCTGCTTCTTTATGATCAAGGATTAATTGCTTAAGTTGGTCATTGTCCAAACTTCTAGCACTGGAAATTCTTTCTGACTGAAAAAGAGCAGATTCAAGTGAGATAAAAGGATCTAATCCGCTTCCCGAGGCTGTGACCATATCGATTGGTATTTCAGCTTTTGTTTTTCCAGGATGGCTTTGAAGAATGGATTCTATTCGATCAGAAACCTCTTGCAAGAATACTTCATTGGAAGGTCCATAATTGGATCCCCCTGTGCTAGAGGCATCATATTCTACTGCAGAAGGTCTGCTCCAGAAGTAATTTTCGCTACTGAATTCTTGTGCGATATTTTCAAATCCTCTGAGCTGACCATTGATGATAATTGGTTTGCCATTTGAGGCATTTGGCATCAATTTTCCAATTCCCCAAATAGTCATGGGATACAATACCCCGAAAATCACAAGAGAAATTATAATGAATGTTATACTTTGACGTATCATAGAAATTTTGCTATTAGATAAATAATGAAACTACTAGGTCAATGGCCTTAATACCTATAAATGGAAGAATGACACCACCCAATCCATAGATCAATAAGTTTCTGCTCAGCAAAGCCGAAGCACCTATCGGTCTGTATTTTGATCCTTTGAGCGCCAATGGAATCAATGCAGGTATAATCAATGCATTGAAAATCACTGCTGAAAGGATGGCCGATTCTGGACTGGAAAGCCCCATCAAATCCAGTGCTGCCAATCCAGGTATGGAAGCTGCAAAAAGTGCAGGTACAATTGCGAAGTATTTTGCTACATCATTTGCAATGGAGAATGTGGTGATGTTTCCTCGCGTAATCAAAAGTTGTTTGCCAATTTCAACTACTTCCAGAAGTTTTGTAGGATCTGAATCCAAATCTACCATGTTTGCCGCTTCCTTTGCAGCTTGTGTGCCTGAATTCATCGCCACACCGACATCTGCCTGAGCCAATGCAGGTGCATCATTTGTACCATCGCCCATCATTGCCACCAATTTGCCTTCCTTTTGCTCATTTTTGATATAATTCATTTTGTCTTCCGGCTTAGCTTCGGCGATGAAATCATCTACTCCAGCCAATTCTGCAATGAATTTTGCGGTTAGCGGGTTATCACCTGTTACCATCACTGTTTTGACACCCATTTTGCGAAGCCTCGCAAATCGCTGCTGGATTCCAGGCTTTATTATATCTTCCAATTGAATGACTCCAATGGCAAGTTCATTTACAGATACTGCTAATGGTGTTCCTCCTTTACCAGCTATTTTGGTCACTTCTTCTTCCAGAAAATCCAAATCTGAGGTACTTGATTTTACAGACCATTTTTTAATGGTATCCCATGCGCCTTTTCGGATACTGGTACCATCTGGAAGATCAATCCCACTCATGCGGGTTTCTGCAGAAAAGTCTATGAACCTGGATGATCTAGGTGCTTCATAAGTAGCATTCTCCTTCTTGCGAGCCAATTCTACCACCGACTTTCCTTCTGGTGTAGTATCGGCAAGGGAACCTAGTACCGACGCTTTAACCAAGTCTTCCATTGGTACCCCTGGAGCATTGATGAAGGCAGTTGCTTTTCTGTTTCCAATGGTAATTGTACCTGTTTTATCAAGAAGCAAGACATCAATATCTCCAGCAGTTTCCACAGCTTTTCCTGATTTGGCAATAATATTTGCTTTCAATGCCCTGTCCATTCCAGCTATTCCTATCGCAGAAAGCAACCCACCAATAGTGGTAGGGATCAAACAGACGAATAGAGAAACCAAAGCAGCAAGTGACAAGCTCACATTGAGAAAATCTGCAAAAGGCTTCAAAGTAACGGTCACTATCAAAAAGACCAGTGTAAATGCAGCCAAAAGAATCGTCAAAGCGATTTCGTTTGGTGTTTTTTGTCTATTTGCTCCTTCTACCAAGGCAATCATTTTATCCAAAAAGCTCTCCCCAGGGTTTGAGCTGACACTGATCACAATCCTATCACTCAATACTCTGGTGCCACCAATGACCGTATTTTGGTCAGATCCAGCTTCCCTGATGACGGGGGCAGACTCTCCTGTGATGGCTGATTCATCGATAGATGCAAGTCCTTCGACGATTTCACCATCAGCAGGAATGATATCATTTGCTTCACAGACAAACAAATCGCCTTTTTTCAGGGATGCCGAACTTACCACCTCTTCTTTTCCATTTGTCAAAAGTCTGGCTGGAGTATCCTGTCTTGTTTTTCGCAGAGTGTCGGCTTGTGCTTTTCCCCTTGCCTCAGCTATAGCTTCAGCAAAATTCCCCAGCAAGACAGTCAAAAACAAAAGCAAGGTGATCGTAAGATTATACCCAAAGTTTCCCAAGAAATCATTTTGTGAAACCATAGAGACTATGGTGACTACAAGCATGATCAAAGTTCCAAGTTCTACGGTAAACATTACCGGGTTTTTGATCATGTAACTCGGATTGAGTTTTATAAAAGCTTCCTTAAAAGCTTGTGAAGTATTGACTTGATTATTTTTATTGTTCATATCGTGAATAGTTAAAAGGAGAAGAACTCAGCAATTGGTCCCAATGCCATCACAGGGAAAAAAGCAAGAGCTGCCACAATCAGGATTACAGAGATCAATACTGCTGCAAATGCTGGTGTTTCCAGTTGAAGGCTACCCGCAGATTCAGGTACACGTTTCTTAATTGCCAGGGACCCAATAATCGCCAAAGGCCCGATGATTGGTAAAAACCTTCCTAATAGCATTACAATCCCGTTCATGATGTTCCAAAATGGTGTATCATCTCCCAATCCTTCGAATCCAGAACCGTTATTTGCTGATGAAGAAGTAAATTCATAAAGCATTTCTGAAAGGCCATGATAGCCCGGGTTATGAATCCATTCACTAGCAAGGGACTGGTCGGTGGCTGCTAGATAACTGGAAATAGCAGTACCTGTGAGAATTAAAAATGGATGTAAAATGATGATTAAAGCAGCTATTTTCACCTCTCTTGCCTCGATCTTTTTGCCCATAAATTCAGGTGTACGACCGATCATCAATCCAGCTATGAAAACGGCTACGATTACGAATACAAAGAAATTGATAAAACCTACACCAACACCTCCATATATGGCATTGATAAACATGTCCAAAAGGAAGATTCCGCCTGATAATGGTGTGTGGCTATCATGCATGGAGTTAACCGAGCCGTTGGAAGTAGCTGTTGTAGATACACCCCAGAGGGATGATGCCGCTGCGCCAAATCGAAGTTCTTTCCCTTCAAGGTTTGTAGGATCTGATAATCCAAGTTTTGTGAATTCAGGGTTGCCATTCATTTCTTGGCTGATACTGACAGCAACGAATGCTACAAACAATACCGACATAACACCGATAAACAGCAAGGCAAGTTTTTTTCTTCCTGTATAAAAACCAAATGCGAATACCAATGCCATTGGTATCAATAGAATTGCAACGTTCTCAGCTATATTGGTCAGGTAGTTGGGATTTTCAAAAGGATGTGTGGAATTTGGTCCAAAGAACCCACCTCCATTGGTACCGAGTTGTTTGATGGCTACCATTGGGGCAGCTGGACCGGCAGCTACCAATTGGGTACCTCCCTCCAGAGTTTCTACCTCCTGTAATCCTTCAAAATTTGTAGGTGTGCCGTTTACCATCAAAATAATAGCTAAGATGATTGATAATGGCAATAAGATCCGCGTGCAGCTTTTGACAAGGAGGTTGAAGAAATTCCCCAAACCTTCGCTTGCCTTATTTTTAAGTCCTTGGAAAAGCAATGCACAGGCGGCTATGCCTGTTCCGGCGCTTACAAACTGCAACCAGCAAAAAACCAATAATTGCGTATAATAAGAAGCTCCAGATTCGCCGCTATAGTGTTGAAGGTTGGTATTTGTGGTAAAACTAACAGCTGTGTTGAATGCCAAAGTAGGTTCCCAATTTCCAAATCCATTTGGATTCCAGAATGGATGCAAAGATTGTAATGCAAGAAAGAGAAAAGCCAAAATGAAGAAGCCTATATTGATAACAATCAAAGCTTTCATATTTTCTTTCCAATTAAGACTCTGATCTGGATTTGCACCTGCTATTTTGAAAATCAATTTTTCAAGCGGGCCCATAAAATCAGTCCAGACCCTTTCTCCCTTAAATACTTTTACCATATATTTCCCCAATGGCCAAGCCAGTAGTAGGGATAGGAGGAAAATGAAAATTACGCCTAATATTTCTGTGTTCATGATTTAAAACTTTTCGGGTTTCATAATGGCGTACGTGAGGTATCCAGCAGCCAAAAGGGATGTGATTAGAATAAGTATCATTTTTCGATTCGATTGTGTTCGTACAATAAATAGTATGATTGGAGTAAGCAAAATGGAAGCATTGATTTAGCTTCTTTGTACATTCTGTGGTTTTGATGAAGATGAAGATGGGGTAAGAAAATATGTTCAAGACCTATTTTGATCATATCATCACCTTCTTTGTAAAGCCTTTCTGCCAATTCAAAAGATTTTTTTACTGTAGTCATATTGCCAGAAAGAATGGCTCTTTCTGTAAATTCTGCAAAAAGGGAGATATGTGAAAGGATCAGCAATCTCTCTTTTTCCTTTTGTCTGCAATTGACTTCATTGGAAAATTCAGGTAATTGCTTTTCGATTTCAAGACACATCGATTTGAAGTTATTCATGTTCATAAGTCATCAAATAATTTAATGGATTTGAAAATTGCGGTGAGGATGGCTATTCCAAGAAGCAGCATCCCAATGATTAATATTCCGTTCATGGTGTTTTCAGATGATTTGGAATCCATTTGGCAAGAGGTGAACCTGATACCAAAAAATTTTGAATAAAAATTTTAAAATATTGAAAATCAGATTTTTAAAATTTGTTAAGTTAGATTATAAAAAATACTAAATAAAAGAACCCTTCGGATTCCGAAGGGTTCTTTTCCAAAATGGAAGGGTATTATGAATTAGTGTTGGTGATAATTATTCTATTCCGAAATCATGCAATTTCTTATAAAGCGTAGTCAAGCCTATTTCCAACAGCTTTGCAGCCTGGGTTTTGTTCCCATTGACTACATCGAGTACCCTTAAAATTTGTGCTTTTTCAGCTGCTGCCATAGTAAGGTCCATTGAAGATTCGGTATTTTTGACTTTTCTAAAAGGCAAAAGATCTGGGGTTAAATATTTACCGTCACTTAGAATTACTGCTCTCTCTATGATGTTTCTCAATTCCCTGATATTTCCTTTGAATGGCAGCTTTTGTATTTCTTTTAAAAATTCGGGGGTTATTTCTAAAACTTTTTGATTGGTTTTTGCTGCAAAAATACCTGCAAAATGTATAACAAGCTCTGGGATATCTTCTCTCCTATCAGCAAGGGAAGGAAGTTCAATTTGGATAACGGAAAGGCGATAAAGCAAATCTTCCCTAAACTGATTGTTTTCAACTTCCTTTTCCAAGCTGCGATTTGTGGCTGCGATTATCCTTACATCAACTTTTACCTCCTTGGTATCTCCTACAGGAATAAAAGTTCCAGATTCCAAAACCCTCAAAAATTTAGCCTGAAGGTCTATTGGCATTTCTCCAATTTCATCCAAAAACATAGTACCTTTGTGTGCTTCTTCAAAAAGCCCTCTTTTATCTTTCTGAGCACCTGTAAAAGCTCCAGCTTTATGTCCAAACAATTCGCTTTCCAAAATATCTCCACTGATAGCGCTACAATTGATTGCTACAAAAGGTTTGGAAGACCTAGAGCTTTCGTAATGTATCGCTTGCGCAAAAACCTCCTTACCTGTGCCAGTAGCTCCTGTCAACAGCACTGTTGTCCCTGAGTTTGCTACTTTTCTCGCCAAACTAATAGCACTTTGGATCACTTTGCTTTTCCCCAAAATACTTTCAAAACTGTACTTCTTGCTGATCTTTGTTTTTAAAACACTCAGTTCTTTTTGGAGTTTGGCCTTGGTTATAGCTTTTTCCACTAAAGGTAAAAGCTTATCGTTGTCATCACCTTTTACCAGATAATCAAAAATACCGTTTTTGACTGCAAGCACTCCATCTTGTATCCTTCCATAAGCAGTGAGAAGTATAAACTCTATGTCAGGGAATTCATTTTTTGACTTAATACAAAAGTCAACACCATTTCCATCGGGTAATTTGACATCACAAATCACCAAATCTGGAGCTTCTAGATTGATCTTTGATTTTGCTTTATGAATATTTTCAGCTTCAATGACCTCATATCCTTCATAGCCTAGGTATTTGGCTGTAAGTTCCCTAAGCTTTGTTTCGTCATCGATCAATAAGATTCTACCTTCCATTATTTGCTAGATTATTCCTCCATATTCAAGATCGTATTGATATCCTTGATATGGCCAAACAATAAAAGAATATCCCCTTCCTCTACAACGGTATCAGGTGTTACCACTCCTGTTACTTTCTTGGACTTTGATTTGACACCAAAAATATTCGGTTTTTCTTCCATCTTAATTAGGGTCAAAACATTGATATTGTAATCTTGGCGGATTTTTGTCTCCGAAATAGTCAATCCCACATATCTTTTTGGTGTTTTGACTTCAATGATATTGTAATCATCAGAGACATCAAGGGAATCAATCACTCCTTTCATCTGCAAGCTTTTAGCCATTCTTTCGGCAGAATCTTCCTCTGGATGAAGGATTTCGTCTACCCCGATGGCTTTGATCACTGTTTCATGAACTTTGTTGATCGATCTACTTATAAGTCTTCTGATATTCAATTGTTTGAAGATTGCTGTAACCATAATTGACGCACCAAAATCTTCTCCTATGGCGATGATTACTGCATCAGCCTCTTTACAAGGTAGGTTTTTGACAGCTTGAATGTCCGTTGCATCCATTACCACAGCATGTGTGATCTTTTCCTTGACAGCATCTACTTTATCTTCACTGCTATCCACTCCTATAACTTCGTGTCCATACGATGTCAACCTTGCAGCCAAATGGCCACCAAAATTCCCCAATCCTACAATGATGTATTTCATGTGCTTATAATTTGTTTATATAGTTCAACCCTATTACCTGGGGCATGCTATGGAATATGGTTTGACAAATAATCTTCCCAGTGTGTGAGGTACTCATAATGCCCAATTCCATAATCGCTTTTTATGATTATACGCTTCTTTGCCAGTAGCTTTAATTCCAAGGTTGATTGCTTACTTATGTTCAATATCTATGAGTATCTAATATCAATTAATATCGGATCTAAGCTAAATCAAGCTTTTTTTTAGTTAGTGGCAAAGTTCCGTATATCCGTATCGCTTTTTTCTTATGTGATAAATACTCCCTCTTCTGGATACTTGTACCTTAAAGTCCTAGCTTTTTGAATCATGGCTACCAAAACTGTCAATGTGCCAACCCTTCCCAAAAACATGATGATTGACACAACAATCTTACTGCCTGTGGATAGGTCTCCCGTGATACCAAGACTCAGCCCCACTGTGGAGAATGCTGAGAATATTTCAAATGCCACACTTATCAAAGGCAATTCTGGATCAAAAAGCAATACAAGAAAGACTCCCAAACCGATGACCAAGAATGAAAGCAAGATAACCGCAAATGCTTTTCTCAATGTTTCATTGCTGATCTGCCTTTTGAATATTTCTACCCGATTTTTTCCCTTCGCAATACTCACAGCGTTCAATACCGCTACTGCAATCGTACTTGTTTTCAAACCACCACCCGTAGAACCAGGTGAAGCACCAATCCACATCAAAATCAGGTAAATCAAAACCGTGGGCATTGCCAAAGCCGACATATCGACAGTATTGAAGCCAGCTGTTCTTGGAGTTACAGATCCAAAGAAGGCTGTGACAAATTTTCCATATCCAGACAATCCTTTTAGCGTATTATCTGCTTCATAAATCCAATAGGTAACAAATCCCAGCACCAATAGAATTCCCGTGGTATATACTATCAATCTGATATTCACATTGGCTACCCTTGGGGCATGCTTGTATTCTTCCTCTCCAGTAATCATTCTTTTGGTTCCAATAACCACATGTTTGAAATAATTATAATATCCCAAAACAACCGGAAATCCTATACCCCCCAAAATAATCGCAAAAGCAATAATCAAGTGTACAGTGTATTCTTCCCTGAACCCAACTTCATATAGTCCATCCCCCAAAGTAGAAAAACCAGCATTGCAAAAACCTGAAATTGCATGAAATACAGAGAAAAACAACTGATCTCCACTACTATCAAATAAATTGCTGTCTATTACCGAAGAAATTAATAAAGCAGCAACGCCTTCTGTAAGTAATGTAAAAAGTATTATTTTGAGCAAGGTGGAATTTATCGCACCTATGTTTTCTTCATTGATGTAATCTTTCAGAAAAAGCTGATTTTGTAGAGAATACGATCCTTTGAAAAAGAATCCGAAGAAGGAAGTAAATGTCATCATTCCCAATCCTCCAACCTGAAAAAGGATCATTATGATAAACTGTCCTAGAAAAGTAAAGTCAGAAGATGTATCCAATACAATAAGTCCTGTCACACAGACAGCCGAAGTTGAGGTAAATAAAGCATCAATCAAGCTGATTCCATTTACTGTAGCATTTGGCAATGATAACAAGCCAGTCCCAAGCATAATCACCAACAAGAAACTGAGTATAAATACCATTGCAGGATGGATTTTTAACTGATTGGCGATCAAGCTAAGTTTGCTTAATTCTATAAGGAAAAGAATGAATACAAGTAAGTTGACAAAAAATGCTTTGATCTGAAGATTGCCTACAGTCAATGTACTTTCCAGTTCTAGGACTTTGAAATTGACCAAGGAAGCGAAAACCAAAATCAGGATGATGCCAATCTCGACAATGTATCTAGACATTTTGAATTTCTCGGATTTAGAGAATAACCTGACAGTATATCCCAAAGACAAGAGCAGCAAAAGCGTAAAATATATTTTGCCAATTACTCCTGAATGCACCTCATCCCTAAAACCAAGGTCAAACACCAAGATCCCAAAAGCTAATACGCTAATGATTTGAATAATTCTGTTATTCAGTTCAAACAATTTCCGGATCTTTAAGATCCTTTCATCTGGACTTTTGAAAAATCTACTTTCCATATTCATTTAAGAATTCGAAAGGTATTAAATAGAACAGATAGACAAAAGATTTTTTCAAAGAAATCCTTTTTTGGCTAAGTATATTTTCAAGAAGATCAATTCTGACAAGTAGCACTGAATTCTGTTTACCTTTTACCTAGATTTAAGCAAGGATAAAAAGTATGGATTCAGTGCTACTCCTTTTATATTTGGTATTTCCTCATTCTTCCACCTGTTCTCCAATCACAATTCCCAAACCAATTATTCCAACTAAAACCAATAAAATACCAGTTCCATGCCCTTTTGAAATGCTGTAACTACCCAGATCTTCACGAGTGAGCAAATTTTGATTTAGCTCTTTTTGTCCCATATTTCTTACTTTAAAAAAACCTGACAAATAGAAATTTTGGTTTACAGTCTTTGTGATAATTGGATTGTTATTGGAATCGATTAAGGAGTAATTGATAAAGCTATTGAGCTTCATTGGAGATTTTGAGTCTTCATAGAAAACAAGGTTTGTATTGATCGGATAATTGAACAAAGCGTAGTAAGTCTGATTTCCAACAAATCTATTTCCTACTATTTTTCTTACTTCTGGTTGGATATTAGCAAAAGAACCTTCCACATATGATAGTGGTGGTACAAACAAAGTATTAGGTTTTCCTACAATTTCTCCACCAAAAGATCCAAATTGACCTCCATTTGCCGATCCAAAAGTATCTAGCCAACCACGGATGGTTGATTTTCCATCTACATAGCCGAAAGTTTTCCCATTTATCGTAAGTGCTGTCTTGGTCAAATTGATTAGCATGGGCGTTTGTGAATAATTTTCAATACGAACCAGAACATTTCCACTAAGACTGTTGAAGGCGTGGGAAACACCTATTGTATCATTTTTTATCATCACATTTCCATCATCTGCCACTGTACTTTCTTCATCATAATTTTGCCATTGCGAAATGTAATGCGTAGTACAACTAAAAAGAAAAGGGAGTAAAAAAATCAAGGGCAAGTACTTCTTAAGGTAGTTTGTCATAGTTCTCGGCTTTTAAAATCTTAATTTACATAACGGAAAATAAAAATTAAGTTTTCAAATAATGAAGGAAATTTTAGTAGCCTATTGTTTCAACTAGTGAGAACTCATTTAACTTTTAAGTATTTTTATGAAGGAAACTAATAATTTATTTTTTTAATTTGGCAAAACATACTTTCTAACCATGAATAAGTCAAATTATCAACTTTCTGTTGCAATAAAGACCTTTTTGGGTCTATACATCCTGATTTATTGCTTCCCCTTTCCGGCAGACAATATTCCATATATGTATGTTTATTTTAGCAAGTATGTATATGCATTAAAATCTGAGTTTACACTTTTCATAGGCAGGAAACTACTTGGTTTTGGCGATTTGGTTTATGTCTCTATGAATGGAAGTGGAGACACGACTGTGGATTATTTATCTCTTGTCAGTTATTCTATTCTCGCCATTTTGATGTCTATTCCAATGCTGTTCTTTTTGAAAAGTAAGCAAAGAACTAACAGCTTTTATGCTATCATGCTGATATATGCACGCTATTTTGTAGGACTTTCCTTGATTTCTTATGGTGTGATAAAATTCATGAATGGGCAATTTCCCAGCCCAACTCTAATGGCCTTGGAGTCCACTTATGGAGATTCGTCCCCAATGGCTCTTGCTTGGAGGTTTTTTGGATATTCAGATTTGTATAAAGCTTTTATGGGATTTTCTGAACTCTTGGCAGGTTTTTTATTGCTGTTCCGGAGAACCGCTGTTCTTGGGGCATTGATTTCTATTGCTGTTTGTACCAATATCTTCTTTGTAAATCTATCTTTTGATGTGCCAGTAAAATTATATTCTGGCCACCTCCTATTTTTCTCTATATTAATCTCTTGGGGAAGCTTCAAATCTCTCTTTTCCTTTTTTCTTTTACACAAAGAAGTAAGTTTGCCAAAGATTCAATATGATTTTTCCAAAAAATGGAAAAGAGGAACATACCTTACCTTAAAAGTGATTTTCGCAGGATTGGTACCACTAAGCTTGATCACAGGCCACGTACTTAGCCAACAATATCGTACATTTCTAAACGAATGGGAAGGAGTCTATGTCGTAAGTTCAATGGAGGCTGAAGGGGATTTTGATAATCAGAAAAACTATGATTGGGAAAAGATCATCATACAAGGAAAAACCATCATGACTTTGGATCCTGAGAAAAACAAGAAATACTACACAATAGAGAATATTTGGAATGAAGGTGAAATCAATTTCATAGAAAACCAAACACAAGAAGACCCTTATCAAATTTTGCTTTCGGCATCCGAAGATGGAAGTTACAAATTGAAAATAGAATTGGATAGTGCAAAGTATTTGGTGACTGCTTCTCGAAAAGTAAAAAGTGATTACTTATTGATAAACAGAGGGTTCAATTGGATCAATGAAACTCCATATAATAGGTAATATAAGTATCCGCAATGTTAAATATTGGGTAATAAGAGGCTTTACTTGTTGCGGATAATCGTCAACAGTCCACAGTCATCCGACCAAAGCAGTTTGAAATGAACTTCATACTATATTATTAATCGCTAGTATTAAGAAAGCGGATACATAATTAAAAAAAGAATCAAAACCTGACACTAGACACTAATTTGTAAACCAAATTCAGGAAAGATCAATCTGTCGACAGTCGACCGCCGATCGCCAACATACATATATAATGATAAGAACAATGAAAATTCGCTACAGCATCGTCTTTTTTTTCTTGCTTCTGTCTCGTGGAGTTGCTGAAAAGAATGAACATTCAGGTCCTGATCCTATAAATTTGCTTCATGGCATATCCCCTTTTACAATTGATTCACTCGTAAATGTGGTAATCGAAATCCCAGCTGGAACCAATCAGAAATGGGAAGTAAACAAAAATTCTGGTCATCTCGAATGGCAAAAAATCACAGCCGACTCTTCAAGAGTGGTAGATTATCTATCTTACCCTGCCAACTATGGATTTGTGCCGCAGACATTGCTTTCCCAAGCTACTGGTGGTGACGGGGATCCTGTGGATGTTTTTGTCATTGGTGAATACATACAGCGAGGACAAATTGTCACTTGCAGAATCATAGGAATGATCGATATGATGGACAGTGGTGAGTCTGATGGAAAGTTGATTGCTGTGCCGATTCCCAGCCATTTTGAAAAGCTGAATACGATCGAAGATCTAGAAAATTATTACCCTGGTGTATTGGATATCCTAAAAATTTGGCTTTCAAATTATAAAGGATCAGGTAAAGTTGAAGTTCTTTCTGTTGAAAATAATCTTGAAGCCAATATCTATTTAAAAGAGGCAACAGTGGGTTATATTCAAAAGAATGAAGTAAAAAAATAAATAAAATAGGGATTTGAAAAATATGTGAAAAATTCATTTACATTTGATCCGTTATTTATCATTCAACTGTGAAAAATTCAATCCTAGCCTTACTTGTGCTTTTTGTTCTCCTCGGAGTTGAAGGCCTGTATGCTGGTACTTTTGAAGATAACTTTCAGGTTTCTGCTGAAATAAATAATGCTTCTATTGCTGCAAGTGAACAAGGAGAAATTTCGTTACATTATTCGGATGGGATTTGTCCTACTTCAAGCACTTTTTCTCTAGGAAAAGACAAATCTAACGAATCCAAGTATGCAGTAGTGCAATTGATTCTAAACCTGAATTTTACTCAGTCATTTATTGAGGAATTTGGCTTTTTACTTCAGTTATGTTGCCAAGGAATATTAGATTTTCTTTACCCATATTTTTTCTTTTTTTAAATCCAAACTATAGCCTTTCTATTCACTATTAGGCATTATTCTTTGATATTACATTCACAAAGTTTGGTTCAGAAACATTGATCCTTTATGGAAAATAAGTTAGCCTCTAAGGAAGCTTGGGGCTCTAGATTGGGGCTTATCTTGGCGATGGCTGGAAATGCCGTTGGATTGGGAAATTTCTTAAGATTCCCCGTTCAAGCTGTCCAAAATGGCGGGGGTGCATTCATTATACCTTATTTGATTTGTTTCCTTTTGATGGGGATTCCTTTGCTTTTGATCGAATGGTCCTCTGGAAGGTTTGGTGGCAAATTCAACAATCATAGCACGCCATACATCATGGATGGTATGGGAAAAGCCAAGGTATGGAAATATGTAGGGGTATTTGGGATATTTACCAATATAGCAGTAGTAGCCTATTACACCTACATAGAATCTTGGAGTTTAGTGTATGTGTTGCATTCCATATTTGGGACTTTCGAATCGATGTCCCAGTCAGAGGTTGCATTGTTTTTCACAGAATATGTCAATGTTTTAACCACAAGTACAGGAATTCCTTTTGAGGCTGTTTTCTTTTATGTTTTGGTTTTGGCTTTGAATATTATCATCCTGTCCAAAGGTCTTGGAGGAATAGAAAAAGCAGCAAAAATCGGAATGCCATTATTGATTCTGTTTGGGATAATTTTAGCTGTTCGAGGTTTGACACTTGGAGAATCAGGGAAATCCGATCTATTCCCAGATGCAAATGCTTTGGATGGATTGAATTTTCTTTGGACACCTCAGTTTGACTCCTTAGCCAATCCAAAAGTATGGTTAGCTGCCGCAGGTCAGATTTTCTTCACGCTTTCTGTAGGTATGGGGACGATTCAATGCTACGCTGCCTACATCAAAGAGAAAGAAGATATTGCCTTGAATGCAGTCTCAGCTGGCTTTTTAAATGAATTTGTAGAAGTTGTGCTTGGGAGTAGCATTGTCATTCCAATAGCTGCAGGCTATTTAGGGTTAGATTGGGTATTGGAAAATGCAGGCTTTGGGATGGCTTTTCAGACTATGCCATTTCTATTTCAGCAATGGGGCGAAATCACAGCTGCATTTGCTGGGGTATTTTGGTTTGGGCTTCTATTTTTTGCAGGGATTACATCATCCTTAGCTATGGGAACCCCTTGGATGGGATTTATGAAAGATGAATTCGGTTGGGGAAAAACAAAAGGAGCTTGGTCATTTGGGGCTTTGGCTCTGATTATGGGGCTGCCTACTGTCCTACTCTATCAATATGGAGTTTTCGATGAATATGACTATTGGGCCGGTACTGTAAGTTTGGTGGTTTTTGCTTTGCTTGAAGCAATCCTCTTTTCATGGGTTTTTGGCATAGACAAAGGATGGAAGGAAATAAATGAAGGCTCTGAAATCAAAATCCCTCAAGTCTATAAATTCATCATCAAATACATTACTCCATTGCTTTTGCTTTTGGTATTTTTGAGTGCATTGATTACACCGTTTCAGAATGAATGGTCAGAAAATATTTCAAGCATTTTGAATGGTGGAAACTGGGTTTTGGATAACAGCTCTTTGATAAAAAATATTTCAAATTATGGTTTAAAAGAACAGATTCAAATAGCTATAAATGAAAGTGATAAATCATATCTTGAGAATAAACTATTTTATATAAACATGGCTAGAATATTCTTGATTTCATTGTTTTTGTTTATCAGTTTTCTAGTCTATTTGTCATATCAAAAAAGAAAAAAAGAGGGAAAAACAAACCATGAATAAAATTGCATTAATCATGCTTCTAGCAACTCAGGGATTGGTAATCTCTGCAACTTTGTACTTTCTCTATAAAGTCCTAAATTCTCCAAAAAAATAGTTGAAACATAGACCGGAAATTTAAAATCATGGTACATATTTTGACAATATAAATTAATACATTCGCACCGAAATGAATAACCTTCTAAAACAAACTATTGGAATTTCACTCACAATCATCATGATTTTTCATGGGATGGTGTTGCCTTATTTCAGTGTTTCGGAAGAACATGTTTTAGAGGATTCTTTAGCTTATTTTACAAGCAATAGTTTGGCAGAATATGCATCTGATCTTCCTTTGGTTTCAGATGCTGACCAATTGGTTATTGTTACCTGCAAAGGACAATTTGTCGGTGATAGTTACATTGGAAGTTTTAATGCGATCAATTCTTTTCATTTTGAAAATTTTGTCAGGACACTTTTTAAACTCAGCCAGAAAACTGATGTGGTTTTTGGCATAAAAGAACTCAAGTTTCCAACACATTATTTTTGGTAATAATTGATTTTTAGTAACCCATACATTGTATGAGGTCATTTGCCGTGCATTAGAATGCATGGTTGCTAGCATAATTCCAAAAAATGCCGGACTGAAATGTCCTGCCCAAAAATCAAAAAAATCATGTTTGACATAGATATTATCACCATTTCCATAGCAATTGTCTCTATGGTGGCATTTGCCATTCCTTTTTATTTAAATAATGTAAAAGTAAAAAAGGAAAAACTAAATAATGACAAGCTTCTACAAACCTTCTTAAATAGCCATAATCTAAATTTGAATATTCAAGACAATTGGAGAAAGCAGTATTTCATTGGCATTGATACTTCCCAAAATAAATTGGTCTATGTTGATGATCTAGCTGATATCAAGCCAATTATTCTGGACATAAGAGATGTAAAGCAAGTAAAAATCAATGAAGTATCGAGAGTTGTAGGTGCAAAAAGCAATAGCAGAAAAATAATCGATAGCCTTCACTTACAACTTACAAACCACCAAGGGAAAGTAATCGGCTTGTTGGAGTTTTATGATGGGGAGAAATTCTCAGATCTTGTAGGAGAACCCATATTGATCAAAAAATGGGAGGCTACTATTAGTGCTGAAGCAAAAAGTACTGGAAAAAAAGAAAGCTTGGTATTATGATAGAACCTGTGATAATCAAGAAAGAGGATATCAAGAATTTCCGCTTTCCGAAAGAGGATGTTCTTCCAAACGAAAGTGACATCAAAAGTAGGGAAAAAGCATTGGCTAATGCACTTTCTCTTGGAAACTTGGAACATGGAAAAGTTAAGTTGATTTTCTTGGATTTGGGAATGAATCCTTATCAAATCGAGACTACTATTTGGGCTTTGACTGACGAAAGTATATGTCTTAAAGGTGATTTGCTCTTACCAAAACGCGCTGTTTTGGATATAGTCTAATTGAACCTAAGGGAATTTGATAAAAATTCCCTTAGGCTTCTTTATCTTTAAATTCAATCAAATCTATTCTTATATGGAAATTTTCCTATTAACGGAAACATGGATTGCACTTGCCACTTTGACATTCTTGGAGATTGTATTAGGAGTGGATAATATTATTTTCATTTCTATTATTTCCAACAAACTTCCGGAGCATCAGCAAGAGAAAGCCAGGGTTCTTGGGCTTGCTTTTGCTATGATTTTCAGGATTGGGCTTCTGCTTGGTATTTCTTACATCATCAAATTCAACGATCCCTTGATTTCTGTTTTTGATTTTAACTTGAGCGGTAAGGATTTGATTTTAGCTTTTGGAGGACTTTTTCTACTGTTCAAATCAACAGTTGAGATCCATCACAAAATGGAAGGAAAACCAGAAGAAGTAAAACCAAATTCTGCTAAAGGAATATCGCAAGTCATCTTTCAGATCATTTTGTTGGATGTAATATTCTCATTTGACAGTATTCTGACAGCAATTGGATTGGTAGATGAGGTGATTTTAATGATCATCGCCGTTATTATTGCAATGGCTGTGATGATGATTTTCGCAGGTAAAATCAGCAAATTCATCAACAAAAACCCAACGCTGCAAGTGTTGGCTTTATCCTTTCTGATTTTGATTGGCTTTATGCTTTTGGTAGAAGGCTTCCATGTAGAAGTTCCAAAAGGGTACATATATTTCGCGGTGTTCTTCTCACTCAGTGTAGAACTGATCAATATGCGGATGAGAAAAAAATCTGAAGGAACCAAAGTGGAGCTAAATCCAAGGATTACGCAGAAATAAAGAGTTATAAATGCATAATAGTCAATGAATATAAATATGATTTAAAATCAAAATTAGACAATTTATTTAGTCATATTTATTACAAATGTTTCTCCATTACCACATACTCCAATCCTGATTTTTCAAAGGTTTTGTCAGTTATTGTCAACCCAAATCCATTATAAAAATCAATTTTGGACATCCTAGCATTGCACCAAATTTTCTGAATTTGCTTCTTTTGGACAAATCCAATCATGTAAACAAGTAGCTTACTTCCATAGCCCTTTCCTTGGTAATCTGGTAAGGTTGCAAACTTTCGAAATTGTGCACCATTTTCTTTTTCAAAAACTGAAACAACTGAAATTAATTTTCGATTTACAAAAAGACCTAGATGCATCGCTTTGTCATCTCCCGAAACTCTCACAAAATCAAGATCTTTTTCGGGCCACATTGCTTTGTGGCGGATGGGTAGAGCTTCATCTATAGAAATTTCCTTGATCAACATGGCGGGTGGTTTTGGTTATTTTTGGATTAAAATGCTAAAATAGTATAATTTATCAAGTTCCACAGAAGGTTTGATAGCCATTATCACCTTCTAGAGCTGGAAATTGATAAGCGGTAAAATTTTCGTTGAACTGGTATGGCGTTTTCATCACCTTTAGCATTTCATGAAATATACTATAATCATTATTTTCAGTTGCTTGAAACAAGGCTTCTTCAACTTTATGATTCCTAGGAATATATATTGGATTATGAAGTGCCATTGTCTTTTGGGCAGCTTCCAAAGTCTGTCCATTTTTAGTAGCTCTTTGAATCCAATTCAAGTACCAATCCTGAAATCTGTCATTTTCGAATAATTCATTTTCCGAAAATTCACCTGAGGTTAGACTTGCAAATGTATTGGTGTAATCCGCTTTCATTTGATTCATGATATTCAACAAATCCTCTACCAAAGCTTTGTCTTGTGGCTCTTCTCCGATCAAGCCAAGCTTATTTCTCATTAATTGTAGATACTTACTTTCGTAAATGTCAGGAAATTGATTGAGGGTTTCTTGTGCTGTTTTTACAGCTTTGTCTTGATCCTCATCTATCTGAGGCAATAAAGCAATCGCGAGTCTAGATAGATTCCAATGTGTGATTTTTGGCTGATTACCAAAAGCATAGCGACCTGCTGTATCTATGGAGCTAAAAACTGTACCTGGATCATAAACATTCATAAATGCACAAGGTCCATAATCTATCGTTTCACCTGCTATGCTTACATTGTCTGTATTCATCACCCCATGAATAAAACCTACTCGCATCCAATCAGAAATCAATTCGGCTTGCTTTTCCATTACTTTCTTCAATAATTCCAACGCGGGATTTTTTGAACCTTCAAGCTCTGGATAATGCCTCTTGATGACATATACAGTCAGTTCTTTTTGTTCCTCCAGTGATAAGTATTGGTAGGCAAACTCAAATGTCCCTACTCGAATGTGACTTTTGGCTACTCGGGTTAGTATAGCACCATCATTTTCCCATTCTCTTTGAACAGTCTCCCCTGATGCTACTACAGCCAAAGATCTACTGCTCGAAATACCCAAATGATACATGGCTTCACTAATCAAATATTCCCTGAGCATTGACTTCAAAGTAGCTCTACCATCTCCACCTCTTGAGTATGGAGTCCTCCCCGACCCTTTCAATTGGATATCAAATAGTTTTTGACTATTGGTCAATTGCTCTCCGATCAAAATTGCTCTTCCATCTCCTAAGATGGTGAAATTCCCAAATTGATGACCTGCATAAGCTTGAGCTAATGGTTTGGAGTTTTCTGGCAGAACGTTTCCACCCAAAACCTGACTTAGTTTATCTAATTCATTATCAGAAACTTCAAGATCGATTGATTGAGCAAGCTCGTGATTGAACAATACGAGCTTTGGTGATTTTACCGGAATAGGTGATTGGAAACTAAAAAGCTTATTTGGTAAACTGCTATAACTATGTTGAAGATTCCATTTCATATTCATTGGGAATAGATTCAGTGGGTTTGATTGAAAGTAAAAAATTAACATGCTTCCAAGGAATTTAATTCCAAGTGTAACTAATGATCATTAAAATTCCTTTAATCCCATGATTAATTTAGGTTGGTTAAAATTGATAATATGTGTATCCGTTTTCTTGCACGTAGCCAAGCAATAGATTTTTGGAGGATCGATTTGTGTGTGTTTCTATTGACTATGAACTGTTGTCGAATGACGAGTATTCGCAACTTACAAAACTACTTCTTACCCTACGTGCAATATTGCAGATACTCATAATTAATAATATCATAACGCAAGATTAAAAACCTTTTGGAAATACAGATATATCTTTATCCTTAAATTTTAGCACCGATTACCCATGTTGCTTACAAATAGTCCAAAAAAATTCGAAGAAATATTCAATGAGTACTGGGAAGTGCTTTATAGTGCTGCTTTTGTTCGAACAAAAGATCAGGCTGTCACAGAAGATATTGTTCAGGAAATTTTTATTGATTTTTGGCAAAGAAGAAATGAAATAAAAATCAAAACGAGCTTGAAGGCTTATCTTTTGACTGCCGTAAAATATAAAGTTATCAAGCATTTTGCACATTCTGATCTGTATCTTCAAAATACCAAAGATCATGAAGAAATCGCCATGTATGATGATGACAACTTGGAATTTGAGGATCTTTATGACGCGTTGGAAATAGCGATAGATAAGCTTAGCCCAAAGTGTCAAATGATATTCAAAATGAGTAGAATCGAAGGATATTCGGCAGATGAAATAGCAAGTCAATTAAAAATATCTACACAAACTGTTCACAATCAACTAAGTAAATCTTTAGGTATTGTACGCAAAGAACTAAAGCATTTGTCACCTTTGGTAATTTTGCTCATTAGGCTCTAAGCTTAAGTTAATGTTAAGCGTAGATTTTTTTGATAACTTTTTGATAATCGTTTTGCATAGTAGTCCTTCATTGATTTTTGGACTTGATAGTATAGCACTATCGCAATGGATAAAAATACACTTCAAAAAACACTTCAAAGGTTATTTAAAGGAAAGGCCTCTAGTGAAGACAGGAATGTCATAAATGATTGGTATCATTCTTTTGATTCGGACGAGGACATTATTATCGAAGATCATAAAAACCGAAGCAGACAAGAAATTAGAGATGAGATTTTTTCTAAAATTCAAGCCCAATCTGGTATAAAAAGACAACATGACAATAGAAGAATCTATTTTCTGACCTTTGCTATTGCTGCATGTATTTGCATTGGACTTTTCAATTTAGCTTACAAATTTTCAAACCCTTCTTTACAAATTCAGCCTGAAGAAACATTCATCAGCTTCGAGAATGAAGTTGGAATGATCAAAAAAGTAAAGCTACCTGATGGTTCCTATGTACAGCTTCATCACAACTCTTCGATTGATGTCAATAAAGAATTTTCTCAAAACAGGAAAGTTCTTCTCAAAGGAAAAGCGTTTTTTGATGTGGTACCAAACAAAGACCTGCCATTTACTATCGAAACGGAGTCATTCAAAACAACCGTATTGGGAACTTCTTTTTCTATAGAAAGTCGTCCAGGTTCATTTGACAAAGTCGCTGTAAAATCTGGGAATGTGAGTGTCCAATCCCAAGAATTTGGAGAAGTGTTGTTGGGAAAAGATGAAACGGTAAAGCTGGAAAGCAATCAGTTGGTGCAAGGGTCTATTACCAATTCGGAATTGGAATTTGGCTGGACTGAGAGAACCCTTGTTTTTATAAATACAGATATCTCCACAATGATAAAAGAAATAGAGAATTGGTATGGTGTGGAGCTATACAGCAATTGTGAAAACTTACCAAACAGAAAAATTTCTGGTGCATATCACGATATGAATTTAGAAGAGCTCTTAATAACTATTCAATTTTCTATTCCACTAGAATTTGAAATCAACAAAAAATCTGTCCACCTAACTTTCAAAGAATGTAAATAAAGTGGAGCCGCGGCAACGGCCCCACCTATTCTGTTCTACAATCAAATAATCCCGCAAAGAATCATTTATCAGAACACCTAAAATTATGAAAAAAAAGTTACCCAACTCATTTAATCGGATTACAATGAGATTATTTCTAACCTGCTTGCTCCTGTGCATTCTTCAAGGTCTTGTCTTTGCAGAAAACAGTGATGCTCAACAAATGCATGAGATTCAAATCAAAGTCTCCAGCAATCGCCAAAATGTTTCTCAGTTTTTTGGTGATGTAGAAAGTCAGACCGATTTCAAATTCTCGTTTGCAAATGGATTGAACCTTAGTCAAGAGGTTCAGGTTCGATCAAGAAATTTGAATCTGGAAGAACTTCTTATTGAAATATCAAGAAATAGTGACCTGAAATTCAAGCAGGTAAACAAAACACTTGCTGTAAGTACTAAACCAATACTTTCCCAAATTTCTTCCAAATCTATGGATGAAATTTCAGTCAAAGGTAAAGTGATAGACGAAGAAACGGGTGAAGGATTGCCCGGTGTAAGCGTGGTTATTTTGGGGAGAAATAAAGGTACAATTACTGACATGGAAGGAAACTATAACATTACCCTTGAAGAAGGTGAAATATTGGTTTTCTCATATGTAGGCTTCAAGAAAGAAGAAGTTCTAATCGGTAATGAAAGCATTGTAAATGTGGCTTTGAAGTTAGATGATACATTAGAGGAAGTAGTCGTGACTGCCCTAGGTATCAAAAGAGAAGAAAAAGCACTCGGTTATTCTTCCAGAACTGTAGGAGGCGAAGAGATTACAGATGCATTGCCAAACAACTGGAGTGATGCCCTTACTGGCAAAGTTGCTGGACTAAACCTGATCAAATCAGGAGGTGGACCGGCAGGTTCTACACAGATCATTCTTCGTGGTGAAACTTCTTTGACAGGTGACAACTCAGCTTTGATCGTAGTGGATGGAGTCGTGATATCAAGCAGCAGTGGGCAATTGACTGGACAAGGAAGCGGGTCTTACTTGAGCGCAGATTCTCCTGTAGATTTTGGATCCAGCCTTTCGGATATTAACCCAGATGATATTGCCAGCATCACAGTTTTGAAAGGTCCTGCTGCAGCGGCACTTTACGGTTCCCGTGGTGCCAATGGAGCCATCATGGTCACTACAAAGAGCGGTAGCAATTTGAACAACAAAGGTTTGGGAATTACATTTTCTTCCAATACATCATTTGACTTTATCAACAGATGGCCAGATTATCAAAATGAATATGGTCAGGGAAATGTAGGTGGAGACCTCTATTACAGCTATGGAGCCACGGAAGATGGACCTAGTACTTTCTCTACTAGTTCTGCTTGGGGACCAAAGTTTGATGGGCAATTCTTTTACCAATATGACCCAAATTTCCATAGAGTAGCTCCTCCTGAGAGAACATTGTGGAGAGCTTATCCAAATAACCGAAGAGACTTCTTTGAGACTGGGAAGACTTTTACCAACAACCTTTCGATCCAAGGAGGAAATGAAAAAACTAGAACTAGGCTTTCATTTACCAACATGAAAAATGAATGGATTGTACCAAATACTGGATATAACAGGACCACAATCGCATTCAGTGTAAACCATGAAATAACACCAAAACTTAACATCAGCACCAAGATCAACTACAACAACCGACAGTCTGACAACCTCCCTACTACAGGATACAACAATCAGACAATCATGTATTTCATCAGGGGGATGGTGCCAAACGCTGACATTAACTGGTTTAAGCCAGCATGGGTTCCTGGTCAGGAAGGAGTTTTGCAAAACAGGCCATTCTCTAACCTTTTGGACAATCCATATTTACAGGCATTTGAAATGCTCAATGCATCAGAGAGAAATGGCTATGTAGGAACTGCCCAGGCAAACTACAAATTCACAGACGAGCTCAACTTGATGGTGAGGACTACAGTAGATATGATGTACGAATCCCGCAGTCAGCAAAGACCAATGGGTACCCAAAAATACAATGAAGGCATGTATCGGGAGCAGGACATCTACGCACACGAGATCAATTCCGACTTTTTGCTTTCTTATAACAATAAAAGAGCAAGGGATTTTGATTTTAGCATTTCAGTAGGTGGTAGTTTGATGAACAATACTTACCGAAGAGATGAATATCGTGCAGAAAGATTGCTGTTTCCAGGCATCTACAATTTCGCAAATAGTAAAGACTTATTGATTCCATTGCCTTTCAGAAGAAATTATGCTGTAAACAGTCTTTATGCGCTAAGTACTTTCAGCTATAAAAATGTCTTGTTTTTGGATGTGACAGGTAGACAAGATTGGGCCAGTACCTTGGCTTCACCTATCAGCGGAAATGTATCCCCTTTCTTCTACCCTTCTGCCAATTTGAGTGCGATAATTTCAGATGTGGTTTCTTTGCCAAGTCAGTTTGACTATCTCAAATTGAGAAGCTCATTCGCTTCAGTAGGTGGTGGAGGTACTACAGCATATTTAACAGATTATGCTTATAGCCCATTGGCTACCTTCCCAGGAGGTCTTACCAATCCAAGTTCAATCCCTGATCCAAATCTTAATTTCGAAAGAACTAGAAGCTTTGAGCTGGGAATGGATTTAAAAATGTTCAAAAACAGGTTTGGATTGGATTTGACAGTATATAGAAGTAATTCATTTGACCAGATCTTGAGCACACCGATAGATCCTGCCAGTGGTTACACTTCCAAGATCGTAAATGCTGGAAATGTACAGAACCAAGGGATAGAAATAGAATCATATATCATCCCTATTCAGAACAAAAATGGCCTCAACTGGAGAATATTTGGAAATTTCACACACAATGACAGCAAAGTGATTTCTCTTGCTGATGGAATGGAGAACATGGTACTGGGGACAGTTTTCGGAAGTAGAGGAACTGTAGAGGCTAGACCAGGAGGAAGATATGGTGATATCTATGGCTTGGGATACGAAAGAACTTCAAACGGTGATATTTTGTACGAAGGCGGCTATCCTGTTTTGGGAGATTCTATTCTTTACTTGGGAAATGCCACAGCACTTTACAGATTCGGATTGGGACATGAATTCAAATACAAAAATTTCAGGTTCAGCTTTTTGTTTGATGGACAGTTTGGAGGACGTGCATATTCTCTGACGCACTCTGTGCTGATGGAAGAAGGAAAACTCAAAAAATCAATTCCAGGGAGATACAACGGGATCATTGGAAATGGTTCGATCGATAATGGAGACGGAACTTACAGGCCAAACGATGTAGTAGCTACATCAATCAGGGATTATTATTTCAGACATTTTAATAGAGACAATCTCGAATCCAATATTTTCAGCACCGACTACATCAAGTTGAGGGAAATGAGGTTTGACTATAAAATCCCGGCCAAATATTTACAAAGAATTCTTTTACAGAATGCCACCATTGGAGTATATGGAAGGGATCTGTTTGTCTTTAGTCAATGGCCATCATTCGATCCTGAGTTCGGTACATTGGGAAATGGAAATATCTCTAAAAGTGCAGAAGTCGCACAATTCCCATCTACTCGTACGATTGGATTCAACATTTCATTAGGAATATAAAACTAGCACAGCAATGAAAACCAAAAATATATTTATAGCATCATTTGCATTGTTATTGGGATTGATGACATTTTCCTGCACTGAGGATTTTGTTGATATGAATACCAATCCAAATGCCTCAACGGCAGCAAATCCAGAATCACTGCTCGCTCCTACCCTTCATGATTTGGTTTGGAGAAATCAAAATAGAGCCATGAGACTCAATAATGAAATCATGCAAGTACACGTCACTACTGTCGATTCAAGGGAATTCCACAGGTACTTTATCAGACCTACAGAATCAGATTATATGTGGAGAAACTGGTATGTACAATTGACCGATATCAAAGATATGTATGCCAAAGCCGAAGAAAGTAAACTTGCAGGTTTTGAGACATTCAAAGGAATCTCTTTGGTTTTGGAGGCATGGACATTTTCTATGCTTACTGATATGTTTGGTGACATACCATATTCTGAGGCCAACCAAGGGAAAAATGGAAATGTTACTCCAAAATTTGATCCACAGAGAGATGTTTACCTTGGATTATTTGAAAAACTCGAAGAAGCAAATACACTTTTGACTTCAAGTGGTGATTTGCCAGGAGCATTGATAGAATATGATCCTTTGTATGCAGGCAATGCATTGCTTTGGAGAAAATTTGGGAATTCGCTTTACTTAAGATTGCTTTTGAGAGCTTCTGGAAAATCTGAATCAAATGCCATCAGTAAAATCCAACAAATAACAGAATCTACCCCTGCAGCCTATCCAGTGTTTTCAAACGCTCTGGAGTCAGCCATTTTGCCAGTTGGCAATACACAGCCACTTACCAGTGCATTTTTCAATTTCCGTGATTTTGATTTCAATGGTGACAAAGGATATTCCGAATTTTTTATCAACAATCTTAATTCATGGCAAGACCCAAGGCTTCCTATTTGGGCTACAATATCTTCCGGAATTTATGCAGGTATTCCAAGTGGTTGGTCCTCCGGTCAGATTCCAGAAAGACAAAGTACACTTCAGGTTGGTTTGAAAACTGACCCAAGGTTAGGCAATATCATGAATCACGCTGAACTGCAATTTATCCTTGCTGAAGCGAGTCTTAAAGGATTTATTGGTGGTGATCCCAAAGCATTTTATGAAAGAGGAATTGAATCAGCACTAGCACATTGGGATTTGGAGATGCCTGAAGATTTGTTGGAAAGACCATTTATTTCATGGGATGAGAATTGGGATTTTGATCAAAAAATGGAAGCCATTCACATGCAAAAATATTTTGCGCTTTTCTTCACAGACTTTCAGCAATGGCATGAATATAAGAGAACAGGCCATCCAAGTTTGATCCCAGGAGAAGGAACACTCAATGGAGGAAGGATGCCTTCAAGATTTGGATATCCTATCAATGTTCAGGCATTGAATGCCAAAAACTACAACGAGGCTATCCAAAGAATGGGGCCTGACAATATAAACACAAAAGTCTGGTGGAATATAGAGGATTAAGGTAATTAAATAGTTACTAGTGAATAGTTATTAGTTAGCTGTGAATACTTAAGCCAATACTTGCTTTTTGTGACAATGCTGATATTAGAATAATTCATATGGATATCCGCTTTCTAATCTGTAGCCAAACAAATCGATATAATTTAAGTCAATTAATGCACTAATAACTAATTGACTAATAACCTAATAACGATTATCCGCAAGGTTTTATTGGGAAATTCTACTACCAGTGTCACAGCGGGTAATCATAAAAAATTAACAAAAAGATCATGAAAACAAGAATAGTTATACCATTTCTAATATTAATATTTGGATTCACATCTTCTTGTATGAAAGAAGATATCAATCCAGCAGAAGGAATTCCAAATCCTATAGCAGCACTACCGGTTGTGCATCAAGCCTTCAAAGGTGATCCGATGCCATTGAATGCAGAAGTTCTTTCTGGGGCAAGGTTTACTCAAGGTTATGTGATTTCTGACCAAGAGTCAGGAAATATACCTTCCAACCAAATTGTGGTTGAATTCAACTGGAGGGGTTTAAACAGAGGTCTTGTGTTGTTCTTGGACGACAACTTGGCATCTTTATATACTACAGGCGACTTTCTTCAACTGGATTTGACAAATACTGTAATCGAAAGAGTAAACGGCTCTTTGGGCATTACAGGGTTGACCCAAGACAAAATCCAGAAGTTAGAGGAATCAAATAATTTAGAAGCAGCCTCTGTAGATATCGCAAGACTGAAAGCGAATTTTCAAAGTTTTGAAAACACTTTGGTGATGGTTACCGCAGACTTGTTGGATTTCCCTACTGGTGGAGTGACATTATCCGGTAGAAATTACATCATCGATGGAAGTGGTGATAGCATAGCCATCTATACAGACCCAAATGCTGATTTTAGTAATCTTCGATTGGCACCAAGTGCTGGGTTTAGAGGAATTGCTTATCAAACTGAGGATGGAATAGAAATCAGGATGAGAAATGCCAATGATTTGATTGATCCAAGTGGCCCTATCTATGCCAATTATCCTGAAGATTTTGAATTTCCCGAGGCGAGTGTTAAGCCAAGTTACAATATGGTGGCTACCAATAATTTGGTAGAATTGAAGACTGGCGAATGGAGGTTGTTTTACTCAATACTAGGTGATATTGCCAATAGAGATCGATATGTAAGCGGAAGTCAAGCGGTCAGAATGCAGCAGAATCTCAATTTTCCAATTTTCTTGGAAATGAATTATGACTTACCAAATGGCGCATCAAAAGTGACATTCTGGTACGGTTCCTACTTCAACGATCAAAGCTGTACGTTCCAATTGGAATTTTCCACCGACCAAGGCGAAACATGGGAGATCATCGGTGAACCGATTTCTGATGCACACACATTTGCTTCCAGTCCTATAGCAAAACAAGCATCATTCCTTGTTGATATTCAAGAACCTGTCAGGTTTAGAATCAACAAACTGGGACTTGGGCCAAGCAATGGTTCAACAGTTAGAAATGGCAGGTTGGGTATTGATGATTTTGCAGTATATCAAAGTTACTAATCAAACTATAAATAGATGAAAAAAATCATCAGTAGTATTATTATAACCCTGTTTGTTGGCAATATTTCCGCCCAACAAATGGCAAAGGGAATCATTTATGAAGACCTGAATGGCAATGGCAAAAAAGACCGAAATGAAAAAGGAATCTCAGGTGTGGGTGTTTCAAATGGTACAGATGTAGTTGCTACAAATGAAAAGGGTGAATACAGCTTAGAAGTAAATGACGGAGAGTTGATTTTTGTAATCAAGCCATCAGGTTATTCTTTGCCATTGAATGAATATAATTTCCCAAAACACTATTACATCCATAAACCTACAGGTTCTCCGGAGCTCAAATACAAAGGTTCAGCGCCAACTGAACCTTTACCAAAATCCATAGATTTTGGTCTTCAAAAAGCTACAGAAAATAAAAAATTTACCAGTTTGGTTTTCGGTGACCCACAGCCATACAATCTGGAGGAAGTTGGTTATTTCGAAAAAGCTGTGGTAGAGCATGTCAAAGGAATAGAAGATGTTGAGTTTGGGATTTCTTTGGGAGATTTGGTCGGCGATGACTTAAGCTTGTTTCCCGCATATTCCGAAGTAATGGCAAAAATTGGTATTCCATGGTACAATATCATGGGAAATCATGATCAAAACTATGATGTGGATAGTGATAAATTGACTGACGAGACATTTGAAGCACATTTTGGTCCAGCTACATCTTCTTTCAATTATGCTGACGTTCATGTGATTTTGCTGGAAAATATACTTTATCCTGATCCTAGAGATGGAGTTGGTTATTGGGGTGGATTCCGAGAAGATCAACTCACATTTATTGAGAATGACCTGAAACTGGTTCCAAAAGACAAATTGATCATTTTGGCTATGCATATTCCTTTGTTTGAAGAAGGTGATTCTTTTAGGGATGCCGATAGGGAAAAACTATTCGAATTGCTAGCTGATTATCCAAATACATTGTCCTTTTCAGCCCATACCCATTACCAAAGACAGGATTTCTTTGGAAAAGATGATGGCTGGAAACAAGAAAAACCACATCACCACTACAATGTAGGAACGCCTTCTGGAGATTGGTACAAAGGTATTTTGGATGAAAAAGGGTATCCAGTTTCCACCATGAGAGATGGTACACCAAAGGGATACGTTTTCTTGGATATTGATGGAAATCAATACAAAACAAGATACCAAGTAGCAGGTAAATCATCTGAATATCAAATTGAAGTATTCACCCCAAAAGTAATTGAGCAAGGAAAAAGAACAACCTCTGGCATTTACGCCAATTTCTTCATGGGGACGGAAGGCAATGAAGTAAATTACCGAATCAACGATGGGAAGTGGACCAAAATGAATTACCTGGAAGATTACGACCCAAAGTATCTCGTTGATTTGTTACAATGGGATATTTCTGAGGAACTCCTTGATGGAAGAAGACCTTCACTACCACAGAAAAGTATGCATCTTTGGAGAGCCAATATTCCAAATAACCTGCCAGTAGGAAAGCATACTGTAGAAGTGGAAGCAATAGATATGTATGGACAAAAACATGTTTCCAAAACTGAGATGGAAGTAAGAAAAAAATAATTAACTAGGGCATCTTTTTTGAAAAGGTCACTTCATTTTGGGGTGACTTTTTTTTCTGAAATTTTTATAGTTGATAAACAAAATCACAGATTGCATATAAAACACCTTAGTTTTCTCTTTTAAAAAGACAGGGAATTATCGAAAATATCTACGCCACCTTCATAGAGAAAATTTAAATCAAAAATCTACTATGGGACATAGCCCTAAAATCTTCGTAGAAATTATAAAATGCACATATTCCCTTGAGGGGCGTTGCCCTGATTTCTTAAATACGACAAATAAAGAATGCAGGGCTACGCCCCTTGCCTGTGGTCTTATTCATTCATTTGCTACGAAGAGCAGTGGGCTCTGCCCCCATATATTGATTTACAATTTTTCATTCAGATTATGGCTTACACTTTATCACAGATTCCAAATAAAACACCTTGGTTTTCTCTTTTAAAAAGACAGGAAGTTATTGAACTTATATCTGCCATTTTCATAGAACAAATTTAAATCACAAATCTACTATGGGGCATAGCCCTAAAATCTTCGTAGAAACTATAAAATGCACATATTCCCTTGAGGGGCGTAGCCCTGATTTCTTAAATACAACTAATAAAGAATGCAGGGCTACGCCCCTTTCCTCTGGTCTAATTCATTCATTTGCTACGAAGAGCAGTTGGCTCTGCCCCCATAAATTGATTTACAATTTTTCATTCAGAATTTGACTTACACTTTATCACAGATTGCATATAAAACGCCTTGGTTTTCTCTTTTTAAAAGACAGGAAATTATCGAATATATCTACGCCACTTTCATAGAGCAAATTTAAATCACAAATATCCAATGGGGGATAGCCCTAAAATCTTCGTAGAAATTATAAAATACACATATTGCCTTGAGGGGCGTAGCCCTGATTTCTTAAATACGACAAATAAAGAATGCAGGCCTACGCCCCTTGCCTCTGGCTTTATTGTAATTTTCCCAAAAATTTGAATCCCAAACCAAACTATCCTTTGTTCATCATAAAATATGCTTTAAATTGGAGTTTTTAAAACTAAAAGAAAAGGGTTTGAAAATACTTGTTATTGATATAGGTGGAACTAACATTAAGGTTAGAGTTAATAATGGTGAAGAAAGACGTAAAATTCCATCCGGCAGTTTTATGACACCTCAAAACATGGTCAATGAAGTATTGAAAAATACAGAAGATTGGGATTATGATGTGATATCTATAGGTTTTCCAGGTGTTATCAAAGAAGGCAAAATCACCTCAGAGCCAAAAAACCTAGGTCATGGATGGGTTGGTTTTGACTACGAGTCAGCTTTGGGGAAACCAATCAAAATCATGAATGATGCTGCCATGCAAGCCTTAGGTTCTTATGAATCTGGAGTGATGCTTTTTCTTGGATTGGGAACTGGTTTGGGATCTGCCATCGTAAGCCATGGACATGTAGTCCCAATGGAATTGGCGCATTTGTCATATAAAAAGGGGGTTTTTGAAGATTATCTTGGCAAAAAAGGCTTTAAAGGTCTTGGAGTCGGAAAATGGACAAAGCATGTGAATGCAGTAGTAAGAAGATTCACGATTGCTTTTATTCCCGACGACATAGTCCTTGGTGGAGGAAACTCCAAACACCTCACCAAATTACCACCTAAATGCAGATTGGGAAACAATCATATGGCTTTTGACGGTGGATTAAAAATGTGGGAGAACCAATAAATTCAATATTCATTATTGACAGCTTCAATTTTAAACATTGTCCGAAACGCTAAAAGGATTGTTCGGAATTGAGACAGTTATAAATGCAAAAAGGCTCTATCAGTTAAAATAGAGCCTTTTTTTATGCTGGTACTTTTTTTGAACCAAAGAATTTAAAATAATATTATGATCAGTTTCCTACTTTGGTGCATCCTGTTTCTTTTATGTTGGCCAATCGCAATACTGGCTTTGTTTTTATACCCAATAGTTTGGCTAATCCTACTCCCATTTAGATTATTGGGATTTGCGGTGGATTTATCTTTCTCAATAGTAAAGAACATTTTTATGCTACCTTTTACTATTCTAGGTGTAAGGAGATAAATTCAATTTTACTTAGGCAATTCTGGCCTTGTCATCCTAAAGTTAGGTGCGGAGATCGAATGAAGAAATGCGATAATTTGTTCTTTCTCCTCAATTGTAAGCTCTAATTTAATTAACAATTCGGAAGTTTCAGGGAAATTAGGGTCGTCTTCCATACCAGGTCTTGGTTTGGGTCTAGCCATGCCATTGTCATACATCTGCAAGATTCCCATGATATCATTGAAAAAGCCATTGTGCATCCAAGGTCCTGTGTACATTACATCCCTCAAAGAAGGCGTCTTGAATTTGCCAATATCTTCTGGATCTTGTGTAAAATCAAACCTTCCCAAATCTTCAAATCTACCTCCGTAAAAATGAAGTCCTAGATTATGAAATTTGTTGTCGGTGAAAAAAGGTCCGTTGTGGCAATTGATACATCTTGCTTTTGTTCTAAACAAATGCATTCCTTGAAGTGCTTCATCTGACATGGCATCTTCCCTTCCTCTCAAGAAATTATCAAAATCGCTGTTTCTGCTTACTAATGAGCGTTGAAAATAAGCAATTGCTGAGGACAAGCGCTCACTTGTAATAGTCTCGTCACCAAAAGCTTCTTCAAAATACTTTTTATATCCTTCTATTTTTGAAAGTTTGGTAGGTAAGAAATTTATCTTTTGATGCATTTCAAAAGGATCTTCAACGGGCATCAAGGCTTGTTCTTCCAGATTGGCAGCTCTTCCATCCCAAAAAAGAGGTTCAGTTTGCCAAATATTATTCAATCCAGGAGAATTCCTTTTCCCAAGCTGATGATCATGTCCTACTGATTGCGACCGACCATTGCTCCAGCCCAATTCAGGATCGTGACACGATGCACAGCTTATCTGATTGGAGGAAGAAAGTCTAGGGTCAAAAAACAAGACTTTCCCCAATTCGATTATTGGTTTAAGAGAATCTACGTTTTTGTATGGATTTTCAGGCATCAACCCTATTTCCTTCCATTCCACACCTTCCGAAACATTTGGCTTAGGCCATTGATCTGAAGGCTGTGAGTAGATTTTTCTTAATTCATCCGAAGTATAATGATGCTGAACTTGAATCCAAGCAACACTAACTAACAGAATCAAACTGGAAAATATTATGGAGATACGCTTATTCATTATTACAAAAGCTTTTTTGGGTTATATTCTTAATGGATAAAGTTGATACTAAATCCAAGTGTGTTTCTTTGACTTCCGCGGGATTCAAAATAGGCAGAATTGAATTCTCCCGCAGCAGTGAAATTATTGAAATCAGCAAATACCACTGGGTTGAGATCAAATTTTTTGAACTTAATCCTTGCTCCAAATTCCGCATTCACATTAAAATAATCAGCGCTTAGAAAATCTATATTGGGGATTAGAACGCTAGTGCTGACTAAATTTATTTGGCTACTAAGGATATTTATACTTTGATCAAGATTCAGTCTTTGAGCGATACTAAGCTGAGGATATAAAGTAAGTTTATCTGAAATTTTTGTTGGTTTTTGCAAGCCTAGACTATAACTGACATTTGTAATTTCAAATGCATGGCTAGCATTGAAATCTCTTTGAGAATGTTGGAAATATCCCACTTCTCCAAAAATGCTAAGATTGTTAAGATTTTTAAATGAGTAAAGTAAGTTCAGTCTAGCTTTCAAATCATCTTGTTGGTAATTGTTTCCAGCAAGTAGATAATTAAAATCTGTTCCTTGGCTTATACTTACATCTGCAAATGCTTGAATTAATTTTCTTGAGTCTTGATGTTCTACGAAAATTTTATTTTTGATAATTTCTGTATCAAAATCACCAATATTTTCAAAGATTCTGTCCGATCCTTCTATTCCTCTTCGATAAAACTTTTTATTGTTTATTGAATAATCAAATTCATTGCTGACTAGTAACTTCTCACCGATGTAATAATATCCTCCACTGAAACCATATCCACCATCAATAGACTCGTAACCATTTCTTCTAATTAGGTTAAATGATGCTCCTCCCATATAAGTATATATGTTATACTCAGTTCGGCCAAAACTATCATTACTTTGATTAAAGTTAGATACATTTCCTCTTTCTATCGCTTTTAGATAATTTCCTCCTATTGCTACTTGGTGATTGTCAGTCAATTTATACGCAAATTGTAATTTTGGATTTATTTGGTAAAAATTGATAAGTGGCCTAGGGTCATTGCCTCTGCTATGAGTTTCTAATCTGTAATCTACTCCTATACCTACTCCGAGTTTTTCTTCAAGGAAATATTTACTAGCATTGACAAAAGAGCTAAAGCGTTCATTCCTCCAATTACCTTTTCTTATATTTGCATAGTAAAAAGGTGACTCATTTACATCTCTAGTTTGTTTCCACCCAACGCTATCTTGTTTTTGATTTTGATATCGAAACTGACCTTCTATTAACCAGCCTTTGACTTTTCTGTTTCCATAGCTAAAAAAGCCATAGTTTCTTTCGAACTCGGGTATTTGTACTGTATGAAATTCACCTTCTTTGGTTTCAAAGTACAAACCACTAAAACCAAACTCTTCTTCAATAATGGTTGATCTAATTGGTTGTGTTACAAAGTTATTCAAGTAATTCTGAGTACTTTTCAGCATAAACTTTTCATTCCACTCAATTTTTTGTGAAAAAGAAGTATGGATAAAGATGAAGGTGATAAGTATGAATAATGCTTTTTTCATTCTAAGGAACTTACTCAGTGGTATAGATTTTCAAATATTGGAGGGGGCTTTTCAACCCACCTCCAAGTCAAACCAATATTTAATCTGCGTAGCCGCGAGGATTTGCTTTTTTTCCAATCAAATCATTTTCTGAATTATTGGAATCCTTTAATACTTTTCTATCTCCAAATGTATTGGCTGTCATTCTAATTCCTGCTTCAGAGGACCAAGCACCACCTGGTACATAAAAGAAACCAGCATCAATATCAGTAGGCAACATTTTTGGAACTTGGTTGGTTGGTGATTCTTGACCTTCCACACCATCTATAATAAGAGATTTAGGGATTTGATATCTCATTACAGTATTGTTGGTAATGTTTTGAGAATTAGGCGTCGCATATCTTGGGAATGTAGAGATATCATCTTCTGTTGCAAAAAGCACAATGGCTTCTCTACCTCTATTATCCATAATTAAATCTGTTCCTTGCCAGAAGTGATTGATCATATTAGGTACAGATGTATTGTCAACATCTGAAGGCAATGGCCTATCCACATCATTTCCAAGATAAACTTCAAAATCAGCATTGCTTAGATCAACTGTAAGCTCTGGATTATTAACAGAAACGGTATTGCCATCATTACCCTCAAATGGTGTTTTGTGGTTGATAGCAGTTGATGCCAAAATAATACTCTTTCCAGGCTCTACAGGATATTGATTTCCTGATCCTGGAAATTGGTAGAGCCATTTAGAATAGACGTAATCATTATTTGGATCGCCTGTTGCATTCATTCCTACAGATTTGGTCCAATCCCATTGGCCGTCCGCTTGGGTGAATTCCGTTATTGAATTATTCAATTTTGAAACTACACCCATTATGTACAATCCATCCATATACTGAACTTCCGTAGAGTTATTATGGATTTCAATAAACTGATCTCTGAATTGTGCTCCATCAACCCTATCGGATCCAGCAATATATATTTGCTTAAACACAAGATTTCCCAATCTTCCAGATACCAGCTCCAAAGTAAAAGATGAAGCACCTGAATTAATTGGTACACCTGTCTGATTTGCATTAAATACTACTTCATCTCCCTCAGATAAATACCCTGCAAAAGCAAAAAACTCATCTGAATCCATAGTTATACTTGCTGTAATATCATATATACCACTAGGTACAGCCTCGAACAAAATAGATCCATCAGATGATGTTTGTCCTTCAAATGTCTGCTGAGAAGTTGTATTTCTTATTACCACATTGGTTCCAGAAGCCGATTTCTGGTCAAAATCATCATTGTAAGTCACTTGAATTGTGACATCAGTAGGTTCTACTCTTGGTGTATCATCACGCTCAGAGCATGAAAATGCGACCATCCCTACAAAAAGCACTTTAAGTATTGTATTTTTCATAATCATTAATTTGGTTAATATGTAAATTTTAATTCCAACCCAAAATATGGGTCTTGATTCAGTAGACTAAGGAATGTTCCAGAATTTTCATCTAAGAGTTCTGGCCTGATATTGAGAAAGTTATTGGCAAAGAATGAAAATCTGATTCCTTTGCCTAGGTTTTTACTTAAGTTAAAATGTGCATTGAAGTATACAAAATCAGGTCTTTGGAAATATCGTCCTGCTTGCGCTGACCTATCTAATACATCATAAATAGGATCATTCCTTTCATTCTCAGGAATTTCAAAATAATTCATTTGGCTATCATAATAACCAACAGCTCTATCGGTTTGAGCAAAGCTTCTTTGGTAATTATAGATAAACACTTGACCTCTCAGTGCCATCACCAAACCCAATTGTGATATATGATGATTAATTGTAAATAGCCCATTGGAATTTCCTGATTGTGATTTAGCTCCTTGATAAGTGGCAAACCAGAATTGATCCCCAGGCTGAAGATTGCCTCTTCTAAGTGGAATCAAATTATTGTCGAAAAAATAACTATCATAATAAGACAAATTCAAACTGAAAGAGGTGTTTATTGCCTCGATTTTTTTAGTTGAAGCAGTAAATTCAAAACCATAACTCCTATCAAAATTACCGTTTCCAACCCTTCTTTCTGTTACAGGAACTATTCTAGTTTCACCAGTAGGTTGGTATATAGGTCGTTGATTTTCCCTAACTTCAATTATTTCATACTCAGGAATCTCTAAACCAACTCTATTGTTATTTACTGTAAACCCATTCCTATTTTGCTTTAAAAATGCAGTGAAGCTAAAATTGAAGATTCCACTTTGGTAATAAGTTCCAATCTCTTGCTGGGACACTTTCATCGGTTTTACTTGTGAGGCGTCATTTGGTCTTTGATAAGTGTACATTAAATTCAAAGATTCAATTTCTTGCCCATTGAAAAAATTGATAAGGGAAATATCTTGGAATTGTGGACCTGGAAACAAATGGATTAGTCCAGGAGCCTTAAAAGACAGCCCATAAGCTCCAGTTATGGTAAGTTTATCATTGAGTTTGTATCGTGTATTGATTCTGGGTGAAAAACTCCAATTATTAATCTGATTATCTACCCTTAAACCTAAATTCAAGTTGTAGTTCTTTTTAAAAAGTTCTCCTTTTATTTGATCCTGAACATAAATTCCAAATTGCTCTAAAAATGGATTAGTTTCCCTAAAACTGAGAGGTCTTTCATTTGAAAATTCTGAAACGACATCAGTAGTCCTGATAGGTCTCAAAGGATCAAAAACTCTACCATTACCAAAATTCCCATTAAAACTGTATGTCAATCCATAATCTATACTATGTTCAATATTTCCCGACATCAAATTTTTTGAAAAATCCAATCTTGCAGAAATATTTACTGGTTTACCCTCTATTTCCCTAGTGGCTCTATATGTTGATGGATGAAATGTACCTTCGTTTAATCCTTCACCTAAAAATCCTGTAACAGGAAGAACCCCAGGGTTGACAGCTTGTTCGACAAAAGCATAATCGAATCCGCCATTATAAGAAAAAACAGACTTAAAGCTGTCGAAGACTGGTGTTTTCAGATTGAAATAAGTTCTATTTGAAACCACTTGAGCCTTTCTTTCATACAATACTATTCGTTCACTTCCAAAATCCGGATCTATTCTGAAATCATCTAGCGTTGTATTATATTTTAAATCTAAAGTATTTTTTATCAATTTTCCTGATCCAATAAATGCACTCCACATAACACCTCCTCCAATTCTCCTAAAAGATTTTACCGCATCTCTCATGTCGGGACGACTGTTCAAAAAATTCATATCCACGAAAATTGAGTGTCTTTCAGAAAGTTGAAACCCTTTGGATAAATCAAAAGTCTGATCAGCTCTTGCTTGTCTTAAAGAAAAATTAAGTGGAGCTTGACCAGCGGAAGTTTCAATAATGATAGCACCATTTGACATATCTCCATACTTCGCAGAAGCTACCCCCTGAATGACCTCTACAGTTTCAATGTTACCTACTGATATTTGTCTCAAGTCAAACCCACCTGCTGGGTTTTCTCCTTGACCAAAGTTTGAACTTCGAAATCCAGAACCTCCACCCAATGGGCCAAAACCAGAACCTTGTGTAGGATTTCTGGCTTGCATGTTTGCATTGTTATTCATCTGATTGTCATTCATGACGATTGCTATACCAAATGAATTATTCAAAGAGGATTGTCCAGTATTTGCAGATCTAAAATTGATAGCCTGTGAACTCTGCAAATCTGGATTTCTAATTTCTTGACCTGGGATCAACTGTAGAAGCTCAGCCAAACTGTTTGCTTGTGATTGATCTATTACGTCTTTGCCAATTTTGAACGCTGATACTGATACATTGTCTTCATCTCTTTCAGCCGAGACCACTACTTCCGAGAGGTAGTTATCATTGTCTTGAAGTACAAAATCTCTGGTAATCAAGTTTTGGTTGGGATTAAGATCTAATTCTACTTTTTCTGTTCTTTTACCTACCAGTCTGATGGTCAAGACAATATTTCTTGCAGCTGTATTATTGATTTTCAATTCATAGTTTCCATCCTCATCTGCCAAAGTATAGACATTCTGACCTGCCATAATGGTGACATATGGAAGACTTTCTTTGGTTTTGGAATCGGTAACCTTTCCTTTTATAGTATATTGTTGTGCACATACATTCTGAATGGCTACGAAGCAGAGAAATGAAATTAGGAGTAGATTTTTTACCATAGGGTGAATTCTATTTCACTTGATTGATGGCTAAAGATCGGAATCAAATTAGAATAAATTTAGAATGTGCTTCTCTAGCTAAAAAATGACTGATTTTATTCTGAATAAAATAATTATTTCAAAAGTAAGTTTACCTTTAACTGATTTTGACAATATTGGATATTCTAAATGAGTGTAGCTGATCAAAATACCTATAAGTGATTTTCATTTGATGCATGTTGCAAATTTCCTCACAGATAGCCAATCCCAAGCCGCTCCCATCTGTATTTTTTGCACCCTTGTTGAATCTTTTGAAAATCTTATCTTCACCCAAATCATTGGAAATTCCTGTGTTTTTGATGATCAAGTTTTTTTCATTCAATAAAATAATCACCGAGCCTCCATCAATATTATGGGAAATAGAATTTGTCAATAAGCTATTAATAAGGGTTTCAATAAGTGCTCGATTTCCTTGTATCGTTATATTTGGTGTTACTTGATCTACCACTTCAAGATTTCTTTCCTTGAAGCTTACCATATACAAATCAATAGTTTCCTTAATGGTATCTGACAAATTGATTCTTTCGTTTGGTATAAATTGCTTATTCTCTATCTTGGTCAGTAGTAGAAGATTTTTATTCAATCTATTCATTCTGCCAATTGTAAGGTTGATTTGGTCTAGAAGTGCATATTGTGCTTCTGACAAGTCCGATTGCATCAGAAGGTCTGATTTTGCCTGCAATACAGCAAGTGGAGTTTGCAGTTCATGGGAAGCATTTTCGGTAAATTCCTTTTGTTGATTGTAAGCAGATTGACTTCTATTGGTGAAAAAAAGCAAGTTTTCATTCATTTGTTGAAATTCTTCTATATCTGTATCTACAGGAACAAGTGCATCCCCTTTATGAATTTGTAATCTTGATAACCTATCTAGTGTTTTGTAAAATGGCTGCCAAACCCTACCAGCTATAAATCTATTTATGAAATAGTATCCTACCAAAATGAAAAAGAAGAACAATCCCGCAACTGCGGTAGTATATGGAATCACATCAAAATATTCTTCCATATCAACTTCTGCTTTCAATAGATATTCATTGTCAAAAATATCAATAACTGTTTCCAAATACCTGTATGGCCTTATACTGTTTGAATATTGGTCAAATCTCTCTGCTGTATAAAAACGATCTCCTCTTTCAGCAGGAAAAGTATCCATTGAAATAATCTTATAACCAATGTCCAACTCATTCAGGAGTCTAATTCGAAGAACTGCCGTTTTTGATTGTGGATAAAGATGGTTTAGCTGATCCTCAATCCGTAATTTGTTATTTTTTAGAGATTGATCTGCATCGACTGTGTAAATATATACAACTACAAAATAAAACAGAGGAATGCTTATCAAAACCAGAATGATAGTCATGAAAGCAAATGGTTTGAAAGACTTGTCTAAAAGTTTCATCTTTTAATATCCTTTATTCCAAACTGAATTTATAACCAATACCATATATTGTTTTTACATAATCTGGGCAGTTGACTTGCTGCAATTTCTTCTTAAGATTTTTGATATGTGCATAGACAAGCTTGTCACTGTCCACAAAATCAACTTGATCTCCAAGTAAATGATCAGCAATGGCAGTTTTTGAAAGTACTTTTGATTGCGATGAAAGAAAAAATCTAAGTAGTCGAAACTCTCTTGGAGTTAACTCTACAAATTCTTCTTGGTACTTCACTGTGTTGTGTACCAGATTCAGTTCTATCCCCCCTGCTTCGACTACATTTTTGCCATCAAATAACTTCCTTCTCGTCACTGCCATCATTCTCATCGCAAGTTCAGCCATATGAAAAGGCTTAGTCAGGTAATCATCAGCCCCAATCTCTAATCCCTTAAGCTTGTCATCCAAAGAGTTTTTCGCAGAAATAATAATGACACTATCTGTTTTTTTGAGTGTTTTTAATTCATGGAGAATTTCAAAACCAGAACCATCAGGCAATCCCAAATCCAATAAAATACAATCATAATTGTATAAGGATATTCTTTCTGAAGCATCCCTTATATTACTCGCAATCTCACAGACTATCAGAGAGTCTGCAAAATAGCTCTGAATGTCAGTTGCTAAATTAGTCTCGTCTTCAATAATCAATACTTTCATTGGGCTTTTTTCTGAATGAATTCTAATATGAGGTATGAAAAATAGTATAGATTTATCTAGAAACAAAAAAAATGAATTTAGTAGAGTAGGTTAATTCCAATCTCCACTCCTATTTTTCTTCTTTTCAGAATTTACTTTCTTTGCTTTCAGCCTACTTTCTACTGCTCCTTTACTCGGTTTGGTGGCTTTACGAACTTTCTTTTTTTCAAATGCCTTATGCAATGAATCATAAAATTTCCTAATGGCAATTTCCTTATTCTGGATTTGAGAGCGTTTCTCCTGACTTTGGAACATTATTTTCCCTGTTGCATCTAACTTAGATGACCATTTTGCAAAAAGTATTTCTTTTTCCTCCTCTGACAACACCTGTGAAGCATTGACATCAAAAAACATTTGAATTTTGGAATTCACTTTGTTCACATTCTGCCCTCCAGGTCCACTACTCCGAGATGCCTGAAACTCAAACTCAGAATTGAACAGCTGTAATTTTATCTTTTTATTTATATGCATTTTTTCATTTTTTGGAAAATACTCAATTATCCACGAGATTTCATAAGCGCAATCTTACTACTTCTATCTATGAAGATAATCACATATTGAAAATTAAATTTAGATATTTAAATTCGATCAATTTTAAAATGTATTTCTTTTGAGCTAAAATTGAACTATGATAGAAATCCACCCTGCCTCAGAAAATCAATTGGTTGAGGTTCAAAAAATAGCCTACGCTACCTGGCCCAACACTTTCAGTAATATATTGACTCCAGTTCAAATCGAATATATGTTGGATCAAATGTATGATTTACAAGAGTTAAAATCTCAAATGAAAATCAGAAAACATAATTTCTTACTTGCCAGAGAGGGTGAAGAAACGTTGGGATTTTGCAGTTATGAGTTGAATTGTGAAGGTAGCAATAGCGTAAAAATCCATAAAATTTACATCCTTCCCAATACTCAAGGAAAAGGAATTGGAAAAAAACTATTAAACGAAGTCAAAAAAATCGCAGACCAAAACGGCTTTAAATCAATCTACCTCAATGTAAACCGATTCAACAAGCAGGCCATTGAATTCTATCTATATATCGGATTCAAGGAGATCAAAAAAGAAGTGATAGATATTGGAAATGGATTTGTAATGGATGACCTTGTTCTGGAGTTAACATTTTGAAATCTCAAAAGCTAAAGTATTCAGCACGAGATTTTAATTAATATGTATATCCGTTTTCATACCAGTAGAATCTAAATAATTGAATTAACCTGTGATTTCGAACCAATATCAATAAATATCCAATATCTATTAGTATCAGTTTGCCAAAAAACAATCGTTTAATTGATTAGTGGCATGATTGCGGATAATCATATTAATTAAATTCTAATGAATAAAACATTTACATTCACAAACAGGTTTTATCATGAATCTATACTTTTACTTTTGAATTCACCAAACAAATGCAAAATTTCAAAAATCATACACGCTTTTATCCTTTACATCATTTCATAATCACACCGCTGACCCTTACATTATTTATTTGGTCAATTGTAAGGTTAATTCAATCATTTAATTCGGACTTTTTTGGGATAGCCTTGTTTCATTTTCTTGTAGCATTGATACTCCTTATCTTACCGTTATTAGCAAGAATTTATGCTTTAAAAAACCAAGATAGAATTATCAGAATGGAGATGCGTCAAAGATATTTCGAATTAACAGGTAAATCCCTTCGCATTTTAGAGGATAAATTAAGATTATCCCAAATTATAGCACTGAGATTTGCCTCAGATGAAGAATTGGTTCCATTGATAAACAATACGCTTGAAAAAGATCTAAGGGCAAAGGAAATCAAAAAGCTTATAAAAAATTGGCAATCAGATCATAGACGAGTATAAAAAAAATAGCTCCTTCTAAATTAGTAGGAGCTGTCTGAAAATATAAACCCTAAATTATTTCAATTTTATACGCCACTATAGGCACTAAACCCACCGTCGATAGGAACTACTATTCCTGTCACAAACGATGAACCTTCTCCCACTAGCCAAAGCAGTGTGGTATTTAAGTCTTCAGGTTTGCCAAATCTTCCCAATGGTGTATGGTCTATGACTTGATTTCCCCTAGCAGTCAAAGTCCCATCTTCATTGGTTAACAACGTTCGATTTTGCTCTGTCAGGAAAAAACCAGGCGCCAAAGCATTTACCCTGATCCCCATTTTTGAAAAATGAACCGCTAGCCATTGTGTAAAATTGGAAATCGCTGCTTTTGCTCCACTATATGCTGGGATCTTGGTCAAAGGCGTAAATGCATTCATAGAGGATACATTGATGACTGAGCAACCCGGTTTGCCAACCATATCCCTTGCAAAAACCTGAGTAGGCAAGAGTGATCCAATAAAATTCAGATCAAAAACGAACTTGATCCCTTCAGGATCCAAATCAAAAAAGGTCTTCAGATCTTCTTGATCCAAATCTCCTTCTTCCAAAAAAGGTTTGGCAGTGGTTCCCATTGGATGGTTCCCTCCTGCTCCATTGATCAATATATCACATGTCCCTAATTTTTCATTCACTTCTGAATGCGCTGCCAAAAGACTTTCTTTTTGGAGAACATTGGCTTTTACACCAATAGCATTTGCTCCTTCATTTCTTAATGATTCTGCGACCTCTTCTGCTTTTTCTAAGTTCAAATCCAAAATAGCAATCATCGCCCCTTCGCTAGCCAAAGCTTTTGCTAATACACCACAAAGTACCCCACCACCACCTGTAACTACTGCAACTTTTCCCTTGAGGGATTGAGTCGGTTTATTCATAATTCGCTTTTTGTTTATATATAATGGTAGCAATTTGAAGATTATACCAAAAAGAGACAAATCAACCGAACAAAAAGTACGCAAACGATTTCATTGCGATTTTAAAAAGTACTTTTACACTACATTTCTCGCAAACGATTTCGTAAATTAAAGCTTTTCAAGTCTGTTTTTACAGCATATTTCTCAATATTTAACCTTGAAAAAAATCAGAACTCAAAATAAAATGAAAAAATTGAAAACAGTAGCGCTTTTATTTACACTGGCTTTGGGATTAATTTCCTGCAAATCTGAAAATACAGAACAAACAGATGGGAAATGGAAAAACCTTTTTGATGGTGAGACTTTGGACGGATGGAAAACAGTAATGGGAGCAGCTCCATTTGAAGTAAATGATGGAGTAATCATCGGGACAGCTGTATATAATACCCCGAATACATTTCTTATTACAGAAGAGACTTTTGGTGACTATATCATGGAAGTTGATATTAAGATCAATCATCCATCTTCCAACTCAGGTGTAATGGTACGTGGTCAGTTCAATCAGTCTGCAAGAGAAGGTGAAGGTATGGTATATGGTTATCAAATAGAATCTGACCCTACCGACAGGGCTTGGTCAGGAGGACTATATGACGAAGCAAGAAGAGGCTGGTTGTATCCTTTGGACCTTAATCCAAACGCAAAATCTGCTTTCAAAATGGGTGAATGGAATACCTATAGAATTGAGGCAATCGGAAATGAAATCAAATCTTGGATCAATGGCCAAGAGGTAGCCTATGTGGTGGATGATATGGATCAAAGTGGTTTTGTTGGATTGCAGGTTCATGCAATCTATGATGAAGCGCATGTGGGAGAAAAGACATATTTCAGAAATGTAAGGATCCAAACTGAAGACTTGGAGCCAACGCCGTTTGAAGGTGATGTTTTTGTGGTCAACACTGGGTATAATAAATTGACAGATTTAGAAAAAAAGAATGGCTGGAAATTGCTGTTTGATGGTGAAAGTTCAGAAGGATGGGTTGGTGCCTACAAAGAAACTTTTCCGGAAGAAGGTTGGCATATCAATGATGGCGTTCTGACAATACAAGGAGCAGACGGATCTGAGTCAACAAATTTTGGGGATATTGTAACCAAAGAAATGTTCAGTGCATTTGATCTCGCATTTGATTTTAAAATCTCAGAAGGTGCAAATAGTGGGGTCAAATATTTTGTTACGCTATCTGAAGGGAACAAAGGATCTGCTATTGGATTGGAATATCAGATTTTGGATGATGAAAGACATCCTGATGCAAATAATGGACGTGATGGAAATAGAACACTTGCATCCTTATATGACCTCAAAACAGCTGAAAAACAAGCTAGATTTGTTCGCAAGCCAGGTGAATGGAATCAGGGAAGAGTAGTCGTACATCCTGACAACAAAGTTCAGCATTTTATAAATGGAGTCAAGGTATTAGAATATGTAAGAGGATCTGAGGAGTTTAGAGAATTGGTGCAAAAAAGCAAGTACAATATTTGGGAGAATTTTGGTGAGGCAGCTGAAGGAAGAATCTTATTACAAGATCATGGTGACGAAGTTAGTTTCAAAAATATCAAAATCAAAACCCTAAAATAAACCCTTGAACTATGAATAATAAATCATCATCTCGAAGAGATTTCATCAAGAAGACAACCCTCCTTTCGGCCGGATTATCATCTCTTGGTTCTTTAGGTTTCTCAGCCAAAAGCTATGGAAATATACTTGGAGCAAATGATCGGATAAATGTTGCTGTAATTGGATTGGGAAGAAGATTGGAAGCGTTTATTCCTCCATTGACAGATGGAAAAAACAACGTGACCGTAGGATATTTATGCGATGTGATGAAATCACAAAGAGAAAATGCTGCTGCCATATTTACAAAGAAACTGGACTATTCACCCAAGTTAGAAAACAGTTTTTTTAAAGTAATTGAGGATAAAAGTGTAGATGCTGTCATCAATGCAACTCCTGACCATTGGCATGCGCCTGGCACTTGGTTGGCTTTGGAAGCAGGAAAAAATGTCTATGTAGAAAAACCATGTAGCCACAATCCAAGAGAAGGTGAATTGCTCGTAGAATATCAGAAAAAATATGGAAAGGTGGTTCAAATGGGCAACCAACAGCGATCGTCTGACCATACTATTGAGATCATCAAAGCTATTCATGACGGCACGATAGGGACTCCATATATGGCTACTGCTTTTTATAATAATGGTAGAGGAAAAGTTCCAAACCCAAGTCCTGCAAGTCCACCGGAAGGTTTGGATTGGGATTTGTATCAAGGCCCTTCACCAAGAAAAGAGTACATGCATAATACTTGGGATTATAACTGGCATTGGTATGGTTGGGATTTTGGTACAGCCGAGACAGGTAATAACGCCACTCACGAACTTGATGTAGCTAGATGGGCATTGAAAGTTGATTTCCCAAATCATGTGGCTGTTGATTCTGGTAAATATCATTTTCCAGAAGATGGCTGGGAAATGTATGATACCATGCTGGCCACTTTCAAGTTTGACGAAAACAAAACCATTGTCTGGGATGGAAAAAGCAGAAATAACTACAACATGTATGGTGGCGGCCGAGGTACAGTAATCTTTGGTACCAACGGTTCTGTATTTGTTGACAGAGAGCTTTACCGTCTTTTTGATGTAAGTGGAAAGTTGATCAAAGAAGTGAAATCATCTGGAACAGAAGGAAGCACAGGTCTAGGTGGTGGCGGAGATATGAGCACACACCATGTGGTCAATTTCTTCGATGCCATCAGAGGTAAAGGAAATCAACGATCACCCATTGACGAAGGAGCCAAAAGCAGTTTGTTATGCCATTTGGCAAATATTTCTTCTAGAATTGGTGAGAACTTCGATTGCAACCCAGCAAATGGCCATATCTATAATAGAAAAGGAATGGAACTCTGGTCACGCGAATACGAAAAAGGTTGGGAACCAAAGATATAATTTTAAACTAACTATCATTCAAAAGACCTTGAAAATCAAATTATTCGATTTTCAAGGTCTTTTTTTTTAAAAATTAATATATATAAATCACATTTTCAATTGTTTATACACAAATATTTAGATTACTACTTTAAATATATATTGCTAGGCTTCAATAAAGATTTACTTTGAACTCTCCCTTTCTGTAAAAACTGACGGAATAGTGACAATCTTGTCTTCAAGATCTGGTTGATCTTTTTTTGTCAGCTTCTTCATCAATAGATTCGCACATTCTACCCCTATTTCTATCGCTGGCTGTGATATAGTAGATAGTGGCGGACAAAGCAAATCCGCAATTTTCATATTCGAAAAACTTACCATTTTCACTTGCTCTGGCATTTTGATATTAGTTTTTGCTAGTGCTCTATATGTGGCCAAAGCAAGTTTCTCTACAGACGCCAAAACTCCATCTGGACGGTCTATTTTGTAAAAAACTTTTTCCAAATGGGCAATATTTTCAATTTCCGAGTGTCCACATGCAACGATCCAACTTTCATTAAACGGCAAGTTATGGCTTTTCAAAGCATCCAAATATCCTCGCATCCTTTCTTTTCCAATCGATACCTCTTTAGACAAAACCAAGAAAATGATCTTTTTACAACCTTTGTTGATTAAGTGGACCGTTCCTTCATATCCAGCTTGATAATCATTTGTAATAAGTTTTGTAGTTGGGAAATCGTAAGGGATTCTGTCAAAAAATACAATTGGTATGGCCCTGTTTTTCAAAACCTTCAAATGCTCTCCTTTCTGGTTTTGACCTGAAATTGACATTACAATGGCATCTACCCTTCCTCCAACCAAAAGGGAAAGAATAGTCTTTTCTTGTTCAATATCTTCATTGGAATTATAGACCAACAAGTGGTACCCGTGTGCTTTTGTCACAGCTTCCATCCCATCTATCACTTGGCTAAAAAAATTATTGATTCTTTCTGGAATAATCACCCCTATAGTTTTGCTTTTTTGCTCTCTCAAACTCCTTGCATAAGGATTAGGTTGAAAGTTTAGCTCCTTAGCCAAAGCCATCACCTTTTCTTTTGTACCAGAGCTAATTTCATGACTATCATTCAATGCGCGTGATACGGTAGAAGGTGCTAGATTGAGTTTTTCTGCCAAATATTTAATGGTAATTTCAGCCATGGCTAAATTTTAGGGTTTATAATGGTTCAAGGAGTTTCAAATATGATTAAATTTTCGGAAACGATTGCACATAAAAAACCTAAACACGACTCCTAATCTATCAATATTTTGTAAAATTAAACTTTGAACTGACAGTTTTAATAAGAATACATGAATCAATCAATATTTAAAATGGAACAAACCATGCGGTGGTATGGTCCAAAAGATCCAGTAAGTCTGCAAGATATACGTCAAGCTGGTGCTACTGGTATCGTGACAGCACTTCATCATATTCCAAATGGCAAAGTTTGGACCAGAGAAGAAATTAGCAAAAGGAAAAAAGAGGTTGAAGCAGCAGGTTTGGTTTGGTCGGTGGTAGAATCAATCCCTGTTCATGAACAAATCAAAACACGCTCGGGTGATTATAAAACATATATAGAAAATTACAAGAAAAGTATAGAGAATTTAGCTGCTGAAGGAGTTTCCATAGTGTGCTATAACTTTATGCCCATATTGGATTGGACAAGAACTAACCTAGCTTACGAACTTCCAAACAAAGCAAAAGCATTGAGGTTTGAAAAGGATGCTATGGTGGCATTTGATGTTTTTATTTTGAAAAGACCAAATGCAGAGAAGGATTATTCTGAGGGAGAAATTAAGCTTGCAGCTGCATACTTGGAAGGGTTGAATGAAAATGAAAAAGAACTCATCATTACCAATGTCATCAAAGGACTTCCTGGTTCTGAGGAAGGTTATACCTTAGAGCAATTTCAGGCAGCATTAGACACCTACAATGGTATTGGGCGTAAAGAATTGGAAGAAAATTTGAGGTTGTTTTTATCGGAGATTGTACCAATAGCCGAACAAAACAAAGTTTATCTTGCGATCCATCCTGATGATCCACCTTTCAATATTTTTGGATTGCCAAGGGTAATGAGTACATCCAAAGATGTCAGAAGATTGATTTCTGAAAATCCAAGTCCATACAATGGAATTACATTTTGTACTGGCTCTTATGGTGTTATTGCTGAAAATAATCTTCCAGAAATGGTCAAGGAGTTTGGCGAGAGAATACATTTCATACACCTTAGAAGCACAAAACGGGATGAAAATGGAAATTTCCATGAAGACAATCATTTGGAAGGTGATGTGCCGATGGTACGCGTGATTGCAGAATTGATAGAAGTACAGCAAAAACTACAAAAATCTATTCCAATGCGTCCTGACCATGGACATCAAATGTTAGATGATCTCAGAAAGACGACCAATCCAGGATATTCTGCTATTGGAAGATTAAAGGGGCTTGCGGAAATTAGAGGTGTAGAAGAAGGAATCCTTTTTTGCAAATACTAAATTAAAAATATACCGTTCACAAATAGGATTTTGGAAAAAGAGGATATACGTTTTATCTTGATCTACTTAAACCTAAAAGGATAACCATTGAAAAGAAGAGATTTTATTAAAGCAGGCGCTGTTGTGGGAATTGGTGCATCAATACCTGCTTTTTCTATACATCATCATTTGGATCGTCAATACAATGTAGGTATTTTGGGCTATGGAGATCGTGGTTCAGGAATACATAGTGTATTAGAGCAAATGCCCGATAAATTTAAATTGACTGCAATTTGCGAAACTCTGGATTTTAGGATCCAAAATGCCCGAAAAACTAGATTAAGTCCGGATGTCAAAGTTTTCAAGGACCATAAGCAAATGGCAGCTTCAAAGCTTGTTGATATTATAATCATAGCAACACCACTATCTATGCACTTTGAACATGCCAAGACAGCCTTGGAAGCTGGTAAGCATATTTATTTGGAAAAGGCAATGACTCATACAGCGGATGAAGCTAGAGCTTTGATGGAATTACATAGGCAATTCCCAAAGCAAACTATCCAAGTCGGCCATCAATACCGCTATTCTCCGCTTTATTTCAAAGTCAAAGATTACATTCAATCAGGATATCTCGGTAAAGTTACTCAAGTTGAAGCAAGATGGGATAGAAATCACAATTGGAGAAGACATGTTCCTAGTCCGGAATTGGAAAGGCAAGTGAATTGGAGAATGTATGATGAATTTTCAGGAGGTCTTGTTGCCGAACTTCTCTCCCATCAAATGGATTTTATTCATTGGGCTTTCGATACAGTTCCAAGTACAATCTATGGTACTGGAGGTATAGATAACTTCAAAGATGGCAGAGAGACATTTGACAATGTACAAGTAGTAGCGAGATATGACAATGAAGGCATCATAGGTAACTATGGTGCAACATGTAGCAACCAATATGAAGGGTATATTTTCAAAATAAAGGGAAGTAAAGGAACAATATCATTGCTGACCAATGATGGTTATTTTTATCCAGAACCAGATCATATGAAAGAACTTCAAGAAGTAGATGGTGTATCGGGTGCGACAAAACTTGAATGGTCTGATAATAAATCAGGGATCAAATTGGTAACAGAACATTTGAAAGATGGTACTTTCTATGCTTTGGAAGATTTCTATAAGTCTATCGAGAAGTCTATTGAACCATATTCAAACGTGATAAATGGTGGGAATACAGCAATCGCAGTGGCAATGGCTAATGAATCCCTGAAAAGTGGCATTTTGCAAAAGTGGGAAGGTTAATATCTGTATAAATTGATAAAAGAGAAAAATTAAGAGGGAGCATTTGCTCCCTCTTTCATTGTCAAATCAATTTCCAACATATTGATCCCAGCTCAATTCAGCTTGAGGATGAGGGAATTGAGTAAATATTGTCCCACTATCAAAAGATGTTGGGATCTCGCTTAATTTATCATATCTTCTTGCATCAATCCAACGATGTCCCCAAGGTTCTGCCCATAAAGAATACCTTCTTTGGTACAAAATTTCATCTATCAAAGCAGTTCTAGTAGAAGCGCCTGAATATACTCCTATACCTGCGGCTTGTCTAATAATATTAATTGCAGCCACTGCATCAGCAAATTGATCCAAATTCGCATGTGCCTCTGCTTTCAATAGAATAAGTTCTTCATTTTTAATGAAAGGAATTGGTGTAGTATTATTTGCCCACCTTGCATCTTGATGTGTTCCCGTCAATGTTCCAGCATCTGTAGAAACAGTCACAGGATTATTTCTTTGGAAGAATTTTGCTAATCGACTATCATTAGGCGTAGCATCTTCCAATACTGACGGGTGTACAACAACAATTGTGTTTGTAGCAGCATTTGGAATGTAAAACAAAGGGTTGAAAGCATCAGGAGGACCTAGGTATGGGTGAGCCGGACCAGCATTTAAACCTCCATTCAGATCCATAAATGATTCATTAAGTGCTGTCAATACTCCTTGCCAATCCTTTCTATAAGCATTCGCTCTAGCTAAAATAGCCTTATTGACTTGTCTTAATCTTGGAATAGTATTGAATTGGGCAAAACCTGGTGTCAAGCTAAATGGGAAGTTACCGTTTCCAGCTGCCATCAGATCACTCTCCGCAGCATCTAACAAACTTTTCACATGATCCATTGCTTGATCATATGGTACAAAAGGTCCTGGGTTTAAAGGATCCGCCACATCAATTCTAATTCCATTGTTATAAACAAAGTTAGCAGGAATCATAAATTGGTATCCTTGTATCATTTTGGCAAAACCTATAACTGATCTTCTCTCCGCATCACTCAAAACACTTGCATTTGTTGCAGCAGAAATAAGAACATTAGCCTGATTAATGGCTTGATATGGCGCCGCAAAAGAACCACCACCAGTATTTCCAAAGCCAAAGTAAGACCTATCAGGAACTCTACCATTTTGACCTAGCCAATCTGTCTGAAATCTTGGATCAGAACCATTTAAATACCAAATTTCTCTACCAAAGGTATTCCATGCTTGAGATACATTGGTAACGTAGCCTCTATGCCTTGACTCTAATCCTGTCAAAACAAACTGTATTTGAGGTTTTGTTGCATTATTTGAAACACTCGATACTGATGGATTATTTGGATCATCAATCTCATCTAGTTTCAAAGGATTACATCCCAAAATACTTAAGCCTATAAGTATTGCGAGGGTTTTATATAAATCTAATTTTTTCATATTTCTTCAATTTTATGATTAAAAATCAAGAGTCACATGGAAGAAAATTCTTCTAGGTGTAGGATAAGGTGCAATATCTACATTGTTTGCAACTGACTGAGCTCCAAACGTAGATGTCTCAGGATCGTATCCCTCGTAATTGGTAAATAAGAATACGTTATTAGCTGATACTCCTAATCTTATATTCTCAACGGATCCACCAAAAGTATTGGCTACAGATGCTTTTGGTAATGTATAGTAAACACCTATTTCTCTAACTTTTACAAATGAAGCATCTTGAATCCACCTTGCAGCATTATTAAATGGTGCTGGTGGCCTCTGTCTTCCATTTGGTATACCATCTCCATTATCGTCATTAAACCATCCATTTGTTGTCCCTCCTCCATCTGAAAGAAAAGATGTCAAATTGATATTATCCCCACCTTTTCTCCAGTCCACAAGAAATGAAACTTCTAGATTTTTTCGGATACTAAATGTGTTATAAAAAGACATATTGAACTTTGGTTGGGCATCGCCCCATAAAGTAAATCCTCCTGGAACACTAGGATCAGCAGGAGTCCCTACGATAGTAGTAGGAGAATAACCTTCAGCGTATAGAAAAGTACCCAAACCAGAACCAAAAGCTCCTGCAGTATATGTAGGAATACCTAACCTAGTTAATAAAACTCTATTTTGCCAATATAGAACTCTTGAAAACCATCTAAATGAAGTATTGTCAACCACTGTACCAGAAATTCCAAGTTCAAAACCTTTGTTCTGTAATTCAGCCTCGTTACTTGGTGTTGTATTTACACCTGCAGAAGGTGATAAATTTAGATTTTGGATATTATTTTGTGTGTTTTTGTTGTAATATGTAGCCTCAATTGCTAACCTATTATTAAAAAAACTAGCATCAACCCCAAACTCAAGTTCTGTGGCTGTCTCAGGAAAAATCCCTTCATTTCCAAATTGCGTAGAAACAACAGAACCAAGAAGTCCTCCTATATTTGCTCCTGTCAAAGGTGTGTAAATACTCCCAAATGCTACTGGACCAGCAGTCTCTCCATAAGCAATTCTTGGTTTCAATTGACTGATTACACTTGAATTGAAGAAATCAAAATTGGCTACATTTACTGCTAATGATGCTCGCGGGAATGCATAAAATTTATTTGCATCTCCATTAAGAGTAGATTTATCCCATCTAATCCCTACTGTTCCGATTATTTTGTCATCCCAGTTTGCTTCCTGTTGTAAGAAAACACCAGCTTCTTGGATTTCACTGACAAAATGTTCATTAATTTCTTGAACATTAGCTTGTCTGAGGTTTCTCTGGCCAGGTACTAAACCTCTTCCTCTATTAAATAAAGCACTATTGTTGAAATCTAGTCTCACTAATCCCCCCTGAGAATTCATGTTCACACTCCCCAAATTCCAATTATAAATTAGAGCAGCCTGAAAGTTAGTGTTGAAACTTTCTTGCTTCCCTAGCAATAAATCGCCAGGATTAGCAGATGCTGCCTGTGATTGTAAAAATTCAGGTAAATAGACCATTGTAGAATTTTGAAGGAAGTCAAGCCCTCCAGCTACATTTGCCTTCAAAAAGCTTTTGCTTGTTTTTAGTAAATCAATATCTAAATTAAACGCTTGAACAAATCGATTCACTTCTGAAGTATTTACTGCATTATCAGTCAATGCAACCGGATTTTCAGCGAAATAGGGGTTGTTAGGATAAATACCATTAACAGGACGTAAATCAAAGTAGTTTGGCACATATGCTATACTATAACCAATACTAGCACCAGAATTATTCTGATTTCCTGTAAAACCTCTATCTGTTTGCGATTTTATATAGTTGGAAGATACACCTAACCTTATGCTATTGGTTATTTTGTGATCTATATTTGCTCTGATTGAATACCTATCAAAACCTGTATTTTTGACTGTACCATCCTCTGATGTTATATTTCCTGACACAAAGAATTTTGTTTTATCACTTCCTCCAGTGACAGTTAGTCTTGTATTACTGAGTAAAGCAGTATTGTTGTAAAAATAGTCTTCATAATCAATTTTGTCTCCTTGCCTAAATCTTTCCAGTTCTATAGCTCTTCTATTATTGGTTTCAGGCCAAAAGAAATTGATTTTCTCTTCGCTCCAATCATCTACACCTAATAGTCTTAGAGGCTTCGCAAACCCAATGTCTTGGGATAATGAAACTTTAGTTTTTCCTTCAGAACCTCTTTTTGTTGTGATTATAATTACCCCTGCATTTGCCCTAGTTCCATAAATGGCTGCTGCTGATGGTCCCTTCAATACTTCTATACTTTCTATATCAGCCGGATTAAGATCAGCAAGTCTATTGGATCCATCATCCTGATTGGCACCACCTGCACCGGTGACTGCCGCTCGGCCAGTTCTTTGGAATGAGTTATTGATATATACCCCATCTAGAATGATCAACGGTTGAGACGCTCCTGTCAAACTGGAAATACCTCTCAACTGGATAGAAAGCCCTCCTCCCGGAGCACCACCATTAGATCTTATAGTCGCACCTGCAATCTTACCATACAATGCACCATCTGTGGTTTGATTGGTTGTCGTACCGGTTAGCTCTTTTGAAGATACAGATGACACTGCATTTGCTAGATTGGATCTTTTTACTGAAGATGCTAAACCTGTAATTACTACTTCCTCCAAATTAGTGGCATCTTCTTTCAATGGAACTTGAAGGTTAGTGTAGGAAGGACTTACTGTAATGTTCTGACTTAGATAACCCAATGAAGAAATTACCAGTACTGCTTCATTATTGCTGCTGATGTTCAAAGTAAATTTGCCATCAAGGTCAGCTACAGACCCTGTAGTGGTATTCTTAACCAAAATGTTTGCCCCAATCAAGGGTTCTCCTGTCCGACTGTCAATTACGGTACCCGTAACTGTGTATTGAGCAAATGTCCATCCCACAGAGAGGAAGAACAGGGCCAATACAGCCGAGAATTTGTAAGTTTTTCTCATATGTATGTATTTAATGAAAATTTGATATAAGTAAATATATTAAAAAACATTATTCTAAAAAGACAAAATAATAATTAATTACAATTGCAATATTTACAATAATTATACAAGCAAATAGATCAAACTAAAAAATTATAATATTTCTTGATGTTTTTTGTAGTTTTCAAAGTCTTATTCATTTTCATTAGTGAAAATGCAATTGTACTCGCCAATAATTTAAAATGAAATATTTATATCCCCTTTTTAAATAGCAGCAAACCAAATTGATATATTTTAAATCTATTGATGAATTAGAAACTAATCAACCAACAGCTAGCAGCGATTGTCCGTATAATTTTATTGGAAAACTCACCTGCTTTGTCATTCAGGATGTTTATAAAATGAAACTATAAAACAATTTAATTCACTTTATTCAAAAATGTAGCTAAACATTACTGTAATTCAAGAGCTTATTGTTTGACTATATGAAAATTGAATCAAATACCGAACTTAATACAAAAGAGACTGTACTTAATTACAATACAGTCTCTATTAATTATTCATAATATGATTATCCGCAATTACACCATAAGGTAAATAAAACAATTGGATCAAGCGGATAATCGTCGACGGATGACAGTCGACAGTCGACAGCAGCTGAATTCAAAGTTTGTACCTAATTAAATATGGGTACTGGTTTGAAAGCGGATATTCATAATTCATAATATATTTAAATATAAACTCACTTTAACCATTCACTTTCTTCAACACCAGCGCTGTCCTATTTGGTAGGTAAATCTGAATCTTATTATCATCATCTGTCCAATAAGATATTGAAGTATCGATTCTTTTGAATCCTCCAAAGTCACTGTCATCTGAATTAAGGACAATAGAATATTCGCCAGATTCTGGAACGGAGATTTCATATCCAAAATATGACTCACTGATATTGAAACTAAATACAAAAATCAATTCAGCACGCTCATACACCAAAATTTTCTTTTCTGCATCAAGAAACAATTGCTTTGCATGAGCTGCTTTCAAGGCTTTGTTACTATCAATTAGCTTGATCATTTGCTTATCCCACAGATTCAAAAATTTATATTTTAAATCTTTATTGTCTGCCAAGGACCATTGTCGTCTTGCATATTGATAACTCCAGTTATTCCCTTCTCGTGGGAAATCGACCCATTCTGGATGGCCAAATTCATTCCCGATAAAATTCAGGTAACCTTCGCCTCCAAGGCTTATAGTGATTAGTCTGATAAGTTTATGCAATGCGATGCCTCTATCAACGACCAAATTTGTTTGTCCAACTGCCATACTGAAGTACATCTCTTTATCCATTAGCCAAAAAGCTATAGACTTATCTCCTACCAATGCTTGGTCATGGGATTCTGCATAGGCGATTGTTTTTTCCTTTTTCGGTCTATTGGTCAGCTCATGCCACATCTCAAACATATCCCAATGTTCATCTGGTTTGTGCTTCAAAGTTTTGATCCAAAAATCCGGTATTCCCATAGCCAATCTAAAGTCAAAACCTATTCCTCCATCTTCTGGTGGGCGACTTAGGCCTGGCATTCCACTAACTTCCTCAGCTATAGAAATCTGATTTTCAGAATATTCATGAATCAAAGTATTAGCCAACTGCATATACAAGACAGCATCCTCATCCACTCCTTCATCGAAGTATTTCTCGACTTTATCAAAATCAGTGTGACCATGGTGATGGTATAGAATGGAGGTGACTCCATCAAATCTAAATCCGTCAAAATGAAATTCTTCCATCCAATACAGTATGTTGGAAAGTAGAAACTGCTTTACTTCAAATTTTCCGTAATCAAACAACTTTGAATCCCAACCTTCATGGTAGCCTTTTGGACCAGGATGAAAGTACTGATGGTTAGAACCATCAAATTCATTGAGGCCTTCATTGATATTTTTGACTGCGTGGGAATGGACAATGTCCATAATAATTGCTATACCCATTTCATGGGCTTTATTGATTAGGTATTTCAATTCCTCAGGTGTTCCAAACCTAGAAGTCGGCGAGAAAAAGTTAGAAACGTGATATCCAAAAGAACCGTAATATGGATGCTCCATAATAGCCATCATCTGAATGGTATTGTATCCTCCTTCTTTGATTCTTGGAAGGATATTTTCAGCAAACTCAAGATATGTTCCAACACCTTCCTTTTCCTGGGCCATTCCGATATGGCACTCATATATTATTGGGTGTGCTTTGTTACTTTTAGCAGAAAACTTTTTGTCTGTCCACTTGAAGTTTTCTTCTGGAAACCACAACTGACCTGCAAAATCATGATTTTCAGAGTCTTGCTCTACTCTTCTGATGTAAGCAGGAATTCGATCATAAGCACCGTTGTCAGCCTCTACATGAACTTTTACTTTTCCTTTATGCCTTATTTTATCTTTGTATTCGTCATAAGGCAAGAATATCTCCCAATCACCCCGATAATTTCGCTTCATTGGATGGCTATACCTATTCCAATAATTGAAATCACCCATGAAAAACAGATTGTGAGCCATCGGAGCCCATTCTCGATAAATCCATCCATTTCTAAGCTTTTCAAAATGAATTCCATAATATTCATGGGATCTTGAAAACTCCAAAATGCTACCACTGAAAGAGACAATTTCTTTTATGGCTGATTGATATCTTTGATAACGCTTATAAATGTCCTGCGAATGTCCTTCTAGCCAAGATTCATCTTGTACTAAAGGAAGAATAATAGGGTCTTTCACAAAAATGTTGGTTTATTTAATTCTAATTTAGAAAAAATTGAATTTCTATCCACGAATTATTTTGTATTCCTTCAATAAAAAAATAAAGACCTGCTGAAGGTTTGGTTTTTGATCCACTTAGGTATCATTTCAGATTCATCATTGTTTTTTTTTCGAAATTGAAAAATGAAAGCGAACCGCACCTTTCTCTGTGTCACGAATCAGTATAATAATGGAAAAGAATTCATTATATAAAAAAGTAAAGCATGGCCGAAGCGCAGATATAACCTACCAAAAAACAAAGAAATATTGAACCTCCAAGTGCAAATTTTTTATATTCAGGCAAATGCTTATGATGATAAGATGGACTTAACTTTTTGATATACCTTTCTGGCATAATTGACAGAAATGCAAGTCCATAAATTGCTGTCAGCAAAACAAGTGAAAATAGTGTTTCCATAAGTAATTTCTAGGGCTGAACAAAGTTAATATTTAAAAGGGATGGAAAAAGAAAATAATATTTAAATTTCTAAAAATGTCTTTCACTAATCAATCAATTGCCCAATTCTATTCACGACTTTATACTCGAGGCTTTCAAATTAGTCGAAATGAGCTTTTCCACATTTGATTTTATGAGTATCCGCAATGTTGCACGTAGGGTAAGAAGTAGCTTTGTAAGTTGCGGATGCTCGTCAACAGACAACAGTTCACAAATCGTTCATCCAATATTCTATTGCTTGGCTACGTGCAAGAAAGCGGATACACATATTTGATTTTCACCTGTTCCGTCCAAAGTCAATTTTAATATATCAACCACCGGTTTTCCAATATCTTTTGTTTCAGCTATTGAATAAACTTACCCTCCATGGTCCAGTTTTTTAAACTCTTCTTCAATTTCTTCAACAGTAGGTAAACTACTTTTTAGATTTTCGGGCAAATGTTCTATCATTTTCAATTCACTTATTCCCATTGGCTTATTTATGTCTCTTAATGCAAATTCTGCCTCAATATTATTTTTGTCTTTACAAAGTAGGATTCCGATGGTTGGATTGTCTTCATCATCTTTCATTAAGCTATCCACAGCTGACAGATAAAAATTTAGCTTACCTGCAAATTCAGGAATAAACTTGCTATTTTTTAATTCAATTACCACATAACATTTTAGCTTAGTATGATAAAATAATAAATCAATGTAATAATCACTTTCACCAACTTGCATATGATATTGTTGCCCAATAAATGCAAAGCCCTTTCCTAACTCCAATAAAAATTTGGTAATATGTTGTATCAATTGCTTTTCAAGATCCTTTTCTTTGAAAGTTTCGCTCAAAGATAAAAAGTCAAAAACATAAGGGTCTTTAAGTGTTTGTTTTGCTAAATCAGACAAAGGTTCAGGTAAAGTGTTTTTAAAATTATTGACAGATTTACCTTGTCTATGGAATAAATCAGATTTTATTTGAAGATCTAAAATATCTCTACTCCAGTTATTTTCTATTGTTTTTTAGATATAAAAAATAGCTTCGTTGACATCTTTTGATTTCGTAAAAACATAAATATTATGCCCCCAAGGAATTTTTGAAACAAGCTGTTGTACTAATACAAACTGTTCATTTTGTGAATTTTCTGATTGGTTTTTAGCTTCTTGCTCATTTAGTGCAACAGGTTGTTGCACTAATTGGGAGCTGTAAAACTTATAAAATTGTTTGCAGTTAAACAGGTTTCTTCTAGACAATCCTTTCATTTCTGGAAATTCACTTTGCAAATCTTTGGCAACTTGCTCTATCAATTTGCTGCCCCATACGTTCTCTTTTTCAGAAATCATTTTTCCTAAGTGCCAATAAAACTCGATTAATGCATTATTAACTGCTATGACGGATTTAATTTGTGAAGAACGGATCCTGCTCTTGAGTTCTACCAGGCATTTCTTATATTCTGAGTTTAATTCACTCATAATCATATCGTTTTAAATTCAATCCCCACATCGCGCATTTGTAGCAATAGGTTTGATCTTTTGACCTAATTTACTGAATTGATCAGAATCAAATCTCAAAAATTATTCGTTCTCTATTCTCACAATTGAGACAACTGTGAAGACTCTCTTACAATCAATTCAGTTTTTAATTCTACTGTTTGGTTACTTTCTACATCATGGTTTTTGATCATCTCCAAGAGTAATTTTGTTGACTCTACTCCCATTTGGAACCCATGTTGCTCGACAGAGCTTAAACGTGGAGAGATTACCTTTGAAAGCATCCAATTACTAAAGCCTATAATTCCAATATCTTTCGGAATGTTATAATTATTTTCTTTGAGGTATCTCATAGAACCTAAAGCAACCAAATCTGTGATGCAAAAAATTGCGTTTGGAGGGTTCTCCCCTTCCATCAGTTCTTTGGTGAAATCATAACCTTCTTGTTCTGAAATTTTCACACAGACCTTAACCCAATAACCTTGCTGTTCTAACCCTGCATCTTCTAATGCTTTTTTATATCCCTCACATCTTTCAGAAGCATTTTTCACATCTCGTCTTCCTCTTATATGCGCTATCTTGGTAAAGCCTTCTGTTATCAAATGATTGACAGCTCCATAAGCTCCATTAAAATCATCGACAATTACTTTTGGTGTAGGCAGTTCATCTGTGATTTTATCAAATTGAACCACTGGCTTTCCCTCTTCCAAAAATTCCATAATATGCTTTCCTTCATGGGTTTCATTTGAAATAGAAATCAATAAACCATCTACGCTGCTATTGAGCATCGCTCGACTTGCCAAAACCTCATCTTTAAGAATATCATTAGATTGTGATACCATCAGATTGTAGCCTTGCTTATTTGCCTCTGAGATTGCTCCACTGATGACTGTTGAAAAAAAATGATGCACCAATTCTGGAACTATCAAACCTATATTGAATGTCCTATTTTTGCGGAAATTTACCGCAAGTAAATTTGGCACATAGTTATGTGATTCAGCGTATTCTTTTACAAGTTTGATGGTTTCTTGGGCAATATCAGGATGCTCTTTGAGTGCTCTTGAAACTGTAGAAACTGATATCCCCAATTCTTTCCCAATATCTTTTAATGTTAATTTCTTTTTTTCATTCATGGTACTAGTAAATATGGATTTTTTGCATTTACCCCTCTTCTTTTCTCAAACAAACAAATACGACAAAAACCAATTAAAAATCTGTTTAAATCTAAAATTATTTTTCAAAAAAAATCTCTGTCTGTTAGAATAAGAAAGATTCATAGTAGAAACTGATGATATATTTTGACACATAGATCTTGCCTGAATTTGGTTTACACATTAGTGTCAGGATCATTGAGGATAATCATATTTAATAATATGTATATCAGTTTTCATCCCAGTAGAATCTAAGTAATAAAATTAACCTGTGATTTCGAACCAATATCAATAAATATCTAATATGTATCAGTATCAGTTTGCCAAAAAACAATCGTTCAATTTCTTAGTGGCATGATGGCGGATAATCATATTGAAATATCTCATGCCAGGCAATAATCATGATGTTATTAAGACAGATTATAAATAAAATTTTCGCAAACGGTTGCACAACCCTTTGCGAAAATTTTGGCCTTGCGATATAATTATTTTTTCTTTTACTTTTCATCAAATATTATTTGCTAAGGGAAAGTTCACAAAATGAACTGTTGGCGATATATCAATTTACCCAAAATGTACATCAGATGAATAAAGAGCTTATCAATAACCTCGATCTTTTGATCATGGTTGTTTATTTGATTGGAATGATTTTTTACGGGCTTTACCATTCAAAACGGCAAAACTCTGAGGATTATTTTCTTGCAGGCAGGAGCATGACGTGGCCAATTGTCGGTATATCACTATTTGCAGCCAATATTTCTAGTACTACTTTAATCGGGCTTGCTGGTGATGCTTACAGTACTGGTATTTCTGTTTATAATTATGAATGGATGGCAGCAGTCATTTTAGTATTCTTCAGCATCTTTTTTCTTCCATTTTACTTGAGGTCAGGGGTCTTTACCATGCCTGAATTTTTGGAAAGAAGATATGACAGAAGGAGCAGATATTACTTTTCATTTATCACATTGGTAGGAAACATTTTGATAGAAACAGCCGCAGGGCTTTACGCGGGAAGTTTGATATTGAAATTGGTTTTTCCAGATATCAGCATGACTGTGATTATTTTGATTTTGGCATTTGCAGCGGCAGCATATACAATCCCTGGAGGACTTTCATCTGTAGTGCACACTGAAGTGGTACAAGCTATTCTATTGTTTGCAGGTTCATTGATTTTGACCTATGTCACCTATCAGGCTGTGGGAGGCTGGGAAAATGTCATGGCAGTGACTCCTTCAGAAATGGTAAGTTTGATTCGACCTATGGATGATCCTTCTGTTCCATGGACTGGATTATTGTTTGGAGTGCCTTTATTGGGATTCTATTTCTGGGCAAACAATCAATTTATGGTTCAAAGGGTTTTGACTGCAAAAGATCTGAATCACGGAAGATGGGGAGCGCTTTTTGCAGGATTGTTGAAATTGCCAGTTTTGTTTTTCATGGTATTCCCCGGCACCATGGCACGGGTTCTTTACCCAAATTTGGAAAATCCTGACACCGTGTTCCCTACTTTGGTTTTTGATTTGTTGCCAGCAGGGCTAGTTGGTTTGCTGATGGCTGGCTTGTTGGCAGCGATGTCATCAAGCATCAGTGCAACATTAAATTCAGCATCTACACTCATAACAATGGATTTTGTTAAAAACCTAAAACCTGGTTTAAACAGCAAGCAATTGGTCAGAGTAGGTCAGTTTGCTACAGTAATCTTGGTATTACTGGCAGCGGCATGGACACCTCAGATTGAGAAATTTGACTCACTTTTCAAATACCTTCAAATGGTCGTAGGTTTGATAGCTCCACCTGTGGTTGTTGTATTTATTTGGGGAATGTTTTGGAAAAAGGGAAATGCAGATGGATCGTTTTTTAGTTTGATATCTGGTTTTTTGGTTGCTGTTGTGTTGATTATTTTAAAAGTATTTATGCCTGAAATTGGAATCAGTCAGTGGCATTTCTTACATACGGCACCTTTACTGTTTGTATTCTGCTCAGTGGTATATGTGATTGCAAGTATCTACGGAGCACCTCCTAGCGCAGAGGCTGTAGCAGATTATACCTGGAACAATAAGATTTACACCGACGAAACAGCCTCTCTGCAAGGTTTGCCATGGTACAAAAATTATAGAATCCTATCAATCTTTTTATTGATCATCACATTTATCATCGTATGGATATACAGATAGCAAATGAAAAAGCACTGGAAGTAGTTAGAAAATCTTCACATAAAAAGGGCTTCCTCGCTTCGGCATTGAAGAAAGATAACTATCAGAGAGTATGGGCAAGAGACGGTGTGATTACTGGTATCGCTGCTTTGGCTTCTCGTGAAGAAGATTTGATTGCTACTTTCAGAGACACTTTGATCACCCTAGGTGATGCTATCAGTCCTCAAGGTCATATTCCCTCTAATGTTGAGTTGACTACAGATGAAGTGAGTTTTGGTGGACTTGCAGGAAGAGCGGATACAGGGAGTTGGTGGATAATTGGACTTTGTCTATACTCCAAATATACTGGGGATAAAATGCTCCTAAATCGATATAAGAAGAACATAGACAGAATCCACCAACTTTATCAAGCGTGGGAATATAACAATAAAGACCTTATTTATGTACCTCTAGCTGGCGATTGGGCAGATGAATACATCTTAAGTGGATATGTTCTTTATGACCAAGTTTTACGCTACGCGGCTTTGAAACTATCAGGAGACTTACTTCAAAATCAACAATGGTCAGATAAAGCTGAATTTGTAAAGTTGGCCATTCATCAAAATTTTGACATTTCTGATAAATGGAAACATGCAGGAATACACCCTACAGCAAAGAATAACCTGCTGAGAAACTTTTCCAAAAAATCCTATCTACCTGCTTCTTTCAATCCAGCTGGATATCAAGATTACTTTGATGGTTTGGGAAATGCTTTGGCTATGATTTTCAAAATCCATCCCAATCCTCAAGCTTGTCTTTCTTGGGCAACGGATAGGAATACACCATTGATTCCAGCATTTTATCCAACCATCGACTCGGATAATCCTGATTTCAATCTATTGAAACAAAATTATCGATTTGAATTTAGGAATATACCCCATGAGTTTCATAATGGAGGTGTGTGGCCGATGGTTAATGGTTTTTGGGGTGTGGCAAACTATATTTCAGCAGGAAAAAAACCTGCTGAGGAGATTTTGAACGCTATCATTGCACTAAACAGCAAAGATAACTGGGGCTTCAATGAATGCTTTCATGGGCAAACATTGTCGCCATGTGGTGTTCATGCTTGCACTTGGAGCGCTGCAGGACAACTTATACTTAGTAATACAATTAGCAAAGGGTTTTACCTACTAGATTAAAAATGAATAAAGAAATCGACATCATCGTTGTTGGGGAACTTCTGGTGGACCTTATAGGGCATGAAATCAGAGATGAAATTTTCAGAACCCATTCATTTAGAAGATTTCAAGGAGGAAGTCCAGCTAACCTTGGCGCAAATCTCAAAAGGCTAGGTAAAAATGTCCATCTGATCGCGAGTGTTGGCAAAGATGGCATGGGTGAATACTTGATCCATGAATTAAACAAACTTGGACTTTCCACCTCCGGTGTTAAAGAGCGGAAAGAATTTCCCACAAGCATGGTTTTACTCTCCAGATCTCATGGTACACCTGATTTTATTGCATATAGGGAAGCTGATCATTTTATTTTTCCAGATGATATTCCAGATGACTACCTCCTCAAAACAAGGCTTTACCATACTACTTGTTTTGCCTTGAGCAAACAGCCCGCCCAACATTCAATTATTGAAGGAGCAAAAAGAGCATATAAATTTGATGTTCAGTTGAGTATAGATTTAAATTATGCACCAACAATTTGGCCTGACCACGAAGAGGCGATTAGAGTAATCAAAGAATATTGCTCTTTGTCTCCATTTGTAAAGGTCAGTCAGGACGATTGCAATCGTATTTTTCAAAAGGAAATAGAAGAAACAGAAGCGATTGATATTTTCAAAAATTGGGGAGCAAAAATCATCTGTTTTACAAAAGGAAAAGAAGGAAGTCATCTTAGATTGGAAAACAATGAAAGTATTATCGTTCCTGCTGATGAGGTAAAAGTAGTCGGTGATGCCACGGGGGCGGGAGACGCATACTGGGCCGGATTTTTATCCGCATGGTTGGATGGAGATGATTGGATTCAATGCGTGAAATCAGCCTCAAAAATGGCAGCCTACAAACTTTCGATAGATGGCCCACTTCCCCAAAAAGTTACTTTGAAATAGCTTTGGTTTTGCTCAAAAAAGCTAACTTTGAGCAGATGAGCAAGATCAAAACGGCAATCGACATTAACTGTGATTTGGGTGAAGGTATGCCCAATGACTCTCTGTTGATGCCTTTTCTTGGAAGTTGCAATATTGCATGTGGTGGACATTATGGAGATACTTCAAGCATTAAGAGTTCCCTTCGGCTAGCAATGAAACATCATGTGAAAATAGGTGCCCACCCCTCCTATCCTGATATCAAAAACTTTGGTCGAGTGAAAATGGACCTGAAAGATACAGAGCTAATTAACTCGTTGACTTCCCAACTTGAAAATTTCAAAAATGCTTGCAACTCTCTAGATTTGACTATCAATCACATCAAACCACATGGAGCTCTTTATAATGAATTGGCAAGAGATGAAAAGCTCGCTATCCTGTTTTTGAAATTGATGCAAGCAAATTTCCCTGATCAATTACTCTATTGCCCTCCCAAATCCATCATTTCACTTCTTGCACCAAAATTTGGAGTAAAAGTTGCCTTTGAGATCTTTGCAGACAGAAGTTATGAAGATGATTTGTCATTGGTTTCAAGAAATCACCCGAAGGCACTTTTGACTAATGTCGATGATGTTTATGAACATGTGAAATCTATGATCCTTGATCAATCGATCAAAACAATCTCTGGGAAGCAAGTCAAAATAAAGGCTGACACATTGTGTATCCATGGAGACAATCCTAACGCGTTGAAAATCTTAAAAATGATCAACTCCCAATTTTCTGCTTAAAACTATGGAAAAGCGTTTTTTTCAGATACAACCCAATCTTTTAGAAATCAACTGGCCACAGGAAATTTCAGATGAAATCTTACAGGATCAGCTGATGTATAAAAATCACTTGGAGCAACATTATGGTGATTGTGTACTTGAAATTAGAATTGGTTTTAATTCACTTTCCGTATTGTTTGATCAAGACATAAAGAAAGAACAATGGTCGATCATTTGGAATGAATTAGAAAATTTGAAAACTGATGTACAACACTTTGAACCAAAGATTTTCAAAATCCCGGTTTGTTATCAAGGTGAATATGGTATTGATTTGGAAAATTTGGCTAAATCCAAAAAGCTATCTGCCTCAGAATTAATAGAGTTACATTCTTCAAAGAAGTATAGACTGTTTTTTTATGGTTTTTTACCTGGATTTATGTACTTGGGTGGCTTGGATCCAAAGTTGCACAGCCCAAGAAAATCAACTCCTGACTTGATGATTCCCAAGGGCTCTGTAGCCATAGGAGGTCGCCAAACGGGGATTTACCCTATGGACAGTCCAGGTGGTTGGCATGTGGTTGGAAGAACTCCTTTGACACTATTTGATCCTCAAAAACCAATTCCAACCATCGCACAACAAGGAGATTTTATTCAATTCCACCAAATTGATCAAGATGAGTTTAAGTCTATTTCCAACCAGCTTCTTACGGGCAAATATGAATTGGAGTATGCTTAAGACAACTGCTTACATACATTTTCTAAAATCCGGTGGTTTATGTACTATTCAAGATCAGGGAAGATTTGGTTTTGCGGAATATGGTGTGCCCTATTCAGGTGCTATGGATCAATTTTCCTTAATGCAAGGAAATGTCCTCTTAAGAAATCAAAAGAAAGCAGCTGCATTGGAAATTGGAATCTCTGGTCCTAAAATGGTTTTTGAGATGCCGACGAGAATCGTGTTTACAGGTGCTTTGGCAGAAATATTTCACAACGGTAAACCTATTCAACTTGGACAAATAGTAAATATAGCTTGTGATGATGAAATCAAAATTGGTAAATTCTTTCGAGGACAATGGCTTTACATGGCTTTGGAAGGAGGTTTGGAAACACCAATTTTCATGGATAGCAGAAGCTGGTACTCTGGTATTAGCTCGCAATCACGGTTGAAAAAAGGAGATTCTATTTGTTACCTTTCAGAAGAAAAGTACCATTCGGATCATTTTTCCCATCCAAAACTAGATGGCTCTTGGTTTAAAGATAAGGAAATCGAGGTCTATAAAGGACCTGAATGGAAAGACTTGACTTTGGAACAACAAAGTTTCATTTTGAATTCTGAATTTAAGATTTCTCCCATCTCAAATCGCATGGGAATTCAGTTGGAAGGGAATGTTTCCAATCAGCTTAAGGAGATTTTGACTTCACCAGTTTATCCAGGCACGGTACAACTCACTCCTTCAGGAAAACTGATTGTGTTGATGCGAGATGCACAAGTCACAGGTGGCTACCCCAGAGTTTTTCAACTTTCTGATCAAGCAATCAATATTATTTCACAGAAAAATTTTGGTGAAAAAGTAAAGTTTAGTATCATTTGATCCACAAATCCTTCCATGGTATATTTTCCCCATCGTCTTCCTGCCTCAACTGATTGGGGGATTTCTCATAGGTATTGTTAGACTTTGATTTGGTTTCTTTTATGGACTGCTATTTCATTCTGTGTTTAATGGTATAATCTCCATTTTAGAATATTATACTGAATCCTGATTAATTTTTCCAATAGCAAAAATATATTTCTATATTAAAGCTTTCATAAACCTAAAAACCGGAGCATGGATCCACAAATCAAAAATCAAATTTTAGAACAAGGCATGTCCTTGGAAGATGCACAAGTACAAATCAGTAATTTTCAAAGCGGATTCCCTTTTTTGCCTATTGTTTCAGCAGCAAAAATCGGAGATGGCATCAAACTATTGACACCTGAAGAAATTTCTTCTTTTGAAGCTACTTATCCTTCAAAAGCCTCAAAAATTAAGATAGTTAAATTTGTACCAGCAAGTGGTGCGGCATCTAGAATGTTCAAAGATCTCTTTGCTTTCCTTGATGGAGATGGAGATTTGGAAAAAAGTCCATTCACGAAAAAGTTCATCGATCAACTCAACAAATTTGCATTTTACGGAGACCTTCAGGAAGTCTTGAATAAAAAAGGCTCAAGTATTGAAAATGTGCTTGAATCAAAAAACTACAAGGAAATTGTTGCAGCTCTATTAGATGAAGATGGCTTAGGATATGGCGTATTGCCAAAAGGTCTATTGAAATTCCATCAATATGAGGATCACAACAGAACCCCTACCTATGAGCATTTCATAGAAGGAATCATGTATGCTGTGGGGAAAGACAATACCGTAAGACTGCATTTCACTGTATCTCCAGAACATGAAGCAAAGTTCAAGGAAGAGGTTTCAAGAATTCAAAATCCTTTGGAAGAACAGTTTAAGGTAAAGTTTGAAATCAGCTATTCCCAACAAAAAAAGTCTACTGATACTATCGCTGTGGATATGGACAACAATCCATTTGTGGAAGATGATGGAACGGTTCTTTTTAGACCTGCTGGCCATGGAGCCCTTTTGGAAAACCTGAACGAAATAAATGGTGATCTGATTTTCATCAAAAACATAGACAATGTAGTCCCAGATAGACTCAAAGGAGAAACAAAAAACTACAAAATCGCAATTGGCGGTTTGCTATTGGAGGTTCAAGAGAAAGTCTTCGATGCTCTGGAAAAATTGGAAAATGATTATTCAGATGAAAATATCGCTCTGAGCGAGACTGTGATTATTGATGATTTGGGAGGAAAACTTCCTGAAGATTATTCCAATTTTGACTCTAAAGAGAAAGGAAGATTTTTGTACCAAAAGCTCAATAGACCTATTCGGGTTTGTGGGATGGTGAAGAATACAGGCGAACCAGGTGGTGGCCCATTTTGGGTACAGGATGAAAATGGCTCTTTATCATTGCAGATTGCAGAGACTGCACAGATTGACTTAGATGATTCCCTTCAAAAAGAAATCATGCAATCATCCACACACTTCAATCCTGTGGACTTAGTCTGCGCTACCAAGGATTACAAAGGAAAGAAATTCAATCTACTTGAATTCAGGGATATGAAAACGGGATTTGTTACAGAAAAATCAAAAAGTGGCAGAACACTCAAAGCACAAGAGCTTCCAGGTCTTTGGAATGGAGCAATGGCAGGTTGGAATACAATTTTCGTGGAAGTACCCCTGATTACATTCAATCCAGTGAAAACGGTAAATGATCTATTAAGAGACGAGCATCAGTAAAAAGTTGATAAAGTCATTAACAGCAAGTCATTATTTCTAAAATAATAGACTTGCTGTTAATAGTTATAAGTCGATCAGTTATTGGTCAATCAAATAATATAAAAAGTAAATTATTGTTTTATTAAGTGAAGAAGATAAACCGACATTTGGTATTAAATTCATTAGTTTGAAGCGAGATCTAGTTTATAAAAAGTCACAAAGTCCTCTTCAACTTCAAAATAATCTTGATTTTTTAACGCAAGGATTTCACCTTTATTATTGACTACCGATGACCATATTAATCCTTTTGGTAAAAGAATATCTTTTTGAACCAACTGATGGTCATTGTCAAATACAGCTGCGTAGCGAGGAATACTATATATAAAATCCATCCATTCAGTTCTATTTTCTGGATTATAGTTTCTTGAAATTTCTTCATCTACTCCTTTGGTATAAATGACAATTACATCATTTTCTCTTCTATAGAGTTTTTCAATTTTACCAAAAATGATATTCCCTTTTTGCTCATACCATTCTTGATAATCTTTCATTGGAACTCCGGGCATTGGAATCGCACCTTCAATATTTAGGTTTACCTCCTTTACAAACTCTATTTCTCCTTCATTTTCCTTGTAAACAAAATATTTCATCTCTGCTAGTAAAAAAACACTCCATTCCTTCCCAAACTTGATAATACTAGGAGGTATGGCATTATAAAATTGGCCTGTACTGTATACCGTGTTCTCGGGGAATTCCATGGTGTTTCTAATCGTACCGGATATAGGATCAAAAACTTCTATCAGTGGACTTTTGTAGTTACTTACCAATAAATCAGCAAGATCATCCCACGGAATCCCTTCAGAGCCAATACTTTCTCTTTCTGGTCGACTATAGGCATAATTTTCTCCAATTTTCTGTGCTGAAAAACTAAGTCCATTCAAATAAAAATAATTATCTGGAATAGGAATTTTATTTACAATTTCACCCTCCTTAGAAAATTGAATCAATCCACTATGTTGATCCATGATGGTAAACTTCCCTTCTAGAAAACCAACTCCTATTGCCCATTTGATGGCATTTGGACCTTCAGAAGGTAATTTAAATTTTTGGTGAAAATTCCCAAAATCATCAAAAAGCACATATTCATCATTGGAATTCCACCTTCCCAAATACATTCCATCATCAGAATTGTAACCATATATAAATAGATTACCTAGGTAATCAACTTGAATGGAATCTACAATTGCTAATTGCAGTTGTGCATCCTCAATGCCTTTTTCGTTTTTGGATTCACAGGCAAAAACAAATAACAGTAGCAAGAAAAGTAAGTATTGATTTTTCATATGGGAAAAGTACTCCATACAGCTAAATATAAAAACATAAAAATTCTAAAATATGTATATCCGTTTTCATACCAGTAGAATCTAAATAATTGAATTAACCTGTGATTTCGAACCTATATCAATAAATATCCAATATCTATTAGTATCAGTTTGCCAAAAAACAATCGTTTAATTGATTAGTGGCATGATTGCGGATAATCATATTCTAAAATATACTTATCGACTTGTTAAGCAATAGACAAGACAAAAGATTCTATCTACGATGTTGACGATTTGAACAATGACAGATTTCAAGTGTTAACTTTACGTTAATTAAGGAAAAAAAGCATAAATTATTGTATATCATTTTTTTTATAAAAAATTTCCTGTGTATATTTAAGTCACAGAAATTAATTTTGTCATCCAGTGAACCACAAGATATCCTAGTTGTAATTATAGGAAAGTCAAATTTTATTGAATTAATGAATTGAAATTGTTAGTTAAATATTTGGAACTAGCAAAATCTTTCATTTTTAGATTTTTGTGATTTAGCAATGAATAACATAATCCTTCTAATGGATTAGATTTGAAATATATTATTTCAATCAGTGTTTAAAACCCACTGTATGCTTTCGGTCCTCTACCTAAAAGAAAGAGGTTCTACCTGTTGAAAGTAATTTCAAAACTTTCGGGAGATTCATTTAAACTTTGTTTTTTGAGCTTTGCTCAAATATTTCTTAGAATTTTAAAACATCATTTTATGGATGTTAAATATGTAAATCAATTTTTGAAGGACGTATTCAATTTTAGGCTTGAAAATCCAAAATTGAAAATCAGTTCTAAGTTTAAGAAATCAGGAAGTCAGGATTTAGATGACTTTATTTCTGAAAACAAGCTATCTGTTGAGGAAGTAGTTTTTCTTCTTTTGACTATGATTCCATATATCAACCCCAATTTTTTGATTACAGTATTCAAGGAATCTTATTCTCAAAATTCAGATAACCCATTCATGGGCGGTGTAAAAGGAAAAAACCATCGAGGAATTCTTCCCAATGCAGAACTGCTTTTATTTTTGCTTGCCGGTGAAGATTTCCAGGCGAGAATGGAATACTTTAAGTTATTGGATGAAAACCATTTATTTTTTAAGAAAAATATCATTTCTAATTCAAATTCATCAGCTGAAGAGCCATATACTAGTGATGTCATAATGATGACAAAAGAGTATTTGGAGCTATTCATTTTAGGCAAAAAATATAAGCCTGTCTTAAGCAGTAAATTTCCTGCTCAATTATTAGAGACTCAGCTTGAATGGTCGGATCTGGTGCTCAGCAATACCACATCCAATCAAATCAAGGAAATACAGATTTGGCTAACTTACAATAATAAATTACTGAATGACAACTCCTTTGGAAAAAAAATCAAGCAAGGATATGTAGCTCTATTTTTCGGACCATCCGGAACAGGCAAAACCCTTACCGCTACCCTACTAGGTAGACATACAGGTAAAGATGTATATAGAATTGATTTGTCTCAAGTAATCTCAAAGTATATAGGTGAAACGGAGAAAAACCTTTCTCTGCTATTTGATGCAGCAAAGGAGCGGGATTGGATTTTATTTTTTGACGAAGCAGATGCTCTTTTTGGTAAAAGAACTAACGTAAAGGATGCGCATGACAAATATGCAAACCAAGAAGTCTCCTATCTATTACAAAAAATAGAAAGTCATGGTGGTTTGGTTATCCTAGCCTCAAATTATAAAGGAAATATCGATACCGCATTTACAAGAAGATTCAATTCCATCATTGAATTCGAAATGCCTAAAGTTCCAGAAAGGTTAAAGATATGGCAAAAGTCCATGCCTGAGCAGCTGCCTTTTGAAAATGAGGAGATTTTGGAGGAAGTGGCAAAAAAATATGAACTCAATGGTGCAAATATCATCAATATCGTGCATTACGCTGGATTACAATCTTTGTCTCAAAAAGAAAAAGAAATCAAAACGAATACTCTGATAAGAGGTATCAAAAGGGAATATAAAAAAGAAGGGAAAATCATCTAGTTAACCAAAACCATGCTCTACGAAACAATCCATATTCTCTCCTCTGACTTAGACAATGCTTTTAGTGAAATGACTGAGCAATCAGGAATAGTAGATATAAATCATATCAGTCAACTCGATGACGAAAGCAATGCTGACAAAGTAGTTGTCTCTCTTCTGCACATGATGCAAGAATCTACTTTGAAGAATATCCCAAATGTGGTTCCTGTGGGTACGAGGATGCAACAGATGAATAAAAAAGTTCCTTTAAACCTATTTGTAATGTTCTGTAGCAATTTTATTGGCTATGACAATGCACTAAAGAATCTATCCTTCATTATAGAATTCTTCCAAGCAAAGCGGGTTTTTACAGATAAAAACACACATTTCAATAGAGACAGCGAAGAGTTAAGAAACCTTGGAGATTTCAAATTTACAGTAGAACTGTATAGCCCATCATTTGATGAATTGAATCAAATATGGGGTACAATCGGTGGAAAGCAGATTCTTTCTGCGATCTATAAAGTGAGTGTATTGCAGCTTGAGATGAGAAAGCCTCAATCTCAATCTGGAATTGTCAGAGATATAATATTGAAAACAAAATAAATCATAAGCAATATGTTTACATATCGAACGATTTTTGACTTTCATATTTTCCATGATTACTTTTTGAACAAAGGTCAATCAAGCTACAATGATGCAACAGATGATGAGAAATCCAAAAGGTTGCAACAGTATGATTTCAATTCTTTTCTGACTTTAAAGCCTACTTCTCAGACAGCAAAACTAATTATCAATCACAGATTGATTACCAAGCAGTCAATGTCAAATTATTCAATAATTGGAAAAGTTGATGAAGATCAGAATTCACTTATTGAGATTGCACCAACTGAATTTTTCCAATTTTATCTAATCCTAAATGATGTTGATTTTTTAAACTACACCTCACTGTCTTTGGATAATCAGAATTATTTGATGCTCACAAATCATCCTCTTTTAGAATATTTACCAGAATTAGCAACTCTAGATGACAATCCTATCAGTGACCTTCACTTAGTAAGTAAAGAAATACTAATCAACAATTTAAAAGAAGAAGAAATACTTCCCAATAAATGTATTGGAGTTATCTCAATAGCAAGTAGATCTATTTATGATCAACAGAGTCTCTTAGAAGATGATGGCAAACTCAGGCCAAGCCAAAATTTCACAATACATTTTCAAAATAGAGCTACTTTCTGGAAATATATCCTAAAGTCCGGAGCTGAATTGACCACAATTCAAGCATTACCACTCACGAAAAATGGCTTCATACCAATCACAGAAGAGCATTTGGCAGACTTTGATGATTATGAAGTGGAGTTTCCAAACCCTAACAATTCAAAAATAACCTTAGAAGGTAACCAAGCATATTCAGAAATATTTATCAACATTTAAAAAAACCAATAGTCTATGGCAAGTACGTATAAAACCCCAGGTGTCTATGTGCGGGAAATTTCAAAATTTCCTCCATCCGTGGCACAAGTAGAAACGGCTATTCCTGCATTTATAGGATATACCGAAAAGGCAAAAAAAGTCAATAATGATGATTTATTGAACAAACCAACCCGCATCACTTCTGTGCTCGACTATGTGACATATTTCGGCGGAGCTCCTGAAGTAAAAGTAAATTCAATTGATCTCAACCCAACATATGATGTTGTATCTGTTGACATTGAGGAGAACTACTATATGTATGAAGCCATAAGGTTATTTTATGCTAATGGTGGAGGTCCCTGCTACATTGTCTCAGTAGGGAGATATGGGGCTACAGTCGCTAATGGTGATGGAATCAGCCCGGGACTTTTACGTGGTTTGGCAGCAGTCAAAAAACAAGATGAACCTACAATTCTTCTTGCTCCAGATGCTGCTATGATGAGTCAAGGAGATATGAATGTACTACATACTGCAATGCTAAGACAGTGCAATGATCTGCAAGACAGGGTATGTATTTTTGATTTGAAAGAAAATTCAGGAGAAGATTATGCTACTATCGTAGAAAATTTTAGAAATGGTATTGGGATGAACTTCCTGAAATATGGGGCTGCTTATACCCCATGGCTTAAAGCTAAGCTTCCAAGGGAAATTTCTTACAAAAATATAAAAGACAAAATCACATCTGGAGGTAATGTCATAACTCTGGATAGATTGGCTACAGATGCTTCAACGGAGGCGGTTGCTACTAGACTAGATGATTTGATCGATGATTTGTCAGCAATAGAGACGGCCTTGGATACAATAAAAACTGGTAATTTCTCTTCTCTGGATGCAAGAGCAGAGCGCTTGGCTACAACTCTCAGAGAATCACCTATTCCTGCCAATTTACAAAACCTATTGAATTACTATATTCAGATTATTGACATGATTCGAGATGTCATAGATGTTGGAGATCTAGATAATATCACAATAGGAAATAATTCTGGAGAAGGGAATTTATTCGAGGCATTGGTTTCCGATCTGGGTCCATCTGATGCTAATGGTGCAATCCACAATATTGTCGACCAAATCAGAAAAATGATAGAAGACAGTGCAGCAGCGAACAATACTTTAAGCCAGCAAGTAACTGAAAATTCGAACTCAGGTTTGGACTTTGATGTAGCAAGTAATTCCTCTATTGCATATTTTGGAAATGGTGAAGATGATGAAGAAAGAATTGCCCCACATGTTCAGAGTATTATAGGGTTTTGGCCTGTTTTAAGATCTTCAGTAGATTTAATCATAAGCACTGCCAAAAACATGATTAACTCGACGCAGGACACCGCTTTGGACAGTATTCCTGCTTTGAAAAATATTTTCACAACTGTATCCAAAGAGTATCTCACACTACCTCCAAGCGCTGCCATTGCAGGAGTCTATGCAACAGTAGATAGCGATAGAGGTGTTTGGAAAGCACCTGCAAATGTTTCTCTAAACACTGTAGCTGACGTAACTACATTAATAGACAGACAAATTCAGGATGGATTGAATATCGATACAGTAGCTGGAAAATCAATCAATGCCATTCGCCCATTTACCGGAAAAGGAATTATGGTCTGGGGTGCGCGTACACTTGCGGGCAATGACAATGAGTGGCGATATGTGCCTGTAAGGAGGTTTTTCAATATGGCTGAAGAATCCATCAAAAAAGCAACTGAGCAATTCGTATTCGAACCAAATGATGCAAACACTTGGGTGAAAGTCCGAGCAATGATCGAAAATTTCCTTATTCTTCAATGGAGGGCTGGAGCACTTGCGGGTGCTACGCCTGACGATGCATTTTATGTCAAAATCGGTCTTGGCCAAACTATGACTTCCATGGATATCCTCAATGGATACATGATCGTCGAAATTGGAATGGCTGTAGTTAGACCAGCTGAATTCATCGTTTTGAATTTCTCCCACAAAATGCAGGAATCATAATCATTAAATTCATTTAAACATAATTCAAATGAGCTATCCTTTATCCAAGTTTCATTTCTCCGTTGAGTGGGGTGGAACAAAAATAGGCTTTACAGAAGTCTCAGGTCTAGATTTAGAAACAGAAGTCATTGAGTACAGACATGGCGCCAGCAAGGAATATGGCAAAATAAAAATGCCAGGTTTGAAAAAAGAAGCCAACATCACCTTGAAAAGAGGAACTTTTGCTTCTGACAATGAATATTTTGCTTGGTACAAAACCATCTCCATGAACAAAGTAGAAAGACGTGATATCACGATTTCTCTACTCAATGAAGAACATGAACCTGTAGTGGTTTGGCAAGTGAAAAATGCCTGGCCTACAAAAATCCAATCCACCGATTTGAAAGCAGATGGCAACGAAGTCGCTATCGAATCTATGGAATTGGTACATGAAGGACTTACCATCAACAACGAATAAATATGACCTACTACCCTCCTGTCAGCTTTCATTTCAATGTAGAATTTTCGGGTATTACTGCCCAAGAGTTTGACATGCAATTTCAGTCAGTTTCTGGACTGACAGCAGAACTTGATGTAGAGGAACTAGCTGAGGGAGGTGAAAATAGGTTCAAGCATACTTTACCTGTCAAAAGCAAATATTCAAATCTCGTCTTAAAGCGAGGGATTGTCATTGATTCAAAACTTATAGATTGGTGTAAAAAAGCAATTGAAGATTTTGAATTCAAACCTATTGATTTGACAATCAAACTTCTCAATGAAAAGCATGAGCCACTTCTAAGTTGGTCTGTAGCCAATGCAATCCCTGTCAAATGGGAAGTTGATGAATTCAATGCGATGGAAAGTAAAGTAATGATGGAGTCCTTGGAACTCAAGTATAACTATTTCAAAGTGATCAAGTAGCGTATGCCTATAGAAATCAGAGAACTACACATCAAAATCAATGTGTCTCCTGAAAAAGAAAAGCCAAAATCAAAAGGAGCCAACTCCAATGGAGAAATGGTTCAGGAAGTTGTAGAGGCTGTTTTGGAAACTTTAGAACGTAAAAAAGAAAGGTGATGGAAAATTCTGGTTCATTAAAAAAAATGTTCATCAAAGCTTTTAGCGATGAGGAATTCAAAAATGAAGTTCCAGAAGGAACCTATACAGCGCTTGTCAACCCTGAAAGTTACTCTTTTAATTATACAACGGTACAAAATGAAGATCAAGCTCCAGGAACCAGCAGCACACCTCCGAAGTTTAACAAAATACTTCCCCAAGAGCTGACATTTGAGTTTCTTTTCGACAGAACTGGCGCCATCAAAGACAGTCCAGCTGACCCCAATGGAATAATCGATGACATTGAACATTTCAAGAAAGTCACATTCGATTATCAAGGCGATCAGCATCGGCCAAACTATCTTAAGATTGCTTGGGGTTCTTTACTTTTCAAAGGTGTATTAAGTAGTCTGGATATCAATTTCAAGCTATTCAGGGCAGATGGAACACCGCTAAGAGCCACAGCTAGTCTTGCAGTAACTGGTTTTGTGGAGGACAATTTGAGAGTGGCTTTGGAAAATAATCAGTCTCCTGACTTGACCCATTTCAGAGAGGTCAAGCACGGAGATACACTGCCCTTGATGACCAATCGGATCTATGGAGACTCCAAGTACTATTTGGAAGTCGCCAAAGCGAATAGGATCTATGATTTTAGAGGTCTGAAAGTTGGAACACAAATCTATTTTCCACCAATTGAAAAGTTAAGTAAATGAGTAATTCCGAAACCATCAATACAAGCAGAAGTGCAGATTTGGTTACAGTCACTGTTTCTATCGATGGAACAGAACTGTCGAGCGTATTTCAGCTGCTGAATGTAACTGTCCACAAAGAGGTCAATAGAATTCCGATGGCGAAGCTTGTCTTTTCTGATGGTGATCCCGCTACGAGGGATTTTGAATTGAGCAATATGCAGGAAATGATGCCAGGAAAACAGATTGAAATTTCGGCTGGATACCACAGTGATGAAGCTGTAATATTCAAAGGCCTCATCATCAAGCATCAGATCAAAGTCAAGGGAACATCCTCGTTATTGATTGTAGAATGCAAAGACCAAGCAGTCAAATTGACTGTGGGCAAAAAGTCCAAAACCTTTCATGACATGAGTGATAGTGATGCTATGGAAGCTATACTATCCAATTATCCTTTGACTTCTGAAGTTGCCTCAACAAATTTTACGCATAAAAAATTGGTGCAATACGACAGTACGGATTGGGATTTTCTAGTATCAAGAGCTCAAGCTTGTGGAAAATTGTGTTTTGTGTCCGATGGAATGATCAAAGTATCTGCTCCTGATGTGGATACAGATGTAATTCAAAAGGTAACCTATGGAGCCAATATTCTTGATTTTGATGCAGAAATGGATGCGAGAAATCAATTTAAAAAAATCACTGCACAAACTTGGGATGGTCCTAGACAAGAAATTATTGAAGTAGAAAAAGAGCTTGAAAACCTTTCCCTTCATGGAAATTACAGCAATTCAGACTTGGCGAATGTCATAGGTTTGGAAAAACTCGAATTAAAAAATGGTGGAAATATTCCTGACGAGCTTTTACAAGATTGGACTGAAGCCACCATGCTTTATCAATCCCTTTCAAAAGTAAGGGGAAGAGTGAAATTCCAAGGAATTCCAGAACTACTTCCTAATACCTGCATAGAACTCGAAGGTTTGGGAGAAAGACTCTCTGGAAAAGCTTGGGTTTCAGGTGTTTTTCATCAAATCAATGATGGCAACTGGACTGTTGATGTTCAGTTTGGATTGAATCCAGAATGGTTTTCAGAGACCTATCCAATCCATTCATCACCAGCTTCTGCCCTACTTCCGGCCGTCAAAGGCTTACAAATTGGGGTAGTAAGCCAGTTGGAAGATCCCGATGGAGAAGATAAAATTTTAGTCAAAATCCCCATTATCAACTCTGAAGATGAAGGTGTTTGGTGTAGAGTTTCTTCCCTAGATGCTGGTGAAAGCAGAGGTGTATTCTTCAGACCTGAAATTGGTGACGAGGTGGTTGTTGGCTTTTTGAATGAAGATCCAAACCAACCAATTGTATTAGGAGGATTGCATAGCAGTGCCAAACCGGCTCCTATAACTGGAAATGATGATAATCACGAGAAAGGAATTATAACTCGGAGTGAGTTGAAAATTACATTCAATGATGAAACCAAGACTATTACGATAGAAAGTCCAGGAGGAAAAAAAATTGCACTAGATGAAAATGCCCAAAATATATCTATTGAAGATGAAAACAACAACCAAATCATCTTAGACGCTGATGGAATTCAGATCATATCAGGTAAAGACCTTCAATTCAAAGCATCAGGAGACGTAAATATCGAAGGGATGAATGTAACAGGTAAAGCAAGTGCACAACTCACAGTCGAAGGTAGTGGCGGTGCCGAAATCAGTAGCAGTGCCTCAACAGTAGTCAAAGGAAGTATTGTTCAAATCAATTAAACAAGATTCAAATGGGAATGCCAGCAGCTAGAATAAACGATATGCATGTTTGTCCAATGGTAACAGGAAATGTCCCGCATGTGGGAGGCCCAATTCTTCCTCCTGGAGAGCCAACAGTCTTGATTGGTGGCATGCCTGCAGCGAGAGTTGGCGACATGGCTACTTGTACTGGGCCACCTGATAGCATAGTAGCGGGTTCGGCCACAGTCATGATCGGAGGAATGCCAGCTGCTAGATTGGGAGATAGTACAGCACATGGTGGCTCTATCGTATTGGGTGAATTTACAGTATTAATTGGATAATCATGGATAATAACAAGCCGTTTTTGGGACGCGGATGGTCTTTCCCACCTACATTCAATAACAGATCTGGCTCGCTTAAAATGCTTAGTGGTGAGGAAGATATAGACAGTAGTTTAGAAATCTTACTTTCTACCAAACAAGGAGAGCGAATAATGCATCCCAATTTTGGGTGCAATTTGGAGGAGTTGTTATTCAACCCACTTGACAGGACTTTGATTACTTATGTGTCTGATTTGATCAAAACGGCAATTCTGTACTACGAACCAAGAATAGATGTGCAAAAAATCGATATCTACGAGGATGACATCATCAATGGGAAGATCATTATTGATGTAGAGTATCTCGTCAGAGCTACAAATTCAAGAAAAAATAAGGTTTTCCCTTATTATAAAGATGAAGGAATAGAAATCTAAGGCAAATATGAGCAGTAGCGATAGCAATATATTGAGCATTTTGAAACGAAACGGAAGTAGTCAGTCTAGCCGTTACAGAAAAGATCTTGATCCTGATCAACTTGAGCTTATGGGCTTTGGTGTAGAGGATTGGATTTTATTTGCCTACAATTTTGCCCAAAAACTAAACTTCTATGATAACAACAATGAAATTGAAGGAAATTGGGATAAGTTTTTTCAGGAATTAAGTTTAAACCCTTCAAAGCTAATTTATGAAAGCAATTTTGATTTAGAGGAAATCAAAACTCAACTCAAATCAATTCTTAGTCAGTACCAAGTCAACGGAGAACTCTCTCCACATTTGACTTTATTTATTTCATTTTTGAAAGTGCTTGAAACTAGTCGAAGCAAATTCAATCAATTGACTAAAAAACACTTGGACTTCTACTACACTGAAGTACTAAAAATGGAAAAATTACCTCCATCATCTGATAGTGTATATGTGATCTTGGAATTGACAAAAAAGGCCCTAAACCAAAGAATTGAAGCGCAAACTCTTTTCAATGCAGGAAAGAACAAAGAAGGTAAACCACTTATTTATGTAAATCCTGAAGAAAGTAGTATCAACTCAATAGAAGTAAAATCCATCAAAAATATCTTTCATGATAAAAAAAGGAAAAGAATTAAAGAATCAGTTTTGTTGGACATAGAAGATGGAGAAAGTGATACTTTGCAAAACAAACAGAGTTGGTGGCCATTTGGACACACTGATAGCAATGATGTGCTTTTGCAGAATCCAACAATTGGCTTTTTGGTTTCATCTAGTATTTTGCTTTTGAATGAAGGTCAAAGAACCATAAAGATAACTTTTACTTTTGGAGCTTCTCTGAATTTCAATTTTGAACAATTCATTTCAATTTTTGAAGTTTATATAACCACTGAAAAAGAATGGATTCAAATCGAAAATGAACAAATCAATAAAATAAATGGATCCAATACACAATTAGCATTAGAAATTGAATTGGCAAATAATTTTCCTTCTGTAACCCCTTTTGTTTCTGAAGATTTATTTTTAAATAAAGTCAATTCTCTTCCAGCTTTAAAATTTATTTTAGATACCTCCTCTCCTATTGGCTATAGTATTTTCCAGGAGTTGACGACTAAGAAATTGCAAAATTTAAAAATCCAAGTAATTGTTGAAGGAGTCAAAAACATACTTTTAGAAAATGACCAAACAACATTAAACCCACAAAAGCCATTTTATCCATTTACCACACGCCCATTCAAAGGATCAAGTTTTAGCTTCTCTTATCCAGAAGCATTTTCGAAAAACTGTAAAAATTTGAACCTGAAGTTTGATTGGAAAAACACACCTGAGGGATTTGCAAAGCACTATGAAACTTATGTTTTGGAAGCAAAGAACAATGTAGCTTCAACAACTTTTATGGGTATCTTAAACTTATCTATCCTAAATATATCACCAATAGCACAAAAGTTAGAAAAACTTGAGATTGAAGATTCTAGGGACTTAAAAGGTCTTGAAATACTAAAAAAAGAAAATATTGGAGATGATGTACAAAGAATGCAGCTAAGGCAAAGTGCAACTTCTTCGTCCAGCACACCTATAGTAAATAATGACAGTTATTTTAAATACAAGTCAGAATTACTCGTCAACGGAATTGTATTAAAAGGCCTAAATAGTATAGATGAGACTATATTTATAGAAGATAATGGAGATTACAATTTCAAATACAAAATTAATAATCAAATAAGTAAATTACCAAATGCGAAAATTCGAGTAAATCTTCAACAATCTTTTCTGCATGAAATTTATCCGAAAATTTATGCAATGGTATTGACATCCGAATCGGATAGCAAAATACTCCCAAATGAACCTTATACCCCTTTAGCTTCCGATTTGTCTTTTGGTTACGAAGCAGAAGTTGTTTTTGAACAAAATTCAATTGAGAACAAAATCATTCAAATCCATCCTTTTGGATTCAGTGAGTGGGAAGATAAACTTCTTATAAGCTCACAATATAATCAAGCTGGCTATTTATATATTGGCTTGGAAAATGCCAAGCCTCGTGATATCCTTTCACTTCTTTTTCAATTGGATGAAGGTACAGAAAATCCACTTTCTGTGGATATGGAACCAATTCGATGGGCGACATTAAGTAATAATACGTGGCAAAATTTACCTAAGGAATCCATTCTCTTGAATGAAACATTAAATTTTCTGAGATCTGGAATAGTCAAAATTGAGCTACCTTCTGTAATTGATACAAACAATACATTGTTTGCTCCTGGCTTATTTTGGATTAGAGCTCAGCTTTTGGGAGCGCATGATGCCGTTTGCCGTTGTATAAATATCCATTCACAAGCAGTCAGGCTTCAAGCTTTAGATTCACTTCAAGCTACACACCTTCCTGGGAAATTAGAAAATGGAGTGATTTCAAAATTTGAAAAAAGAGTTTCTCATTTTAAAAATGTAAGTCAACCCTATGCTAGTTTCGGAGGAAGAGGACTGGAAACTGATAACAATTTCTACAGAAGAGTCTCAGAAAGACTTCGCCATAAAAATCGAGCTATTACTCAATGGGATTACGAACACTTGATTTTAGAAGCGTTTCCAGATTTGATCCTTGTCAAGTGCCTCAATCATACCAGTCCCACCTGCTTTAATGCTCCGGGTCATGTTACAATCGTAGTTGTTCCAAGCACTAGGCAGTTTGATACAGAAAAGATAATATACCCAAGGGTAAGCAGTGGAAAGCTTGAGGAAATAAAAATGTTTGTTAGCAGATATATCAGTCCCGCCATAGAAATCCATGTAATCAACCCTGATTATGAAAAGCTGAGTATAACGGTAAATATAAAGATTCTTCAAGGATTGGATTTTAATTTTTATCAAAATCAACTCAAAAAAGACATAACGAATTTTCTTTCTCCATGGGCTTTTGAAAACAATATTTTACTCAATTTCAACAAAGAATTTCATAAAAGTCAGATTCTATATTTCATTGAAAATCTGAGTTATATAGACTATATATCAAAGCTTGAATTGAGGATTGACAACAAGCCAATAGAGAACACAGTAAGGGCAACTTCCCCAAGTAATATTATCGTGAGTGATGAATCTCATTTGGTATCTCTGTCCATTGATAATTGTTCAAAAGTATAAAAGTATGGCTATTCCAGATCTCAAAATATCAAAAAATATACAGACGCAAGATGATCTAGACTTTGATTTCCTTAGGAAAAAGGGAATAGAATATATCGAGCAGTTTGGCCGAAAACTTTGGACGGATTACAATACCCATGATCCTGGCATTACTACGCTTGAGATATTGTGCTACGCCATTACTGATTTGGGACTAAGGATTAGCATGCCTATTCAAGATTTGCTGAATTTTGATAAAGGTGGAGATCAATTTTTTGAAGCACATAAGATCATGAGCAATCATGCATTGACTGCACTCGATTACAGAAAACTTTTCTTGGATATTGACCCTCTCAAAATCAATAATTGCTTTTTGAGGCCTTTTTCAAAAAAACTATTTATCAACTGTCGGGATGCAAAAGTCAGTCTCTTGGCAAAAGCTTTTGAAGATGTACCTAGAGAATTACGCAGAGATACTCAGATCAAGGGATTGCATACACTTTGGGTGGATTTTGCCGATGATGTGATCAATCCAAAGCCATTGATTGAACAAATTAGAAAGACTTATCACGCCAATAGAAATCTCTGTGAGGACCTTGTTGAGATCAAAACAGTGGACAAACAAGAAATAAGGGTTTGTGCTGATATTGAAATCAGCCCTCAAGCAGATGAAAATCTTATCAATGCACAAATACTTTTGGCAATTGAAAACTATTTTTCACCAAAGGTAAGATTCAATTCTTTGGCAGAAATGACAGCTAAAGGATATGCAACAGAGGCGATTTTTGAGGGACCTCTTCTGAAACATGGGTTCATTATCGATGAAGAGCTTGAAAAAAATGAATTGAGATCAGAGGTTCGATTGAGTGATTTGATGAATCTCATCCTCAAAGTAGAAGGTGTAATTTTGATCCATGATATGAGCATTAGTTTTTGCAACGAAAAACAAGAGCAAGATGATCTTTGGAACCTTTGCATCAAAGCCAACCACAAGCCGGTTTTGTGTAAAGGCAAAAGTGTTTTTTCCTTCAAAAAGCAAGGTCTTCCAATTAATTTGGATTCTCAAAAAATCCAAAATTACAGGAAGATTTTGATGCAAAGTATAGCCAATAATCTAGAAAAAACTGCAGCTAACAATACCCTTTCTTTTCCCAAAGGGAATAATTTCAAAATTGGGAATTATCAAAGTATCACTCATAATTTCCCTGAAAATTATGGAATCGGCAATCATGGACTTTCGAAGAATCAACCCCGTATCAGGCACGCCCAAGCAAAACAATTGAAGACGTATTTACTTTTTTTCGATCAAATTTTGGCAAGTTATTTCAAACATCTTGAAAATGTAAAAGATCAGCTTTCAATTTCAGGAAGACTATCCAATAGCTATTTTTCCCAAACAGTTTCTGATATCAAAGGAATAGAGGATTTGATTATAGATTTCAAAAAATTTGATCCAAAAGATTTACTCCAAAATTTTGATGATCAAGAAATAAGAAATTCCAAGATCAAGGATCATTTGATTGCTAGATTTTCAGAAAACTTCGGAAACTATGCTTTTCTTATGAAAAGTATATATGGCGATGCATCAGAGGAAATTGTTCATGACAACAAACAGGCATTTTTGGAAAATTACGACCATATAAGCAGTCGCAGAGCATCAGCTTTCAACTATTACAAGCAAACAGATCAGACATTATGGAACAGCTCGAATGTGTCTGGCTTGGAAAATAGAATTGCTGGCCTTTTGGGAATCAAAATGGCTGAAGGGAACTCTTACAAAAGGGAAACCATCACTGAAAAATTTGTAGAAATCTATAAAGTCAATGCCAGTGAATACCGATGGAGAATAAAAAACAGTGAAAACCAGATCATTCTTACTGCCACAGAAAATTACAACACTTATCGGGCAGCTGAAAGAGAAATGTATCAGAGTGTTTACAAAGCCATAAACACAGACAAAATAGCAATCTCAAATATCAAAAACACGAATTTCAAAAGAAAAACAGTCAATGTAATCGAAATTGTAAAATCAGATTCTGGTAAGTATTCTTTCAATATCATCAACCCAAACATTAAATCTTTCAGTGATCCAAAAAGAATAATTGCCCGTCAGTACAGGTTTTTCAATTCTATTGATAAAGTGAGGGATGCAGTGTTGGATACAATAGAATTTTTTGTGAAAGAATTTTCAGATGAAGGAATTCACTTAATCGAACATGTGCTAATGCTTCCTGAGGGTAAAAATCATAAAGATGAAAACTATTATCTTCCTATTTGTGCTGATGATTGCGATCAAGGATGTAATGCCGACCCTTATACATTTAGACTTAGTATTGTTCTTCCAGGTTATACCCAAAGATTTTCAGACATCAATTTTAGGAGATTTGCAGAAGACCTGATTCGCAAAGAAATTCCAGCCCATATTTTGGCAAAAATATGCTGGGTAGGTCATAGAAAAAACACTGTTGAAGATAGCAATAACGATTTGCTTCAGTTTGAAGAAAATCTCAGGAAATACCTGATAGAAAAAACCAATGGCAAACAAGACACCTTGCCTCTACTCATCAAAGCTATAAATAACCTGAATAATTTCTACCTCCCTGGTCAATTGCATGATTGCGATTCTAATGAGATTGAAGGAAAAATTATTCTTGGTAGAACCAATATTTAAAATTTTAACCATCAAGTCATGAAACTTCAAAACATCACTTCAGACTATAAATCTTTTGCAGATAATCAGCTTCTGACAGCAGCACAGCTCAATCTGCTCGTACAATATCTGGACAATCAAGACAGGTTATCTAGACTTGCCCTTACGGGTGCTGGTATTGTCTGTGGTATGGAAGTTTCCCTTTCAGACGATGTTTTGACCATAAGTCAAGGAACTGCTTTGACTACAGATGGGGATCTGATCAAGCTTAGAAATAAAAATTCAAATTCAAAAAAATCACCTATAGCTATTCAGGGAATTGATTTTGTAGCCTATTTACCTTTCAGTAATCACAAGGTTCAGTATGAACCATTTTTGGAATCAAAGGAATCATACATCCCAATTTTGGAATTGCTCACAGAAGAAGAAGCCAAGAGTTTTCCATCTTCAAAAAACATTTCAGATATCAAAATCAATGATTATGTAGTGGTTCTGTACCTGGAAAATTATACAAAACCTTATGATGTCTGCAACGAATCTGATTGCGATAGTCAAGGAATTCCTGAGATTTCCAGACTTCGCTATTTTTTGATTGACAAAGAAAATGTAGGAAAAGTAGTCTTAAAAAATGACACAATTTTCAATCAATTTGGAAAAATCAAAGACCTCACAGGAAAAAATGTAAAGATAGAAAGAGTGATTGCCTCTACTCTTATTCAAAAAGAGTCCATTTACTTGGAGAAATATAATGATGTAGCAAAAGAAGCAACCATTAGATTCAATCAAGCTTGTAAAGATTTATTCGAAATTTTGGGTAAAAGCTTCGGTTTTGAATTGCCTTTATCATTGAAAGCCAGAAATATTTTTGTTCCAAAACCATTCCCAAATGCTCAATACAACTATGATTTTTTACTTGACTTAATGGCTACTTATGATGAAATCAAAGACTTGACACTTAAAATAGATTCTATATGCAACCATGAAATTAACTCGTTTCCAAAACATATTCTTTTGGGAACCATTGAGGATGATTCAATCAGACATGGTTTTTACAAATCTTCGGCTTTGGCAAATGATCAAAATGTGAAAGGAAAAATCAACATGCTTCTTAATCGATTAGATGCCATGGTGACGAATTTTAATGGTGGTAGAAATATCGAAATCCAAATCAGACCTTCTAAACTATGCGCTAATCTTAGTGAAAAAGCCATACCAAGATATTATCTCGAAAATTCACCATTGAGAAAAAACTGGAAATTTGGATCAACTGAAAGAGATCAGCAAGAAATCAACAGTGAAAAAGACTTGGGCTTTGACCTTTCCTGCAAAGATTTCTTTAGAATTGAAGGAGCTTTCGATTTAAACTGGGCTACAGCATTGGATGCTATCCTTAAGAAAAAGGTAGAATATGGATTGAATTTCGATGTGGTCTGCCTCAATTCTGAAATGGAAATGAAGGATTTGGATTTAAATGATTTCCCGGTTTTGTTTAAAGATCTTCAGACGAATCTATCTGCATGGCGAGCACAACAGATTTGCTTACTTCAAACAGCGACTACATTTTTGACAGGCTTCAGTACAAAAGCGGATGGTGGCCACAATCATGTAAAGGACTATTTTATAAGAGAAACTTTTGTGAGTGCTGTGTACGAAAATCCAGTTGGTTCATTTAGGGATATTTATGGGATGACTTCCAGTACTGAAAAGGCAAAAACAACTGAGGTTAAATCTGAATTACCGAAAGAAGAGTCAAGAAAAAAGAGTACATCAAACGCTGATTTATACAATGTAGTCAACATTGCAGGTACTAGAAAACTTGATGTAGTCGAAGAAGCTCACTATTACAAACAACCTACTTCTTATTTCCCAATTACAAAAGGTGCAGAAGATATTGGAAAGGGTTTCGAGTCTTTCAATGAGGTAAAAGGAAATTATTCATTCCATGATTTAGTCGCCATTTATGAAGGTCAACTAGTAAGTGTAATACCAGATTTGAAAAATTGGGCTGAGGTAGATAAGGAAATGAGAGTCACCTTCCCTACCAAGCTAATGGCAGCTATTCAAACGTTGAATAAGGAATTTCCAACAAACATAAATTTCATCAACGAAGCAAAACTTGGGTCTTTTGAAGCTGCTTTGGATAACCTATGCAAACTGACTAATGAAGCATTTAATTTCATTTCAGAAACTATCAATGACGCAGGAAATGATTATGTCAAAAAGGATTTTGAAGACCATTACTTGGCTATATTGAATAGGTTGAAAGAAAATTGCTGCGCTGGTGATTTTTTGAAAGTGATATTCCAAGAAACAATTGATAGAAAAAAGAGGATTTTAGAAGATACCAGATTTTCAAATTTTGTAGCAAAGCATCCAGGTTTGGAACACATGGCCGGTGTGCCGAATGCAGGTACTTTTGTTTTGCTTTACAATGCCAAAACCAATAGGGTTATTGCAGACTTTGCCCTCCCCTATATTTGCTGCTCCAAAAATGCTCCTATTGCATTTATGGTCACGCCACCTATCGAAGATAAAGAAGATGTTCAGTTTGATATAGAACCTACGATCTGTAAGCGAGATAAGGAAACAGTCAAGGTTCCATTTGAAATCATTCCGCAAGATGCTGAAATTAACCTAGCGACCCCTTTCAAAGGACTTTCCATCAAAAATAACATACTTTCCATTGATCAGAATTTCAAAGATTTTGAAATTCCAATACAGTTTGTTTCAGCTGGTAAATTACTCGAAAAATCAATCAAAGTAATTCAAAAAGGCTTACTTGAACTCAGCTATGAGTTTGACAAAGAAAGAGAAGCTTTTATTGTCAAATCGAATTTACCCTATGCCAATTATCAATGGTACATAAATGAAAAGGAATTTAAAGGAGAGAGTTCTGAATATTTGATAATCGACAAAGAATTCAAGAAGGAAATCAAAGTCTCTTTAATGGTCGAGACACCTTGCGGAAAAGAAGAGTCACAAATATCTATCAATCCGCCAATTGAAGATGAGGAAGCAATTAGCTTTAGTATAGAACCTCAGCATTGTAAAGACCCAAAAAATCAAGACTCGATACCATTTTCGCTAGTTCCAAATAGGACTAAAATTTCATTGGAATCAGATTATTCTGGTCTCAGTATAAATGGCAATAATCTAATTATCACAGCAGAATTTGATGCTTACGATAAGCCCATTTATTTCATCCTCAATGGTCAAAAATCAAAGCAAAGCATCACCATAATTGAGCAGAAAGAATTAGTCTTAAGTCACCAATACATAGCTGAAAGTAATCTTCATGTAATTACTTCAAATATCTCAGTGGAGGAATTTCACTGGACTTTTAACAAAAAGAAAATCACTTCAGAGACATCAGAAAAAATAGAATTGACTGATTTCAATGCAGGAAAAAATTCTGTAAGCTTATCTATCCAAACGGAATGTGGCTTGCTGACTACTGATATTGAATTTGATCACAAAGGTAAAGAAGAAAGTGATTGCTCTTCGAAAGCTTTGGAGCGACTTTCAACTTTAAAAGTAAATCTTGCAAGACTTATTGGTAGATCTGAACTAAGAGTTTCAATTGAAAAAGATCTTAGCGCACTAAGTGAGTTTGTTCAAGACTTTGAAAAAAATACCAAGAGCTATATTTCTGGAAACAACTTAGGGAATTTTAGTGGTATTCATAATTCATTTGAAAACCTCAATAGCAAGGTATTCGATGAGCGATTCTTTAATCACCGAGAAGTAATCATAGAAGTTTATAAAATCAGTCTGGAAATGGTTTATGCCATGATGACGTGCATTGATGGGAAAGTTTTGGAAGAGATGTCGGGAGCCTTTAATATGCTTTTCAATACCATTGAAAACCATCTCAAAAACCCTGAATACACTAAGATGTTGCTTGCATTGCGAAATCTTATTGAAGAGTTAATTGAATTCAGAATAAAAAATGGAGCAAATGACAATGAAGATATTTTGATCATTCATTTAAGTAGGCTACTTTCAATTCTAAAAGAACTGGGATGAAAGAAGAGCTGATCATTGTAGAAAAATTGGCAATTGACGTACAGATACAGTCCAAACTAACTTCAAAACAAATCATGAAGGATACTGAACTGTTTGTATATAAACATGTCCTACCCCTTCTAGAAAAAATCCTACTCAATTATAAGTTTAAGGGTAATCTAAGGATAAATGCAGCTGAACTTGAGATTGATCTCAAAAGTCTAATCACAAATAAATCTATTTTTGGGTTTAATGAAGCACAGCTAGAAACAGAAATGAAGAGAAAGTTAGATCAACTAATTCTTTCTAAAATTGATTCAAAAAGACCAATAGCTGAAACTTCAAAAGGCATTATTGAAATATTGATATACTTTCTGTCAAATGGCTCCCTACCATGGTTTGCGCCAAGAAATTATAATTTGGATACGGAATTAAGGCAGTTTTTGAAAACTAAGAATCTAAAAACCTCCCAAAAGAAGTTGATTTCCCAATTAAAAATCACCTTCCAAAAGAATCCTAAAACCTTTCTAAGATTCATCAAACAGATTGAAAATGAATTGATATTTCAAATTTTGACTTTTGGTCAAAAAACAACATTTTCTCCATTAGAAAGCAAAACAATCATAAAGCAAGCTCAATCAAAAAATAGAGTTTTGGTTTGGGCATTGGTATTTTATAAATCATGGTTTTTTCCTTCCAAATCAACAGCAATCTTAAACGAGATCATTCCAGATTTAAGAAGACTTGAGTACAAGGAATTCATAAAATTGACTAGGTCACTATCTTTTGTAGGCAATAATACATCAGACAACTCTGTCAATCCAATTTCATCTTTACTAAAGTTAACTGACTTTGTAATTTTTCAGCAGCTTTTCAACCCGAGGTTACGAGAAAAAGAGTTTTTTGAATTTCTAAAAAGTGAAAACAAAAGTATGGTCAAAGAAAAACCAAAAGAAAAAGTTGAGGAGAAAAAAGCAGCTGAAAAACAAGCAACAATTTATATTGATAATGCAGGATTGATTATCATCCATCCTTTTCTCCTTAATTTCTATAAAAAAATCGGTGTTTTAGATAAAAAAAATAGCATTCCAAAAGAAAGTTATGACCTCGCAATTCATTCGTTGCATTATCTCTCAACTGGAAAATCCTATGCATATGAGCATAGTTTGGTATTTGAAAAATTCCTATGTGGAGTACCTATAGAATTTTCGGTTGATAGGTTCTTTGAATTAGAAACAAATATAAAGGAAGAAGCAAATAGTCTTTTGATGGCTGCAATAGGTCATTGGGGGAAATTAAAAAACACATCACCTGAGGGTTTGAGAGAGTTATTTTTCACAAGAGAAGGAAAACTTGAATTAGAAAGTAAAAGATTAACAATCAAGAGAATGTCTCAGGATATTCTTCTTGAATCATTGCCATGGAATCTTTCAATCGTAAAGTTTCCTTGGTTGAAGAATAGCCTATTTGTTCATTGGTAAATAAAAAATGTCAGTTGTAGCAAGCCATATAGAAAAACCAAAAACTAAAAATCGGTCAACTAATTCTCCAAATAAGGAAAGTCAGTCATTGATCGATTCAAAACCTATATGGTCTGAAAACTCACTTAATTTGGATCAAGATATGCTCTTGGATGATACTTCCAATTCATTTTTGCTCCAAGATTCCCTTTTTCCTGCTACTGAATCTAGTGCATCAAGTGGTAATACAAATTCCTCTCTTACTTCAGAAGCAGCAAGTTCTTCCTCAGAAAATACAGACCAACCAACTGTAGAAATTCCAGAAATGGAAATTTTGCAAGGCGAATCAAATGCTGAAGGTCAAGCTGTTGAAACTTCAAATGAGGAAGCAATTTCCTATCCAAGTTCTCCTTATGAAGATCCAGCTTTCAATGCGCTAGTCAATGCCAGTGAGCAAGTTGCAGCACAGACTTCCCAACATGAAAATCCTGAAGTAGAATCTCAAAGAGCCCAAAGAGCTGCTCCTATCGCAGCAAACGAAAGTATGGGTGCTGCCCAAACAAGTCAGGTTGAAGCGATGGCTGCCCAAGAGCCTAATGAATTTGATGCAGCTGGTTTCAAAGCAGCCTTGATGGCTCAGATTGCGCAGATGCAACTACCTGCAAATGCCGAAGAAGCTACAGAATTTGATCAACACAACAACCTCTCAGAAATTCAGGAAAACGCTACTTCACAAGTAAACCAAGAGCAAGAACAATCAGCTGGCCCAATAGCAGCATCAAGTGAAGCTGAACCCGATGTGGATGCAGTTGTAGCGCGGGAAATCGAAGAAATACCTGCTCCAAATATCGGTGAAACTCCTGCGAGTATCTCGGCAAATCGATCAATGCCAAGCCCAAGACCAGAGAGTCAGGTAAGCACTCCACTTCAAGACAATGTTCAGGAAGTTGAGCAACAGATGGAGAGCAATAATATCAGTGAGCAGCAACTTGCAAATGCAAATGAACCTAGTTTTTCCAAAGCTTTAAGCTCTAAGGAATCTGCAAAAGAACATGCAAATTCAGCTCCTGAACAATTTAGAGCAGGAGAGCAATCTACCTTAGGAGCTACGGCAGCTTCTGCCGAAAATATCAGTCAAGGCCAGCTTCAAGAGATGCATGGAGACAGGCAAGCTTCTTTCGAAGGATTGGCACAGACACAAGAGCAAACAGGTGCAAATGATTCCGCTGAAAGGACAAGAATAGCTGCTGACATCAATGCGATTTATGTAAAGACAAAAACCAAAGTAGAAGGCATTCTCAATACTTTGGAAGAAAAAGTCACGCAGATGTTCACCGAAGCCGCTACCAAAGCGAAGCAATTATTTGAGCAATATGTGGATAGAAAAATGCGCGCTTACAAAGCTGAGCGCTATAGTGGTTTAGATGGCGCAGCAAGATGGGCATATGATAAACTTGCTGGTATGCCTGATGAAGTCAATGATTTTTTCACTGAAGGAAGACAAGTTTACATAGATTACATAGACAAGGCTCTCGATCCTATAGCGGAAAAAGTAGCCAATGAACTCAATCTAGCTAAGAACACCATTCAGGAAGGACGAAATGAAGTTGCGAAATATGTAGCAGAATTGCCTGAAAACTTACAAAGCATCGGTACAGAAGCTGCCGAAACTATCCAAAGTCAATTTGATAGCCTAGATGACAGTGTCAATGAAAAACAAACTGCATTGGTAGATAGTCTAGCTGCGCAATACATGGAAAGTTTGCAGGAAGTAGATGCCCGTATTGAAGAAATGCAAGCTGAGAATCGAGGTTTGATAGACATGGCCATGGATGCCATTGGTGAAGTAATTGGAGTAATCATTGCACTGAAGGATATGTTCCTGAACCTTCTAAGTGCTATTGCCGATGTAGTCAACACCATCATTGAAGATCCAATTGGCTTCTTGAAAAACTTATTCAGTGGAATTGCTTTGGGATTGGAAAACTTCGGGAAGAACATTCTCACTCACCTTCAGGCAGGATTGATTGGTTGGCTCACAGGAGCCCTAGGAAATGTTGGAATCCAAATGCCAGAGGACATATTCTCCCTGAAAGGAATCTTCTCTTTGGCAAGTCAAATCCTTGGATTCACATGGGACAGAGTCAGGGCTATTGGAGTCAAGGTAATCGGTGAGCCAGTGATGAAGGCATTAGAAACTGGCTTTGAAATCATCATGATTTTGAAGAATGAAGGTCTGACTGGACTTTGGGAATACATCAAAGAGCAGTTCAATGACCTCAAAGAACTGGTGATCGAAGGAATCAAGACCATGATCCGAGATACTATCATTGGCGCAGGTATCAAATGGCTGCTTGGTTTGCTATCTCCTGTAGGTGCGTTTATCAAAGCTGCAATGGCAATCATAGATGTGGTCACATTCTTTGTTCAAAAAGCGGCACAGATTATAGAATTGGTCAGTGCATTTGTGGAAAGCGTAAGAGCCGTAGCATCAGGAAGCATCACAGCAGTAGCCAACGCCATAGAAGGTGCACTTGCCAGAGCCATTCCTTTGGTTATTGGGTTCTTGGCAAACCTGCTCGGAATCGGTGGACTCGCTACCAAAGTAGTCGCCATCATCACCAAAATCCAAGAAAGAGTCGCCAAAGCAATTACTAAACTTTGGATGAAGATTAAGGAGTTGGGCAAGAGCTTCTTGAAGAGATTAGGGTTTGGAGGAGATAAAGATTCAAAGAATGATCCGGAGAAAGACAAAAAAATAGCTGATGGGGAAAAATTCCTAATAGAAGAAGATAAGCGACAAGATAGAGATGGTGATGGTAAGTTGACAATTGATCAAGTACAAGAAGTAGCCAGAAAAACAAAAGCCCAGCATCCAGTATTTAAGTCGATTACACCGAGGCTAGATGGTGAAGAATGGAAGTACGACTGGAAAGGGAGTGATGGAACAACCGCACCAGGTTCAAAAACAGATGGAGATAGCACCAGTAATCCAAATGGCCTACCATTATTGGATACGTATCTTAATACCGTGATATTTGATGAAAATAACGGTGGCCTTTCCCAAAGTTTTTCGAATGCACTGAATGGTGAAGGAAATCTGGTTGAAGGGAAAAAAGTCTATTTTACGCAGGAAAGAGTTGTGGGAGGAATCCCATGTATCTTGATCATGAGAGGAGCAAACATGGCAGATAAAGGCTATGAAAAATTAGCAATTGTAGATAATAAGCTGGTTGTGGCTGAAGAAGGATACCACAGAAATTATATTCCAGAGACAATTTCAGTTTCAAAAGAAGGAAAGGTTTTTAAAGCCCAATATAAAACTAAAACTTCAAGAGGAGAAGAAGGGCCTTGTTTTGAAGTGAAAGTCAGGTTTGATGAAATTTCAAAAGAAGTACCCACTCAAATTCAAAATAGAATTGTCGACGGTAAGGATTTGAAGTTTAAGGAAAATGGAATTCCTCGTGGAGCTACAGATTCAGCTGGAGGAGGTTTTGATAATGCGCATTTGGTTGGAGACAGATTTGGTGGCTCAGGAAAAAATGCAGCATTGAATATTTATCCATCTTCTCCTAAATACAATAGGCAGATAATGTTGAATAAAGAGAATTTGATGGCATTAAGACTACCTAGAAATATGCCATACAACTTAAAAATATCTGCATATATTGAAGAAAGGAACTTTATAAGAGCTTCAAATCTTCAAAAGCTCCTGACCGAAAAATTTGATAGCCAAAATCCAGATCCTCAAAATCCTAATATTGAATTAGATTTGAAAAATGAAATGCAAACTAACATAAATAAAGATCTAAAAGATCTACCTGGTCAATTTGTAAGAGTCGATTACCACTCTCCAAATTATGGAATAAATGAAAAAATAGGTAAAGATGAAGATTATGAAAAATCGGTTGAGGAATTTATTAGTAAAAACAGAGGGGTGTAACATCCTTAAGTAAATCTCATTGACCAAAAAAAATCACATCTAATAATACCTTTACAATGATTTCAAAATAATGATTTTTTGATTTAACAGCTTTGTTTTTCTAAATTATGCAGAGAAAAACTTTAATTAAGGAATACTTACAACAGATTCACAGAGTTCCCCAAGAAACACCTCTGTGTCCTCTGCGCCTCCGCGGTAAATTATGATTGTAAATTAATTTCTCTGATTCAAAAAAAATACAACCGCACAGACACAGTGTTCGAAAAGAAATCCCTCTGCGTCCTTTGCGCCTCTGCGGTTCAAAGAAATAAATTATGACCGAAAATGAAATTTCACAAAAAATAGTTGGTGCTGCAATAGAAGTACATAAACAGTTAGGCCCTGGTTTATTGGAAAGCAGTTATGAAGTATGTTTGGCCTATGAACTAAGGCAATTAGGATTAAATATTCAAACTCAAGTCACTCTTCCTGTAATTTATAAAGAGGTGCAATTAAATGCTGGTTATAGAATAGACATACTAGTAGAAAATAAAGTCATTATAGAAATCAAAGCTGTTGATGCTCTTGCCGATATTCACACGGCACAGATTTTAACTTATTTGAGATTAAAGGACTTGAAGCTTGGGGTACTGATAAACTTTAACAGCGTAAGGGTAATTGATGGTTTAAAAAGGATAGTTAATAATTTATAACCAGTAACTTATAAAGTAATTTCTTACTGCTTTTTGAAAAGATAAACCGCAAAGGCGCAAAGGACGCAAAGTTAACTCTCCGCGTCCTCTGCGCCTCTGCTGTTCAAATTTAGATAGTTTAAAAAGGAAATTAATAATTTATAACCAGTGACTTATAAAGTAATTTCTTACTGCTTTTTGAAAAGATAAACCGCAAAGGCGCAAAGGACGCAAAGTTAACTCTCCGCGTCCTCTGCGCCTCTGCGGTTCAAATTTAGATAGTTTAAAAAGGATATTAATAATTTAAAACCAGTGACTTATAAAGTAATTTCTTGCTGCTTTTTAATAAACTAACCGAAAAGGTGCAAAGGACGCAAAGTTAACCCTCCGCGTCCTCTGCGCCTCTGCTGTTCAAATTTAGATAGTTTAAAAAGGATATTAATAATTTACAACCAGTGACTTATAAAGTAATTTCTTGCTGCTTTTTGAAAAGATAAACCGCAAAGGCGCTAAGGACGCAAAGTCAACTCTCCGCGTCCTCTGCGCCTCTGCGGTTCAAATTTAGATAGTTTAAAAAGGATATTAATAATTTACAACCACTGATTTATAAAGTAATTTCTTGCCGCTTTTTGAAAAGATAAACCGTAAAGGCGCAAAGGCGCAAAGTTAACTCTCCGCGTCCTCTGCGCCTCTGCGGTTCAAATTTTAGATAGTTTAAAAAGGATATTGATAATTTAAAACCAGTGACTTATAAAATAATTTCTTGCCGCTTTTTGAAAAGATAAACCGCAATGGCGCAAAGTTAACCCTCTGCGTCCTCTGCGCCTCTGCGGTTCAAAAACTCACAGCCAAAACTTCATCTTTCCAATCTGCACTTCCAAATATTCTTTAAGCTCCTCTCCTTCTATCACTGCGATTTCCCCTGGCAATCCTAGAATAAATCTTGCGATTCCAGGAAGTTGTGGGATGTCACCTTCGAAGAAATACTGATTGCGGTTTTTGGTGTACACAAAAGGCTTGGCATCGGGATATTCTTCCATCATCAATTGATACGCCCGCTTGCTTAATCTCAAATGAATATGGAAATTGTTTTTTCCTGAAAACCCAAACAACCCTTGCTCTAAGGGTTCATGCAGTGCCTCATATTCAAAATTGGTACTGGTCAGCTGAACTTCACCTATTCGCTCTATTTTGAAAACTTTCATCATTTTACTTTCTATCTCAAAAGCATGGATGGCATCAAAATTTTTGTTGAATGAAACTGGTTCTACTAATCTATCCATGATCGAATCACTGCTGGGTGCGTAGTAATCCTTCAGTATCACTTGATTCTTTCCCTTGATGGCATTTACAAGCAAATCTACAAACCTACCTAGATTTGCATTAAACAATTGATTTACACTTTTTTGAAAGTCAGATCTTAAAGTGATTTTTTGAAGAATAGAATCTTTAAGAAGATTTTTCTTCGGTTGTTTTTTTATCAAATTTCCAACAAAATTTATCTCCTCCTCCGAAAAAGTCCCAAAATTATAATCATCAGGATTTTCAACTCTATCAATTATTCTAAATTTCGAATGCTTTTTTTCAATCTGAAAACCCAGTGCTTCCAACAATTTGAAATATCTATAGATTGTGCGTGTATCAGTACCCAAAGTCTCTGCAAGCTTGTGAACAGGCTTCCCGATATTGCTTCTAAGCAAATTGATTAACTTAAATATTCTAAGGATCTTCTGTTGTTCTACTTGGGATGATTGTGCCATAGGTAATTTTTAAAGCCAAAAGATACTTTTAAAAAATCTAAATTCCCATAGATCTCAATTCCTAATTGAATTCGTGCTACTAGAAAAATAATCAATGCTTCTAAAGCAATGTACCAAGTACTATGTACCAAGATGTACTACATGAAACAATTACCCAATCAACTAATAATTCAATAACCTAATTACCCAATTACCCAACCAACCATTAACTCAAGAACCTAGTCACCCAATCAACAAATAACTCAATAACCTAATCAACCCATAACTCAATTCACCAATAACTCAATCAACTAAAATCTAATTACTTTCTCTTCCTTCCCGTGGCAAAAACTCGATTCACATTGAATCCAATTCTAAATTCTTCACCAATTCTTCCATTTCCTGCCGCAAGAAGATATTGTTCATTGAGTGCTTGGGAGGTTACGAAGTACATTTGAAATACGTGTCCACCAGCTTCTACATCGATGCCTACTCCCACATTGTTCCTCAAATCATTATTTAGATTTGGGATGTATTGAAAAGTTAAGGAAGATCTTCCTGTAATCTTATATTTCCCACTTAAACCTACTGCCAGATATAAATTTTGATCGCCTTCGATAAAAAATATTGGATTTGGGTCTGTAAAGTATGCCATCATAGGTGATACCTGCACGCTCAATTTATCACTGAATTTTCTTGCTAGCATCAGCTGAGCTGCGAAACTTGTTCTTTCACTAAAGCTTGGGTTTTCGTTTTGTAAAAAAGTATAATCAGATGTATTTACACCGGCTCCCCCCATCATTGAAAGGGAAATGGGCATTGCATCGTCTTGTGTTTGCTTCAATAGATGATATCTTCCATAAAGATTGTAAAACTTATCTCTACTAGATCTGGAAGCCCCCAATGAAAAATCTTCACCCAATGCATATTCAAAACTAAATTGAATATTCGCACCGTTGTCCAAACCAAATAGGTTTTGAACTCCTCCATTCAAAGGACCAAAAGTGTGCATGATTGCAAAGTGCAAGGTTTTCTTATCCAGTGGTTCTACTGTAAGCAAATTAATGTGTCTAGGCGCATGAAAAATCAAATCTACCTCTTGTGTTTCGTTGTCTAATTTCCTTTCCAATTGTGCCATTATTGGCTGTGAAAGAAAAAACATTATTAGAATAAATCTTACTTTCATAGCTTATTTTTTAAGTATTGCTGAAATGCTCACTGTTTGTTCTTCTGCCAGTTCATAGAATACAACTTTTGGGATCTCTATTTTATAATCCGATAGCAAGATTTTAAAACTTGCCTCAAGCTTAATTTCGTTGTTTGAGGTCGCCGTAATTCTTCCAGGAACACTAATTTCCTTTTCTATACCATGTATTTTGAATTTGCCAACTGCTGTTACATCTTTGCTTTCACCAGGTTTGATAGTTACTTTTTCTTTTATCTTTCCAACAAATTCAGCAAAGGGATATTTTTTTGTTTCGAGGTAATTTTCTCTCATATGGCGATCCCTAAGTCCAATCCCTGTCTTCAATGTATTCAAATCAATAAAAAAATCGAGATCATTTTTTTCAAGATCAATTAATCCATTAAGTTTTTCAGATTTACCTGTAAACTCATTCAAGGGAGCTTTTGACAAGAACTCCACATTTCCACCTTCAGTCTTATACACCTGAGCAAAAGCTTCCCTTGAAATTGTAAGAACAAAAAGGAACAAGAAAAAAACGATTAGATTTTTCATTATCCTCTATTTATAGTGAGTATATCTCCTGATCTGCTATTGGAAAAAGCTGCTAAAGGTCTTGAAGCAGGACCTTGGACTACAGCCCCAGCAGTTGTGAATCTAGATCCATGACAAGAACATACAAATTGATCATTGTTCAATGACCAGTTTCTATCACAACCAGTATGGGTACACACTGACGTCAGGGAACTAAAACCACCTCCTGTGTTGACCACTAGCATTCTTGCAGAAGTAATCAATATCCATCCTCCTGCATTATTTAGATTTGATACTTTAGTCAAATCAATAGCCACAGTATCATTGGTGACAGTGATGCCTTCTGAGGGTGATGGTTGATTTGGATTGTTTCCAGATGGATTTGTATCATCATCACTTGCACAAGAAGTGAAAAATCCAACTCCGAACATTGACATTACTGCCAAAGAGCCTGTTTTTCTAAGGAAATCTCTTCTTTGTACCGAAAGATTGCCTGTTTTGTTTGTATTGATTTCTTCCATGTCCACAAATACGAGTTTAAAGTTTGTATTGGATTACAATCTTTAACAAAAAATATTGTGGAATGTTTAATTAAAAAGGTTAAACAAAAAAAATACTAAAAATGCTTTCTATTCAGGATCTCGCTTAAGATTACTGCATCCCTTACTGATTTTGGGTTGGAGAGCATTTTTTGATATCGATTATTCTTGGTAGACTTTCTTTTGGAAGTTCTTGATTCACTTACTTTCAATCCTGTCAGTGAAGAATTTATACTTACTTGCTCGTCAAGTGTTTTCAACTTTGGGACTTCACTGCTAGAGATAGAACCTGAATAATCACCGTATTTGTCATTTTCAGGTTGATTTTTCCTCAGTTTATCCGAACTTGTTACATATTTTTCTTGCTCTGGCTCTGGAGAAATTACAGGTTTTGACCATTTCCTATCTTCTATGACTGTCCCTTGCCCAGAATGCTCCAAATCTCTCTCTCTTTCTTTTTGACCTCCTCTAATTTCTTTTAGTAGATCTTCAAAAGAAACTGGCCTTTGACCCGGGTCTATATTAGGATCTTGATCCGGCAAATTGACATCTTCATTCTTTTTCCCCTTCTTTACAGCGGTGTAAATAAAGTAAATGATTACTGCTACTATATAAATTATATTACCTGCGTCCACGATTTTTCTTTTTGATGATTCTAATATAGTTATAAATTTGTTTCTTGTTCACAATTAATCCGAATAAAGCATGCTATTAAGTAAGCTAGAGATAAAAGGCTTCAAAAGTTTCGGTGATCGTATGGTCATTCACTTCGACAAAGGCATCACTGGTGTGGTAGGTCCTAACGGGTGTGGAAAATCCAATGTCGTAGATGCCATTCGATGGGTTTTGGGTGAACAAAAATCAAGGATGCTCCGGTCTGATAAGATGGAGAATGTTATTTTTAATGGAACAAAAAACAGGAAACCAACCAATTTGGCTGAAGTTTCATTGACTTTTGAAAACACAAAAAACCTTCTTCCTACAGAATATACCCATGTGACCATTACAAGAAGATATTACAGAAGTGGTGAAAGTGAATATTTGCTGAATGGTATCGCCTGTAGGCTTAAAGATATCACCAACCTCTTCATGGATACAGGGATCAATTCCAATAGTTATGCGATTATTGAATTGAAAATGATAGAGGAGTTATTGAATGACAAAAATAATTCAAGAAGGGATCTATTTGAGGAAGCCGCCGGAATCTCAAAATTTAAAGCTAGAAAAAAAGAAACACTAAGGAAACTAGAAGATACCGATGGCGATCTTGATCGTGTTGAAGATGTACTTTTTGAAATAGAGAAAAATCTCAAAAGCCTCGAAAAACAAGCCAAGCAAACTGCCAAATACTTTGAAATCAAGCAGGAATACAAAGAAGCAAGTATCAACTTAGCAAAAAAATCTGTAGCAAAACACAGCGATACTTTAATAGAACTAAGTAAAAAAATTGAATCAGAGAGTGACAACAAAGTCATGATCAATGCCAAAGTATCTGAAAAAGAAGCTTTTTTGGAATTTAGCAAGGCAGATTTGCTCCAAAAGGAAAAGTTGCTTTCCTCTAGACAAAAAACACTCAATGATCATGTGAACAAAATCCGTCAATTTGAATCTGACAAAAAGATAAAGAATGAAAGGTTGAGGTTTCTTGAAGATCGTGCCCAAAAACTGAGAGAACAAATCGATACTGACCGAAAGTCAAATGATCGTGCAGGGTTCAGTATCAGATCATTGGAACAAGAGCTGGAAAGCGCCAATAAGCTACTTGCTGAAAAAGAAGTAACTGTGGAACAATTGCGGGAAGCATTTGAAAACCAAAAGAACTCACAAACCTCCATTCAGGAAAAACAAAAAGAGATAAGCAAAGATTTTTCGATCAAAAAGGATGCTGTCTATCAACTATCCAAAGATCAGGAAATCAAGCAAATACAACTATCTACACTGAAGCAAGAATTAGAAAAAACTGCTTCAGATGATAATAGCCAAGAAGCAAATTTGGCGGATTTTGAAGATAAATTACATTTGCTAAAAGAAGATTTGGACAATAAATCATCAGAATTAGCCCAAATCAAAGCCAAGGAAGAAGATCAAAACCAGAAAATCGAAGACCATAACAAAGTCATCGAAATGATCCGTGAGGAAGTCACACAAACTTCGCGTAAACTCGATGCAAAACAAAATGAATTTAACCTAACCAAATCACTTGTAGAGAATTTAGAAGGATTTCCAGAAGCGATCAAATTCTTAAAGAAAAACTCAAATTGGGGTAAAGACACTCCCCTACTTTCAGACATTTTGACTACTGATGAAAGGTATAGAGTGACGATAGAAAACTATCTAGAAGGCTACATGAACTATTATGTAGTCGACACCCAAGACCAAGCCATTATGGCTGTCAACCTTCTAAGTGATGCGGCAAGAGGAAAAGCTAATTTCTTTGTCCTGGAGCATTTTGATAGGTTTCAAGCTTCCCAAAACAAGCTTTTTTCAAATGCTATAGCAGCAACTGAAATCATTGAGTTTGATGAAAAATACGCCAAACTTATCAGTTTCATCCTTGATGATGTCTATATCGTCAAAGGTGAATACCATGACTTTCCAGAAGATCACAATGCAATATTTATTACTGAAAGCGGCAAATTCACCAAAAGGAAATTCAGTATTTCAGGTGGATCAGTGGGATTATTTGAAGGTAAAAGGATCGGTAGAGCCAAGAACTTGGAGAAACTGGAAAAAGAAATAAAGGAACTCAATAAAAAAGTGAGCTCCACAAGATCAAATCTTGATAAGAAAATAAGCGATCTTCTAAAGTTGAAGGAGGTTTCCTATAAATCAAAAATAGAAGCATTACAACTGGAAATCAATGAAGTAAATCAGGAGTATGTTTCAATTAGGACCAAGAAAGAGCAGCTCAGCGAAATGCTTTCTTCCAATGCCAATAAAAAAGAGGATATTCTTGATAGAATAGAAGAATTGCAGGAAAGTCTTTCCCAGATCATTCCCCAACTGGAAAATGAAAAGGCGAAATTTGAATATTTGGAAATAGAATTAGAAACCTTGACCGAGCAGCTTCAAGGTGAGTCCGAAAGCCTCTCCCAAAAATCAGCCGCATTCAACCAGGAAAATATTCTCTATCATCAGCACCTCAATCGAGCCACAAGTCTTGAGCAGGAAATCGAGTTCAAAAGAAGTGCTTTCGAAGGAAGTAAAGAAAGAATTGAAAAATCTCAAGTTGAACACAGTTCAATAGATCAGGAAATCAGGTCATTGCTTGATAATAATGAGATCAAGGATGATGAATTGATTGAGCTTTATACAGAAAAAGAGAGTATAGAAAAGGGTGTCAATGAAGCAGAAAAAGAGTACTATGCTTCAAGGGGAGAAATAGATACTGCTGATAAGCAGATCAGGGAACTTCAGAAGAGTAAGGAAAGTATGGATACCATTATCCAAGAACTACATAATGCACTCAATGAAGTCAAGCTGAAGCTAAATAGTATGAAAGAACGCTTGAGCGTCGAGTTTGAAATAGACTTAGACAGCTTAATGGAAGAAAATCCTGAAGTGGACGAAACGTACTTGACTTTGGATGATTCCGAAATCCGTCAGATTGTGCAGAAATGTAAAGAAAGACTTGATAAGATTGGCCCTATCAATCCTATGGCTATGGAAGCGTATGATGAAATCAAAGGAAGGCATACTTTTATTACTGCTCAAAAAGAAGATTTGGTGAAGGCCAAAAATTCATTGATGGAAACAATCAAAGAAATCGATCAGGTAGCAAAAGAGACGTTTTTGGATGCTTTTGGGAAAATCAAGGAGAATTTCGTCAAAGTATTCAGGTCTTTGTTTACTGAGGAAGATGATTGCGACTTGAAACTAGTAGATCCAGATAATCCACTTGAAAGTCCCATTGAGATTATGGCAAAGCCAAAAGGAAAAAGACCTTTGACTATTAACCAACTTTCGGGTGGTGAAAAAACTTTGACAGCTACATCACTCCTTTTCTCAATTTATCTCTTGAAGCCTGCGCCATTTTGTATTTTTGACGAAGTCGATGCACCATTGGATGACGCAAACATTGATAAGTTCAACAATATCATACAGACTTTCTCTAAAGAATCACAATTTATTATTGTCACACATAATAAACGTACCATGGCTAGCACAGACATTATTTATGGAATCACAATGATTGAAGCGGGCGTTTCCAGAGTAGTACCTGTTGATTTGAGAGAATTGGTTTAAGTCGGCAGTTTTAAGGGTTCACCAAAACAAAACATTATAATTAGAAGGAAATCCATCCAATCTATTGCCGGCACAAAATCGGTGAATTTCCGCATGAGTTTGAATTTTGACTTTTCACCTAGTATCATAGCAATTAACCATATGACTTTTTACCATCCATTCCAAAATTTGTTAAAAAACAATAATAATTATGATTTTTAACATTTACTGGTTAAATTTTAAATCATAATTAACTCATCTTAATACCTAACACTATGAAAAAGCATTCAATATTAATGATGGCCTTGGCATTTTTGATTTTTAGTTGCGGAAAAGAAGAAGTTTTCAATCCAAAAGTCATTATTGCTGGTAAATTATTAAATACAGAAGCAAAAGAAATTAACATTTATCAAGATCAAGAGATTGCCAAGACCTCCGTATCTGAAGATGGAAGTTTTCAACTTGAATTTGATGCAGAATCATCCGATAACTATTCAGTAAGAGCCGGTCGCGAAGGTTTTAGTCTATTCTTAAGCCCTGGAGACAGTATATTTGTCGAAGTTAACTCCGAAGATTTCAAAAATTCATTTAAACTTCACGGAGATCATGTTGCCGAAAACACTTTTATTTTCGAGAGGGACAAACTCTACAGGGATAGTGGAATGGGCAATATGATGGAATTGATGATGCTGGATAAAGATGCTTATTTTGCAAAAAAGAATGAATTCTTTGCTACACTTACTTCACAATTAGAAGATCTTAACCAAAAAGAAGGAATTGATGAAGAGTTTGTAAAATTAGAAAAAGCTTACATTGAATATCAGCCTTTACTTTTGGACAGTCAATATCCAATGTACCATGCTTATGTCAACAAAATAAGTCAAGATTCTGTTGATTTCCCGAAAGAGGATGTTAAAGCAAAAATTGCTGCATTGGATCTAAACAGATCAGATTTGCTGAAGTCAGGATCCTACAAAGCATTGATAGACCGTCGAGTAGGTGAAACGGTAAGCGAAATAATGAAACAAGATACCACACTTCGGAACAGTGTAGATGGATATGAAAAAGCGAGATTTATGGCGATGGATAGCTTGCTGCAAAACCAAGAAGTCAAAGATCAGTTTTTGTATGATTATATCAAATCTAACTTAGAATACAGAGGTCCTGTTCATGTCAAATCATCCTATGACAAGTTTATAGCTGAAAACCAAAGCCCAAAACTTCAATCAAAACTAGAAGCTATCAAACAAAAATGGGATCCAATCATGCCTGGAAAGGAAGTGCCTGATTTCAATTTTGTAAATATAGAAGGCGAAGAAGTCAAATTGAGCGATTTGAAAGGTAAATTGGTATATGTCGATATTTGGGCAACTTGGTGCGGTCCTTGCATCGCTGAGCACCCACATTGGGACAAGATGAAAGAGGAATACAAAGATAAGGACATTTCATTTTTGACTGTATCAATTGATGATAGTAAGGAACCTTGGGAAAAAATGGTTAAAGCAAAAAATATGGAAGGGCTACAATGGTTTACTGAAAATGCGTGGAAATCTGAAATAGCGCAGCATTTTATGGTGAATGGAATTCCAAGGTTTTTACTTTTGGACAAAGAAGGAAAAGTCATTGATCCATCTGCAGATAGACCTTCCGGGAAAATCAGGGAAACAGTTGATAAATTTTTATAAAAAATTGTCTATAGATTTTTAAAGAGTGAATCATTTTTGGTTCACTCTTTTATTTTTGATATTAAGCAGCTAATGTTGTATTCTTATTCAGTAATCATAAAGCACATTCACAAAAACAAAAATTATAATGAAGAAATGTTTACTTCTTTTATTTATTCTGATAATTAGTTTTCAATCCTATAGTCAAGAAGCTATCACATTAAAAAAAGGATACATCGGAATAAGTTTAGGCCCATCATTTTTTAATGGTTCGAGCTTGGAAAATACCTTTCAAAACCAAGGTGCTCTTATCTCACCCACTGACCCAACAATTACGCAAGGTCAAGTCGGCTTCAATATCAGTATGATTGATGCTGGATATTCTTTTACTGAAAATTGGGGAGCAGTCTTCAAGTTGCAGGGTGGAAATTATGTGGGCAAATCTGATGGGAAAGTTTTGAAATTCACATATGGAACGGTTTTGATTGGTCCCATGTATTCAATTCAGGTTCTTGATAATATGGTTTTGGACATGAAAATCAAAGGAGGCAGATTTTTCAACGTTTTATCCTTCAATGATGATTTAGATAATTCATTTGCTAAAAGCGATTTCAATTTTGGAATGGAAGCTGGTGTAACACTACGTTATCATTTGTCACCTCAATTTTCTTGGATCAATAATTTGGAAAGTCAACAACAGTTTTCTGCGAAAGATGAAAAACTAAATTTATTCAATGTTTCTACAGGAATAGCATTTAGATTCTAATAATTGAACGGTAGTCAAATTTGAAATTGGCAAAATCTTACCATTCCAACCTGTACGATAACATGCTTGATGCCCTTGATAGTAGTACATTAAATTTTAATCAGGATTCACTTTTGCTTTTGAATATTTCATTAGCGATTATCATGTTTGGTGTTGCATTAGATCTCAAGATATCTGATTTCACTGCTATTTGGAAAGAGCCAAAATCATTTCTTGCAGGCATTCTCAGTCAATTTATTTTCCTTCCATTTTTGACATGGATATTCATATTGATTATCCAACCTCCCCCATCTGTAGCTTTAGGGATGTTTTTGGTAGCAGCTTGCCCAGGTGGGAATGTCTCCAACTTTATTAGCCACCTAGCAAAAGGTAATGCGGCACTCTCAGTGAGCTTGACGGCCTTTTCTACCCTATTCTCAATATTTCTAACCCCAATCAATTTTAAATTTTGGGCTAGTTTATATAGTCCATCTAACAACATTCTTAGGGAAATAAATTTGGAATATTTAGATATTTTCCAAACCGTGGCACTTATCCTTGGAGTTCCATTGATTCTAGGTGTTCTGATAAATAATAAATACCCCAATTGGAGTAAAAGTTCAACCAAAATCCTTAAACCAGTAAGCATTTTAATTTTTGCAGGTTTTGTTGGAATAGCATTTTTTGGAAATTATCAGTTATTCATTCGTTTTATTGGATTGATTTTCCTTTGGGTACTAGGACATAATATGATGGCTCTATTTTCTGGATTTTCTTTGGCAAAAATTTTCAAGCTCAACTTGCCTGATACCAAGACATTAACTATAGAGACAGGAATACAAAATTCAGGATTGGGATTAGTTTTAATATTTACCTATTTTGATGGATTAGGAGGAATGGCTATTATTGCTGCATGGTGGGGAATTTGGCACATCATATCAGGAATGAGCATAGCGTTTCTATGGAAGAATTCAATATAAATCTATCTACAGTCCACCATCTTTAAAAAATGAAATATATTGTCAACGAAACTCTGAGGATAATTGTCAAAATTGCACTAAACATATATTATAAAAACATATATGTAGAAGGAAAGAATAACATCCCCAAAGGAAAAGCTATTTTGATGGTCAGTAATCATCAAAATGCACTTATAGATCCTTTACTTTTGGCCACGCACGCTGGATTAAAACCATACTTTTTGACAAGAGCTTCTGTTTTTGGAAGTCCATTTGTTGCAAAACTTTTAGATTATATACAAATGTTTCCAATTTACAGAGTAAGGGATGGTGTCAAAAACATGGAGAAAAACCAGATAACTTTTGATAAAAGTGTGAATGTCCTATTAAAAAAGGGAACAATGTTGATTTTTGGAGAAGGTAGCCACAGCACGCTGAGAAATTTGAGGTCACTGAAAAAAGGATTTTCAAGAATCGCATTTCAAGCACTTGAAAAAGATGACGCCTTGGATTTGGTCATACTTCCAGTCGCAATTAATTATAGCAATCACAATCATTCTGGAAGCAATGTCAGAATCAGTTTTGGAGAAGTAATTGACCCAAAAGAGTATTTCCCCAATCATGACGCATTGATAAAAGCTACATCTGCCTCACTTGCACCAATGATTGTCGATATACCAGAACAGAGCTATCAAGAGGATTTACAATCTTTAATCGACCATAAAATTGACCTCACTTCACCAAAAGCTGTTTCAGATTTTTTGAATCATAAATCAAGTTCTAAAAGACTACCTAAGAATGTAAAAAAACCATACCTACGAAACAAACTTATGAAGCTTTTCCATCTTCCGATTTATTGGGTTTGGCTATGGATGTCCCCAAAAGTAAAGGACATTGCGTTTATAGCTACTTTCAAGTTTGTGATAGGCTTGGTAGGTCTTCCATTATGGTATATGCTGCTATACACTTCGTTCTCTACCTTAGGTCACAAAGATTGGGCATTTTCATTTCTTTTTTTGGCAGTAATATTCTTGTTTGCAAATAAAAATGGGCAGAAATAAGCTTCAAAATCAATCTTTCAAAAACTCCAAAAATCTCATTTCAGCCCAAGTAAATACCTGACCTTTCAACAAAAAACCGGTATGTCCTCCCCTGCTAGGTATTTCCAGATAAATGTGCTTCGATTTTTTTGCCAATTCTACAGGATAACAGCGGTCATACAACAAAGGATCGTTGAGGGCATTGATGATTAAAGTAGGAACTTGAATATCATGCATCCAATTATCCGCACTCACTGATTGGTAAAAATCAACTGAGTCTTTGAAGCCATGAATTTTTGCTGTAAAGTAAGTATCAAAAGTGTTGAAATCCTTTACTCTTGACAACAATTCTAAATCTACTAATTCTGGAAACTGTTGGCCTTTTAATCTCATTTTGAACTTAAGCTTTTTGAGAAATCTTTTATTGTAAAATGAATTTCCCTTAAAAGACAAAGTCGCAGCTGAATCTGTCAAATTGCATGGAGTCGAATATACAGCGGCTTTTTTTACATTTGAACTTAAGTCAACACCTTTTTCTCCAAGATATTTCAAAGTCTGAGCACCCCCCATACTGATTCCTACCAAGCTTAACTCTTTATATGTACCAAGAGATTCTGCATGTTTCACCACTGTATCCAAGTCATATGAAGCTCCATGATGATACATGATGGGCTTGAGATTCATCTCACCACTGCAAGTCCTGTTGTTCCAAGCCAAGGCATCAAAGCCATTTTGATTAAAAAGCTTCACCAATGCTTTTACATAGTGCCTTTCTGAGCTCCCTTCAAGTCCGTGAGAAATAACAAGTAACTTTTCACTTCCCACTTTTGACCAATCCAAATCAAGAAAATCTCCATCTGGAGTATCAATTCTTTCTCTCGAATAAATGACTCCTTCTATTTTTCTAAAAATACTGGGAATAATGGTCTCTAGATGACCATTAAACAGATGTCTAGGAGGATTTTTGTAAGTAGAATTATCAATAATTGGCATAAAAAGAAAATTTAACGATGTGAAATTAAGAACATATCCTATAATTCGTGGATTATTTTGTTAATTGAGTCAATAAAATTGAATTTTGGAAATCCTAAAACTGAGAAGGTTTGTTGTATTAAATTCAATTCATGAAATGCAAGATCATTCGGTGCAAATCAGTTTTATTTACAGCAATAAATCAATTTACTGAAAGATTAACAGCAGAATTAACCTAGTATAAATTTACACTTATGAAATTAGAGAAAAAGCTAATTATTATTACTCTTCTTGCCTTCAACTTTTCAATCACAGTGAAATCACAGGATCTCAAGCAGTCAATTGAAAAAGTATATCCCGAATTGGAAAAACTCTATAAAGAGCTCCATCAGAATCCTGAACTTTCATTACAAGAAAAGGAAACTTCTGCAAGGATGGCCATAGAGCTCAAAAAATTAGGATATAAAGTCACAGAAAGTATTGGTGGTTATGGAGTAGTCGGGATTTTTGAAAACGGCCCTGGCCCTGTCCTTCTAATACGAACTGATATGGATGCACTTCCTATGGAAGAAAAAACAGGACTTCCATATGCTTCAACCAAAAAAGGGATATCCAACGATGGAAAGGAAACATACATTGCCCATTCTTGTGGTCATGATATTCATATGTCTGTTTTTATAGGAACTGCACAGATGATGATGGAATACAAGAATTCGTGGAGGGGAACATTACTTCTAGTAGCACAGCCTGCAGAAGAAAATGGACTTGGTGCATGGAATATGATGAATGATGGGTTGTATGAAAAATTTCCCCATCCTGATTTTGCTATTGCTTTACATGATTATCCCTTTTTACCTGCAGGGACATTAGGCTACAAATCAGGTGCTTTGATGGCAGGAGTGGATATGATGAATGTGACAGTATTTGGTGAAGGAGGTCACGGTGCTGCACCACATACCACAATAGATCCAATAGTACTTTCTTCTCAAATGATTCAAGCTTACCAAACGATAGTCAGCAGAACTTTGTCCCCAACAGAACCTGCTGTTGTGACAGTTGGATCTATACATGGAGGATCTGTTCACAATATAATCCCCGATGAAGTGACTATGCAGCTGACCATGCGCTCATACTCGTTAGAAGTAAGGGAAAAAATTATAAAGAGAATCAAAGAAATCTCTGATAACTACGCAATAGCAGCAGGACTATCTATTGAAAAAATGCCAAAATATTGGATTAGAGAACCATTCACCAAGCCTTTAATCAATGATGATAATTTGACAAAAAAGATGCTCAATGTTTTTGAGAATTGTTTTGGAGCTGATAAAATCATTGAGGTAGAATCCATGATGATAGGTGAAGATTTTAGTGCTTATGGTAATCAGGAAAGGGAAATTCCTATTAGCATGTTTTTTCTTGGTGCCAATGATCCGGAGTTTTTGAAAAAGGCAGAAAAAGAAGGTTTAGATATCCCTGGACTACACAGTCCTTATTTTGCACCAATACCAGAACCTACTATCAAAACTGGAGTTGAAGCAATGAGCAGTTTTGCTATGGAAATTTTAAAAAATCAGGAAGTAATGATGGATGGCAAAAAGTGATTTGATAATAGTTCATTAATCTAAATTTAACCAATATAAAGCATCAATGATATACTTTTGTGTCAGTAAAACTTTCTTCATAAGGTCACATAACATTATAAAAGCGGATTGGTAAAGCAATCCGCCTTTTTTAATTTTTCTTCTCCTAGATTTTTACAGAACGTTTGGTCAAAGACACACAGTGAATTATTTGTAGTTTTTACAATTCATTTATTTACAACCAATTTGCTAATTTGCATAAAAACCTACAAGTAAGTAGAAAGTAAAAACTATAAATACCACAGCTACATATAAAGTTATCTCACTTCAAACTAATCTCTCAGATGCAGGAAACATGGAAATTGAAATTGCTATCGACCGGAAAATCCAAATCTATTGACATACAAAAGACATTAGAATTAGAGCACAAAGAGCTTGGAATTTTTCTTTCTTACTATTTCAAAAAGGAAGGTGCTTTAACCGAAAATGTGAAATTGAAAGGAGAAGTAAATTTTAGATCTGAACTTTCGGGTGATTTCACTTTAGATTTTGATTTAGTTCATTTCAATGCTTGTCTCAATATACATGATACTGCAAAAGATGAAATGAAAATCAACTTTGAATTAAACAATGGTCAAAACGAACTCAATTTGATCGGACCATATTTTCCGGAAAGGGGAATGGATGAAATTTAGAAATATCATGGTTTATGAAATAACATAAAACTCTTCCACAATTCTACAAAGCTCCTTTAGGATACAAATGATTGACTAAGCTGTTCAAGTACATTTCTAAATTTGTATAATGTGAATGAAGATCATTAGCATTGGCATCTGAAGGGTCTCTAGGATCAAGACCATTTTCAACTTCCCAAAGATCTGGCATACCGTCTTGATCTGCATCTACCATTACCTCCCCTTTTTTTAAGATTGGCCATGAACCAACATCATTTTGCGAATCTATGATTCCATCAGAATTTTTCCCATGTATATTTTCTCCCGTTTTTACTTCTGTCACCAATCTCACATCTACAGCATCCCTCCTAAAGCTCGCCCCTACAAAATTCAATACAGATTCAAAAGCTGACTCTGCCGACTCTTCAAAACTCAATTGATATTCGTACGGTTCCAATACAGCCACGGTCTCCGGAGCGACCCCGTCTATCCCTTTAAGGTTATCATTTGTAATTTCTTCTGAGCCAAAAACAAAATTCCCTTCAATGAAAAACGTCCCATAAGGTTTATATGGCTCTATAATTCGATATTTATTAGACTTTGTAGCAGGACCAAATTTGTAATAATTCGAGACAATATTATGTTTCCCTTCCTCTCCTGCATATGCACTATTGCTTTTCCAGTTGTAAAGGACATTATTCCTAAAATCTACAATTTCCAATTCAGGTTCTTTGTGGTATCTAGCTCCATTGAACCTTGGTAACCTGCTGTTGTGGTTAGACAATAAATTATGATGAAAAGTCGCTTTTTTCCCTCCCCAAATTCCACCATATCCATGGTCTCCTTTGGCATGTACCGATTCATTCAAGCTTTCAGAAATGATTGACCATTGAAGTGTGAAATTTTCATTGTCATAAAATGATCCACACTCATCTGTTGCCCAACTTAACGAGCAGTGATCAATGATTATATCCTTATTACGAATCGCACTCATGGCATCATCTTGGACATCATACAAATCCCCTAACCTACTTCTTATAAATCGAATAATAATATTATCCGCTTTTACCTTAATTGGATAATTCTGTATTGTGATACCATCTCCAGGCGCACTCTGTCCTGCGATAGTTAAGTCTCCATTATTGATGTCCAAAGGTGATTTCAATGCTATGTTTCCCGCTACAGCAAATAAAATTGTTCTTGGGCCTTTCTTTTTTATCGCTTCCCGAAGACTTCCCGGCCCATCATCAGCAAGCGAGGTTACAATGTAAATATCACCTCCCCTTCCACCTGTGGTATATTTCCCAAACCCATCTGCCCCGGGAAATGCAAGAGCTTCATTATCTGGGGTGATTTCACTCACTTTACGCTGTTCCACTATCTGGGTTTTGCAAGCAAATGTAAAAACCAATAGAATGGGAATTAGAAGAATATTTTTCATTGTTTAAGTTTTAATTTTTTTAGCTTTTTATTTTGTCTTTTAGACTTTTAGCATTGGTATAGCTCGCTTGCAGAATTGAATCGAAAAACCCCAAGGATCTCTCAGCATCACCAAATGAGAACCATCTTCCAAAACATCATCGGAAATGGCGCTGGCTCCATGCTCCAGTAATCTTTTTTTATCTTCTGTCGGATTTTCTGAAATAAATGCAAGATGTACAACTAATGGATGTTGATTTTCAAAATCCAAAATAGCCCCCTTGGCATTGTTATAAATTTCCAACATAATGGTACCGCTATCGTCAGCCAGAAAAGTCATGAAAGGTGATTCAGTCATTTGTTTGACTATTTTCAAACCCAAATTATCGACATACCATTTTGCCATTTCTACTGGCTGTTTTACGTTTATAGCAAAGTGTTCAAATTTCATTTTTACTTGTTTAACTAATCCTTATATTGATTTTTAGTAATTTCCTTGACTAAGCTATTGATATAAACTTCAATGTTGTCATAAGCTGTGCTGAGATTTCTTTCTTTAGCATCATTTTTATTTGGATCCAATCCATTTGCCTTTTCCCAATCGTCAGGCATGCCATCGTTATCAGAATCAAGAGGAGCAGGCAATGTGCTAATCATAGGCCAGCCACCTACATCTTCCTGTGAATCAATCAAACCATTGGTACTTCCTCTTGAGCCTTCGGCTGTGAAAGTTCCATCTTTGACGTCAGCCAAGATTCTAATATCCACCAAGTCCCTTTTGAAACTTGCTCCTCCAAATTCAAGAATTTTGGTAAATGCTTCATTAGCAGTATGACTAAAACTATATCCTCCGAACTCCAAAGGGGTATTCAATTTCATATTATTCTTGTCTGCAATAGATCCCTGCTTTGCTACTACACCTATCCAATTCTCAGCACTGATGTCTGTCCTTCCTTCCAATACATTTCCTTCAATATAAAATTTTCCATATCCATAAATTGGAGCATTGTTTGATGATTGCTTGTAGGCATTGAGGAACATGTTTTTATTTTTAGTTGCTGGTCCTGGCTTGAAATAGTTGTTCACCAAATTGAAGGTTCCCGCCTCACCGCCATAAGCAGCATCTGTGCCCCAATTGTACACAACATTATTTCTAAAATCAACTACTCCCCTAAGGTCTTCGGCTCTATTGTTGGAATTGTACACACCCGGATGATCAAACCTCGGATTTCTATTGTCATGATGTGCAAGCAAATTATGGTGAAATGAAGCATTTTTGCCTCCCCAAATACCGCCGTAACCATGTTTTCCTTTTTCATGAACAGAGAGTGTCAAGCTCTCCGATAGAATACACCATTGCATCGTGAAATTTTCATTCCCATAAAATGAAGCTGTTTCATCAGTGGACCAGGACATAGAGCAATGATCGATGATAATGTTTTTCCTATACCTTCCTTCAATAGAATCTGCTTCAGCTGCACCTTTATCCCCCATTCTGAATCTCATATATCTAATGATCACATTGTCTGCATTCACAATAAGGGAATGGTTTTTTAATGTAATTCCATCTCCTGGAGCTGTTTGGCCTGCTATTGTTACATTCCCATGACCTATAACAATGTTACTCCCCAATTCAATATTTCCAGAGATCTCAAACACAATTATCCTTGCACCCGGAGTAATGATTGCTTGCCTGAAACTTCCAGGTCCTGAATCGTTCAAATTTGTAACCTTGATTACATTGCCTCCACGGCCACCTGAAGTCAATTTACCGAAACCTTCCGCCCCGGGAAATGCAAATGCTTCCTCCTCTACTGGATTAAAGACAGACGGTGGATCTTCATCATCAATAATGGGATCTAGCTCACTTTTTTCCGAACAAGCAAAAAGTAAGAATATAAGGAAAAGAGAAAATAAATTTAGGGTTTTCATTTTGATTATAAGGTTGGAAGGTTGTTAAGGTTTAGAGCAAAGTTTCAAAATTAGAAGAGCTTGAAGTGGCTGATTGCCTGATGGGTGATTGAAGCCGATCCTATACTAATCTTTTAAGTTTGTCATTTTAGTTTCAGGATGGGATTTTAGTTTTTGTCACTTCATTGACACATACTGAAAATAGTTGACCTTTTTGTTTCAATCAGAGGAGTTCAACCTCCCATGCCGATAATCGCTCCGATAGTTAACGGAGGAGAAACAGACTCTTCGGGGTTGTTGTCTCTCGCTTGCTTGACACATCCTTGTTTTACTCTATACTTTAGAGTGAAGACCTTCGAGGTTTTTTTAAAACCTCAAAGGTCTGTCTCGTCCAGAAAATAGTTGACACTTTTTCTATTGATTTCTCTATATTTTAAATAGCCATTCAATTGCCCTTTCAGGGCAAACAATCACCTGCCTCCCTTTTTAACATCGGGTCATAGACCCGATGCTTAAATCAAGTGCCCTTTCAGGGCATAACTCTTTGTGTATCTATCTTAAAGCTCACGTCTTAAGTCTCATATCTCATTTCTCACCTCTTGGATCTCAAGTTTCATGTCTCAAATCTCTCAATGAAACAAAAAAGCTACGGAACAACAGGCTAGCTGTCATCCCATAGCCTAGGGTTTATGATTCACAACTCAAGAGTATTTTTAGAATGCCCATCTAGGATCGCCTATTGGACCACCTGTAGTACTTGCAGTTCTCAAAGGCGTAGCTGCTGGCAAAGTCAAATTTGTTGTTCTGGAATTCCATCCAAGATCAACATTTAGGATGTTTGAAGTTTGAACATAGGTTTGGAGTGTCAACGCTTCAGGTTCTGCTCCACCAGTAGTAAGGTTGAACATATTGGTATGACTTAATACAATCTGAGAATCAGGGTTCGCCCTAATTAACCTCACCCCTACAGTCTGTCCTTCAAAAGGCATGCTATTCAGAATGGAGTTTCTCATTGTGAATTCAACCAAGTTATTGTTACAATCAAGTAAAACGTCATTTCTATTTCTAGAACCAAGTCCGTTGATAGAGACATTGTTTACTGTTATTTTTGGTGTAACCGGCATGGTAATATTCGTAGTCCAACCAATGAAACCTCTACTTCCCAAGGAAGAGAATGTAGAATTGGTTATTTCAATCTCCCTAAACTCCAACTTGTCTACATGGAAAACATGGTAATTTTCTACATTGTGATTTCTCAATATTGAGCTTGAAACTTGGATCAACCCCATTTTGTGCTCGTTATTGCCAGCTCTATTGGCACGCATAAATGAAACCCCTACATTTTCTACAATACAATTATCGACTATGATGTCAGTAAACTGTGCAGCTCCTCCAGCAAAATTCAAGAAATATGCACCAATACCTGGTCCGCCATCGAATGTGATTCCTCTAACTGTAATCCCTGCACCAGACTCGGTGAATGTAAGTTCCCTGAAGTTTACTTTTGTATCTGAAGGGTCACCTGAAACAGATTGCAAAGTTATTGTCTTACCTACAATCCTCAAGTTTGCAAATGCACCTTCTGAATCTATGACATCATAAGTTCCAGCCTGTAATCCAATGATCGCACCATCTTCAGCATCTTCAATAATCGCTCTGAAATTATCTCCCGGACCTATCACTATATCAAAAATGCTTTGCTCTTTCATCACAAATGAGGTAGTACCTTTGATACGTGTACCCTCAAAGATCTCAGCTGTGTATGACATTAATGGAGTCAATCCTTCCAAAATCACTTGTGCAGCTTGCCTGTCAGCATCTGTCAATGTGTAAGTTATTGAGTTATCAGCTACATCTGATACGACAATACTCGTTGGATTTGAAGTCGGTCTCCATCTTAAAAGTACTGTGGATGATCCTATTTCATTGTCAAATGTCGGCAAGAAAATCTGCTCACCTGTAATCCTAAATGGCTCCATTGTCCTTTGCCATTCTGAATCTTGGGCTGAAGAAACTCCAAGTGCTCTTACCCTTGCGAAGTAATCAACTTGAATTTCCAACACTTCATCAGACACCTCAATGGTTGTCGCAGCTGTTTCTTTTTCAAATTCAATCGTTGAAAACAAACTATCTTGAGAAATCTGTACTTGATAATTTACTTCCCCTGGATCTGTAAACAAAGCTTGTGGCCAGGTCAAAGTCGCAGCTATTTCTCCGTTAGCACCTGTAATTCTTACAGGCCTAAATCGTTTCATATCGTCAGGCACTTCATAGTTATTGTCCATGTCGGTACAGGCAGTGAAAGCCAAACCCAAGACCATCAGAAATGCTATATATCTGAATATTTTATTATTTAAGAATTTCATGTTTTTAAGGTTTTTGGGATCATTTCTAGTAGCCATATTCTTGTTTCAACCTTGGGTTTGCATCCAAAATTGACGTGTGTAACGGTAGCAACTCACTTTTGCCAGGAGTGAATCCTATGGCATAGAAAGTAAGTATGGTTGTATTGATTCCTGTACCAACCCAAGAAACACTAGCAGAACCCGCAGGTGCTGTGGTTGGTTGTGGTTGGTAAAAAGAGTTCAACCAATTCAATTCCGTTGCACCAGCTTCGTAGTACATTGTAGTAGGCAAATTAGCATACTCACCTGTCCTTGCTGCCATAGCCGCAAGGTTAGCTTTGGTTTCGTTCAGTTTGGTCTCCAAAAGATTCCATCTAATCAAATCATACTTTCTGATTCCTTCACCAGCAAATTCAAATGCTCTTTCTTGAACGATCGCATCGAAGAAATCTTGGTAGCCAGTTGGTGCAGTTCCTATTAAAGCTGCATCACCTCCAAAAGCCCTTAATCTTACTTGATTATAAGCCTCAATTGCAGCTGGAGTTGGACCGTTATTGATTTCGTTCTCTGCTTCTGCAAACATCAAAAGCACATCTGCATACCTGATCACAGGCCAATTCAAACCAAAATATTGGGCTGTAGAATTTACAGAAACTGGGTTTGTGATCCAATCTCTTCTGAATTTCCCATCCACCATTGTCTGCAAGTTTCTAGCAACAATTGTAAAGTTTTGGTTGATATTGTAAGGTGCCGCAGTGACATCCCTCCTTTGGTCGTTTTCATTAAATGAATAGAAAAATGTTGGCAAAATAGTCAAGGCTGAATTTCCTAGATTATTCCATCTTGGCCCATTGTAATAACCTAGCTTACTATCTCCGAAAGCACTTCCACCACCGGTCATTGCAATATCCCACATGATTTCACCATTCGGTTCTCTTCTTCTAGCGAGTATAGATCCTCTGAAAAGATCTTCAAATGAAGGATTCAGGTTATGTGAACCACTTGCAATGATAGCGGCTGTTTCATCTCTTGCTATTTGATAATAAGTCATATGATTGGAACCTCTTCTCATGGTCCTGTCTAATCTCAAGGAGTACCCACCTCTATAAAGCGCTATTCTTGCTCTCATTCCTCTCGCTACTCCTTGCGTAATTCTTTCACTTGACGAACTAGCTGTAGCCCAAGGTAGCAATTCAGCAGCTTCTGCCAAATCAGCAAGAAGCTGATCATAAATCACGTCTCTGTCAGTTCTTTCCAAGAAAAGGTCTGGCTGTGCACTTGAAGGTGCAAATTGCGCAGGAATATCACCCCAGTTTCTTACCAGTTCCAAATAGAACTTTGCTCTCAAAGTCAGTGCTTCACCATGAAGTCTTCTCAATTCCCTTTTTTCGAATTCTGTACCATTTTGATACATCGCCATTCTAGGAATCTCTACGATACAGATATTTGCTCTTTCTATTCCAGTATAAAGCTGGTTGAAAGGCACTCTGATCTGTGTATTTGATGGTTGTACATTGTAGTGGGCAATATCCCTTCTTTCGTTATCAGGAAAAGGGTTTCCACCTTGTCCCATCATGATATCGTCATCAAGTGGATAATACATACTCAATCTGATCCCATATCCATTATCTCCGCCTAATGCGGCATATACACCTGCTACTGCTTTGGTAGCGTTTGTTACATTGCTAAATACGTAGTCTGGCCCGAAGGAAGAAACGGGAGTTACTTCCAGGTAATCTTCACAAGAGGTGAATACACCCAAAGAGAAAATTAAAGCCAAGGTTATTTTATATATTCTGTTCATGATTTTTTTCTTTTGGCTATTAGAAAGTAATGTTTACACCTGCGATAAATGTCCTTGCTCTTGGATATGCTGAATAATCAACCCCTGGAGTCATCGGTGTTCTTCTTCTAGTATTTACCTCTGGATCGTACCCTGTGTACTTAGTGAAAATACCAAGATTATTTCCTGTAGCATATACTCTCAATCTTTGGATTTTGAATGCCCGAAGCATGCTAGGTGGCAAAGTATATCCCAAAGTAATGTTGTTGATTCTCAAGAAAGAACCATCTTCTATCGCCCAAGAATGCATGTAGAATGAACTTGCAGAAACCAAAGGAGTCCAAATGGTCGCGTTTTCATTCAATGCTGCCAATTCAGTAGGATCAGTCACTACTTGACCAGCCCCGTTTACATTTGTGAATCTATCATTCATGATTGCCAATAAATTTGAGTTAGGCGTATATCCCGAAGAGAATTCCAACTTATTGGCATTCAAGATATCATTCCCCAATACAAAGTTCATGAAAATACTTGCGTCGAAATTTTTCCAGCTAAACTGCTGATTCAAACCACCAAAGAATTTTGGAGTAGCATTTCCGATGGCAGTTCTGTCATTATCATCTACCACACCATCACCATTCAAATCTTTAAACTTCAATGCTCCTGGTCTTGGAACTACTGATGTGATCCCTTGATTATTTGGAACACCATCTCTTAAAGTGTAAATACCATTATTGAAATCAAAATCGCTGATTTGATAGAAACCATCTGTCACCAATCCCCACATAGTCCCAACCGGCTGTCCAACTTGAATGGCATAATCAAAAGGAACATTTCCTCCTGCCCAACCTGAAGGAACTAGGAATTGAGATTGCTCTCCAAGGCTTTCTACTCTATTTACATTATGCGAAATATTGAAACTAGCTGTCCAATTGAAATCTCTTTTGTTGATGATTGCTCCTGACAATTGGACTTCTATACCTCTGTTTGATGTCTCACCCACATTTTGCAGCTGAACTGTATAGCCCGAAGTCGATGGAACAGGTACCTCTACCAAAAGATCTCTGGTGGTATTTATATAAGCATCCACTGAAAACTGAACTCTTCCACCCCAAAAACCTGCATCCAAACCAATGTTTTTCGCTATTGTCGTTTCCCAGATCAAATTTTCATTTGCTAGTGCCACAGGAGAGAAACCAACTTCCAAAGCATTGTTGAAACCGTAGAATGCATTAGGACCGAATTGGGTCAAGTAAAGGAAATTATCAATTCTATTATTACCAGACTCACCATAAGAAGCTCTTAATTTCAAGTCGGAAACAGTATTTCTGATCCCATCCATAAATCCTTCATCCGAGATCCTCCAAGCTCCGGATACAGAAGGGAAATATCCCCATTTGTTACCTCGCGCAAACTTGGATGATCCATCCGCACGCATCGTCGCTGCAAATAAGAATTTATCCCCATAAGCATAATTAACCCTACCGAAAAAGGATAATAATCTAGATTCTTGGAAATTGGAAGTTGGTATTTGAGGTTGACCTAGAGAAAGGTTTCCTAAAGCTCTTTCAGCTGTGATTCCGATCGGAAAGAACCTCGTTTCGTTATAATCAATTCTAAACTGCTCCTCAAAAATCTCGTGACCTAGTAAAACATCGATTTTGTTTTTCTCGGTAAATGGGGTCTTCATTTTCGCAGTACTGAATGTGAATACATTTGAATTGTTCAAAATCCTTCTATCGTTTGTCCTAATAGAAGCGATTGGCTGACCAGCACCGACTTGTCTAGCAGGACCTGTAATGGTGTCATTGAATGCATAATCAGTTACATCGTTGAAGTCAACACCGATAGTAGTTCTAAAGGATAAATGATCATTGAATTTATAATTCAAGCTACCATTAAAGTTGGTTACGCTTTGTTTTCTTTGTCTGTATTCTGCGTCAGTCAGCAAGATTGGGTTGATCAATGCCAAGGAATTCGCATTTGTTTCGTCTGCATAATCTGGGTCAAAAGCAGTAACATCTGTTCCATCCATCAAAAGTGGTCTGTATTTCACAGCATGTCTCAATCTATTGGTGGAAGAAGATCCTTCAGAAGCTGTACCAGCACCATTAACAGTTGTACTGTTGTGACGAACATTGAAGCCTACTGATAACCTTTCGTTTACCTTATGGTCAAACTTGAAGTTCAGAAGCTTTCTGTCAAAATCAGAAGCAAGCATGACACCCTCTTCTGTATTGGAAGTTACACTTATATTGAATTTTGTGGCTGCGGTACCTCCAGAAATAGCCACATTATGCGTTTGCATGATTGCATTTCTTCCAAAAATCTCCTCTTGCCAATCTACGAAAGGCACCTGTCTGTAATTTTGGATATCACCATAATTACCATAAGTATTTAAAAACCTATTTCTCTCTTGCTCAGAACCTCTAGATCTCTCGTATTGGTAATTGACAAAATCGTAAGGATTCATGACATCCAACTTATTCGCCAATTGCTTCACACCTCCCAATCCATTGTAGCTTACAGTTGTTTTCATTTCAGTTCCACCTTTGGTAGTAATGATCACAACCCCATTTGCACCTCTAGCACCATATATTGCGGTTGCAGAAGCATCTTTTAGTACATCTATAGATTCGATGTCTTGTGGAGAAAGAATGGAAAGAGCATTTTCAACTTGTACTCCATCCACGACATAAAGAGGAGAGTTATCTTGAGTAATCGAACCACCACCCCTAACTCTGATTTGTACTTCTGCGTTGGGTGAACCTTCACTACCTGTGACTTGCACACCTGCAAGACGACCTGCCAAAGCTTCCGCAGCAGAGTTGATAGGAATATCCGCAAGTTGCTTAGCATTCACAGAGGAAACCGAACTTGTTAAATCTCTTCTTTCTATTGTTGCGTAACCAACTACTACATATTCGTCAAGCGTCGAGATATCTTCGCTCAATGTAACATTGATTACACTTTGGTTACCTACTACAATTTCTTTTGTAACCATGCCGATAAAAGAGACTATCAAAGTCGCATTAGAAGGAACCTCCAAAGTGTAGTTTCCATCAATATCAGCGGCGATTCCTACTCCTGTACCTTTGATTAATACAGAAGCGCCTGGGATTGGTTCTCCGTTTTCCGAAGTAACCGTTCCCCTCACTACAGATCCTTGAGCGAATACAGCACCTATCGCAAACAACGAAAGGAAAGTAGCTAAGAACAATGACCGGATCAAACCCGGTGTTTTACGAGTAATGTTCATTTCAATATGATATAGGGTTAATTGTTATATAAATTTTTTCTGACAGTAATTAATAGAATTTCTCTGCCAAAAATCAATGCAGGAAAGTGGCCTATCCACTGAGAATGGAATAAGGGTAGTAAAAGGAGAAATTCATTGGTATTTAGGGTTATATTGTTTGACTTTTGATTGCTAAAAATGATCAATATTACTAGTCATTTGCGCAATCGATTGCATATTAAGAATTATTTATTTTATCAACAAGAAATTTTAAATAAAAAATTTTAAAATAAGTTTATTTTGATGTAAATCAGTATTTTAAATATAGATATTCTGCATTTTGAGAAGCAAATAAGAAAACTTTCAACACTAAACTTCAATCATTTTGCGCAATCGTTTACACTTTCTATAATTTTTTAAAAAAGTCATTTATCTCTATTTTGAAACATTTGCAATAAACACCTCAACACTTTCAATAACACGATCAAACCATGGCTCAAAAAGCCAAAAAGTATGTGGTGCATCTTCAAATTCAATGACTTTCGAAAAAACTTGATAACTATCCAATATTTCCCTCAAATCATCTCTCCCTGCGTGAAACCTCAATTGGTTTCCATTGATAAACAATATTGGAGGACTGTCTTTGCCTGCATGTGTAAGCGCTGATGCATTTTTCCAGTTAGATTGGTTGTCAGTCAAACTTCCACCCAACCATTTTGCTGCTAAAGTTCCCTCCCCTGATTCCGGGTGGTCAAATGCAACAATACCATCAATGTTGATAATCCCACTAACTTGGCTATTTTCTATTCTATCTTTTTTAGGGAAAAAATCTTCACTTCCACTTGTAACCCCAGCCAAAGTTGCCAACTGTCCCCCTGCCGAACAACCCAATACATAGATTTGGTCAGGCTTTATATTGTACAATGCAGCATTAGCACGAAGCCATGCGATGGCTTCTTTGATATCTAAAATAGCTGCTGGAAAAATAGCTTCTCGAGAAAGCCGATACTCTAACGGCATGGCGACAAATCCTCTATTTGCAAGTTCTAGCGCCATAGGTACCAGAAGGTCCAATGATCCTGATTGCCAACCTCCACCATGAACCAATATTAACCCAACACCTTTAGAATTAGGCTTGTTACTTTCGAATACCCTAGCTTCCAAATCTCTATAGGACAATGATTTATAACTCACTTTCGATTCGTCAACATCAATTAAAGTGTCTTTCAAAACTGGCTTAGCAAGTGGAAACATCTTTTTCATTTTGACTGTCGCACTATTCAAGGTGTATGAACTGTCTTTTACTACTCCATACCAGGGTTTTCCTAACAAATCTTGCTGAAAATGCGCTCCCTTAAACACTTCATCAGGAAAGTATATTGAAGCTTGATTTGAATCTAAGAGTTTTGACCAAGATACTCTACTAGTTCTTTCTGCTCCAAGTCCAAAATTATTGTATTCAGCATAAAACACTGTTTGCTCTACTTCTTCCCTACCCCAATTGTGCCATCCTTTGGGATGAATATGGTTGCCTAAATCACAATTGATAAATACGGTCTTAGCATGGTCTCGCCAAGGCCTTCCAAGATAAACCTCTGTCACATCTTGATCAGCTGTCAATTTACAATTGTTGAACACATAGCCATGCTTCACCCAATCAGGTGTAGAAGCTGCTGTGATGTAAGAATTGGACTTTGAGTGAATCTGACATGACTCGAAATATGCTGTAGCTGAACCAAAAATAAAATCGGTTGTTCCTTCGATGTAGCAATTTTTATAATAATGTCTGGCATTTTCTCCAGAAGCAAACATGGTGTCTTGATTACCTTTGAAATGACAATTCTCAAAAACCAATCTGTCACCTTCCGCATGCAGCGCTACTGCCTGACCAACTTTCCCTGCAGTATTTTGAATTGTCATATTCTTGAAAGAAAGACTGCTCCCCAACACCATCAGCGTATAGGTGTCAAAAGTCTGCATTTTGTTTTTACCAGTATGGTCATCAAATGTAATGATGGTCTTGTCAGGCCCATCCCCCATAAATGTCACATTGGTAATTGTTCCCGGGATCAACAATTTCTCCTTATAGATACCTTCTTTGATGTAAACTGTGATTGGCTTGGGAAGGTAAACTCTGATCGCATCTATGGCATCCTGAATAAAAAGAAAATCTCCACTCCCATCTTTTGCGACTACAATATCCTCTTGGACTTTCCCTTTCAAATCCTTGATTTTTCCATCTTTGGGATATGCATTGACATTTTGAGCTTTTAGATTTGCAGAACATGTCAATAACAATAAACCAACAGCCATGGCAAAAAAGGAATGTCTTGATTTATTTCCCATAGATGTTGGTTCTTTGAAATTATTAATACTTGACTCTTTGATACACGGACTATTAACCACAGAAAACAAGAAGTTCAAAAAGAGTTATTCTCAATTAAGGACTTTCTTGTGTAGTATGTGTTTAATTCGCTCAATTTAATCTTTTAGAAATGCCGCCAACTCAGGTAACTTTTCTTTGATCTCTTCCACCACCAAATCACAGATTTTGAATGCTCCAGTCGGGGAAAGATGGGTATCATCCGCTACCCCTTCTGGAAATTTCGCATAATCACCTGGACGGTAATGCAAAAAGAGTTCTTTGGATTTCTCTACCCCAAATTGTTCCAACATAGCAACTGACTTTTGATGCAAGTCAAATAGTGGGACATCAAGGGCTTCAGAAACTTCCCGAACTACCTCAGAATATCTCCCATGTGTATCTGTAAGATTCCCTGATTCATCAAAACTTCTCCTGGAAATAGGTGTCGCGAGTATCGGAATCCCTCCTTTTTCTATAGTTTCTATGACATAGCGAATCAGATTATTTCTATAATCAGAATCAGCAGCAGCGTATCTATCTGGGGATTTGCTCTTTTGGTCATTGTGTCCAAACTCAATCAAAACATAATCCCCTTCTTTGATTTTGTCATAGACTACATCCCATCTTCCTTCATCACGGAAACTCTTCGTACTCCTACCATTCATCGCATGGTTTTCTACCCTAATCCCTTCTTTCAAATATAGCGGAAAAACCTGTCCCCAGCCTTTTTCGGGATTGCTTCCTGAATAAGGTTTATCAGCTGCAGTAGAATCCCCAATCAAAAAGAAGGTAATCTCTTTATTTTCAGAATCTACATTAATGTTGATTAAAAACAATCCAAAAGCTAGGATGATCAATGATTTAACAGACCACATAGAATACTAGTTTAATTCAACCGAATTCGATTTCAAATCTTTTCCTTTTTCAATAGATTTATCAGCATTAGAATAATCCTTATTGCTAAGTTTGATGTTTTCAGAAAGAGAACCCATCACTCTTACAGGTTTTTCACCATTTTCTCCAAAGGAAAATCCTGTGACAGCTACATTTTTACTGTTGTACAAAGTAAGTGCTGCTCCAGAAGTTGGGATTACTTTTACATTTTTCAAAACAAGCCCATCAGTGTCCACAGCAATAATTCCGTTTTTGGCTTCTAAGAATGAGTCTTCCAAACTGACATTTTGAAGGTTCATTTCAGGTAATCCTTGGAAATTAGCCGCAGTTCCGCTATTGGTAGCTTTGATATTTTTCATGAAAATATTCTTGAAAGAAGGTGTCGTTTCAGAAACTGGCACAGCTGCTTCATCCCTCGCTTCATCATCGGCACTTTGATCAGCTTCTAAAACAGGAGAGTTTCCACCGTAGAAAAGGTTGAAATTGATTACATCTGTTGGGATATTGATCATATCAATGTTTGAGATATAGATATTTTCCACTACACCACCTCTCCCACGTGTACTTTTGAACCTTAAACCAACGTCAGTCCCCATAAATGTACAATTTGAGATATGGATATTTTTCACTCCGCCTGACATTTCACTCCCAATCACAAAACCTCCATGACCATGATAAACAATATTATTTTTCACTACTACATTTTCCGTTGCCATTCCCCTATCTCTGCCGTCTTGGTCTTTTCCTGATTTGAAGCAGATAGCATCATCTCCTACGTCAAAAACATTGTTGTAAATCAAAACATTCTTGCACGACTCAAGGTCCAAACCATCTCCATTTTGCGAATACCAAGGGTTGCGTACACTCAGGTTTCTGATGATCAAATCTTCACTCATAAGAGGATGAATGTTCCATGCAGGAGAATTCTGAAAAGTTGGACCATCCAATAAAATTCTCTTGCTATTTTTGATACTCACCATCACAGGTCTCAAAAAGTCTTTAACAGTCTCCAACTCACTTGGGTCAATCATGTCTGGAACATTGAAATTGCTACTTGCCTGATATCCTTTGATAGATGATTCGGAAGGAAACCACATATCTCCTTTTTCATTTAACAAACCACCTGTAGCCAATAGACTTTTCCATTGTGCAGCTGTCATTTTACTTTTCTTCACAGGTCTCCATGCATCACCATTTCCATCTAATGTTCCTGAGCCAGTAATTGCAATGTTTTCAACGCCATCTGCATAGATTGGTGATATACATCTCACTGTATTCAAACCCTCAAAACTGGTTTCTACCAATGGATAATCATCAAAATCCTTGCTGAACAAAATCAATGCTCCAGCTTCTAGATGAAGGTTGATGTTACTTTTGAATTGAATAGGACCTGTCAACCAGATACCTCTTGGCACCAAGACTTTTCCTCCTCCTTTTTCAGCTACCACCTCAATGGTTTTTGCAAAAGCCTCGGTGTTTTTCGTAACACCATCTCCTACAGCACCATGGTCTAGGATGCTAACTGTCAGGTCTGGAAATGAAGTAGTTTTGACCTTTGGCATATCAAATTCAACACCATCGTATATGGAGCTCTCGTCAATCTGATTTGAAGAAATCTCTTTGGCGTTACTCTGTGCTGTACTACTACATCCGAAATAAGTAAATGCAGCGATTACGATAAGTAGGGTTAGTTTATTCATGGGTTTTTTATTGGAAGATTTGAAGATTAAAATATTGGAAGATTGGGGTTGGAAGGTTTTAAGGTTTTAAGGTTATAAGGTTGGGGGTAGATTGGAAGATTGGGGTTGGAAAGTTGGAAGGTTTTAAGGTTAAAAGGTTGGGGTTAATTTAAAGATTGAATTTTGGATGTTGCACTTGGTTTTTGATTCATTTAAACATGCATAACTTAGGGTACAAGAAACTGATAACTTAATTAACAAATAACTTAATAACTTCTCTCTACCCTTCCAGTGTCGCTTGATTTAATGATTTCAGATTTATGATTTTAGATTTTAGATTGAGCTTATTGATAGCTTAATTAACCAATTAACTATTCAACTTTTTCTGCAAACCTGAACCAATCCACATCTACAAAACCTGAGTCATTGATCTGGGTATTTCTTGTAGCGAAGAGACCGACTTTTGCACCGATCCATTTTCCGGGTGTGGCTTCAAAGGTTTCTTTGATATTGGTGAATTTCTTTCCGTCCTCGCTGTAACTAAATTCACACTTTGCTCCTTTTGTTACAGAAACTCTCAATTCAATTTTATTTCCATCTATTTTTTTGATTATTGTCTTTTTCTCTGGTTTGCCATTTTCAGCATCTATGCAAGAAACATAATGTAGGTAAATCCCATCTTCTTGACTTTCTAGTCCGAGGTATGCGTAGCTCATTCCCATTACGATCAGCCCCACTTTTTCACCTTTGAGTTTTTCGTTAGGGTGAAAAGTTAAGGAGGTTGTAGTCTCGAACTCTTCTGCTGGGAATTTCTGTAAAAGCAAATTTGGAACTCCCCAAAGATTCTTGGCATCTTCCGGAATCAAATCTGTGAACAATCTCAATTGACCTTTTGCTGGATTGGCAAATGCCCAAGTAGCTTTTGGATTTGCATGCCATTGCCATTGCAAGCCAATATCATTGCCGTCAAATTCATCGGAATGTATTGGCGTAACTATAGGATAAGTTTTTCCAACATTTGGCTTTTTGTGTCGCATCACTGGCTGGCCAGTTCCTTTGCCATCGACATCTTCTCCGATTGTAGGCCAATCTCCATTCCAGACCATTGGTTGGAGATGGACAATCCTACCATAAGCATCTTTGTCTTGAAAATGCACAAACCAATCATCACCATTTTCCAACTTCACCCAAGCACCTTGATGCGGGCCATTGATTTCTGTATTTCCCTGTGCCAAAGCAATATGTTCTTCATATGGTCCATAAGGATTTTTTGATTTCAAAATCAGCTGCCACCCTGTAGAAACTCCTCCAGCTGGGGCAAAAATGTAATACAGCCCATTTCTCTTGTAAAACTTGGTACCTTCTACAGTCGGATGTGCTTCATGGCCATCAAAGACCAATTTGCCACTCCCAAGTGTCTTTGTTCCTTCCCAGTTCATCGGTTTCACCACCAAGACACTCTTGATTCCTGCCCTACTTCCTGCATACGCATGGGAAAGATATGCTTTGCCATCCTCGTCCCAAAGTGGACATGGATCAATCAATCCTTTGCCAGCTTCGACCAAAATCGGCTCGTTCCATGACCCTGCTGGGTCTTTTGTTTTCACGACAAAGATCCCAAAATCAGGATCTCCCCAATAAATATAAAATTCACCTTCATGATATCTAATAGCTGGTGCCCATACACCATTACCATGTTGGGGTTTTGAGAAATGATCATTCGGTTCCAAACTTTGCAGTGCATAACCTATCAATTCCCAATTGACCAAATCCTTGGAATGTAAAATCGGTAAGCCTGGAACTGCATTGAAGCTGGAGGCCGTCATGTAAAAATCATCTCCAACACGAACTACATCGGGATCAGAATAATCTGCATGTAAAATAGGATTGATATAGGTCCCATCACCTTGGTCAGCTTGCCATACCTTGGAAACTTGACTAGCTCCAATGTTGGGTAGCAGAATAATGAAGAAAAACGAGAACACTAATTTTATAAAATTCATCATATTCTATCAGTTTTCATTAGTTACCTGAAGCTTCGCTTGCCAAAGATTCTTTTTTAGATTTTTCCCAGGAACCCAATCATCAGCTCCTGCAAGAATACTTTCTTTTGAAAAATCCTGAATAGATTCTTTGCTGATTTGCTTAGACCAAGATGCCCTGTCTTCCACAGAAGAACCTTCTCCAAAAGATCCATACTCTGCATAAAAAGCAGTCTTTTCAGCTTCTTCTTTGTTCCAATTGTGCCAACCTTTTGGATGGATGTGACTTCCCATTTCTGTATTGATAAAAACCGTTTTGGCAAAAATCCTCCATGGCCTACCCAAATACACAGATTCTTCTGGAGCATCTCCTGTCAGTTTGCAATTAATGAAAACGTATCCAAACGGGACAGTTTGTATCGTAGATGCCGCAGTAATATACTGTCCACCAGTCTTCGAATAGATCTCGCAGTTTTCGAACACAGCAGTGGAAGCGCCGAAAATAAAATCAGTTGTTCCTTCAATGTAGCAGTCTTTATAGAATTGTCTGCTTTTTTCTCCCTGTGCATAAAGAGTATCTTGATAACCCAAAAACTTACAATTTTCAAAAAACGCTCTGTCTCCTGTCACCCTCATTGCTACAGCTTGTCCAACTGGACCGGAGGAATTCTCAAATGTGAGATTTTTCGCTGCAAAGTCATCCCCAAAAACAAAAAAACTGCTCGATCCAGTGGTACCCATTTCTTCTCCAAAACGGTTATGTTTTGAAGAGAAATCATCGTATGTGAGTATCGTTTCATCAACATTTTCTCCAACCAGAACAACGAATCTCTTGGAAACAGGAAGCACGATTTTTTCTTTATATTTCCCTGATTTGATCAAAATATAAGTAGGAACATTTCTAAAGTCAGGTACTGCCATTATCGCATCCTGAACCTTTTCGAAATCCCCAGATCCATCTTGTGCCACGATGAAATCAAAATCTTGAGCAAATGAAATTTGAGTACTTATTGTAAGTATGAATATGAAAATCAGTTTTTTCATTTTTCCATATTTTCATAGACCAAAGAAGCCAAAATAAATGGACCTACGCCTTTTGGATCATTGTCTCTGATGATTTCATTCACATAATATTCATAAGAACCATCTCTGTATGGATTGCCTCCAAGCCCTGCTACTCCACAAACCTGCGTGATTGAAATCCCGCCATCTTCGTCTTCACGAATAAATTCATTCAAAATCCCCTCGTATGCCTTTATTCCGGCAGCTTTATATTCTTGACTTAAATATCCTCTTTCTGAACCTTTGAGAAGAAAGTAAGCAAACATACTTGTAGCTGAGGCTTCCAAATAGTTACCTTCTCGGTCTCCTTGGTCAACAACTTGATACCAAGTGCCAGATTCATGTTGATACTTGACAATTCCTTTGGCTAATTTTTGGGCAATAGAAATAATTTCTGCCCTTTCAGGATGATTTTGTGGCAAATATTCCAAAACATCTATCAAAGCCATGGCAAACCAACCGATACTCCTCCCCCAATAATTGGTAGAAAGGCCAGTTTCAGGATCGGCCCATTTTTCTGATTTGCTTTCATCATAGGCATGATGAAAAAGGCCAGTTTCTTTGCTGTAGCCATATTTGTCCATTACAAGAATTTGGTTTGCCACATCATCAAAAAGCTCTGGCTCGTCAAAAAATGCTGCATATTGAGCCAAAAATGGAGATCCCATATAGATTCCATCCAACCACATTTGGTGTGGATATACTTTTTTATGCCAAAATCCGTTCTCAGAATTTCTTGGATGCTCTCGCATTTGATCACGCAGTTCATCCAAAGCTAGCTTGAATTTCTCCTCTCCTGTAGCTTCATAGAGATCAATCAAAAACTTCCCTCCATTGACTCTGTCAATATTATAATCGCTCTTTTTATAGGTTTTAATGACTCCATTTTCATCAATCATAAAATCTACAAAATTCCTGATGTAGTCATAATACTTGTCATCGCCAGTTTCCTTCCAAACGCGATGCATGGACATCATGACCAAGCCATGGGTATATTCCCATTTTGGTTTTTGGTTGAAATCCAATGTCCATCCTTCAGGGTTTCTTTTGATCTCAGAATCAGCCATCCAAGCTGAATAGCGCTTGTTTTCCGTGGGTTCTGCTGTAGATTCTGCTGTTTTTTGACCGCAGGAAAGCGAAATCAAAAAAGCGGCAAGGAGAAATAATTTGCAAATGATTTTCATTTTGGGTTTTCTTGTTGTGGTATTTTTTTGGGAAAAATTTCTACTTTCTTCTTGTCCAAAACTACCTATGAGCACTAATTTTTCTAATCAATATTCATGAGATTACTTGACCGAACCTTGTAATGGATTTGAAAGCTCCAAAACTGTTTTATCCAAATAAGCCTTAAATCCACTCAGGTCTGTAATTCCTTCAGGTTCTAGTTCCCAAGCAGCTGCGAAATAATATGTGATAGAATTGTCGTTTGGCTTCAAAACTACGACATGGGAAAATGGATCTTCTGTGATTTCTATTTTTTGGTCATTTTTGAAAAAGACTACTATTCCCAAGTTGTCATCATTCAAACTCTGCTTCCCATAGGTAGCCAAATAGCCATATTTCTGATCTTCACCTCCAGTTATCAATTCTGCCTTTTTATCCTTTATCAATCCAGTAGCAAAATTATCAATTGGCGCTGAGCTGTTAAGAACTTGCTTTGTCAATCTCGTGCCAGCATGGATACTGATCTTGGAAGTCAGGTCGGTTTTTCCACTTTCTATATCCCAGCCAAAGTATTTGGTCAAAATAGAAGAATAAATCACACCATTGTTTGTGATTTCGGCATATAGACTATCAGTCACATCGACCCGTCTAGCCAATTCATTTTCGAAAGTGGCTATAGAACCTACTCCCAAAGATTTGGCAACCTTCAGAACATCCATTCCCCAATCGCTCATCTCGTGATAGGAATCAAAACCATCCTGCCCTACATTTTGGAGTACATTTTCGGTTACTTTTTTTCCAAAAACATCCACTCCATTTCTCCAATCCAAATAAAATCTGTAGCCTACTTTATCAGATTCCCATCCTGGCCCTTCGTATCTGATAAACCATGAATGATCTGTATGCTCAGCAGGCACATGTAGTTTATCGACATTTCTGAACTCACCCCCCACATACTTTCTATCTTCAAATTTCCCGTCAAACTTATGTGACAGTTCAGCTTGTGTTCTTTTGGGATAATCTCTTACAATTCCTCCGTCACTATTATAAGAAACAGTTAGATTCAAAGTTTCATTTGCAGCGATAAATGGAATTACAATGGCGAGACCCTTTTCTTCTTTGCTGAAATTATATTGAGAAGGAATTTCTACATCTTTGTTATACACTACAAAACCTTCGGGATTAAAATCCGGGTATTTATCTAGAAGTTCTATTTCTGAAAATAGTATATAAGCATCTATCCTTTCAGTGTCCAATGGATTGGAAATTTCCAAGTTAAAGCTAGGCAAAGTCTTTTCAGACTTATTTTCATTGCAAGAAAAAACAGCAAATACGAATGATACAATCAAAAGAGATAAGAAGGGTCTGTTATTCATGATTTGTCAATTTAATTTTTGTGGAACAAAAGCCTAGACCAAATTTGTTGCACAATAGTTGCGCACATACAATGCAACAGTCTACTATTTGAGCAATCGATTGCATATTTATAAAGGTTTCTTCAAAATAAAAAAAATTATACAAGTTATTTTTTCAAATACATCTTTAACGATGTGTTTTAGAGTATTAGTAAAATAATATTTGGAAATAGCTTAAAGTTAAATCACATAAACTTTTGTGCAAAAAATTTGATATTTTGAAATTTTATATAGTATATTGCGCAAACGATTACACTAACCATACTATGCACACTTTTATAGAAACAAGATACTCAAATCACCCAGGCGATGTCAAGCAATATGACACTTCAAGACTAAGAGAACATTTCCTGATGGAAAATCTTTTCGTCAAAGATCAAATCAATGGGGTTTACACCTTGAATGATAGATTGATAGTAGGTGGCATTCATCCGTCATCAAAATCTATTAACCTGGAGACGGTTGATCAGTTGAAAGCAGAATATTTCTTGGAAAGAAGAGAAATTGGAATCATCAACGTAGGACCTACTACTTCAATAGATGTGGACGGAACTACCTATGAACTCGCAAACAAAGAAGCTTTATACATAGGTCAAGGAGCTAAAGACGTTGTCTTTCATCCTTCAGATTCTGGAGAAACATTCCTTTATTTCAATTCTGCACCTGCACATCATGCATACCCAACCAAAAAAGTTGGCAAGGACGATGCTGAAGTTGTCACACTTGGATCTTTGGAAAACTCGAATCACAGAACGATCTACAAATTATTGGTAAACTCTGTAGTGCCTACTTGTCAGCTACAAATGGGAATGACAGAATTGAAACCAGGATCTGTATGGAATACCATGCCAGCGCATACACATGACAGGAGAATGGAAGCCTATTTCTATTTTGACTTAGAAGCAGACCAAGCTGTATGTCACTACATGGGACAGCCCGAAGAGACAAGACATATCTGGATGAAAAACCATCAGGCGATCATCTCTCCACCATGGTCTATCCACAGTGGAGCAGGCACTTCAAATTACACATTTATTTGGGGAATGGCCGGTGAGAACTTGGATTATGGTGATATGGATATTGTAGCACCAACGAACTTAAAATGAAAAACCTATTCAACCTAGAGGGAAAAGTTGCTTTAATCACCGGGGCAACCCATGGTTTGGGAATGGCTATGGCCAAGGCACTGGCACAACATGGTGCCACCTTGGTCATAAATGGCCACACCCCTTCGAAAATGGAACTGGCAATCGAAGAGTATAAAAAAGAGGGAATTACTGCCCATGGATTTCTTTTTGATGTTACCAATGCCGCAAAAGTTACAGAGAACATTGAAAAAATCGAAGCTGAAGTTGGTCCGATAGATATATTGATCAATAATGCCGGAATGATCATGCGAGTACCTGCCTTAGATATGGATCCTGCTGATTTCAGAAAAGTCATAGATGTGGATTTGGTATCACCGTTTATCCTTTCCCAAGCGGTAGGAAGGTCTATGGTCAAAAGAGGTGGTGGAAAAATCATCAACATCTGCTCGATGATGAGTGAATTGGGAAGAGATACGGTAAGTGCTTATGCTGCCGCAAAAGGTGGACTGAAAATGCTCACTAAAAATCTCGCCACAGAATGGGCAAAATACAATATCCAAGTGAATGGGATAGGCCCAGGATACTTTGCTACGGAACAAACAGCTCCTATTCGTGTAGATGGTAATCCATTCAACGATTGGATAGTAAGTAGGACACCTGCAGGAAAATGGGGGGATCCTGATGATTTGGCTGGAGCAGTAGTTTTCCTATCAAGCAAAGCAAGTGACTTTGTAAATGGCCAAATCCTCTATGTAGATGGAGGGATCCTTGCTACTATAGGCAAGCCAAGAGAGTAATATATGAAAAAAGGCAAGGCAACTATTCATGATATCGCTGAAAAGCTGAATATCACAGCTTCGACAGTATCAAGAGCGCTAAATGACAATCCCAGAATATCGGAAAATACGAAAAAGCTGGTTTTGAAAATGGCAAAACAGCTGAATTATCAGCCAAATCACATCGCTTCTGCCTTGAGGAGTGGGAAAAGTAAGTTGATAGGCGTATTGGTACCTACTGCAAACAGAAACTTTTTCTCCTCAGTAGTACGGGGAATAGAGGATATTGCAAATGAGCTTGATTACAAGGTGATCATCTCGCAATCTTATGAAGACTCTGAAAAAGAAATCCAAAATATCGAAGCGCTCCTGAATGCACGAGTTGATGGAATTATCGCTTCCATTGGAAAAAACACCGAGAATTTTGATCACTTCCAAAAAGTATTGGACAAGGGAATACCATTGGTACTTTTCGATAGGATCACCAATCAACTTGATGTAAGCCAAGTAGTAATCGATGACTACCAAGGAGCATATGACACCACCAAACACTTGATTGAAGTGGGCTGTAAAAGAATTGCACATTTTACTTCACCAAAGAAAATAAATATTTACAAAGAGCGACTTCGAGGCTATGAAGACGCATTAAAGGATTTTGACATTCCATTCGATCCTGAATTAATCGAAGAAAGTAATATGCAGCTAGAGGATGGTAGAATCTCTATGGAAAATATCATTAACAAAGGGATTGAATTCGATGCTGTTTTTTCTTCCTCAGACTATGCTGTTATGGGTGCAATGCAAGTACTTAGGGAACATAAAATCTCAGTACCTGAACAAGTAAAACTTGCAGGCTTTGGAAATGAACCATTTACGTCATTTACCGCCCCTCCTATCACCACTGTTGACCAGAAAAGTATTCCGATGGGAAGAGTGACCGCCGAGACTTTCTTTGAATTGCTGAAGTTGGATGGCAAGAAAGGAAACAATCAAAAAACAGTGCTCAAACCTGAATTGATCATTAGAGAATCCACCCAGAAAAGTAATTAAAACCTATACGTAACCTACAATCAAAATGATTTCAGCAACTGCAAACCAAAGCAAGTTTCTTTCAGAAGACTTTCTTCTAAAAAGTGATTTTGCCAAAATGCTTTACCATGATTTTGCTGCTAAGCTTCCTATAATCGATTACCATTGTCATTTATCTCCACATGATATAGCGACTAATCGAAAATTCAATACAATCTCAGAAGTTTGGCTCGCTGGTGATCACTACAAGTGGAGAGCAATGAGAACCCTTGGGATAAATGAAAAATTCATTACAGGAAAAGCCTCTGATGAAGAAAAATTCCAAAAATGGGCTGAAACAGTTCCATACACCCTAAGAAATCCGCTTTATCATTGGACTCATTTGGAGCTTCAGCGATACTTTGGAATCAATGATTTATTATCAGCAGATTCTGGAAAAGTAATCTATCAAGAAACTACCTCTTTGCTTCAAAGTCCAGACTTTCACACCCAAGGTTTGCTCAAAAAAATGAATGTAGAACTTGTATGCTCTACAGATGATCCGATTGATTCTTTAGAATTTCACAAAATCGCAGCAACTAGCAGTCCTGACACAAAACTTTTGCCTACATTCAGACCAGACAAAGTCTATGCAGTAGAAAGTAGCACACAATACAAAGCTTATATCGAAGAGCTTTCTTCGGCATCAAGTATAGAAATCAAAAATTATGACGACTTGCTTTCTGCCCTGAAAAACAGAATCAGTTACTTTACAGAAAACGGTGGTAAACTTTCAGATCATGGTCTTGAGCAATTGTATTTCTTTGAGCTTGGAGCTTTGGATATTCATGCTATTTATCTGAAAGTGATTGATGGAAAAGAGCTTTCCCAAGAAGAAATCCAGTATTTCAAGTTCCATACTTTATATGAATTGTGCAAAATGTACCATGCAAAAGGTTGGACACAGCAGTTCCATTTGGGAGCATTGAGAAATACAAATAAAAGAATGCTTGCAACACTTGGTCCAGACACGGGATTTGATTCAATTGGGGATTTTTCGCAAGCAAGGGCTTTGGCGAGCTTCCTTAACCTGCTCGACAGTACAGACCAATTATCCAAAACCATTCTTTATAACCTAAATCCATCTGACAATGAAGTATTGGCAACAATGGTTGGCAACTTCAATGATGGATCTGTAAAAGGAAAAGTACAATTTGGATCAGCTTGGTGGTTTTTGGATCAAAAAGATGGAATGGAAAAACAAATCAATGCATTGTCCAACATGGGATTATTGAGCTGTTTTGTGGGAATGCTGACAGACTCCAGAAGTTTCCTTTCGTTTCCTAGACACGAATATTTCAGAAGGATTCTTTGTAACCTGATCGGTCAAGATGTGGAAAATGGCGAACTGCCGGCAGATGAGGCTTGGTTAGGGAAAATAGTCTCTGACATATCGTACCACAATGCAAAGGAATATTTCAACTTTTAATGAAAATTCATCACGATGAAACCACTAAATAGATCAAATATAAGTGTAGAAAAAAGGCCAATCAAAGTTCTTCAATTTGGTGAAGGTAATTTCCTGAGGGGATTTGTGGATTGGATGATTGAGGAAATGAATGACAAAGCAGGTTTCGATGGAGATGTGCAAATCATTCAGCCACTCGCACAAGGTTTGGGTAAAATGCTCAATGACCAAGACGGGCTTTTTCACGTAAAATTGCAAGGATTACAAAATGGAGCTACTGTAGATCAAACTAAGTTGATCACTTGTGTTCAGGGTGTCACTAATCCTTTTGAGGATTATGGCGCTTACTTGGAATTGGGCAAAAATCCTGATTTGAAATTTGTGATTTCAAATACCACAGAGGCGGGAATTGCATTTGACGAGAATGACAATGAAATAGACCAACTTTCCAATACTTTTCCGGGTAAATTGGCAGCACTTCTATACACGAGATTCAAGCATTTCGAAGGCAGTGCTGACAAAGGACTTGTCCTCATCCCTTGTGAACTGATAGATAAAAATGGTGAGCAACTGAAAGATGCATTGTTGAAGTATGCAAAGCTTTGGAAATTGTCTTCTGAGTTTGTGGGATGGTTGGAAAAAAACTGCACATTTTGCAACACATTGGTTGATAGGATTGTACCAGGGTTCCCGAAAGACACCATCAAAGAGATTCAACAAGAATTGGATTTTGAGGATAACCTCGTTGTGATGGCAGAGCCATTTCACCTTTGGGTAATCGAAGATCCTGAGGATTTGGAGCAGATTTTTCCTGGACCAAAAGCGGGACTTCAAGTAAAATTCGTCAAAGATCAGTCCCCATACAGAACTAGAAAAGTCAGAATCCTCAACGGTGCACATACAGCTTTGGTACCTGTTGCATATTTGGCCGGCTTGAGAACTGTAAGAGAGTCTGTCGAAGACAAAGTAATCGGAGAATATATCCGAGAGACCATATACAATGAAATCATCCCAACTTTAGACCTTTCTGAAGATGAGTTGAGCCAATTTGCATCTGATGTTTTAGATAGATTTAGAAATCCATTTATCAAGCATGAATTAAGCTCAATTGCATTGAATTCCATTTCAAAATTCAAAGTAAGGGTTTTACCAAGTGTTCTTGAATACAATTCAAGGAATGGTAATTGGCCAAAAAACCTTATCAGATCCTTTGGTGCACTGATCCAATTCTACAAAGGAGAGTCCCATGGAGAAGAGATTCCCGTTCAAGATGATCCAGCCATCATGGCCTTCTTTACAGATCAATGGAACAATTCCGACCTTGGTACGATCGTCACGAACACGCTGGAAAAAGTGGAATTTTGGGGAGAGAATTTGAACAATTATAAAGGATTAGCTGAAGCTATTCTAATCGCTATTGATACTACAGTATACGAAGGTTAAAAAATTTAAAATTTATTTGGGTTATTTACATGAAACAGAAGGTTCTTTGAATCTTCTGTTTTTTTTGTCAAAAATATTCTTTTTTGATCTCGATAATTGGGCATCTTCTCATATCCTTTCAATAATAAAATGATCAATTTTTAATACAAAATTAGGGTAAAAGAGTATTTTCCAAACATTGGTAAAGGAACAAGAAATTTAACTACTTTTGCGCCATGATAAATTCAACTGATCAAATAAAACCAGCTCTTCTTGCGCGCTCTCAGGAAATCTTGAGGGATCAGATCGCAGATATTCAAGAGCAATTAAAAAATTTGCAACAGTCTTCTGAGATAGAAGAGAAAAGCTCGGCTGGAGACAAGTATGAAACACATCAAGAGATGTTGAATCAAAATAGAGACATCCTACAAAAAAGACTTTCATCAACAAAAGTGATGCTCAACCAAATCAATGCAGTGCCTGTTAAAAATATAAGTACTGTGGAAGAGGGTGCTTTAATAGAAGTTCCAATGGGAAATGTATGGGTATCTGTTGCTATGGGAAAGGTAAATCTTGATGGTAAAGATTATCTTTTAGTTTCCAAGGAATCCCCATTAATATCCGCACTATGGGGATTAAAAAAAGGTGATCTCGCTGAATTTAGAGGTAACAATATTAAAATTTCAAAAATTTCTTAATAGCTATAAATCGGTGAGTTATTATTTTTATTAAAACTATTTCAATACCCATGCTGCTCCAGTTTGGGTATTTTCATTATCAGGTTATCCACTTCTGCACCAGCGACAAAATGACGTATAACCTGACCTTTTTTTATAAATAAATTAAAGATTGAAATAGGTATTTATAGTCAATCCACTATTATGTTGAAAATATTTTGAGTCATTTACCATTCTACCAAATTTCCCCATTTGATAAAAATAGCCTCCATCTAATCTTAATAAGTCGCTGATTTTATACCCTATCAATACTCCAAATCTATTTTGATCAAAAAGGTCATCTCCAATATTTTTTCCAAAACCCAACAAAATTTCATTATAAATTGCAAAATAAATAGACTTATCAATGTCCAATAGCAAAATCGGTCGTTGAAATCTCAGCATATACCGAATTCTGTTAGTGTATTCAAAATCATCAATGCTTTGCGAATTGGGGTTATCAAATTCACCAACCCAGCGTTGATCAAGCATGAGTCTATGGGTAAGGTCAAAGGAAGAGAAATCATTTTCTAATTCTAACATTTGATAAGTCCTATATTCTGGAAATTTCTTCCCAAATTCTTGAACTGGTTCTTTACCATAATTATCTGTTTCAGAATATACAAAACCAAGCCTAAAAGTTAGATTTCTCTTTATTTTGTAATTAGCTCCGACATTTCCCACATATTGTTTTGGTCGAATCAATACATCATCTCTCCTCCATTGATATTCACCATTTAGGCTCCATTTTGGTGATAATTTGATATCCAAATATGTTGCATACCAACCAACAAAATTATGCTCGTGCATACTACTAGATTGGGCATTTGAAAATTTCACATTAACTAAAAAAATTAATGCTATCATGAAATAAAATATCTTCAAACCTTTACACCATCAAATTAGAATTTCTATTGTCATTCAATATCACTTGAATGTACAATATCCGCTCCAGCATTCTCCATCTCAATCATTGCTTTGGCAAAATCACCCTCCTTGAGATTGACTGCCCTGGTTGCATCTAAAATCAAATGAGTCTTAAATCCTTCAGAAATCCCATCCAAAACTGTGAATTTCACACAATAATCCTCTGCCAATCCACAAACAAACACTTCATCTACTCCACTGTCTTTCAGAAACTTACCCAAACCTGTATCTCCTTGCCTATTATTATCAAAGAAACCTGAATAAGAGTCAACTTTAGGATTCATTCCTTTCTGAAAAATAGCTTTCCATTTGTCTCTCTTCAAATCTGAATGAAACTCAGCTCCAAAAGATCCTTGTACACAATGTATTGGCCACAAAATCTGACTTACCCCATTTAGTTCAATAAATTCCCCAATATTTTTCCCCTTATGGTTATCAGCAAAGCTTCCATGGTCAGCTGGATGCCAATCTTGAGTGGCTACTATAAAATCAAATTTCTCTTGAAGTTGATTGATAATAGGTATAATTTGGTCTCCCTCCTTAACTGCCAATTCACCACCTGGTAAAAAATCATTTTGAACGTCTACAATTATCAATGCTTTCATACTTTTAATTCTATTTAAACCACATATAGCTGCCAATCTGAAAGGGAGACATTCTATAAGCTATAAAATATCCAAGATCTTACTGCTGCCTTATTTGGCAACATTATTATTAAAATGGTGCAGGCTCGTCACTACCAAATCCTCCCGGGAATGGAGCTTCATTGTCCCCACCGTTTGCTTTTGACTGAAGACGAATGGTATTTCCTGAATCGAAATCTTGTCCTCCTGCACTGCTTGGGAATTTGCTTCCATATAGTGCATCTTGCGGCTTGTAAGGCACATTCATTTCCAAATCTGTAAACCTTGTATACTTACCAATAAACCTTAATTTGACAGTTTCTAGAGAACCATTTCTGTGCTTTGCAATAATCACCTCACCTACCCCCATAGTTGAATTACCATCTTCGTCTTCATTGATCCCGTAATATTCGGGTCTATAAAGGAACATTACCATATCTGCATCTTGCTCGATCGCTCCTGATTCCCTTAGATCCGAAAGTTGTGGTCTTTTATCCCCTCCTCTTGTTTCCACCGCTCTAGAAAGTTGTGATAGTGCAATAACTGGAACTTCAAGTTCCTTGGCAATCATTTTTAACGACCTGGAAATACTTGCAATTTCTTGTTCCCTATTACCTCCTCCACTTGATTTTGAGTCTCCGGACATCAGCTGCAAGTAATCGATTACGATCATTTGAATATCATGTTGAGCTTTTAGTTTTCTACATTTAGCCCTCAATTCCAATATAGATAAAGCCGGCGTATCATCAACAAAAAGAGGTGATTTTGAAAGTTTAGCTGTTTTATGAACCAGCTGTTCCCATTCATAATCTGCAAGATTTCCCTTTTTGATCTTTTCAGAATCCAACTCAGCTTCTGAAGAAATTAATCTGTTCACCAACTGAACGGATGACATTTCCAAAGAAAATATTGCCACAGGTCTTTCATGATCTACTGCTGCATTTCTCAATACTGAAAGCACGAATGCTGTTTTACCCATAGCAGGTCTAGCAGCTATAATTACCAAATCAGATTTTTGCCATCCTGATGTCACCCTGTCCAAAGCTGTAAATCCACTAGGAACACCAGTCAATCCATCTTTCTGACCTTTCCTTGCCTCTAACTCCATAATTGCAGCTTTCATAATGGAGCGCAAGTCGGAGTAATTCTTCCTGATATTTTTCTCCGAAATCTCAAAAAGTGATTGTTCCATTTTATCCAACAATTCAAAAACGTCAGTTGTATCTTCAAAAGCTTCCTTTTGAATCTCAGACGCTATTCGGATCATATCACGCTTCATCGCCTGCTCGGTGATAATTCTTGAGTGAAATTCAAGATTGGCTGCAGAAGAAACTTTTGACGTTAACTCTGTAATAAAAAATGCACCTCCTGCCATTTCCAGCTTCCCTTTCTTCCTAAGTTGATTGGTAACTGTCAACAAGTCAATAGGCTGACTTTCAGTAAAAAGATCTATGATTGCATTATAAATTTCCTTGTGTGCTTCTTTGTAAAAACTCTCAGGCCTCAAAATATCAACTACTTGAGTCAAAGCATCCTTCTCAAGCATCAATGCTCCCAAAACAGCCTCTTCTATCTCTACTGCCTGAGGTGGTAATTTCCCAACACCTGTAATTCCACCCAAATCAGGTTTTCTCCTACCTGTCAACCTATCTTTACCTTGTACTTTATTATCTGCCATATACACAAATGTACTGTGTTTATCCAAAAGGTTTTGAACAATTTATGCACGAGTTATCAACACTCCTCTTAAATAACGGAGGATCAATCCTATAATATGTATCCACTTGACTTAAAAAATTGTGAGTTATTTCTGGGTATCTGCTCTCTTTTTTTTTTAAAGCTTTATATTTGAATGACAAACCATAGTTATGGAAAATCTCGATTTCGCTCGTTTACAAATGGCCTTCACCCTAGGCTTTCACATAATTTTTGCTTGTATTGGAATGGTAATGCCATTTTTTATGGTGGTTTCTCATTACAAATACCTAAAAACCAGAAAGCCTGTTTACAAAAAACTTACAAAGTCATGGCTAAAAGGGGTTGCGATTTTTTTTGTGACTGGGGCTGTTTCTGGCACTGCACTGTCTTTTGAATTGGGAATGCTTTGGCCGGAATTTATGAAACATGCGGGGCCAATCATCGGAATGCCATTTTCTTTGGAAGGAGCAGCCTTTTTTGTAGAAGCTATTGCATTGGGTTTTTATCTTTATGGATGGGACAAATTACCTGAGAAGTTTCATTGGTTTACTGGAATAATCATAGGGGTCTCTGGTGTTGCTTCTGGTATTCTAGTAGTATCAGCCAATGGCTGGATGAATGCCCCTTCAGGTTTTGATTACGTCAACGGGGAATTTACAAATATTGATCCTGTCAAAGCTTTTCTAAACCCGGCATGGTTCACGCAGGCACTTCACATGACCTTGGCCGCTTTTGTGGCTACAAGTTTTGGAGTTGCTGGTATTCATGCTTATCAGATTTACAAGAATAGGAATGTTGACTTACACAAAAAAGCATTTAAAATCACAATCATCATAGGCACTGTAGCGGCATTTTTGCAACCAATCAGTGGTGATATCTCTGCCAAAGATGTAGCTGAAAGGCAACCTGTCAAACTTGCGGCTCTAGAGGCTCATTTTGAGACGCAAAAAGGAGCACCGCTGTATATAGGAGGTATAGTGGATGTAGAAAACCAAAAGGTGACGCATAAAATTGCTATCCCAAAAGCCCTTTCATTTTTGGCTTTTGGTGATTTCGATGCTGAAGTAAAAGGACTCAATGATTTCCCTAAAGAAGAACACCCCCCTGTAGCCATTGTACATTATGCCTTCCAAATAATGGTAGGCTTAGGTGTTGCATTGATGCTGGCAGGTCTTATTTATCTAATCAGTCTCAAAAAGAAAAACTGGGAGAAAAGTAAATACTATTGGTTGCTTTTTGTGATAATGGCTCCACTTGGATTTGTAGCGATAGAAGCAGGATGGGTGGTCACTGAAGTGGGAAGGCAACCATGGATAATCCATCAAATCATGCTTACCAAAGATGCTGTAACCCCTATGCCAGGAATGAAGTATAGTTTCTATTTCTACTTATGTATGTATTCGCTTCTGGCTGTCACAGTGACTTGGTTGATGAACCGTCAAATCAAAGCCCTTAACCAAAATCCAAACTGATCATGCTATATGTAGTTTTGTTTTTCCTTCTTTTTTCATTGCTCTTGTATGTCATGCTCGGGGGTGCTGATTTTGGGGCTGGAATTGTAGAATTGTTTGCTTCACGCAAAAATAGACCACATACTAGAGATATTATCTACAGGGTCATCGGACCAGTATGGGAAGCCAATCATATTTGGCTTATCATCATGTTGGTGATTCTTTGGGTTGCATTTCCTGTTTACTTCAACATTATGGTCGTCTATCTCCATATACCTCTCACATTGGTATTACTTGGGATTACGATTAGAGGAGTGGCTTTTGTTTTCAGACATTATGATGCAGTCATTGATCAATCACAATTTTGGTATAATTGGCTCTTTAGAATAGGGAGTTTTATAACGCCAGTGTTTCTGGGTTTGTCTTTTGCTGCATTGATTAGTGGTAAAATCATCACTTTGGAAGCGTATCCAGACTCAAATTTCTATGATTTCTTTATCAATCCATGGCTGAATCTTTTTGGACTATTGGTAGGCTTATTTTATGCAGCACTTTGTGCCTTTCTTGCAGCTACACTTTTGATTGGAGAATCTGAAGGAGTTGCAAGAAAACATTTTAGTAAAAGCTCTGCCATTTTCACCATTACGCTTGTCGTTTTGGGGTTTATCCTGTTAGTTTATGGCTATTTAAATGACATCAAATTCGTTCGTGATTTTATAGAAAACCCTATTGCAATCATTTCTGTTGTAATTTCTGGGATTTTGCTTTTCCCATTATGGAAATTCATCAGAGCGCAAAGACGGATAGCCAGTCGCTACATGGCAGGTATTCAAGTTGTGCTTATTCTCTTCGCTGCTATTGTTACGCATTTTCCATATTTTATCATTACTGCTGATAAGGAAATTAGTTTACTCGAGAACATTGCACCTCAAGCCACAATCACAAATTTGGGTGGGATGTTGATTATCGGTGGGGCTGTTATCTTACCGGGATTGTTTCATTTGATGAAATCTTTCAAGATGATAAAGGTTTTGGAAAAATCTTAATCTGTGTTTTACAATTAGTTGACTTAGTTATTGGTTGACTTGGCAAATAGTTTATTGGTTAATGGTAGCCATGTAGGTTTAAATTACGGATGTTTGTTAGGCTAAAGACAAGAATACATCATTGTATTCAAAAACAATACTAATCTTTCAATGCAATCTGATCATTTCGTTGAGATTGAAGGGTAAAAAGAAATTTATAATTATTGATAATAAGTAGTTAAAGACATGTCTAAAAAGTATCATTTCATAGCAATTGGTGGCGCTGTAATGCATAATCTTGCCCTATCCATGGTAAAAAAAGGTTACAATGTTACAGGGTCGGATGATGAAATCTACGAGCCATCCAGAACAAGGCTGGAACAAGCAGGTATTTTACCAAAAGAAAAGGGATGGTTTCCAGAAAAAATCTCAGAAGATCTTGACGGAATCATCTTGGGGATGCATGCTCGTCAAGAAAATCCAGAATTGATCCGAGCACAAGAACTTGGGATCCCGGTATATTCGTTTCCAGAATTTATCTACAATCAGAGCAAGGAAAAAAAGCGAATAGTTATCTCAGGAAGCCATGGCAAAACGAGTATAACCGCCATCATCTTGCATGTCCTGAAAAGTGAGGGTATTGATTTTGATTATTTGATAGGAGCGCAAATTGAAGGCTTTGATCTGATGGTGAAATTGTCAGATGCACCAATTATCATCATCGAAGGAGATGAATACCTAACCTCTCCATTGGATAGAAAACCGAAATTTTTCCATTACAAACATGATATTCTTTTGATGTCTGGAATTGCTTGGGATCATTTCAATGTTTTTCCAACCTTTGAAAATTATGTGGAGCAATTTGAAAAACTTGTAGAAATGACTCCTCCTACCGGTACATTTATCTTTTGCGAAAAAGATCCAATCGTAAAAAGAATTGGGGAGGATTGCCAGATTGAAGGTGTAAAGCTTCAGCCATACAATTCCCATCCCAGCAAAATAGAAGCAGGAAAAACCATTCTTCAAACTGAAAATGGGAAAATCCCGATCCACATTTTTGGAGATCATAACCTTCAAAACCTTCAAGGTGCTTTGTATATCTGCAATAGCATCGGAGTAAATTCCGAAACATTCTATACGCATATACAGAGTTTCAAAGGCGCTGCCAAAAGACAGGAAATTTTAGCAAGTTCCGATTCCAGTATTTTGTACAGGGATTTTGCTCATGCACCCTCCAAACTCAAAGCAACTGTAGAGGCTGTAAAAAACCAATTCCCAGAAAGAAAGCTGATTGCTGTTCAGGAGCTGCATACTTACAGTTCTCTGAACAAAGAATTTATAGACAATTACGCACACACCATCGATATGGCAGACGAGGCAATTATCTATTTAAACCCAAAAGCTGTATCTTTGAAAAAGCTGGAATTGATGGATGAAGAAACATTAAGAACTGGTTTCAGAAGAAAAGATTTGAAGCTTTTTACTGATATCTCCCTTTTGAAAGCTTACCTTGAAGAGCAAACATATCTCAACACCAACCTGCTTTTGATGAGTTCAGGGAATTATGATGATATGGATCTTACTATTTTAAAAAACAAAATCAATCAAAAACGATAAAATGAATTTAAATCTAAAATCTCCAATTGCCTTTTTTGACTTGGAGGCCACAGGCATAAATATTTCTACAGATAGAATTGTAGAAATCTCCATCGTAAAAGTTCATCCTGGAGGGAAAGAAGAAATCAAAACCATGAAGATCAACCCGACGATCCCAATTCCTCTGGAATCGTCTTTGATTCATGGTATTTATGACAAAGACATCAAGGATGCCCCTACATTCAAAGAAGCGTCGCAGGAACTTCACCAATTTTTTGTAGGCGCTGATTTGGCTGGATTTAATGTATTGAAATATGATATCCCATTGTTGGTAGAGGAGTTTTTGCGTGCAGGGATTGATTTTGACATTGAAAAAAGGAATTTACTTGATGCCCAGAAAATCTTCCACCTGATGGAAAAAAGAAACCTGAGCTCTGCATATAAATTCTATTGTGGAAAAACTTTGGAAAATGCTCACAGTGCCGAGGCTGACACCATCGCTACATATGAAGTGTTCAAAGCTCAGATTGAAAGATACAATGGAGAAGAAGCTGGTGACTTGTTGGGCAACAAACTGGGGGTTTTTGAAAATGACATGAAAAAAATCCACACCTTGCTCAACGAAAAAATGGTTGATCTAGCTGGAAGGTTCATTTTCAATGGTGAAGGAGAAGAATGCTTTAACTTCGGCAAACATAAAGGAAAAACAATTGCCCAAGTTCTAAAAGAAGAACCTTCCTACTACGACTGGATGATGAAAGGTGATTTCCCTTTAGACACCAAAAGAAAATTCACACAAGTGAAGTTGAGGAGCTTTAATAGAGGTTAGATTGAGGATTGGAAGATTGGAAGATTACAAAATTGGCTGACGCACTAAAATATCCATTTGATATCTGTTGGTTTAGAAGTTGGAAGGTTGGAAAGTTGCAAAGTTGAAAGGTTGGCTGACGCACAAAAATATCCATTTGATAGCTCTTGGTTCAGAGGTTGGAAGGTTGTAAAGTTGGAAGGTTGTAAAGTTGGCTGACTCACTAGAAGATCTATTTGATAGCTCTTGGTTCAGAAGTTGGAAGGTTGTAAAGTTGGAAAGTTTTAAGAGCTTGTACGCCATTGTGGATTGGCTGACTCACTAGAAGATCTATTTGATAGCTCTTGGTACTTTGTACTTCATACTTGGTTCAGCAGATGGGTGATTGGAAGATTGGAAGATTAAAAATTGTGATCTAATGGTCAAAAATAGTTGGCAAAATCCCTATAACGTATTGATTTAAAATTATTTACAAAAACCTTATTGAAATCAGTTTCAATAAGGTTTTTTTGTTTCATGAAAACTTCAAAAAAAACGATGTTGGGCTTGTGGCTTTCTTGCCTCAATCAAGTGGGGAAAACAAGCAGGCAAGCAGCGATATAAGTGCAAAAATTGTGGCATTCTTTTCACTGGCTCCAACCCTTCAGTAACTAAAGCGAATCAGTTTGTTTGGTTTGAAAAATGGGTAGTTGGCAGACGTACATTTGAGCAATTAGTAACAGAGACTGGTCTGAGTAAGAGTACCATTCAGCGACTGTTCAAAAGGTATTTAAATGAACCTCCAACCCTAAGTGTTTACCCGTCTGAGCGAGTAAATCTTCTTATTGACGGCACATATTTTACCAGGGATTTATGCTTGATTTTATATCGGGACAACACTATTAAATTCACTCAACTCTATCGTTTCAGTGACGGAGAACGCTATGAAGAACTCAAAGAAGACCTAGAAAATCTTCTAATTCTTGGAGTTCAAATTGAATCAATTACTTGCGATGGAAATCGGGCCTTAATCAAGGCAATCCGAAAAGTATGTCCACAAGTCACTCTTCAGAGATGCGTGATTCATGTGCAGCGAATGTGTAGAATATGGCTTTCTAACAATCCTAAGAGCATTCCCGGACAGGAACTTCGAAAAATTGTTTCCACACTACATCTGATCCAATCCAAACAAGAACTCAGTTTTTGGCTACTCGAACTAGCCAATTGGGATGATCGACACCACCAGTTTGTTAATGAAAAAACAGTCAATCCCATAACAGGAAAGTATTGGTATAAACACAAACTATTGAGACGTTCTTTTTCTGTTTTAAAAAGCGCATTGCCTAACCTTTTTGAGTACCTAGAAAATCAAAGGATTCCAAAATCAACCAATGGTTTAGAGTCATTTTTTGGACATTTAAAAATTAATTTAAATGTCCACAGAGGTCTATCAACTCAAAATAGAAAAAGCTTTTTGAGGTGGTACTTATACTTTAAGAATAGTAGGAAGTAAGGTTTTTCTTAGCCATAGAACAAGAAGAATGAAGTATAAAAAAGGGCTCCGATAAGCGAAGCCCTCTCATTCCACTTGACAGATTTTATTGCTGGTAAGTTGCTCCTCAGCAGAGCTTACGTCCTCTTCAAATCTGCATGGCATGTTAAGAAATTTTTCAACAAAAGTCACCAACTATTTTTGACCACATTACCAAAATTGTTTGACGCAATAGAAGATCTATTTGCTATCTCTTCTTATTTTGTACTTTGTTCAAAAAGCTTTGTTCAAAAAAAAGCCAGACCGTGTAGATCTGGCTTTTTTTATCATTGCTTGTTACTTTTTTCATAGTATGCCATAGACTCTGGCATTTGTTTATTCAATTCCTGAATCCTTCTGTCTGGTCCAGGGTGAGTAGACAAGAAATCAGGTGGTCTATTACCATCTCCACCAGCATTCATTCTTTCCCAAAATGATGGAGCGACTCTTGGGTCATAACCCGCCAATGCCATAAAATTAAGTCCAAGTTGATCTGCTTCTAGTTCATGTCTTCTTGAGAATTTCAACATTCCCAATTGACCTCCATAACCTATTGCTTGTAAAAATATGCCTTGTGTTAAGGTTGGATTTTGTCCCATTGCTACTTGTACACCTCCAAGTAAACCATTCAAAACCAAGCCATTTGACATTCTTTCACGGGCATGACTTGCAACAGCATGGGCAACCTCATGCCCCATGACAACTGCCACACCGGCCTCATCTTTACATATTGGCATAATCCCAGTGTAGAAAGCTACTTTCCCTCCTGGCATACACCAAGCATTAACTTGCTCACTTTCAATAAGGTTAAATTCCCATTGGAAGCCCTCCAATTCTTTCTCATAACCTTTTTCACGCATATATTTTTCTACTGCAGCAGCAATCCTTTTACCAACTCTTACCACCATTTGGCCTTCAGCTGTATTGGTCACAAGTTTACTTGATTTTAAGACTTCGTCATATTGATCATATGACATAGGTAGGATCTCTCCATTGCTGACAAGGTTCAGTTGATTACGCCCACTAAAAGGAACTTTTGCACAGGAATATGTAATGATTCCTATCAACAACAAAATCGAAATTTTCTTTAACATAACAGTATGAATATTTTTGCGAAAATGCCCAAAAAAGATGCCATTTCAAAAGACAGTATACAATTTTTGATTAATTTGAAGATTATTATTCATAAACCCTATCAAAATGACTTCAGAAGCACGTAGCTATTCAAATAAAATGACAAACCCATTTATTTTTTGGTGGGCAATGCTTTTCAAACTTCCTTCAGCTATTTTTTGGAGATTGAAAATCAAGAAGCTTGATAGTGATTCCTGTGAAGTAACAATCCCCTATTTTTGGAGAAGCCAAAACCCATTCAAATCAATTTATTTTGCAGCATTAGCGGGTGCAGCAGAACTCAGTACCGGCGCTTTATGCCAGCTTTCTATGGCTGGAAAAGGTCGATACAGCATGTTGGTAGTGGACTTCAAGGCTGAATTTCACAAAAAAGCGAATCAGAAAATCACATTTGAATGTGACCAAGGAAAGGAATTAGAAGTGATTATCGATAAACTTCAACCTGGTGATAGTGACAAACTGACGATGGTTTCAACTGGTTACAACCCTCAAAGAGAGGTTGTAGCAAGGTTTTTTGTAACATGGTCATTCAAAAGAAAATAAGGCAATATCTACCTTTTTCGTCCTGTCCTTCTGTCAAAAAAATCAATTAATCGCTGCTCAACCATTTTCCAGTTCATATCCAAGAATTGATGATCTCTGTTTTGAAGATTGAATTCAATAATTAAGTCATCTAAATCTTGGTTGCTGAGGTTATATTCAGCTTTCAAAGCTGTCATGACAGAATCTGATTGTATCAATTCTAGATAATCTTGCTGCCTTGCCAAAAAGGCTAATTTTCTTGCATATTGTCGCTTTTGTCTCTCGCTTTTCATAAAATAGGAAATTGGTCCATCGATAGTAATCGCTGGAGCGAGCCCGGGATTATCGGACATACCAAGGTAAACTTTTCCCGGCCCAGCTTTTCTATCTGACAATCCAACCATCCCTGTTGGACTGGCACTTCCTCCCATAGACAAGGACATTCTGTATTTTTCTCCATAGACATCAAACCTAGGCAAAAGTCTAGCATTCAAATGGATTTCCACTACCAAATGTGTTTCTATCCCTACTTTCAAACCGTGTGGAATATAATGATCTTTCACTACAGAAAGTGAATCACCTGGCTGGCCTTTTACCCGAAAATAACCACGTGTATTGGTGATGCTTTGATCTCCGTTGGCAAGATTGATTACCACAACATCCTCTAAATAGCCTTTATCAAAACCATCAATCACATTTCCAGTGATAGTCTGTGCGAATAAACACTTGCAAAAAGCAAAGCAAAAGAGACAAATGAAGAATATAGATTTCACATTACGAATGTATCCTTCAAAATTGACCTTAAAAAATTTATGGTGTTAAAAATCTTTAAGCACCTCAAATGTATTCCTTGTATTAATTTTTAAATTTGAATATGGAGAACTTTAAGCTTACACGGATAGCACCAACTCCCAGTGGTTTTTTGCATTTAGGAAATCTCTATTCCTTCTTAATTACATATGCTCTATCCAGAAAATTTAATTCAAAAATCCTTCTCCGAATTGATGATTTAGATTTAGAAAGAGTGAAGAAAAAGTACATCCAAGATATTTTTGACACCTTGGACTTTCTTGAAATAGGCTATGACATGGGTCCCAAAAATGTAAAGGATTTTAAGCAAAATTTTTCGGTTTATCATAGGATGGATTTGTACCAAAACATTCTAGAAGAGTTGATTGAAAAGAACTTGTTGTTTGCCTGTGATTGTAGTAGAAACAAAATCGCAAAAATGCATCCCAGAGGTTTCTATACAGGATACTGTCAAACTCGGAACCTTCCATTTGAATATCAAGAAACGAATTTAAGGATAAAAACACCTGTTCAGAATGAACTAACAATCAAAACCCTAACGGGATGTTTAAGTCATAAAATCCCTGGGATTTTACGTGATTTTGTCGCTAGGAAAAAAGATGGTTCTCCCTCTTTCCAACTTCAATCTGTCATCGATGACCTTCATTATGGAGTGGATCTTATAGTTCGGGGAAGAGATCTTTTTGGGTCTTCATTGGCACAAACATTTTTAGCTTCACAACTAGGAGAAAACAATTTTTCTCACATAACTTTTCATCATCATGATTTGATAATGAGTAAGAAGAACAAGAAATTATCAAAATCAGCTGGTGATACCTCCATACAGTTTCTTAGAAAAAATGGTAAGAAGAAAGAGGACATTTTCCTACTCCTTGGCAAAATACTCGGACTCAAAGAAGAAATAAAAAGCATTGATGATTTTTAAATAGCTTATTTCAAAAACACAACAAAAAAGCTGGAAGTCATTTGACTTCCAGCTTTTTTTTCATTTCTCAAAAGTTTTGACAAATCTTACTTTAGTATGACCAAGGTAAAAAATCAATATTTTGCAGGAACATCTTTGCCTGGCAAAGTATTTTTTATGAATTCCCTGATATCATCATTTGAAGTTTTTAGATCTTCTGCCCTCAAGTACATCATATGTCCACTTCTATAGGCTTTGAAAGATAGTCTATCTTTTAAAGAGCCATTTTGATCCATTTGCCACATATTGAATTTAGCATTGAAATAATCAGTCCCCCCATCATAATAACCAGACTGAGTCATTACATGCAGATAAGGATTCTGACGCATAGCATTTGCCAATTGCTCAGCAGTATTTTCATTGCTTCTATCCCAAGGGTTCACTGGACCAAATAGATTATAAGTCAAGTCTGTCTTGTAGTTTAATACATTTCTTGCATATAAATTGAAAGCTGGAGCAAAAGCATGGTTCCAAGCAGTAAGTGCTGGATCAAAATCAGGACGTGCACCAGTACCAGCTTTATCTATCCCTTTGTATCTACTATCTAATCTACCTATCGTCAAACCTTGATCTCTGAGTAATTCTTTCCAAAAAAAGTTCGTAGGAACAGCTAAGTTATGTTCAAGTATCACTTTCTCACTCAAGCCAGAGTAATAAGCCATTTTTTTGGCTATTTCAATTCTTTTAGCTGGATCTATAGACCCACCTTTTGCCATAGCTGGCAGTACAATATCAATCGTGTAAGCTTCTACTTCTGGAAGAATATCATCCAAATCCCTTGCTTGCAAATCTGCTGGAAGCACTTTATGATACCAAGCAGTCGCAGCGTAATATGGTAAGTAGTTTGCACCTCCAAGTGGGCCACTTCTATCAAGTCCCATAGGCGTAGGAGAAACCAAAATCACACCATTGAAATACATCCAATGTGAGTTTTGTAGCTGGGAAACCATGCCCGCAACTCTAGTTGTACCATAACTTTCTCCAATCAAATACTTTGGCGAAGCCCATCTATTTTGTCTGGTCACAAAAGTATTTACCCAATCGGATAAATATCTGATATCAGAATTGATTCCAAAAAAGGTAGATCTAGGTGTGTCTTTGTTCACTATCCTAGAATAACCAGTATTGACAGGATCTACAAATACAATGTCTGCTACATCAAGAATGGAATGTGGATTTTCGCTATATCCATACGGCTGCAAAGGATAGCCTTCATCATCAATATTCAATTTGTATGGACCTGTATAAGCTAGGTGCATCCATAATGATGCGGACCCTGGACCACCGTTAAATGAAATTACCAAAGGCCTATTTGCCTTGTCAGATATATCTGTCCTTTCGTAATATGTGTAAAAAAGTGAAGCAATAGGCTTGCCTTCATCATCCCATACTGGCATTGTACCAGCAGTAGCTTTGTAAGGGACTCTTTTGCCATTGATCGTAATCTCATGGCGAGTTTCTTTTGCTGACTCTATTTCGATTTGTCTAGTTTCTTGTGCTTCTGCTATTGTCAAACAAAAAACCAACAAGAATACTCCCAGTAAATTTTTTTTCATCATCATTATTTGGATTTAATTGTCACTAAATTAATTGAATATTTAAAACAGAATTTGGATTTTACACAAACCTTTGGAGATTTAGGTTGAACGGAGATATAATCAACTGCTTCATTAATACAATTTGGATTGATATTGGATATTTAGAAGATATTGGATATTGGTGGATATTAGTTGATATTAGATATTGAGAGATATTAGATATTAATGGATATTGGATATTGATGGATAATGGATATTAGTGGATATTGGATATTGGTGGATATTGGATCCGCCACTGGGGACAAGTTATTGGTTGATATTAGGTCTGACCTGGTGGATATGCTGTAAATTGATATTGGTTGAATGGGGTTTGTGTGGATTGCGGGTGGTGGTATTGGTGTTTGTAGCATTTTTTTCAAGTCCATTAACCCGAGATTTGAGGTTAATTAAATAAAACGAAAAAGCACTCCACTAATTCTCTTTTGCAGCATATGAAACCAATTTGGCTATCACCACAGCGGGATATAGAATTCCTGAAGCCGAAAGAAAGACTGAAAGCATTTTTGTTGGAAGATTTGCGGGAAATACATCACCAAAACCCAAGGTACTGATACATGACAAACTGTAATAAATATATTCTCCATAATCGGCGTCAAGCCCACCCAAAGACTTATTACCTTCAAGGGATTCACCAGTGATCAAATGAATCACTTCAAAACCAAAAGCTCCGATCATCGCCAATAAGAGGTAAACATTTACTGAACCGATTATCCTATGGATATTCACTTCATTATTTCTAAATAACAAACTGAAATTGATAATGACCAAAGCGGTCAAATTTAATATTGCTACTACTCTTTCAAACAAATAAAACTCATATGGATTGTCTCCAAACCTAATCAATCTCAAGGAGATATGTAACAAAAAGAGTACTGAAGATAAAATCAAATAAGGTTTTTCATGGGAAGAAAAAATCCCAACAAAAAACAATAGGATCAACATGATGTTTAAAAAAAGAGTCGCATCTTTTTGATACTCAATAAAAACTGGGAGTACAAAAACTGTAAAAAAAAGCATTGTCAAAAGTGCAGGAAAACTTACATCAGATACCCAAAAACTATTAATTCTTTTGATAAAATTTCCCATTTTTCAACTTTTTAATTCAACATTTAAAGATGCCTATTTTTTTTGATCTAGTAATTAAAAAATGCAAAATGTACATCCCCTTTCTTACTAATAGCTAACCAAAATGATATATTTTATATGAGTATCCGCAATGTTGCACGTTGGGTAAGAAGTAGCTTTGTAAGTTGCGGATACTCATAATACTTTATGTCTATTGATTTACTAGTACCTAATCTACTAATAACCGAAAACGATTCTCCGCATGATTACATTGGAAAATTCAACTTCAGTTGCCATTGCGGATAGTCTTAAAATGCAATTTTAAAATCACTTCCCTACATTATTAACAAAACTCAAAACTGATTTTTTTGCAAGCTGATTTGATTTACCACACAGGTACACTTGCAAATTTTGCCTATTTTTGAATTAGTTCGAATCAATCCACAATCATTCATGTTCCTAACTATCGAAAACATCCTTTTTATAGGATCTATTTTGCTATTTCTAAGCATACTAGCCGGAAAGACTTCATACAAATTTGGTGTTCCAACATTGGTTTTGTTTCTTTTGATCGGAATGATTGCAGGTTCAGATGGCTTGGGAATTCAGTTTCATAATCCAGAAATAGCACAATTCATCGGAATCGTATCCCTCAATTTCATTCTTTTTTCAGGTGGTTTGGACACCAACTGGAAGTCAATCAAACCAGTTTTGGGACAAGGAATTGCATTATCCACTATTGGTGTATTGCTGACAGCTACTTCTCTTGGTGTTTTTGTATGGGCTATTTCAGATTTCACGATTTATGAAGGACTTTTATTGGGTGCGATTGTATCATCCACGGATGCGGCGGCGGTTTTTTCGATTTTACGGTCAAAAAGCCTTGCCTTGAAATACAGATTAAGGTCAACACTTGAGTTGGAGAGTGGTAGTAATGACCCGATGGCTTATGTAATGACCATTGCATTTTTAGGATTGGTTCTCAATCCAAATATGGGATTTAGATCACTTGTTATCCTATTTTTCCAGCAAATGCTGCTTGGTGCTGCTCTAGGTTTAGGCTTTGGTTGGCTGAGCAAACAAGCCGTCAATAGAATCAACCTTGGCTTTGAAGGACTTTACCCTGTCCTTGTGATTTCTCTGATGTTTATTACTTTTTCCTTCACAGATTTGGTCGGAGGAAATGGTTTCTTGGCAGTGTATCTTTGCGCTGTGTATTTGGGAAATCAGGAGTTGATACACAAAAACACCATTTTGAAAATGTTTGATGGAATCGCTTGGTTGATGCAGATTGTGCTCTTTTTGACCTTGGGACTTTTAGTGAATCCTACAGATATCATTCCTTTGCTTGGCTTAGGTTTGGCCGCATCTGGATTTTTGATATTTGTATCTAGACCTTTCGGTGTATTTTTGACTCTACTTCCTTTCAAGATGAAAAACCGAAGACGATGGTATATTTCATGGGTTGGCTTGAGAGGTGCTGTACCAATTGTATTTGCTACCTATCCTCTAATCGCTGGAATAGATAAAGCATCCACTATCTTCAACATTGTGTTTTTCATTTCCCTGACTTCTGTATTGGTGCAGGGTACGACTTTATCGGTGGTGGCAAACTGGCTAAAAGTGGCGTTACCAGAAAAGCTTAAACCAAAATCACCAGTCGATTACATCACAAATGAAGCTCCAAAAACAGCAATGGCAGAAATTGATATTCCAAAAGGACATCAAATTGTTGGAAAGAAAATACTTGATTTGGGATTTCCAAAAAATGCAATCATTGCAATGCTGCGAAGAGAAGGTGAATTCATAACTCCAAAAGGCACTACGGAAATCCTTGCAGATGATCAGCTTTTGGTACTTGCAGAAAATGAACTGAGTCTATCCGACGTTTACAATACATTGCAAATTGCCAAACCTGAGATTGAGGAAGAATAAGAATACAAAAATCCCAGCCTTTCGACTGGGATTTTATTATTTTAATTAAGCTGCATTTCTAGCTGCATTGATGATTCCAAACATTGTCCGTAGGATCAACTTCTGAAGTACAGGATCATCCTCTCCAGTTTTTAGCATCGTTTGGATTGCATATTGCTGAATTGTAATCAGCGGCAATACAATTTTTTCTCTGATAGCAATTGACTCTTTCGAGGTAGGGTTGTCTTGAAGTAAATGCTCCATACCCGAAACCTCCAAAATATACTGAAGTGTTCTTTGGTATTCAGTGAACATCAAATTCCATAAGTCCGCATATTTCGGATCATCTTTCAAATAAGCCGTAGACTTATAGAATGATTTGGCCAAAGACTGCATGGAGTTACCCAAAAGAGATCTAAAGAAAAGTGAGTCATTGTACAAAGCTTTTGCCTGATCAAATTTACCTTCATTTTTCAAGGCTTCCAAAGCTGCTCCCACTCCAAAGAAACCTGGGATATTTTGCTTCATCTGCGCCCAAGAGCCAACAAAAGGAATTGCTCTCAAATCATCAAACTTCAAACCCGAATCTTTTCCTCTTTTCAATGGTCTAGAACCAATATTGACTTGCCCGAAATACTTCAATGGAGTCACATGTTCCAAATATGGTAAGAATTGGGGATGGCTTTTGAAATCTTTGTAGAATTGGTAAGACACATCAGCCATTTTATTGATCAGCGCTCTTTGATCATTTGTCAGTGATTTTTCTGAAGATGGATAAAGCTCGTTTTCCACACCTGCACAGAGTAGTTGTTCAAGATTGTAGGTACAAGAAACCGGCTTTCCGTAGTTAGAAGAAATCGTCTGACCTTGGATAGTAATCTGAATCTCTTCATTCTCAACTTGTGGTCCTAGAGATGCATAGAAGTTATGCATATTTCCACCACCCCTTGCAGGAGGTCCACCTCTCCCATCGAAGAAAACGACACTTACATCATAAAGTCTTGACACTTTAGTAAGTTCTTCTTTGGCTTGAAGAATAGACCAATTGGCTCTTATATAGCCACCATCCTTGGTTCCATCGGAGAAACCAAGCATGATGGTTTGCTTTTGCTTTCTAAATTTCATGTGTGCAGCATAATCTTTGTTCTTGTACAACTGCTCCATTATTTTGGGAGCTTGTGCAAGATCATCGATCGTTTCAAAAAGCGGCACAATATCAAGTGGTAATTCTCCTTCTTTGTGATCTATACTCAGTTTTGCCAATTTGAAAACTTCCAAAATATGTAATGCTGATTGGCAATTGGAGATGATGTAGCGGTGCAGTCCATCTTCACCATTTTCTTTTTGTACAGTTTGGATTGCATCAAAGCTTTTCAGCATTTCCTTATGGAAATCATCTTTGAGTTTTGATTCATTTGGAAGTTTTTTGATGTCAAACAAAAACTTGATTTTATCATCATCACTTAGCTTATGATAAGCTTCAAGCTCTTTTTCTCCAAACTCCATTTCAATGACCTCATCCCAAAGACCATCATGTTTTCTACTATCCTGACGTACGTCCATATTGGCAAAATGGAAACCGAATATTTTTACCTTGAGGATAAATTCGTCCAACTGCTCTAAGAAAAGTCCTTCATGATATTCTACAAGACATCTTCTTGCTTCCATCAGATCATTCAACAAATCGTCTTTGGCATTATAGTAGCTTTTTTCTTCAAAAAGTGAATTGAAAAGACCATTTTCCACTTTCAACATTATTGGTTCTACATGCTTGAAAGTCAACCTTCTTCTAATAATTCTTATATCCCTGTAGTAGCATCTGAGGATCCATTTCTGAAGCCTCTCTGCAACTTTCACGGTAATATCATGTGTTACGAATGGATTGCCATCTCTATCTCCTCCAGGCCAAAAACCCACTTTTAGCAATCCAGGATTGTCCCATTCGTGAAGCGGAATTTCGAGACTATTGAGCAACCTCGTAAGGATATCGGGAATACTTTTATAAAATACATTTGTCAAAAACCAGATCAAACTTACTGCTTCATCTAATGGAGAAGGTTTTTCTTTATTGATAAATCCAGTTTTCCCTAGCTGTTGCAATAAAAGGTTGATATTCCCCAAATCATTGTTTTTGATCGCAGTTTCCAAATCGGTGATGATTCCAAGAACATTACCAGGGTAAAATTGCGTAGGGTGTGCCGTCAAGGTAAGTCTTACAGAAAAGTTTTTGAGCTTTTCTATCAAGGCTTCTCTCTTTCTATCATTATCTACTCTGGTAATAAGAGCGTTTACTGTCCCCTTACCTTTGGCATCATGGATTTTGTCAAATGCTGCATCTTCAATAGAATCAAAAAGCACAACTTGACGCTCTACATATTGCACCATTTTAAACAGTAAGTTATGGCGCTCGTCTTCTGAGTTTTTCGCCATCAATTCATCGAAAAAACCCCTTATAATTTCGCTTGGTGTTTTATCTTTTTTATAGCCTTCTTCACATTTCGTTGCCAAGATCGGCAACAAAGTTCCAGTTCTATTGATATCACTAAATGGTAAGTCTAGAAAAAGACTATTGTAAATGGTGAATCTTTTGGCTACTTCGGTTTGATAATTATTCTTTGACATTTCTAGGTTTAATGGTTTGAGAATTGTGAAATTACATAAAATTTATATTTTTTTCAAAAATTGAATCCTATTTATAAATTATTATCATAAAAAGGAATATTTTCTTACTGATTCAATCATAAAAAACTAATATCATTGATGATCATTGAAAAAGAAATTACCCGATATTAAAATGAAAGTTGAAAATAGCTTCATCTTTTTTCGTAATTTAGGGTTTTTAACCCTAAAAGAAATTTCCATATTACATGATTGTAGCTATACTATCAGGTTTCATAGTCGCTTCTATGATTCCTATTTTGAGTAAATTAATCAAAGGCAAAGGATCGATACTTTTACCGTTTCTACCGTTAGCATTATTTGCTTATTTTATCAGTTTTCTTCCCCAAATAAGTAATGGGATTCCTATAGATAGATTCTATTCTTGGGTTCCTAGTTTTGGTATAGACTTATCCTTTCGCTTGGATGGCTTGTCCATGCTATTCGCCTTGTTAATAACGGGAATAGGAACCTTAGTGTTTTTCTATACTTTCAGTTATTTAAAAGGCCATCCATATTTAGATAGATTTTATGGCTATCTAAGCATGTTCATGGCTTCGATGTTGGGATTAGTACTTTCTGACAATATAATTACGCTATTTATATTTTGGGAATTGACTAGTATCAGTTCATTTTTCTTGATTGGATTCAACAATGATGATCCAAATTCAAGAAAGTCCGCATTGCTTGCTTTGAGTATTACTGGATTGGGTGGATTATTTTTGTTGGCAGGCGTCCTGTTATTGGGCGCTACTGGTGGAACTTATTCTATCCAAGAGCTTCTTTCTCAATCAGAAGCTTTAAAGAGTTCTTCAAATTATAACTGGATCATATTCTTGCTGTTTATTGCAGCATTTACAAAGTCAGCACAATTTCCATTTCACTTCTGGCTACCTGGAGCTATGAAAGCCCCAACACCTGTAAGTACTTATTTGCACTCTGCGACTATGGTAAAAGCAGGGATCTATTTATTGGCAAGGTTTACGCCAGTTTTGGGCGGGACTGTGGAATGGAATACCACTTTGATCGTGGTGGGTGCTGTGACGATGACTTATGCTGCTATACATGCATTGTTCAGATTGGACATGAAGGGCATTTTGGCTTATTCTACTATATCAGCTTTGGGGATTTTGGTTTTTCTCATAGGCTTGGGAACGGAGCAAGCGTTGTTAGCAGCTGGTGTTTTCATTTTGGTTCATGCGTTGTATAAGGCGACTCTCTTCTTAGTGACAGGAATTGTAGATCATGAGACAGGTACTCGTGATGTGAGTGTGTTGTCAGGTTTGAGAAAAGTAATGATGCCTGTGGCCATTGCGGCATTTTTGGCAGCACTTTCCAATGCTGGAGCGCCACCATTTTTCGGATTTATTGGAAAAGATTTGATATATGAAGCCACTCTTCATTTGGGAGATTGGGCTTATGTGCTGACAGGGGCAGCTATTGTTACCAATGTTTGTTTGCTTTTCGCAGGGCTTCTTGCTGGTTACAAGCCATTTGTAGGAGCATTACCTGCTCAATTTGAAAAAGTGCATCTTCCCCACCCTACCATGTGGGTACCTCCATTGATTTTGGCTGGTTTGGGATTGATATTTGGTCTATTCCCTTCACTTATAGAAAAAAGCATCATACAGCCGGTATTTTCAAGTTTAGTAAACAATGATACTTTGATTCATATCAAGCTTTGGCATGGATTCAATATTGTATTGGGATTGAGTTTATTGACCCTGACGCTCGGTGCAATGTTATATTGGAAACTCAAACCATCGGAGAGTCTATTGAGTAAAACTTTAAGATTTGAAGTCATTTCCCCGAAGTCTTTGGCAGAAAAATTCAGGGCATTTTTCATTGTCTTAGCCCAATTTTGGACAGGTTTTTTCCAAAATGGTTATTTGAGAAATTATGTCATTACCATATTAGGGTTTCTCACATTGCTTTTGGGGTATAGGTTGTATCAAGGAGTAAATCTATACATAGATTTCGCTTCATTGACTGATTTGACAATTTATGAAGTTATTGTGGTCATCATCATGGCTGTATCTATCATATTTACAGTTTTCTCAAAATCCAGATTGGTAGCAGTCGCTTCTTTGGGGGTAATTGGGTATGCAATCTGTTTGATTTTCCTGTTTTATTCCGCCCCTGATTTGGCAATGACACAGTTTTCAATTGATACACTGACAGTCATCCTATTTGTATTGGTCATATATAACTTACCCAAATACAAAACATTTTCATCTATTGGAGTAAGGATTAGAGATGGGGTTTTGTCCATTTTCTTTGGAACATTGATAGCCATCTTGACTCTAGAAGTACTTTCAGAGCCGTTGAATAGAGAGACATCCATTTTCTACGCAGAAAGTGCCTATTTATTGGCAAAAGGAAAAAATGTGGTAAACGTCATCCTTGTGGACTTTAGAGGATTTGATACCATAGTTGAGATTACTGTTTTGGTGATTGCTGCTATTGGTGTTTTTAGTTTGTTGAAATTGAGATTGAAAAGTATAGAAAAAGAATAATATGAAAACAATAATTTTTAAAACAGCATCAACATATTTGCTTCCCTTGTTGGTTTTGTTTTCAATATTTATCTTGCTTAGAGGGCATTATTTGCCTGGAGGTGGATTCGTAGGTGGTCTGATAGCGTCCATTGCTTTTGTAATCCATTCATTTGCAAATGGTATTGATCAAACAAAATCAATCATCAAATTCCATCCTGGATTTTTGATGCCGATAGGTTTGGCTATAGCATTGCTTAGTGGGGCTGCCCCTTTATTGATTGGAGAAAGCTTCATGACAGGACTTTGGTTCGAAGAACCAGTTTCAGTAATTGGAATGGTGGGTTCTGCTTTGTTTTTTGACACAGGAGTGTATCTAGTTGTCATTGGGGTAACATTAACAATCATTTTCACAATCTCTGAAACACTTTAACCATGGAACTTTTATTAGTAATGCTTATCGGTCTTCTCTATGCTTCGGGCATCTATATGATGCTAAGAAGAAGTATGGTGAAACTGATTATAGGTCTAATTTTGCTTGGAAACGGTGCCAATATGCTAATTTTCTTATTGGGAAGAATCGTGAAAGGTAAGCCTCCTATCATCGACTCTGCATCAAAAATGCTGACTGAAATATATGCAGATCCAGTTCCTCAAGCTCTGATTTTGACAGCTATCGTGATCAGCTTTGGTTTACAATCTTTTGCTATCATTCTTGTCAAAAGAGCTTACAAAATCACTGCTACTGACGATTTGGATGAATTGAATACTACTGACGAAATTTATGAATAATCCATATATAGTTTTACCTGTTATTTTCCAACTTTTCACAGCAGTCTTGCTGATGTTTTTTTGGTTTAGGGTCAATGCACAACGCCTGATTACCATTATTTGTAGCCTTATCTCCGTTGGTATTGCCATTTGGCTTTTCAATGAAGTCTATAATAGAGGCATACTCACCATGCAAGCAGGAGAATGGCAAGCACCTTTTGGTATTACATTCGTGGCAGATATATTCAGTGCTACAATGGTGCTTTTGACTGCAATTTCAGGAATGGCCGTTGCTGTATTTTCTACCGGAAGTATTAGAAATGCAAGGCTGAAATTTGGCTTTTTCCCAATCCTCAACTTTTTGTTGATGGGACTCCAAGGAGCCTTTTTGACTGGAGACATTTTCAATCTTTATGTTTGGTTTGAAATCATCATCATTGCCTCATTTGTCTTGATAACCATTGGCGGAGAAAAAGCACAGATTGAAGGTGCTATGAAGTATGTCACCATGAACTTGCTTGCTTCGGCGATTTTTCTAACTGCCATTGCGATACTTTATGGTATGGCAGGAAGTCTAAACATGGCCGATCTATCAGGTCAAGTAGCGCAAATAGAGAATAGAGGTTTGGTCAATGTTGTGGCCATTTTGTTCTTGGTTGGGTTTGGAATCAAGTCAGCCGTCTTCCCTTTGTACTTTTGGCTTCCAGCCTCCTATCATACTCCACCACCTGCGATTTCTGCGATTTTTGGAGGCTTATTGACAAAGGTTGGTGTGTATGCATTGATTAGAATATTTACATTGATATTTATCCCAGATGAATTTCTAAGCAATCTATTGATTATTATGGCAGCTTTAACCATTCTTTCGGGAGGTTTGGGTGCGATCTTACAGGTGAATATGAGGAAGATTTTCTCATACCTTATCGTCTGCCATATAGGTTTTATGATCGCCGGTTTGGGGATTTATACTGAATTGGCAATTCTTGGTGCTATATTTTACCTGATTCATGATATCATTGTCAAAACAAACTTGTTCCTTATATCAGGATTGATTTTTAAATTGAAAGGAACATTGAACATAGAGAAACTTGGAGGTATTTATAAAAAATACCCAAAATACTCCCTTTTGATTGCTATACCATTATTCTCATTGGTTGGAATTCCGCCACTTTCTGGATTTTGGTCTAAGTTGTTTTTGATAGAAGGAGGATATTTGGAAGGGCAATATACTTTGGTAGGATTTATCTTATTGGGTAGTTTCCTCACACTTTGGGTAATTGCGAAGTTATGGTCGGAAGTATTCTGGAAAGAATCTGTTGATTTACCGAAAAAAATCAATGTGAAATATTTCTATGAATTAAAACCCTTCAAACAATGGGCGATGATCATTCCAATTGTGATTTTGACAGTAATTTCTCTGTATATAGGGCTTGCAGCAGAACACATTATCGTACTCAGCAAACAGATTTCTAGCGAACTGATGAATCCTTCCGCGTACATTGAAGCAGTTTTAGGAACGAAAACAGATATGCCATGATAAAGACGAGATTTTTAAGTAACTTATTACTTTCCTTGATTTGGGTAGCTATCACTGGCAACTTTACGGCTGAGAATTTCTTCTTTGGATTTATTCTTAGTTTTTTTCTCCTGTGGATTATTTCTACAGATAGAAGAGAAAACAAATATTTCAATAGAGGACCAAAATTGATTGGCTTTATATTCTTCTTTTTATACGAACTCGTAAAAGCCAATATTGAAGTAGCATATGATGTAATCACACCTAGGCATTACATGGAGCCAGGGATTGTAAAGATTCCTCTGGATGCTAAGTCTGATATGGAAATTACCTTGTTGGCAAATTTGATTTCCCTTACTCCTGGAACATTGAGTCTTGATGTTTCTGATGACAGGAAAGTTCTTTATGTACATGCGATGTATGTAAAGGACAAAAAAGAGTTTATTGCCAGTATTAAAAATGGATTTGAAAAAAGATTACTAGACATACTAAGATGAGTGTTTACGACTATTTATATTACATCATTTTACCGGTTTTGAGCATCTCGATCCTGATCATATTTATACGGTTTTTGATGGGGCCTAGACTCTCAGACCGTGTGGTGTCATTAGACCTCTTGCTAACTACTGGTATTGGGATCATTGCTATTTACAGTATTCATACCAATCAGCCTGCATTTTTGGATATTGCTATGATATTGGCTTTGATAGCCTTTTTGGGCACAGTTGCATTTGCTTATTATTTAGAAAAAAGAGAGAAAAATGACTGACATCATAATCATAACATTAAGTACTTTAGGTACACTGTTTATCCTTTTGGCTGCTATAGGGGTAGTAAAAATGCCTGACTTGTACTTGAGGATTTCAGTAACCACCAAAGCGGCGACACTTGGTATTGGGTTGATTTTGTTGGCTTCAGCATTTTACTTCAATGATTCTGCAATAACAGCAAGGGTATTGGCAATTATTGTGTTTATGCTCCTAACTGCTCCTGTCGGTGCACACATGATAGGTAGAGCTTCCTATTTCACAGGAGTGAAAATGTGGAAAAAATCCAAAATCGATGAATTGGAAGGTCAGTATGACTACAAAACCCACAAACTCCACAGTGAAGATCAAAGATCTCGAGAAAATGAGAAAATTGAGGGTAAAACCCAAAAAGAATCGTAATGACAAACCAAATTAAAAAAGTTTTTCTAGTTACTGTATTTTTCATAATGATCTTTGCATGTAAGCAAGAAAAATCTGAGCATATTTTGGAGGAAAATAATAGCTATAAATTTTTAATTGGATCCTATACAGATAAAGAAACTGATGGGATAGCTTTATTAGAGTTTGACTCTGTAAAGAATGCGATATCTATAGAAATCATTGGAAAAGGAGTGAAAAACCCTTCATTTTTAATTACGAATGAAGATCAAAGTATCCTTTTTGCAGTAGAAGAAACTGCCGGAGATAAAGGGGGAAAAGTGAAATCATTTGCTTTGGATAAAGAAGGAAAAACTTTGAGTTTGTTGAGCACTTTGGAAACCTATGGTGATCATCCATGTCATCTAAGCTTGGATCCAAGTGAGAAATTTCTAGTAGTAAGCAATTATTCGGGAGGGAGTTTCTCGGTTTTCAAAAATGACTCTGGTGTATTATCCTATTTACAAACTGTTGAACACAAAGGGAAAAGTATCTCAAAATCCCGTCAGTCAAAACCGCATGTTCACAGTACTATTTTTCATCCGAATGGCAAACAATTGCTAGTTGCAGATTTGGGGACTGACAAAATATATCTTTATAATTTTGATCCGGACAAACCAAAACCTATTCAAAAATCAGATGAACCATATTTTCAAGTCAGTGCTGGTTCCGGCCCTAGACACTTTATCTTCAACAAAGAGGGAGACATGCTTTATCTTGTGCATGAGCTGACTGCTGAATTAGGGGTTTATTCATTTGAAAATGGGAAAATCCATAACCTTGAAACAAAACCACTTACCCACCCTATTTTTGATGGAAAAATCGGAGCAGCGGAAGTAAGACTTTCTAAGGATAGGAAATATATTTACGTTTCCAATCGTGGCGATGCAAATGAAATTTCAGTCTATGAAAAAGACCTCAGTAATCATTTGGTCCTTATTCAAAGAGTATCCACACAGGGAATTACACCTAGGAATTTCGATTTTAGTATTGATGGAAAATATTTGTTGGTTGGCAATCAAGACTCCAATGAAATTATAGTTTTTGAAGTTGATTCTAATACAGGTTTGATAAAAGAAAAAATACAGAAAGCTGAATTTAATAAACCTACCTATATCCTTCCTGTTAGATAGGTTTTTAATAAGTTTTGTGCATTTTTTTCAATTTTTCACTAAAATAATTCGATATCATTATCATTTTTATAGTTTTGTGATCTATTCATTTGAAATCACACAAACACTATGACAACAATTACCAAAACAACCTATCAAACCATTTTATCTAGAAGAGAGACAGAATTCGCTATTGATTTTATCAAAACCGAGTTTCCAAAAGTGCTTTCCCAAAAAATAAACCTATTCAAAATAAGCTGTCCGATAGCCATCATGGACGGTACAGGTATCAATGATGACTTGAACGGAGTAGAAAGGCCTGTAAGCTTCCCTATAAAGAATCAAAATGATAAATCAGCAGTAGTAGTCCATTCTTTAGCAAAGTGGAAGAGATGGACCTTAAGTGAATTAAATTTCCCTATCGGGGAAGGAATCATCACGGACATGCGTGCACTTAGACCTGATGAAGACTATTCGCCAATACATTCTTTATATGTAGATCAGTGGGATTGGGAAAAATCAATAGCTACAAAGGATCGAAATTTAAATTATTTGAAGAATACAGTCCGCGAAATTTACTCAGCAATCAAAACCATAGAGCAAGAGCTGTTTAAAATTTTCCCAAGTATAACTCCTACCCTTCCTGAATCTATTCACTTCATGCATGCTGAGGACTTGTTGCAAATATACCCAGAAATGACTCCAAAAGAGAGAGAGTTTCAAGCAGCCAAAACTTATGGTGCTGTGTTTTTGATGGGGATCGGTGGCAAACTTTCCAATGGAGAGCCACACGATGGAAGAGCTCCTGACTATGATGATTGGAGCAGTGCTAATGAAGATGGATACTTTGGTCTCAATGGTGATATATTGGTATGGAATCCTGAGTTGGAAAACTCATTTGAGATCAGCTCAATGGGAGTTCGTGTAGATTCCAAAAGCCTTGAAAATCAACTAAAAATAGCTCAAGCGGAAGACAGGAAAAAATTGTTATTCCACAAAACTTTATTGGAAGGGAAATTAACAGAAAGTATTGGCGGAGGTATTGGGCAGTCAAGATTATGCATGTTCTTACTGAAGAAAGTACATATTGGTGAAGTACAATCAGGTATTTGGTCAAAAGATGTTATTGAAAATTGTAAGAAAAACGGTGTAGATTTGATATAAATTAATGCTTAACATTAAAATAACCGAAAAATATTTTCCATAATAGTTTTTATTGTGAAAAGTATGCTTACCTTTGAATCATTAAATAATCAATACAATTACAATATCATGAACACAGGAAAAGTTAAATTTTTTAATGAGTCCAAAGGATTCGGTTTTATCGTAGACGATGAATCTTCTAAAGAGTATTTTGTACACATCTCAGGATTAGTTGACGAAATTAGAGAAGACGACGAAGTAACTTTCGACCTTAAAGAAGGAAGAAAAGGTCTTAACGCTGTGAATGTAAAGTTAGCTTAACATATAACATTGACAACCTCAAAAGTGGTTCAAACGAAAGTTTGAACCACTTTTTTTTGTGCCCTATCCAAAAAATCTACTCAAAATCTGATGAAATCTGCCCAATCAGTGTCATCTGCGTTCAATTTAAAATTATGTGACATTGATCCTCTTCAAAAGAACATTAGTCTTTGGTTAAGTTCACGTCCATAACATGGTTTGGCATTTCTATATTGTTTTCTTTAAGCTGTTCTATGACTTTGAGCATTACATCATTTTTAAGCTTTGAATTTCTAGCTTGGGAACCCAAGAGAGAATACCAATAGGTGATCACCAACTGAACATGCCCATTATCGAAGTTCTTAATCGATACTGAAGGCTTTTTATTCTTTAGGAGGTTGGGTACTGCATTGAGGCTTAAAGTTAGCATTTTCATTACTTGCTTGATGTCATTATTATTGTTGATGGTAATTTCAAAACTCTCCCTCAACTGATCATCGATCGTATAATTGATAAAATGCTTCTTGATGATATCCGAATTTGGAATATAGACATCCTTTCCATCTACTGTTTTTAAGGTAGTCTCCCTTATCGAAATCCTTATAACTCTACCCACTTGCCCATCTATTTCGACCAAATCACCCATTTCAAAAGGCCTATCGAAAATCATCACAATCCCAGCAAGGAAATTTTCTCCAATATCCTTAAGTGCAAAACCAATAATAAAAGTCGTCAAGCCAGCAGCTCCAATGATAGTTTGTGTCAATGCACTCAATCCCAGAGTTCTAAACACAATAAATATCAAAATAATGTAAAATATAAAAACCACTATATCAGCTACAAACCTAGCTCCTACTGGATCCTTTGCTTTTGTTAGTATTCTTCTAATTATGATCCTTTTTACACTTTTGATAAATACCAAGCCAATAATAAAAACCAACAAGGACATTAGTATAAAAGGAGTGACATCTACCAAGTCTGTGTAAAGCTCTCGAAAGCTATTCATAAAAGATTCTTGCATCTGAAGGAGTGTTTAAAATAAATAAGGTAAAATAAATCAAATTGCCCATTTTGTGTTTTGATCGTAAACCAAAGTTCCCGACTCAATTAACAACGGTGATTCAAAATTATTCGAATAGAGTTGTCCTGTCCCAAGACCTTGAGGCATTTCAGAATCAAAAGTAGCAGTATATTGAGCTATCGCATTCAGTCCAATATTACTTTCCAAAGCTGATGTAATCCACCAACCAATACCCAAACTCTCAGCCAAATTAATCCATTCGTCACAAGATTTAAACCCTCCTACTAATGTTGGCTTCAAAATGATGTATTGAGGTCGAATAGTATTCAACAAACTTTCTTTGGATACTAAAGAATGGATTCCAATCAACTCTTCATCCAATGCGATTGGTATGGGGGAATCAGCGCACAGTGCGGCCATCTCTTCAAACTGTCCTTGCCTGATAGGCTGCTCAATACTATGTAAATCATACTGAGAGAGTCTTTTTAACTTTTCTAATGCTACACTAGGAGCAAAAGCTCCATTTGCATCTACCCTTAGCGTGATTGTGTTTTGATCATAGTTACTTCTAATATAGCCCAACAACTCACATTCTTGATCAAAATCGATTGCTCCAATTTTCATTTTGATACAATCGTAACCTTCTTCCAACTTCTTATCTATCTGCTCCAACATAAACCCCCTATCTCCCATCCAAATCAAGCCATTGATCGGAATTGGTTTCCTCTGTCTAACAAACTCAGTATCGAAAACCATTCTTTCTCCACCATGCAATAAATCAAGTAATGCAGTCTCAACTGCAAACCTTAAACTTGGTAAATTTTCAGGAATATGACTTTGGACAATTTCAAAGATCTTCTCTTTTGATAGAGAAATATTCTTTTGAGTCAATTCTTTACAAACAACCTTCAGTTTTTCTTCAAAATCTGAAATATCATCCAAACTGAGCTTTGGCAGGGGGCCAGCTTCCCCATATCCTACAATTTGAGGAAAAAGTTTTGAATAGGCTTTGACCAAATAGGTTTCTTTTTTCTTTAAAATTCCACGCGAAGTACCTGCATCGAATTTAAAATCCAACACATATTTTTCATATTCAAAAATGATATTTTCTAATTGTTTCATAAGATTGATTGAGACCAAAAGCCTAACATGATTAATATTCAAGAGTTCAAATTTCCTTTGACATAATAAGGTTTATATTTGCATTCTGAATCAAACAAAAGCCAATAGGATTTTATGAATCTTTCGATACCAACAGCTGAACTCAAATTATCAGATTACGAATATACCTTACCTGAGGAGAAAATAGCAAAATTCCCACTTCAAAATAGAGAAGACTCAAAACTTTTACATTTTAAAAATGGAACAATAGAACATTTGAATTTCAGTAAAATTTCTGAGCTGATCCCTTCTGGTAGTTTGATGATTTTCAACAATACCAAGGTGATTCCTGCGAGATTACTTTTTCAGCGTAAAAGTGGTGCCAAAATCGAGATTTTTCTGTTAAAGCCTATTGAACCTACTTCTGTAATCAATGAAGTTATGATCAATACTGAGTCAGTTTCTTGGGAATGCATGATTGGAAATCTGAAGAAATGGAAAGCTGATGAAGTTCTCAGTGGAGAAGTAATCTATCAGGGTCAAAGCATCGAATTAAAGGCAGCTTTGATTGACAAAGAAAAAAGAATAGTAAGGTTTACATGGGAAGAAAATATCCCATTTGTTTCTATTGTAGAAGCTTCAGGAGAAGTCCCACTGCCTCCTTATCTAAACAGAAAACCTACAGCAGAAGATAAACCAAGGTATCAAACTGTCTATTCCAAAAAAGAAGGCGCAGTAGCAGCTCCTACAGCTGGGCTCCATTTTACTGACAGAATATTAGAAGAATTAAAGCAAAACGGTGTAGACGAAGATTTTTTGACACTTCATGTCAGTGCAGGTACATTTCAACCAATAAAATCAGAAAATGTAACTGAACACAATATGCACAGTGAGCAGGTAGTCGTAAATAAATCCGTAATCAAAAGAATAGCTTCCCAAACTGACAAAATCATTGCAGTAGGAACCACTTCGATGAGATCTTTAGAAAGTTTGTATTGGTTTGGTGTCCAGTTAATAACAGAGAATGTAAAGTTATTTCTCATTCCAAAGCTTTATGCTTACCAGGAATTTGATTCATTACCTTCAAGACAAGAAAGTTTCATGAAGATTTTGGAATTCATGGATAAAAACGATCTTGAGGAAATAACTGGAAGTACAGAAATATTTATAATGCCTGGGTATAAGTTTCAGGTTTGTGATGGGTTGATCACAAATTTTCACCAACCAGGTTCTACACTTATTCTATTAGTCGCTGCGTTTACAAAAGGAAGATGGGAAAATATCTATCGAGAAGCCTTGGAAAAGGATTACCGTTTTTTGAGTTATGGTGATAGCAGCTTACTTTGGGGTGACTCCTAGCAATTAATCAGAACTACCTGAACCTAGCCTGATTATACCTTTAGTAAGGTTTTGATAGTATGTTCTCCCTACGGGTACAAGGTCTTTGCCTACCATCAATTCCCTTGGATTGATAGAGACAATCTCCTCTAGCCTCACAATATAACTTTTATGAATTCTCATAAAATCTGCCTCTGGAAGCACACTCTCAAAATCTTTTAAAATATTTCGTAGTGAATAGACACTCGTTCTAGTAACAAGGGTAGTGTAATTTCCATCCCCTTTCATCCAAAGAATATCTTCAAATTTTACCTTTACAAGGTTACCTTTGCTTCTTACAAAAATGGCATCTTTGATCAGCAAATCGGACTCCAATTCACTGAAATTTTCAAGAGAATTCCCATTGTTATCACTATTATAATTTTTTATTAACTCTTTCATTTGACCAAATTAACGATTGTTAGTTATTAGACCGTCATGAGCACTTTACAAGTACGAAATCTAATATATCAATAACAAGAAGTTTGGTTATTAGTTTTGAAAAGTTTAAAGAAAACTTAAACCTAGTTTTCTTTAAACATAAAAATTTTCAAAAACTTTAGTGAGAGCTACAAAATAAAATTACGCTTTCTTAACAAACTCAGATTTCAGAGCCATTGACCCAAACCCATCGATTTTGCAATCTATGTTATGGTCACCTTCTACCAATCTTATGCTTTTCACTTTAGTCCCAGCTTTGATCGGTTTTGGGGCACCTTTCACTGGCAAATCCTTGATAATAATAACAGCATCGCCATCGACCAAAATAGCCCCATTAGAATCTTTGACAACCAAACCTTCTTCGATTTCCATTTCTTCGATTTTCCATTCAAAACCGCACTCTGGGCAAGTAAGTCCATTTTCTGTTTCGTATCCATAAGGTGAGTTACACGCAGGACAAGGTGGTATATTTTCCATGTCACGAAGGTAAATATTCTCAGGGTAAAAATAGCGTTAATATCAGAAATAGAAGTTTGTTATACTTTTGGTAATTTCCAGCCATTATGGTATTCTGCTTTTATCAATTGATTTGCTTCTTTACTTGTAAATAAACCTTTGTCTGCATCCCAAAATATCTTTTCGCCTGTTTTGTACGCAATATTTCCCATATGGGCATTGATCGCTGCAACGCTTCCTGTCTCTACACCACAATTTAATTTTGAAGAATCATTATTTGTGATGGCATCAACGAAATTAACCATATGCAGGTCCAAAGCATTTCCTTGTGGCTTTACCCGTGATATAGCTTCTAACTTTGGCTTGTCACCTTCTTTTTCAGAGATTACTTCCCAACCACCTCTGTTCACCACCAAAGTAGCATTGTTTCCTATAAATGCAATTCCTTCTGTATAGCCATAGTTTCCTCCGTCAATACCAGTAGCATGTTCCCACAGCATGTTGAAACCATCATATTCATAGATGGTCTGCAAAGTGTCTGGTGTTTCTGATGCATCATCTGGGTAAGCCAATTTCCCACCTGAAGCCATTACTGATTTAGGTGCAGATACTCCCATGGCAAAAAGTGCTATATCAATTTCATGTACTCCCCAATCAGTCATCAAACCTCCAGCATAATCCCAAAACCATCTAAAGTTAAAGTGAAACCTATTTTCATTGAAAGGCTTTTTTGGTGCTGGACCTAACCACATATCATAGTCAACACCCGATGGTACTGCACTATCGCTTTTGACAGGGACTGGATTCATCCATCCTTGATATGCCCAACATTTGACCAATCTGATATTTCCCAATTGGCCAGATTTGACAAAATCTATTGCTTCACTGTATTGAGAACCACTTCTCTGCCATTGACCCACTTGAACAAGCTTACCATATTTCTTTGTAGCCTCCACCATCAAATTGCACTCTTCTATTGAATTGGCAAGTGGTTTTTCTACATACACATGCTTGCCAGCGGAAAGACTATCTATTAAATTCAAACAATGCCAATGATCTGGAGTACCGATTACCACCACATCTATATCTTTGTTTTCAAGCATTTTTCTGTAATCCTTGTATAGCGTCGGTTTTTTGCCTCGAGCTTTGACAACATCAGCTGATCGCTGATTCAAAACACTTTCATCGATATCTGCCAATGCAATACAGTTCACTTGGGGAATCTTTAACAATGAATTAACATTTGACCACCCCATTCCTTTACATCCGATCAATCCTACATTGATCTGGTCATTGGGTCCGATTTTTTTTAAATCACTAAAAAATTGATCCGCTGTCACTACATTCGTAAAAGTGAGACCAGCTGTAGCTAAAAGGCTTTTGTGTAAAAATTTTCTTCTTGAATTCATAGGAATTTTGGTTTGAGATTATTGGGCTATTATTTACTTCAATCAATCAAATCATTTCGATTTACATTCAAGTGTTAATTAAACACTTTATAATGACTTTTCAAAAAAAAATATTTGTATCAATTATACTGACAGTTTCATTCTACAACAAATAAAATTTTAAAACTAAAATTTAAATAATAATTTTGTTATCTTAAATTTATAATTCAAATTTTCTAACCAATTCAATAAAATTTATGAAATATAAATATTTACTCTTTACCTTTTTTACAATTTTCTCTTGCGGAAAAAAGGAGGCAAATAATGTTTCAACAGACGGACTTTCTTATGAATTAGTCAAAATAGATTCATTTGCTGTAGATAATTTTACTAGAGTACAGATCACCGATTATAGTGATTCAGAGAATATTTTTCTAGGATTTAGTGAAGTTCAAAACGATGTTTTAGAAATCTCCCCTTCTGGTGAAATCCAAAAAAGAGTTAATTTGAGTGGAGATGGCCCCGGAAAACTTGGGAGATGGAACCCTCTAGGTTTAAGCTTTGGCCCTGAAGGAAAGAGAGTATTTCAATTGCCCTTTCAATTACTTACTTATGACAAGGATTACAATCAAATTGAAAATATTAGATTCATATCTCCTCTGCCTGTCCGAGCAAATTTACCATTAGGAAAAACAGCATATTTTATAGAGAATGGTAAGCCACAGTATTTAGTAGGACCTAGTACCTTTCTTTCAGCACATCTACTTATTTATAACGAACAAGGTCGAGACACCTTACAGAATTTTATGCTGCTTTCCCCTGAAACTGGAAGTATAAGATCTATTGTGCCATACGAACCAAATTCATATTACAAAAAAACTGAAAACATTTATATGAATTTAATGCATAAATCATTTTTTGTAGATGGAAAAAAGCTCGTTGTATTGCAAAATTTAGCGGAAAGTATTCAGATTTACAATACTGTTGACTTTTCATTGGAAAAGGAGATTCCTATTGAACACAGTGAATTCATAAAATTCGACCCACTACCAATTGGTACTGCAATGGACGACCCTAGAACCAAAGAGCTGTCTTCTATGGCTGGAAGAAATCAATCTATTTACAACTTAAGTGAAGACATTTGGTTGGTAAACTACTATCAAGGTGTCACAAGATCTGAGTATGAATCTCGAAATACCGAGGAAAAACCATTTTCAATTAGAGACTCGGCTAATGATAAGATCAAAATGCTGGTCATCAAAAAAGGAGTTCAGTTGAGTGGTGAAATCAGTCCACCTGAAGGGAAAATTTCTTTTTCTTTGGGAAAAAACAGAATATTAGTCCAAGAAAATTCAGATGAAGATGTTGAGGAGGAGTTTACACGTTATAGCATTTATGAATTAAAGGAATCAAAACAATAACTAATTGTATTGATTCCTTTAATTCAAGCATTTAAATCTCCCATTTCTCCAATCTGTAAGCAGAATCCCAAAACATCCATTCCAACTTGGTAGCCATCTCAAAAGCTTCCAACATTTCCTCTTGTAGTGCTTCGCTTGAGTTAGTGGCCAATTGATTGGTTATTTCTATAGCTTGCGCTACAGATTTCGCAAAATCTTCTCCTGCATAAGTGTCTATCCAATTTTTGTAAGGATTATCTACGATTCCAGTTTGCAGAGAATAAATATGATCTCCAACTAACTTGTAAATCCAAAAACAAGGCAAAACAGCTGCTACTGCTACTTCTACACTTGAATATGCAGATTTTGTCAAGAGAAAATTTGTATAAAGAAGACATGTTGGTGAAGGCTCTATTTGATCGGGAATCCCCAATATTTTGAAATATCCTTCATGTAGGGCACGCTCAACCACTATGGCTCCAGAAGCAAATTGGGAAAAAGCCAGGACTTGATCCAAATCTCTCAACCTACCCGATATCGTACTCAAAGCCTTCCCAAATTCTCCCAAATAATACGCATCTTGAGCCATGTAAAACTTGAAGCTCTCTTTTGATAAACTACCATGAAGAAGCTCTTGGTTGAAAGGCAAGTCGATTATTTTTTCAAAATGTGGAGCTATTCGAGCCCATGCTTTATCAGTCCATTTCATTGATAATTTGTTTTTGGGGATTGAAGAAATGATTTAGTGGCCCATTTCCATTGCCAGTTTTTACATCTTTACCATAAAAAATAGCCTTGTTTACATAGTCTCTGCCAAAACAGACAGCATTCTCCATGTCTTTTCCCAAGGCTAATCCAACTGCTATTGCAGCAGAAAGAGAGCATCCTGTCCCATGCACATTTTGAGAGGTGATTTTTTCACTTTTGAAAATTTTCAGCCCATTTGATTTAGAATACAAAAGATCATGGATGACTGACTCTTTCAAATGCCCACCTTTGATTAAAATTGCTTCTGGAAGCTCTTGGAGCAAAGAAGCTCCTGCTGCTTTCATTGATTCTATATCATTGACTTCCTTTCCGAACAAAATCGAAGTTTCGTCCATATTGGGTGTAAGTAAGGAAACTAAAGGAAAAAGCTTTTCTCTAATGGCTTTTATCGTTTCATCCTGTATCAACTTAAAGCCTGAAGTAGAAACCATAACAGGATCAAATACTATTGGGATATCCGGAAAATCTATCAATATGCCAACCAACACGTCCACTACCTCAGGTCTATCAAGCATTCCGATTTTTATTGCTTTTGGTTTGATGTCATCCATGATGGCCAAAAGTTGTTCCTTTATATGAGCTGGAGGAATGCTATGGATAGCTGTCACTCCTTTGGTATTCTGGGCAGTCGTAGCGGTGATTACTGTCATGCCATAGCATCCCAAAGCAGCAAAAGTCTTCAAATCTGCCTGAATACCTGCACCTCCACTGCTATCAGAACCTGCTATACTCAATACTGGAATATACTCTTTCATAATTATCTAAACCTTAAACCATTTTCAATTTCCAACCTAAATTTTTCAGCAGATTTAGCAGGACTTGGAGCACTGCAAATCCCAGAAATCACAGCAAGACAATCTGCTCCAAATTTTATGATTTCTGTAGCATTTTGAGTTTTTACATTACCTATTGCCACCAACTTCTTTTCAGTCATTGATTTCAATTGCGCAAGTCCTTTCAATCCCCATTCGGAAATCGTATCTTCCTTTGTAGGGGTTGAAAAGACCGGGCTTACACCCAAATACCATGCTTTTGCAATATTTGGTTTTTTTAAATCTCCAAAAGTCTCTACTGACAATCCTACTGGATAACTGTCTCCCAATACTTCTCTAGCCTCATCCATAGGCATATCTGACTGCCCAATATGAATACCGTAAGACCCTACATGCTTAGCAACTTCAATATTGTCGTTGATAATCAATGGTACTTTATATCTGTCACATATTTCCTTCAGCTTTTCTGCCTTTTTGATAAATTGATCTAAAGAGAGCTTTTTTTCTCTCAGCTGAACAATATCTACCCCACCTTTCAAAGCTTCTTCTACTACCCAAAAAAAGTCTCTCCCCAAACAGGCTTTTTCGTCTGTAACCAAATAGAGTTTATATGGAAAATCTACCTCCATTAGCTTTCAACTTTGATTCTTTCCATCAATTCTTCACCATCCAAGTTGTACAAGGCATCATATAAATGCAATTGCAAAGTTCCAGGCCCTTTGGATTTTTCTGCTGCTATTTCCCCTGCAACCCCTAAAACTGCCATAGCTGAAGTTGTTGCCAAAAACAGATCATTTTCTACTCCAGCAAAAGCCCCAACGATCGCAGAAGCTGTGCAACCCATACCAGTTACTTTTGCCATCATTGCATTTCCATTGGCCAAAGAGGACAACTTATCACCCTCCACTATATAATCTTTCTCACCCGATATACATACTACACATCCAATTTCTTTTGATAGGCTAAATGCTGCCTGAATAGCCTCTTCAGAACCATGACTACTATCCACTCCCCTGCTCTGTATATTTACATCTGCCAAAGAAAGGATTTCTGATGCATTCCCTCTGATGATGCTTGGTTTATGTTTTAGCAATTCACTAATAGTCTCATTCCGATAACGAGTCGCACCAGCACCGACTGGATCCAAGACCCAAGGTTTGCCTAATTGATTGGCTTTCTCCACTGCCATCAACATACTTTCAACCCAATATTCGTCTAAAGTTCCTATATTGATGACTAAGGCATTCACAATAGAAACCATATCCATGACTTCAGACTTGGCATGCGCCATAATTGGGGATGCTCCTAAAGAAAGAAGTGCGTTTGCGGTATTGTTCATGACTACATAGTTTGTAATACTTTGAACTAAGGGAGATTTTTCTCTTAAAGTTTTAAAAGATTGATTTATTGACTCTTTCATTTCGTAGTGTTTTAAGTTCGAAAACTTCAGAGTCCAACAATCAAAGTTGGTAAAGGAAAAGCTCAATCAATGCTGACACAAAGTTGAAATAACTTTTTCTTCCGCTGGTATCATCCAGGATCAAGTTCAAAGGGTATGATCTCAGCCTGAACAGGCACCCCTAAAGTTTCATTTGCTAAATTATTGCTATTCTTGCTCAAAAAAAATTAATAAGGACATAAGTTTTGAGTTTTAATTATTTCATAACAGTAATAATAAGAACAATTTAAGTTCTATATGTTACATTTATAAGCCTATTTAAATATAACACCCTTAAAAATTACTATTTATCTAATCCAATTTACATGAAACAATCTTTACAAAAGACATTATTGTTCGCTTGGCTATTTATGGGAATTTTTGCGCTAAATGCACAAACAGTCTCCATTGCAGGGTGGACATTTGGGACCGTAGCAGGAGAAGAATCTACACTTGCGGACCAAGGTAACTCCAACAACCTCGGAGTACAACAAATCTCACTTGTAGGAGCTAATCCCTCAGGATACATCGCAGGCTCTCCTGGAAGAGCTATCACATCAAATTCATGGGCAAGTACTGCTCCTGAAAATTATTGGCAATTCACATTAAATACTATTGGATTTGAAAACCTTGCTATCTCTCTGAAGCAAAGAAGTTCAAACACTGGTCCAAGAGATTTCCAACTTCAATACAGCTTGGATGGCAATACTTGGATCAATGTAAATTCGGGTACAATCACAGTTGGAAATAACTTCACTTCTGGAGTTTTGAACAACTTGTCTTTACCATCAGCACTGAATAATTCTCCACTGATATACATCAGATCTTTATTGGTCTCTGATGTATCTGTAAATGGAGGCACCATTGCAAACACTGGAACTAGTGCTATTGATGAAATTTTCATCACTGGAACTGCATCTTCTTCCGAGCCACTTCCTCTTGCAGCGACACCACAAATCAATCCTGCTGGTGGAACATTCGTAGAAGCACAGTCAGTAACTCTAACTACCGCAACTGAAGATGCAACAATATACTTCACTTTGGATGGAAGTATTCCAAATCTTGGAAGTCAGCAATATAATGCCCCACTTTTGATCGAAGAAAGCACAGTAATTTCAGCAATCGCGTTCAAAGAAGGATTTGACGTAAGCGAGATTGCATCGGCCACTTTTACGATTTCACTTCCACAAATACCAGCTAGTAGCATTCCATATAGTCAAGATTTTACACAATTTGTAAGTCTATCTAACCCAGTAACTAGCTTTGGAGCAGATGATGAATGGTCATTCGAGGGTGGTGCTTTGAACTACAATGGAGTTTTTGGGGCTGGAACAGCTGGTGGATTTAGAGGTGTTGATGTGCTAGGTTATCAACATACTGGATCTTCTGGAACTCTTGAAGCTAGACTGTCATTAAAAAATACAACTGGATCTGTAATCACCGAATTGGAAATCTCTTACGACGGAAAAGCAGGTAGAATAGACCAAACCAGATTCCCTGAGTGGACAGTTTCTATTGATGGTGTTGAGTTCGCTGAATTGTCTTACAGTACTGCAGATGGAATCGATAAGTCTGTTTCAGCACTTATCAGTGGGTTAAACATACTTCCTGAAGAGATATTCAATTTGACATGGTCATCTGATAGAGGTTTTAATGCGGGCGGTGGAAGTCGTCAGATTGGTTTGACTAATTTGGAAATCTCTGTACCGGTTAGCCTTGACCCAATTGAGTTTGTCAATTGGGACTTCACAGGTCAACCTGGAAACCAAGTATTTACAGAAGGAAACACCCTAGCTCCAGGAGTGCTTGCAGGCAATTTTGGAAGAGGCACTGGAATCAACCCTACTTCCGCCGGAAACTCTATCAGTTCCAATGGCTGGAATACTGGAGAAAATAGGTATTTCAGTTTTGGATTTACGGTAGCACCTGACAAATTGGTTGATCTTTCAGCATTGCAATTGGGTTCAACATCTTCAAATACAGGACCAAGAGACTTAGCCTTGGTTTATAGCGGAGATGGTTACACTTCTAGATTAGCAGAATGGACGCATACCGGCTCTTTTGTCAACCAAATCATTGATCTTTCAGGGTTGCAAAACCTTTCAGGTGAAGTCGAGTTCAGGATTATTTCTACAAGTGACGTATCAGCCAATGGCGGCACAGTGGCTGCTGGAGGGACACTGAGGGTTACGAACTATTTTTCCTCAGAAGGATCCCTTCCAGTTGCATTTTCTGGTGTTATCAAAGACGCTGCTGGTGTAATTATACCTACATTGACAGTAGATCCAAATTCAATTGATTTTGGAATCGTGAGTTTGGCTGACGAATCTCCAGTATTGAGCTATGAGTTATCAGGAAGTAACTTAGAAGGTGATGTTACTATAAGCAGTTCTTCTCCATTCAGTATTTCAAAAGATGGGGTGGCTTTCGCTAGTTCTTTAATTTTTACGTCTGAAGAATTGGCTTCATCACAAACTATATTCGTGAAAGTTGACAATTCCGTAGAAGGAGTTTTCAATAGCTCCATAACACAACAAACCACTGGAACTTTGCCTGTTTCATTGACTGTATCTGCCAGTATTTTTGATCCATTCAATATTACTGAAGACTTCAATGCATCTTGTCCAAGCCTTCCATCAGGATGGTCAGCAATCAGTGTTTTGGGTGATCAAGTATGGGCTTGCACTACTTTCGGACGAGCTGGAACCACGCCTACAGCATCTGCACCTTCAGGACTTCAGATTAACGGATTCGCAGGAGGAGCAGTTCTCAATGAGGATTGGATCATTACCCCAAGCTATGATTTGACAGGCTTCAATATCCCATTGATGTCATTCTGGAGTAGAGTTGCATTCCAAGGACCAAGATTGAAATTATTGATTTCTACAGATTATGAAAATGGAAATCCAAATACCGCAACTTGGACTGAACTGAGTGATAGATTTGCCAATTCGGATCAGTGGACTTACTCTGGTGAAATCGATCTTTCAGCTTATTTGGGTCAGAATATCAGAATTGCATTTGTTTACAATTCCTCTCCAGAGACTGGTGCTGCAAGATGGACTTTGGATGATTTTGAACTATTCAGCTCAGACATTCCAGCTTCTCCTTTCTTCACTAATAGCATTGGTAATGTGGATTACTATCATTTTGGCATCACAGCAGTGAGCACAGCTTCTGTAATTACTAGAACATTCAATTTCAGTTTGTCAAATGCTGTAGATAATTTGACAATCTCTGCGAATGAGGCCTTTGAATTTTCTAAGAATGGAAATGATTTCTCAAATAGTTTGACATATACTCCTGAAGAATCGGCAAACCTGAACACTGTGACGATCAGATTCAGACCAACACAAGAAGGAGCATTTGCAAGTCCTATCAATTTTGTAAGTGAAAGTGGTGATATCAATGAATCCAGAGGGTACTTGACAGGAGCAACAATAGAAAAAGACAAGACATTTGATGTAGTCAATTGGAATGTGGAATGGTTCGGATCATCCAATTCTGGACAAGGGCCTACAAATGTGGACCTTCAACTTCAAAATGTCAAAACAATCATCGAAGACCTAGATGCAGATGTGTACGCTTTTCAAGAGATTACCAATCTTGACAAATTCTATGAATTAGCAGATGCACTTCCAGGTTATAGAGGCTTCAATTCACCGGCTGTTTCTCAAGCTGGAGACTTTAGCCAAGCTCAAAAGCTCACATATCTATACAAAACAGCCACAGTCGATTCTGTAACTACAAGAGTTCTTCTTCAAGATGTGAATCCTGCAGATTTGGTTGGATACCCTTCTGGTGCAGACAGATTCTGGGCTAGCGGAAGACTCCCATATCTATTTGAGATACGTACAAACATCAATGGCGTCCAGAAAAACATCAATTTGATCAATGTACATACAAGATCAAATGGTGGCGGAGAGAGTGCTGCCAACCCTAGGTATGCCATGAGAAAGTATGATGTCAATGTATTGAAAGATTCACTTGATGTGTATTACAAAGATGTTCCTTTGATAATTTTGGGTGATTTCAATGATGATTTGGATGAAACTGTAGCTGATCAGAATGCGCCAACTGTAAATACTTCTGAGACTTCTTTTATCAACTACATCAATGATTCAGAAAATTACATCCCGATCACAATCAGCCTAAGCAATGCAGGACTTCGTACATTCCCTTCATTTGAAAATGTGATTGATCATCAAATCATCTCCAATGAATTGCTTGTTAATTGGATCGTAAATTCCGAAAGAATTGTAGCTCCGTATGACTTGATCCCGAACTTTGACAATACAACTTCTGACCATTTACCTATCAAAACAAGGTTTACGTTCAAATGTGATCTTGTTTCTGCATCAATAATCGCTTCTGCATCAGAAGTATGTCCAGGTAATAACAGCGTCAGCTTTGAATTGTCTGGTGGTATATATGATAGTGTAGTGGGTTGGGAAATATCTACTGATGAAGGTGCCACATGGAATTTGATTTCTGGTACAGCGGAATTACTTAGTATAACGCTAGAGGATATTGAAGAAAACTCCTTAGTCAGAGCTATATTGGATTCCAATATTTGTGAGCCTATAGCTACGGAATCTGTTGCTGTAGATATCACAAGCTTAGCAACTCCTTTGATTGCTTTTGAAAGTAGCAGGCTATTCACTTTCTCGGGTGGAGTTTCCTACGTTTGGTTCAAAAACGGAAAACAAGTAGCAGTCACGACCACCAATGAAACTAGAATCCAGGGCGCTGGCACATACACTGTGATTATCACTGATGCAAATGGCTGTAGTGTAGAATCTGAGCCATTTTCCTTCCCAGTAAAAGGCAATCAAAATAAGATTAAAGTATTCCCTAATCCGACAAATAGTTTTGTAAATATAGAGTTGAAACGTGCAGAAGGTTTACAGAATGTTGAATTAAGAAGTGCTAATGGAGTTTTGCTCCAATCAATGCTAACAAATGGAGGAACTGTTCAATTTGATGTAAGCAGAGCCGCCAAAGGGGTGTATCTGATCGTCATTACTGACAGATTCGGAAACTCAACAATTGAGCGTCTGATAGTTAGGTAAATCATTTTATTGTATTTTAATAGGCCAATTCTTATAGAATTGGCCTATTTTTTTCTATAGTACATAAATTCACCTACCCAAAATTCGAAAATCTAATTCATTCTATGCCTACATTCTTAATTTAACACATCCTTTCACCAATTTTTTGTTTATTTGCACTGCACAAATAAGAAAAGCATGTCACCTTTTGAAGAAATTAGACCTTTTTACGATACAGAAGTAAATGATGCCATCAAGGAGATCATTGACCATCCTATGCTGAAAGCGATGATGAACTTTACTTTTCCTGACGCTCCTGATGATTATTGGAAAGACTTAATGCTTCATTGTCATTCGATTAGAGATTTCCAAATCAATTTTATTTATCCTGCAGTTCAGAAGGTATTGGAGAAAAGCTCAGAAGGATTAACTACATCCGGGTTTGGAAAATTAGAAAAGAATCAATCATATTTGTTTATTTCAAATCACCGAGATATCATTCTAGACACATCACTTTTTAATGCTTGTCTGTATGAAAACGGACTGTCTATGACTACAACAGCCATTGGAGACAATTTGGTCAAAAAACCTTTTTTAAACTCACTTTCTAGGATGACGAGAAACTTTACTATAAAGCGAGGGCTTCCAGCGAGGGAATTGTTAGAAAGCTCAAAAGTAACTTCAGCTTATATCAAAAATTCTTTACTTAGAGAAAACAGATCTGTTTGGATAGCGCAAAGAGAAGGCAGGACTAAAGATGGTAATGACGAAACACATAAAGGTGTCTTGAAGATGGTTTCTATGGCCTCTGATGAAGAAAGTATTATCAAGTATTTCAAGAAAATAAACATTGTACCTATTTCAATCTCCTACGAATATGACCCTACGGATGTATTAAAAATGCCTGAACTATTGGCAAAAGCAAAATCTGAAACCTATATCAAAGGAGAAAACGAAGATTTCTTAACCCTTCTAAATGGAATTATGGGCCAGAAGAAAAGGATCCACATCCACGTTGGAAATATCCTGAATGATGAAATTGAAAAGATTGGAGTTGAGGAAACTAATTCAAATAAGCAGTTTCAAGCCATCGCTGACTTGATTGATCAGAATATCTTGTCAGGGTACAAACTTTGGCCCACAAACTATATAGCCCATGATTTGCTCTATGGTGACAATGAATACCAAAACATGTACACAGACCATGAGAAAGAAGTTTTCGAAAAGCGTTTCCGAAAGGGAGTAGATCTCAATGATCCAATGGCTGTAAAAAGTTTTCTGGCAATGTATGCTAATCCAGTAAATAATCAAAAAAAGTATTGAAGGAGATCAATGAATGATCTCCTTTTTCAAAAACATATTAATCTTAAACAGGTAATTTCACAATAAATTTTGTTCCTTGGTTTTCTGAAGAGTCTATAGCTATTTCACCATTGATTTTGTCTATGAGATGTTTTACCAAAGTCAAACCAAAGCCAAAGCCTTTTTCTCCACCTGTGCCTAAGGTTGAATTTGCAGTTCCTTCTAAGATTTCATTTATCTTTTCAACCGAAATCCCAACTCCAGAATCTTCTACGATGATTACCAAACTTTTGGAATTTTCCGATTCATTCAAATCTAGTTTTACATCTACTGAACCATAATCAGGTGTGAATTTAATGGCATTGGAAACCAAATTACCAACAATCTGCAATAATTTGTTTTTAGGAAAGGGCACATGGTGTTTGCCATCTTTATTGGATACAGAGAACTTTACATTTTTTTGGACAGCCTGTACACTGTACATGTCCACCAGCTTTTCTTTTAATGTCTCTAGACTAAACTCCACAGAATGGTTGATTGATGTCTTCTCAGATTCTGGTTTTGCATAGTCTTGGGAAAGTATCTCATCTGCAAGTTCCAGTACTGAAGAACCACTTTTCTGAATCAGGTTAATAAATTCAAGTACTTCTTCCAATTGGTTCTGATTTCCTTGATCTTGGATCACTTTGGCCAATCCTATGATTCCGCCTATTGGTCCTCGTATATCATGCGCGACCTTTTTCTGGTTTTCTTTAATCTCAAGCATGCGGCCTTTGAGGTCATGCACTGCTTTTAAAATCTTTAGACGGTTTACTATTTCATCGGCAATGATTTTCATCAATTCAATTTTTTCTTGGGATAGACTTTTGATTTCTGTATCCAAGACACATAGTGCACCGAGATTGTTCCCTTCTGCCGTAGTCAAAGGAACACCAAAATAATATCTCAAATTTGGATCATCCTTCACAAAAAACTTATCCAAGAATCTTTCATCCCCTGACAAATCATTGATTTCCAAATGATCATTACTCATTATTGTATATTGACAAACAGAGTCTTCTCTTGGAATCTGGGTAGTAGGAAAACCATAAGCAGAAACAGACCATTGAGTAAATGAATCAATAATATTTACCAAAGAAATGTCCGTTCCGGCTACGCGAGCTGCCAACTTGGTCAAATCTTTGAATTGATGATCTAAATCGGTATAATCTAGATCGTATTCACTTAATTGCAAAAGTCTCTCGAACTCTTTTTCGGGTATTGGGGTGGTGTAAACTTTCATTGTTATTGACAATATTTAATACAAATAGAAAATAAAATATATGAATTATCTCACTATAATCTATTTATTTTTTATAATAATAATAAAACACAAAATAATAAGTATAAAATACATTTAAATGCTAACAGAGATTTTATAAAAATAAAAGACTAGTTAATATTGAAAAAATAATAAAGAATATGGGTATTTTCCTTCTTAACAAAAGCTAAATAAATTGATATATTATAGTCAATTGATACACTAATTGCTAATCAACCAATAACACTTGTACAGCGTGTCGTAAATAACGACTATCCGCATGATATTTATCGTAAAATTCAGCTTTTTAATTTCATTTACTGTTTGTCATGTATAAGGAACAGTTCACATCAAAAAAAACACTATTTCAACTCTTTATCAAAAACCCTAAACCCAAATTCTGAATAATCCTATCTTTAATTTCTTTGTTTAATTCCAAATGACCTGTGTAGATATCAGTGATTTTTTCACAATATCTTTGACCATTTGATTTCATCAAATAGTTTCTAATTGTCTTTTGATTGTAAAATAAATGCGCCAAGTAACCAGCAAATTTCAATTCTGGTAAAAGCCTTTCATTCAAACTTTCAATGTACTCAGTTGCAGCTCGATCTTCGTTGGCAAAATTATTTGCTATTGCTTTACCAGCTAGCCCTCCCGAATAAAGTGAATTGGTAATTCCCTCAGCTGTCAATGGATCAGCAAATCCCGCAGAGTCTCCAGTGAGAAAAACATTTTTCTTCACAAACCCATCTGTCCTTGGCGAAATCGGCACTTGAAATCCATGGGCTTCTTCTGATACAATTTTATCTATTCCCAATACTTTTAGATAACTTTGATAGTGTTCCCTCAGATTGATCTTGCGTTTTTTGAAGGTCCCTACCCCTATTGAAAGGTGGTTTTTCTTTGGAAAACACCAACCATATCCCTTGGGAATAACGTCTATGTCAAATCGCGCCTCTTTGGCAAGACGGCTATAAGTATCCTCATCTACCTCTACTTCATACTCCAATGCCGGAATCAACTGCCTTGTTTCAGACCAGCCAGCCAATTTGGCTGTTGGCCCCAAAACTCCATCTGCGGCAATTACATACTTAGCTGAAAGTTCACCTTGAGAAGTGATAAGTATAATATTTTCGGAAAATTCAATTTTTTTGAGTTGATGATTTTCAAGTAGCACCGCACCTTCATTCTTTGCTTCTTCAACGATCATTTTATCAAATTTATCACGCATCACCATTGTGACTATCGGATAATCCCTCTTTGCAAACAGAGGTTCATTCAGGTAATCGAAGTAAATAAACAAATCATCATATTCCTTTTCGATTACAGCCGAAAGATCAAAAGGAAGCATTTCCCTTCCTCTGAATACAAGACCACCTCCACAGGTTTTATATCTTGGTAAGGTTTCTTTTTCCAGAATTGCGACTTTCAGTCCTGCCTTTGAAGCTTCATAAGCTGCCATACCACCAGCGGGGCCAGATCCTACCACTACCACGTCGAAATGTTTCATGTCGAAAGATATGAAAGTATTGGATTGGGAAAAAGATGAATTTTTCAAAAAATACATTACAAAAAAATGAGCTAACCACGAGGTTAGCTCATTTTGATTTTTAACTGTTTGTTTTTCTAGGATTTGAAAGCATCAAACCTAAAATCGTCTTTTTTCATTTTTTTTAAAAAGTATTTAAGATATAGAACATCAAAACACTTTTTCTCAATATAAAAACAATAAGTAACTTAATTATCCCACCAAAGCGGTGTAAATAAAGGCACTTCGTCAGGCACGTTTGATCCGTTCTTCGATAATTCACCTACTGGATACGCAACCCTTCTGATAAATTGATCGAATTCAGCATTCAATGGCAACCTAAAATCCTTGTATTGATAGTTGTGTCTTCTTGCATCATTCCATGCTTCTGCATTCAAGTATGTAGTCACATACTTTTCTTTGAAGATAAGATCAATAGTCAAATTCGATTCGCCAACGCTCACTATCGGATCATTTATGTATGCTTGGGCTTTAGCTGGATCAACGAGCAATTTTTGCATGTTTGCGTTAATTCCTGCCAAGTAAGCTGCATAAGCACGAGGTCTATTATTAGCCCTCAATGCTGCTTCAGCTTCAATAAATTTCAGTTCCGCATAGGTTACAATCCAAAGTTTTGATTCTCTATTTGTCCATGGTGAGTTGACACTAATGTAACATTCATCTTTGATTGTATTAGCACCTGGACCTCTATTTCCTTCTCCATTTCGAGTTCCAACATAAACGCCATTTACAGTCAAATCAGTTATTTGTTCTATTCTTGGATCAAACAATCCATATGTTTCACCATTTAAATGATTAACAAAATTTTCTGAAAGCCAACCCCCTAACAATGCATTTGCGTTACTAATAGCTACTTGCGCCCAAGGGTTTACTGCTATAAATGTACCCATTCCTGCATCATCATTATTTGATGTATAGGAATTATCCAAAGCAGCCAAAACCGACTGAGGGTTATAGTTAGGCTTCTTTGAAATCTTATTGAGTAATCTTGCTTGAAACGCATAAGCTGTTTTCAACCATGCTTCACGGCTGCCACCATGAATTAGATCTTCATTTGCACCTAACCTAACAGCCGAGTCAGTTTTACGAAGTTCTACAATTGCTTCAGATAATAAAGAAAGGGCTTCATTGTAAACTGATTCCTCTGAATCATAAATTGGGTTTAATACTCCTCCAAAAGCCTCGGAATATGGTACGCTACCAAAAACATCCGCTACCAAACCCAAATTATATGCTAATAAAACATTTGCAACTCCAAGATGTTCCGATGAATTTACATTGATAGCATTCATTTTGAAATCATAAATGTCTGCCATTGCGAGATATATCTGATCCCAAACACCCGTAGCGTCTGTAATCTGATATGTATCCAATGGAGAGCTAGCTACAGGACTTGCTAAGTATTGTGTATAGTTACTTACAGTATTGGCCATACTCCTACTAGTCAATCCTGATTTATGCGTAGCTGTTGACAACAATGCATTGATTGGTGGTGCTTGAACTAAATTAGGATTATCATTGAGGTCAAAATAATCATCACATCCCTGTAAGTAAACCAACGCAAACGTGAGAATGCAAAGCCTGAATAATTTATTGAAATTTTTCATAATTAAAATCCTAAATTAAGTGTAAACAAAAAGCTTCTTACGCCAGGATAAGTAAAACCAGCGAAACCATCAATATTTGAACCAGCTGCAAATGAAGAGCTTTCAGGATCAAAACCAGAGTACTTGGTTAGTAATATTAAGTTATTTCCTGTAACACTGATATTGGCATTTTTAACAAACTTACCACCAAAAACTGCTGCTGGAAGATTATAACTTACAGAAAGAGATCTTAACCTTACCCATGATGCATCTTCTACAAAGTTTTCTGATACTCCTCTATAGTGCAACCTGTAATAGCCATCTCCATAATTTCTACCTGAAATAGGGTCCACACCTTGACCTAACCAAACTTCTTGAGTATTTGGTGTACCATCTGCTAAGACTCCATCAAATACTACATAATCATTTCTGTTTTCTGTAATTTTTGAAATACCAAAAGCAGAATAGAAATTAGCCAATTGATTATATCTATATTGACCAACTCTAGCATCGATGAGAGTAGTCAAAGAGAAGTCACCATACGTGAAAGTATTAGACCAACCTCCAATCCATCGAGGCTGAGCATTTCCTAGGATCTTTTGAACAGAAACTGGCTGTCTAACTGGAAAACCGTTTGCACCTATGATTATTGGTCTTGACTTATCTACTCTAATCGGATCTGGAGTGTCATCTCCATAAAACCTATCGAAAACAGTTCCATATAACGCTCCAAAAGGCTCTCCTGGTATCAATTTCATTGTGACTGTAGCACCCACATAGCCAGATTGTGATGCCAGCACTATTTCACTCAAATCATCTCTTATCTCCAACACTTTGTTTCTGTTCGCTGCATAATTCACTTGAGTAGACCAAGAAAATTTCCCTCTTTGTATGGGAGTTCCTGACAAGGTAACTTCTATACCTCTATTTCTCATTGAACCGGCATTTACAGCTGCATTAATATATCCTGTAGCTGTCGAAACGGGAACTCTAATAATTTGATCTTTACTTACAGCATTATAGTATGTCACATCTACATTTAATCTGTTTTTAAAGAATCCTAATTCCATCCCTGTCTCAACAGTCTCTGTAAATTCAGGGCGCAAGTTAGGATCTCCCAACAATGCTGGTCTTGTAAATCCTGTAATTCCTGTAGGCAATCCTGTGTATGCCGCAAAGCCTCCGCTAGTGGAATATTCTGCAGCATCTTTACCCATTTCTGCATAAGAAAACTTGAACCTACCCTTACTAATAAAACTTGGCAACTCAATATTTTCAGAAAATACATAACTCATACTTGCAGATGGATAGAAAAAGGAATTATTTGGAGCCATAAGTGATGACGTAATATCATTTCTTCCTGTAAATGTCAAATAGATGATATCTTTATAATCTAAAGTTAGTTCACCAAATGTACCCATTAATCTATACTCACTATTATTCTGTACAGCTTGAAGGATGTTTGAGTTTCCAATGTTGAACCAATCAGGAACAGTTAAATCAGCACCCTCGACTCCTACATTTGAAATCCTTCTGTCATAAAGCTCTTGACCTAATCTAAAAGTACCTGTTATTCCATTTTTAAACGAATGGTTAAAGCTTGCTATAAAGGTTGAATTAATAGTCCTAAATCTCGAATTGTAATCAAAAACAAAGCCTCTCCCTACTGCTCCAAAAGCCCCATTCTCTGACACCAATCGCTCCCCATCCAATCCTCTGAATCCAGGTGCAGTTCTAATTCTATTTTCAGCATAAGTATCTACACCAGTCCTAAAACTTAGATCCAACCATTCGGTTGGTTTGTAATTCAAATTAAATGCACCAATAAACCTATTTACATTGTCATTCAACAAGTTAGTATTTGCTACATAAATAGGATTATTAGTACCACCATATGATCTCATCGTACCGTTATCTTCTAAATAATCTCGGATGTTATGTCTTGGTGACCAGTAAGTCAATTGCTCATTGTATCTATTAGCATTATATCTTTGACCACCTGAATTTGTAAAACTCATGTTTAATCCTCCCGAAAGTTTATCACTAAACTTCATATTGGTATTTAGCCTAGCTGAATAATTTTTAAAATCAGTTCCAGGCAACATCCCTTTTTGATCCAACTGTGAAAGAGAAGCCATGAAGGTGATTGCTTCAGAACCACCTGAAAATGAAACGTTATTTCTGATCTGTGCTCCTGTACCAAATGCATCTTCAACATGTCTATACAATCTTTCTGGATGTGTGGGGTCCAAAATACGAGCTTCAGCAACTGTCGGTCCCCATGAAGGCCAAAAACTCTCTGGGTCATATTCATTTCTCCATCCTTGTGTATAAGTGTCTTGGATATCTGGAAACTTATTCACATTCTCAAATCCATAAGTACTAGTGAAATTTACTCTAACTGCTCCAGCCTTACCCCTCTTTGTAGTAATTACAACTACTCCATTGGCACCTCTTAATCCGTAAAGTGCGGTTGCTGCTCCTCCTTTCAAAACATTTATTGATTCAATATCATCCGGATTGATATCTGCTGCCCTATTACTCATCCCTCTCAAACCTGCTCCAGATCCAAAATTAGAAGTACTATTATCCATCAATACGCCGTCAATTACGAATAATGGTTGGTTGTCTCTAGAGGGATCTATTGAATTGACACCCCTAATTTGGATGTTTGAACCTTGCCCAGGCGCACCACCTGTACTGTTGATGGACACACCTGCAATTTTACCCTGAAGTGCGTTTACGACATTTACCTCTCGATTGACATTCAAAAGGGCATTATCTACTTTTTGGGTAGAGTAGCCTAGTGATTGCTCGCTTTTCTCAATCCCCATGGCAGTAACCACGACTTCAGAAAGCTGTGAATCACTCATAGACATCACTACGTCAATCTGATTCCTGTTTCTAACAGAAATAGTCTGTTTTTCAAAACCTATGTATGAAAACTCAAGTGTCCCATTTCCAGTAGAAAGCTGAATTGTATAAAATCCATCCAAGTCCGTAACAGCCCCTATAGTCGTCCCTGGAACTAAAATACTAACTCCTGGAAGTGAGAGACCATCTTCCTTTGAAGTCACCTTGCCTTTTACTATAAACTGTTGGGCTTGTAAGTTCCCAACCCCAAGAAATAGTAAAAGAAAGAATACGCCTTTAATTGTACATTTTTTTATCATGTAAGTTTAATTTATGGTTTAATAATAAGGTTAATAAAAAAACCAAAAACATATTGATTTTGGACCGACAGCAAATGGTATTCAAATATGATTACTAAATAAAATAGCCTTTATTTAAATAAATTTTTACTAAAACCTCAATGATTCTAAAAGTTTGAATTCAATTTCTGATAAAAAACAGGCTTGTATACAGAAGAAAACACTCACTTATGAACCATTACTTTATTTATTAATTCTAATTAAGTTCAAAATATAACCAATATCAAATTAATAAACGAAATATTTTTCTATTCCATTTAAAAAAAAAGCAGTAACAAAAAAAATTATGAATATGAGTTAAAAAGGTGCTTTAGAGAAGGCTAATCATTTTTTATAAAAAAATCTATAGACAAGCTACATTAATGTAAAAGTCAAAGGGAAAAGACAAAACCTTAGTTTTTTATCTTTTCCCTATGCATGTTCAAATGCCAAGCTACTTTTGAAAATCAGAAAATTGTGATTTAAATTCAAGAAGTAAACTTTGGATAAATACTCTTTTGGTCTTAGAAATTAATCCCCAAAATCATTCACAGCTACTATTTCTATTTTTAATGGGTCAATGATAGCTATTTCCTTATTTACTCCTTCATGATCTAAAGAAGTGACAATACCGTGAGGAGTCTCAGAAATATGTGGAGCAATTACCAACGCTACTATGGAAGTCAACTTGATCAAGATATTCATAGAAGGACCAGATGTATCTTTGAATGGATCACCGACAGTATCACCTGTTACTGAAGCTTTGTGCGCATCAGAACCTTTGTACTGCATCACCCCATCGATCATTACTCCTTTTTCAAACGACTTTTTAGCATTGTCCCATGCACCTCCTGCATTGTTTTGAAATATACCCATCAACACACCCGACACTGTAATTCCTGCAAGCAAACCACCCAATACTTCTGGTCCAAAAAGAAAACCTACGATGATAGGTGACAAGATCGCAATAGCACCTGGTGCTACCATCTCTCTAATGGATGCTTTGGTCGAAATCTCTACACACTTCTCATACTCTGGCTTGGCTTTGTATTCCATGATTCCAGGGATTTCCCTGAATTGCCTTCTCACTTCATTAACCATATCCATTGCAGCTCTACCAACAGCTGCGATAGCCAAAGAAGAGAAAATAAATGGTATCATGGCACCAACAAACAATCCAGAAAGCACATCTGCTTTGTAGATATCAATGGAACTAATCCCTGCCAATCCTACATATGCAGCAAATAAAGCCAAGGCTGTCAAAGCTGCTGAAGCAATCGCAAAACCTTTTCCTGCCGCAGCAGTCGTATTCCCTACAGCATCCAAAATATCAGTTCGCTCTCGAACTTCCTTAGGCAATCCAGACATTTCAGCAATACCACCCGCATTATCTGCAATTGGTCCAAAAGCGTCTATTGCCAACTGCATCGCTGTGGTTGCCATCATCCCTGCTGCAGCTATTGCCACACCATAAAGTCCCGCAGCCATAAACGAACCATAAATACCTCCTGCCAAAACCAATATTGGCAAAACGGTAGATTCCATCCCAACAGAAAGTCCGCCAATGATATTGGTAGCATGGCCTGTAGATGATTGTTTGATTATGGAATTAACTGGACGCTTACCCATAGATGTATAATATTCTGTAATAACACTCATCAGAAAACCAACAATCAAACCTATAACTACAGCTCCGAAAACACCCATTTTAGTAAAGGAAATTGACCCTCCTCTCGACAGCACTAGTTCACCGTCAGGCAGCATATAATCTATTAAGAAAAACGATGCTCCTACAGTCAACAAGATCGAAATCCAGTTTCCTTTATTCAAGGCTGCCTGAACACTATCCGTATCTTTTGAAATCTTCACAAAAAACGTCCCAGCAATAGAGAACATTAACCCCATCCCAGCGATTACCAAGGGTAATAAAATAGGTGCAATACCTCCAAAATTATCATTGGATACGATTTCTCTACCCAACACCATAGATGCCAATATCGTAGCTACATAAGACCCAAATAAGTCTGCCCCCATACCTGCTACATCACCTACGTTGTCCCCAACATTATCAGCAATAGTAGCTGGGTTTCTAACATCATCTTCAGGAATACCTGCTTCTACTTTTCCAACCAAATCAGCTCCCACATCAGCAGCTTTTGTATAGATCCCTCCACCTACTCTTGCAAAAAGCGCAATTGATTCTGCGCCAAGTGAAAAGCCTGCCAAAACCTCCAATGCAGTTGCCATGGCATCTCCATTAACATCTCCACTAGTGGAAACTACAAACATATTATAAAATACTATAAATAATGATCCCATTCCTAGTACTGCCAAACCAGCTACTCCAATACCCATGACCGATCCGCCTGTAAATGAAACACTCAGGGCTTTCTTTAAACTCGTCTTGGCTGCTTGGGTAGTTCTCACATTTGCTTTTGTAGCGATGTTCATTCCCAAATACCCTGCAAATGCAGATAAAAATGCTCCAATCACAAATGAGATTGCGATGATCCAGCTTGAGTTGGCAACCAAGGTTCCTGACCATCCTAAAATAATTCCTGCAATTACTACAAAATAGAAAAGTACCTTCCATTCTGCTTTTAGAAATGCCATGGCACCTTTGGCTATATGACCGGCCAACTCTACCATATTTGCATCTCCTGTTTCCTGCTTGGTTACCCATGCAGATTTGATAGCCATCACAATCAGGCCAACGATCCCCAAGACGGGGACTAAGTAAATTAATACTTGTTCCATAAGCTTATTTTGGTTTATTGTTTTTAAATCTATCTAACAAATATATTATTATTCACTTAGCAAGCAATATTCGGCAAATATTCTTTGGATGTATACTATTCAAAATTGGAGAGGATAAATTTGATATAACTCGTTTGCCTTGGCGGATTTGAAATTTAAAAGTTATAAGAAAATACAGATGATCAAGTTATATTTGAAGTATAGCTGTTTTAAGTTATAAATTGTTGATGTTTATACCCCACCTAGCTCTGCTAAAAAAAATTGTGACCTTCATACATGTAAAATATTATTCTATTAAACTTTACGACTCAAATGAAAGATTTGGCGAATTTGATACAGGAACATTTTGGTGTATTCAGCCCGCAAGAATTGAAAATAATCCAAACTTACTTTGAGGAAGTAAAGCTCAAAAAGAATGATTTTTTCACGAAAACCGGAAAAACTTGTGACAAACTGGGTTTTGTTAAATCTGGAATACTGAGAGTTTATACTCTCTCAGAAGGTAAAGAAATAACACAATGGATCTCAACTGAAAACTATCTGATCACTGAAGTCATGGGCTTTTTTTTCAACCAACCAAATCGTTGGACAATTCAAGCGCTTACTGAAACTGATTTGCTTCTTATCTCAAAGGAAAACTATTCAAAACTCTGCGCAGAATTACCGAAGTGGGTTGATGTAGAGAAAGGATTCATCATGAAATGCTTTGCGATGCTGGAAGACAGGGTATTTACACATTTGTCAATGACAGCAGATGAAAGGTTTGAGCTGTATTTTTCACAAAATCCTAAGCTGTTCAATCAAGTTCCCTTACACTATATCGCTTCTTTACTTGGAATGAGTGCCGAAACTTTTAGTAGAGTAAGGAAAAGGCTAACCGAAAAATCTTGATTTATGTCAAGAGTATTGAAATCAAAATACCCAATCTTTGTGTGGTGAAAAAATCAAACACATGAAGAACCTTCTCAAACTAGAAGAATTGGGGCAATTTATATTATCAATACTACTTTTTGTACAACTTGATTATGTATGGTGGCTCTTTCCTGCATGTCTCCTACTCCCAGATCTTTCAATGATTGGATATTTACTCAATCCAAAAATCGGAGCTAGACTTTATAATTTATTTCATCATAAATTGGTAGCAATAATTATTTTGGTCATAGGATTTTTCCTTGAAAATCAACTTATGGAATTGTCTGGAATCATATTATTTGGACATGCGGCCATGGATAGAATATTTGGATATGGACTCAAGTTTGACGATAATTTTAAAAACACACATCAGGGATGGATTCAAAATAATCATTGACAAAAGTTTTCAAAACAAGTATCTCTAGATTTACATCAATTGGAGACTTAATGTAATAAAAGTAAATAAGTACGCTTCATAATGTGTTAAACCTAAAAATGTTGAATGAAGGATAGGCTAATATTTGGCTATCCTTCATAATTCAGAGAATTCTAACTCAAACTAAATCAAAAACCTGCTCTAATCTTATCCGCTATCTCCTTCAACTCTTCAGAAGTCAATTTAAGTTTCGCTCTGGTAAAATTAATATCATCCATCGTTCTCAAAGGAACCAAATGAACATGAACATGGGGAACTTCCAAACCAATCACTGCTACACCTACCCTGGTGCATTTGATGGTTTTATCAATTGCCTGTGCTACTTTTTTTGCAAAAACATGTAATCCAGCCAATACATCATCCTCTAGGTTAAAAATGTAATCTACTTCTTTTTTGGGAACGACAAGTACATGCCCTTTTACCAAAGGCATAATGTCAAGAAATGCAATAAAATTTTCATCCTCGGCAATTATTTCTGCAGGGATTTCTCGGTTGATGATTTTTGTGAAGATTGTAGCCATAGTCCAAAAATAAAAAATCCCGAGGCAAAACCATCGGGATAAATATAATTAATAAGAAATATCTAAGATTTCGAATTCCAATACGCCTGCTGGAGCATTGATCTGGGCAATATCACCTACTGCTTTTCCATTCAATCCCTTACCAAAAGGTGAAGCCAATGAAATTTTTCCAGCTTTCAAATCAGCTTCTTCTTCAGACACAAGTGTATAAGTTACTGTCATGCCATTCTTGACATTCTTGATTTTGACAGTGCTAAGAATACCTACTTTGGAAGCATCCATTTTAGAACTATCCATTACGCGCGCATTTCCTACAACGCCCTCTAGTTTGGCGATTTTAAGTTCCAGTAAACCTTGAGCATCTTTGGCTGCATCATACTCTGCATTTTCGCTCAAATCACCTTTATCTCTCGCCTCAGCAATCTGCTTGGCGATATCTTGTCTTCCTTTTGTTTTTAGTTCTTGAAGTTCATCCTTCAATTTCTTCAAACCTTCTTCTGTGTAGTATTGTATAGTTCCCATTTCATTAAATTTTACTATGGCTATGAAAAATAAAAGAACGGTCTCATTTCTGAAACCGTTTCTCCTATGCTGTTTTCGCTATGTATATTGCAAAGATATAAATATTGCGTAGAGAAAACAATTTTAAGATAAAAAGAAAATATTAGTATCCGCAATGTTACACTATCTGGTTTTGGAGGCAATAATAGAATCTGAACTTGTCAATAAAAGTGCGGTGACGAAGTCAAATATTGGGAAAAGGGTTAACCGCTTTATGATAAAAGTTGACCGGCCTATTTCCCAAACCAAGAAGCTTATAAATTGCTTTTTAATGAAGTCAATCACTTCTTTTGACTAATCTTCTCTACCAATACCTGATTGATTTTTTCATAGGATTGAAATGTCCATCCAGCGACATGGGGACTGAAAAGGACATTATTTCTACCTGTTAGTTTTTCGAATTCTTCTTTTTGCGATGTTGTAAATGTTTTGAATTTTTCATTCTCCAAGACATCCAAAACTGCGCCCTTCAGAATCCCAAGGTCCAAAGCTTTGTTTAGAGTCTCAAAGGAAATCACTTCTCCTCTAGCGGTATTGATCAAATAGATGGGTTTAGAAAACTTTTGGAGTAAATCAAGGGTGAAATAATTTCGGGTCTCAGCTGTCAAGGGAACATGAATACTCAAAACATCTGCTTCATCCAATATTTGTTCAAAGGCTACTTCCTCTACAAAATCAAATTCAATTCCCTTTTTGTATTTATCATAAGCCAAAATTTTGACATCAAAACCCCTTAGTTTCTTTGCAAAAGCCTGTCCCATGTTCCCAAAACCAAATATACCTACTGTCTTTCCTGCCAATTCTTCCCCTCGATTACCTTCCCTATCCCAGACACCCTTTCGAACCTGCCCATCAGCACGGTTAATATGGTTAAACAATGACAACAAACCTCCTATCGCATGTTCTCCTACTGCATCCCTATTTCCTTCGGGAGCATTATGCAATTGAATTGCTTTTTCTTCCAAAAACTCCAAATCAATCTGATCCAAACCTGCTCCTGCTCTACCTATAAACTTCAGATTCACAGCTTTCTCCAAAAGCGCTCTATCCATTGGGGTTTTGGAACGGATGATCAAGCCAATATAATCAGACACAATTGTCAAAATTTCTTCTCTTTTGATCTCAGGCCTGTAATTCACAACAAAACCTTCCGCTTCCAACAATGGAATGATCGAAAGGTGCATTTCATCAATTATTAAGACTTTGTTTTGAGTCATTCTTTTTTGGTGGTTGGATTAGTTAAATTGGAAAGTTGGGAATGTTAAAATATTGGAAAGTTATCAGTCTATTGAGTTAATATGGTCAAAAGATTGTTGTTAATCAATTGCTTTTATACTTGAGATATGTTTTTGCCTTTCCTTATTCATCTATTAATGTTTGATATTCGACATTATTAAGATTTAGGATTCCGAATAACAAATCAAATTTCGACCTACTATTATTTATAAGGCATGATGTTTATCCTTCTTTTCTTTCGTTTTATATGTCTGTTCTCTTATTAGGTCTAAATGCCATTCAAATTCTCCTTCAGTCTATTTCTTTATTGCACTTGGCGTCTATTGAAATTAGTTCAACCACTTCGTGGTTGTTATCCTTATCTTTCATCTTTATTCCCCACATTTCAAACGGGGCTATTGAAAATTCAACCCTGCCTGTAGCAGGCAGGCACTTCGTGGTTTCTCACGTCATTTTATGATTCTTGCTTCTTAGCCTCCTTTTTCGCATCTCTTTAACATTTACTTAGCGTAACTTTGCAGCTTTGCATCCTTTAAAAATGTCGCTTCCTGAAATTACTTGACACTTTTTTCAAACTTCACCTCTCGTTTTATAGGCAAGTCATTTCGACTAAAGGAGCCTGCCCCGTAGAATTACGGGGAGAAATCTCATACTGAATTTCACACTGCAACTTCAATTTTAACTTTCCAGTTTCAAATAAAGAAGAGACCTTTCATGAATGTTTTCGGGAGAGAGATGACATTGTAGTATCTCACATCTCACCTCTAGAGTGTCGCGTTTCTCATTTCTAACTTCCTAATCCCTCAATAACTAATCAACTGATAACTTTCTATCAGAAACCATTCTAAATCTTAATTTTAAAATCTACAATCATAATTCTTAATAACTCACGTATCACACCTCAAATCTTTCCCTAAAGATTCAAAAACCACATTGCTATTCCAAAATAGATTGCCAATCCAAGAAGGTCATTTGCTGTTGTAATAAAAGGCCCAGAAGCTATGGCTGGGTTGATACCAAACTTATCCAATACAAGTGGGGTTACAGTCCCCATAAAGGAAGCCATCAGTACTACACAAAACATTGCAAAGCCAATTGTGAGTCCAAAAATACTTTCATTTCCCAATACAAAAACAACGACCAGGTACACAAAAACCCCCAAGACGACTCCATTCAATAATGCTATTAGGAAACCTTTGATAAACCGCTGCCAAGGAGTATCATCGAATACCGACTTTGTGGCCAATGTCTGGACTACGAGTGAAGATGATTGAATCCCAACATTTCCTCCTGTGGCCGCTACCAAAGGAATAAATGCTGCCAATGTTACATATTTCTGTAAACCCTCTTCGAAAACTTCAATAATCTGAGACCCCATCAGTCCACCAATTACACCTATCAACAACCATGGTAGCCTTGCTTTTGAAATCTTAAAAATACTATCTGATTCTTCGACATCAGAAGATATACCTGTCATAGCTTGTATATCTTCTTCTGATTGCTCCCTAATCACATCCAAAATATCATCTACTGTAATTCTCCCAACCAATTTATTTTTGGCATTGACTACAGGAATGGATTCCAAATCATACTTCCGCATAATTTCAGCTACTTCCTCTTCGTCCATGTGTGTTGGAACTGAAATGACTTCAGGTTCATAAATATCTGCGATTTTGGTATCAGAGGAGGCCAATATTATTTTCTTCAAAGCAACCCTACCCAGTAGATGTTGTCTATTGTCCACTACATATATAGAATAAATCTTCTCAACTTTCTCAGCTTGTCTTCTAATCTCTTCGATGGTTTGTATGACATTCCAGTTCTGATTGGCTTTTATAAATTCCTTTGCCATCAAGCCCCCTGCACTATCCTCATCGTAGCGCAATAGATCAAGAATATGTGCGGACTTCTCCTTTTCCTGCAGGTAGCTGATGATATCCTCACGCTCTCTTACAGAGAAAAGATTCAAAATATCCACCCCATCATCAGAATCCATTTGATCAATGTACAGTGCAAGTTCTGAGGCTTCCATTTCCTTGACCACTTTGATCAGAGAGTCTTCTTCGAGTTCGATCAGAATATCAGCAGCAATATCGGCTGACAATAAGCGCAACACATAAAGCGCTTCCTCCATGTTGAGTTCATCAAGGAGCGCAGCAATATCTGCTTCTTTGACTCCTTCCAATGATTCTTTGATGAAGGCATTATCCTCTAGCTCGATTGCTTCCCGGAGGCTTTCCAGGTATTCTTTCGATAACTCAAATATTTTTATTGGTTCCAAGATTTCTGAATTTTATTGGTTAATGCGACAAAATCTTCCACTCCAAGTTGTTCTGCTCTCAAATCCAAAATCGGATCCTCCTTAAGCTCATCTGAGATCCCCATGCTTTTGATGGCATTTCTCAATGTTTTTCGACGTGTACTAAAACCTTGCTTCACTACTCTGAAGAAGAGTTTTTCGTCGCAATCTAATTTATTTGTAGTATTCCTTACGAGTCTTATCACTCCAGAATTGACCTTCGGTGGTGGGTTGAATACTCCCGGAGGTACAGTGAAAAGATACTCTATTTCATAGAATGCCTGTAGCAAAACAGATAATATCCCATAGCTTTTGTTCCCTTTGGGCGATGCGATTCTCTCTGCTACTTCTTTCTGCAACATACATACCACTTCTGTCACTTGATTTCTTACCTCCAATATTTTGAAAAATATCTGGGAAGAAATATTGTAGGGGAAGTTTCCTGCCACTGCATAAGGCCCATCCATGATAGGTTCAAAATTTTCCTTCAAATAATCCCCATCAATAATCTTATCTTCAAGCTGGGGATACTTTTTGTTCAGATATGCAATAGATTCCTTGTCAATATCCACCAGATACAAATCCCAATTTTGAACCAAAAGGAAATCAGTCAAAACGCCCATACCTGGACCAATTTCGAGGACTTTTTTCACTCCTCCATGACCAGTGACTGCCTTGGCAATATTCTCTGCTATACTCAGATCAGTAAGAAAATGCTGACCAAGGTGTTTTTTAGGTTTGACTTTTTCCATGCGCTATCTCTAATATTTTTATATAAATTGCAGGTCAAAAATAAGACAATAATCACAAAGGTCTAAAATTATTTAAATGCAGACCCTTTGTAAGCATGGTCGAATGTAGGAATTATTAAATAAGGCAAGCCTCGAATTGATGAATCAAAGAAAAAATAAACCTGTCATAGGAATCAGTATTGGAGATATAAACGGCATCGGTGCAGAAGTCACCATGAAAGCCCTTCTTGACAATAGAGTACAAAAATTGATCACTCCAGTAATCTATGCACATGGGAAAGCTATGACTTTTTACAGAAAACAGCTGGAAATGGAAGATTTCAACTTCATGCAGATCAAATCCATCGACGAAGTTCATCACAAAAAAATAAACTTGATCAATGTGGTAGATGAAAGCCCTGAAGTACTTCCAGGGGTGGAAACCCAAGAAGCAGGCCGCTTAGCCTTGGCTGCTTTGGACCATGCCATACAAGACTTAAAAGCAAATAAGATTGAAGCATTGGTAACTGCTCCGCTCAACAAAAACAATATCAATTCGGAAGAATTAAAATTTGTAGGCCATACAGAATACTTGACTGCTGCCTTTGAAGCAAATGATAGCTTGATGTTTTTGGTATCTGAAGATATTCGAGTGGGCGTGGTCACAGGACATATTCCGCTAAAAGATGTTGCAAAAAAAGTAACTAGCGAAAACATCCGTAAGAAATTAAACTTAATGCTAAGATCATTGACAGATGATTTTGCGATCAGCAAACCGAGAATAGCAGTTCTTGGGCTTAACCCACATGCTGGCGAAGATGGCTTGCTTGGCGATGAAGAGATCAATATTATTCAGCCTGTAATCCGTGAATTCAAAGACAAAGGCCATCTGGTTTTCGGGCCATATTCAGCTGATGGATTCTTTGGAATGATGCATCAGAAGAAATTTGATGGTGTTTTGGCAATGTATCATGACCAAGGATTGATTCCTTTCAAATCTTTGGCCTTTGAAACGGGAGTCAATTTTACAGCTGGACTTCCAATCATTAGAACTTCCCCTGACCATGGTACAGCCTATAATATTGCTGGCAAAAAAATGGCCGATGAAGGTTCAATGAGAGCTGCTATTTTGCAGGCATATGACATCATCAGAAACAAAGGTAATTGGGACGAAGAAGATTAGTGAAAATAATTCTTCACCAAATTTCATATTTCTAAAAGGATTCCCTAAATTTGCGGTCTTGAAATAAGGGGAGGTCAGATGAAATTCTTGAAAAACTATAATATAGACGTCATCAAACTTAAAGAAGGTAAGCATGAATTTACCTTTCCAGTTGACAGAGAGTTTTTCGAACATTTCGAAGCAGCTGAATTTTTGCATGGAGGAAAGCTCCAAGCAACGATTCATCTCAACAAGCTTACCTCACTAATGGAAGCTACATTTGAAATACAAGGTGAAGTGACTTTGACTTGTGATAGGAGTTTGGAAGAGTTTGATTTTCCACTCTACACAGATGAAAAGATCATATATAAATACGGACTTGAGGAGGCAGAAATCACCGAAGATGTATTTATGATCACGAGAGATACCCCTAGTATCAATGTAGCACAGTTGATATATGAATTTATCTTGCTTGCAATTCCGGCAAAGAAAATTCATCCTGATTTTGTAGAAGAGATGGATGAAGAAGATTTTGAAGGAGAAGGTGAGTTAGTATATATTTCAGATGAAAAATTTGAAGAAGAGTCCACTGAAGAGGATGATTCTTCAAACGAAGCAGATGAAAGCACAGATCCCAGATGGGAAATATTAAAAAAATTAAAGAAAAAAGATTAATCTAAATTACATAGAGATGGCGCATCCTAAACGAAAAATTTCGAAAACCAGAAGAGACAAGAGAAGAACTCACTATAAGTTAACTGCTCCTGCATTAGCTCAGTGTCCTACTACTGGAGAATTCCATTTACCTCACAGAGCTTTTTGGCTTGATGGTAAACTTTATTACAAAGGACAAGTAATCATGGAGAAGGAAGTTCTCGCATAAGCATAAAATTATATAAAAGGCCTTTTACAAAAAATCCATCCCAATATTTTGGGATGGATTTTTTTTTCATGGCTAATCGCTACTTTGGCAGTAGCCATTCAAAAAAAATTCTCAATACAATTAGAGCAATCTGTGGGCTTTCCTATGTGGAAAGTTGACAAATATCTGCGATAATTAATTTGTCTAGTTGAATTAATGGCATCATTGCGGATAATCATTTTTTTTTATTTAATGAGAAGATATCTTCTTGATTTTAAGTGAATAATTAAAGGAATAGCCAATTCTAATCTCAAAAAGCTTTGGTGGTACAGCACATTTTAAATATTTTTGAAATCTTAAACTGAACAAGAATGTCTTGAAAAGCCTCTAAAGAGGAGACAATCACTTGTAAGTCAATCAAATGACTAGTAAAACGGATCATTTGATTGCCTAAACCAAACACTTAATGAAAAAAACGAGAGCAGTAATTACCGGAGTTCATGGTTGGGTACCGGAATATGTCCTTACCAATCAAGAATTGGAAACTATGGTGGACACCAATGATGAGTGGATTGTCAGCCGTACAGGAATCAAAGAAAGACGTATTTTGAAAGGTGAAAACCAAGGTACATCCGTGATTGGCACAGAGGCAGTGAAAGGCCTGCTGAAAAAGACCAATACCGACCCCAATGACATAGACCTCATCATTTGTGCTACCGTCACTCCTGACATGCCCTTCCCTGCAACAGCCAATATCATTGCTGACAATGTAGGTGCAAAAAAAAGCTTTAGCTTTGATATCTCTGCTGCTTGTTCTGGGTTCCTATACGCATTGACCATGGGCAGTCAGTTTATTGAGACTGGCATGCATAAAAAAGTTATCATTGTAGGAGCAGACAAAATGTCCTCTATCATTGACTATACAGATAGGGCAACTTGTATTATTTTTGGAGATGGAGGCGGTGCTGTTTTGTTAGAGTCTACCACCGAAGAAGTTGGAGTCATGGATAGCTTGCTACATTCTGATGGATCAGGAGCACCTTATCTACACATGAAAGCAGGTGGGAGTAGAAAACCTGCGACAATAGAAACTGTCAATGCAAGAGAACATTTTGCATTTCAGGAAGGCTCCACAGTTTTCAAATTTGCTGTTACAAATATGGCTGAAGTCAGTGCCAAAATCATGGAACGAAATGGCTTGAAATCTGACGAGATTGCTTGGCTTGTACCTCATCAAGCAAACAAAAGAATCATTGATGCTACTGCAAACAGGATGGGAGTAGGTCCTGAAAGAGTCATGATGAATATCGAAAAGTATGGAAATACCACAGCAGGTACACTTCCACTTTGCCTTTGGGATTATGAATCTCAATTGAAAAAAGGAGACAATATTGTCCTAGCTGCCTTCGGAGGCGGATTCACTTGGGGTTCTATCTACCTTAAGTGGGGATATGACCCAAAATAATTTCAAAACAATTTAGACAATTAATAATGGCAAGTACCGCAGATTTTAAAAATGGATTGTGTCTGGAATTTAACCACGACATCTACACCATCACAGAATTTCAGCACGTGAAACCAGGTAAAGGTGCTGCATTTGTCAGAACCAAAATGAAAAGCCTTACCAATGGAAAAGTGTTGGACAAGACTTTCAATGCCGGTGAAAAAGTAACTACTGCTCGTGTAGAAAAAAGATCCCATCAATACTTATATGCAGACGATATGGGACTTCATTTCATGGACAATGACACTTTCGAACAAATCAGAATTGATGAAAAATTGATCGAAAGAGCTAATTTGATGAAAGAAGGTCAAATGGTAGATGTGCTTATCCATGCAGAAACTGAGACTCCTTTGACTGTAGAGCTCCCTCCTTTCGTAGAATTGATGATTACATATACAGAACCTGGAATCAAAGGTGATACCGCAACGAATGCATTGAAACCAGCTACTGTAGAAACTGGCGCAACAGTAATGGTTCCGCTTTTTGTAGAACAAGATATTTTGATCAAAGTGGATACAAGAGATGGTTCTTATTCCGAAAGAGTAAAATAATTTCGTAAAACTGTTTGATTTAATTAAATTACATAGAATTACGATTTTTAACCCAATAAAAATGGAAACTAACATGTGGTTTCCGCAAAAATAATAACTTATGAAAGCAAAAGAAATTCAAGATTTAATAGATTTTATTTCAAATTCAGGCTTAGCCGAGGTGAAAATTGAGACAGATGAGTTCAAGCTCTCTATCAAAAAAAATAGTGAAACACAGTACGTCTCTACTTCACCTACTCCTGCTCCTGCTGCTCCAGCTTCCACACCAGTTCCTGCTCCTGCTGCCACTCCTTCGGTTCCAGCTGCTGCACCAAAAGAAGACGACACTTCAAAATACTTGGAAATCAAATCCCCAATGATCGGGACTTTCTACAGAACTCCAAACCCTGATTCAGACAATTTTGTCAATGTAGGAGATGTGGTAAAAGCTGGTCAGACAGTTTGTATCATAGAAGCGATGAAGCTTTTTAATGAAATCGAATCTGAGATTTCAGGTAAAATCGTAAAAGTATTGGTTGACAATGCTACTCCAGTAGAATATGATCAGCCATTGTTTTTGGTAGATCCTGCAGGATAATTTCTTTTTGTTTCACAAAACTGATTTGATGTGTTTAAAAAAATATTAATAGCCAATAGAGGCGAAATTGCACTCAGAATAATCCGTACCTGTAAAGAGATGGGGATAAAAACTGTAGCGGTATATTCTACGGCAGATAAAGACAGTTTGCATGTAAGGTTTGCTGACGAAGCTGTATGCATTGGTCCTGCCCCAAGTAGAGAGTCTTACCTCAATATCCCAAGAATAATCGCGGCAGCTGAAATCACCAATGCCGATGCAATCCATCCTGGTTATGGATTTCTTTCAGAAAACGCTGAGTTTTCCAGAATTTGTGAAGAATACAACATCAAATTCATAGGTGCTAGCCCGGACATGATCAATAGAATGGGCGATAAAGCTACGGCTAAAGCAACCATGAAAGAGGCTGGCGTACCTACTATCCCCGGTTCTGAAGGACTATTGGAATCGATAGAACAGGGCGTAAAGTTAGCCAATGAAATGGGCTACCCAGTCATACTCAAAGCTACCGCCGGAGGTGGTGGACGTGGTATGAGAATCGTAAAGCAAGAAAGTGAATTCAAGAAAGCTTGGGATGATGCGCGTCAAGAATCAGGTGCTGCTTTTGGAAATGACGGTCTCTATTTGGAGAAATTCGTAGAAGAACCAAGACATATCGAAATCCAAATAGTTGGTGACAGTAATGGTAAGGCTTGTCACTTATCTGAAAGGGATTGTTCTATCCAAAGAAGACACCAAAAACTAGTAGAAGAAACACCTTCTCCATTTATTACAGATGAGTTGAGAGAAGCTATGGGCGCTGCTGCTATCAAAGGTGCGGAAGCTATCGGCTACGAAGGTGCTGGAACTATAGAATTTTTGGTTGATAAAAACCGAAATTTCTACTTCATGGAAATGAACACTAGAATTCAGGTAGAGCATCCGATTACCGAAGAGGTGACAGATTTTGATTTGATCAAAGAACAAATCAAAGTAGCCGCTGGTGAAAAAATATCTGGCAAAAACTATTTTCCAAAGCTCTATGCTATGGAATGTAGAATCAATGCAGAAGATCCTGCAAATGGATTCAGACCTAGTCCTGGTAAAATCGTAAACCTTCATCTACCTGGTGGTAGAGGTGTAAGGATCGATAGCCATGTTTACGCAGGCTATGTCATTCCTCCAAACTATGATTCCATGATCGCTAAACTTATCGTAAGTGGTCAATCTAGGGAAGAGGTAATTGTCAGAATGAAAAGAGCATTGGAAGAATTTGTTATTGATGGAATCAAGACTACAATCCCTTTCCATATCGCTTTGTTGAATGATGAAAAATTCAAAGCTGGAGACTTCACTACCAAATTCTTGGAAGATTTTGATTTCTCTGTTATCAAAAAGTAAAACCTTATACAATACATATTAAAAAGACTGCCGCTGTGGCAGTCTTTTTTTATAAAACTAAATTTATTGGTTGACAAATGCATGAGTTTCAATCGATCTACCAAGCTTTAGGTGAGGAGAAAATCAAAAGTTTAGTACATCATTTCTACTTAGGAGTAGCCAATACCCCTAGTTTGTTGGCATTATATCCAGAGGATTTAGCTCCTGCAGAAGAGCGATTATTTTTGTTTTTGCAGCAGGTTTTCGGAGGACCGCAGACCTATTCTGACCAAAGAGGCCATCCAATGCTCCGCAAAAGGCATTTTCAATGGGAAATCGATGGAAATATGAGAAATAGTTGGCTCAATTGTATGTTTGCAGCTATGGAAAAAATAGAAATAGACCAAAATACAAAAGAAGCGATGATGCGTTATTTTGTACAAGTTGCCAACCACATGATCAATAAATAAGATGGTTCTTCTGAGAGGTCTCTACACAGTTTATGCTTTCATCGTTTTTTGCTTGAGTTTTATCCTCTTGTTTCCGCTGCTATTAATTACCATTTGGATACCAGGTCAGCAGAAATATGGAAGAAAAATAAACAGGTTTTGGGCAAACCTTTACTTTATATTGATTGGTCTTCCTGTGAGATTTGAAGGGAAAAAGCATGTCAAAATGGGGACACCCTACATATTCATAGCGAATCATTTTTCATATATCGATATCGCAATGATGGGGTTTGTCCCGGGAGATGTAGTTTTTATCGGAAAAAGTTCGCTAAGAAATATCCCATTGTTTGGATACTATTTCAAGAACCTTCACATTGCCGTCAATCGAGAAAGTGTGAGAAGTCGTGGAGAGGTCTTGGTCAGGGCAAAAAAAGCCATTGACAATGGTAGTAGTATTGTTATTTTTCCCGAAGGGGGAATCACTTCTACTCAGCCACCTCTCCTCAACAGATTCAAGGATGGAGCATTTAGTTTGGCAATTGACAAACAAATCCCTATAATTCCTGTAACTTTATCTTATAATCATTTAATTTTGCCAGATGAAAAATATCCCCTATTGAATTTCAAGTCAGGGAAAATCGTTTTTCACGAACCAATTTCAACCAAAGGTCTGACCACAAAAGATGTACCGATGATACGACAGCAAGCGCATCAAATCATTCAAAACCAACTTTGGGAAGACAATAAAACAGAAAAAAAAGCTTAATAGACTTATGAAAATAGATGTAAATTCACTCAAAAAAATCGCACATCTTGCAAGATTAGAATTTGATGAAAAGAGTGCTGAAAAAATGACTCAAGACATGACCCAAATCCTTGATTGGGTGGAGCAATTGAATGAATTGGATACTGATAATATAGAACCAATCACAACTATGTCATCTGAAGTGAATGTTTTGAGGGAAGATAAAGTTGGTGAGCATCTTTCTCACGAAAGTGGATTAAAAAATGCCCCACAACGTGACTCGGACTATTTCAGAGTTCCAAAGGTAATGGAGTAATGTCAGTTAAAACTTTCAGGAATTTAGAAATCTTATTATTCAAAGGCCTTCCCAGTTTCATAGCTTTATTGGGGGGGCTTTTCCTATTATTGAGTCTTTTTGTATGGGATACGCCAACCATGCCAATACTCCCGGGGGTATTTGCGGAAAGCATAAGTGTGCCTTTACATTTTTATAAACTAGGAACAGAAATAATCAACCTTGACATAGATAACTTTTTAGTTTTTCAAAACTTCGAGTCTTTGCCCCCTATCTTGAATACTGAATTCAGCTTGTTTTTCGGTATATTGGTTATATTGTTCTTGTGCTTTGGCTTGACGTTGATCAGCACATTGAAGAAAATGTACTTTATCGCAGGAAGTGCTGGAGCGATTTTCTTCTTTACTTTCTCTGGAATCAATGGTCTCAATATCGGTGGACTTTCCACCAATTTCCCATTGATCATCTTGCTTTTGGGAGCTTTGACTCCAGTGGCTATCATTCATTTCTTTTTAGAAAACTGGAGCTTGAGCAAGCGCTTCTTTCTCGTATCTACAAGCTTGATTGCCACCATTTTTCTACTAACCCAAATTACAGAAATAGAAGCTTCACCACTCTATTTGTCGGAAAACATCACTTTGCCTGTTGCATTTCTCGCAGTGATTTTCATGTTGCATATAGGCCATGCGGTAATTTCAAGTGCCAGCATCTTTTTGATCAAACTCAACCAAGGGGTGAAACTCAAGATCACTTGGCATATTACCATTATTTCCATCGTCTATTTCTTGCTTGTACTCTTTACACTTTTTGATACTATGGGAGAAATAAACCTTCCCTTCCCTACCCTTCCACCATTGGTGATTATGCTAGTTGCTGGCGTTTTGGGGTACTATGTATTGGACTATAAAATAACCCAAACACCTCAAGCATTTGATCAGCCACTTATTGGGAAATCATTTTATCTAATAGGTCTTGGAGCTACTACTTGGATTTGGGGTAAAGCTATCTATACCTACAACCAACCTTTGATCGAATTCTTCAACCACACTTTTCTTTATGGACAGATCGCTCTTTCTTTATTGTTTTTTGCCTATTTATTGACAAATTTCTCGAGTATTCTTAACAATGGAGAGCCTTTGGAAAAAGTGATCTTCAAGCCACAATTTTTTGCTTACTTCCACATGAGGATTGGTTCGATCATGTTTTTGGTGATTTTAGTGATTTTTGCCGATGCAGTCATCGCAGTACAATTGAAATCCGCATCGCTAAATTTATCTGCCGATTATTACTATCAAACCGATCGTCCACAGCATGCGAGAATCCTTTATGAGAATTCATGGGAAAATTATTTTAAAAATGACAGAGCAAAAAATTCCGTTGCCCACTTGTACCTTCAAGACAAGCAACAAAACATGGCAATTAGGCATCTAGAGGAAAGTTTCGATTTTGCCCCGAATGTTCCAAACATCCTCTTGCTCAGTTCAAGATTACATCAGGCTGATAAAATCGTGGAAGCTGTTTTCTATTTAGAAAAAGGTTTAGAATTTTTCCCTGAAAACCCAAAACTGTTGAATAATTTGGCATTGCTATATTCAAAAATCAATCAGCCTATCAAAGCAATAGAAGTTCTTAACTCCACGAAAAATGATCAAAAAACCATAATAGCTAACAAACTAGCCTTAGAAGTTAAGCATAATATAGAAAGCAAAGAAATCCAAAACCCATCTAAAGATCAAATCCGCCAAATTAATCATCTAGCAAAAGCCAATAAGCTAGGAAACTACACTGATTTCATCTTAGATACGGATAATCTTCCTGATCAATTTGTGTTGAAATCCTCTGGTTTGAGAAATCAATTCACGAATCAGACTGCTACAAGTTATGATAGTGACTTAACTATTCTCAATAACTTAATAAATATCCAACAATCAAGTTATGAAGAAAGAAACTATTGGGAAACAAGGGTTGTCCGAGCATTTCAAGACCAAAGGATAAATGAAACTTTGAAATTCTTGTCAGGAGCATCATTTTCTTTTCCCAACCATGCAGTAAAATACAATGTAATGTCAGCGGAAATCCTAGCTAGCCAATTGGATTTTGAAAAAGCCGCTTTGGAACTAACTGTAGCAGCGGTAGATGGCTTTCTAAGTTTCAAGCCCCACCATTTGGCAATTCTTTATTTCAGTGGAAAAACTGAAGAAGCGAAAGCTTTACAACAAAATCAAGGGGTGAACTTTCCTAACTGGATGGGATGGGATGATAGAGGGGAATTGTTGGAAAATGACCAAACAAAGTTCTATGAAATCCTCAGTACTTTCCATCAAAGTACAAAAGAAAAGTTGATGTTAAATCTTGAAGAGTTGATCACTGAAAACTTCAAGAGTGATTTGGCGAATTACCTAATGCTATATAAATCACATTGGTTAGAAAAAGAGGATTTTGATTATTTGGAAAAACTGTTGACGCAAGGTGTAAATGCAATTTGGACAAAAGAGGAATTTGAAGAATTGAAAGAAGTTTTGGGAAAAGGTAAAGGCCAAATACAATCTGAAAAAATAAAGAAAATGCTGAAGCCGGAAATTTCAAAAACAAAGAATGCTTATGTAACTCCTTTGATTTTTCAAGCTTTGGCAAATGAAAAAGAAGCTTTGAAAAGATATGAAATTCTTCAGGAATCAATTCAATTCAACAAAGATCCCATTCTTTGGATGGCCTATGTAAAAGAAAGTAGAAATAATGGACTGGGGAATTATGGTACAAAAGCAATAGAAGACATGTCAAAATGGCTCTCTTTTGAAGAATTAGAAAAATTAATGATTGAAAACTTGTAAAATTTAACACCGTTAATCAAATTAATTTTTCCTTTTTGATCAATTCAACTAAATTCAGGAATTCAAAACAATTGACCATGAAAAAAATAATAGAAACATCCGATATTCAAAAGACATATAAAATGGGGGCTGAAGAAGTTAGAGCTTTGAAATCAGTATCTATTTCGGTCAATAAAGGTGAATATGTGGCATTTATGGGACCTTCAGGTTCTGGAAAGTCCACATTGATGAATATTATTGGCTGCTTGGATACTCCTTCAGCAGGAACTTACATATTAAATGAAAAGGATGTGAGTGACATGTCCGAAAATGAATTGGCTGAAATCAGGAACAAAGAAATTGGGTTTGTATTCCAAACATTCAACCTACTTCCTAGGGCAAGTTGTCTTGAAAATGTAGCCCTACCTTTGATTTATGCTGGATATAATAAGTCAGATAGAGAAGATAAAGCTTTCATAGCTCTGAAAAACGTAGGTTTAGCTGACCGTGTTCATCATAAACCAAACGAACTTTCTGGTGGTCAAAGACAAAGAGTAGCCATTGCAAGGGCACTTGTAAATGATCCAAGTATTATCTTAGCAGATGAACCAACCGGAAACTTGGATACCAAAACCTCTTACAGTATTATGGAGCTTTTTCATGAATTGCATCAAAAGGGAAATACCATCATCATGGTAACACATGAAGATGATATCGCACACTATGCACATAGAGTCATTAGGCTTCGTGATGGTTTGGTAGAATCAGACGAGATCAACCTTAACCCTACTAGAGCAGTAACCGTAGAATTAGACGAGTAAAAAAGCATCTTTTTATAAATAGATTCTTACTTTTGTAAGAAGGTACATTTTTACCTTCAGGATGCTTATCTAGCGTAATAAATGAAAATTTATACTAAGACCGGTGATACCGGAACCACATCTCTTCTTGGTGGAAAAAGAGTGTCCAAAGGACATATCAAGATAGATGCATACGGAACTGTTGATGAACTGAATTCTTACATAGGATTACTTAGAGACCAAGAGGTCAACAAAAGTCGTGAAGTAATTCTTAAAGAAATCCAAGACAGATTATTTACTTTAGGTGCTACTTTGGCTACAGAAGTAGGCAAATCAAATATAAAAAAACCTGATCTCCATCAGGAAGATATTGAGCTGCTTGAAAAAGAGATTGACCTGATGGAAGAAAAACTTCCTCCACTCCGTAATTTTATTCTTCCAGGTGGTCATCAGGCAATATCTTTTTGTCATTTAGCCAGAACGGTCTGTCGTAGAACCGAAAGATGCGTTATACTTTTGATGGAAATAGAACCTGTTGATCAAATTATTTTAAGTTATTTAAACAGACTTTCAGACTACCTATTTGTATTGGGACGTCTTATGGCGATAGATCTAGAAGTAGAAGAAGTAACCTGGAAACCAAGAGCATAAATCATGATGAATACTACTTTAAACATAGAAATCAACAAAACAAAAGTATCAAAATTACCTCAGACGAATTTTGATGATTTAAAATTTGGTCAAACTATCAGTGATCACATGTTTGTGGCGGATTTTGAAAACGGAGAATGGGGAAATTTCCGAATCGAACCTTATGCTCCACTACAGTTAAATCCTGCTAATGCAACCTTGCATTATGGCCAATCTGTGTTCGAGGGGATGAAAGCCTATAAAAACGAAAATGGCGAGGCTTTGATTTTTAGAGCTGATGCAAACCAAAAGAGGCTGAATGAATCAGCCAAAAGAATGTGCATTCCAGAAGTTCCTGAGCAACTTTTTATGGACGGACTCACTCAATTGTTAGAAGTTGATAAAGATTGGATTCCCAATAAACCTGGTTGCTCACTTTACATCAGACCTTTTGTATTCGCTACGGATGATTACTTGGGGATAAGACCTTCGGAAAAGTATAAATTCATGATTTTTACCTGTCCTGTTGGGAATTATTATTCCAAACCAGTTTCTGTGAAAGTCGAATGTCAATATACAAGAGCTGCTGAAGGCGGCACAGGCTTTGCGAAAGCTGCTGGTAACTATGCAGGCTCACTCTATCCTGCATTGCAAGCCCAGAAGCAAGGCTATGATCAATTACTATGGACAGATGGAAAATCTCATCAGCACATAGAAGAAAGTGGAACGATGAACGTAATGTTTATGATCAATGCTTCACTGATCACCGCTCCTACCACTACAGGTACTATCCTGAAAGGTATCACAAGAGATAGCGTTTTGACACTTGCCAGAGAGATGGGCGTGAAGGTAGAAGAGAGATTCTTAAGAGTAACAGAGCTTGAGGATGCTTTGAGAAGCGGAACTTTAGTAGAAGCTTTTGGTACAGGGACTGCAGCCACGATAGCACATATTGCAAAAATTCATATCAATGGAAATGACTATGAACTGCCCCAGAAAGATAGCTCAGCCTTTAGCAATATCATCTTAGAAACATTAGATGGTATCAAATATGGTAAACTAGAAGATAAACATAATTGGATCATTAAGATTTGATCACTAAATATTTCTACTGAGAAAGTGTCAAAGTAAATCTTGACACTTTTTTTATGTTTAAGAATAAAATAGGAGTCAAACTAAACTTAGAATTACCCAAATTTTGAAAATATTTTGATATCTTGAATTTAAATCAACTAAGTAATAATGAAGTATTATATTTTTAAAATTTCTGCATGCATCTTTCTTTTATCTATCATCAATCTTGGTGATGCTTTTGCCCAAAAGTTTATTTTGCTACAAAAAGGTACAAATCAAAAAAGTAGATTGAAATATGAGGTTGGCGAGACTTTTACATACAAAAGTAAAAAAAATGATTACTACATCACGGATGTAATCAAAGACATACAAACTGATATAATTGTCCTTTCAGAAAACATTTTGAGACCAGAAGACATAACCTCTGTGGAAATTCTTCACAAGGACCATAGGAACAGCACAATTAAAAATCTCTCAACATTAAGCTATGGAGCTGGATTGATTTTAGTTACAGCAGAATCAATCAACTCACTCTATCACGATGGTTCTTTTGGGATTAGTTCAGGAGGATTGATTACAGCTGGAGCTCTATTCGGAACGGGATTCACACTTTCCAAAGTCAGGTACAGGCATTTCAAAAATACCAAAAGAAACAAAATTCAATTGGTGATCTTGTATGGAGATTAGCAAATGAATAGGTTTCTAGTATAATTTTTACGATTTTTGCATTCGAAAACTAAATAAATTTATGACATCAGACCAGTTGAAAGACTTGAAAGCCCGCGTTTCGGCTTTGAGGAGGTATCTTTGACTACGATCGTAAGATTGAAGAAATAGAAGATCTCGAGGCCGTGTCTGCGCAAGCAGACTTTTGGAATAATCCAGACGAGGCCGAAAAAACAATGAAAGTAATTCAAGGAAAAAAATCCTGGACCAACGCCTATGAAAAAGTAGCGACCGGGATTCAAGACTTGGAAGTTCTATATGAATTTTACTCAATGGATGAAGTTTCTGAAGAGGAACTAAAAGCTGAATTCAGCAAAGTCTATCAGAATGTAGAGGAGTTAGAACTTAAAAAAATGCTAAGTAGTGAGGAAGATCAGCTTAGCGCACTCATGGAAATCAATCCTGGAGCAGGTGGAACAGAAAGCAATGACTGGGCATCTATTTTGATGAGGATGTATATCATGTGGGGAGAAAAAAACGGATATAAAGTTCGTGAAGTCGATCTACAAGAAGGTGAAGTTGCCGGAATCAAATCTGTGACTTTGGAATTTGATGGTCCTCTAGCCTATGGGTTTTTGAAATCTGAAATAGGTGTACACAGATTGGTCAGGATTTCTCCATTTGACAGTAGTGGGAGAAGACACACCTCTTTTGCTTCGATTTATGTGTATCCAGTGATAGACGATACCATTGAAATCGAAATCAATCCAAGTGATGTAGAGCTCCACACTTCAAGATCAGGAGGTGCTGGTGGACAGAATGTCAACAAAGTGGAAACAAAAGTTCAGCTTACACACAAGCCAACAGGTATTGTCGTGGTCTGTCAAATCGAAAGATCACAACTAGCAAACAGGGAGAAAGCCATGCAAATGCTTAAATCCCGACTTTACCAATTGGAAATGGAAAAGAGGAATGCTGAGCGTGCAAAAGTAGAATCTGGTAAAATGCGGATTGACTTTGGTTCCCAAATTAGAAACTATGTCCTACATCCATACAAACTAGTAAAAGACGCAAGAACAGGCCATGAAACATCTGATGCTCAATCGGTATTGGACGGAAATGTAAATGAATTCATTAAGGCATTCTTATTGGCACAAAGCGAAGAAGAAGCCAACAAAGAGTAAAGTTTATAGTTAATTCTTGGCAAACCTCTCAGGAAATTTTTGGTATAAAAAGTATCAATGTTTACTCCCTGAGAGGTTTCTTTATTTAAAACTGAATTCAAGTCAATAAATTTGTAATGCATAGGTTTATCCCACCCTTTTTTACGCTAAATTTTTTTACTCTATGTTTGAGTTCATTCTTATTTTTTGCAAGTTTCAATATGATCATTCCGGAACTTCCCTCCTATTTGACTTCACTTGGAGGTGAAGATTACAAAGGATTGATCATTTCCCTATTTACACTCACTGCTGGACTATCAAGGCCATTTAGTGGAAAACTTGCTGATAAAATAGGAAGGATACCAGTTATGATTTTCGGTGCTGTAGTATGCTTTGTAGTGAGCTTGCTCTATCCATTTATCACCTCGGTAGTTGGATTTTTGTTTTTAAGGTTTGTTCATGGTTTTTCCACTGGATTTACACCTACCGGAACATCAGCATTTGTAGCAGACATCATCCCATTCAATAAACGAGGCGAAGCTATGGGCATACAGTCTCTTTTTGGTTCACTGGGAATGGCTGCAGGACCAGCTTTGGGAGGTTATATTGCTGCAGAATGGGATATCAATACACTTTTCTATAGTTCTGCATTTACTGCAATCCTTTCTATATTGATTCTTTTGAAGCTAAAAGAAACTTTAAAAGAAAAAGAAAAATTATCATTTGATCATTTCAAACTCAATAGGAATGAAATCATCGAAAAGAGAGTTATTACTCCATCTATAGTTTTGTTTTTGACCGTATTTTCTTTTGGAATTGTTTTGACAGTTATCCCCGATTATTCTGAATACCTTGGGATAAAAAACAAAGGACTTTTCTTTGCTGTATTTACGCTGGCATCTCTTGGTATCCGGATCATTGCTGGAAAAGCTTCTGATAAATACGGCAGAGTTCCTGTGATGAAAGTAGCCACCTTGTCTATGTCTATAGCTATGTTAACCATTGCTATAGCCCAAAGCAAAGAAATGCTTCTTTTTGGTGCAGTAATTTTTGGAGCATCAGTTGGGATGAATTCCCCGACAATTTCCGCTTGGACTATAGATTTATCTCTAGACAAATTTAGAGGAAGAGCTTTGGCTACAATGTATATTGCTCTTGAAGCTGGTATTGGAATCGGAGCGTTGGTTTCAGGCTTTGTGTACAACAACAAATCAGAAAACTTTTTCCTTGTGTTTTCCATTGGAGCAATAACTTCATTTATAGCAATTATTTATCTATTTACTCTATCAAAAAAATCAAAAGTAATAGAAAAAATGAATGTTAAATAAATAATACAATTTAAATAGAAAAAATTCTAATGAAAACTAAATAATACTTGAATAATTAAAGTTTTCGTAAAGATGTTGATTTCGAAAAAGAAGATTATTTTTTTTCAGAGCAAATTATTATTTCTTAAAAAATATTCGCTTAAATTCAATAGAATCAGAAGCAAATTTGGTTAGAAATAATGACCATTCACCCACGTTTTACTTTAACTTACTTAACATTAACAATCTTAAACCTTTCATTTTTGTTGATAGGTTGTGATTTGATTTTTTATATCACTAAACCCTTAATTGTACCAATACTTTTATATTTTCTCTTTCTCAAATTTAAATCGACAAAACACCGATTGATACCACCTTTGATGATCGCTACTTTTTTCTCCTTTCTTGGAGATGTTTTCTTAATGTTTAAAATAGAAGAGTCTTTATTTAAACTATTAGGTCTTTGTACCTTTATAGTGGCACAAACTGCTTATGCAGTTCTCTATCATTATTCGACAAGCGGTTTTGAAAAAAAAGACATAAGTCCTTTAAATAGATGGCCAGAAGCATTGGCTATTTTAGTAACAATAACAACCACAATCATAATTTTCCCAAACCTAGGGGCCTATGTTGTACCAATAATTTTTTATGCTTTATTTAGTACAACTGCCATTGTTCTTAGCTTAAATAGGAGGTTTTATGTTTCTCAGAAAAGTTTTGTTTTTACTATTCTGGGCGTTTTTTCTTTCTTTCTGTCTGATTTATTGATGGGTGAAGATATTGTTTTGGTAAAAAATGTAATTAATCATTTTCTAGTCCTTCTATTTTACTTCATCGGTCATTTGCTTATAATTAATGGAATGATGCTTCAAATAAACAATGATTTAAATGAAAAAAAATCCGGCTTTTTATAAACCAAAATAAAGGCATATGATAATCTTAAATTATACCAGTAGGTCAATTCTTCAATAGAATCATGCGGATAACGTAAAGTGTTTTAGACGCAATCTACCCAAAAAAATAACTATAATAAATAGATATATCAAGATTGCGTTTAAAACATAGTTGGACTAAGCTGGGCTATCCCTATGGGTATTTAAAATCTTTGTTTTCGAGGATTCTGATTTTTAGGTCGTACTTAATCAATAAATTGGCTCTGATATTCATCATTTATAACATTTTTCTTTTTCAACAAGACATACCAATCCCTTTGACAGAATCCCTGTTTAAT
>NZ_JAKZGO010000061.1 GCF_022549785.1 Belliella alkalica
TTCTGACTAACGTAAACAAAATCCCTCAATTTGAGCTGATTTCGAGGCCTAAATCCTCATTAGTCAGACCGAATTTATCGATTTGTTTTTTTATTCTCTTAACTAAGCCCAACTTTCTTTTTTGATCCAAGAAAAGATAGCCTTCGGGATTTTCATATGGAATTCCTTTTACGACCATATTCCAAATGATGACTGCAAGCTTTCTTGCTGTGGCGCTGATGGCAGAAACTCTGCCTTTTCTAAAGCTTATCCTCTGAAAGAAGTCCCTCAAGGGTGTAGAGTCTTTCAGGTTCCCGATGGCATTTGCAGCATTTCTCAAGGCTATTTTAAGTCTGTTGCTCCCTTTTGGCACTTTACTAGACAGTACTTTGCCACCACTTACTTTATTGTTTGGGGCAAGCCTAAGCCACGAAGCAAAGTGCTTGGCTGTTTTAAACTTCTTGATCCCTTCCATGCCTACTTCGCTCATCAATGCCAAAACCGTAGAAAAGCTCATACCTTCAATTGCYAAAAGATCTGTTCCCTCAAACATCTGATACGCTTTTAGATTTAGATCAATGTCTTTTGGGGTATTCTTATTTACTCTTTTATGGGGTTTTGATTCGAGGTAGTGTTCTCGCTTATCATCATCCGAATCGATGATTTCATTCAGCTTTTTCTCTATCTCTTTATCACAATCTTCAACTTTCATTCGAAGGTGATCATAAGTGTCTAGCTCCTGTTTTAAGGCAAAAAGATAATCCTTCCTTCCATTACTCTGTAAGGCAGCTGCTATCTCTTCCTCACTCTTTCTGCAATTCCCATGTCGGAGTGAAGCCAGCTTCTTTGGATCTGTTTCGCCCTCACAGATTGCTCTGATGATCATCAACCCTGTCAACCCACAGATATCCCTTACCACTACATCTAATCTGAAATTCAATAGTCTTAGATATTTCTGCATTTTCTTTGAGGCAGCAGCAGCCGAATGAAGTAAATTTGATCTGTGTCTGCAATAAGTTCTAAGCTCTTCTGTCTGRCCATCTGGCAAAAAACTACCCGTAAGTAATCCCAATGTGTGCAGTTTCTGAATCCACTGACAGTCCAAGACATCAGTTTTTTTTCCCTTGATGTTTTTGGTGAACTTACCATTACATAATATAAGATGGAATCCTTTTGAAAGTAAGACTGCGTAGAGGTTTTGCCAATAAGTGCCAGTACTTTCCATTGCTATAGTTTTTACATTCTTTTCCTTCAACCAATCTGCCATAGCAAACAAATCTTGATTGAATACCCCAAATTCCCGAACATCTTGCTCGGTTTGACCTACTGCTACCCAGTGGGAGCGACTGCCGACGTCAATTCCCGCAGCTTGCGGATTGACGACTTCCATGGAGATAGATTCCTGTTCCATTTGATTAAAAATAGATAAGTCTCTCAGGGGATGTGCTTTTGGCTAGAAAATATTCTGAACGGGGTATCTGACTTTTAAAGACAAATCCGCCACTGAAATCATCGCAAGCATCCCAACCAGAAT
>NZ_JAKZGO010000062.1 GCF_022549785.1 Belliella alkalica
AAGCTTTAGAAAAGGCAGAGTTTCTGCCATCAGCGCCACAGCAAGAAAGCTTGCAGTCATCATTTGGAATATGGTCGTAAAAGGAATTCCATATGAAAATCCCGAAGGCTATCTTTTCTTGGATCAAAAAAGAAAGTTGGGCTTAGTTAAGAGAATAAAAAAACAAATCGATAAATTCGGTCTGACTAATGAGGATTTAGGCCTCGAAATCAGCTCAAATTGAGGGATTTTGTTTACGTTAGTCAGAAGGCTATGACGACAAATAACTTAACGACAATTAAAAATAAAACAAATGAAATTTGACCAAGACACAAAACAAAAAATTGCCAAACAGATAGAAGCTAAAGGAGCATTGAAACCTTGTGCAAGATGTGGACATCAAAACTTTTCATTGCTTGACGGTTTTGTTAGTCTTCCATTATCACAGGAAGTTTCAAATAATGTAGTTATCGGAGGACCTTCTGTTCCGTGTGCAGTTGTTGCTTGTTCCAATTGCGGACATATAGACTTTCACGCATTAGGTGCATTAGGGCTTTTAAACACTCAAAAGTAAAGACATATGGCACAAAATAACGAACCAGCTTTACTAACTGACAACCCTTTAGTAAAAGAGTTTTACGACAATACACAATCAAACATTATTCGTATAAATGACGATAAGCTCAAAGTGATTTTATATGAAAACAAGGAAACAATTACCAAAAACAGTAATTACCTGACTCCATTGACACTTTTAATTTCATTTATCTTGACATTTTGCACAACAGACTTTAAGGAGTTTGCGAAAATACCAGCGACTACTTGGCAAGGCTTTTATCTTTTTTGTGGTATTGCGTCTCTAATTTGGCTTGTAATTGAACTTAGAAAAATTAAAAAAGTAATCACAATTGACGAACTAATTAACAAAATAAAAAATCAAACGAATACAAACCAAAGTAATGCACAAGGTAACGGTTGACAGAAGCCCAGCCACTAACAGCACCTACCCAAAAGGCGGGGTTTCGTGTTCCAAAGACAGTTTTGTGGTTAATCAAACATTAGTTTTTCAAATCAAGTTTTGTGGTAAAAGTCCCGCCCTTCGGGTAGCTGCAAAACGTTGGGCCCAATTCCCCCTACATTAAAAAAGTTGATTTCGTAAGCTAACGTTTGAGAGCATCATGGCAAGATTTTTTGTAAATTACTGGTCTCTCAGYAAGGCCGATTTTAGAAATGTTGCCCTCGAGTAATCGAAGAGCACGGGCGCMATTCTGGTTGGGATGCTTGCGATGATTTCAGTGGCGGATTTGTCTTTAAAAGTCAGATACCCCGTTCAGAATATTTTCTAGCCAAAAGCACATCCCCTGAGAGACTTATCTATTTTTAATCAAATGGAACAGGAATCTATCTCCATGGAAGTCGTCAATCCGCAAGCTGCGGGAATTGACGTCGGCAGTCGCTCCCACTGGGTAGCAGTAGGTCAAACCGAGCAAGATGTTCGGGAATTTGGGGTATT
>NZ_JAKZGO010000063.1 GCF_022549785.1 Belliella alkalica
ATTATCTATTATCACTACATCGGTAGCATCAGTTAATCCAATATTGCTAACTGTGATCACATACTCGAACTCATCGCCTTCCCAAATGGTAACATCATTTGATGTCTTGGTAATTGATAGATCAACTTCAGAGGCCTCAAGAACAATAGTTATATATGCCGTATCGCAATTCGTAGGGTTCAAAACCTCACAAACCCTGTACTGTAGCAGATATCTTCCAGCTTGATTCAATCCAGGTATCAAAGAAAATGAACCATCTGGACCAATCAACAACCCGGTCAGACCTCCAAGATCAAAAATCTCAAAGTCTACCAATGAAGGATCGATTGTAACCCCGTTGAGAAGGTCATTGGCAAGTATGTTGCCCAAGTCTCCACCGAAGTCTGTAGAATGAATACCTAAATCATCGTCATTGGCTATGATCCTAGGAGCTGTCACAGTTACAGTTACTGTCGCTGTATCACAGTTGCCCGGATTCAACACCTCACAGATGCTGTATTCAACTTCGTAGTCTCCCGCTGGCGTGTTCGGTGCTACTGTTATCGTTCCGTCAGGGTTGATCACTACCGGAGAGTCAGGATCTACATTGATCGGTGTCAAGGTCACATCATCAGGGTTCACAGGATCTCCGTTCAAAGTATCGTTATCCAATACATTGCCCGGTACTGTGCCACCCGTCGTGCCGTTGATCGGACCGAGGTCATCATCATTGGCTTCAATCTCTGGCGTGGTAACTGTTACCGTTACTGTTGCAGTATCACAGTTGCCCGGATTCAACACCTCACAGATGCTGTATTCAACTTCGTAGTCTCCCGCTGGCGTATTCGGTGCTACCGTAACCGTTCCATCTGGGTTGATCACTACCGGAGAGTCAGGATCTACATTGATCGGTGTCAAGGTCACATCATCAGGGTTCACAGGATCTCCGTTCAAGGTATCGTTATCCAATACATTGCCCGGTACTGTGCCACCTTCTGTGCCGTTGATCGGACCGAAGTCATCATCATTGGCTTCTATTTCTGGTGCTGTCACAGTTACTGTTACTGTCGCCGTATCACAGTTGTCTGGATTCAACACCTCACAGATACTGTATTCTACTTCGTAGTCTCCCGCTGGCGTGTTCGGTGATACCGTAACCGTTCCATCTGGGTTGATCACTACCGGAGAGTCAGGATCTACATTGATCGGTGTCAAGATCACATCATCAGGGTTAACTAGCTCACCATTCAAAGTATCGTTATCCAATACATTGCCCGGTACTGTGCCACCTTCTGTGCCGTTGATCGGACCGAAGTCATCATCATTGGCTTCTATTTCTGGTGCTGTCACAGTTACTGTTACTGTCGCCGTATCACAGTTGTCTGGATTCAACACCTCACAGATACTGTATTCTACTTCGTAGTCTCCCGCTGGCGTGTTCGGTGATACCGTAACCGTTCCATCTGGGTTGATCACTACCGGAGAGT
>NZ_JAKZGO010000064.1 GCF_022549785.1 Belliella alkalica
TTGAACCCTGACGGAACGATAACAGTAGCACCGAACACGCCTGCTGGTGATTACGAGTTGGAGTACAGCATCTGTGAGGTATTGAATCCAGACAACTGTGCTACGGCAACGGTAACGGTAACGGTAGAGCCGGCAGTAATAGAGGCGAATGAAAACGACTTCGGTCCGATCAACGGCACTGATGGCGGGACGACCCCAAGTGTGTTGGGTAACGACACGTTGAACGGCGATCCATTAGATCCTGCTGATGTAACCTTGACGGTGGTAAGCTCAGATCCTGAGTTGACGTTGAACCCTGACGGAACGATAACAGTAGCACCGAACACGCCTGCTGGTGATTACGAGTTGACTTATAGCATCTGTGAAGTGTTGAATCCAGACAACTGTGCTACGGCAACGGTAACGGTAACGGTAGAGCCGGCAGTAATAGAGGCGAATGAAAACGGCTTCGGTCCGATCAACGGCACTGATGGCGGGACGACCCCAAGTGTGTTGGGTAACGACACGTTGAACGGCGATCCATTAGATCCAGCTGATGTTACATTGACAGCAGTTAGCTCAGATCCTGAGTTGACGTTGAATCCTGACGGAACGATAACGGTAGCACCGAACACGCCTGCTGGTGATTACGAGTTGGAATACAGCATCTGTGAGGTGTTGAATCCAGACAACTGTGCTACGGCAACAGTAACGGTAACGGTAGAGCCGGCGGTAATAGAGGCGAATGAAAACGGCTTCGGTCCGATCAACGGCACTGATGGCGGGACGACGCCAAGTGTGTTGGGTAACGACACGTTGAACGGAGATCCAGTAGATCCTGCTGATGTAACCTTGACGGTAGTAAGCTCAGATCCTGAGTTGACGTTGAACCCTGACGGAACGATAACAGTAGCACCGAACACCCCTGCTGGTGAGTACACATTGGAATACAGAGTTTGTGATGTTATGAATCCTGATAACTGTTCAACGGCTACGGTAACGGTAACAGTTACAGCATCTGAGATAGTTGCCAATGATGATGATCTAGGTATTCATACTACTGACTTTGCAGGTGACCTGGGTAATATACTATTGAATGACAGGTTGAATGGTTTGGCAATCGATCCTTCATTGGTAGACTTTGAGATTTTTGATCTTGGAGGTCTGACCGGGTTGTTGATTGGTCCAGATGGTTCACTTTCTTTGATACCTGGATTGAATCAAGCTGGAAGATATCTGCTACAGTACAGGGTTTGTGAGGTTTTGAACCCTACGAATTGCGATACGGCATATATAACTATTGTTCTTGAGGCCTCTGAAGTTGATCTATCAATTACCAAGACATCAAATGATGTTACCATTTGGGAAGGCGATGAGTTCGAGTATGTGATCACAGTTAGCAATATTGGATTAACTGATGCTACCGATGTAGTGATAATAGATAAT
>NZ_JAKZGO010000065.1 GCF_022549785.1 Belliella alkalica
TTATTTTCATAATATTATATWTTAGTTTTTCAATATTACCCCAAATTTTAATAGCAAAAAATACCTACTTGTAGGTATTTTTTGAAAGACAATCTAAGAAATGTGCAATGGGTTGAGGAAAAATTAAGTTTTAGAATAATCAAAATATTTTTTTAAGACTTTTCAATAATGGAATAAAAATGGAACTCCTACTTACATCAATAAAGCATATCAAGAACATTATTTTCTCTTTTAAATAAACAAAGCCCCAAGGATTCCTTGGGGCTTTGTTTATTTAGGAATTTAATAAAGCTCAATTTTGATTTTCAAATGACCTTTCGTCACATCAATAGGATTATAAGTGATTTCTCTCTCGTGATAATACCAATCACTTCTGATCACACGGTCAATTTTTCCTGCTTCAAATTTATGATTTCCATTGATCATGAAATCCCCGTCTACCTCTCCTTTGATGGTTAAAATAGAAGTTACAATTCTTTTTGGATCAGTTTTATATTGAATGATTTGAGTTTGAGACACCTCTTCGATTTTTGTAAAACCCAACTCACCCTTAACAAAACTGAATACTTTAAATAATCCAAAAATAATGATTACGAATATTGAGGTGTATTTTATAAATTTTTTCATAGTTAATTGCATAAAATATCAGATGAAACAACTTCTGAAAGGCCCAACACAATTTCATTATTTTGATCTAATTGATCTAACACAACTAATTCTCCATTGTATAATGCTTGAAGAACTAAACTTACTACGTTTGACTCGTTTGCTATTTGACCTATATTTCTTCCTACTTGATTATTATGTAAATCCATTGTTTTTTCTAGTTCTTCTCCTATAGGCGCATCTGCTAATCGAGCGGAAGCATTGCTATCTGAGCTAATACCTACTTCATAACCAATTTCTGCCATTCCCTCCAATTCATTCATATTGACATCTGACCAAACTATGCCAACGCCATCCGAGGGGTTTCCTATGAGGTATTGATCTATGACAGCTTCATGTCTTTCGGCAAGTTGTCTTAGGGAAAGTGTGCCAGAGATAAGTTCTATGACTCTAGCTCTGAGTAATTCACCTTCTGTACCATACTCGAATACCAATCTACGAATATAATTCTGATCTCCATATTCCCTATTCATCCACCTGTGATATGGAGCTACAAGAAATGTGGCTTGTTTTTCTACCAATTTTGACTTTTCCCATACAGGAAAGTAATCGCCATAATTGCTGACTCTGCCAGTTTTGCTTTCAGGCTTTCCAAAAGTACTATTCAGGTCATAATAATCTTTGGCTTTGGCTAGGAGTT
>NZ_JAKZGO010000066.1 GCF_022549785.1 Belliella alkalica
AACGACACGTTGAACGGAGATCCTGTATCGATAGATGATGTGACGTTGACGATAGTTACGGCAGCGACACCGATCAACGGCGGTCCTGTACCGAGCATCGATCCATCTACAGGCATCGTAAGCATTCCTGAGAACACCCCAGCGGGAACATATACAATCACATACCAGATYTGTGAGGATCTGAACCCTACGAACTGCTCGACGGCCTCTGTAGAGGTTACGGTAGAAGCGGCAGAGATAGCGGCGACTGATGACGACTTCGGTCCGATCAAYGGCCTAGACGGCACAGAGAACGCGGGCAATGTGTTGACAAACGACACGTTGAAYGGAGATCCTGTATCGATAGATGATGTGACGTTGACGATAGTTACGGCAGCGACACCGATCAACGGCGGTCCTGTACCGAGCATCGATCCATCTACAGGCATCGTAAGCATTCCTGAGAACACCCCAGCGGGAACATATACAATCACATACCAGATTTGTGAGGTATTGAATCCGGACAACTGTGMTACRGCGACGATAAGCATCACGGTAGAAGCGGCAGAGATAGTGGCGACTGATGACACGGTGATAGACATCRACGGTTACGATGGTGAGGATGATGTAGTGAATGTGTTTGGTAATGACACGTTGAACGGAGATCCAGTAGATCCATCCGAGGTTACGTTGTCGGTAGGAGGCACAGAGGTCATCACTCCTGTATCGTTCCTAGACGCGGACARCAACCCAACTACTCAGGTAGTATTGAATGCAGACGGCAGTGTAGACGTTCTTGCCGGTACGCCTGCGGGTACCTATACGTTGGAGTACAGCATCTGTGAGGTRTTGAATCCGGACAACTGTGCTACRGCGACGATAAGCATCACGGTAGAAGCGGCAGAGATAGTGGCGACTGATGACACGGTGATAGACATCAACGGTTACGATGGTGAGGATGATGTAGTGAATGTGTTTGATAATGACACGTTGAACGGAGATCCAGTAGATCCATCCGAGGTTACGTTGTCGGTAGGAGGCACAGAGGTCATCACTCCYGTATCGTTCCTAGACGCGGACARCAACCCAACTACTCAGGTAGTATTGAATGCAGACGGCAGTGTAGACGTTCTTGCCGGTACGCCTGCGGGTACCTATACGTTGGAGTACAGCATCTGTGAGGTATTGAATCCGGACAACTGTGCTACGGCGACGATAAGCATCACGGTAGAAGCGGCAGAGATAGTGGCGACTGATGACACGGTGATAGACATCAACGGTTACGATGGTGAGGATGATGTAGTGAATGTGTTTGA
>NZ_JAKZGO010000067.1 GCF_022549785.1 Belliella alkalica
CTCAGTTCGGACTCAGTTCGGATCGGGGTCTGCAACTCGACCCCGTGAAGCTGGAATCGCTAGTAATCGCGCATCAGCCATGGCGCGGTGAATACGTTCCCGGACCTTGTACACACCGCCCGTCAAGCCATGGAAGTCGGGTAGACCTGAAGCCGGTAACCGCAAGGAGCCGTTTAGGGTAGAACCGGTAACTGGGGCTAAGTCGTAACAAGGTAGCCGTACCGGAAGGTGCGGCTGGAACACCTCCTTTCTGGAATACATATCGGTATTTTCCTTTCTAATAATTTGAACCGATCGTCTTACTACTTCTTTTATAATATTGTTGGGCCTGTAGCTCAGGTGGTTAGAGCGCTACACTGATAATGTAGAGGTCCGTGGTTCGAGTCCACGCAGGCCCACTATTAATTGACATCATGGGGGATTAGCTCAGCTGGCTAGAGCACCTGCCTTGCACGCAGGGGGTCAACGGTTCGAATCCGTTATCCTCCACATTCTTAAAATTCAAAAGGAGTTTTACAAATATTTATTTGAGCTTATCAATTTTCAAAGGTAGAGTATAGGTATATAAAATGTTATCCTCAGTCTTATAAATATTGAAAAAGTTTCCAATTTAATTATTAAGATCATTTCCAATTTGATCATTCTGATCATTTGTAAGTGTCTATCATAATTGACAAAAGAATTTAACACAATGGTGTTAATTCATAAAAAGTTCATTGACAAGTTGAGCAGAGAATTGAATGAGTCCACGAGAGTGGACAAAAGACCGTCGGGGTCCTAACTGCAAAAGGGGGATTCCGATAAGAGTAAGTAAATAAGGGCGTACGGGGGATGCCTAGGCTCTCAGAGGCGAAGAAGGACGTGACAAGCTGCGAAAAGCTGCGGGGATCCGCAAGAGGAATTGATCCGCAGATATCCGAATGGGGCAACCCATCCCGCGTTAGCGGGATATTCCGCAAGGAAGGCAAACCCGGGAAACTGAAACATCTAAGTACCCGGAGGAAGAGAAAACAACAGTGATTCCGTGAGTAGTGGCGAGCGAAAGCGGAGCAGCCCAAACCGGATCTGTTACGGCAGGTTCGGGGTTATAGGACCGATAAAAAGAGAACATACCTGACTTGAGTTGTCTGGGAAGGCAAACCAAAGCGGGTGATAGTCCCATAGGGGAAGGGTATGTGATTGGATTGGTATCCTGAGTAGGTCGGGACAGGAG
>NZ_JAKZGO010000068.1 GCF_022549785.1 Belliella alkalica
TAGCGGTTAGAGAGACCAGCTACACGGTTACGCAGTCAGATGTAGATTCTGGTTCAGTGTTGAACACAGCCTTTGTAAAAGGAGAGAATCCGAACCCAGAAGGAGAAGATCCAGAGGGCGAGACGGAGATTGAGACACCTATAGACAACAATGCAGGCTTGAGCATCAGCAAATCCGACAACGGATCCACTGTAACGCAGGCAGGCGAAGTGATTACATACACGTTGACGGCAACGAATACAGGTAATGTGACTATAGCAAACGTAACGATTGTGGATCCATTGACAGGCTTTGAAGAGAATGTCGGGACATTGGCACCGGGTCAGGTAGTGGTTAGAGAGACTAGCTATACGGTTACGCAGTCAGATGTAGATTCTGGTTCAGTGTTGAACACAGCCTTTGTAAAAGGAGAGAATCCAAACCCAGAAGGAGAAGATCCGGAGGGCGAGACAGAGATTGAGACACCTATAGACAACAATGCAGGCTTGAGCATCAGCAAATCCGACAACGGATCCACTGTGACGCAGGCAGGCGAAGTGATCACCTACACGTTGACTGCAACGAATACGGGTAATGTGACTATAGGAAATGTTGTGATCACAGATCCATTGACAGGCTTTGAAGAGAATGTTGGAACATTGGCACCGGGTCAGGTAGTGGTTAGAGAGACCAGCTACACGGTTACGCAGTCAGATGTAGATTCTGGTTCAGTGTTGAACACAGCCTTTGTAAAAGGAGAGAATCCGAACCCAGAAGGAGAAGATCCAGAGGGCGAGACRGAGATWGAGACACCTATAGACAACAATGCAGGCTTGAGCATCAGCAAATCCGACAACGGATCCACTGTGACGCAGGCAGGCGAAGTGATCACCTACACGTTGACGGCAACGAATACAGGTAATGTGACKATAGGAAATGTTGTGATCACAGATCCATTGACAGGCTTTGAAGAGAATGTCGGAACATTGGCACCGGGTCAGGTAGTGGTTAGAGAGACCAGCTACACGGTTACGCAGTCAGATGTAGATTCTGGCTCAGTGTTGAACACAGCCTTTGTAAAAGGAGAGAATCCAAACCCAGAAGGTGAAGATCCAGAGGGCGAGACAGAGATTGAGACACCTATAGACAACAATGCAGGCTTGAGCATCAGCAAATCCGACAACGGATCCACTGTGACGCAGGCAGGCGAAGTGATCACCT
>NZ_JAKZGO010000069.1 GCF_022549785.1 Belliella alkalica
CAGTAACACAGGCAGATATCGATTCAGGCAGCGTGCAGAATGTAGCGAGCGCGACGGGCACAGATCCTGACGGCGATCCTACGGATCCTGCGACTGATGAAGAGGAAGTAGACGGTCCTGTCTTGAACCCGTCGCTATCGGTAGTTAAGACTGCCACGTCGGTTAACGGCGATGCGGGGGCGACAAGCTTCGGTGCTGTTGGCGATGTGATTGCGTACAGTATAGAGGTGGGCAACGATGGCAATGTTACCTTGACCAATGTTGCGGTTAACGATCCATTGACAGGTCTGAGCGAGACGATAGCAGTATTGGCTCCTGGTGACAGTGAGACCTTTACGACGACCTATACAGTAACACAGGCAGATATCGATKSMGGCAGCGTATTGAAYGTAGCGAGCGCGACGGGCACAGATCCTGACGGCGATCCTACGGATCCTACGACTGATGAAGAGGAAGTAGACGGTCCTGTCTTGAACCCATCGCTATCGGTAGTTAAGACTGCCACGTCGGTTAACGGCGATGCGGGRGCGACAAGCTTCGGTGCTGTTGGCGATGTGATTGCGTACAGTATAGAAGTGGGCAACGATGGTAATGTTACCCTGACCAATATTGAGGTAGAAGATCCATTGACAGGTCTGAGCGAGACGATAGCAGTATTGGCTCCTGGCGACAGTGAGACCTTTACGACGACCTATACAGTAACACAGGCAGATATCGATGCGGGCAGCGTATTGAATGTAGCGAGCGCGACGGGCACAGATCCTGACGGCGATCCTACGGATCCTACGACTGATGAAGAGGAAGTAGACGGTCCTGTCTTGAACCCGTCGCTATCGGTAGTTAAGACTGCCACGTCGGTTAACGGCGATGCGGGGGCGACAAGCTTCAGTGCTGTTGGCGATGTGATTGCKTACAGTATAGAGGTGGGCAACGATGGYAATGTTACCTTGACCAATGTTGCGGTTAACGATCCATTGACAGGCCTGAGCGAGACGATAGCAGTATTGGCTCCTGGTGACAGTGAGACCTTTACGACGACCTATACAGTAACACAGGCAGATATCGATGGCGGCAGCGTATTGAATGTAGCGAGCGCGACGGGCACAGATCCTGACGGCGATCCTACGGATCCTACGACTGATGAA
>NZ_JAKZGO010000070.1 GCF_022549785.1 Belliella alkalica
GCCTACAGATCCTGCGACAGATGAAGAGGAAGTAGACGGTCCTGTCTTGAACCCGTCGCTATCGGTAGAAAAGACGTTGAGTTCAATCAACGGCGACGCTGCCCTGACCCAGTTCAGTGCTGTTGACGATGTGATAGCGTACACGATAGTAGTGAGCAACAATGGTAATGTTACCCTGACCAATATTGAGGTAGAAGATCCATTGACAGGCCTGAGCGAGACGATAGCAGTATTGRCTCCTGGTGACAGTGAGACCTTTACGACGACCTATACAGTAACACAGGCAGATATCGATGGCGGCAGCGTATTGAATGTAGCGAGCGCGACGGGCACAGATCCTGACGGCGATCCTACGGATCCTACGACTGATGAAGAGGAAGTAGACGGTCCTGGCTCAAACCCATCGCTAGTGGTAGTGAAGACAGCCACGTCGGTTAACGGCGATGCGGGGGCGACAAGCTTCAGTGAGGTAGGCGATGTGATCGCGTACAGTATAGAAGTGAGCAACGATGGTAATGTTACCCTGACCAATATAGAGGTAGAAGATCCATTGACAGGTCTGAGCGAGACGATAGCAGAATTGGCTCCTGGTGACAGTGAGACCTTTACGACGAGCTATACAGTAACGCAGGCAGATATCGATGCAGGCAGCGTATTGAACGTAGCAAGTGCTACAGGTACAGATCCTGACGGCGATCCTACGGATCCTACGACTGATGAAGAGGAAGTAGACGGTCCTGTCTTGAACCCATCGCTATCGGTAGTTAAGACTGCCACGTCGGTTAACGGCGATGCGGGGGCGACAAGCTTCGGTGCTGTTGGCGATGTGATTGCTTACAGTATAGAGGTGGGCAACGATGGYAATGTTACCTTGACCAATGTTGCGGTTAACGATCCATTGACAGGCCTGAGCGAGACGATAGCAGTATTGGCTCCTGGTGACAGTGAGACCTTTACGACGASCTATACAGTAACACAGGCAGATATCGATGGCGGCAGCGTATTGAATGTAGCGAGCGCGACGGGCACAGATCCTGACGGCGATCCTACGGATCCTACGACTGATGAA
>NZ_JAKZGO010000008.1 GCF_022549785.1 Belliella alkalica
CTCACTGTCACCAGGAGCCAATACTGCTATCGTCTCGCTCAGACCTGTCAATGGATCTTCTACCTCAATATTGGTCAGGGTAACATTACCATCGTTGCCCACTTCTATACTGTACGCAATCACATCGCCAACAGCACTGAAGCTTGTCGCTCCCGCATCGCCGTTCACCGACGTGGCAGTCTTCACTACCACTAGCGATGGGTTCAAGACAGGACCGTCTACTTCCTCTTCATCTGTCGCAGGATCTGTAGGCTCGCCGTCAGGATCTGTGCCCGTTGCGCTCGCTACATTCAATACGCTGCCKSMATCGATATCTGCCTGTGTTACTGTATAGGTCGTCGTAAAGGTCTCACTGTCACCAGGAGCCAATACTGCTATCGTCTCGCTCAGACCTGTCAATGGATCTTCTACCTCAATATTGGTCAGGGTAACATTACCATCGTTGCCCACTTCTATACTGTACGCAATCACATCGCCAACAGCACTGAAGCTTGTCGCTCCCGCATCGCCGTTCACCGACGTGGCAGTCTTCACTACCACTAGCGATGGGTTCAAGACAGGACCGTCTACTTCCTCTTCATCAGTCGTAGGATCCGTAGGATCGCCGTCAGGATCTGTGCCCGTCGCGCTCGCTACATTCAATACGCTGCCTGAATCGATATCTGCCTGTGTTACTGTATAGGTCGTCGTAAAGGTCTCACTGTCACCAGGAGCCAATACTGCTATCGTCTCGCTCAGGCCTGTCAATGGATCGTTAACCGCAACATTGGTCAAGGTAACATTACCATCGTTGCCCACCTCTATACTGTAAGCAATCACATCGCCAACAGCACTGAAGCTTGTCGCCCCCGCATCGCCGTTAACCGACGTGGCAGTCTTAACTACCGATAGCGATGGGTTCAAGACAGGACCATTAATAGTCACCATATCCGTACCCGTAACAGGACTTGGAATTGGTACACCTACATTACCGCCGACAATAGGCATTGCTGTCGCAGTCGCAGTGTTTTCAACCTGACCGTTGTCGATGTCTGATTGGGTAATCGTATATGTCGCAGTAAATTCAACCGAAGCTCCAGCTGCTAAAGAAGCTACCGAAACAGGCGTAATCGCTGACAAGCCCGACAATAGGTCTGTCACTGTAACATTCGTTAAAGTCACAGTGCTGTTATTTAGAACCGTAAACGTATAGGTAATCTCATCGTTAAGCTCATAGGTAAGCTGCGAGGCAGTCTTAGTCAGTGTAAGATATGCATAAGTAATAGTAACCGTCGCTGCATTCGAAACATTGCCCTGAGTATCGGAAATAGTATATTGGATAGGAGCAGGATCTCCTACAAAACCGGGCTCCGGCGTGAAGGTGATCTCGCCGGTGATTTCATCAACCGTCCAAGTGCCCTCACCAGGAACCACGAGCGGATCGCCGGCATTACTCGTCCCGACAATCTGAACGGATGCGACGTCCATTGGGAAGACAGTCGTCTGATTGTCATTCCCCACAACATCAAGCGTAACTGCCTGACCAACTGGGTTGCCAAAGCTTGAATCATCATTGGCAATAGGTGGGGAAATAGGCATAGGTGTAACCTCTGATGTGTTGTTACTCAAATTTGGATCATCATTATCACCAGAAACTGTAGCCACATTGGTATAGTCTCCTGTGGCATTTACAGTAGCTGTGATCTCAAGTGTAGCGCTAGCACCATTGACTAAATTACCAATGGTCCAAACACCTGTAGCATCATTGTACGTTCCTACAGACGGATCTGCACTTACGAAATCATAGCCTGATGGCAACTGGTCAGTAACGGTAACTCCTGTATTATCTTTTGGTCCAAAGTTAGAGGCTGTAAGGGTAAAAATAACTTCGCTCCCAACAAGTGGAGTTTCATTGTCTACTGTTTTGGAAATTCTTAAATCCGAATCACACACATCCTCAGACCTAATGATTAGAATCTGAGCTCGGTTTACTGGGAATGTATGCGAACCTGTGGCACCAAAGATAAATGTCCCAGAGCTAAACGAGTTATAGAATAATTGAATTGCATGATTAAAATCCTCAATACCTACATTAGGGCCAGGTATATTTGCAGGCCTAAAAAGCTCAAAACCTGATGGACTAGAGCCAATAAATCCTTCATTAACCAATTCAGAGCCTACTATGATTGCATCAGGAGCAGATGATAAAGCATAACCTGTAACCTCTCCCATAGGAATTATCCCACCGCCATCAATATCTGCCAAAGTAATCCAAACATTGTTCAAGGTAACAGGAGTACCAATTGGACTGTCAGGAGTAGCAGAGCCAGACTCCACTATGGTGTAGCTATACACAAAGTAAGGGTTGTTTGTTGCAAGCACTCCAACCAGTTCTAAATTTCCAGGATTCTGTCCTGCGTCAGCTATCTCCAACCTTCCGCTACCCAAACCATTTAACTCTGTAATTTGAAGTACCACATCATAAAAGGTACCACCTATATTGAAGGCATCACTTTGGATAACATAATCACCAACTTGAAGATTCCCCTCAGTACCAGAACCAGCTAAGAACTCTAAGCCATTCAATACACTATTGCCAATCAATCCGGCTTCTGGACAATTGATTACACTTATGATTGAGGCGGAGTCTTCATTATTAGTGGGATCTGGGTCAAAATTATCCCCATTAACTATTGCTGTATTTAAGTAATCTCCTGTAGCATTTACAGTAGCTGTGATTGTAAGGGTAGCTTCAGCCCCATTTGACATATTACTAATATCCCACAAGCCCGTATCAGGGAAATACTGACCAAAGCCAACAGAAACTGAATGACTCACATAAGTATAACCAGACGGCAAAACATCTTCAACCTGAACTCCCGTTGCTGCGCTAGGCCCATTGTTAGTAACAGTTACAGTAAAAGTAACCTGGTCGCCAACCAAAGGAGTCGGATTATTTACAGTTTTGGTAATCGCTAGGTCAGATTCAGCATTATTAGTATCAGTTGCTGTATTATTACTAAGATCTGTATCATTGATATTTGCAGGAGGTGTAGCTGTAACAGTATTGGTCAACGGCCCAGTAAAATTAGAAGGTACAGAAACTGTTAAAGTATAAGTGACTGTTCCTCCCACTGGCAAATTAACCAAATCATCAATAGCACCTGTTTGAATACCAGATACAGTTGTTGTCGCCCCACCTGAAGCTGTGGCTGTATAACTATAGTTCGCTGCTGGAATACCGGGAATCAATGGATCTTCAACTCGAACATTTGTAGCTCCGAAAGGACCTGCATTTGTCACCTCTATGGTGTAAACCACATTAGTTCCTGGGGAATAAATATCACTCCCATCTGTTTTCGTAACTTGAATATCCGCATCAAATGTAAGTATGCTAGACGGACAAATTGCCCCATCATTTAGGGATGATGAAGGAGCAGCAGAAATAACAGTTCGTTGGCCCGTAGTTAAATCAAACTGATAAAATCCACTTCCAAGATTAGCTGCACCATAGAAGCCACCTAAAGCATCTATAAACAAAGCCCCAAAAGCAATTGCAGTAGCAGGCGTTGGCCCCACTGCTTCGACTGCACCAGTAGTTCTATTTATTTTCCATATTCTACCTGGAGCTGTTGGGTCTCCTGGACCAAGCACCGTATATAGAAATCCATCAACTGGATTATATGCCAAATCAAAAAAGAGGACATTTCTAAACAGAGTTAATGTTTGAACCACAGCTCTAGTTGATACATCAATTTTATAAATCCTATTTGAAAAAGAACTGTTTGTAGTATGAACATAAAGAATTCCATCCTCATCAAAATCACCTGATAGGTAGTTGGTAACAGGAAGTCCGGTCACTTCACCCAAATCCACTGGAATTCCGGATTGGTCTATCCTTACTAAGCTATTAGTATTGGTACGGATTCCATACACAAGATTATCTTGGGAATTATACCCTATAGCATTATATGTAATTCCATGTGTACCATCATCAATCGGTTGAAAAACGAAAGGATTAGCGGACCTGATTATATCATATAAAATCGATGGATCTCCACTAACAATTGACTGGTTAAGGAATAAACTATTAGCTCCACAATCAAAAGGTACTGCAGGTTGGGTAGTAACGCTTGCTTCATTATTAGTAGGATCTGTATCATTGATATTGGCAGGAGGTGTAGCTGTTACAGTATTGGTTAAGGGCCCTGTAAACCCAGAAGGAACAGTAACTGTCAAGGTATAAGTAACTGTACCCCCTACTGGCAAATTAACCAAATCATCAATAGCACCTGTTTGGGTACCAGATACAGTTGTTGTCGCCCCTCCTGAAACCGTAGCTGTATAGCTATGATTAGCCTCAGGAATACTGGGAATCAATGGATCTTCAACTCGAACATTTGTAGCTCCAAAAGGCCCTACATTGGTAACTGTTATAGTGTAAACAAGATTATCTCCTGGAAAGTACGTTTGGTTATTGACTACTTTGGTAACTTGAATATCTGCGTCAAACGTAAGGGTACTTGTATAACACATAGCACCATCATTGTTAGACGAGCTTGGAGCATTTGAAATTAGTGTACTTTGCCCTGTATTTCTATCAAATTGAAAAAATCCACCTCCATTAACCGCTCCATAAATATTTCCATCTATATCGACATACATTGCTCCAACGCCACCGCCCGATAGATTTGGTGTACCAACATTAATCCAAGCTCCAGTATTTTGATTAATCCTGACCAACTGCCGAGTACTACTAGATACACCCCAAAAATTTCCAGAAATATGATCATATGCAATGTCAGTTATCCGCTCATTCGTGCCAATGGTTACAGCCCTGTCTTCTTCAACAGTTCTAGTTTGGACATTAACCTTATAAATCCGTGTACTATTATTGTTGAGAACCCAAAGAAATCCATCCGGATCAAAATCTGCCGCAACATAAGTAGAGTTAGCTGGAAGACCTGATACTGGTCCCATGTCACGAGCCACACCTGTAGCATCAATTACAATTAATCGATTGGTTGCTGTTACACTAGGATCAACCCTAAAACCATAAATAAGGTTATCAATAGGATTAAAACCAATAGCATTATAGTCAAAAGCACTAGTGCCAATGGTAGGAAATTCAAAAGGATTTGAGGAACGATCAACATTGCGGAGTTGATTCCCTTGAGAAAGAAAAATAGTGTTTGCAACACAGACATCGTCAAAGGCCTCAAAAGCCTCTGATACTGGGATAAAGGCAATATCACCTATATCCAATCTGTGACCAGTAGTAGCGCTAGTAGGTGAATTCAAGCCAATTATCATTCGGTCTGACAAACCATCAACGCGAACCAAAACAGATCCTCTAGCTTCGCTGGAAGAGTAAGCCCCAGTCAGATTATTCTGGGTTGCAAAGCGTCTGTTATCAGGGGCAGCAAAAACACCTATATTAGGTGATGTCGCAGTCCCTGGTGTCAGTGAAACTGAAGTAGGCTGGTTTGTACCATCTAGTCGCGATTGAAAAAATACCCGATCTTGCCAACCTGTACTTACGGTTGATCTATCGATATTATTTGCTCTAAAGCGCAGACCAACAATCGGTTCAGAAAACTGGATCACCATAAACCCGGCATTCGTTAGATCACCAGAACAGTCTACCCCAGTCGTAGATCTAAACCATATCATACCCGAATCTTCGTCGAAAGGCTCGCCAGCGCCAACATATTGTGGAGTCGTATCAATAATTCTTGGAGAATTTTGACCACAAACTGCACCAGTGAAACTTATTTCCGCATCAACCCCACTTCCTCCGATATTAGTAATGGTAACACCATTAGCGATATTGGTACCTGGCGCAAGCACATCTGTCCACTTAAGCAGCACCTCACCCGATTGAGCGTGTAAACTATTGTTAGACGCCAAGATTCCAGCGAATACAACAAAAAAATTTAGAATAGCCAAAGAGAGCTGTCGTTTTAAAGGACCTTTTGATCTTCTGAATAGATGATTAGTCATCGCAAAAAAAGAAGTAGGTAAATTTGCATTTTGCATTTTTAAAATACCAAGTAAAGAGGCCAAGTAAATTTGTAAATATTTCATCATGCGTGCGATTTCAAATTAAATGCATTATATCAATAAGAGATAGTCCTCTGACTACTTGACCAAAGTATTAAACACTATGTCAGATAGGGTTTTAATTGGAAAAATCTTTTCACTAGTGACATATGAGACCACTGATCTTTTACCGGTTTCAAAATAGATTCTAGTGGGGAACGGATTATTCCACACTACTTCAGAATAAGTAATGAAGTCACTTTTTACAGCTGCTGCAGAAACGATCAGATAGCCTCCAATAATTTGAGGCCTACCACTCACTGATTTCTTCTTAAGTGGATTAAAATCATGAATAAACCATAGTTCCGTCAATGTTGAATTGATCCTTAAAATCTGATTATCAATAGTCCACAAATTTTCTATTTGGCTATTTGTGAAATTTTTAAACCTGATAGTCGTAGAAGGAACTGGCCCTTTATCGAGAATATTCGCAAACCCAAAAGCAAATTTTGAGGAAGTGATTTTTGCATTTACCATCCCAGATACTGTCAAAAACAGACTGAAGAGGATTAATAGGTAAATATTTTTATTCATATCATTTGTATTAATATATTATCATAATCATATACCTGTTGTACTAAATCTCGTGAAGTTAAAAGGCATATATTTTTTAAAACACCAACCGCACCTCGGTTAATTAGCAAGTAAAAGGTACTTACCATACCAATTAAATTATTCTTTTTAAAGGCTTACCCTTTTTTACAATATGACTTTAATGAAGATTTAATACTTTTGCTGAAACTAGCATAGTGATAGAAACTCCATTAAGTTTAAAGTCCTTCATTTATTTAAATTTAGCCTAGAAATATTTGCACTACTTTAGGATTTCAACCTATCATCTCACAATTTTTCACATACTATATAGAGATATAAACATAATTTGAAAGAGCATAAAATTATCATACAATTAATGCATATCATCTTCGTGAGGCGATATACATAGATTACATTTTTTTTTATATAGAATACAAAATTAAGGTAAGTTATGACGAAAAGCACTTTATGGAATACGCATAACTACTCACGCTAGGGATAGAGTATACATAATTACAATAATCACATACTAAAAAATCATTTGACTATTGGTGCTCAATAAACTAAAGTAGGTTATAATACAATTGGGAATGATAAAATTTCTTTTGATAGAGTCAAATAAGATATCAAATACTTTTCAGAAAACTACTTCAAGATTTGAAGTGAATGACAAATTTAATAAGGGGTAAACTATGAAGAACCAGATATCTCAACTACTTAGTTTTCAAATATGCTATTTCACTATAAAACACTTAACTCTAAAGAAAATATCACAGATATTTTATCTCTATTTTATAAATCAGATAATGCATTCAGGATAGCTAACGAAAGGAATATTATTAATAGACTATTTATTTAGATTGAAAACTTATCACATATTTTTAAAAAATAGCTAAATCATTAAAGTAGGTAGGATATTAATATATGAACAAATATATATTCAGAATGATACCAGTAATTTAAAAAGAAAGTTCGCTTTGATTTATTTCAATACACCAGAAGCGGAAAGATTGCTAATTGCTAATTGATATTAGATATTAATCTAAATCAAACATAAATACTAAAATTATAATCTATTGGCAAAGTAGCGTATAATCATATGTGATTTTTTGAATATACATAATGACACCAACAGGTGAATACATAATATATAATTATGCGAATAAACACAAAATTAGATTGAAGCTAGCTTTAGTAAAATAATCTTCTAAAGAAAAGTCTTTCAAAAAAATATTAGACTGATTTAAATAAAAAAAACCACAAACTTCTTAGCTTGTGGTTTTATATATATGTAAATCTAAAATTTTAGATTTTAATTCTAAAATTACTTTCCTCCTAGTGCATTTGCGCCTGCAACAATCTCAAGGATTTCATTGGTAATCGCTGCTTGACGGGTTCTGTTATACATCAATCTCAATTCTTTCAACAACTCACCAGCATTTTCTGTTGCTTTGTCCATTGCTGTCATTCGAGCTCCATGTTCAGACGCATTGCTTTCTAATACCGCCTTAAAGAATTGTATCTTTAATGAAGTAGGCACAAGTTCCTCTATGATGTATTCTCTGGAAGGCTCAAGGATATAATCGGTATCAGAACTTTTAGTATCTAAACCTTCACTCTCGGAAATCATTGGTAAGAAATTTTCTGTAATTACTTCTTGAGTTGCCACATTTTTGAAGTGGTTATATACCAATACAACTTTGTCATAGTTTCCTTTTGCAAACTCAACCATTGCAAATTCAGCAGCCAACTTTACATTCTCAAAGGAGACATCAGAAAATATTTGATAGTAAGTATCAATTACATTGTATCCTCTTTTCTTGAAAAACTCGAATGCTTTTTTTCCTAAAGGAAGGATTGTGATATTTTTATCAGCAAACTGATTATTGACTGCAAAGCTTGAAGCTTTCAAAACATTCGTATTGAAAGCACCACAAAGCCCTTTGTCTGAAGTGATAGGTATTACAAGGACATTGTTGATTTCGCGTTTTTCAGCAAAAACAATGTCTGCTTGTCCGTCACTTGCCGCAGAAACATTATTCAGGATAACAGTCAATTTTTGAGAATAAGGACGCATCTGTGTGATTTTGTCCTGAGCTCTTCTCAATTTTGCGGCAGCTACCATTTTCATGGCTTTTGTGATCTGCTGCGTAGAGACTACCGAATTGATTCTTTCCTTTACTTCCTTTAAATTAGCCATATATTATTGTGATATGGAGAGGTATTTTTATAAAAACATACTTGAAAATCCCTTTCCAAGTATGTTTTGATCGATTAATTACTTAGCGTATTTTGGAGACAACTCTTTAGCAGCTGCTTCCAACAATTTACCTGCTGTGTCAATGTCTCCTTTTTTGATCGCAACCAAAGCTTCAGGATAACTAGCAGCCAACAGTAAATAGAATTCTTTTTCGAATTGTCTTGCTTTTTCTACAGGGACATTGTCCATCAAACCTTTAGTAGAAGCGTAGATAATTGCTACCTGATTCTCAACTGCCACTGGAGCATACTGAGCTTGCTTCAAGATTTCTTGGTTTCTTCTCCCTCTTTCGATTGTTCTTTTTGTAGATGCATCAAGATCAGAACCGAATTTAGAGAAAGCTTCCAATTCACGGAATTGAGCTTGATCCAATTTCAAAGTACCTGCCACTTTCTTCATTGATTTGATCTGTGCAGATCCACCTACCCTAGATACAGAAATACCTACGTTGATCGCAGGTCTGATACCTGAGTTGAAAAGGTTGGTTTCCAAGAAAATCTGACCATCCGTAATTGAGATCACGTTTGTTGGAATATATGCAGAAACGTCAGATGCTTGTGTTTCGATAATCGGAAGTGCGGTCAAAGATCCACCACCTTTTACCAAATGCTTGATAGAATCAGGTAGATCGTTCATTTCTTTTGCGATTTTGTCAGAAGCGTTGATTTTCGCAGCTCTTTCCAATAATCTTGAGTGAAGGTAGAATACATCACCAGGATATGCTTCACGTCCAGGAGGTCTTCTCAGTAGTAGGGATACTTCACGGTATGCTACTGCTTGCTTAGACAAATCATCATAAACAACCAATGCTGGTCTTCCTGTATCACGGAAAAACTCACCGATAGCAGCACCTGTAAATGGAGCAAAGAACTGCATAGGCGCTGGATCAGCAGCAGAAGCAGATACTACTACAGTGTATGGAAGTGCTCCACCTTTTTCCAAAGCAGCAACAACACCAGCGACAGTAGAAGCTTTCTGACCGATAGCTACATAGATACAGAATACAGGTTCCCCTCTATCGTAAAATTCTTTTTGGTTCAATATCGTATCGATAACAACTGCAGTTTTACCTGTCTGACGGTCACCAATTACCAATTCACGCTGACCTCTTCCGATTGGAATCATCGCATCAATTGATTTGATACCTGTCTGAAGTGGCTCTGTAACTGGCTGTCTGTAGATTACACCTGGAGCTTTTCTTTCCAAAGGCATATCATAAAGTTCACCTGCCAAAGGTCCTTTACCATCGATTGGGTTACCCAAAGTATCCACAACACGGCCAAGCATCCCTTCACCAACATTGATTGAAGCAATTTTCTTGGTTCTCTTTACAGTATCACCTTCTTTTACCTCTTTCGAGTCACCGAACAATACGGCACCGACGTTATCTTCTTCCAGGTTAAGCACCATTGCTTTGAGTCCGTTTTCAAACTCTAACAATTCACCAGCCTGAGCTTTAGAAAGTCCATAGATACGGGCTACACCATCACCTACTTGAAGGACGGTACCCACTTCTTCCAATTCAGCCTCAGTTCTGACACCAGAGAGTTGTTCTCTCAGTATTGCCGAAACTTCGTCAGGTCTTACTTCTGCCATTATCGAATATGATTAAATGTTATTGCTATGATTTATATTTTACTTTCGTAATGATTGTGAGAAAATTCCAAGCGAAGTGCTTTCAATTTGCTGCTTAGCGACTCATCCAATTGTCTGTCATTTACTTTCAAGACAAACCCTCCGATGATATCAGTATCAATTTTCTCTACCAATTCAATGTTGTCAAGTCCGGATATTTCCTTCACAATACCGACAAACTTACTTCTAAGGTCTTCGGTGATTGGGAAAGTAGTAGTCAAATCTGCTACTTGGATTCCTTTATGACTATTATATTGTTTTTGAAATTCTCTAGCGATGTCCACCAAAAGATCCGCTCTGTTTTTTCTAGCTACAATGCCATAAAATGCCATTGTCATTTTATTTGCAGTACTTGCAAACAATGCATTCAATACTTTCAATTTCTTGTCAAAATTGACGATTGGGCTTTTTAGACTCAAAGCAAAATCACGGTTAGCAGCTGCTACCGCTGTCAATTGCTTCATGTCAGCTAGGACTTCTTCAAGCGCACCCTTTTCAATGGCTAGCTCAAGAAGTGATTTTGCGTATCTGGTAGAAACTCTAAATTCAGACATCTTAGTTCAAGTTAATATCTTTTACCATTCCTTCTACCAACTCCTGCTGAGCTGCTTGGGATGAAAGATTTTTTCTTAATAATTTATCTGTAACTTCCAATGTAAGCTGAGCAACCTGATTTTTCACTTCAGTCAATGCCGCTTTTTTCTCATTTTCAATTACAGCCTTCGCATTCTCAATCATTTTTGCACCTTCGGAGATAGCTACCTGCTTGGCATCTTCAATCATTTTTGCAGAAGCTTCGTTGGCAGTTTTCAAAATGTTATCTCTTTCGATTCTTGCTTCTTGAAGCAATTTCTCGTTTTCAGATTTTAAGTTAGCCATTTCAGCTTTCGCTTGTTCAGCTGCTTTCAATGCATTGTCAATGCTTGATTCTCTTTCTTCCAAAGTCTCAAGGATAGGCTTCCAAGCAAACTTCATCAAAATAAATAACAAGGCTAGGAAACCGATTAGTTGCCAAATGATAAGCCCCGAACTAGGTAGTATAAGATCCATGTAATATGAGAGTTATAATTTCAATTTTGTTCAAATCAAGAGAAGGGATTGGCCTAACGCCAATCCCTCTTTTCTGTTGTTCTTAGAAAGTAAGACCACCTGCATTCAAAGCAATAAGTAGACAAACTACTACTGCAAACAGGGATACTACCTCAATAAGAGCTGCAATGATCAACATGGCAGTCTGAACTTTACCAGCAGCCTCAGGCTGACGAGCAATAGATTCCATAGCCTGACCACCAATTCTACCGATACCTAGACCTGCGCCTATCGCTACAATTCCAGCACCGATACCTGCACCCATAAGTGCTAATCCAGCAGACAATAATAATGAAGTTAACATACGTGTGTATTATTTATAAATTGAACAAAGAAATTCCAAATTAATGATGCTCATGCTCTGCTACTGCACCACCGATATACATCGCAGTGAAGAGTGTAAATACATAAGCCTGAATCGTTGCTACCAACAATTCGATAACATTCAAGAAAGTTACCATCAAGGTACTAACTACCCCAATAGCATAAGACTCAAATATGAATACCAATGCAATAAATGCTAAGATCACAATGTGACCTGCTGTAATTGCCACAAAGAGACGGACCATCAAGGCAAAAGGCTTGGTGAACAAACCAATAATCTCTACTGGCACAATAACTAACAACAATGGAATAGGAACTCCTGGAGTCATAAATACGTGCTTCCAGTACTCTTTATTCCCATTGACATTTACCAAAATAAAAGTCAAAACCGCTAGTGTTGCAGTCACAGCAATATTTCCCGTGAGGTTGGCTGCTCCTGGCATCAAACCCATCAAATTACCTATCCAAATAAAGAAGAATAGCGTAAGTAGATAAGGAACAAATTTTTTGTATTTAGGGCCAATTGCTTTGTGGGCAATTTCATCTCTTACAAAGATCACAATCGGTTCGATAAATGAAGCGATTCCCTTTGGAGACTTTACGCCATGCTTTTTGTAATGACTTGCAGCAGATAAGACAAGGTATCCCATCACCAAGATCACCAAAAACAACATCGCAACATTTTTTGTTATGGAAAGATCTGTAAAACTTGCGCCATCAGCTCTTTGCAAATGATCATGCTCATCTATATAGAAACCTTCTATACCATAAGCTTCTCCAAATTTGTGTGTCTCATGATCTTGAAAATCTGAAGACATGAAAATATCTAAGCCACGATCTGCGGAATAAATTATTACAGGCAATGGAAGCGTCACATGTGTATGCCCAAAGGTAGCAAAATGCCACTCGTGGGAGTCCTTTATGTGATGCATAATAAAACCAGTCTTATCTTCATCATCACCACTGGCAAAAGTGGGTGTTGAAAACGTCAGCAAAACGGCTGTAAATAAAACACTTAGGCAAACAAACTTACGGAACATCAAATCGAATTTTTATGACCTATTTTGAATTCGGGCGCAAATTAGCTATTAACCCGTATATATCAAATATTAAATAGAACAAATAAATAACAAAGAAATTAGCAACGAACAGAATTATATTCTCAACGTCCAATAATAGATAAATTACAATGAAGCCTAAACTCGCCAAAAATCTCAAAGCAGTAGCTCCAAGAAGTATATTTGAAGAATTTTCTTTGCTCAGTCTTGTTAGATAGTGCACAAAGGTTCCAGTAAGCCAAGTCAATAAAGCAAAAAAAGAAAGGATCTTCCAAATAGAATCATGAATCCAGTTTGGCTGGACATAATTTTGAAAGACATAGATGATACCTGCCAAAATTAGGGTTAGCGCCAAAATCCTTACTGTAAATATTTTTATGCTTGACATGATATCTTTACGAGGGCGCAAAATTAAGAATTTTTATTCTTTTCTTCTATTTTCTCGTCATTTTTAAGTGATTGAAAAAGTTGATAAAAAGCAAGAGTGATAGAAAGGAAACAAAAAAACAGGAGCCATACGGGAAATTTCATCTCACTTTTTTGTTGAATTACCCACCCAAACCACGTTCCAAGCCCTATAATGGCAAAAAGTTGAAATGATAGTCCGATGTATTTTACATACACAGGAAAACTATCCTGTGATAAGTTCTTTTTTGGATTCTTCAAGTTTTGCTTTCCCATTTACTTCATTAGAAGGGAATTCTCCCATTTGACATTTTCCATTAAACTTTGCCCCTGCCTCTACTACAAGTTTCTGGGTGAAAATATCTCCATCTATCAGTGCTGTTTTTTTCAAAAACAAAGTACCCAGACAATATACATCACCTTCTACTTTCCCAGAGACTTCAACCTCTTCTGCCTTGACTTTTCCAATTACCAATGCAGATTCACCAATTACAATTTTATTTTTTGAGTCTAGCGAGCCGTCTACTCTTCCTTCTACCCTTATATTTCCTTGGGCTTTGATATCACCAGTGATAGATGTTTCTTTTGAAATCACATTGCTGGAGCTAACCATTTCAGCCACAGATTTTTTATCTTCTTGCTTTTTAAACATATTAATTAAATGTAATGAATTCTTGGGGATTAAGTGGGCTACCTTTGTACCATAGCTCAAAATGTAAATGTTGCCCTGTAGTCAATTCACCGGTATTGCCAATGATGGAGATTATTTCTCCAGCTCTTATGATATCTCCTACAGATTTCAATAATACTGAATTATGTTTATAAAATGAAATTAATTCATTAGAATGCTGAATACCAATCACATAACCTGTATCCAAAGTCCAAGAAGAAAAAATGACTGTACCAACTGCGATTGCTTTGACTGGTTCATTAGCACTTGCAACTACATCAATACCAAAGTGATCAATCTGAGGATCAAATCCAGATACTACTACACCTTTTATGGGTGGAAAGAAATAGCTTTCCGTAAATGTATTTGGAACATAATCTCGTGGAGATGAAAAGTCAATCGGAATTCCCTTAAACTCCATTTCGATTGCTTTTGTAGATTCACTCTTACTAAATAAGTCAATTTGATCAGCAGATGCGGTAAGTCTATCTACATTTATGGAATCTTGTAGCAAGACTGTTCCTAGATCTTCACCGGAAATGATTCTCTGAATATTTTTTACATACAAGTCCTTTTGTTTGAGATCCACCATCAAAGAATCAACCATATCAGACAATTCCACAATCCTAGCCATATTTTCGTTTTCAAGGTACTCAGGGTCAAACCATGCCTTCAAAAAGGTCCTTGAAGCAAAAAGTGACAATCCAAAAGTGATAAACAAAAATAAAAAAATAATTAGTGCTATTTTTACCTTTGTAATACTTAAAGATGAAATGACAGAAAAGTCTTCCTCCTTTCTTATTACAAAAAGAAACTTAGTATCTATCCAACTTCTTATTTTATCTTTTAGCATTAATTTATTTTTGATTTAAGTATTTAGGAGTTTCAAAAATATAATATTAATTAAAACCGTTTAATAAATTGAAGCAAAACCTTTATTTTGGTCAATTCTTTATCTCATGTCAGCAATGAAAACGCAACACGCTTGTTTTATTATATTTTTAATTTTGCTTTTTTCGGCATGTTCCTCTGAAAGAAACACATTTACAAATAGGGTGTATCATAATACTACCTCACGATACAATGCCTATTATCTTTCGAACGAGAAAATTATTGAGTTAGAGAATATCATCCAAAAAACACACAAAGAAGATTTTAGTCAGATTTTACCAGTTTTTTACCCAATAGACAGTGCTACCATAGACCAAAACAAAGAACTTTTGAAAGAAGCTAGAGAGCTCTCATCAAAAGCAATCGACTGGCATAGGATCTCAAAATGGGTAGATGACAATTATTTTTTGATAGGGATGATTGATTATTACCAAGCTGATACAGATGATGCTATCAACACTTTCAAATATATCAATGTAAATAGTAAAGACAAAGACCTTCGGCACAGAAGCTTGATCCAATTGATGCGTATTTTCATAGATCAAAAGAGCTACGATGATGTGATATTCGTCATCGATTATCTTTCAAAAGAATCTAAAATCAACAAGGAAAACAGGTATCAACTATTCAAAACCCTTGCATACTATTATCATACGAAAGATGATGTTGAAGGAAAGATTGGAGCATTAGACAAAGCTTTGGGGTATTCAAAGGACAAAAAAGACAAATCAAGAATCAACTTTATTCTAGCTCAACTTTACCAGCGGGAAGGACTTGACGCATTGGCTTATAGCTATTACCAAGAAGCCCTCAAAGGGAATCCCCCATACGAAAGAAGTTTTTTTGCACAGCTATATGCACAAAAGGTAGCCGAGCTTGACAAAACCAAAGACATAAAAAAGGTTAGAAATTATTACGATGACCTATACTCCGATAGCAAAAATAAGGACCTGAGAGACGTCGTTCTTTATGAAAAAGCACTGTTTGAATTGAAGCAAGAAGAAAGGGAAGATGCTGTAAAACTTTTGATCAGAGCAGCAAAAGAGGAAGGGAGTAATCCAATACAAAAAGGATACATCTACCAAAAGCTTGCGGAATTAAGCATAGAACCAAATAAAGATTATCGTGCTGCCAAGTATTACTATGACAGTGCTTTGATACATTTTAGGCCTATTGACCCTTCTTTTGCAGAAATAGAATCCAAAAAAGGTATACTGGATGATTATGTAATGCATTATGAAACAATCACAAAAAGTGATAGCCTAATCAAACTTTCCAAGTTGAGCATAGAAGAACAAGAGCTCATTGCTGATAATTTTATCAAAAGTGAAGAAGAGCGATTGCTGAAAGAGGCAGCGGCCAAAGAAAAACCAAAAAATTCGGGGATTTTCGATAATCTACTTGCATTTGGTGGCAGAAGCTCTGGAGAAAATTTCTACTTTGACAATACTGTAGCCATGCAGCAAGGTTCTATAGATTTTTTCAGAAATTGGGGAAACAGACCACTCCAAGATAATTGGAGAAGAAGTACGCAGGGATTTTCATCATCGGCATCAAATGTTATAGAAGAAAGTAACGTAAATCCTGAAATAGATGAATCCAAAGAAAACTTATTTGAACAAATCCCAAGTAGAGAAAGCCTGATTTCAAAAATCCCAAAATCTGAAGAAGATGTAAGTAAACTTAATGCAGCACTGGAAATTTCTTATTTTGAACTTGGCAAATTATTATTTTTTGATTTTAAAGAGCCTGAGTTCAGCATTGAAAATTTGGAAAATCTGATCACATCTTACCCAAATACTGTAAAGAAACCTGAAGCGTACTACATTCTATATCTCGCACAAAAAGAAAGAGATGGTAACTTTCAATTATACAGTCAGCGGCTAAATCGTGAATTTCCTGATTCTCCATATACATTTTCGGTTAACAACCCTGGTGGAGCGTCTGGTAACTTGGCCTATATGCAATCTTCCAATGGTTATAAAAAAGCTTACGAGCTTTATAATGCACGAGATTATAGCCAGGCAAGGAAAATTCTAAGAAGCACATTAGAAGAATATCCATTGACTAGAAATACAGACAAACTTTTATTGTTGGATGTAATGATCTCAGGAAAGTTGGATGATCGAGAAAGGTATAAGGCAAGACTAGAGTCCTACATACAAAGTACAGAAAACCTTGAGTTATCAAATCTGGCAAGAAATATGTTAGTTGCTCTCACTGGAGAAAAACCAGAACAAGACAAAATTGAAGAGGCAAAAAAAGAAGAGGAAGTAGCTTCCACAGAAGACAAAGTTGAAGAAGAGAAGATAGAAGAAGAATCTCCTTATAAAGAGAATCCTAATCAAACACATATATTTGTAATTGTATTGGAACCAGAAAAATCAAAAGACGCTAAAAATCTTTTGGGAGAGCTTGAAGGTTTTCATTCAGCAAATTTTTCTTCATTACGTTTGCGAACTGGAAATATGACCCTCAATAAAGAAAATGCTATCTATATAGTGAGCCCGTTCAATAATGCAGAAAAGGCAATGGAATATAGGTCCAAATTTCTGAATGACTTCCAATCTACATCTTTGTCGGATACCGATAAAAGTAAAAGCTTATTGATCTCAATTGAGAATTTCCAAGAGTTAAATAAAAGAAAGAACTTAGAAGAATATAGAATCTTCTACAAAGAAAAATACAAGTAATTCTACATTTCCAATTACAAAAATATAATGACCAAAAAAACAATTAAATATCTCTGGCTCTCACTAGTTGCTGGTCTTCTCAGTTTTATAATTTTTGTTTGGGCGGTTAGCGCTAACTTTCTAGGCTTGTTCGGAGAAATGCCTGACTTCAAGGCGTTGGAAAACCCACAAAGTGAATTGGCTTCAGAGCTGTATTCTGCAGATAATGTACTTTTGGGGACGTATTTTAGAGAAAACCGCAGCCCCGTTACATACAACGATTTATCTCCAAATCTTGTCAAAGCTTTGATTGCAACTGAAGATATTCGTTTCGAAGAACATTCGGGGATTGATTTTCAAAGTATGGGAAGAGTGTTTTTCAAATCAATTATCTTGAGACAAGGTGCAGGAGGCGGTAGTACACTTTCTCAGCAAACTGCCAAAAATCTTTTCAAAACCAGAACCAAGGAATCACAGGGCCTTCTAAGCCGAATACCAGGATTGCGGATGCTAATCATCAAAACAAAAGAATGGATAGTCGCCACAAGATTGGAAAAATCTTATACAAAAGATGAAATTCTGACATTGTACTTAAATACTTCGGAATTTGGTAGCAATGCATATGGCATCAAAACTGCTGCAAAGACTTTTTTCGATAAGACACCGAATGACCTTAACATTCAAGAGGCCGCGGTTTTGGTTGGACTATTTAAAGCGCCAACCTACTACAGTCCAGTATTCAATCCTGAAAATTCACTCAGAAGAAGAAATACTGTATTAAGTCAAATGGAAAGATATGATTTTCTTACAAAAGACCAGTATGACTCACTTAAGGTATTACCTATAGAACTTGACTATAATGTACAAAACCATAATCAAGGTCAAGCGCAGTATTTCAGAGAGGTCTTAAAATCAGATCTGATAAAATGGACAAAAGAAAATCTAAAGCCTGATGGGAACCCTTATGACCTTTATGGTGACGGATTGAAGATATATGTGACTATAGATAGCAGAATGCAGAAATATGCTGAAGAAGCAGTCTATGAACACATGAAATCACTTCAGGAGCTATTTGAAAAAGAAATGGGTAATAGAGACCCATGGATAGATCAAAATGGAAGAGTTATTCCAAATTTTCTTGAAACACAAGTTAAGAGAACAGAGGCTTATAGAAACCTAGTAAAAAGGTACAATACAAACACCGATTCCATTCAAATCAAACTCAATGAAAAGAAAAGAATGAAGATTTTCTCTTGGGAAAAAGGTGAAGTTGATACGCTAATGAGTACTATGGATTCTCTGAGACATTACAAGAAACATCTGCAGACAGGTTTTGTATCTATGGATCCCGAAAATGGTCATATCAAAGCATGGGTAGGTGGCATCAATCAGAAATATTTCAAATATGACCACGTAAAGCAAGGTAGAAGGCAACCTGGATCTACATTCAAACCGTTTGTCTATGCTGCAGCAATAGAAAATGGCTATAGCCCTTGTTATTCTGTCATAGATCAGCCTGTAGAAATCAACATTCCCGGACAACCAGCTTGGATTCCGAAGAATGCCGACAATAAATTTTCTTATGAAAAATTAACTATAAGAAGAGCGATGGCTCAATCGATCAATTCTATAACTGCCTTTATGATGAAAAAACTTAGTCCGAAAGTGGTTGTTGAAACTGCAAAAAGATTGGGTATAACAAGTGATTTGGAGGCAGTTCCTGCGCTTGCCTTAGGAACCAATGATGTCTCCATCTATGAAATGGTAGGTGCATTCGGGACTTTCGTAAACAAAGGAGAACACATTACGCCATTCTATATAGACAGAATTGAAGATAAAAATGGCAACTTACTTCAACAATTTACTCCAAGAAAAAGGTCTGCCATGAGCGAAGAGCATGCATATCTTATGGTATATATGCTTCGAGGTGGATTTGAAGAAACTAGAGGGACTTCACAAGGTGTTCCGTATGCACTTCGTGAAGGAAATGAGCTTGGCGGAAAAACAGGGACTACACAAAATGCATCGGATGGGTGGTACATGGGTATCAGCAAAGACCTTGTCTCTGGAGTTTGGGTAGGAGGTGATGATCGTGCTATTCACTTCAGAAGCTGGACAAATGGTCAAGGCGGAAGGACAGCTAGACCAATTTGGGTGAAGTTTATGGAAAAAGTTTATGCAGATGAAACCCTAGGAATCACCAAAGGTCCATTTCCACGACCAGAACGACCATTAAGTATTGAAATCAATTGTGATGAATATGAAATGCAAAGTAATCGATTCAGTGATTTTGATTACGATCCACGAAAAAATGACTTCTAAACTTAATTAGATATTAATAGTTCTAAAAACAGCCTCCAACACAGGCTGTTTTTTTATATTTGTACATCTATGGAAGCATCCTTTTATACACCTGACGAATACAATACACTTCCCGATCAACCTGGAGTATACAAATACTATAACGAAAACCAAGAATTGATTTATGTAGGAAAAGCCAAAAGCCTCAAGAAAAGAGTATCAAGCTATTTCGTTAAAAACACGGGGGTAAATCACAAAACACGAAGGATGGTTAGGGAAATCAGGAAGATAGAAATCACTTTGGTGAATACTGAATTTGATGCATTGCTTCTAGAAAATAACCTTATCAAAAAAACACAGCCCAAATACAACATATTACTAAGGGATGACAAAACCTACCCCTATCTTTTAGTCACCAAAGAGAATTTTCCACAAATCTACCCCACCAGAAAAATGATTTCTGGAAAAGGTACTTATTACGGGCCTTTTGCAAGTGTAAAAGCTATGAATAATGTACTTGAATTGATAAGAAGTCTTTTCACTATCAGAACATGTAAATTAGATCTCAATCCTTACAAAATTGCAGAACAGAAATACAAAGTTTGTCTAGAATATCATATTGGTAATTGCCTCGGACCTTGTGAGGGACTTCAGGGAGAGCCTGCATATATGAAAGACATAGAGCAAGCCAAAAACATCCTAAAAGGAAATCTTGGGATTGCAAAAGCGTATTTCAAACAATATATGCAGGAAGCTGCTGAAAAATATGCTTTCGAAAGAGCTCAATACTATAAAGACAAGCTAGATCTACTCGAAAAATACCAAGCAAAATCTATGGTGGTCAACCCGGCCATCAAGGATTTGGACGTATTCACAATCGTCACTGATGAAAAAATCGCTTATGTCAACTTCCTGAAAATAAAAAATGGAAGTATCAATATTACCAAAACTGTAGAGCTCAAGAAAAAACTTGACGAAACAGAAGCTGAATTACTACTAACCGCAATTGTAAGACTAAGAGATCAATTCAACAGTGAGTCGCCAGAGATCATCGTAAACATAGAATTTGATGAAGAGTATGAAGGACTCAACATTCATGTTCCAAAAATTGGTGACAAGAAACATTTGCTAGACCTCTCTTTAAAAAATGCCAAATACTATAAAAAAGAAAAAGCATTGGCAGCAGGAGATGTTGCCGACAAGAAATTTAGGGTATTGAAGCAATTGCAAAATGATCTATCACTGAAAGAAATGCCTGATCATATTGAATGTTTTGATAACTCAAATATTCAAGGAACAAACCCAGTAGCCAGTATGGTCTGTTTTCTGAATGGAAAACCTGCCAATAAAGAATATAGGCATTATCATATCAAGACAGTAGAAGGCCCCAATGATTTCGCATCTATGACCGAGGTCGTAGGACGCAGGTATAAGCGACTTTTAGAAGAAAACAAGCCTCTTCCAAAGCTCATAGTAATAGATGGCGGAAAAGGACAGCTTTCATCTTCAGTGGAAGCATTGAAGAACTTGGGGATATATGGCAAAGTGCCAATCATCGGAATTGCCAAAAGGTTGGAGGAAATCTATTTCCCAGAAGATTCCTATCCTATCCATATAGACAAAAAATCTGAAGCACTAAGACTCTTACAGAGGATCAGGGATGAGGCACACAGGTTTGCTATCACCTTCCATAGAGACGTGAGAAGCAAAAAAGCTTTTGGAACACAACTTACAGAAATCGAAGGGATCGGGCCCGGTACTTCTGAAAAGCTTTTGAAACACTTCAAGTCTTTCAAAAAAATCAAGGAAGCCACACCGCAAGAGATTGAAGCTGTAATAGGAAAAAGCAAAGCTGAAAAATTACTGGAATCATTAGAACAAAAAAAGAGCGATTGACCTATCAATCGCTCTTTTACTTATATTCTTCGAAAATGGATTACCATTCCCAAAGGGCATTTTCATAGTCTAACAATTTGTATTCAAACTCCAAGGCATCCAAAAAGGCTTGCAACTCAGGATTAGGATGTGAAGGATCTACCATATCCACTATCAAGGCGTCATTTCTATTGGCATATTTTCTAACAACAGACCTAAATAACCTCAAATCAAATGCCTGATCATAAGTCAATTCCTTAGATGCATTTTGAAAATTAATCCATTTTGCTTCAGGATGATCTTTGAAATGATTGTAGAAATCTTTGAATCTAATAAATGCCACTGATTTTTGACCAGCATTTGCATTCGTCTCAGATGGCATTACGATCTCTATGTGCTTTACATCAAACTTTGTTTGGGAATGATGCTTATCAAATAGAAAATCTTCTCTGAAATCAAGATAATAAAGATTTTTTACGAATATGCTATCGCCATTTGCAGCCATCCAAAAATTATTTTGGAACTCTGCAATAGAAAGCGGCTGCGTAAATTTTTCATCCGCAAAAACTTCTAGTGCGTTATCTTCAACTACAGCTTTATAAATATTATTTATAATTCCATTGTTTTTAGAATCTCCAGACCCATAGAGTGGTAGATTGTACTTTTCTCTTAAATCTATCCTTCTCCATACAGCTATTTGATACATTTTATCATCTTCACGAATTGGGCGGATTGAGAAAACTGTATCCATCTTAAACTGACGATCACCGGTGCCAGATGGATTCATGCTCGTGGGAACTTGCGCAAATCCTTCAAAGCTCAAGAACACCCCGAGGAATAAGATTAGACTTAATTTTTTAGCATGCTTTATCATATGCTTATGTTTTTTGGTCCTCTCGGACAATTCAATTATTTACTTAATTGCAATAATTACAATCTGAGGATTTGGAAGCGGCATTTTAATTTTCCTATTCTGGAAATTAGTCCTAGTAATTTCTGTCACTCTTATGACTAATCTATCCCCAGCTTTTGCAGTTTCAGCCAAATTTCTAATCCCAACAGTTTCTCCTGCTATATTTACAGAACCCCTTGGCACTTCACTTCTAATCAAAGTTATCTCTCCTCCCGTCACTTCAAATTTCGCATCCCTTGCCATTGTTCGTGCGAAAGTTGGTTCAGCTACAGCCTTTATCATTATAGACTGCAATGGAGCAATACCTTGAGCTAAATCTATTGGTCCCTGAGTTGTGGATGGAACGATCGTTGGAAGAGGAACAGGTCTGATATCATACGAAACATCTCCAATTCTATTACCTCCACTACTCACTCCGATTACCGTCTTTCCCGAAGATCCAGGGATAATAGTCACCTGTCCAGGTCTTGAGCCTGAAATAGCTGTTCCATTTGATACAGAGAACGAAGGCGAATAACTATTTCCAAGTGCTGGCACATCAATCATCAAGTCATTAGCACAATCTGCGTAAAGCTGATTAACCACTTCTGATGTAACTCGAATCACTGGCTGCGCAACGAAATATTCATATTCTATAGGTAAAACTTGATCTTCTCCACCTACATTGGTGACAATCTCACCTTTAATCACACGTCTCGAAAGTCCTTTGTCGTCATATTGTCCTGGAGTAGCTGTGAATTCAATTTTACCAAAACCATCCACAACATTCACGACATTACCATCATAAGTCATTTTCGGTATATCCGAAGAAGAACTGGAAGCTATAAACATGTCAGCCTGGAATTTTGTACCTGCTGCCACCACATTTGATTGAGCAGCTATCCTTGCTTGAACTATATCAGCCTTGTAATAGAATGACCCAATTGTATTTGTAATTGCTGACAAAGATTCACTCTCAACATTTAAAACCTCGTTTTGAAATTGTGAAATCAATGTCAAAACTGCTCCAATAGGCGATTTAACAAATGTTAGATTCACGAAATCCTTACTTCTTACATCTGGATTATTCTTAAACAGGTCGATTTGATCTGCATCTTTGGCTATAGGCTGGAAAGTCAAATCAATACCGATTTCTTTAAGCATAGATGAAACTTCTTCCGGATATGAATTTAGAATTTCCTGCATCTCATATCCTTTTCTATTATTGTTGAAGATACGCCCTGGGACTTCCACATTCTTCAAAGCAGAAGTTCTAAACATCCCTTGGTCATCTCTAGCATTTGATTCTGTAATCAACTCTCCTTTCATAGACTCGAGATAGTTGAACACTTCCGCCGTCTTTTTTCGCAATTCTCGCGCCACTTCCACTTTTGGAAGATCCTTCACATTATTGCCTTGCTGCTCTACCGTTCCTGCTATGGATTGAACAGCAAATTCATTTTTCAAAATATAATTCTTAGAAGTTCGTTCCAATCCATCGTTTATCAATACAAACTTCTGAAGGATTTGATTACTTACCTGAAGTGCCAACAATGCTGTCAGTACTAGGTACATCATACCAATCATCCGCTGTCTTGGTGTCTCTTTTCCGCCGGCCATATTATTTTTCTAAAAGGTTAAACATACTTTATTATTTCAATAAGGCTTAACCTTTCATGGCTGATAGCATGCCACCATATATTTTATTCAATGAACTTACATTCGCATTCAACTTTGCCAATTCATTCTTGAAAGCTTCAGTTTCTTTCCCTGCTTCATTCAATCCTTCCAAGGCAGTAGTCATGTTAGAATAGAATTTATTCAATGTCTTCACATGCGAATTAGCATCTTGAAGTTCCATTTCATAAACATTATTCAATGCAGATAAATTTTTTGTTACTGTGACTACTTGGTTGTGGTATTCTTTTGCATCAGCAGAAGCGTTAGACATTTCTGTCAAAGCAGCGGCTGTTTTACCATAAGACTGATTGATATCTACCAATGTTTTGGAAGCTGACTTTACATTTTCCGCATATTCATTTGTAGCGACGGCTGCATCAGATAACTTACCCATTTTCTCAGCAGAGGAGGCTAGATTTTGCATTCCTTTACCGAGACTTTCAATCAGATCAGGACCAATTTTGGCATTGGCAAGCATTTCATCTAATTGTTGAGTAGCACTAGGCCCAGTTGCTACTACCCTAGCTGCAGCTCTTCTTTCAGCAGGTGTATCACCCGCTAACTCCGGATATACTTTTGTCCAATCCAACTCTTCATGTGTAGGCTCGAAAGCAGATAAAAAGAAAATCACTGCTTCCGTGGATAGACCTATTCCAATCATCCAGTTTGCACCTGGCCAATCCAAAATTTTAAACATTGCCCCAAGGATAACTACAGCTGCACCGATACCGTAAATCTTTGGCATGATAGAGCCATAAAATTTATACTTAAATGATTGTTTATTCTTTTCCATTGTAATTAAAGTATCTATTTGATGATTGAGTTGTTAATTATTAGAGTTTGTTTATCGTTGTCTTCTTCTGTTGTTACCTACATCCATTGATCCTGATCTCCCTATAAATGTCATCGTAGTTCTGAATCCAATATGTGCAGTCTTCACGTCTTGAAATTCATAGGTTCTTGTGCTAGTCTCCAAGTAATGTGCGATATCTTTCCATGAACCGCCTCTGACTACTTTTCTCATCTCTCCTTCTTTCGTATATCTTGGATCCAAATCCCAAGTCAATGCTGTACCGACTTCGCTATAATCATCTAAAACCCACTCTGCAACATTTCCTGACATATTATACAAGCCAAATCCATTAGGAGCATATACATCTACTGGTGCAGTGTAAGAAAACCCATCATCGATGTAGTTACCGCGACCTGGTTTGAAATTTGCCATTAGACATCCTCTTTTGTTTTTCAAATATGGGCCACCCCAAGGATATTTTGCTACGTCTTTACCTCCTTTTGCAGCATATTCCCATTCTGCTTCTGTAGGAAGTCTGAATGGAGGCATTTCAAAATCTGCCTTATCGTTAGCATTCATGTGGTAAGTTCTCCATTCGCAATACATGTTAGCTTGTTCCCAGCTAACTCCTACCACGGGATAATTGTCAAATGCAGGGTGATCGAAATAGAATTCCATCAATGGATCTCCATAGTGGTATGAGAAGCTAGATGACCAAACAGTAGTATCAGGGAGTACCTCATCTAAATTGAATTGAGGAGGATCCTTTAATGTTGTTGGGGTAGAATATGAATACTCTCCCAATCTAACTGCCTCCACAAACTGTCTATATTTATTGTTGGAAACTTCATATTTGTCCATGTAAAACTCTGAAATTGTAACCTGCCTGTTGAAGGCGGATTGCGTTGATGCAATATCTTCATCAGCTTGTCCCATCCAGAACGTCCCTGCTTTGACTGGAACCATGTCGATAGGAAGGTTTTGTTGCCAGCCAACTCTCTTTGCAACCCCAGTTACTTCACCTCTTCTATTATCCTTTTCACTTGCAGATCCTTTCTTTCCAAAAAGCCCACATCCTTGCAAAAGCGAAACGGCTAAAACCATCGCTATCATAGGGAAATACCTTGAAATCATTTTTTTATACATTAATGACACTAATTAAGTTATATAAATAACTGTTAACCTTCGCTACCAACGAAAGCGAAATTTAAATGAAAATCTGAGAAAATTACTAATCAATCATAAAATTTTATTTTAGAATCGATATCTCGGTGTTCTCTGAATTACTCTTTGAAACTCTCTCGAAACCTGAGGGAGATTATATGTCAACATAAACTCGTGACTTGTAGGTGATTTTGCTTCAACCCCACCAACTACTAAATCAAAAGCATAACCTATTCTTAATGAATTATCTTTTAGAAGACTGTAACCTACCAAAAGAGAAATACTTTCTTCACCTCTAAATGCCAAGCCTCCGCTTAATTTTTGATTATGTGTCGCTATAACGCTCAAGTCATAAGAAAAATTATTAAAAGAAACTGTTTTTAATAGAAAACTTGGCTCAATTGTCAGAAAAGCAAATGTTCTTATCCTATAACCTGCATTAAGATATGTGTGATTTTTTAATTGATTTTCAATTGCCCCATCACCAAAGTCAAACCCTGGCTCATTGAGGTGCTTTGTGCTTGCCCCAACATAGAAATTCCCTCTATCGTATATTGCACCTAACCCGAAATTGACATTCATCTGTGTTTCATTACCAGTCGCAGGCACATTAGGATCAGGATTGACAAGGTTTAACTCGTCATAATTTATCGTACTGGAATATAGCCCGCTTGAAAAACCTACGCTCAAAATACCTCTGCGAAGTCTCATGTGATATCCCAATGACAAATTAACTTCTTGATTTGTAGTTGGACCAATATTATCGTTAACAAATGTCAGGCCATAACCCATATTGAGATTATCCAACGATCCTGCAGCAGTCAATAATTGCGTGATGGGAGCAGTCCCATTTGATCCTGAGTAATTGGCCCATTGTGTTCTATGTAATGCTGAAAAATTATACCCTTTTTGCTTACCAGCAAAAGCTGGGTTATAAAAGAGTCCGTTATACATATATTGAGTGAACTGCGCATCTTGCTGCGAAAAAGCACTGCTAGCGAATAGTATCGTTAACAACAAAATGGGTAAAAATCTAAGTGAGGGGTTTTTCAGCTTATCCATGTATCAAAAGATTTTATCTTTTCAGAACCTATTCTACACAATTAAACTGAAAAACCCCACAAAAGATTGAAAAGATGTCATAAATTATTTGCCTTTTTTATATAAAGCTCCAAAGCGCCTGTCATACTTGGTGCGTTAGGCATGGGAGCTTCTATATCCAGAAGAAGGTTTTCTTCTCTTACTGCCTCTGCTGTAGTCGGTCCAAATGCTGCTATCCTTGTATTATTCTGCTTAAAATCCGGGAAATTTGTCATCAAAGATTTGATTCCAGAAGGGCTAAAAAAAGCAAGGACATCATACTTGATATCTCTCAAGTCTGATAAATCTGCCGCAACGGTATGGTATATAATTGCTTCAGTAAACTCTATGTTACTTTTGGACATGTAAGTAGGGATTTCATCCTTTCTGATATCCGAACATGGGAAAAGGTATTTTTCAGATTTATGCTTTTTGAAATAATCAAACAAATCTGAAGCAGTTTTCTGACCGACAAATAATTTTCTTTTCCTAATTACAATATATTTCTGAAGATAATGGGCCGTTTGGTCTGAGATACAAAAATATTTCATGTCAGCTGGCATTTCTATTTTCATCTCTTTGCAGATTGTAAAGAAATGGTCTATAGCATTTCTGCTGGTGAAGATGATTGCAGTATGTTTGAGTATATCAATTTTCTGCTTCCTAAAATCTTTTATAGAAACTGGCTCAACCTGAATGAATGGCCTGAAATCAATTTTTAGATTATATTTTTCCGCCAACTGAAAATAAGGAGACTTATCATCGCTAGGTTTAGGTTGTGAAACTAATATGCTTTTAACTGGGTGGAATCTGTCTTTAGTAGATTTACTCATAGTGTATCGCTTATTCTTATTTAAACCTTCTTTTGAAATTAGCTAACCCATGATAAGTTTTGAAATTATCAGAAAGGGCACTAATTCCGCGGTGCAAATGTAAGCAAATAAATGGTAATTATTAAAAGCTACGCGATTCATCATAATAAACATCAAAAGTCCTATACAAATCAGATAAATCCAGAACACCAACAAACTTGATATTTTAACAACAATAGCTAAATCCTCTGGGCTATTGAGTACAAAATAAGATATCACCAGCGAAAACAACAACGCCAATACAGAAACGACTCTCAATAAATAGAAAAAATGTGAAAATTCGTTTTTACCAAGTTCATAGATAATTGACATGAACTTTATGAATAAAAACTTAATCATAGTCAATCCAAACAAAATCAAGGTTGCAAAAAGCCAGTACAAAAACAGCTCGTTAATACTTCCTTCAACGAATCTGCTAAAATATTCAAACCCGACTTCTCTAACTCCTACCATGGCAATCAATGCTAACAACATATTCACGATTATAATATAGAATATAATATCCAACGAAAAAAATTTCTGCAATGAATTGGACTCTGAAAAATCTTCCGCATTAAATATCCCTTGAGGATTGACAATATAATTCAATACCAAAGGATAAAACATTTTATAGATTGCAATTAAAAATAGAATAGCAATCAAAGAAAGAAAGTAAAAATCATTAAAGTTATCAACCCTTCTTTCTTCAAAATTTTGCGCCAATTCCTCTCGTGCCAATTCTTGAGGAGTTGGCTTATCGAAATACCCTTTTTTTATAGATACATCTGAAGTTCTTATCCCCTTTTTCAAGACTGAAAAATCAATTTCCGAGACTTCTTTCAGTTTGAATTTTGCTTCAAGTGCATCACGTGAGATTCTAAAAATAGTATCATTTGATGTATTGAACCACAAAACCTGTCCTACAAATAACGTAGCGCCAGATGGGATTTTTACCAAAAATTCAGAATTCGGAAATGTCCTAATATCAAGGGATGCCTGTACAATCTCAGATGATTGAAACCATCCAGATTGCACTACATATTCTAGTTTTGAATCATAATTCTCAATTACTTGGCCTATCAATTGAAATTGAAACGCTGAAAAATAAATTACAATCAAAATGATCTTCTTAATTCTATTCATAAAATTAAAATCTTCCTGTATAACCAAAATGAATCTTGGAGAGATTTAGCGCAAATTCTTGGCCATTGGAACTTCCAAGTGCATAGATAAAATTGAAAATCCCACTATTGGTTTCCAAACTAAATCCCAACCCTGTGGAAAACGTGTAGTCTGTATTCAATCTTTGAACGCTATTCTCCAATCGACCTGCATCTGCAAAAATCATAAAATAAGAATATGTATCAAAGTAGAATCTTGGCTCGAATGTAAAATATGCGTAATTATTGGCAAAAAAGAAATTTTCATTGAACCCCCTGATAGTCCTCAAACCTCCCAACCTGTACAAGTCATTTCCTAATAAGTTGTCATTTACGAGCATTCCTCCTGCCAGTTTGGCCATCAAACCCCAATTTGAGTTAAAGTAAAAATGCTTTACAGCTTCACCTTTTATGTAGTATTGGATTGTTTTCATATCAATCCCTTCATAAACTGCATCTGGAAGGCCTGTGTTTCTTAATATTTCTTTATTCCCAATCGCAAATTCCAATTGCCCATAAAATCCCCTTCTAGGAAGTAACATGTCATCCAATCTAAACAACTCATATTCAATTCCGTAATTGTTATATCTAAAATCAGCAAATTCCGGCAAAGTTTGAGTCTCTTGTAAACTCGCTGTAGCCAGCAAATCCCCTGCTTGCCTACTTCCAAAAAACCTGATGTAACTATCCGCCTTGAATCTATACCCAAAATCCAACCTGAAATCCCTATTCAGAAATGTGGTATCTTCCTTCAAAAGCGAAAATGTAGCTCCTATATCTATCATAGAACCCAAAACCATCGGTTCAATTGCTTCGACTTTCAGATTTTGGGAATATTGACTGAGACGCTGCCAATTTAGCCTATAATTCCTGCCCTTTCCACCCACATTATATAAACCTAGGTCGAATTGTCCAGTTACCAACAGTTTGTTTTCCTCAATTTCATTTGGCAAAAAGCCAATAATCCCGTCCAAGGTGTTTATTTTCCTGTCATTAATAGGTAAATACAATGTTGCTTCTTCATTTTGAAAACTGATTTGTGGTTCACCTGACCACCTGAGATATGGCAAGTTTTTGATTTGTCTGATTGCTTGTTCTACTTTCTTTTGAGAAAATGCATCTCCTGGCATGATTTGAAGATATTTTGCCAAAAACATCCTTTTCGTTTTTGAGTTTCCAGAAATCCTCAAAGTGTCAAAAGAAATAAATGGACCTAGATTTATATTTAGAGCACCAGAAAAACCATCTTCAGTTCTTTCCAAGCTATCTAGCTTGATGGTCGCAAAAGGGAAGCCCTCATTTTCAGACTGAATCAAAACCTTTTCAAATAGGTCTGCTACTTGATTATATTGGAAAGGCTTTTTTCGAAATCTGAACTGATCAAATCCAGAATTCAGCAACAAAACAGGATCAACATTTCCCGATCTCAACTCAACCCAATTAAATTTGATTCCAGTGGCAATAGCCAAAAAAAGTGTATCCTCCCTAATTTCCCTTTTAAACTCGGTGGCTGCCAAAAACCCTGATGCATACAATTCATTAAAAATACTCCTGATCTTGTTTGATCTTTCAATCGAGTCTAGGAAAGTCAGCGTCTCAGACTTATCCACACCTCCGAAGATTTCATAATACAGATGTTTCTCCACTTGCCCTATTGCAAAGCGGGAGGCAAAACAAATGAAAAGAGCGATTATGAATATTGATTTTTTCAATGATAGTATGAAATATGTATCAGGTCTTTGGCTGAATTTTCTTTGGACAAAGAGCAATGATCATTTGATACGAGTGCAAAATTTGGGTTAAAAATAAGCTAGATTTTGATACTTCTTTGCATCCGCTCTATCTTTATGTCCTAAACTATCAGATTTGGCCGGTATATACATCCACATTCCATTTTGCAAGCAAGCGTGTCATTATTGTGACTTCCATTTCTCGACCAATCTTGATATGGCTGAAGCTATGGTGAGCATGATTTGTAAAGAATTAGTCCAAAGAAAAGAATATCTTCCAAAAGACTCGACAATCAATACTGTCTATTTTGGAGGTGGAACACCTTCTTTACTAAACACCTCTCAGCTTGAACGAATTTTGGAATCTGTTTACCAAAATTATTCCGTCGACCTTGAAGAGCTCACGATAGAAACTAATCCGGACGATTTGAAAAAGGAGAAATTGGGAAACCTTAAAAGTCTAGGATTTGACAGACTGAGTATTGGCATTCAGAGCTTCAATCCTGAAATTCTCAAATTTTACAATCGTGCACATACTTCCGAAGAATCTTACTCGGCGATAGATTTGGCAAAAAGTTCAGGATTCGAAAAACTATCCATAGATCTCATCTATGGATTCCCGCATCAGGATCATTCGATCTGGAAAAAAGACCTTGCTATTGCTATCAGCCAAGATCCTGGGCACATCAGTAGTTATTGTCTTACTGTAGAGCCCAAAACCGCATTGGGAAACTGGGCGAAAAAAGGAAGCTTCACTCCCGCTTCCGAAGATTTTTCAGCCGAACAGTTCGAAATGCTCCAAGATTCTATGGAAAAAGCCAATTACATACAATATGAAATTTCGAATTTTGGGAAAACCAATCAATTTGCTGTGCATAACACCAATTATTGGAAAGGTATTCCATATTTGGGAATCGGTCCAAGTGCCCATTCTTTCGACGGAAAAGAACGTGGATCGAATTTGGCAAACAATGCGAAATACATCAAAAACTTATCGGATGGAATAAATTCATTTGACATCGAGCCTATGTCTGATGAAGATTTGATAAATGAGTACATTTTGACATCACTCCGTACAATCTGGGGCACGGATATTGGCTTTGTAAACTCAAAACTCAAAATGGATTTTGTTTTGCAAAAAAAGAGAATGTTGAAACAATTAGAAGATGAAAAGTTGATAGCAATTCAGAACGACCACATTCTGTTAAGTAAGAAAGGAAAGCTTTTGGCAGATAGTATTGCGGCTTCACTTTTTATCTGATAAATTAGCTTACTTTTGAAATTGAAATGGAGAAGTACAGAGATCACTCAAACAGGAAAAAAGAAGTTGCACCACTTCAAGAAGCTTTCGATGAATTGCTCAAAGCTTATAGGCTAAAGGATAAATTTGACGAAAGACTTCTGGTACAATCATGGCCTGAAATGATGGGAAATACTGTAGCGAGCAGGACTACCTCAGTTTATATCAAGGACAAAAAACTTTTTGTAAAAGTCACCTCAGGTGCAATCAAAAAAGAAATGTCAATGAATCGTACCAAAGTGTTGGAGATTGTAGAACAAAAATTTGGGAAAGGGATTATTACTGAGATTGTGTTTTTGTAAGTTCATAGTATTTTTTTTCAAATTCACAATCAGTAACGCACTGAAGATTTTCGTTAGATACTGTTTGATTTATAAAATGATAGTATGAAGTAAAGAATCTTGACCCATCGTTGATATCTGTAGTGATCTCTTTTCCCTCTTCATTATGATGAAAATTACGCATATGACCAGAGACAATGAAATTGTGATATTTATGCAAAGTCCCTTCCCTTTCGAGAATAGTATCTTTTTTAGCAAAAAAAGGTTGAAAAAGTTGGCGACAGTATGCTTGGTCACTTTCGGGGATTTCTATTAATACCCTGACATAATTAAAGAAAGTTTCGAAGAGGTGATTGATCTTATCAGCGTCGTTTATGATATAATTATCCATCTAGTGGGTGCTCTTTTCTAAATTAAAACCTTCGCTAAATTGCTTTTTCTTTTGATTAGATGTTTTTGATTTACGCAAAATAAGGGATTTGACGTATATGAAAAGTAGCCTATTTCCCTTTCCAATAAAGAAAAGCACTCCCGTAGGAAATGCTTTCCGTTATATTGTGGACATACCTTAATTTAATCCTGTGCCCCAAAAACTCTTCTCATCAATGCGGAGGTTCTTGCCAATGGATCTTTTCGGATATTTTGTTCTTCTTCTGCGATCAATTTGAAAAGTCCGTCAATTGCCCGATTGGTAACATAAGCATTAAGGTCTGGATCTATTTTTCTATTTGTAAGTGGTATGGCGTTATAGGTAGTGGCTATATCGCTATAAAACTTTGTAGCTTCGACCTCATTGAGTGATTCTTGTATCCTTGGCTGAAATAATTCTACGAGCTGCGTCTCGGTAGTCCTTCTCAAAAACTGAGTAGCTGCATCGGGTTCTCCTTTGAGGATGTTGAATGCATCTTGGATTGTAAGTTGTCTTATGGCACTGATAAATATTGGTTTCGCCTCGACCGCTGCTTTTTCGGCACCTCTATTGATTGCCAACAAAGCCCTGTCCACTTCAGATCCTAAACCAATCTGTCTAAGGGTAGATTCTACCCTGCGTGCATCTTCGGGAAGGAGAATTTTAATCATTTCATTCTTAAAAAAACCATCAGTAACAGACGCTTTATCGGCCCCTTTGCTGATTCCTTGTACCAAAGCTTCCTTCAAACCACTTGAAACTTCAGCTTGTGTCAGTGGTCCTTGACCACCTGCAGACTCAAGAAATCTATTGATATCTGCCGCAGTACAAGAGGCCAATACTAAAACTAAGAAAATTGAAAAACTAAATAATCTACTCATAATTAACTTTTAAAATTTTAACATTTATTTATACTTATTCAGGTAAGCGGTTTCATGAAAATTAAGTTAGTTTGTGTATTATTGTAGTCTTCTACACAAAATGTTCAAGTTTCCAAACCTAAATATCGGCAAGATAAGTCTTTTGGTTGCCATTATGACTTGGCTATCCTTACTTTTTGTAGATATTACTAGGCTTTTTGGTAAACTAAATCAAATGGATTCTGGTACCGCTCCAGAAATATCCTACATTCTTGAGATACTTTTTTTTATAGTTGTATATATTTATTTTAATTACTCCATAAATAATAGTAAAAAAAACAATTTTATTGACCTTATTTGGAGAGCTGCAACCACTGGAATAGTAGCTACCAGTATTTCAATATTTATATCAATTTTCTATTATTTTCTTGGAGAGAGCAGGTTGGCATCTGACCCCTTATTAAGGAATGTTTTCTACCATGTTGATTTTGGTTTTGCCACTGTATTTCTGGTGTCGTGTACTTTGCTGTGGAAGCATTTGATTCTTTATCAAAAAACCAAAAAAGTCGTTCAGCAATGGCAAGCATTTGAGATAGGACTCTTAGTAAGTATGTTTTTTGTGTTTTTCAATCAAAATACTCTCGACTACAGTTTCCTATTTGGTCTTTCAGTTCTTGTAATATTTGGGGCTTCTCTCTCAATCAACTTAAAATGGATACCATATTTGACTTTTAAAGAAAAGTGGAAATCCATTCTTTTCATGCTTTTAATCCAGTTTTCGGCTGCATATCTATTTATTCAAATCCTTACTTACAGTCAAGGAAACTCACTCTATATTAACTTGACTGACAACCTTTTTCTACTTTCTTTATTTGCTTTTGTTTTCATCTACGCTGTCTTCAGTTTTTTGGTTACACTATTTAACCTACCTACTTCTTCTGTTTTTGAACAAAAACTCGTCGAAGCGATCAACTTCCAAAGATTGAGCCAATCAATCAAGCCAGGAGAAAATGAGAATCAAGTTTTGGACATATTAATGGACTCTTGTATGAGTGCTGCTTATGTAGATGCTGCATGGCTTGAAATAAAAACAAATGAAAATGACTGCAAGGTAATCCACCAACGATATGTCACAAACAGTGAGCGCAAGGATTTGCAAAACCTGATTAATTCCACCAGGCCATTTTCGGAATTTTCTTGGCAAGAAAAAAATAATGACTCAAAAATTCTGTCTGGAAAAATTCAAGACCTCAAATACAAATCTGTAACGATCACGCCATTGGTCATCAACAAGGAGACGGTAGGGAGAGTTATCCTATTAAAAGAAGTCAAGGATGGGTTTAACAAAGAGATGATGAATATCATTTCGACTTTTGTAGGACAAGCATGTATTTCTGTAGAAAATTATAGACTTTTGAATGAGGCGTTGAAAAACGAACGCTACAAAGAAGAGCTTCTAATTGCGCAACGTGTACAAAGGAGCCTGCTTCCATCCACATTACATCATGACGATACATTCGAAATCCATGGATTTTCTGAAGCCGCAGATGAAGTAGGAGGAGATTATTATGAAACGCAAATACTCGGTAAAAATGAGTTTGCTGTGATAATCGGGGACGTATCTGGAAAAGGCACTTCAGCAGCATTCAACATGTCTCAGATGAAAGGCATATTCCATAGTCTTGTTCAACTAAACCCTACTCCAAAAGAGTTCTTGATCAAGGCTAACAAAGCTCTTAGCCATTGTTTGGAAAAGAACCATTTTATTACGACGGCTTACTACATAATAAATACCAAAGAGCGAAAAATCAACTACTCAAGAGCAGGCCATTGTCCTACTTTGTACTACAATGCCAAAGTAGAAGATTGCGAATACTTGAGTATCGATGGAATGGGCTTAGGGATTTTGAGGAATCAGCTTTATGAAAAGTATGTACATGAAAAAGAACTCTCTCTAAATAAAAATGATATTTTGGTTTTGTTTACTGATGGTATTGTAGAAGCCAAAAATGAAAATTCTGAAGAATTTGGATACGAAAGACTTAAAAAAGTGCTTTGTAAGTTTCATTACTTGAGTGCTGCAGAAATCCAACAAAAAATCATTGATCAAGTTTATGAGTTTATAGGCTCTTCAACTCTTCCTGATGATGACTATTCACTTCTTGTAATCAAATTTATTAAATAACCCCTTGACAATAAAAGCGTATACAATATCATGCTAAAGATCGAAACTTCAAAAAACTCAAATTATACAACAATCAAACTGATTGGAGAAGTCGATGCAAGCAACTCCGTGGAGCTTGATGAAGCAATAGTTGCCTTGGTAGAAACCGACACTAAAAACATCTTAGTAGATGGTTCCCAACTAGAATACATATCTTCAGCTGGTTTGGGTGTATTTATGTCATACATTGAGGATTTTAATGAAAAAAAAATAGGCCTAGTGATCTTTGGACTCAATGAAAAAGTATTTCATGTATTTCAAATCTTGGGATTGGATCAGTTGATCAATATCAAGTCTAGTAAAGAAGATGCAGTGATGGAGTTATGATGAAGTATGAGCTAAAATTATATTGTGAAACAAGTCGACTTTCGGATCTTAGAAATTTTTTGAATAAAATCTTACAGGATACATCCCTTTCCGAAATAGAACAACACCAAGTTACATTGGCGGTGGACGAGGTTTGCGCAAACCTAATCATACACTCCCATGGATGTAATTCTAATGAGTCTATACAAATAAGCGTAGAGAAAGAGAAGGGCTTACTAAAAATTGAAATTACAGATTCTGGTGATGGCTTTAATATTACTGAGTATGTAGAACCAGAAATCGCCCAAGTCAAAAAAGCGAAAAGAAAAGGAGGCTTAGGCATCATCCTTGTTAAAAAAATTATGGATAAAATTGAGTTTGAGACATCTGGATTACAAAACACATGCAGATTGTTCAAAAATCTTAAATCCAAATAATTGTTAATTATAGATTCTTTATCATTGCGACCCAAATAAATCTACATTTTAATTTGTAACATTGCAGTATAATTTTCGGCATGCCAGCATTATGAATATCAAATATTTCTATAGCACTTTATTGATCCTTGCTTTTTCTTGTAGTCCAAAGGCTACAATCAAGCAAGAGGACAATCTGGATAAAGGGCCTGTTTCTCTTCTTACGATCGGAAACGAGGATATTTATGCGGATGAATTTTTAAATATACTTTCCAAAAATAGGACATTTCAAAACAAAGAAGAGCTTATTTCAAAAGAGGAGTTTGAAGATAACTTTAATCTGTTCGTCAATTTTAAGCTAAAAGTAAAAGAGGCTGAAAATGAGGGTTTGGACGAATTAGATGAGTTCCAGAAGGAATTTAGCATGTTCAAAGAGGATCTTATAAGACCTTTTTTGATTAAAAACTCACTTCAAGAAGGTGAATTGATGAAAGCATATAACAGAATGCAAGAGGTCATCAAAGCAAGTCATATTCTTTTACAGTTCCCATCAAATGCTAACAGAGAAGACAGTGTAGCAGTATTTAGAATGGCAGAAAAACTCAAATCTGAGGCCGAAAACGGGGCTGATTTTAATGAATTAGCCTTCGAACATTCAGATGACCCATCAGCTAAAGACAACAAAGGCAATCTTGGGTATTTCACTGCTCTACAGATGGTCTACCAGTTTGAGGATGCAGCATATAGACTCCAAACAGGAGAAATATCTGACCCAATCTCCACAGAGTATGGATATCATCTTATCAAACTTGAAGACAGAAAACCAAATCCTGGGGAGATTAAAGTTTCACATATTCTTATCAGAACCCAATCAAATGATCCAGTAGTAGAAGAAAGAGCTTTGAGAAAAGTGGGTGATATTTATAGTGAATTGCAAAAGCCAGAAAGTGTATGGGAGGATGTGTGCACCCTGTACTCAGAAGATATGGGCACCAAAAATTCAGGTGGCAAACTACCATGGATAAGTGTGGGTTCTGTGATTCCTGAATTTGAAAGAGTAGCTTTCAATTTGTCGGAATTAGGAGAGATTTCTTCGCCTGTAAAAACACAATATGGCTATCACATCATTAGGTTGGAAGATAAAAAACCTATAGCACCATACGAGGAAATGGAGGAAATGATTAAATCTAAAATTCTAAGAGACAGCAGATCCACTCTAATTCAATCTCAAGTAATTGCCATACAAAAATCCAGGTATTCATTTCAGGAAAACGAAAAACTGATAGATTCATTAAACCAAATTTTCAAAAGCGCACCGAGAAAAGAAGCTTTTGAAAAAATTGATGCTAAATCTTGGAAAGAAGATATGCTAATCTCTATGCAAGGAAAAGAGAAGTCAGTCAGTGATCTATTGATATTTATGAATTCCAACGACCAAATTGTAAGGTTAGGCAATAAAGAATACTTTAATGCATGGTATGATAAGTTTGTAGAAGTAAATCTTAATGATACAGAGGAAAAAGATTTGGAAGCTAACAATAAAGACTACCAAATGATCCTTAAGGAATATAGAGATGGCATTCTAATATTTTCACTTATGAATCAAAAGGTTTGGCAAAAAGCACTAGAAGATAGTCTTGGTCAAATAGCATATTTTGAAGCAAATAGAGAAAAATATCAATGGAGCGACCGCTACGAGGCACTTATTGTGAAAATGGGCAAAGATTCTAGAAAAGATGCTGTCAAAAGGTTTCTGATAGATAAAAAGTACCAAAACAATCTTGAAACACGCTTAGAAAATACTTTTCTGAATGATGACCCTTTGGCATTTACAATTCAAAATAACATATTTGAAATTAATTCACATCCTGTTCTTAGCAGAATCACGACAAATAATACGTTTCAAGAAATTTCAATCGATGGGAAAACTCATTTTGTCATATTAGGAAAAAAAATCCCTGCTGGTCCAAAGAAGTTCGAAGAAACAAGAGGAAAGGTTATACAAGATTATCAAGAGTATCTTGATAAATCTATGGTTACCACCTTAAAAGAAAATTACATAATTCGCATCAACGAGGAAGAAAAAAATAGAGTGTACGAAGTTGTTACAAAAAAATAAACTCATTTACCCAGTTTTGCTGAGCATCTTACTCAGTTCATGTGATTTGTTCGAGTACAAATCAGGAGAAGATAGTGAAGAAGAAAATCCTATCATAGCATCTGTGGGGAATCAAAGCCTGAAAAGGTCAGAAGTAACCTTTCTCGTGACAGAGAAAAGTACTGAAGAAGATAGTATCAATATCACAAATAGGTACGTGCAGTCTTGGATAAGAAAGCAATTGATGATCAAAGAAGCTGGAAGTACAATAACTTTTGATGAAACAGAGTTAAACAGAAAACTTCTTGACTATCGCTATGCTTTGATGATTTATGAATTTGAAAAAGCATATATAAATGATCATATAGATTCAATTATAAGTGAGAATGAAATTAAAAGCTACTACAACGAAAATAAGAGTAATTTTAGCTTAAAGGAGATAATCGTAAGAACAAATTTCTACAAACTGGAAAAAAATAATCAACAAAACAAAACCTTAGAGAAGTTACTCTCATCTGATAAGCAAGAGAATAAGGCAAATTTAAAACAGATAGCACTCAATCATGCCTCAAATTACTACATAGAAGATTCAACGTGGGTTAGATTTGAGGACATTATTGTCAATACTCCACTTGCCGAAAACAACAATAAAGTGGAATTATTGAGAAATAACAGAACACTAAAAGTAGATGATGAAATCTACACATATTACTTCAAAATATTGGAATACAAATTGCAAGATCAAATCCCACCTTTGGATTTTGTCAGAGAGGAGATTGCCAAAATACTAATGAATAAAAAAAAGGTAGCATTGGTGGAACAACTCCAAAAAGATATTTACAAAAGAGCACAAGAAAATAATGAGTTTCAGATATATGATTAAAGTAAAATACCTCTTGGCAGTTGCAGGTTTGTTTTGGATAACAAGCAGTACAATCGCACAAGAAGAGAACAAAGAGGAAGAGAAAAAGGATACTCCCAAAACGGGTCAAGTAATTGATAGAATTGTCGCCAAGGTAAATAATTCAATCGTCCTAGAATCTGATGTCCAAAAAACCTATTTAGAAGCAATTGCCAACGCACAACAAGGCTTTGAAGCTCCTACCAAGTGTGATATTTTTGAATCATTGCTGATCAACAAACTGATGGTAGCCAAAGCTGAAATAGATTCAGTGATGGTGAGTGATGCTGAAGTGATGATTCAGGCAGACCAACGATTCTCGATGGTCATGTCACAATTTGGAGGCGATGAAAACACGCTTGTGGAAGTCTATGGTAAAACTTCTGAGCAATTGAAAGCCGAGATCACAGAAGCTCTGAAGGAGCAAATGATCGTGCAAAGAATGCAAGGGAAAATCACAGAAGGAATAAGTGTATCACCTGCAGAAGTAAGAAGATTTTTCAATTCTATCCATAAGGATTCATTACCATTTTTCTCTGCTGAAGTGACAGTAGGGCAAATCGTTAGAAAACCTGAAGTGAATGAGGCAAACAAAAATAAAGTAGCAGCATTCTTGAAAGGTCTTAAAGAACAAATAGGGAATGGTACATCGGATTTTGCGACACTCGCTAAGCAATATTCCCAAGATCCAGGATCAGCTGTTCAAGGTGGTGAACTCGGCTTTTTCAGAAGAGGAGAACTTGCTCCTGAATTTGAAGCTACCGCTTTGGGTTTGAAGCAAGGTGAAATTTCCGATCCAGTAGAGACAATGTTTGGATTTCACATGATCCAATTATTGGAAAGACGTGGAAATACTTTCAATACAAGGCATATTTTGATCAAGCCTGAGCCTTCTGAAGAAGATATACTCAAAGCAGAAAGATATCTTGATAGTCTTAGGACAGTAATCATGGATGGTAAAATCGAGTTTGCAAAGGCAGCTAAAGAATACTCAGAAGACAGAAACACCTCTGATAACGGCGGGTTTTTYTCTGATCCGGGATCTGGATCGAACAAACTTACTTTGAGAACATTGGAAGATCCTGTATTGTACTTTACTATTGACAGCATGAAAATTGGCTCCATAACCAAACCAATGAGATTTGAAGATCCAAGAGAAGGTACTAAGATCAGGATTTTATATTACCAAAACAGGTATCCTGCGCATAGAGCAAACATGAATGATGATTATGAAAAGCTAAAGGCAGCAACTATGAGGAAAAAGGAAGATGATATCCTCAGCACTTGGTTTATGACTGCTAAAGAAGATGTATATATAGACATTGACCCTGCTTATGATAAATGTGAAGTCCTTAAAGATTAAACCGGCTAACACAGAACAAAAAAAAGAGTCCTGAATTAATTTTCAGGACTCTTTTTTTTAAATATATTTAAAAATTGAAGCTTACTTTTCTAGCTAATCTTTCACTTCTTCATAATCCACATAATCTCCACCTTTGATTTCTTTGGAGCGCTTGGATTTGAAATTCTCAGGAATATGATCAACATTTACGTTCCCATTTTTCGGAGTAGTATTTCTTTGTTGAGCATGCTGTTGCTCTCTGGCTGCTTCATTTACTTGCTGTGCAAATTTCGCCAACTTGCTTCTCAGAAAATACCTGATCAACTGGCCTAACAACCAGCCTACTCCTAGTAATATTACTACAAACTTTAATAATGCTCCCATTTAATATAATTTTGAAAATCAATGAATAATAAAGTTGAGAAGGAAACCGTTAAAGTAACTTTCTCAACTTTTATCACGCATCATTTCTCTACCTACTCAAATAAAGGTTTCTCTCACTATAGATTTTAAGGAAGAAATCATCCATCAAATCATCAATAAAGTAAATCGCTTCTCCAGTTGATTTCATTTCTGGACCCAATTCTTTATTGACATTTGGGAATTTGTGGAAAGAGAATACCGGTTCTTTAATAGCATAACCCTTTTTCACTGGTTTGAATTCAAAGTCTGTGACTTTATTCTCTCCTAGCATCACCTTAGTAGCATAATTGACATAAGGCTCTTGATATGCTTTACAGATAAATGGAACGGTTCTAGATGCCCTTGGGTTGGCTTCAATGATAAAAACTTTATCATTTTTGATTGCAAATTGGATATTGATCAATCCTTTTGTTTTCAATGCCAAAGCAATCTTCTTTGTAAAGGTTTCGATCTGCCTGATCACCAAATCTCCCAAGTTGTATGGAGGCAAGACTGCATAAGAATCTCCAGAGTGTATCCCTGCTGGTTCTATGTGCTGCATTATCCCGATGATATATACATTTTCGCCATCACAGATCGCATCAGCTTCTGCTTCTATTGCTCCTTCAAGGAAATGATCCAATAAGATTTCATTGTTTGGAATATCTCTTAGGACATTCACCACATGTTCTTCGAGCTCTTTTTCATTGATCACAATCTTCATACCCTGACCACCCAATACATAAGAAGGCCTTACCAAAAGTGGGAATCCGATTGTTTTGCAAAGCTCCAGAGCTTCGTCAGTATTGTGAATAGTACCAAATTCTGGATATGGGACATCGTTTTCTTTCAATAGTTGAGAAAATCTACCTCTGTCTTCAGCCAAATCCAAGGCTTCATAACTGGTTCCTATGATTTTGATACCATATTTATCAAGTTTCTCTGCGAGCTTCAAGGCTGTCTGACCCCCCAACTGTACGATGACTCCAACTGGATTTTCCTGAAGGATTATTTCATAAATATGCTCCCAGAATACTGGCTCAAAGTATAATTTATCAGAAATATCAAAATCTGTAGAAACAGTCTCAGGGTTACAATTGATCATGATAGTCTCATAGCCACATTCTCTCGCAGCCAAGACACCATGAACACATGAATAATCAAATTCAATTCCTTGCCCTACCCTATTTGGGCCAGAACCTAATACCACAACTTTCTTTTTGTTGCTCGGAATCGATTCATTTTCATCACCAAAAGTAGAGTAGTAATAAGGAGTTTGTGCTTCAAATTCAGCAGCACATGTATCTACAAGCTTATAAACACGCTTGATACCCATTTCTTTGTAACGCTTGTCAAAGACTTCACTTTCCAAGCAATCCAACAGATGCGCTAATTGTCTATCAGCATAACCTTTTTTCTTGGCTTTGTCCATCAAGTCACGTGAAATAGAATTGATATCAAACTTTTCAATTTCCCTTTCCAGATGAATCAATTCTTCGATTTGCTTCAGGAACCATTTGTCGATTTTGGTCAAATCTTGGATTGTTCTGAAAGAAATCCCCAACTTAAAAGCATCATAAACATGGAACAATCTGTCCCAGCTAGGATTCGCCAAACTATACAAAATCTTATCTTGATCTTTCAGCTCTTTCCCATCTGCACCAAGTCCATTTCTCTTGATTTCCAAAGATTGACAAGCCTTCTGAAGTGCTTCTTGGAAATTCCTTCCAATCCCCATTACTTCACCCACAGCCTTCATCGAGAGTCCTAATTTTCTATCCGACCCTTTGAACTTGTCAAAATTCCATCTAGGGATTTTTACGATTACGTAATCTATAGAAGGTTCAAAAAAAGCAGAAGTTGTACCCGTAATGGAATTTTGGATTTCATCCAAATTATAACCTATGGCCAGTTTTGCAGCTACTTTAGCGATTGGATATCCAGTCGCTTTGGATGCAAGTGCAGAAGAGCGAGATACCCTAGGATTGATTTCAATACCAATGATCGTTTTATTATCTGGACTTACAGAAAACTGTACATTACATCCTCCTGCAAAATTCCCAATGCCATTCATCATTTTGATGGCTTGGTTTCTTAACTCTTGATAAACAGTGTCCGGTAAGGTCATGGCAGGTGCCACAGTGATCGAATCACCAGTATGCACACCCATCGGATCAAAGTTCTCAATTGAACAGATCACAACCATGTTTCCGATAGAATCCCTCAAAACCTCCAACTCATACTCTTTCCATCCCATGATACTTTGCTCGATCAATACTTCATGGGTAGGTGAAGCCTGAAGTCCTGCCGTCAAGGCCTTTTCAAAGTCCTCGGCTTTTTCTACAAATCCACCTCCTGTACCTCCGAGAGTGTAAGAAGGTCTAATTACTAATGGAAAACCAATTTCTTGTGCAATTTCATTTCCTTGAAGGAAAGATGTCGCAGTCTTACCAATACAAACCCCTACGTCCAATTTCTCCAACAAGGCTTTGAATTTTTCTCTATTCTCAGCAGTTTCTATCGCATCGATATCAACGCCGATCATTCTAATTCCAAATTTTTTCCAAATTCCTGCTACATCGCAATCAATAGCGAGGTTTAAAGCTGTCTGTCCTCCCATAGTTGGCAAAACACAGTCTATGGTCGGCTGTTCTTTGAGGATTTGAACGATGGATTTCTTTTCCAATGGGAGCAAATACACGTTGTCAGCGGTAACTGGATCTGTCATGATAGTCGCTGGATTGGAATTGATCAGCGTGACAGTGATTCCTTCTTCCCTGAGTGATCTGGCTGCTTGCGAGCCTGCATAGTCAAATTCACATGCTTGACCAATGACGATGGGACCTGAACCGATGATGAGGACGTGTTTGATACTGCTATCCTTAGGCATTATTAGTGAGGGTTTAAGAGGTGTAAATACTTATGGCTAAATTGGTGCAAATTTAGACAAATAATTTTAAGTAGCCCGATGGAATTGAAAAAAAGCAGGAATTCTATTCAGATTTTTGAATCACCTAAGCCTAATCAAGATAAAGTATACATGATGCGAAATTTTTCAAGCAACACTTTTTAAATACATATCAATGGACTTCATGTTATTTTAGCGCCTTTGGATTTAAATCGAATAAACACGGTTACTAACGCTTCATCAATCATTTGATACCATTTATTGACAGTGAGCAAGCACAAAATTGTTAAATAACAATAATTTAAGTTTCAAATAAACCAATGTATTCAGTTTTTATCTATAATTGCATTTCAATTCTTTAGAATTGTTTGTATTTGAATGTTTTCTATAACTTTATGATGAAAAACTACTTTTTTACAATCTTGTTTTTTTTCTTGTTGGGGCATGTTAATGCACAGAAGGTAACCATCAATGGGAATATTAAAGAAGAAGGTTCTGGGGAAAGCCTTATCGGTGCCAATATTTATGATAAGATTTCACAAAAAGGTGCCGTGGCTAATCAGTTTGGGTTCTACAGCTACACTACAGAAAAAGATAGTGTGGATTTGTATTTCAGTTTTGTAGGGTACCAAACAAAACGCTTTCAACTTGCCCCAAAAAGTGATACGGTTATCAATGTTTTTTTAATTCCTGATGGTGTTTTAGAGGAAGTCGTAGTATCTGCAGAATCGATGGACAAGGTACAGGAGATCACTAGAATGAGTTCTATCAATGTCCCTATCAAACAGATAAAAGAACTTCCCGCACTGATGGGTGAAGTTGATGTTTTTAAAGTATTGCAACTGCTTCCTGGAGTGCAGTCAGGGACAGAAGGTGCGAGTGGTCTATATGTGAGGGGAGGTGGACCAGATCAAAACTTGATTCTTTTGGATGGTGTGCCGGTTTATAATGCTTCTCACCTTTTCGGATTCTTTTCTGTTTTCAATGCCGATGCAATCAACAATGTAGAACTGATAAAAGGGGGCTTTCCGTCAAGATATGGCGGCAGGTTATCCTCTGTAATCGATATCACTATGAAAGAAGGAAATATGCAGGAGGTCAAGGGAGAAGGTTCTATTGGTCTTATTGCCTCCAAAATCACTGTGGAGGGCCCTATCAAAAAAGACAAGACTTCCTTTATCCTTTCAGCCAGAAGAACTTACCTAGACATCTTAGCTAGGCCTATTATAAAGGCTGCTACCAATGGAAATGAAAGCGTTGGTTATTATTTCTATGACCTCAACGGTAAAGTCAACCACAAAGTAAATGACAAAAACAGAATCTATTTTAGTGTGTACTCGGGTGATGATAAAGCATATGCGAGATACAATGATTTTTATGTAAACAACAATGAAAGAACTGATTATCAAGAGGAATTTGGCCTAAAATGGGGTAATTTTATCTCTGCGCTTAGATGGAACAATGTCATCAATAGTAGGCTTTTTAGCAATTATACTTTCACCTATAGCAGATATCAATTTGACCTTTTCAATGAATACAAAGAAAAAATAACAGGACCATCTGGAAGCCAATCTAATCTTTATTCTGAAAGGTATTTTTCTGGTATTCGGGATTGGGCAGCCAAAGCGGATTTTGAATATATCCCAAACCCAGATCATTATATCAGGTTTGGAACAAATGTTATCCTACACAAATTCTCACCTGGAGTCTATGCCAGTAAAAATTCCCAAGAAGCCAATGACTTGAGACTCGGAGCTAGCGAACTCAATTCTACAGAATACTCATTCTATGCAGAAGATGACATCAATATCAGCAGTAGATTCAAAGCGAATTTGGGTTTACACTACTCTGGTTTTCTCACTGATGGACAAAATTACAATTCCCTCCAGCCACGGATTGCTGCAAGATATCTATTGAATGAAAGTACATCCATCAAAGCTTCATTTGTCACCATGGCGCAATTTATCCATTTGCTGACTAATGCTGGCTTGGGATTACCCACTGATCTTTGGGTACCAGCTACGCCAAATATTGGTCCGCAAAAAGCTATGCAGGCAGCTATTGGAGCTGTGAAGAATTTCAAAGGCTTCGAATTGAGTGCCGAAGCCTATTACAAAACTATGGATGGCCTTATCGAGTACAGAGATGGTGCAACCTACTTGAATATTGACGAAGATTGGCAAGACAAAGTCGCTGTAGGAGAAGGGAAAAGCTATGGGATAGAACTACTTGCACAAAGGAAAATCGGAAGAATATCAGGTTGGCTAGGATATACGTGGTCTAATACAGAAAGGAAATTTGACGAAGTGAATTTCGGAGAATGGTTTCCTTACAAATATGACAGAAGACATGACATAAGCTTGGCTTTGACCCATGAATGGAAAGACAATAAGGATTTTTCACTTGTTTGGGTCTATGGTACAGGCAATGCAATATCACTTCCAACACAAAGATATGAAGGTCCCGAAATGAGTCGTTGGGGCGGAAATTATAGACCTGAGATTCAATATTATGAAAGCAGAAATAATTTCAGAAACCCTGCTTATCACAGATTGGACCTGAGTTTCAGTTGGTGGAAAACCAAAAGATGGGGCGAAAGAAAGTGGACGCTAGGAATCTATAATGTCTATAACAGGATGAATCCATTCTTCATGGATCTCAGCTATGATAGAAATGGCAATCGGAAAATAATTCAATACAGCCTTTTCCCAGTTATTCCTTCTTTTTCTTACGGTTTTAAATTCTAAGCGCATATGAAATCATATCAGACTTTTCCGGCACTTTTAATTCTAATATTGGGATTGGTTTCCTTTTCTTGTGAAACAGTCGTGGATGTTGACATTCCATTTGACAGACCTCAGGTCACACTCACAACTGTCCTAAAAGCCAACGAATTTCCAAAAGTAAGACTATCCTTTAGTAAGCACGCTTTGGACAACAATTACATTTATGAACCGATCAAAAATGCCCAGGTTTTTTTGGAAAGTGAAGGTGTGACCTATGAATTAGAGTTTGAAGAGGAAAATGGAATATACAAAAATCTTAATTTCCTTATTCAAGAAGGAAAACAATATAAGGTCATAGCTAATGTCCCTAATTACCAACCTGTAACTGCTATTGAAACTATCCCTGAGATAGTACCGATCAAAACCTTCACTTTCAATGGTGAAATTCAAAAGGATTTTTGGTCTGTAGAGCAAGACATAACCATAACTTTTGATGATCCCATTGGAGAAAACTTTTATGAGATTTATGGATATGCAAACGTCAAAACTACGTTTGAAGATCAATTCGGAAATGAACAACAACACACAAGTTTCTATTCACTTCAATTGAATCCTAAAAACCCCACTTATCAAAACGATTACCGCTTTGACAATGCTATTTTGATCAATGATAGGCTTTTTGAAGGTCAAGAAGCCATATTAGATATGTTTTCTTATGGAACATTTTTTACTTTAGAAGGAGATGTTGAGATTTTTATCGTGCTGAAATCTGTCTCTGAGAGTTATTATAAGTTCCATACGACCTATGGGTTGCAATGGTGGAATGATGGTGACCCATTCGCTCAGCCAGTTCAGGTCTTTGCAAACATTCAAAATGGAATCGGGATAATTACAGGCGAAGCAAGTTATGTCTATCAGGTAAAGTAAAAAATGCAAATCAGACCGAAACCTTTGGTTCAACAGCTACAATCAAATTTTAAATAAAACAACTCAATACTCTGAAGAAAAATCTAAGATTTCTCCTTCCAGCGAAAACTTTTATCATCAATAGCTCGCATGGTACAAAGCACCCCATTTAAGTGGTCATATTCGTGCTGAACCAGTTCTGAAACATCACCTGAAAGATCCCACGACTGTGCTTCCCAGTTTTCATCCAAATACTCCAAAGTAAGTGATTGATGCCTTTGGACTTTGACAAGGAGGTTTGGAAAACTCATACAATCATCCCAAAGCTCAAACATCTCTGGACTTTGATTCTTTAAGATGGGATTAATTATGACATATGGTCGATTTAGATTCAAATAAAATAATCGCTTCAAGATACCGAGTTGAGAAGCAGCAATACCTCTTCCAAAGCCATAAACCCTACGAATATCTTCCATGGCATCATGTAAATCCTTTACCCAATCCTCAACGAGATGAAGCTCTTCTTTCAGTACTGGTTCACAAACTTGATACAATCTTGGATCTCCAAGCTTCACAATATCATCTATTGTCTTGGTTTTTGTTGAAGAGCTATTTGACATTTATCTTTCAATTTATCTAAAATCCATTATTTCCACATCTGCTTTTATACTGGGCTTACCCATGACGGAATTCCATTCTCCCAAACTACTTTCCCTCGACAAATATTTACCTAAAGGAAACTTGACTGGTAAGGTTACTATCCCTCGAACATTTTCACCATGAAAATCTACAAACTCTATTGTAACCCAAGATTTTTCGCTCAAAATTAAGTTCTCACTTTTAAGTGATACAGAATGAACACCTTTGCCTTTTTCTGTCACTTCATAAATTTTTTCCAAAACCTTTTCGCCCGGTTTGTCCTCAAGAATGGCATCTTCTTTATAAATATTAACCCTGCAAGTTATATGTCCAATTTGATTACTTTGAATTGCAAAACTGACCTTATTCAGTCTCATTTCTTTACCATCTGGATCAATCTCAATTCCCAACTCTCTTCCTAAATTTGCCCTTGCATCTGATTTCATAGGATTAAAAGCAAATCCAAATCGAGATTTTAAAGGCAAAATACCGAATGACTTCTGACCTTCAATATAATCCGCATTTATAGTGAATTCATTCAAGTCTATCATGCTTTGTTTGATCGTGATTATAATAGGTTCTGAATCTGAAAATCCGAAATCAGCAATAGGTGCTTTGATTTTTTCATAACCAATCCTTGAAATTTCGATTGTATCCGAATTTGCAGATTCTGTTAATTCAATTGAAAAATAGCCTTGATGATCTGAGACCGTCCCGGCAAACTTATTTTTGATTCCAATATTGGTATAAGGAATTGGCATTTCTGTGTCTCTATCGATGATCAATCCCGAAAGCTTCAAACTTTGTTGAGAGCTGGCATTGTTTGAAATGGAAACAATGAGAAATATTACAAATGTCAGCGACTTTGATACTAAGTTCATATTTCTCCAATATCGTGATTTTTAGAGACTCACAAAGAATGGCAGTTTTTAAAATTGATAAATATGAAAAATATTAGCTTTTTTTAACTTTCATTCCAACCTTTTTTGGGTATGAAGACTCTTTAAGTTGAATATGGGACAAAACTACTCCAATAAAGATGAACTGATTGAAGCCTGCAAAGCCCAAAATGCTCAGGCTCAGTTTGCGCTTTTTGAGAAGTATAAAGTAGCCATGTTCAACATGATCTATAGAATCTGCAATGATTATGATCAAGCGAATGACTACTTGCAGGAAGGATTTATTGATGTATTCAGAAATATCAAAAACTTCCGCAAAGAATCGACTCTGGGAGCTTGGATCAAAACAATAATGATCCGCAAAGCGCTGAAAGGAATCCGCTCTGAGATGGCATTTGAAGAGCTGAATGAGCAAATCCAATCAAATGATCTACTGCTAGACCAATGGATAGACGGAGATATGCTAGATCAGGCCATCCGAAACCTTCCAGAATCAAGCAGGGCAGTATTTGTTCTTTATGAAATCGAAGGCTATTCCCATGAAGAGATCTCCAAAATGCTCAAAGTGAGCATTGGAACTTCCAAGTCCCAGCTTCATTACGCAAAAAAAGTATTGCAGAAAACTTTAAGCAAAAACTATTACTCCAAATGAAAGATCCTAAACATAATTCTTGGAAAAACCGCTTGACAGAGCACCTTCCGGATGAAAATGTCTGGGGTAGGATCTTGGATAACAAACCCTTGGATCAGCAAGTATCAAACCTGAAAAATCAACTCCCAATTTATCTCCCCAAAGAAAACACGTGGGCTGGGATTCAGAAAAGTCTCAAACGCAAAAAGCGAGTAGTGGCATTATATAGACTTTCTGCAGCAGCAATATTCCTTTTGGGATTTTGGGGAATGATTTGGTTAACAAACAGTGATAACAACTTTGAAGAAGAGTTTTTAATGACTGACATTTCAAATACAACTATCACCAAACCAATTCCGACCCAAGTTAAACCACAAGAAGTTAGGAAGATAGAAAGTGTAACCACTACAAAAAAGGAGGTTTCACCTTCTGAGGAATTTATCCAGATTATTGGAAAAGAAGAAATAATGGAAGCGATTGAAATTGATATCCCTCTACCGGAATTATTTGTGGCTGAGATTCATGAAGATGAAATAGACACTGAACTTGACACTACAAAGGATTTCAAGGGAAGTAAAAAAATCATCATAGTCGATTGGGAAGAGCCTAGCCGAAGGATCAAGATTGATGGATTTAACGTAGAGCTTACTGAAAAAGAGCTACAGGCTATCCAAGATTTAAATAGTAAAAAGAAAGGCGGACTCAGGTTACAAATCAATGAGCTGACGGCCCGACTTTATGAACAATAAAACAGCTGAATACCTAAAATCCTGTGCACAGGGATCATTCAACCAAAACACACAAACCAATGAAAAAAATCATCATTCTAATTTTCTTATGTTGCTTCAGCTACCTTGCACAGGCACAGTTGAAAGATAATACTCCTACGTATACTTCATCATTTAAAAATTTTACGAAGAATAATCCAGATTATTTTACAGATACTTTGGTGTTCGTAATGCCAAATAAAGGTCGGCTTGAAGCTATTTTCAACTCAAATGATTATCCAAAGGATGATATAGAAGAAAAATTATTGAGAGCTGTCAAATCTATTAAAGATTTCAATAAAGATGGAGTTAGAACATATTATTTACACCCAGATTGGGCTGAAAACACTTTTATTGGAGCTCTTAAAGATATAATTACTCAATATATTCCACATAGAAAAAGTTATACTCTTGGTATTCCTTTTGGTTTGGACTATATAGGTGGAAAGTTTGCTCCTGAGATGGGATTTAGAACTGTAGTCAATTTAAAAAAAATAGGTCTAGGAGCATCGATTACCAATTCAGTTTTTTTCACTGACAAACCAGATGGTGGGGTCAATGTATTCCATAATCCATTTATAAATGCTGAAATTTTAATCAACCCTACTAAAGCCCCTTGGAGTACTATTCAGATTGGTTACCTTTTAAAAGATTCTGGTCCAGTCTTCCAAGGAAAAACATTCAAAGCATCTTATAGATACAATATCAAAGGAAACCTTCAACTTAACGGAGGCTTTATTTTCACAGACAACATAAAAACAATCATACCGACAGTGGGTGTTAGGTTGTTTTAGTCTAAAATTTTAAAAATCAGGATATACTCAGATTTCTGAATCTAGAAGTATATCCCGATTTATTCAAAGTCTAAGCCTTTCAGAGTATCGACAACCGAGTCTTAAGTCTTTTATCCTTGTCTCATATCTTATGTCTTCCTTCTCAAAAAGGTATTCTTACATTCAATGCAATATTTCTTCCCATTTGATTTACTCCAAAAGGTCTGAAAAGTGACATGTGATCTAAATAGGTTTTGTTCAGAATATTTGAGCCACTCACATAGATATCAAGTGACTTGCCAGCCATCATTACCTGACTTCCTACATTCAGTCCCAACAAGTAATACCCTGGAGTAGCTTCTTCCAAAGGTGCTTCTCTATTTTGGTCAAAGATAAACGATCCAAGTACACTGATATAAGGATTTGTAAATACTCCCACATTATTCAATCTGAAATCTACAGACTGATTCCATCTGAATGCCGGAATATAAGGCAAATAAGTCATATCTGACCTTCTTTGGCCGATCACCATGCTATATGAAGTCGATCCTGAAACCCACTTTGCCGAAGTAGGGTGGATATCCAGTTCCACTTCTCCACCATATAGCCTAGCATCAGTTTGCTCAAACTCCCACACGGTCAAGTCTCCCATCAATTCATCTGTCGGAGCAAAGAAGATATAATTGTCTATGTGGTTGTAAAAAACCTCACCAGAAAGTGAGAAGTTTGGTGTGCTATACCTGATACCAAAATCGGTTTGGATGTTCTGTTCTCTTACAAAGTCAGCACTTCCCCTTTCAAATCTATTCGTTCCCGGATGTGGTCCATTGGAAAACAACTCTCCCAAATCAGGAGCTCTGAATCCCTGAGCTACATTCAACCTGAACCTCCACGAGGAATTTGGCCTGAATGTCGTCCCGGCACTAGCTGTCACCCCATCAAAAGTCCTAGTCAAAGTCCTATCTGCCGGCTCTCCAGGAAGCAAAAATCCGTAATCAACAATATGTGCCGCACTTGCATCGGCTGTCACTTTTCTATAATCATAGCGGATTCCACCCTGAGCTACCCATTTGTCTTTATTGTAGTTCAATAAGAAATAAACAGACCTGTCATCCTTTGTGGCATCAGGAATCAAAAATTCATTTGCTTCCTCATAATTGATATTTCTCAAATAGAAACCTTGAACACCCAAAATCGCTTCAAGACCATCTGTCAATTCTTTGTAATATTTGACATCATACATGAAATTTGACTGTCTCAAACCCAAATCCACTTCATCAGCGGCTTCTTCTACTTCTTCCCTGAAGTTGATATGATAGCCAAAAGTTGCTTTTATCCTGTCTTCTCCGATAAATAGATTCGTCTCCGAGTTGATAAAGTGATCTTTTACATCTTGGAAGGGTAACTGAACTTTCCTATCTCCTCTATTTGTCACCAACTCGCTCACATCATCCTCATCTATAATTCCAAGTTTCTGGCTCAAATAGGTATAGCGTATTCTGGTATCACCCCATTTCTTCTGTAACCCTACTCCAGCTTTGACATTCTGGGTATTGAATCTTGTATTACCTACGGCATTGCCATCACCGTCTAGATAATCTGCATGGGATTCTGCAGCAGCTCTCAATGACCAAACAAAACCATTTTCACTAGCTCCTTTTGCTCCAGCTTCCGTCCTGAGTCCAAGTGAATTGCTGTATCCTCTCAAGTTCACATCTCCTTCTACCTTACCGGCAGCTGCATCTTTTTCCTCTATCAAGTTCACTACACCTGCCATTGCTCCAGAACCATAAATGATCGATGCAGGGCCTTTGATCAATTCAATGTTACTGATGCCTGTCTCAGACAAACCCAAACCGTGATCTGCTCCCCACTGCTGATTTTCAAATCTTCCACCTTGATAGACAGAAAGCACACGGCTGAATGACAATCCTCTGATCACAGGCTTGCTAATGCCAGGACCCAAGGAAATTTCATTGACTCCCGGTGTTTTGGTCAAGGAGGTCATCAAGCTAGGAGAGGGCATTTTTAGAATTGCATCTCTGCTTACTTTCTCAATAGAGATCGGTGAGCTTTCCTTGCTCATGATGTATGCACCTGAAACTACCACTTCGTCAATGTTGGATATTGTTTCTTCCAACTCAATGACCAAAGAATTATTTGAGGCACTCAATTTTACTACCTCGATCTGAGTAGCGTAGCCGATGAATGAAAACTGAACAGTGATATTTCTCTCAGGCAAAGCCCCAAGGGAAAAAGTCCCATCCATCTCAGTAACTACTCCTCGGTTCAATTCAGGAATAAAAACCGAAACCCCAGGAATTGGTTCTCTTGTATTTTTGTCTATTACTTTTCCAGCTATAGATAGATTTTGTGATGCTAATGCGCCTACAGAAATGAAGCACATAGCAATTAGTATGATTAATCGCATTTCGTCTGATTAGATATTTTTTTTAAAATAAGGGTATTTCGCAGTTCAGGATTGTAGAACTAGCGATTGTCAATGAAGAAAAAAATCAAACGATGGGTGGGCCTCTATGCTCAAACCCAAACTCGGTATCAATGTAAGAGTTAATCGATACTACAAAGGTATCGTCAGTTGTGTTTATCGCTGAAATCTCCCGAAAATCAATTTGGAAATCAAACAGCAAATATTCTGCATGGGCAATCAAATCGAGGTAGAGTAACTCTTCCTCAGTATGTCCATGATCTGGTAATTCCTGATGGTCCTCTGACAATAAAGGATGCGCATGGGTAATTATCCGGCCATTGTCAAGTGTATGGGAGTGAAAAAAGAATACCCCGTTGGCTAAAACACTTAGCAACAAAGCCAAACAAAAATGGCTAAACTGAGGCAATATTTTTCTAAACTGATCCAAGGTCTTTGCTAATCTTCAAACTGAATATTTGCAATTAAGTTGTGAAATTAGAAAAGAATATTGAAATAATAAGCAATTAATTACTTTTAGGTTGAAATTGTGGGGGTGAATGGTAAAATTCAAATAGATCTAAAATCCTTCTTAAATCTAACTTGACTATTAAAGAAGATTATTTTCAAGATGAAACATATAATCTTGTGGTTCTAACAAAATCTCACCTTCTACAACAAATGTTCCCTTTTTTAACTTTAATAAAACCGGTGAATTAAATTTAAAATTAAAATCAAAGTATTTTGTTCCTGAGTCAAAAACCATATTCTGATGATCAAAAATTTCTTGACCATATTTAATTTTATAAGACTTTAGGGAATTAAATTTTACTAAAATAAAAAGGTTTTTGTCTAATACCGATGGGTTTTCCGAGACGAATGAAATTATACCATGGACACAAGAATTACATGCATCAAAGGGAACATAGACTATATTTTTTACATTCTGATTTAGGAGTTCTGAATCTACTTGATTTAGATAACCTTGAACATTCGGAAAGTTCTGTTTAGGATTACAATTCGAGATAAATAGAATTAGTAATATAGATAAGCTATTTTTCATTTTAATTTTAATTTTTTATAAATTAGCTCTTCTTCTGATTGATCTTTATTTAAGGCGCTTACATAAAGACTATTTTCATTTTTTATAATAAAATTATCCATTCTATTCACTAAAAACACAGATCCATCATCTTGAGGATTTTTAAATAACTTTTTCGCAAGCAATTGGCCTTTATAATTATAAGCGTATACCTCAAAATCTCTAAAGTCAATATTAAATGAATTAACATTAGACTCTTTTTTCTCGTGAATTAAAATTCTATAAATAATATCATCACAAGTAAGAATGCTCGAAAAGCTTTTATTTTTTTCAAAGATCTCTACTCTCCTTATAGCTTCTTTTTTTTCTTCTTCAGAAGTACCAAATTGTCTTAAATCTGAAAAAAGCACATTGGAATGACCCGAAAAATCAACTTGAAATTCGGGAGATAAGCTAATTTCCGTTAAAACCTTATCTTTTAAATCATAATGGTAAATCTCATTTCTTATTGGAAATGAGATATATAAAGATTCTTTATTTTTATCCCAGTCCCAATAAACAGTTCGATAAATGTTTTCAAAAATATAATTTCCATTTTCAAACCCATCAGTTGGGAAAAAAATAATTTCCTCAAGCTCATTATTCGATATGTCAAACACTCCTAAGACTGGTTCTTTAATATCAATATGAGTCGTTGGATAAAAAACCTTATTCTCAAGAAAAAAGATTGGTCTTGCGCTAGCCGAAGAGAAATATGCTGGGATTCCATTATATAATTGGTTTTCAGATTTTACTTCACCAATTTTAAAATTTTGGAGAACTTTTCCATCTAGATTTATAAGCTTTACCCCGAATCCTAGATCTTGTACAAAGATTGAATCCAAATTGTGGATATAAAAATTAATGGGGGTAAATAATTGATCCGGTCCATCATCTTTATTAAATTTTATTTTCTCGACAATTTTACCACTTTCCCAATCAAAAAGATTAATATGGTTCATAACAATATCCATTGTCGCTAAATATGACATTGAATCTGTCTTAATCATTTGATGTTGGACCAATTCGCTTGTACTAACACTGTCTAAAATAAAAATCTTTTCAGTTTCAAAAGCAATCTCATTTGGAAGATTGTAATTGTCTTGATTTTTCGTACAAGAAAAGATTAAAATCGAAATTAGAAAGAAAATTGAGCTAATTTTTAAGAATTTCATATCTGTAATAAATAATTTTTTCATCTGATAATGGGACTAGTCTAACATACAATAAGCCATTTGAGAAAAATATATCTGAGTGCTCAAAAAGTCCTATTTGGAAATAATGCTTTGGTAATAAGGCTTGACCAATTATTTCAAGCAAATCATTATAAATTACCAAAGAATGATCCGATGAACGATACTTTTGTGGGGTTGGAGTTTGATCATAAATATGGGATTTTGTAGGATGCTTTATCAACCTTAAGTAGAATTTATTTTTTTCATCATACATCAAGTTTGTATAGTGATATTGGTTATATATGTTTTTCAAGCTTTGATAGAAATCTTCTTCTGACATAGTGCCTTCATCTTCTACATAGTAATAGTGCCCTTGATGAAATGGTTTTGCATGAATATTAGCATTTGTCTCTATTTTCAATGAGGCTAAATTCAAACGGTATAGCTGATGATCAATCGGAAAACCAAAAATTAAATCACCTGACTTTTTATCATAATAATGATTGATATACTGATACCATGATCCAGTCAGATATTGGTCTTTATCCTCATACATTTTTGGAAAATCAAAAAAATCAGTAGACACTTTTTTTTCGATATCGAATACGCTAAACACCTTTTTTTGAAAATAAAAGTCATCAATTTTAGTTGTCAATACATATTTTCCATCGAAAGCAAATGGGTATTTATTGTCAATCTTTACTCTATTATTATTAACTCCCTTCGATTCTCCATTAAGATTATAAATGTCTTGTATAGCGCCTTTCTGAAGATTAATTAAAACTAATCTATAGGTATAACTCATTAAAAAAAGAGAATCTTCATTATGATAATAAATACCCGTAATCCCATTTCCTCGGGGTATTTTGCTTTGATAATCATCTTTATCCAAATTAATAACCTCAATCTCGTTACCGTTAGACAAATCATAAATTGAAAAGCTATTAAACGCATGGTTATTTGTAATCAGAATATCTTGTCCCTGAAACTTACCATAAGAATACTGAGAAGATGAATAACCTTCTGAATTCAAATCTATAACTAGTGAATCGTAAAAATCAAAAGAATAATCTAAAGGAATTGATAAATCATTCTTAAAATTAGAACAACTAGTCATATTTAAAACCAGAAGGATCATGTAGATCCTTCTAGAAATTATAACAAATACCTTATTCACTTGCATTTCTAATGGCAATTAATGAATAATTACAGGAACTGTACCTCCACCTGAATTCAACAAACACTTACCAGTGTAAGCTCCTTCTTTTCTAGTGCTTTCACATTTTTTTTCCACACCACCAATTTCTTCTTCATAATAATTACACCATCCATTAGTGCCTTCAGTATTACAATGAGACATAGAAATTTGGATTTGGGACATACTTAGAATTAACCCACAAGCCAACGTTAATATTACTTTCTTTATCATAGTTATGTTATTTAATTTGGTAAAAGAAAAACACTACCTTCGCATACTTCACAACCACTAGAACATTCCCAAGTACATCTTTGATGAGGGTTGTAATTCGAACCACATATACCACCAAACATAGTAACAGTACAATAAGAAACTGGAACAAAGTTATCGCAATCCCAGCAACCAGCTTCAGTATCAAAATTTACTGAAAAACTTAAACCGACTATCATGCAAAAACACGAAAGATAAAGCAAAATAGATTTTTTCATCGTTATTAAAATTAGAAGTTTTAAAATTTATTTAACTCACCCGACCTAAAAAATTCCTGCGCAGTTATTTTTGTAATGATCTGATTATCAATAATAACAAATCATTAGTACATTCTCCAAACTTTAAACTATTTTTTTTTTTTTGCAAAAAATCATAACTAATTGATATTCAGTGGTTTTATTTTTTTGTTTAAAAAAAACACTTTGTTCAATCTTAAACTAAAAAGTCTTATAAATCCCTCATCTTCATCAACATCACTATCGGATTATCCTCTGCATGGATCAATCCCAAACCTTCTACTTCTATTTCTTTTTTGCCATTGAGGCTATAACTTGGGAGTACAATATCTACCAAGTATCCTTTGTGCATTACTTCATGTTTTATTGTGAAAAAGTAGGAACTTAGAAATACTTTTTCGGGAAAAGGACTGAGATCGTTGAGTATAGACTTGGTATGAATAACCTTATTTCTTTCTTTGAAATCTAGATATTGATGGAGTCCATTGCTCCCATTTTCTTTGAAATAGTAGGAGAATACCAACAATCTTGGGTCTTCGATATTTAAAACAGGGAATGATGCTTTCCCTTCTGTTTGCTGTGCCAAGTATTCCATTTGTCTTTCGATAGATTCAAAACTGATCGAATGATCTATCCCAAAAGACCCAAAATCAATCGACATCACAGGTATGGCTTCTTTATTTTTCAATTGATAAAATGTATCGTCATATACCAAAGAAATAAAAAGATCACCATTTTTATTTTCGGTCAAGCTTTCATTAAACGGTGAAAATCCTGAACTTTTTGTTTCAATCGTCTTTGGAAATATGGAAGAAAGTTGATTGTTTTCGTCTCTAACAATTATGGCCGCATTGGTGGCCTCTCCATCAATATTATTCTCTATTTGTTGTGTGGAAAAATAATAAATCTCCCCATCCCTTCTCCATGAGTTTGACCATGGTGTATTAAAAGGACTAGCATCCAACAATGTGAAGTCTGGCATTGAATAAGTCAATCTTCTTGATTTTTCTCCCATCATTTCAATCACCTCAATGGTGGATTCATCATCTGAGATAAACACAGGACCAAGGTTTCTATACTGATCAGGTCCATCTCCCAATTTAAGTAGTTTGGTCACAAACTGCCCTTCCATATCAAAAATCAATACTGCCTTTTGAAACTTATCAACTGCATAGATGAACCTATCTTTGATAATGATTTCTCTCGTTCCTGCCAAAATCGACTCTTCTTTTGTTTCTAGCTTTATGAATTTAACTTCCTCCACAAACACAGATAAAAGGGTAGATTCCGAGGCTGCAGTAGGGTTGATTGAAATGATTTTTTGATCACTCTGATCCTTAGAACTACATGAGAAAAACAGTAGTAATAAAGCAAAGACTAAATATATAGAATAGAAAAACCTCATATTAACTAAAGAACATCAAGATCCTAATTTATTAAAAAAACCCATAAAAAAATGTTTACTTAAATAATATTTAAATGGCCCTTGCTTAGTAATGTATCTGAATTAAATATCGAATTAGTACTTTCAACGGTAGTTGAAAACAAACTATACAATTACCTAGAATATGATTATCCGCAATCATGCCACTAATCAATTATACGATTGTTTTTTGGCAAACTGATACTAATAGATATTGGATATTTATTGATATTGGTTCGAAATCACAGGTTAATTCAATTATTTAGATTCTACTGGTATAAAAACGGATAAATAACCTAGAAAATAGGTTTGGCAAAAAAAGATAGAATCTAGGTTTATTTTTAATCATAAAAAATAAATCTCTAATCACATTTCACTCCTCACTTCCATCACAAATAATTATCCCTAATTTTGCTTTGTGATAAATTTCAACTACAGACCCGAAAGCTACTTCAATGGTACAGGGCCAAACACTTTGATTTGCAAGCTTAGCTATCCCGAAAGTCAGTGGGGTGAGGAAATAAGCATTTATGCCAATATTTTGGATGGGGAATATTACTTTGAAGCGGTGGATTTCTATGGCAATGAAATCAACCTAAATCCTGAAAAATGCAATCAACCACTTACTTTACAAGAGTTGATATTTATGATAGAAACAATGGATGTTGATCCAAAATCAGCTCAAGGCAATATAGAATTGACACTTTCTGGAATACCTACAGCCGAAAGCATGCTCTACAATCACCTAGAAGCATATTTTGCAGAGAAAAGAAAAACTTTTGGGATGATCTAAAAATCCAGAATAGTCTCATAGGCTTTTGAAAGTACATGATTGGTCTTGAACCAATACTCATAAGTTTCAAAAGAAAGACAGTCCTGTAACTCCACACCATGAAGGTTTACTTTCTTCAATCCATCAGTCGGCAACCAGCTTCTCAAGTCATTTGCCTGATCTATGGTTAGCTGTGACAACTGTACAATCTTCTGGCCTTCGATCTCTATAGGTATCAATTTATTCATAACTAGCTTATTTTAAGCTCAAATCAACTCAAAAAAAATTACTAATTGATTAAAACCAAATTACGATTGTGTTAACTTTCGGCGAAATCAGCCTATGACCAACCTATTCATCGTTGTCGTTTTTCTCCTTGTAGGTATCGCTTTACAGTTTGTAAAACAAGTCCCTACAAGCACCGCCCAGTATTTGAATAAATACCTGATCTATGTGGTGTTGCCGATTCTTGCATTGAAATACATCCCCGAGATCGATTTGGAGCTATCACTGCTCTTGCCCATTTCGAGTGCGTGGATAAGTTTTGGCTTGTCTTGGGTGCTCTTTGGTACATTGGGAAAAAAATTCAAATGGAAAAAATCTGTCACCGGATGCTTGATCATCACTGCGGGCTTAGCAAACACATCCTTTGTGGGATTTCCGATTGTGAAGGCTCTTTTTGGTGAGGAAGCTCTAAAAATCGCTCTGCTAATCGATCAGGCAGGATCCTTTATCATCGTCAGTAGCATCGCTATCATCGTAGCTTCTATCTATTCTGAAGAGAAAAAAAGAAAACGAGATATCACCAAGAAAATCTTGACTTTTCCTCCCTTTCTTTTCTTTATTTTAGCATTTGTTTTGAATTTTTCAAATATCCAGTTTACAGGAAACATTGCAATACTATTTGATCTTATCGCCAAAACCCTAACACCAATAGCCTTGATTGCAGTTGGCTTGCAAGTCAGGGTAAATATGGATGCAATACGTTCTAAATATCTATGGCTTGGACTTACTTACAAGCTCCTATTGATTCCAGCAGTGATCTTTTTGTTATTTGGATTTGCTTTTCGCTTGGAAGAATTTGTATTCAAAGTCACCGTGATAGAAACAGCCATGGCTCCCATGATCACAGGATCCATTATCGCTATTTCCCATGATTTGGAGCCCAAGCTAGCCTCTCTTTTGGTTGGATTGGGGATTCCTTTATCCTTCTTCACTATTGGCTTTTGGTATTGGGTTGTTGGGTGATTTGGAGTTGGTCTGTGAGGACACAAACCACGGGGAATGTCGGGTAGTGAGAAAATGTCTCGTAAAGAAATTCGGAGGGGCAGAGGGCGCAAAATCTACTTTATAATGGTTATTGTCTATTCAGATTGGTATGTGAAGTCATAAACCAAGGGATTGAAATTTTGGTCGGTGGGGACACCTATCAAGATGATGTGGATGGTCGGTGGGGACACCGACCAAGGAGAGGAAGCTATTAGAGATCCTTAACCTTAAAACTTTTCAACCTTAAAACTTTCCAACTTTTCAACCTTAAAACACACCCCCTCTGCAAAACATTGCACCTTAACGAACTCCTTTTCGAGAAACTTACTGCTGATTTTTGGTAGTATCTGGTTTTGCCGCTGGTCTAGCTCGATTGCCCAATACTCCTTTGAGTACGTTTTTGGCTTCTTCTACAGCTCTATCTTTGGTCTCTGTTACCTTTTTCTCCGCCTCTTTTTTGGCGCTATCTTGAAGTGCTTCTGATCTTGTTTTCAGTTCGCTTTTCAAACTATCCTCAGCTGCTTTGAATTGTTCCGTAGCTTTGGCTTGCAGGTTTTCCCTTTCAGAACTCACCCTTGATCTTAAGGCATTTGTCAATAAACTTTCGATGGAATTCTCTCCTGACAAACCAACCTTAGGACTATTGTAAGTTCCACCCAAATTGATAGACACAGGGATTAGAGTAGAGCCTGTAGCTTCTGTACCAGAAATAGTGGCTAACAAATTATTAGCTTGTGACCCAAACTTACCTGCAGGAATCTGCATATTGATCAAGTAATTGATCGATCCATCAAATCCTGTGCTTCCCTGTACCTTGGCTTGATAATCCCACAACTTGAGATCCACAGGACTCAAATTCAACATCCCATCTTCAATTACTATTGGGAGATTGAGATTTCGGAATTGAATCGTATTGGTATCGTTCAGCTTGGTCAAGCTCGTCACACCTTTCAGCAATGGGCTATCTTTGTAAGCAGCCTCCAAAACTCTCAAGACTCCCTTCCCATCCAATGAGGCTAGGATAGGCATCATATCTTGACCCAAAAGTCCAGAAAAATCCAATTTCGTAGAAAACTTGCCTGTCAAATGTTGTGCTACTGGGGCCAAAACTTTCACAGTATTCAAGGAGTTGAATGCTTCCGCAATACTCAGGTCGATGACATTGAAGTTGAAGTCAAATTTCGGTGCTGTCAGATCTCTAGGGTCGTATGTACCATTCATAACCACTTGTCCACCCATCGTCGCCATAGAAGCTTCCCTAAAACTCAACACTCCCTCTCTCAAAGTCATATTGCCTTTCACTTGTTTCAAGTTCAAATTGTCGTACAAAACCTCATTTGCAGAAACAGCCATTGTAAAATCAATATTCTTGGGCAGTTCTATGACTGTCAATTCTGAATCCTCTGCCTCTCCAGATTCTACCATCCATTGATTCACATTGAATTTCGAAGATTCTAAGGAAAGCTGTCCTTTTAAGGTTTCGTTTTCTTTAAGGAAATAATTCATATAATTTGACAAAAATCCTGAGGCTAGTAGAGGACTTTCCCCAACCCTTGCATCAAACTTTGTCAGATTGATTCTTTCTGGCGTAAAGTCCGCTTTAGCATCATTGATTCTGATTCCCTGCGGCAGATCTGTAGAAGTATAGAAAAACTTCTGAATAGACATATCTCCCCTTGTATCTAGCTTATTAAACCTTCCTTCCTCCACATCTTTGTATGACCCCTTGGAATTAAGATCAGCAATCACTTTTCCTTCCATGATGGTGTTTTCAATGGGGAAAATAGCCATCATTTTACCAACATCAATTGTTCCTTTTACTGCACCGTCCCAATTTAATTGTTCAAAATCTTGGATTTTCATATTACCGCTGATAGCCTCATCTTCGAGCTCAAAACCAAAGTTGCTGAGATCTACCAAGAAATCTTTCATATTTCCACTTGTATTGATGATGCTTGCATTGACGTTTAGCTTATCAATAGGAGCGGGATATTCTGAGCTTTTCACATATCCATTTGTCAAAAGCATCTTCGCGTTGATATTTGGGATGATATTTTTCACAGAATCATACCTTCCTTTTGCAGAAGCATTGACATCCAAGATCCCCTTTAAGGTCATTCCTTCTATTGGAAAAATCGAAGTCAATTCCTCTAAATTCAATTTGCCAACCAAATTCCCATCGATATCGTATGTTACCAAATTTTCCAAAAGCAATCTTCCTGATATTGGATTACTTCCAAAATCCATATTGAATTTTGAAATATTGACTTTAGTAAAATCTAGATTGTCGCTGGCATTTGCAGCATTCATATCGATATTGATATTGCTGACAGGTCTAGGAAGATCCGGATATTGAAACATACCATCTGCTACATTCAAGGAAATATCAAATGCAGGAAAACTATTTTCATTGTAAATACCCTTCATAAAACCTTTGAAATCCATCGTGCCCGAAGTCTTCAGACCTTTGAAACTATCGGTATAAATCCCAGGTACCAATGAAAGGATGCTTTTAAAGGTATTGTCTTTTCCTTCAAACTGTAAGTCCATCTCTATATCATCTGCTGGTAATGCTACAAAACCAAATAGATCAAAAACGAAATCATTCAGTGCAAAGTCTCCATCTGCAAAAGCAAATTTCATATTTTCCATATCCACATCAACTGTGGTATTTCCTTTGAAAACTTTGTTCTTGAGGTAATTTGTGCCTTCGTAACTGACATCAGCTATGAGCATCTCGAGCTTCACAGGCAGCTGATAGACATCAGCTGTAAAATTACCTTTACCTTCCATCTGCATATTTCCCAATGCCATGAAATAATCCAGCTGTCTATCGTCATAAATGAAGTTCAGATTATTGATTTCTATCAAATCGACTCCAATCTCAAAAGTGCTTTCAGATTCGGCTACTTCCTCTGAAGGGAAAGTAATATCATAATTGGCTTGTCCATCTTCCAATACTTTCACATAAACTGCACCGCCATCGAGGTGAATTCCTGACAATGAAGGAGTATCAGCAAATAGAACAGATCTGAGGTTAAAATCCACTTGTAATTGGTCCACATGAACCAATGTGTCATTTTGAAATGGTGGATTGCCGCTGATTCCAAACTCACGAAGAGTAACACTTACATCTGGAAATCGCTTGAAAATACTCAAGCTTATATTATTGAAGTCGTAATGAACTTGTGCATTGACAGACTGGGCAATTTCCCTGTCAATGCGTTCGATAATCTTGTCTTTGAAGATAAATGGTACTGCTATCAATGCAGTCAATAAAAATGCAAAAACTGATAAAATGATAATGACTGTCTTCTTCATAGTCTTAATATTTTTGGTCACTAATACTCCTATATACGTTTAATCTGCAAAATCAGAGGTGACAATCAAGCAAAAAGAATCATTTAGAAATCATCTGCTCCAGATTTGATGGAGTTCATTCCATAGCTCGTCATGAATACTTGAATTGGTAGCAATAATTTCCCTCCCAAATACATAATCATTTCCATTTTTGAAATCTGTAACTTGTCCTCCGGCCTCTTGTACAATCAAAGATCCTGCCGCTACATCATAAGAATTGAGGTTATACTCAAAATAACCTTCCATTCTCCCACATGCTACGTAGCATAAGTCTGCTGCTGCACTTCCAAGCCTCCTAAGGCCGTGAGTTTTCTGCATCATTACCCTCATAATGTCCAAATATTCATCAATTTGGGAAAATGCACTATATGGAAAACCAGTCGCCAACAGACTCTGAGAGAGTGTCTTAGCTTTGCTCACATGAATCGGTGTATCATTACAAAATGCTCCATGGCCCTTCAGCGCATAAAAGCATTCGTGCATATTCACTTCATAAACTACACCCAAAATAATCTCATTACCTTTTTGGAGGCCTATACTTACACAAAAAACAGGAATCCCATGGATAAAATTCGTAGTTCCATCCAATGGATCAATGATCCAGGTATATTCCTTATTTTCCTCTTCCTTAGTACCTTCTTCGGTGATGAAGCCAGCTTCTGGCAATACTTTTGAAAGATTTTCGACAATTATTTTTTCAGCTTCTTTATCTACATAAGAAACCAAATCATTGAGCCCTTTTTCTTCTACCTTTTTCAAATCAAAATGTTGCCGCTCTTTTCGGATAAATGCACCGGCCTTTTTAGCAATATCTTTGGTTTGATCCAATACTTGATTTAAGTCAATCATGATATTTTGTTTGTTGAGAAGGTTGGTTTGGTTGGTTTGGTATTAAATAATAGATTTTTACGGATATAGGATTCTTGTGGATATTATGCTGGGACACCTAAAGAAACTGATATTTAACCAACTGATAACCGATTACCTATATCCTAATAATTACAATATATGATTATTCGCAATCATGTCACTAATCAATTAAACGATTGTTTTTTTGCAAACTAATACTAATAGATATTGGATATTTATTGATATTAGTTCGAAATCACAGGTTAATTCAATTATTTAGATTCTACTGGTATGAAAACGGATATACATATTATAATATCTTAATATCAATAAAATATCTACAAATATCATTTCTATTTCCCCTGCACCACGATTACGATCTCTCCCTTGATGGTGTTCTCTTCGTAGTAAGCAATAAGCTCTGAAAGGGTACCTCGGACATTTTCTTCATAGATTTTTGTCAATTCTCTAGAAACACAGGCCATACGCTCTGATCCAAAAGCTTCAGAAAACTGAACCAATGTTTTCATCAAGCGATGAGGGGATTCGTAAAAGATCATGGTTCTTTCTTCTTCCATCAAACTTTCAATCCTAGTTTTTCTACCCTTTTTGTGTGGTAGAAATCCTTCAAAAGTGAACCTGTCGTTTGGAAGCCCAGAATTTACCAATGCCGGAACAAATGCAGTAGCACCAGGGAGACAATTGACTTCCAAGCCTGCATCTCGAGCAGCTCTGACCAAAAGAAATCCAGGATCAGAAATAGCTGGTGTTCCTGCATCACTACACATGGCCATGACTTCCCCTCTTTCCATACGCTCTATCAATTTCTCAACGGTCTTGTGTTCATTGAAGATATGATAGCTTTGAAGCGGCCTTTGTATTTCAAGGTGTTTTAAGAGCCTTCCTGTGGTTCTTGTGTCTTCAGCAAGTATAACATCCACAGACTTGAGAACATCAATAGCACGCAGTGTTATATCCCTCAAATTACCAATGGGAGTTGGGATGAGGTAAAGGTGAATGTGTTTGTCGTCTGACATTTCAAATTTTATCAATAGCTGCCGCTAATTTCCTGTCTTTTTCAGTCACTATATTCCCTTCGTCATGGGTAGTGAGTTCAATTGTCACAGTATCGTAAACATTGCTCCAATTGGGATGGTGACCATGAGATTCTGCCAAAAAAGCTACTCTTGTCATAAAAGCAAAAGCTTCCTGAAAATCGCCAAATTTAAAATCTTTTACCAATTTACTATTTTCCTCTTTCCACATGATTTCAATTTTTTAAAGTGCAATTACACCTTCGATTTTCGAAGCGCGCTCATATACATCCAAAACGGCATCACTCGAAGCCATCATCGCACGGATGGTAACACTTACATATTTTCCCTGACTTGAGTTCTTCAATTCCATATCATTATTAGGCAATAATGCAGCCACTTTATGTTCTTGTCCTGAGGGAACAATAAACTTGAACATATATAACGCAGGAAAAGTCATTTGAGCTTCAAGCTTTTCCTTGAAGGCTTCTTTGTCGAATGTTTTGTCCATATGATTACGAATTTAAGGGAATAACATGATTGAAAAAAATGTGAAGTAGATTAAGAATATTTTAATCGCCAACAAATACCAATAGATAGCGGAAATTCATGCAAAGAGATGAGATAGGAGATGTGAGATGCGAGATGCGAGATGGGAGAGAGAGGCGAGAAGCTAGAAGCTAGAAGCTAGAAACGAGATGGCGATGTCACCTCGACGACAGGAGAGGTCTCGTCCCTTTTTGATACTGGAAAGTTAAAATTGAAGATGGGGTGTGAAATTCAGTATGAGATTTCTCCCTGTAATTCAACGGGGCAGTCTCCTTTCATCGAAATGACTTACTTACAAAACCAGAGGATAAGTATAAAAAAATCGTCAGCTATTTTCAGGAAATGGTACAAAAATGCCATCAACTACAAAACTTCGGTTATTTGGGAGAAAGAATGACAAAAAATTTGTATTTCATATTTCCCCAGTAAAAAGAAACAAAAAAACCCGTGAAAGTACTTCCACGGGTTTTTATAGATTTCAAAGAAATTTTCTTAGAAAAACTTATATCTGTAATCCTTAACTTTAGCCAAATCTTCCAAAGCCATCATAATCATGTATGCAGTTCTTTGGGAATTGTTTTGAGTTATCTGATTTTGATAGCTATTGTAATCTGCTATTTCCGAAGCAGGAGTGATTGAATTCAATTTGGCAACAATAACACCTACATCTTCGTGGATTGGTTTTGTCATTTCACCAGAATTTTGAAGTCCGAAGATGGCGCCAATAGCTTTAGGAGCAAATCCTACACCTGGCAACACACTAGACGCCAAATTCAAATCTGGAGAATTGTCTAACGAGGCTGCCTCAGGAAAAGCATTTTTTATATCCTCCAAGGAAGTCATCCCTTTAATCTTCTCTACAATTTTTGCAGCTTTTTTCTCATTTCTCACTTGAACTGTTGCTTGGGCTCTCGCTTGTTCTAGAGTCGCATTTCCTTCTTCGTATCTAGCCTTTAAGTTAGCCACTACATAGCTGTTGTCCAATTCAAAAACTTGAGACACGTTACCTTCAGAAGCATCATTGAATGCCCATCTAATCACTTCCCTAGCATTTGCCTGGTTATTTAGATTTCTTGCAAAAGCATCAACACCATTAGCTTGAATGATTCTATAACCTTCTTTCTCTGCATTTGCTTTAAATTCCTTAGAATTGCTAGAATTTGCTGCAAATGAATCTGCATTTCTGAAAGCATCATTTCTTGTTATATCACTTGGAATCAACTCTAACTCAATAGCAGCTATTTTGTAAGATTCTGTTTTTGGCAATTCTGTGATGTTAATAATATGATAGCCATATTCAGTTTCAACCAATCTATTGATCAAACCTGTAGATTTTGCTGCAAATGAAACATCTGCAAACTCGGTAACAAAATCATCCTTGGCAAACCAACCTAAATCACCACCTCTTTGAGCAGTACCATCTTGACCATATTGAGTCGCTGCGGTTGCAAAATTCAGACCTTCTTGAATGTCTTTCAATACTTCTTCTGCGTTTGCCTTTACACCAGCTTTAGCATCATCATCCAATCCATTTGTACCGAAAAGAATATGACTCGCTCTCATTCTAGGAGCACCATCAAATTTTGAAGCTACTTTGTATGCCACATATGTTGACCTTGAAGTGATAAAGGGACCATAAGTTTGACCTTCTTGAATATCATCAACATTACTTGTAAAAGATTCTGGTAAATTCTCACCAGGCAAGTAAGTTCTAAAAGCATTGGTACCTTCAGAATTTCTTACAGCAAAAGCCGAATCTGTACTTGAAGCACGAAGCTCTTCTGTAAGTTTCTTGATTTCAGAGATCACAGCCGCGGAATCTTCACTGCTTGGTTGCAATGCAAATACAATATATTCTATATCTGCAGCATTTGAAACCTTAAACTTATCTTGGTGCTTGCTGATATAAGACTTCAGGTCAGCATCAGTCACCTCTACTTCGGAATCTGCAACAGCATAAAATGGTATAAAAACATGATCAACGTCAGCAATTGTATTTGCCATCTTATGTTGTAGCTTACCCTCTGCTTTTGTAGCATAATCTGAAGTAGCCAACATGTTGTCATATTTGATTCTTAGCCTTGCATCTGCAAAAAGCTTTTCCTGCTGTGCCCAAAATGCTCTCTGCTCAGGACCTGCGTCTTCTAGGCTTTGAAGAAAAGTGATCAACTGAGTTCTGTCAAACTCTCCGGTCTGAGGATTTACCAATTGTTGTCTCAATTCAGCAACAATATTTTTGCCCTGAACCATATCCACCAATTCTTCGTCAGTAACAGTCAGTCCTAACTCTTCATATTGGTTTTTGAATACCCTTTCTACAATAAGTGCCTGCCAAGCTTGCTCACGCAAACTGTACATCTCACCTTCTGATGGGGTTCTTCCTGTATTCTGCTGAAAAGAGAATTTCACTTCTTCAATTTTCCGAATGTATTCCTCGTAAGAAACACTTTCTCCTGCAATCTCACCTACCTTATTAGAATTGCCACCCAAAAGGGTTGAATTTGGGCTCAATATATCTCCCCCTACAAGGAAAAATATCAAACCTACTGCAATTACACCGATTGCAAGACCTGTTCTTTGTCTGATTTTTTTAATTAATGCCATTCTTCTGGTTTTTTGAAGTGCCGCAAAATAATTACATCTAAAGCTAATTTCAAAATATTATCGCTGTCAATAAATTACTTCTTGGAAATTGTTGCGGAATTCACTTTGATTTTCAAAGTATCTATGCGGTGGTCCTGCTTGGCCACTACGGTAAAGGTAAAGGCCCCATACGTGACAGATTCGCCTTTATTGGGGATATTTTCTGCTAGGGAAATCACCAATCCAGAGAGTGTTTCGAACTCTCCATAGGGTAATTCCCATTCATATTTATCATTCAAATAATCTATCTCATGTCTAGCACTCATCAGGTATTCATAGTCAGAAATCTTCTGCTCTATCAGATCATCGTTGTCATACTCATCTTGGATCTCTCCAAAAATCTCTTCAATAATGTCTTCCATCGACACAATTCCGCTCGTCCCTCCAAACTCATCAACAACCAAAGCCAAACTCTTTCGCTCTTGGATAAATTGCACCAATAGCTCATTTGCAAGTGCTGATTCTGGTACAATTATTATCGGTGTAAGAATATCTTCTATAGTTTTTGGCTTTTTGAAAAGTTCAAGTTGGTGGCAATAACCGATGACATCGTCTATGGTTTCTCTGTAAACTATAATTTTTGAGTGTCCGCTTTCTGCAAAGACTTCCTTCAAGTCTGCAATACTTTCATCTATTTCCACAGCGGTGATATCAGTCCGAGGAACCATACATTCCCTTACCCTGATAGTTTTGAACTCTACTGCATTATCAAAAATTTTGGAATCAACTTCAACTTTCACATCTTCACCAACATGATGAAGGTTGTTTTGAATAAAGCTGTTTAAGTCAGTCACTTTAAATACCGGCTTGTCTTCATTATACTCCAATCGAAGGACGTGAGTAATGAAAAACCTAGACAAGCCAACCACAAACCAAACCACCGGATACATGATAAAGTAAATTATCAAAAATGGAACTGAAAGACCTGCAAGTAAGCTGTTTGGATTGAGCATGAAGATACTCTTCGGGATAAATTCGGCTGTGATCAGGACCAGAATTGTAGAAAGCACTGTCTGAATCAACATTATACTAGCCTGATTGTCAACTCCCCACCCTTTGATCCAAGGCTCAAGTAAACTAGCCATAAAAATACCATATAGCACAAGTGCAATGGTATTTCCTATCAAGGTGGTTCCTATAAATTGTCCGGGTTTTTTGACAAAACCTGAAAGGATTTTTCCTGATAAGATACCTTGTTTGTTTTGAAGTTCTATTTGGAGTTTGTTTGCAGAAATAAAGGCAATTTCAACACCCGAAAAAAGGGCTGAAAAAATCAGCGTGATCAATACATAAGTAAAATACTGATATTCCATTATTTCTTTTTCCTGGTTTTCTTAGCTTTTTGTTGATCTTCTTTTTCTTTATCTTCAAATATAGCAGCGTTTTTTCGGTATCTATACCAAAACAACAAAACTACTGCGAACATAAAGACTGGATATGACAAGGTAAGACCTGTAGTAATGGTCAGATGTGTCCCAATAATCACCAAAGCAGCTGACAAAGATAAAAGAATAATATCAAGCAATTTCATCTGTCTGTAATAGTTTTTTTGATTTATGGATATACGGAACTTTGCCACTAACTAAATAAAAGCCTGATTTAGCTTAGGTCCGAAATAAATTGATATTAGATACTCATAGATATTGAACATAAGCAAGCAATCGACTATGGAATAAAAGCTACTGGCAAAGAAGCGTTAATCGTATTTTGGTTTTTTGAAATCTTAGAACGTTTTTCATAACACTAAATATCTTTTCTATCTTATGGGATTTCAGAACCCTAGTTTTTTTCTCCTGGAATAATGGTTCTGCTATCTATTACAGACATGATTTCATATTCACTAAATGATTCATCTGCCACCATTCCAGTACCTTTGATTAACCTCTGGGGATCTTGTATGGTTACAAACTTATCTGTATAGATTTTTTTGGTAGTGGGATTCCAGAACAATTCTTCAGATGCAAGTTTCTGTTGCTTTTCCATATTCTCTACCTGTACATCTCCCTCACCTCTATAAATATCATCTTTTCGGATGTAGTAACCTCTGTCTGCTTTGATAGTTGTAGTCAATTCACCTTCATCATCGTAAAAGAAAATCTCGATTCCATCAGGAAACTCATTATCTCCATTGGAAAACTCAAGTTGCTTCTTGGCTTTGAGGTTGATTTTGATCCTTGTGCTATCTGAATGAAAAAGATCAATATCAGAACCAATACCAGTAGGGCCTAAGTATGATTCCAGAAAACTGGTATCAACTTCCTCCTTACAAGAACTAAGTGCAGTTAAGAAAAGAAATAAAATAGGTAACCAAACTCTTGACATGTCACAAATATACACAAAGCATAGAAACAGAAAAAAGGCGGTTCGAGAACCGCCTTTTTAAAGATATTTTTTTAACAAATATTAATCTCTAGTAGCCAAAGTTACAGTTTCACCAATCCAACAGCCAGTATTGATTGATTCACCTGGTTGCTTACCTTCAGTAAACAATTCTTCTTTGGATGGGAATTGTGCTTTTGCAGAAGCCATGCCAGAAGAATTTCCAGCTTTTTGATAAGCATTATAGGCTGCAACATAAACTGCTCTATCTTTAGCTCTACTTACTCCACCTTTGCAGTCATTAAAAGACTCCATATACAACTGAGCAATTAAATTCCAAGCATCTTTAGATTTTTCAGAGTCAAGTTTTGCTGCCTCAAGTGCAGCTGTTCTAGAAGCACCTTTCTTTCCTGCTTGAGCATGAACTTTAGCCAAATCCAAATGAACTTCTGCCTTTTGTTTATCATTTTCTGCTAGTGTTAGCGCCTTTTCTAAAACAGGCTGTGCTTTATCATATTCTCTATTTTGAATATATCTCATGCCTCTAACCTGAGCAGTTGCAAATGTTGGATTGTTAGAATCGACGATTTCCAAAGCCAAGGTGAAAGCTTCTGTACTCAAACACTTGTATTGAACTGAATACTTGAAAATTTGATTTGCCAAAGATTCATTAGACATATCTGCTTTCAGTTTTTTCCCAAGTGTATTTTCAATAAAGTCACAATCAATCAACTCCATCGCTACAATTAACTGATCTCTGGTAGAAGAAGGAACTGATATATCATCACCATTTGATTGAGCTACTTCTGCCAAAGAGTTAATCTTTTCATATTCTGTTAAGATTTCTTCTTTAGAGTAAGCTTTATTGAATGTATAATTTCTATATACTAAATCGTAATAGTATGCTAATAAGTTTGTGGTTTGAAATTCACCATTTAGCTCAACTACCCTATCAAAAGTCTTGAGTACATTTGGAACTTTAACCTTGTCATTTTTAAAATACTGATAACCATAGTAAGCCTTGTTTTCAATCCACTTTTCTTCATTTTGAAAGTTTTCCTTTCTCAAATCAAAAACAGTCATAACTGAATCTTGATAAACAACTTTTTGGGCTTGATCAGAAACGGCTCCTGCTGCACCATGGTACACTTTTACACCATTAATATAAATAGACTCATTTAGATTTGGCACATTTACCAAAAGCCAATTTAAAGGTTTGGTAGCTTCTACAAATTGCTCTGAGTTCATATAATCTACGTAAGCAGCATTATACTCTCTAGCCTTTCCTTCCATCTCAGCATCAGAAGGCCAATTGAAAACTTGTGCTTGGGCTAATCCCGCCACCATGAAGGCCACTATTCCGGTCAATACAAATTTAAGTTTCATAGGTGTTTTGTTTATTCAAATGATCGTTTATAAAACCACGTGTTATCGTTTAGAGAGAAGCCTAAACTAAAGTTTACATAATTTTCTCTAATCAGCCCGTTAGCTGTAGAACCTCTCGTTCCTACTTTCACGGCGAGATTAACCATGGACAGTGCATTCACTGGTAAGGAGCCACCAAAATTAATGCCAATATCAGTAACCTGTGTTTGGCTTACTATGTATGGCGTTTGGTGATATTCCAAACCCATTCGGTAGGTTGCTCTCTTGAGCATATTGTCTTGGGAATAAATATCAGGAGTAAACTGCCCTCCTAACCCAATTTTGAAGCTTTCTCCAAGGTCGCCTAATTCTCCAGTAAAAGACCTGTATTTGCTAAAATCTTGAAACTGTGCTTCTAGTCCAACAACAAATTTATTAATTTTTTCGAAAGTAATACCATATCCGTGTTTATCGGGAAGAAAAATATTTCCTCGGTCATTATCATTGATAACATCTCCTGGCCTATCTGGATTGCTTGCATTACCCAAATCACCAACTTTTGCGAATTGCTTACCTCTTACATCTCCAAATTTGTGATATATGGCTCCAAGGTGAATATTACTTCTTGTGCCAACTTTAAAAAAGTAATGCAAACCTCCTTTTACCGCTACATCGGCAGCAGAAAACCTCTCGTAGTACTCTGAAGTTGCTCCAAAGGAATTTCCCGCTGTATCAATTAGCGTTAATTGATTGGTCCTGATAGTTGAACCAAACAAATATGAACCATGGATACCTAAACTAAGATTCTTTGCTAGGAGAATACCAGTTGAGAGATATGCCTCTGTGATACCACCATCGCCTTCGACCCTATTCATCGATCTAAGATCAGAATTAGCGACAGTACCATTTACCATTATATTATAATTCACAGAACTAATTTGATTCAGTCCAAGTCCTAAAGACATTCCGCGTTTTACAGGAAGTGACAAAGCTAAGTAGGCCAAACCTCCACCATCCAGATTCTCACTTTGTGAACTAGTAGCTGCATTCACAGAACGATAGTTCATCGCGGCTTGAAAATTGAAAACAGTATTTCTTGAAGCCAGTGCAGGATTGACATTGTTAATTGAAAAAACATTGCCGTAACTAATACCCAAACCACCCATTGCTTGATTTTGAGTCAGTCCACTGTAATTGAATTCTCCAAGACCAAGTGCACTGTAAGATGAAGCACTTGATTGGGAAAAAGATTCTGTAAATATGAAAAAGGCTCCTATGGCGCCTATAAATCGCAGTCTATTTTTTATTGACATTGTAAGTTAATATTCTATTCAATCCATACAGGACCAAATTGGGGATTACAAATATGTGGTCTTTTGTTAAGGTTTCAAAGAATTTTGAGTCTCCTCCACAAATAATGACCTTTAAATCTTGATGTTGTTGCTGATATGCTGTTATAAACCCTTCTATTTCCAAGCGTATTCCATGATATACGCCACTTTGGAGTCCGGAAATGGTATTGTCTCCTATTAGATTAATTTTTTCATTTTCTTCGATTGCTGCCAAAGGAAGTCTTGCCGTTTGTTGATGCATAGCCTTGAACCGCATGTTCATCCCTGGAGAAATGGATCCTCCTAAGTATTCATCATTAGAAGTAAGAAAGTCATAGGTTATGCAACTTCCCAAATCTATAGACAATAAGGTTCCTGAAGAAAATAATGCCCTTGCTCCGATTACCGCAGCTTTTCTATCAACCCCCAACGTATCAGGAGAACCATATTTATTTGAAATCGGTACTGCGGTATGAACTGTCAGGAAAACAAACTTAAAGTCCAAAGCTGCAGCAAGTTCTTCTTCCGTGTATTTAACAGAACTTATAAGGCAATAGTCAAAATCCAAACATTTCACATAAACTATCATCTCTTCCAAATGGATAAAGGCTTTTTCAGAAATAATATTCTCTACCTCAAACAAGGCAGTTTTGATTCTGGTATTTCCAATATCAATAATCAGCTGTTTCAATTAATTTCAACTTGTTGGTTTAGATTTTAGAATTTATCAAAAACTATGCATCGGCTAAATTAGTCATTTTCAATCTAGCACTGATTTGAAAAGTTTTTTTTTAACTTTATCCTCAAATATTTAACAAAAATTAACCCAATACGATGTCTCAACAATACCATTTGATAGGCTTGATGTCAGGAACTTCCGGTGATGGGCTGGATATTGCCTATTGCAAGTTTACAAAATCAGCTGAATGGAAGTTCGAAATTTTGGAATCTGAGACAATTCCATTTCCCGAAAAACTCGAAAAAGAGCTTTTCAACTCCCATTTGATGTCTAGTTTAGAATTGAATGTTTTGGACGTGGGATTTGGAAAATGGATGGGAGAAGTCACAAAGACGTTTGTCTCCAAACATCAACTTGAAGTACAAGCTATTGCTTCACATGGCCATACTGTCTTTCATCAACCACAAAAAGGTCTCAGCCTACAGATTGGAAATGGCTGGGCGATGCATGTTGCTTCGGGATTACCAGTAATCAACGATTTTAGGATGCTCGATGTGCAACTTGGGGGACAAGGTGCTCCGCTTGTGCCTATTGGTGATAAGCTTTTGTTCCGGGATTTTGATTATTGTATCAATCTGGGAGGAATCGCCAACATCAGCATGGAAGAAGGCGATCAAATGAAAGCTTTTGACATTTGTCCCTTCAATCTCCTACTAAATCATTATGCAAAGACCTTGAACATGCCTTATGATAAAGGTGGAAATATAGCTAGATCAGGAAAAATCGCTTCAGAGATTTTGAGAAAACTAAACGCTCATCCTTATTATAATATCAAAGGTGCAAAATCTCTTGGAAGAGAAGATTTGGATGGTTTTTTTGAGATACTAGAATCCGATGATGCAGTTGATACAAAAGATAAATTGAGAACAATCATTGCACATACAGTCCAACAGATAAAATTGGTAATCCCAATTTCGAAAGGAAAAATACTGCTTACAGGCGGTGGTGCTTTCAATACCTTTTTTGTAGAAGAATTGAAAAATGAACTTGGCACCGAGATCTTAATTCCTGAATCAGACCCAGATTTGATCAATTTCAAAGAAGCAATGATTTTTGCATTTTTGGGGGTGCTGAGGTTACGAAATGAGAATAATTGTCTGGCATCTGTCACAGGTGCAAGCAATGACAGTTGCGGAGGGATGATTTTTGGCCTAGTTTAAGAAAGGGGTTATAAAGTGTTTTTTTGAAAAATTTAACTGTTGGTGTTATTGTAGATAATCATATTCTTCAATATCTCAATTATTAAGAATGTCTATGTCTCAAATATTTCTATTTTTGTCTAAGATTATAACCCCAAATAATAAGAGACATGAAAGATTTACTCAAGAAATTTGAGAATAAGCAGCCTGAGATAGTATTCGAATGGAGTGACAGTGAAACTGAAGCGGAGGGTTGGGTAGTGATCAATTCACTAAGAGGAGGAGCTGCCGGTGGTGGCACAAGAATGAGAAAAGGATTGGACAAAAGGGAAGTTGAGTCGCTTGCCAAAACAATGGAGGTGAAATTTACCGTCTCAGGACCAAACATAGGTGGTGCAAAATCAGGGATCAACTTTGATCCAAACGATCCAAGAAAGCCTGATGTATTAAAAAGATGGTACAAAGCAGTCATGCCTTTGTTGAAAAATTACTACGGAACAGGTGGTGACCTTAACATTGATGAAATCCACGAAGTGATTCCAATCACAGAATCATACGGACTTTGGCATCCACAGGAAGGTGTGGTGAATGGACACTTTCATGCTACCGAACCACAAAAAATCAGAAAAATCGGTCAACTTCGTCAAGGAGTATCAAAGGTATTAGAAGATCCAGATTACACTCCAAACGGACCAAAAAAATATACTGTAGCTGATATGATCACTGGATTTGGTGTAGCCGAAGCAGTACGTCATTATTATAAAATATGGGGCGGACAGTTAAAAGGAAAAAAAGCAGTTATCCAAGGATGGGGTAATGTAGGCGCTGCTGCAGCTTGCTTCCTCGCTGTAGAAGGAGTAAAAATCGTAGGTATTATTGATAGAGATGGCGGATTGATAAACGAAGAAGGATTTAGCCTTGATGAAGTAAGGGAACTATTTATCAAAAGAGAGGGAAATAAACTCATTGCTGAAAACATGCTTAGCTTTGAAGAAATCAACAGTAAAATCTGGGATATTAAGTCTGAAATTTTTATCCCTGCAGCAGCATCACGCTTGGTCAATAGAGATCAAGTAGAAAGAATGGTCAAGGCAGGCTTGGAAGTAATATCTTGTGGAGCAAATGTTCCGTTTTCAGACCCTGAGATATTCTTTGGTCCAACTGGAATGTGGGCAGACGAAAAAGTGTCTGTAATCCCTGATTTTATTGCAAACTGTGGAATGGCAAGGGTTTTTGCATACCTCATGTCTGACAAAGTAGAGATGACCGATGATGGGATTTTTAAGGATGTAAGTAAGACGATTTCCAAGGCTCTTAAAAAGACCCACAGCACAAACCAAGAAAAAACGAGAATTGCGCAGGCATCTTTTGAAATAGCCTTAAAGCAGCTTGTGTAACAAATTAACCAATCATCAGTCAGTAACAGTTAATTTTACATTAATTGTTACTGGCTGTTTCATTTTCGTTAGCGCTTTTCATTCAAAATAAGTAGTTTAGCAGGATTAATTCTTCTGAGACCGTAAATCCACAAAGAGAAGAAAAAACTGGAAATTATTTTAATCTTTTGATATACCCTATAAAAACCTTTGAATGAAGAATTTTATCGCTGCATTTATGCTGCTTTTCGGAATTTTCTTTGTTTGTAATATTCCTTTAGTCAATGCACAAACAAATGCGCAAACCGAAGAATTAGACAGCGCTTCACAAGACGATCCAATTACAAGTGTGGCAGCTCATATCCACGACAATGCGCAGGAAGATCATCATCATGATGCTCCTGCTTGGCTTGTGGTACCGTTTGTACTTTTGTTGTTAATGATAGCTACTGGACCGTTATTCTACGAACACTTTTGGCATCACAATTACCCAAAAGTAGCAGTTGGTCTTGCCGTCTTGGTAGTATTTTATTATCTGTTTGTATTAGGCAATGTGCATGGCCCGGTGCATGCGTTGGCAGAATATGTACAATTTATCGCCCTTTTGGCTTCCTTATACATCGCATCAGGTGGGATTTTGATAGAGATTGATAAAAAATCCACACCAATGGCCAATGTGACTTTACTATTGGTTGGTGCTTTGATTTCAAACCTTATCGGAACAACAGGAGCTTCCATGTTACTAATTAGACCTTTTATAAGGTTGAATAAGGGCAATATTCAAGCATATCACATCATATTCTTCATCTTTATGGTGAGCAATATTGGTGGTTCTCTCACACCTATCGGTGACCCACCTCTTTTCTTGGGATTTTTAAAGGGAATACCTTTCTTTTGGACCTTAGAACATAATTGGCCTGCTTGGATTGTTGCACTTGCCATCCTTGCAGTTGTCTTTTATTTTATCGATAAGAAATATGGCAAAATCAATGAAGATGAACTGGAGGTAATCACTTACACCAATAAATTTGCATTGATTGGTGCCAAGAATTTCCTGTGGCTAGCAATTGTGATTGCATCTGTATTCTTGGATCCAAATGTCATTGACTGGGTTCCTGCCATCCGCTATGACGGGCAGAAGTTTTCATTTTTGAGAGAAATCATAATGCTTTCTGTTGCATATTTCTCCTTCCGATTTGCAGATCAAAAAGCCATCAAAGGCAACGAGTTCAATTTTGAGCCCATCAGGGAAGTGGCATTTATCTTTATTGGTATTTTCGGAACGATGATGCCAGCTTTGGAATTGGTAGGGAATTTTGCGAAATCTCCTGAAGGAGCTGAGTTGATCACACACAATACTTTGTATTGGGGAACTGGGATCTTGTCGGGTGTTTTAGACAATGCACCAACTTATCTTAACTTTCTAGCAGCAGCGATGGCTTCCCAAGGAGCTGAAATTAGCAATGTCGCAATGGTCAAAGACTTTGCAATGGATAATTATGATGATTCTGCATTTGAATTGATGGCAATATCCCTAGCCGCTGTATTCTTTGGAGCGATGACTTACATTGGAAATGGACCGAATTTTATGGTGAAATCTATCGCTGAGCAAAGCGGAATAAAAATGCCTTCATTCTTTGGGTATATAATCAGGTTTTCAATACCTATTCTTCTCCCAGTGTTGATAATCATTTGGTTGCTTTTCTTTGCCTTTGTATAATACAAGGTGAATAGTGGACTGAGTTATTGGTTGACTTAGCTGAAAATAATAATTCAGTCCACTAGCCTACGAGGTATAGTTCGTCCCCAGGCTTTTAAAAGTCTCAAAAAAGTGAAATTGAAAAGACATTAATGAATCGCTGATTGAATGAACTCTATGAGGGTTTTGGGAATTCAGGAAAAATGCATGAAAATCACTTCTTCTTTTTATTCTTGGGAGGTGTGCAAGTCTTACAATAATCCTCATAGTCAGTAAGCTCAAGCTTGACAGCTAAATGGAACCTTTCAAGTTCATCCGCATGGATGCCCAGATTGGAAATATCACCTGCTTCTCCACTTCGTTCGACCAATTCCTCTTGAATTCTCTCGTACAAAGGCATGATATAAGAAATATTGGAAAATGTTCCTTTGTTTTCATAAAGCATTTTCCTGAATTTTCTTGAATATAGCTCGGTTAGGTCAAATTGATATCTGGCAAAGTTCATTAAGCTATTTGCTATTTCGTCATTAGGAGCTATGATCAATGATGCATTTGGGCTAAAAATTGCGGTAACTTTGGAGTTAAAATTTTTTGTAAACATAAACTCCGCGTTGGTCATGTTGATCAAGAAATCAATTTTGGAACCAGCCTGAATCAAATAACTATCGATAGATGGATCTATCTTTGTTCTTTTCGATTTGAAATCAGAAAATTCCAGAACTACATCAGGAGACCATTCTATATTTTGCTGTGCATTTGAATTTAAAATTATGCCAAAAATAAGGAACAAGTAGATAGATAAGAGCTTCATATATTTTTGCTAAGGATTCAGCAACAAATATATTCATATTCTTAATTCATCAATTATTGACTTGTCCATTTAAAACCATAATTATTGGGTCTAGAAACACAACTTTTTGTTCGCCTTTTACTTCAAACTTTGTTACTAGATTGGTGCTTTCATCTACCTGAAGCCAACCCTCAGTATTTGAGCTATAAAAAGTATTTTCGGAACCTATCAAAAACTCAATCATTTTTGGTTTATCAGCTCCATAAAATTGGACTTTGAGGAACTTCACTTTACTTTTTTCACCCTTTTTCAAAGAATAAGAAATTTGATTTTCAGACTTTTCAATGAAGTAGGCTTGTGCCAAAGACGGTCTGTTGATATCTGCTTGCATAAAAAAATCCAACTCCTCGAGCCATTCTTCTTTAGTTGGATCAATGTCAACATTTTCCTTGGAAGTATTGAATTGAATTTCTTTTGCCAACTGCTTTCCTACAAGCGATTCGGCTTGATTTTCTATGAACTCTTGTAATCTAAAATAAGGAGGATCGAAATCCTCCTTATTGGTATTTTCAGGTTGGCAAGACATCAGAAAAGCCAACAAGAAAAAAAAGCATGTATTTTTAATCATTATTTCAATAATATGTCACCAGTCATTTCCTCTGGAATTTTTACATCTAGCAAAGTCAAAATAGTTGGAGCCAAATCTCCCAATTTTCCATCTTTTACTTCCAATCGATCTTGATCATCTACCATGATGCAAGGAACTAGGTTTGTTGTATGTGCAGTATTTGGTGACCCATCTTCATTGATCATCACATCTGAGTTACCATGGTCAGCAATTACAATGGTAGTATATCCATTTGCCAAGGCATGTGTAATTACATCTTCGGCACATTTGTCAACAGCTTCACACGCTTTAACAGCTGCATCAAAAACACCTGTGTGGCCCACCATATCCGGATTGGCAAAATTAAGACAAACGAAGTCCACCTCTTTTTTCTTCAATTCTGGTTTGATCTTATTAGCTATTTCGAAAGCACTCATCTCTGGCTTCAAATCATAAGTGGCCACTTTCGGAGAAGGGCAAAGAATTCTAGACTCTCCTTCAAAAACTTTTTCTCTTCCTCCTGAGAAGAAAAAAGTCACATGTGGATATTTTTCGGTCTCTGCGATCCTGATTTGTTTTTTGCCGTTTTCAGCCAAAACTTCACCAAGTGTATTTTGTAGGTTATCCTTTTCAAAAAGAACTTTTACACCAGCAAATGTTTCGTCGTAACTTGTGAATGTTATATAATTGAGATTCAATTTCCTCATTTTGTAATCCTCAAAGTTCTTTTGTGTAAGAACTTGTGTGATTTCCCTGCCTCTATCAGTCCTGAAATTGAAACAAATAACTACATCTCCTTCTTCAATCAATGCCAATGGTTTTCCTTGCGCATTAGCTTTGACTATTGGTCTGATAAATTCATCGGTGACACCATTTTCATAGGATTTTTTGATGGAAGTCAGGATATTTTTGGACATTTCACCTTCTCCGAGTACCATTGCATCATAAGCAAGCTTGACGCGCTCCCAACGATTGTCACGATCCATTGCGTAATATCTACCTACTACAGATGCAATCTCCCCAACTGAATGTTCCAAATGTGCCTGTAAGTCTTCAAGATAATTCAAACCTCCTTTCGGATCGGTATCTCTACCATCTGTGAAAGCGTGGATAAAAGCTTGGCTAAGTCCATTGGCTTTTGCTGCATCACAGAGTCCTTTCAAATGATTCAAATGTGCATGAACTCCACCGTCTGATACCAAACCAATAAAATGGACTTTCTTCCCAGTCTCTTTGGCATATGAAAATGCTTCTTTCAAAACAGGATTTTCATTCAAATCCCCTTCCGAAACCGCCTTGTTGATTTTTACAAGATCCTGATAGACGACTCTACCAGCACCAATATTCATGTGTCCAACTTCCGAGTTACCCATTTGGCCTTCGGGAAGTCCAACTGCAAGACCTGAAGCTTCTAATTTAGAGTGAGGGTATTTTTCAAAAAGACTATCTACAAATGGTGTATTCGCTTTGTCGATAGCTGAAACGCTGGGATTAGGGGCAATTCCCCATCCATCCAAAATCATCAGTATAACTTTCTTCTTCATATTGCAAATATAGGTTTTTCTAATAGGTTTAACTCAACTCAATATCTCGTAAAAATGATTATTCTTCTTAAGCATTTCAATAAAGAACGAAAAAATTTTGGCTTACTTCTGAAAATCAGGACAATAATAAAAAAGTATTAACAGATTTAAAGAGAATCAAAGTTCCGTTTGAGTAAATTAGACTTTTTCGATAAATTGGCTCAAAATTTGCCTTTTGTCATAATTATGAAAAAGTTATTGCCCGTCATATTTTGCCTCCTCACCCTAGGCAGTCTTTCTTTATTTACCGTCGCTGCTCCTTTCTATGAAAATGAAGTTATTTTTGCTTCACTAAAAAATGGTTCGAGCAAAGATTTGGCTAGATTTTTTGAAAACGGAGTGGAACTAAATATAAATGGAAATCAGGGAGAATACTCGAAAAACCAAGCTGAATTGGTGATTCGGGATTTTTTTAAAAAATACCCTCCTGAAAATTTTGAAATCATTCATGAAGGATTTTCAGGTGATCAAATCAAACATTACATTGGTACTTACACCTCTATGGGAGAATCTTATAGGATTCTTCTGAAGGGAAAACTCCAAGAAGAAGAGTTTAGAATTTACAGTTTAGAGATTATCAAGTATTGATAATTGACCTAATCATATTTTAATTTCTTACTTTTGCGACGTGAAAAACTTACCCTATCTGACCGAGTCGCGAATCCGACAATTTATTGAACAAGCACTTCTAGAAGATGTAGGACCAGGAGATTATTCTTCTTTGTCTTCCATCCCTACTGACAAAATTGGCCAAGCTCAACTTTTGATCAAAGAAGATGGTGTCATTGCAGGTTTGGCTTTGGCTGAGAAAATTTTCAATCAGTTTGATCCTTCTTTGGAAGTCACGTTGCTCAAAGACGATGGGGCCTTGGTAAGCTCAGGAGATATTGGCCTGACAGTCAAAGGAAAAGCTGCTTCAATATTAACGACAGAAAGGCTTGTTCTGAACTGTATGCAGCGCATGAGTGGGATTGCTACCAAGACTCACCATTTGACAAAATTGATAGCGCACACAAAGGCGAAGCTTATGGATACCAGAAAAACCACTCCAAATTTTAGGATGATGGAAAAATGGGCAGTGGTACTTGGTGGTGGGTTGAACCATAGATTTGCATTATATGACATGGTAATGCTCAAAGACAATCATATAGATTTTGCTGGTGGAATAGAAACTGCGATCAAAACCACAAAAAAGTACCTTCAAGAAAACAACCTAGATTTGAAAATCGAAGTAGAAACCAGAAACCTTGATGAAGTAGCCGAGGTTCTTCGAGTTGGAGGAATAGATTACATCATGCTTGACAATATGGATTATGACACGATGCGTGAAGCTGTGAAAATGGTCAATGGCAAATACGCACTGGAAGCATCTGGAGGAATCACCGAATCTACTCTTGCCAATGTAGCCGAATGTGGTGTAGATTTTATTTCTGTGGGAGCACTGACACATCAGGTAAAAAGTATGGATATCAGTTTGAAAGCTTTTTGATAATTAGCTCAAAAGCTAGGCAATGTTGATCGTATTTTTCACGTCCTGAAAATACTTGACACTTTTTCTTATTGATTCAAGAAGTTCAACCCTGTCTGAGGCTAGGCAGGCCCATTGGGGTTAATGCATTTTGCCTCAATTTTGTCTTACATCTCTCGTCCCTCCTCTAGCTTCTCGCCTCTCCTTTCACCAAAACCAAAAAAGGCCTTCCAGAATTGAAAGGCCCTTTAATGGATGAAATATGGCTGTTTTAATCTTTTGTTGCAAAATCTGGATATGCACGCATGCTGTGCTCATTGATGTCCAACCCTTCTACTTCTTCCCTTTCATCGACTCTGATTCCTACAGTGCGCTTCATCGTGAAGAAGATCAACCAGCTAGTCACAAAGCAGAATGCTCCTACTACTGCTATACCTATTAACTGAGACCATACTTGGCTCATACTTGCCAAATCTCCAAAAAGACCTACTGCAAGCGTCCCCCAAATACCACCGATCAAGTGGACTGAAATCGCTCCAACAGGATCATCAATCTTGATTCGATCAAAGAAAACTACTGCAAAGACCACAAGTGTACCACCTATGAATCCAATTATCGCAGATTCTCCAACACTCATCATGTCTGCTCCAGCTGTAATCCCAACAAGGCCTGCCAAAATACCATTGAGCACCATGGTGATATCATAAGTTTTGAATTTCAAATATGATGCGACTAATGCTCCAAAAGCACCTGAAGCTCCAGCAATGGCTGTAGTCACAAAAACCAAAGAAACTGTTCCCGGATCAGCGGTAAGTACAGATCCACCGTTGAATCCGAACCAGCCAAACCAAAGTAAAAATACGCCTATAGTAGCCATTGGGATATTGTGCCCTGGAATAGCACTCATGCCTTTCTCTGTATATTTCCCAATTCTTGGACCTAGAAGATATGCTCCTACCAAAGCTCCCCATCCACCTACTGAGTGTACGATAGTGGAACCTGCAAAGTCGTAAAAAGGAGTGTCTAATGTATCCAAAAATCCACCTCCCCATTTCCACATACCTACTATTGGATAAATTATACCCACATAAAGTATGGAAAAGAAAATGAATGGACCCAATTTGACACGCTCAGCTACTGCACCAGAGACTATCGTGGCAGCGGTAGCGGCAAACATAGCCTGAAATATAAAATCAGTGAAAAAAGTATAACCTTCATTGTATGCAAAGGTATCCCAACCTTCAGGAAGTGAGATTCCGATTCCTCCCAATCCAAAAAAACTCCCAACGAAGTCGTCTCCTGGATACATAAGGTTAAAGCCGATAAATGCATAAGTCAAAAGACCTATAGCTGGGATGATCGTATTTTTAAAAAGGATGTTGACAGTATTTTTAGCTCTGGTAAGCCCGGCTTCCAAACTGGCGAAACCGAGGTGCATGATGAAAACCAATATGGTGGCTACCATCATCCAGAGGTTGTTTATGGTAAACATTTCTTGATTCATAGGTTTGTATAGGTTAGGTTGAAATAGGTAATTAGGTATTTTTTTTGCAAATCAATTAGACAATATTAAAGGGCAGATTCTCCTTGGTCATCATTTCTGATTCTATAAGCTTCTATCACATCCGAAATGAAGATTTTCCCATCTCCAACTTCCCCTGTCTTTCCTTCTGTCAGGATGCAATTGACCACTGATTCCACCAAATCCTCTGTAGTCACGATTTCGATTTTGGTTCTTGGAATATAAGATGGCTCAAATGCCACCCCACGATAGGTCTGCGGACGAGCATGCTCTAGACCCATTCCTTTTACATCATAAAAGGAAAGAAACTTCACCCCAAGTCCTGCTACACATTTGTAGATATCTTGGAATTTGGATGTTCTAATGATTGCTTCTATTTTTTTCATTTTAGTCAAAGAATTAGTGGTTTTCTTGAATTATAGACGCTAATGTAAAACAAAATTTACAAAAAAAGTAAACTTGGTTTATTTTTAAACCATTTTTGACTCAATTCATGTTAAAAAAATGATTTTTGGATATTTTTCGAATTAAAATTTTTTATCTAAACATTAATTTTTCTGAAATGTGGTTAATTTTTAAACTTTCAATTGAAATCAGTGAGACAAATGGGACGCGATGGGTAGATGCAAGACAAAGACGCGATAAAGAAAAGAGACACAATATCGACACAGGAGGCACATGCTTTTAGTATCGGGTCATAACCCAATACTAATTGAATTGATAAAGTCTTTTCTATCACAAAAAGAAAATTGAGGATACTCATATTCAATAATTATTACACAATTATCTTTGTATGAAAAATGAAAAAGGTAAATTTGAGGGTGTGAAATTTTAATCATCCTTTTATAAGTTATGCAAAACAAACCAACACTTTTGGTTCTAGCTGCTGGAATGGGCAGTAGATATGGTGGAAACAAACAAATTGACGGCTTCGGGCCCAATGGCGAAACGATTTTGGAATACTCTATTTATGATGCCATCAGAGGTGGCTTCGGTAAAGTTGTATTTATTGTAAGGGAAGAGATCTTGGAAATTGCCAAGGAAAAATTTCTTCCTAAAATCGAAGGCAAAATCGAAGTTGACTTTGTCCTTCAATCTTTGACATCTTTTGTACCTGAGGAATTCCAAAATCCAGAAAGGGTAAAACCTTATGGCACAGCGCATGCTGTCCTTTGTGCAAAAGATGCAATTGCAGAACCATTTGCAGTGATCAATGCAGATGATTTCTATGGTAAGGAAGCTTTTGAAGTTTTGGGGAAATTTCTGACAAATGGAGTTCAGAACAATCTACACGCTATGGTAGGTTATGCGATCCAAAATGTGCTATCAGATCATGGTACAGTAAGCCGAGGTGTTTGTTCTATGAATGATTCAAATCAACTGGTAGGCATGGTAGAAAGAACAGCAATCTCAAGAGAGAATGGAAAAATTATTGCAAACGGAGACGGTGAGTCTATAGAAATTCCTGAAGGAACACCTGTTTCAATGAATTTCTGGGGCTTTCATAATGCTGTATTCAGCAATATTGAGAAAATGTGGGAAGAATTCCTGCCTGCAAACAAAGAAAACATCAAATCGGAATTTTTTATCCCTTTGGTAGCAAATACATTGATTGAAAATGGGGAAGCAGCCGTAGAAGTACTCGAAGGTGGCAAAACATGGTTTGGTGTAACATATACAGAAGATAAACCTGTAGTAATCGCTTCGTTGAAAAAACTACATGAAGAAGGTGAATATCCAGAAAACCTTTGGGCTTAACCTCAATTATAATATCCAAAAATTAAAATAGGCTCTCAAAAAATTTTGAGAGCCTATTTTATTTAGAAAAATTTCAAATCCCTCTCAAATTTATCAATTCTTCTATCGCTTCCTCACCTGGCCTAGGGGCATTGACATTCACCAATTTATTGCCTTTGCCGATTATTAAGTATCTAGGGATACCCCACACTTTAAAATACTTCATGATCTCTGCTTCAAAACCTTTGCCCGCATAAAGATGAACTCCACGCATTTGGTTTTTATCCAGGTAATTTTTCCATGGATCAGGTTGATCATCTACCGAAATATACATCAACACGATATCTTCATATTCGCGTAATGCCTTTTCAAAATCAGGAGTTTTTGTCCTAAAGGTATTGATACAAGGCCCACACCAACTAGCCCAAAGATCCAAATAGATAATTTTATCCTCATAATCAGACAACTTCACAGCCTCACCTTCCAAATTAGCGAATTGAAAATCCTCAACCAAAGCACCTGTTTTCAACTTCTCCATTGAAGCCAAGCCCTCATCCATATTTTGAATATATCCAGACTGTGGATAAGTTGACTTGAAGTCTTTCAAAGTCTCTTCTATTTCCTCGTAGCTACGAGTTAGCATCAAAACATCATTTAGTATATATGATCCCCAAAGCAACTCTCTTTCTTCTTTCGGCAGCTCAAAAATATAATCAGACACACTGGAATTGGATATCCCAAAGGGCACCTTCAATGCTGAATGTAAAGCCATCATAATTGACCTTGCCAAATCATCCGTCAAGTTTTCTATTGAATGTTGCAGGCTTGTCTCAGATAAGTATTTTTTGAAAAATTCCAACCTTTCTTCTACTGCCATCTCCTGTGATCTATCAAGATACAGTTCCCCAAGCTGAACCAACATAGTATGCTTGAAGGATGTAACTTCCATTCTTTCTTCCAAGGACAAGTCTGCAGAACGATCTGTGTAAAACTTGTTGATTTCTTTCTGAATTTCTTTCACAAAACTAAGATAATCTTCTTGTAAGGGCGCCTCTTCTACATCATAAAGCACAGAACTGACTTTTCCATACAAATCATCTTTCACATATTTTTCCAAATCAGACATGTAGTTCACATAGGATTCAGAATAATCTTGTGCATTTACCGATAAACTAAAAAATACTCCTAAAAACAAAAATAATGTAATTTTTAATCGATTTAATTGTGTGTTCATGAGATATGGTGTTAAATTGATAGCTTCAAATTCAGCTTTGAAAGTTAGAAAATCAAAATGGTTTATCGACAAAGAGTTTGAAAATAAAATCACTAATCGCTTCAGTACCTCAAAACCAATTGGACTTTCTACAAGTTCATTAGCTTCACATTACAAGTAGCTATAAGCAAATTTACTATTCCTAAATACATGTATTATTAAATTTGTCGTTTAATAAACTAGATTAAAAATAGACTTATAAATCAGGAATTTTCTATGTTTACTAATCATAAATCACTTTAAAACACACATCCGAAACACTTTAAAATGATGAAAAAAATCTTCTTCTACAGTCAAAGTTTGTTCAAAGATATCGCTCTTTTAGTTTTACGGGCTGGTGCAGGCTTAATGATGGCCACTCATGGTTGGTCAAAGCTTTCAGACTTCAGCGCCAAGCTACAATCTTTCCCTGACCCAATTGGATTAGGTCCAGCAATCTCTTTACAATTGGTGATTTTTGCAGAATTCTTTTGTGCCTTGTTTCTGGCTATTGGCTTTTTGACAAGAATTACCTTGATTCCATTAATTATAACTATGTGTGTAGCTGCATTTATAGCACATGGTGATGATCCATTTGCAGTACAAGAAATGTCACTGCTCTATTTGACAGTGTTTGTTAGTTTGTTTTTGTTGGGACCAGGAAAATTGTCAGTCGACGGACAAATAAAAACCAAAAAAGGTTACTGATCCCAAATCGATACCACACCATTACTCACCATAAAAAAGTTAGTCTGGGCATCTATGGCGTTTAATATTGCCTTAGATCGCTCAGGTCTAGCATCTGTGATAAAGAGCTGTCCAAATCTATGGTCTGCCACCAAATTCACTAGCTTTTCTATCCTAAAATCATCAAGTTTATCAAAAATATCATCCAAAAGCAGCACAGGCTTTACCCCTTTCATCGTATGGAAAATCTCAAATTGTGCCAATTTTAGAGCGATTACGAAGGATTTCTGCTGACCTTGAGAACCAAATTTTTTAATCGGATATCCATCTATTTCAAATACAAAATCATCTTTATGAACCCCGAGTGTTGTCCTCTTTAAGATAAGGTCTTTTTGATGGTTTTGAATAAATTCAATTTCAAATGAATCAGAGAGGCAACTTGTCAAATATTGGATATTAACATCCTCACGCTTACCGGATATATTAGCATAATGCTCTAACAGAAGTGGTTTGTAATCCTTCAAAAATCCTTCCCTGGCTGAAGCTACTGCTTTGGATAGTTGTATAATCTCCAAATCATATGGTTCTAGTAAGCCTTTATTGAATCTTCCTGAATCTGAGAACTGCTTCATCAATGCATTTCTTTGTTTGAGAAAATGCTGATAGCGTACCAAATTCTCAAGATAGCTTTTGTCCAACTGACAAAGCATGTTGTCAAAAAACCTCCTTCTTTCTTCACTCCCATCCTTGATAAGCATAGTGTCATCCGGTGCAATCATTACCACAGGCAGCAGCCCGATATGCTCACTCATTTTTTCAATAGCCTTTCCGTTTTGGATCAGCTGTTTCTTCTTGCCCGCTTCCACCACACATCGAATCTCTAGAATTTTTTCACCCTTAGAAAACTCCCCAAAAACTGTAAAAAAATCTTTCTCGTGCAAAATATTTTGATTGTCCTGAGAGTTGATAGCACTTTTGGTAAGACATAGATAGTGAATTGCATCCAAAAGGTTGGTTTTACCTGATCCATTGATTCCTACCAAGCAATTTATCTCTTCAGAAAACTCCAATTTAGCCTTCTGGTAATTTTTAAATTGATTGAGATGGAGATTTTTCAGGTACATTTTTAGAAACTGTAGGGTTTTTGACTATTTTCGCATTCGGACTTAATTTTCAGCCCATTTGATTATATTTGAGTCCTAATTTAGCATATTTTACAATAAACGATATGGCAAAGAAGAGCACGGCTGCAAAGTCGAAAGCAAAATACTCCAAAGAAACGTATGCTTTCTGGTATGAAAGTATGTTGTTAATGAGAAGGTTTGAAGAAAAAGCAGGTCAATTATATGGTCAGCAAAAAATTCGAGGATTTTGTCATTTATATATAGGTCAAGAGGCTTGTGCGGCTGGAGCAATCACAGCATTGGAAAAAGATGACAAATGGATCACTGCCTACAGAGACCATGCTCACCCACTAGGTCTTGGTACCGATCCAGGTGCAGTAATGGCTGAACTGTATGGTAAAGCTACCGGAACTACGAAAGGAAAAGGTGGATCCATGCACATTTTTGACAAAGAAAGAAACTTCATGGGAGGTCATGGAATCGTTGGTGCGCAAGTTCCAATGGGACTAGGTATCGGGTTTGCCGAAAAATACCAAGGCACCAAAAACCTTTGTATCTGTCACATGGGTGATGGTGCAGTAAGACAAGGAGCTGTTCATGAAGCATTCAACTTGGCTATGCTATACAAAACTCCAGTGATTTTTGTGATAGAAAACAATGGCTATGCAATGGGTACTTCTGTAGCCAGAACATCCAATGTTACTGAGCTATACAAAATTGGCGAAGCTTATGACATGCCTTCTTTCCCAGTGGACGGAATGAATGTAGAAGCAATCCATGAAGCCGTAGCTGAAGCCGCAGAGAGAGCAAGAAAAGGTGATGGCCCAACATTATTGGAATTCAGAACCTACAGATATAAAGGACACTCAATGTCCGATCCTCAGAAATACAGAACGCGTGAAGAAGTAGAGGAATACAAAGAAAGAGATCCTATCGCTCAAGTGAAAGCGACCATCTTGGACAATAAAATATTGACCGAAGAAGAGATCAAAGAAATCGATAAGAAGGTGAAAAAGCAAGTTGATGACTCTGTGAAATTTGCAGAAGAATCTCCTTGGCCTGATGGACAAGATGCATTCAAAGACATCTACAAGCAGGAAGATTATCCATTTGTAATGGAGTAATTTGTTCACAAATGCAATTTGAGCCCTTGAATTTTTTCAAGGGCTTTTTTTATTAAGCATATCCACATTTAATGCAAATAGCCAAGCAATAGATTGTCGGAAAAGATTTCAAGTACTTTTGACTACGCCGCAGCACACAAGTATGGGCTTTCGACGATTGACAAGTATCCGTCACATTTAAAGTCTCATTTTTACCTAACCTTCAACATTGCAGATATACATATTTTTTATGTCTCAATTCGAAAATCTGAATTTTCACCCGAAAGAAATTTCGAAAGCCTAAAAAGAAAAGTCATTCTTAGCAGCATTTTCGCATATTTCTGCATTTTTTATTCGCAGAATCTTAGGTATTGGTTCAATGGCTTTGCATTTGTATTAAAGAAATATATCTTTGCGCCAATAATTTTAATAGAATGGCTAAGAAAGAAACAAAAAATAGCGAAGTAGATTACGAATTACTGGAAAACCCAGAGGTAATTGCAAGTAGATTAGAAAGAGGAGAAAATTTTGTAAGACAAAATTCAAAAATCTTCGGAGGAATCTTAATTGCTGTTGTTATCGCTATAGCAGGAATCTTGTTTTTGCAAATCAACAAGCAAAACCAAAATGAAAAAGGTCAGGAAGAAATGTTCCAAGCGGTATATTACTTCGAACAAGACCAAACTGACTTAGCTTTGAATGGCGACGGATCAAATGCAGGCTTTTTGAAAATCGCTGAAAAGTATTCTGGAACAGATGCCGCAAATCTTTCAAACTTCTACATAGGCTCTATTTACCTTTCAGAAGGTCAATTTGAAAAAGCTGTAGATCATTTGAAAAAATTCTCTGCTAGTGACTATTTTGTTCAAGCGAAAGCATATTCATTGTTAGGCGATGCATATCTTGAACTTGGAAACACTAAAGAAGCTATTTCAGCTTACAAAAAAGCTGCTTCAGAAAGAGAAAACAAGTTTTTCACCCCACGTTATTTGAACAAATTGGCGGTGGCTTATGAAGAAGCTGGTGATAATGCCAATGCCATCAAAACCTACGAAACTATTGAAGAAAAATACTTCGAATCTTACGAGTTTACAAACGCACGAAAGCATAAAGCACGCTTGGAAGGTCTTGCCTCTAAGTAATGCTTCATAATTTATAGCATTAAGGAAGAGTAAGACCCGCTGGTCTTACTCTTTTTTTTATTAATCCAAACTAAACAAAAAGTCATGGCATCCTCCTTGAAAAGCTTAAGTCAATATACTGACAAAAACCTCCTTGATATCTCCACCAAGAAATTTGGAATTGTAGTATCAGAATGGAATGACCAAGTTACAGGTTCATTGTACACAGCGGCTGTAGAAACACTCTTAAAACATGGCGCAAAAAAAGAAAACATCTTCAAGAAAAATGTTCCAGGCTCTTTTGAATTGACTCTTGGTGCGCAATGGCTTGCTGAAATCGAAGAAATAGATGCCGTAATCTGTTTGGGTTGTGTGATCCAAGGAGAAACCCGTCATTTTGATTTTATCTGTGATGCAGTGGCACATGGAATCACCAATGTAAGCTTGAAATATAACAAACCTGTCATTTTTGGAGTTTTGACTCCCGACACAATGCAACAAGCACTCGATAGATCCGGAGGAAAGCACGGAAACAAAGGAGACGAAGCAGCTATTACCGCTGTGAAGATGCTTGGGTTTTAAGGAGACAAAAATTGTCAAGAAGCGAGAGTCAAGAAACGAAAAGCGAGGGTTGAGTTTGTTTTTTACGACTACGTCACCTCGATACCGAAAGCATTCGGGAGAGAATTCTCTTTACTTGGACTAACAGGTATTTAGGATTGAAATGAAAAACAATAAGAAAAAGTGTCAACTTATTTCAGGACATTAAAAAAATGCCGTAGGCATGACCGAAATATTAGACCGGCAATTTTTTGCCGGGATTAAGTATTCGAGAGAGTTTATAAAGTGCCATAGGCACGGACGATGTAAGGCCTTACACAAAAGAGTATTTTGAATCAAAAAACAACCTCAAACCTAATACATACCATGAAAATAATGAAATTCGGGGGGACCTCAGTTGGCAGACCCGAAAGAATGCATCAAGTAAAAGAGCTGATAACAAGAGACAATCAAAAGAAAATCGTAGTGCTTTCGGCTCTATCAGGAACTACAAATGCACTTGTAGGAATTGGAGAAGCTTTGGCTGATGCCAACAAAGAGCTTGCTAAGGAAAGAATTGATACTTTGCACAAGCACTATTTGACTTTTTACAAAGAGTTGTTGAATTCAGAATCTGCACAAAAGAAAGCTGAAAAGATCATTGCAGAGCATTTTGAGTTTTTGAATATCATTTTGAAAATTTCATTTAATGAAGCCATCAATAGAGATATCCTAGCACAAGGAGAGCTCCTTTCGACGAAGTTGTTTTATACTTTACTTCAGGAGCTTGATGTGCCAGCAGTATTTTTACCAGCATTGGACTTCATGAGTATCGATGAGAACCACGAGCCGGAATTGAAAAAAATCTCTGAGAAACTGAAAAGCATCATTAGCAATTATCCTGAAGAAAGTATTTTCGTAACCCAAGGATATATCTGCAAAAACCATAGAAATGAGGTGGACAACCTCAAAAGAGGTGGATCAGATTATTCTGCTTCCCTAATTGGAGCAGCTATCAATGCAGATGTGGTCGAAATCTGGACTGATATCGATGGTATGCACAACAATGACCCTAGGATCGTGGATAAAACAAGGCCTATCGCCCAATTGTCTTTCGATGAAGCTGCTGAGTTGGCATATTTCGGAGCAAAAATTCTGCACCCAGCATCCATTTGGCCAGCCCAACAATATAATATTGCAGTAAAATTGCTAAACACGATGGAGCCTGATGCTCCTGGCACTACAATCACTGCCAAAGAGCAAGGTACAGGTGTAAAAGCTTTGGCCGCAAAAGACGGCATCACAGCGATCAAAATCAAATCCAGCAGAATGCTTTTGGCATATGGGTTTTTGAGAAAAGTATTTGAGGTTTTTGAAAAATACAAAACTTCCATCGATATGATCACTACTTCTGAGGTGGCTGTTTCGGTAACTATCGATGATCTATCCCACCTTTCGGATATAGTAAGGGAACTTGAAGCTTATGGTGCAGTCGAAGTAGATCAAAACCAAGCGATTATTTCTGTAGTCGGTAACTTGATTGCAGAATCTGAAGGGAGCATTGCCCAAATCATGAATTGCCTCACAGAATATCCTATCAGAATGGTGTCATATGGCGGAAGCAGACACAATGTATCCCTACTTGTAGATGCCCAATTCAAAAATCCTGCATTGAAAAGCCTCAATGCTGGCCTCTTTGAATGGTAAATAAAGTTAGTGCTATAATAATGAGTTGCATACATCAATAAGCATGGGCCGAAATGTTAAATGTTAAGCGTAAGGGATGCTTAACTCATATTTGTACCCGTCACCAATTTGCTGTTAGCACGACACTAGTAAGCTAAAAACAATAAATCCCCTTTCGGATGATCATTTATCTGAAAGGGGATTTTTTTCTTTACAACCTAGCCATCCATCTGGCCAAAAGTACTTCATGCACAAGAAAAACACCATCGTCTTCAATCACTAGCTCTTGCTTTTGGAGAGATTTGATAGCAGTACTTACAGTACTTGCTGCTCCCAATCGATATTTACTGATAAATTCTTTCGAAAGTGGGTTCCTCAAAGGTTCCTCTTTGGCAATAGCCTGAAATACTTTCCACTGCGTCTTGGTCAGCATCTTTGGGAAATTCGCAAAAATCGCCTGGTGTTGTGCCAAAATATCAGTCTTCACCCGCTGAACATCCGCTTCCTTCACTTCTTGACATTGCGCATAGAGATAATTACAGATCAATTGAATCGTATAAGTCTGCCCTCTTGACCAGTCCAAAATAGATTTGATAATCTCCTCTGAAATCATCTTTCTCTTTGCCCTGAAATGCGCTTGAATGAAAGGATTATATTTTTCAAAAGGAATCGGATCCAATGAAAGCAATTGTGCACTGAGATAAAAAGGCCTGTTTTTCTCTAAAAACATCTCCGCCATCATCCCCCTGTGACTTCCGGAAAATATAAACCTGATGCTGGGAAATTTTTGAACCCAAGTCCTGAACATTGCCTCTGCATTCGTCTCGCTATAGGTAGCCACTTGCTGAAATTCATCAATTGCAACTACCACTCTTTTCTTCCTCTGATCCAAAAATTCTCCCAAGGCATGGAGTGATTGCTCTTCGTTGCCCGATGGACTCAATCCTAAGTTCAAAGTCGGAGTCCCCGAAATAGGGTCAAAACTTATTGTCGCCCCAATGGAAGAAATCAATTTTTGGATAGTAGCATTGATGCCAGATTTATTCTTTCCAAAACGCTCAAAAACCGCACTTGACAATTCCTTAACCGCATCTTCCATAGAAATAGCTCCCAAAAAATCAACATACAAAGTTTCATAATCACCCGAGCCTTCCAGTTCTTCAAAAAACCGATGAACCAAAGCTGATTTGCCAAGCCTTCTCCAAGCATACAAAACTACATTTCTGCCATTTTTGATATGTTCTTGAAGAGCTATCAAATCATCTTCCCTGTCACAGAAATAAGCTTTTCCATGATAAGTATTCAACACAAAGGGATTGTCGGGCTTTTTCATTAGGCTAATTGTTTATATTCTTGCTTCTCTGTATTTTATGCATCAGATTTCAATTTCATTTAGATAAGTCCTGTCAGGTATTCTGTTGAAATTAACCAATGAGCAGAATTCATAAAATATGGGTATCCGCAAAGTTGCACGCTTGGTAGGAAGCAGCTATGTAAGTTGCGGATACTCGTCAGCAGACAACAGCTTATGAGACAACAATAGAAACACAAATCGTTCATCCGACAATCTATTGTTTGGCTACGTGCATGATAGCGGATAGTCATATTATAAAAAAGCATTTATCAAGATTTAAGCCTGACAGGTCTCTGGCATTAATTTATAATAGGCAAATTCATTATTCCGTACTTTACGTTACGTATTTTACGTAACGTAAAGTACGGAATAAATTTACATTTAACAAAACCAATCATAAAATCCTTTTAGTATTTATTCTTCTTTTTCTTCAAATTCGGGCATGAAGAAACTTGCATTCCTTTTTATTGCAGTCTTGTTTTTCGGTAAAATGAACGCACAAGATCAATATGAAACCCTTTTCGAGAAAACCAAAGGGCAGAAAACACCAATTTACTCAGAAGTAATTGATTATTTTGGCCAATTAGCGAAGGATTTTGAGACTGTGAAAATGGTGGAAATGGGTACTACCGATTCTGGAATGCCATTGCATGTTGTCATGTATGATGACCAAAAAGTATTTGATCCTAAAATTTGGCATCAAGACAACAGGCTAATTCTCTACATAAATAATGGTATCCATCCAGGCGAGCCAGACGGTATTGATGCTTCCATGATGTTTTTGAGGGATATTTTATTAGGTAAAATAGCTGTCCCAGCTGATGTAGCCATAGCTATCACGCCAGTTTATAACATAGGAGGTCATCTAAATCGTGGCTCCCACAGTCGCGTAAATCAAAATGGACCTGAGGAGTTTGGATTTAGGGGGAATGCAAGAAACTTCGACCTCAACAGGGATTTTATCAAAGCAGACACAAAAAACGCCCGATCATTTCAAGAAATTTTCAGTTGGCTGAAGCCTCAGGTATTTATAGACACCCATGTCAGCAATGGAGCAGACTATCAACATGTGATGACCTTGATTTCAACGCAGCATAACCGATTGGGTGGAGAGTTGGGAGATTATTTAGAGAAAACGTTGAATCCTGCGCTCTATGAAAGCATGAAAGCAAAAGATTTCCCAATGATTCCTTATGTGAATGCATATGGAAGCAAGCCAGAAGATGGCTGGCCACAGTTCAAAGACATCGGTAGATACAGCAGTGGATATGCGTCTTTATTTAAGACTCTGAGCTTTATGCCTGAGACTCACATGCTCAAACCTTACGACCAAAGAGTCGCCTCCACTTATGAATTACTTCTGAGCTTCATAGAAGTTTTCAAAACAGATGCCTCAAAAATCGTCATGATGGCAAAAGCCGACAGAGAAAAAGTGGCAAAACAAAGCCAATTCAACCTCAACCATGCTTCAGGCAGAAGCACTTACAAGCTTATGGAATTTCACGGATATGAATCAGGACAGAAGCCATCAGATATTTCCGGTTTGCCAAGACTATACTATGATCGCAACAAGCCATTTTCTACTGAAATCAAATTTTATGATGCCTATCAGCCTGGCTTGACATTAGAAAAACCAAAAGCCTATATCATTCCCCAAGGTTGGCACACAGTCATCGATAACCTGAAGAGAAATGGTGTGCAATTTCAGGAGTTGAATCAAGACAGCAGTATACAGGTATCCGTTTATCATATCAAAGATTTTCAAACTGGACAGCGCCCTTTTGAAGGCCATTATTTACATTCAAAAGTTGTCGTGGAGAAGTCAGTAGAAAAGATGGATTTCAGAAAAGGAGATTTCATGGTATTGATGAACCAAGAGTCCAACAACTATATCATCGAAGTATTGGAGCCAGAGGGAGAGGATAGCTTTTTTGCATGGAACTATTTCGATACCATATTGCAATCCAAAGAAGGATATTCTGCCTATGTTTTTGAGGATTTGGCAGCTGAATTTTTATCACAAAATCCATCGATAAGGACAGCATTGGAAAAAGCTAAATCAGAAAACGAAGAGTTGGCAAAAAGCGCATCAGCACAACTGAGATGGGTCTATGAAAATTCCCCTTGGAAAGAAAAAGAGCATAACCGCTATCCTGTGTATAGGGTAGAAAAATGATTATATTTGTTATATGTTCACAAAAAATGAAATATTGTCCAAATTGTCAGAGCTGAAACCATTTCTTTACGAAGAGTTTTCGGTCAAAGAAATCGGATTATTTGGTTCGTATAATGATGATTCTTTTGATGAAGAGAGTGACATAGATATTTTGGTAGAACTTGAAAAGCCTATAGGTTGGAAATTCTTGAAACTTGAAATGTTTCTGCAAAAAATATTTAACAAAAGAATTGATTTGACAACCAAAAATGCTTTAAAAGAACAGTTGAAAGTTGAGATTATGAAAAAAATCAGGTTTGTCCAATGAAAAAGAAATACCGTAGCTTTATTTCTTTTGAAGGAAGTAGATGAAAATAGTAATCAAAAAACTAACAGAAAGAAGCTACGTAATTAATAATTTAAAAATGATTTTAAGTATTTAAATTGAAGTCTATGAAGGATATATTAAATCGAATTAGCATTAACCCTCAAGTTTGTCACGGTAAGCCGACAATTAGAAATAAAAGGTATACTGTAGAATTGATATTAGACCTTCTTAGCTCAGGTATGACAGAAAATGAGATACTTGAAGATTATCCATCACTAGAAAAAGAAGATATCCTTGCTTGTTTAAGGTATGCTTCACTTCTAACCAAGGCAAATTCATTTAGCATTTCTGCATGAAATTTTTACTAGGTGCACAACTCCCTCCCTTGCTATGTGAAATTTTGAAACAAAAAGGCCACGAGGCAATTCACGTTTTAGATTTGCCAAATGGTGATGAAAGCACTGACAAGGAGGTTGCAACCTTTGCAGACGATAATGAATTGACCCTTATTTCAAAAGATTCACACTTTCACCATTCTCATATCCTCTTGAAATCACCTAAAAAGCTATTGGTAATAAGTACTGGAAACATAAAAAATAGAGTCCTTTTTGATTTGGTTCGTAAAAATATTTTGAAAATAGAGATCCTATTCGAAGAGTCTGATTATCTAGAACTATCATTGCTCGGCTTATTTGCACATGGAAAATAAAAAACAATCACCTACATTTTTAGAAAAACTTCAATCCAAATGGAAATTAAAAAGCCTAAAACAAGTCATCCTTGTATTGGTTGTTTTTGCACTAACGGGATTTACTATTTTGTTTATCAAAAAACCGATTTTTGATTTATTGGGAATCAGCATGGAACGTGGGGGATTTTGGAAAACCGTCCTCTATCTTCTCCTCGTACTTCCACTATATCAGTTGGTTCTTTTATTTTGGGGATTTGTTTTGGGACAGTTTGATTTCTTCTGGGAAAAAGAAAAACAGTTCTTTAGAAGAATCTTCGGAAAAAAGAAAAAAGAATGAATTTTACCAAAATCAATCTTTTCAAAAAAATCATAACCCAAGTAGTCTTAGCAGCAATCATTGTGTAAATTTGCAGACTATTTAATACAGAATAATACATAGTAATGGCAAAAAAGAAAGGTAAGTCCCTGGAAGAGCACGAAAAGCGCAAGCTCAACAAAGAAAGTCTAGGGAAATTGGGAGGAGTTTTTAGGTTTATTTTGCCCTATAAATGGACATTTATCCTAGGTCTTTTATTCTTGTTGCTATCAAGTCTGACACTCCTTACTTTTCCGTATGTCGCTGGAAAATTGATAGATACAGCTTCTGGAAAATCCTGGATGGTCAATGATATCAATGGAATTGCATTTTTACTTTTGGGAATTCTTTTGGTTCAAAGTATATTTTCTTTCTTCAGAGTCTGGTTGTTTGCGAAGGTTTCAGAAAGAAGCATGCGAGATGTAAGGATTTCACTTTATGGTCAACTGGTACAATTACCTATGACTTTTTTTGATAAAAGAAGAACAGGGGAGCTAATTTCCAGGATCACTGCAGATGTAAGCATGCTCCAAGATACCTTTTCCACAACATTAGCGGAGCTTTTCAGGCAAATTATCACCTTGGTTGCAGGTGTGGTTTTCTTGATGGTAACTACCCCAAAGCTGACAATCTTCATGCTGGCTACTTTCCCGATTTTGGTGATTATTGCGATAGTATTCGGGAAATTCATCAGAACATTGTCTAAGCAGGCACAAGATGAATTGGCTGCAGCTAATGTTATTGTAGAAGAAACATTGCAATCAATCATGACTGTAAAATCTTTTGCAGGCGAGGATTATGAGTCAAATAGATATAGAAATGGATTGAATAAAGTGGTAAAAGTTGCGCTGAAAGCAGCTGGATTTAGAGGCGCTTTTATTTCTTTTATCATCTTTGCTCTTTTCGGCGGTATTGTAGCAGTGATGTGGTACGGAGCCACATTGGTAGCTTCAGGTGCTATGAGTGTTGGTGATTTGGTATCATTTGTTTTATACACAACTTTTATTGGTGGATCTATTGCAGGTCTTGGAGATATCTATGGACAGATCCAAAAGGCAATTGGTTCCTCAGAAAGAGTTCTTGAAATCCTTCAAGAAGCTCCTGAGTATTCCACTGCAGATTTTCAAAAAGTCCCGATGAAAGGCGCTGTTTCTTTCTCAAATGTCGGATTTACTTACCCTACCAGAACTGAAATAGAAGTACTCAAAAATATTAATCTTACCATTCGAGCAGGTGAAAAAGTAGCACTCGCAGGGCATAGTGGAGCAGGAAAATCAACTATCATCCAACTTCTATTGAGTTTTTACCCTATCAATAAAGGCTCACTCACTGTGGATGACAAGGCAGTTGGAGAGTGGAATCTAAAGCAGTTGAGGTCAAACATAGGAATTGTACCACAGGAAGTTTTACTTTTTGGTGGAAGTATCAAGGAAAACATCGCTTATGCTAAGCCAGATGCCACGGAGGAAGAAATCATAGAAGCAGCAAAAAAAGCCAATGCATGGCAGTTTATCAGCAAATTTCCTGAAGGTTTGGAAACAACAGTTGGTGAAAGGGGAATCAAGCTCTCTGGAGGACAACGTCAACGTGTTGCCATTGCAAGAGCCATTTTGAAAAACCCAGCAATCTTGATTTTGGATGAGGCTACTTCATCACTTGATGCAGAATCTGAAAGCTTGGTACAGGAAGCATTGGATGAACTGATGAAAAACAGGACTACGATCATTATTGCACACAGGCTTTCTACCATCAGAAAAGTAGACAGAATCTATGTGCTAAGAGATGGCGAAATCGTAGAAGAAGGAACCCATGAGAACCTGGCCGTACAAGAAGATGGATTTTATGCAAACTTGGTACGGTTACAGTTTGCGGAATAAATTAGTCTGATATGAGACTTAAAGGCTTTAGCTTGATTCTGTTCTTGCTTACCTATTGTGAGATTGCTTTTGGCCAAGCAAAGTATTCATTAAATATTGAGGCTGGACATCTTCAGTTTCGAAATACAATAGTAGATGTAGATCCCGGACCAAACTGGCAAGGTCATCCACTATCCGATAGAAATGGATATGAACTCTCTGTCATCAACGGAATCATCTTTCGAGATAAGTTTAATCTTGGTCTAGGCATTAGTTATATGGGATTCTATGCAGCATCCTCTTCAACTCACCATGGATTAGCAGCTTTCTTTAACTTCGAATATGCAAACTACAAGAAGAAGGTTTCTCCATTAGTAAATCTGAAATTGGGGACTGGCCTACTTTGGAATCAATATGAGAATGGTAGCAGAAACTTCTACGGAGAAATCACAGCAGGCCCTATGATCAAGCTCTCTCCAAAAACTCAGCTATATGCCAAAACTGGCATGATGATCCAACAGCAGGCTAGCGTAATCCCAATAAAGATTGGATTAAGATTTTAATTTTGGATCGTCCAAGCCTAGTCGATAAACTGAATCTTACTATGTTTTTTTAGATCCAAACATATTTTTAAGCCGTAGGTTATCATTATCAAAAAAACACCCAATTAACAAGATGAATAAGAATATTGAAAAACTAATGGAGGCCATTGAGCCACATAGAACTACACTCTTACAACATCCAATTTATAACGATCTCAAAACTCTGGAGGACTTCCAAGTATTCATGGAACAGCATGTCTATGCTGTTTGGGATTTTATGACATTACTGAAAGCGTTGCAATTGAAATTGACTGGCACTAGTATTCCTTGGATTCCTTCCAATGAACCTATGGTCACAAGATTGATCAATGACATCGTCCTGGCAGAAGAAAGTGATGAAGATGGACAAGGAGGATATTGCAGTCACTTTGAATTGTACTTGAGAGCAATGAAAGAAGCCGGGGCAGATACAAGCAAGATAGAAAGTGTGATAGAAGAATTGAGAACTGGAAAGTCATTTGATGAAGTCATAGAAAGTCTCGATCAGCCAGATTCTGTCAAGCATTTTCTAAGAACAAACTTTGCCGTAGTGCAAGCGGGAAAGCCTCACCAAATAGCAGCATCATTTACACTTGGGAGAGAAGAATTGATTCCAGATTTGTTTCGCCAATTAGTGAACGACCTTATCAAAAGCAAGCCGGGTGAACTGGAAACATTGGAATATTACTTTGAAAGACATATCCATTTGGATGAAGATCACCATGGTCCATTAGCAATGAAAATGTTAGATCACCTATGTGGCAATGATCCTGTAAAGTGGGAAGAGACAAAGTTAGCGGCCATTGAAGCACTAGAAGCCAGAAAAGTGCTGTGGGATGGGATTCATGAAGTGGGAAGAGTTAAAGTTACTGCGGAAAGTCAGAGTCTTTAATGTTAGCTAGATTTCCAAAGAAAGGTTTTGCTAGTTTCAATTCACCAATTATTATGTTTTTTGGTGAATTGATTCACCAAATTTCAATATATTTGGTGAATAGAGAAAATTATGATACCAAGAATTTTAAAAGAGACTACCTCTGACAAACTATTCAAAGGTAAAACTTTGATCCTGATAGGAGCTCGGCAAGTAGGAAAATCAACATTGATTCGGGAGATTCTAAAGGATCACAACTACTCTTTTTTTGATGGTGACGATCCTTTGGTAAGGGAACTACTCACTAACCCTAATACTAAAGAAATAGAATCTATTCTCGGAAACTCTAAAATCATTTACATAGATGAAGCACAGCGTATTGAAAATATCGGTATAACAGCAAAAATCATTCATGATCAATTCAAAAATGTGCAATTGATCATAAGTGGTTCTTCGGCATTTGAGCTAAGAAACCACACCAACGAAGCACTTACAGGAAGAAAATTTGAATACTTTCTTTATCCAATATCTTTCAATGAATACGAAAACGCAGTAGGTTATCTAGATGCACAAAGAGATTTGGAGCAACGTTTGATTTTTGGTTTTTATCCTGAAGTAACCAACAATAGAGGTGAAGAGCGAGATACTTTAAACGAAATTACCCAAAGCTACTTGTTCAAGGATATACTGGCTTATGCCAATATCAAAAAACCTGAAGTCCTTGAAAAAATTCTTCAGGAGTTAGCCTTTCAGGTTGGCAGTGAGGTCAGTTATAATGAAATAGCCCAACTTACAGGAGTAGATAAAAATACAGTTTCAAACTATATACATTTACTTGAACTCTCGTACATTATCTTTCCACTTACTTCATTTAGTCGAAACCTGCGCAATGAAATCAAAACAAACAGAAAAATTTACTTCTACGATAATGGTATTCGAAATTCCATTATTCAAAATTTTAACCCAGTAGGATTACGAAATGATATAGGAGCTTTGTGGGAAAACTTCTTAATGTCAGAAAGATTGAAAAGAAATCATTATCATAAGAAATATTGCAACAAGTATTTCTGGAGAACTACACAACGACAAGAAATTGACTATGTAGAAGAAACTGATGGTAAGATCACAGGATTTGAATTCAAATGGAACCCAAAATCAAAAGTGAAAATCCCTTCAACTTTTGTAAATACTTATAAGGCAGATGTAGAGATTATTGATAAAGAGAATTTCAGAGAATTTGTAAGCATCTAACTTAAGAAATTATCAATTAGAATTTCTTAAGTTAGATGCTATAAAAAGAATTCAACTAGTTTAGCTTTATCCTCACAAATCCCAATTCATCGTCTATATTTTCATAAAGCCAAATGGTATTGTCGAGAAAGAAATGTCTTGGTGGCTCCTTGGTATAATTCTCCAATTTTGTTTCTTTGATTATTTTCAGGTTTTTATCTAAGACAGTCAAAAAAACTTCTGAGTTTAAAAGTTTTGGTTCTCCATATTCATCTAACTCTTCTTGATAGCTGTTTTTATATGACATCCTGATAAATTGCTGTGAAATCGGATCCCATTTTGGATCCATAAAGTTAATGGATTCAAAAAACTTTCTTCTGAAGACCATCCCTTCTTCTGCATCCGCTGATGATGGCATTTCGGTTTCATTTTTATTACCTGTAAGCTTGCTATCCCAAGGAATCAAGTACAGAGAATCTAAAAGCATATCATATACATAAGCTTCATTGAAAGCACTATTAGTCATTATAATTCTTTCAGCATTGACAGTTGGAAAGGGGACAATACCAAACCCACCACCACCAGTAAACTCCATGTTGAACTCATCAAACTTTTCTGTCTCAGGTAAAGAAATCTTTTGATAAGATTTCTTTACCGAATCAAACTTCATAATAAAAAACTCCCTTGGCGTATTCTTTATAAAAACGCCAAAAATCAGGGATGGATCATCTGGATGTTCAACCAATCGCATCGGAAATGATTCTGCTCCCTTGATCTCTTCTGGACCAAACTTATCAAGTTTTAGATCCTTAATTTTTTCACCTGTCTGATCAAAAATGGCATTAAGCCCATAAGACCAGATCATGATTTGATCTTCAGAATTCAATGAATACCCACCAATATATGCCCCCATTCCATTTGGTCCTTCTCTCTCAAATTGAAGTGTTTTTTCTAAAGTCAAGGTTTCTAAATTGATCTTATCAAATTTAGATTGGTTGAAAACGTAATTGAATAGATATTTGCCATCATTAGACAGCTCTGGATAGCTCAAGCCATATTGAAGGTCAATAATACCATCACCAGCATCCACCACCACAGTATCCTGGGTGAGGTTAAATTCAAAATTCTCTGAAGACTCACTTTTCTCAGTTGAGCAAGCTGATGTTAGAACCAAGCCTGAAATCATTCCAATTATTAATTTTTTCATCTTATGTTAGTTTATGGTCATTCTTATAAAAGCCAATTCATCGTCTATATTTTCATGTAGCCAGATCTTACCATCTTTGACAAAGTGTTTGGAAGGTTTATTCTGAATTTCAGGGATATTTGATTCTGCTATGAGGTTAAGATCTTCATCATAAATGCTGAGAAAAACTTCCGCATCAATTGGTTTGTATGCCCCATAGTCGTACTTCTCTTCTCCAAAAATAGTTTTAACAGCAAAACGATAATACCGCTTATTTTTTTCATCCCAATTAAAAACACCAAAGTTCATATCCTCTTCTGATAGTCTAGCAGTCTCCCACAGTTTTTCATAATCAACTTCTTTTGGATACTGAAACTTCTTTTTGTCTCCAACCAATGGGCCGTCCCAGGCCTTAAATGATAAAGAATCCGTGATCATATCATAGATATAAGCATAATTATAAGCGTTTGATATAATGATTGCCTTATTCTGATCGAATGTATATTCTACATCTTTATTTAAGCGCCCAACCTTGGAACCATCAAGTAAAATCTCTGAATAAAATTCAGTGGATTTATTTATTTCTGGGAGATCTACCTTTTTGAAACTGGCATCGGAAAAATCAAAAATCAGGAGATTTATTGTGTTGGTATCCCATTCATCGTATAATGTCAGAAACTTATCCTGCTCATTTGGAAATTGGGTTATTTGAAACAACTCAAAATCTTCAGGAAAATCTGCATCTTTCAGAATACTATTGATAGATAAATTACGAAAAAGCTTACCTTGCTGATCCCAAATCCCCTTTTTTTCATAAGACCAAAATATGGTTTTGCCTTCTGGACTGCAAGCAACGTGTCTTACATATGAACCCACACCATCAGGCCCTTCTTTTTCATACTTGATATTATCCACTAACTGAAGCTCGTCAAGGTCAATTTTCTCAAGGGAAAAAGCATTGCGATTCCAATTGTACAGGTATTTTCCATCACTAGAAAGATCTGAAATTAAAAGTCTATCATTCAGATGCAAATACTCGTTCCCAGAATCTACCATGACAGTGTCAAAGGAATATTTCAGCTCTGTCTGTGTAGTATATATTTTTTCTTTCCTTTCTGCGCAAGAGATAAAAAAGGCGATGCTAATTGGTATAAATACATACCTCATATGATATTTAGTATATTTCATTTGATCGTCATTCTCACAAAAGCCAATTCATCATCTATATTTTCAAAAAGCCAGATTTTTCCGTCTTTGATAAAGTGTTTGGCAGGTCTATTCTGGATTTCAGGGATTTTTGATTCTGCTATAAGGTTAAAGTCATTATCAAATATGCTTAAGAAAACTTCAGCTCCGCTAACTTTATAGGTTTCAAATTCCGTCAATTCTTCACTGTAGATAGTTTTGAGAGAGAACCTGTAATATTTTTTATTTTCATCGTCCCAAATAAAAGCACCGTAATTAATTTCTTCATTCGCTTTTCGCATCGCTTCTGCTCGCTCTTTCCCTTCAGCTGGTACTTCTTTTGGAAGCTGTGCAGTTTGTTTACTTCCAACCAATGGGCCTTCCCATGTTTTGAAATAGAGTGAATCCAGTCTCATATCATAGATATAAGCTTGATTGAATGAATTTAACCCCAAGATGACTTTATCATCATAAATGGATTGCATGGTTCCTGCATTGAAGCTCCCCATCCATTGCCCTTCATACAGCATAGTGATTTCGAATTCAGACAGCTTTTGGAGTTCAGGTAATTCTATTTTTCGGAAACTGTCATCAGAAAAATCAAAAATCAGGAAATAAAAATCAAGAGACTTCCATTTTCTATGCAGCGTAAGATATTTATCAGACTCATTGGGGATTTGCACAAGTCTTGATATCATCACTTCTTCGGTATGCTCGGTATTTTCCAATAACTTGTCTATTGGCAATTCGCGAAGGAGGTTGCCTTCTTGATCCCACACTCCTTTTTTGGAAGACCAAAAGAGACAATTGTCATCCTGTGTTAAGGCAAAATCAAAAGCGAAAGCTCCGACTCCATTTGGACCTTCCTGCTCAAATTTGATTTTGTTGACCAATTTCAGTTCATTCAGGTCGATTTTCTCAAGATTATTCGCCTCTCTATTCCAATTGAATAAGTACTTATTATCAGAAGAAATTCCGGAAGTAAAAAGCCGATTATTCAAATACAAGAACTCATCCCCTGAGTCCACCATGACTGTGTCAAAGGAATAGGTTAGGTTGCTGTTGATTTGAATTTCTTTGCTAGTGTCTAATTTGCCTCCACAAGAGATTAAAAATAATAAAGCAATTACAGTAAATAGATTTTTCATAAGAATAGAGATTTGATATTTAAGTTCTAAAATCCTTTTGTGAACCTAATGATTGCCAGAATTATACAAAAAAGCAATAAAACTTTAAATTCATTTAATTAAAATTAGTTAAAAAAGATTTCCCCGCCTATCTTGGATCAACTAAGTGGTCTTTATCCTAATCAGAATAGGTAAATTTCATACCACGAAGTACCTATATTTATTACTAACCTCAGAATGTTGAAATGAATCGATTTCTAATACTTTTTCTAGTAACTTTCTTGTTTATTGTTTCCTGTACCCAACAAGAGGCAACATCTGAAGCTGAATTTTTAGACATTAAGACTTTAGACGTCTCTAATGCCATAGGGGGTTATAATAAGTATCATTACATAGAAGATCCAGATCTCCTATATGCCTACAATCAATTGTCATCTGTTCTTGATGTTTTTGAATGGAAAGAAGGGAAATACCTTGGGACAATTCCACTACCTGATATACCTGAAGCCTTTGGTTTTGCATGGTCTGAGTTTTTTCCAATTGCTGAAGATTCCTTGCTATTTGTAGACTATTTCGGAAAAATATTGTTGACTAACGCTGAAAGTGAACTTCTCTTGGCTTTTTCATTGAATGATTATTTACCTAATGGATACGAGTTTTTCTTTGGAAATAATACTCAAAATTTAATTTATAAAAATGGTAGGCTAGTTTTCAGAATTCAAAGAACTAATTTTTCACCAAATAAGCAAGGGTATTATGAAGGAGAAATTTTTGGTTGCCTAAATTTGAACGCGCTAGATAAAGCCAGATTGCTTGGCGAATACCCAGAAAACTACGAGATTAAGAATAACAAATTCTTTTTCAATAATACTAAACTAGGATTTGATTTTGGATTAGATTCCGAAGAAGAAGTTTTGATTTCATTTAGAAATGATCATGCTATCCAATTAGTGATCGCAACGAGAAGAAAATGGTATGAAGGGAAGTCACAATTCCTCAAAAATCCCACACAATTAGATATAAATCAAGAAATTAGCTCTATTGAATGGATGGTTAAGGAAGGGTTTTATCATGACATTTTTACAGATCCCTATCGGAAAGTTATTTATAGAATTTGCGTCTTTCCTCAAGATTTAAATGATTTGGACGGTAAAAGAAGGAGTGCCGCAACTAGACCCTTTTCTATTCAGAAATTTAATAAGGATTTTAAGCTTTTGGCTGAAACTTCATTCAACACATCAGTTCTCGAATACTCTTTTTTGTCCCGAGTTGTTACCAGAGATGGTCTTTACCTTGGTGTTTTGGATTCTCCTGAAGACGAGTTAGTGTTCAGGAAGGTGATTTTCTAAATGTTTAACCCCAATACATATTTAGGCTATAGTTGAAAATAATTGATTTAACTTGTCCACATCATTGAGTTTTAATTGATTTTCATCCTTACAAAAGCCAATTCATCGTCTATATTTAAGTAACTGTAAATTTGACCGTCCTTTACAAATTTGGCTGTTGGTTCTGAATTGATGATTTCTGTGATTTCCCTTTCTCCAATCACTTCAAACTTCTCATTGATAATACTTATAAAGACTTTAGATTTTACTTTTTCATCAGCGATTCGGGGTAACTTGTAAGAACAAAATCTGTAAAACACTTCGTTTTTTTCGTCCCAAAAAAGCTCCGTAAACTTGACTTCTTCATTCAGTTTGGTTTCCATTTCTGTCCTTTCTTCACTAGAGGAAACATCATTCGTATAAGTCCCTGATTTTTCATTGGCAAAAAGTGTATTGGTAATCCTATGGTATGTCAAGCTATCATTTTTGGGATCATATTCGTAGATAGCATTGAAGGCATCAGACCAAAAAATAACTTTCCCTTTATGATGTGTCAATTCAAGATTTGGTTCACTTGCATAAATTTCCATAAATCCTTCAGACTCATTTTTAAAGGTTACCCTGAAATTTTCACGTTTTTGATACTCAGGCAGCGCGATCAATTTGCTGGTTTGATTTGCCAAATCAATATGAACAATATCCGAATTCAGATCTGAAAAAAAATCTTGTATCCCACAATACATAATATCTCCAGATTCAGAAAATCCAATTACAGATAGAGACTCTTCCTCATCTATTTTGTCCCTCAACCAATCATCGTTTAGCTTGATCCTTTGAAGGACATTTCCATCAATATCCGCTATATTAAGCTGCCCCCACTCCATGAAACCAATTTGGTCTTCTTTGACAATAAAAGTCTTGTAGGGATATTGACCTACACTGTTTGGCCCGTCTCTCTCAAATGGCTTTTTTTCAATGAGCTTCAAAGCACTAAGGTCTATCACTTCAAGATTGGAAGATTGGACATCCCAAAAATACAAAAGTGTCTTGTCAAGGTTGACAAACTGACCATTGGAACTGGTAGCCGTCATCAGGATCTCATCACCAGAATCAACGATGACTGTGTCCATGCTGATGGAAATTTCAGAGTAGTCTCCTCCTAATTGATTTTCTCTGCTTTCACCGCAGGAAAAAAGTAACAAAGCGAATATTGGTAATACTAAATATTTCATAACTTATTGTTTAATTTATCTTCAGCCTAACATAACCTAATTCATCATCCACATTGAGGAAGAGGTAGATTTTCCCATCTCTCACAAACTTTGCATTTGGTACTAAAGGTATTATGTCAGTGATTTCTTTTTCTCCTACTACATTATAACTTTCATCGATTATACTGATATAGGTTTTATACTTGGTGGGCTCATCTGCGATTTTTGGAAGCTGTTGGTGGGCGAACCTGTAATAGACATTATTTTTATCATCCCATAAGAGACTAGAGAAACTTATTTCTTGGTTGATTTTGTTAATTTCCTCAGCCCTAGCTTCATTGGAAGTAACATCATTGACATATGTCCCCATCTTTTCATTTGGAAAGATATTATTGGTAATCATTTCGAACCTCAAAGAATCCGTTTTGGGATCATAGACGTAAACATTGTTAATTACATTTGTCCAAAATATAACTTTATCATAATTTTTGTCCATTGATAAATTTGGAGAATTCATTGACGTACCACCATTTTCATTTTTAAAAGACACCCTAAAGTTTTCCCTTTTTTCAAATTCTGGTAGTTCAATAAATTTTGTTGTTTTATTCTCTATGTCTACTTGAACTATATTGGAGTTTATTTTTGAAAAATTTGTGATACTGCAGTACATCAATTTTCCATCATTAGAAAAACCCATCATACTTAAAAAATCTGTCACTCCCAATCCCGCTTTCACCCAATCCTCACTCAAATCGATTCTTTGCTGGACATTCCCATCAAAATCCGCCAAGGTTATTTTATTCCAATCGGAAAATGCTATTAAATTATCATTTATCCACCTCGCTTGATATACATTTTGACCAATACCATTTGGCCCTTCCTTTTCGAAGGTTTTCTTCTCAAGAAGTTGAAGGTTCTTAAGATCGACAATCTCCAATTCAGCAGACTTCCCTTCATAAAAAATCAAACTGCTGTTGTCAGAATTACTAGAATGTCCAAAAGGGTTTGTAGCCGCCATCAAAATATCCTCACCTGAATCAACGATAACAGTGTCCATACTGATGGAAAAATCAGAATAGTCTTCTCCTGATTGTTTTTCTCTGCTTTCACTACAGGAAAAAAGTAGTAAAACGAATATTGATAAAATTAAATGTTTCATATCATAAATGTCAATTGATTTTTATACGTACATAACCTAATTCATCATCCACGTTGAGAAAACAATAGATCAAACCATCTTTGACAAATTGAGCTGAGGGTACTGTTCGAAAAACATCCGACACTTCCTTTTCTGCCAACATTTCAAAGTTTTCGTTGATGATGCTGAAAAAAACCTTTCCCTTTGTCTTCTCGTCAGCTATCTTGGGTAAGTTATAGGATGAAAATCTGTAATAGACATTGTTTTTATCATCCCACAATAGCTTCGAAAAGCTTACTTCCAAATTGATTTTTTCCACTTCCTCGATCATCGCTTCGTGGGAAGCAACATCGTTTTTGTAGGTTCCCATTTTCTCGTTGGCAGTAAGTGTACTCGTAATCATTTCAAATTTCAAAGAATCAGTCTTGGAATCATAGACGTAGATATTATTGAATGCATCTGACCAAAAAATAACATTATCGAAATTTTTTTCAAAAAGAAGATTCGGAGAAATCATAGACATGGAAGTGCCTCCATTTGATTCTGCCTTATGTGTTACCCTAAAATTTTCTCTTTTGTCATACTCGGGCAACTCAAGCAATTGGGTAGTTTTATTTTTCAAGTCCACTTTCACTATATTGGAATTCAACCTTGAAAAATTAGTGATTCCACAGTACATCAAATTTCCATCGTCTGAGAAACCAAGCACTGCCAAAGACCCCTTTTCATCCAAACCTTCCTTTATCCAGTCTTCATTCAGTTTGATCCTTTGTTGTACATTTCCCTCCAAATCAACTATTGCCACTTGATTCCAGTCACTCAATGCGAGCAGACTATCTCCAACCATAAATGCTTGATAGGCATTTTGTCCAACGCCATCTGGCCCCTCAGTCTCAAGCTTTTTCTTTTCAACAAACTCAAGTTTGTCCAAATCTATGATTTCCAAATTCGCAGATCTACCATCCCAATAATAAAGCTTGCTATGATCAGAATTCACTGGAAATCTAAAGTAGCCAGTCGCAGCCATCAGGATTTCATCTTTGGAATCCACGACTACAGTATCCATGGAAATTTGAATGTCATCGTAGGAATTACCGGAAGTTTCTACATCCCTTCCGCCACATGAAGCCAAAAAAGCAATGGATATTGCGAAAATCAATTTTTTCATAAAGTGATAATTTATAATATTTGGATAAATACTGATAACGATTCAGTCCCAACATTACTTTTTTGAGGTAGCAAAATTGAAGTCCCACCAATCACTTAACTAAACCACCTTCTAATATAAACTACACTTTTAAAAAATCATATATTTCTTTGGATAAATTAACATCTTCTTTGATATTCTTGATTCTGCTAAATCCAAATGTGACAAGAGTTCCATAAAATACTAGCTATAACCTCACACCTTTATGGATGAATTATTAAATCCATGAAGCAAGTTAAATTAGGACTCAAAGAAAATTGGAAGCAATTCACCCTCTTGGTTATCATCAATGCCTTTGTAGGTGGGAAGTTTGGTTTGGAGCGAAGTATTTTGCCGCAGATTGCAGAAATTGAGTTTGCCATAAGAGCGATTTTAACTGGTATCATCGCAGATGCCTTCGGAATAGAATTGTCTATTTTGACCATCGGTGGACTGACAGTTTTCTCTGCGTTTGTTATTCTTTTAAGAATGAAAAATTTTTAGAAATTTTATTTATTTACAATTTTTTCAATCATTTTAAAATATTACTATAAAATAAGGTATCGTGATATTTATATATATTCACCCTAGATAAAACTATAAAAAAATCACTTCTTTGACCGTTATAAAAAATCCACTAAACTTTCATAGATTTCAAACTCTATCGCTTCTGAAAGATCAACTGTTTATCCTGTAGTCTCTTATTTATAGCTTCATTAATAATTAAATTTATCTTAGTGGGGTTATTAGTGGTTCTTTAGAAAAAAAGACAATCCCAAGTTTGAACAAATGGACATAATTCTTCATGCGAATCGGAATTAAATTAATCAGTTTCCTTTTTATTTTAAGTTTTTGTACTTCAAAAAATGAAATTCCTAACGAATTCTTAGAGGAAAAAATAGTAATTGATTTCAATGACAATATCTTTTCTACTACTTTTTTCTGGTATTCTGTTGATTATGATAATGGAAAACCAGTCTATTTATTCGTTGATGAACTATTTAATTTGGTAAAGTTAGATCTAGATCATCAAGTATTAGTACATAGTCTGAAAATTCCCAAAGGTGATGGGCCTTCAGGAATAAAAGGGGGTATATGGTCTCCCAGTTTAGGCTTAGATGACAATTACTTGATAGAAGGTCCTTTTCAATATTTTTTTATACGCAAAAATGGAGAAATTCAATCAAAGGTTGATGTTACTGAGAAGGTAATCAATAAACTTCAAGAAGAGTTTGGGGTATTAAGTAAGGGGCTATTTATTCGAACAAATGGTGGACATTTTAAAGATGGTAAGAAAATCATAGTTTCTATTGGTAGAACTAATAAAATTGATGACAATGAATTTCCGGTTTTCCCTCAATTTGCATCAATAGCATTTTTAAACCAAGACACGGTTGAGATCGAAATTTTAGACATTGAATACCCGAAAGAGCTCATTGAAACTGATTACAAATATGTTGGTCAGGCAGAAATCCCAAATTATTTTTTTAAAGGAGATTGGTTAGTTTACAACTTCGTGTCTTTTAGAGAACTATTCTTCTACAATTTAAAAACGCATGAAAAACGAAAAATCAGATTAAATACTACCTATGAGTTGGAAGATAAAGCCGTACCTTTTGGTGAAAAGCCTAACGAAAGTGTTATCTTTTATGGTTTCCCTTTAGTGGATTTTGAACAAGAAATCATTTATAGATATTATATTGTTGTCGACTCAGAAAGTTCAACTGAAAGTAAAAACTATTTGAGTGCATATAATTTTGACGGAAAATTAATAAGTGAAGCTTTTTTAGGTAAAAACTCTGAAAGAATGCTCAGGAATTCAGTTTTAATTGGTGATTATATTTACATGAATAATTTCTTTCAATCTTCTGACGAGAGAATAGAATTCAGCAGGTTCAGCTTGCAAAAAAAATAGTTGATTACACTTAAAGGATTTGTTATTCTATAACTTGATTCACAATATAATTGTCTCTAAGCTTTACATTTTGCATTAACCGTAAATCTAAAATCTACCCTCTAAAATCTAAAATTCTAATCCAAATAATACACTCTCTTGACCCGACTACTGATATTGGTGAGCAACTCGTAAGGAATAGTGCCGATATTGGTAGCCAATTCTTTGAGGGAGATGCCGGGACCATAGATCAAGACTTCATCGCCTTCTTTTGTGTCGATTTCTGATACATCCACCATACACATATCCATGCAGACATTGCCAATGATTGGAGCCTTCTTTCCATGAATCAAGACAAATCCTTTCCCATTGCTAAATCTTCGATCATAACCATCAGCATATCCGATTGCAATCGTTGCGATTTTCCCATTTTTTCCCATTTGGCCTTTGCGACTATAGCCTACACTTTCGCCAGCTACTAAATGCTTGATTTGGGATATTGTGGTTTTGAGCGAAGATATTGGTCTTAACTTTTGATCAAAAATCCCATTCACTTCAACTCCATACAATCCGATTCCCAATCTTACCATATCGAATTGGTAGTCTGGGTATCTGATGATTCCAGCGGAATTGAGTGCATGGCGCAATGGTTTGTGATCTAAGTATTCAGAAACTTGCTCGCACATTTGGGAGAAAAGTTCTAGCTGCTGCAAAGAAAAATCTTCATGAACGGCCTCATCTGCACCTACCAAATGGGTGTACAAACTTGTTACAATCAATTCAGGGAACATTTCCACCAACTCCTTCAATTCCCCTAATTGCTGTTGGTCAAATCCCAACCGATGCATACCAGTATCCAAATCAAGGTGGATTTTCATCGAGACCTGATGGGTTCTACAGTATTTCCCGAGTTGTCTGTAAAAAAGAGGACTATAAACGACCGGCTCCAAATCATGCTTCTCAAGCAGATGGAAAGATTCCTGTGCTGGATTCAGAACCATAATCGGTAAAGTGATTCCCTCTTCTCTCAAAGCAACCCCTTCGTCAGTATATGCAACAGCCAGGTAATCTGCTCGCAACTGCTGCAAGTGATTGGCGATTTCGGTAGCACCCCCTCCATAAGCAAAAGCTTTTACCATGACCATGATTTTGGTTTGGGGAAGAACTTTGGTTTTATAGAAATTATAATTGTGGGTCAAGGCATTGAGGTTGATCTCAAGTGTAGTTCCATGAATTCTTTGCTGTAGCTTATTCACTATACGCTCAAATCCATAGATCCTCGCTCCTGTAACCAAGATCAGGTCATTGTCAAAATGATCCTCTTGGAGCTCTGCAAGTAAATCTTCCGTATTTTGATAAAACAATGTTTGGCATGGCAACTCTCCTTCCAAAACCTGAATCGTCTCTCCAACACCAATTAGCAAATCAATTCCATAATGCTTTAGCAATTGGGCTACCTCTTGATAAACTTCGCCAGGTTGCCCGACCTGCATAAAGTCAGAAAGAAATACCACTTTTCTGTTTTTTGGCCTTTGTGCAGCCATAAAGTCCAAGGCAAGCCGTAATCCTGCCAAATCATTGTTGTAAGTATCATCAATGATCAAAGTTTCATTGTAACCTGACTTGAGCGTCAGGCGCATATCCACAGCTTTGAGATGATTGATCCCTGCTTGGATATCTTTGGCTTTCATTCCAAGCGTAAGTGAAGCCACTATCACATGTCGGATATTTTCCAATGATGCTACATCTGAAAATGGTACCTGAAAAGTAAACATTCCCATATCAGGTTTGATCAAAAGGATTTTGGTTTTTTCAGCGTCTTTTTTGATCGTCAAAGTATAATCTGCACCTGGCTGATCGGACCAGGAAATCAAATTTTCGCCATCAAACGCTGACTCTAAGTATTCTGAAATCTGATCATGTTCTTTTCGATAGATAACATATTTGGAGTCTTCAAAGAGCAAAGCCTTTTCTCTTAATTTTTCAGCTATTGAAGAAAAGCCATCTTCGTGAGCTGTTCCGATGTTGGTGAAAATCCCGATATCGGGTTTGATTATTTTTTGGAGGATTTCCATTTCCCCTACCTTCGAAATTCCTGCTTCTAAAATGGCTACCTGATGATATGGAGAAATTCCAAAAACTGAGAGTGGAACTCCAACTTGACTATTGTAGCTTTTTGGACTTTTGGCAACGGCATATTTTTGGGCCAGCACTTGGCCCAGCCATTCTTTGATGATAGTTTTCCCATTACTCCCAGTAATTGAAATGACTGGAGATTGAAATAGATCCCTTTGGAAAGTTGCCAACAGCTGTAAACCTACCTTAGTATCTTCTGCAAAAATCAAGTCCAATTTCCCCGATAAGGCTTTTGGTTCTTTGTAGCCTTTTTTTACCAAAAAACACTTCACACCCAATTCATAGAGCTCAGGGATAAAATCGTGCCCATCAAATTTTGCTCCCAATAATGCTACAAAAAGTGTTTGCTCAGCCTGAACCATTGATCTTGAATCAATAATTACATGCTGAATCAATACAGCTTCGCCGTTAGAAATCATTTGATCCCCAACTATTTTTCTGATTTGATTGGTTGTAATTGCCTGAATCATGGAATTGATTAAGAAAGTTAAATTAAAGCTCTTTCTTTTTGAAATATACATACTTGATCCATCTCGGAAGGAAAATCGCTCCCAGAATCAAATAAGGATAATAAGAAAGCATTCTCCACAAGATACTTGTCACAAAAGTATATCCCGACAAAAACTCAGTAAAGAATTGAGCAAAGAAAAACTCAGCGGTACCGCTACTTCCAGGGGTTGGAGAGATCATCATCACAATCCACATGATCACTTGCCTGGCAAATACAATCACATGTTCGCTTATACTTAAAGTTTCATAAGCTGCCACCAGTGCATTTAGCATCAAGTATCTGGAACTCCATATGAAGATAGTCACTGCTATGATTGGCAGCCAATATTTCCAATTTTTACCTTTCAGCTCTCTGGAAGCTTCTATGATTTGATTTCCATATTCATTTGCCGAGCGCTTCCACTTCAAAAGCCATTTGATAGAATAAATCTTTAGCAAAACCCATTTGAAAACCCTAGGTCTATAAAACAAGGCTGCTGCCATCACTATAGAATACAGCGCATAAAGTCCATAACTCGTCCAAAAAAGAATTTCCAAACTTCTTCCGAGCTTCATTTCCATTACCCTACTTGCTGGGAAAATATTTCCTTGTGCAAAAAACAAGATGATAGGAGCACCAATCACAAAAAATAAATTGTCCAATATTGCCGTGACCATGACATAAGCAATGGCTTTACCCAATTTGATCCCCTCTTTATTCAAAATAAAAATAGCAACTGCTGTCCCTCCCACAACGGAAGGAGTCACTGCGGAAGCAAATTCCCAAAGGATAATCACATAGATCGCACGCTTCCACGTAAGTTCCTTGTCTGTAATGGCTCTTATTCTATAGATATAGCCAAGATCTCTAAACAAGATCACCAAGATCGCTACCAAAATGGCAACATAAGATGCGTCAAATACACCTCTTAAGGTTTTGGCATTGACACTTGGATCCAAGTAAAACATTAGAAATACGATTCCTAAGCCAATAATGACAGGAACCCAAACCTTATTTGGATTAAGCGTTTCAAAAATCTTCTTGTTGTCTAACTTCATACACTAAGCCAAAGATACCGGCTCTGTTTTTTCTACCCAGAAATTATTAAATCCCTCTCCAATCCTGATAGTAACCACAGAAAGTTGGAGAAGTTCCAAGATGGCTAAGAAAGTATAGATCACAAAAATTTTATCTGGTTTGTAGTTTATAAATTCTGTAAAAGGAACCTTATCCCTGAAACTAATTTTATCCATCACAAAGTTTTTCTGCTGTTCGATAGAATAAGGATACTGAATCACCGTGTGCTTTGTTTCATCTACTCTTGAAGAAAATTTCGCCATCACTTTCTGATAGACCTTCAATAGTTTATATAAATCCAAATCTTGCATCTCCGCCTCTACATCATCCACTTTGGATAATTGCTTCAACTCTGCCACAATATTTCCTCTTTTCTCTTTTGCCAACTGATTGACTTCCAAGGTAGAAAGATCGCCAATAACGGATTTATACTTTTTATATTCCAACAAGTGTCTGATCAGTTCCTCTCTTGGATCCACTTCTTCTCCAAGTTCATTGATTTCTGGTCTTGGAATCAGCATTTTGGATTTGATTTTCATCAAAGTAGCTGCAAAGAGAATAAATTCGCTGGCAACTTCTATCTCCATTTTCTCCAAATGATGAAGATAATCAAGGAAATCATTGGTGATCTTGAAAATGGGAATATCATAGATATCCAACTCATCTCTCTCTATAAAGAAGAGCATCAAATCGAACGGTCCTTCGAAAAGTGGTAATTTGATTTCGAAACTCACTGGATACTATTTATTTTATCTTAATTTTGCAGCACAATAGCATTCAAAGATATCTAAATTAATGCTAAATTAAACCCCGGTTAGGATAAAAGCTTTTCATGAATACGCTTTGGCTTGAATCTTGACTAGTTCAAAACAATAGCCCATTCAATAGAGTTTATAATTTTTAATAAGACAAAAAAATCGCTGATGATTATTAACCCAGGTAAATTACTCGCACAGATCGATTCCCCAGCAGATCTGAAAAAATTTTCCAAAGACCAACTTATACAAATCAGTGACGAACTTCGTCAGTTCATTGTTGACAATGTGTCTATTTATGGAGGTCACTTTGGGGCGAGTTTGGGTGTTGTTGAGCTGACTGTAGCTTTACATTATGTCTTGAACACACCTGAAGATCAGTTGGTCTGGGATGTAGGCCACCAAGCTTATGGTCATAAAATACTCACTGGACGAAAAAACCAATTCCATACAAATCGGATTTATGGGGGCATTTCTGGGTTTCCTAAAAGAAATGAAAGTGAATACGATACTTTTGGAGTAGGCCATTCAAGCACTTCCATTTCTGCGGCTCTTGGTATGGCCATGGCTTCCAAATACAAAGGAGACAAATTAAAGCAGCATGTAGCTGTAATTGGTGATGGGTCAATGACAGGCGGTATGGCTTTCGAAGCGATGAACCATGCTGGTGTCTCGGACACAAATCTGATTATCATTCTCAATGATAATTGCATGTCTATAGATCCGAATGTTGGTGCATTAAAGGATTATTTGACTGACATCACTACTTCGCATACATATAACAAGGTAAAAGACGAAGTTTGGAACCTTCTAGGCAAGTTCAGCAAATTTGGAACATCGGCACAAGAAGTAATTTCAAAGGTTGAAGGAGCTATCAAAGCAACTGTACTAAAGCAAAGCAATTTATTTGAATCCCTAAATCTCAGGTATTTTGGCCCAGTGGATGGTCATGATGTGAATCATTTGGTCGAGGTGCTTTCAGATTTGAAAAATATACCTGGACCGAAAATTTTACATTGTGTCACTGTAAAAGGAAAAGGCTATGCTCCTGCGGAAAATGGCAATAAAACAACATGGCATGCTCCAGGGCTATTTGACAAAGTAACTGGAGAAATTTACAAAAAGAAACCAACAGCACCCCAAGCACCAAAATACCAAGATGTTTTTGGTCATACTTTGGTGGAATTGGCAAAGGAAAATGATAAAATAATGGGTGTGACACCTGCTATGCCATCTGGTTCATCCATGAATATTATGATGAACGAGATGCCTGAGAGGGCATTTGATGTAGGCATCGCAGAACAACACGCAGTTACTTTTTCAGCAGGATTGGCTACACAGGGTTTGATTCCTTTTTGTAACATCTATAGCACATTTATGCAAAGAGCCTATGATCAGGTTGTTCATGATGTTGCGCTACAAAATCTTCAGGTAGTCCTTTGCTTGGATAGAGCTGGGTTTGCTGGAGCAGATGGCCCAACGCACCATGGTGCGTATGACATTCCATATTTCAGGTGTATTCCAAATATGGTAGTCTCAGCTCCTATGAATGAGGAAGAATTGAGAAACCTGATGTTTACGGCATCTACATTTAAAGGTCCGTTTTCTATAAGATATCCTAGAGGCCAAGGTGTCATGCCTGAGTGGAGAACACCAATGCGGAATATTCCAATTGGTCAGGGAAGAATCGTAAAAGAAGGTGAAGAAGTTGCCATTCTGACCATTGGACATATTGGTAACTATGCTGTGGAAGCTTGTGAATCTTTGGAAAAGGAAGGCTTGAGCCCTGCACATTACGACATGCGTTTTGTAAAACCTTTGGATGGAGAGTTACTTCATGAAATCTTCGGAAAATTCAAGAAGGTAATCACAATAGAAGATGGAGCATTGATGGGCGGATTTGGTTCAGCAGTAGTAGAATGGATGACTGATAATGGTTATTCAGCTCAATTGAAGAGATTAGGTATACCAGATAGAGTCGTAGAGCACGGAGAGCAAATTGAGTTGCATAGAGAGTGTGGCTTTGATCCTGAAGGAATAGCTGAGGCTGTGAGGGAGATGGTTGAGGTTCAGGTTAGAGATTGATTTATGCCCACGGTTTTGAAAATTGGAGGTTTAAGATTCTTCTTTTATTCTAATGATCATGAACCAATTCATATTCATGTAGAATCTGGAGATTCAACTGCAAAGTTTAACCTTAAACCAATTCAAAACGTAAAATCAAAAGGTTTTAATTCAAAAGAACTAAAAGAAATTAGTAAATTGATTGAAATTAATATAGAGGTTCTAATTGACTCTTGGTATGAATATTTCGGTAATACATAAATCTCCATTAGCAAAAAAGGTCTGGTTTGACAAAACCAAATTCTATGTATTACTCGATGATGAAAGAGAAATAGGGATACCATTAGAATGGTTTAGAAAACTCAAATCAGCTAGTACTGAAGAACTAAATCAATATAGACTGATCGGAAATGGAGAAGGAATTCACTGGGAAGTATTAGACGAAGATATTTTAGTAGAAGCCTTGCTGTAAATTCAGCAAGGCTTTTATATTTTTACAATATGATCTCATTTACCAAACAAGGCACGGGAAAACCAATTATCTTTCTCCATGGATTTTGCGAGACAAAAGAAATGTGGAAAACTTTTTCATCACAGTTATCCACTGAATTTACGGTTTACTGCCTTGATCTTCCTGGATTTGGTAGCTCTGCTTTGCATATGGATCAACTGAATCTTGAAGAAGTAGCAGTTACCCTTCATGATTGGATGGAAATAAACAAAATCAAGCAACCAATCATCATAGGCCATTCCTTAGGAGGTTATGTTGCTTTAGCTATGGCTGAGTTGCTTGGGTCAGAACTTGCAGGAATCGGATTGTTTCACTCCACAGCATTTGCTGATGATGAAGAGAAAAAACATACAAGAAACAAGACCATAGCATTTGTCAAAAAACATGGAGTGGAGAAATTTATCGAATCCTTTGTCCCTCCTTTGTTTGCTGTCCACCATCAAGAAATGTTGGAAGGTGAAATAGCAACTTTGATTCAATATGGAAAAATGACACCAAAGAAAACTGTATTAGCCTATATTGAGGCTATGCGTGATCGAAAAGACAGGTTTGAAGTGTGGAAAACTTTTACAGGAGAAAAATTTATGGTAGCTGGTACGTTAGACCAAGCTGTAAAAATTGAAGTAAGCAAACTTCACCAACCTTTCGCAACTGCTTACCATGAATTAGAAGAGGTGGGTCATATGGGAATGTTTGAAGAGAAAGAGTTAAGTTTAGAATATATTCAGGCTTTTTTAGCAGAAGCCTAACATCAAATACTTAAGTAATGAAAAAGAATACTTAGTTAAAAAGATAATCGAATTTCAAAAACTATTTTCTTAAATTAAGTCTTCCTATAGGTTTAATTGCAGGTGTTGTCTATTATTTTCTTATGATCCGATTTGATTTTGAAAATGTGGTGCAAATGCAAGAAGTTTATGGATCAATATTATTTGTAATTTTCATGATAATCATGGACTACTTTACATTTTACAGAGCAAATAAAAAATATCATCTGAATAAATGAAAAGATGATGTTATGTATCATCTTAATCATACCACCTCTTTTTCAATATGTAATCTAATTGCCTCGGCTACTAGATTATTCAAAGATGTTTTTTCCTTCATGGCCAATAGTGCAGCTTTTTGGTGTAAGTTTGATGAAATTCTTACATTAAAACTACCCTTAAAAGGTTTTTCAGGTGAAATACCTTCCTGTTTACAATCTGATAAATAATTTTCTACTGCCAACTTAAAATCTTCTTCAAGAAGCTTTCCAGTCTCTCCTTCATATGAAATAAGCCCCTTAATACCAAGTACTTTCCCATATAGCATACTATCCTCAGGACTGTATTCGATACTTCCTGTGTATCCTCTATAATTTAGGTGTTTCATAGTTTTAATAATTCCTTAATTTGTTTGAGTTGATACAGCTTCATAATCCCGTCTGGATGAGGTTTATGTAACATAATTGGCGTGCCATGTTCATCTTGAAATCTAACTCTAGACCCAGCTGTCTTACCAACTTTAATCTCTTCAAAACCAAAATATCCAAGAAGTTTGACAAGCTCATCGTAATGGAAGTCTGATGGCATATTCAAAAACCTACTTAGAAGTTAGCTTTTTTTGACATAACTCAAAGTAACCAAATATAGTTGCATTTTACAAACTGAAATGCAAGATTTTTAACGAGAAGATTATACTAACTTTGGATACATAAATCAATAAAAATATTTAGACTTAGTAGAAAACTACGCTTAGTAGGGGTCAACTTCCCTTTGCGTTTCCTAGCGTTCCTTTGCAGTTTAATTAAATTAAAACTTCGGTATCTTAACCATCGGATGTGGATAAGTACCACCAAGTGAAATCTTATATTCCTTCAGCTGCTTTGTGGATAACTCGAAAGGCTGATGAATATCATAACCTGGAATGGCTTGAAGCTCTGGAATCCATTGCCTAATATAATCTCCTTTTCGATCATAATTATTCCCTTGCTTGAGGATATTGAAATATCTGTTTTCCCTTGGATCATTGCCTACTCCAGCCACATACATCCAATTGCCCCAATTGGAACAAACATCATAATCTATCAGTTGGCTTTCAAAATACGATGCCCCCCAGCGCCAGTCAATGTTGAGATCATTGACTAGAAATGAGGCAACATTTTGTCTTCCTCTATTGGACATGAAGCCAGTCCCATTCAATTCACGCATATTGGCATCTATAAATGGAATACCCGTTTTCCCTTCTGCCCATTTCCAAAAAAGTTGTTCATTTCTAACCCAGTTATCCACATTGTCTTTGATTCCAGAAACCAAAAATATCTTCCGCCCATGCTTTTTTGCAATAAATCTGAAGTAATCCCTCCAAATCAACTCAAAGATCATCCAATATGTAGATTGGTTTTTCTTTCGCTCACTTTCATACTTTTTTACTTCTTCGAAAATAAATCTCGGGGAAATACAACCTAATGCAAGCCAAGGCGAAAATTTACTGCTATAGTCTGCACCCAATAAACCATTTCGGGTTTCTTTATATGTTTTCAGACAATCCTTATCCCAAAAATAAGATTCTATCCTAGCTATACCTGCATCCTCTCCCCCTTTGAATTCCATTACTGCACGGGGGGAAACAGGCACTTTACCAATTTCATAATTCGAAAGATCAGGAAATTCTCTCCAGTTTATTTTAGGTGAATTGATAACTTCTGGGGTAGGTAAAGGCTTTCTAACTTCAGAAAATTTCTCACATTCTTTTCTAAATTGAGTAAATACTTCCGGTGTTTGATTAATCGGAAACGGCAAATCGTCCAAATGAAATAAGGTGCTTTGCCAAAAGGTGATTGCCTCAATACCAATTTTCCATAGCGAGGATTCTAGCGCTTTTTCTACCGCTATCTCTTCTGATGTTACTTCTTCAGAGAAATAAACAGCATCAATTTGATATTCCTTGGTAACCTCAGGGATTAATTCTTCTGGTTTTCCATGCAAAATCATAAGATTAGAGCCTAATTCCTTTAGATTTTTTCTCAAGTTATCCACAGCTTGAATTAAAAATCTTAATCTATGGCTTCCCGTTTTTGGAAAGCCTAAATCAAGTATCCTAAATTGCCTTGGATCAAAGCAATAAACTGGAATAATCTCTTCGGATTTTTCTATAGCGGAAAATAAGGCTACATTATCATGCAGCCTTAAGTCATTCCTAAACCAAACTAATGTACGCTTGTACTTCATTAGATTAATAACAAGCTGTTCAAATAAAGTGTTTGGGTAATTCGAAATATTTTCCCTTACTTGACGCTTGTAAACTTTTCCTGTACCCTATTTATACAAGAATAAATTTTACATTGTAACCAATTTAAATGCAAACAACCATAAAATGAAGAAACTAGTATTTATTGCCTTGACTCTTATTTCTACAAACCTGCTAGCCCAGCGACCACAAATGGAACAAGGAAAAGGCTCTTTGGCGTTTTGGGAAAATTTGACCAAACTATGTGGAAAATCTTTTGAAGGAGAAATGATCAATGCCTCTGAAAATGATCAATTCTATGGTAAAAAATTAGTGATGCATGTGAGAACCTGCGAAGATGGCAAAATCACAATTCCATTTCATGTAGGTGATGATCATTCTAGAACATGGGTTTTGACAATGGAAGAAGGAGATGTAATCAAGCTGAAACATGATCACAGGCATGAAGACGGTACTGAAGACAGAGTGACTCAATATGGGGGAACAAGCAGCAATACAGGCATGTCGAAGGTTCAATTTTTCCCTGCCGACCAAGAGACTACAAGCTTGATCCCTTATGCAGCCACAAATATTTGGTGGATAACTTTGGACGACACTACATTTTCTTACAACTTAAGAAGAATCAACAACGACTCTTCAATAAATGTAAAGTTTGACTTGACCAAAGAAGTAGATACTCCACCAACTCCTTGGGGCTGGGAAGATTAATAAAAATTAAAAAGGGAAGAAATCTTAAATCTTCCCTTTTTTATCTTTTAGGTAATTTTGAACTGATTTTTTGGAGGTATACCACACACGACCCTCTTTGTACGCTTCTATTTTTCCCTGGCGTGCCAACAAACTGATGTATTCCTGACCATAAGGCACTTCAGGCTCTTTTACTATATTGGAAATGGCATCAAAATCACCCGTTGTATCCTCCAAACTGTTTAAATATATGGTAAGCGACCTATCGACAGCTTGCACAATAAGAAACAGCAGCTTATCAAAGTTACCATTGTTAGCTAAATTCAAAGCTTGGTAATAGCGCTTTGTATCCACACCTAATATCACCGCAGGAGGAAAACCTTCTTTCATTAAGAGTAAATTCATTAGCAGCCGAACCGTACGCCCATTCCCATCAAAAAAAGGATGCACCCACACAAACCGATGATGAAACAAAGTGACTTTTTCAAGAATATCCATTTTACTAGTATTCTCCCAGTCAATAAGATCAGTAATTAAATCAGGCACTTTTAGCGCATTGGGCGGTATAAAATTAGCACCTCCAATACGAACACCAGCCGTACGAAATCTTCCAGCAAAATCCTTTTGGATTTTATTGAGAACCAACTCGTGTACATCCAAAACGTCTCTTTCAGTAAGCTTATAATCTGATGATACCAAAGACTCGACATAGTCTATAGCATCTCTGTGATTTACAATTTCCAGATGCTCATTTAATGATTTGCCACCCACTGTAATCCCATCTTCAAGCACCATCCTGGTCTCTTGCAGTGTGAGCGTATTTCCTTCAATGTGATTGGAATTATAAGTCCATTCTACATTCAAGTTTTCTCTAATATTGGCAAGCAACGCATACGGAATAGGACGGAATTCATCCAATCTTTGCTTTTTCTTATGCACTGATTGCATCAATTGTAAGGTGATTTCACCCAATTGCCCTATATCAAAATTATATCTCATACCCCAAAGGTACGATTTTTCTTCTAAACATCGGTAAGTTTAAATTACATTTTACCCGATTTTTTTTTACAGAATAATATATCAACAAATCACACTTCTGATCAATAGAATTAATTCCAAGTATAAAGAAAACTGGAAATAGCACTTCCAATAATCTAAAGATCAAATACTAAACCTAACATTAAAAATTTGATGACTAACTGTAAAATTGAAATGATAAAGTATGATAATTAAGGCATAAGACTTACTTTTATTGTTGAGTTTTAAATCTTTCCTTATGAATAAATTAACCCTAAGTAATCCTTACTTCATTTTTTTAGGTATTTTGTTATTCGGATGCAAATCCGAACCGCCTAAAGTAAATCTCGAAGACCTTTATGCTGATCATTCAAATCTTAGTGGCAAAAAAGAATATCTCAACTCCCCCTATGTGACAGCTGGAGACCGGGTTTACATGGTTGGCCATCAAGATGGGACTTTTCCTGATTTGGGATGGCATGTTGAAGGAGAAATGGGGGGGATTTGGAACCACCCAATCAAATTGATGGACGGTTTTACAAATTCTATTCAGATTGAGGGAAGCTCATATTGCCTTGATAGAGCTGATCAATTCATAAATTACCCTTTTGGCAATAAGCATATTTTTTCATCTACAATCCCCGAACTAGAAGTTAAGAGATTCCAGTTTGTTCCTGAGGGAATAGAAGGAATGGTCATCGAGTTTTCATTTAGTAATAATGGAGATGAAAAAAAGTCATTTGATTTCAATTTTACAGGACATACTGACTTAATGCCTGTTTGGCTTGGTGATAGGGCCGGAATGATCGACGATGTGGATAACTTAACTTTTGATGAATCACGGAAAGCGTGGAGGGGAAAAGATGCTTCAAATGATTGGTATGTACTCTTCGGTTCAAATCAAGACGGAATTCAAGAAGAGGGAATCGACATTTCTTGCCTATATGAACCACAAGGCAACGGTGTATCGGCCAATCTCAAATATACAATTACAGTAAAGCCTGGAAAGGTCAATACCATCCGATTTTTTATAGCTGGTTCATACAAAGATCAGGATTCAGCAGAAAAAACCTACGATCTTTTGTCAAAGCATGCGGACACGTATTTGAAGGAAAAAATCGAACATTATGAAAAAATTGCCTCCAAATCAAGAGTAACCATTCCAGACAAAGAACTCGAATTGGCTTTTGAATGGGTCAAATATAATACAGAATGGTTAGTCAGAGATGTCCCAGAGATAGGAAGAGGCTTGGGAGCAGGAATGCCAGATTACCCATGGTGGTTTGGTGTGGACAATGAATATACGCTCAAAGGTGCAATAGCTACAGGCAGAAAAGATTTGGTCTATAGCACAATTGAACTTATCCACAAACTATCTGAAACAAATGGAAACGGCAAAATCATCCATGAAGTAAGTTCCAATGGTGTGATTTTCAACCCTGGAAATATCAACGAAACTCCGCAGTTCGCATCCTTGATATATTGGGTTTACCAATGGACTGGAGACAAAGTGTTTTTGGAAAAGTATTATCCTTTCATTAAGAAAGGTTTGAAATGGCTAATGGAAGAAAATGATCAGGATGGCAATCTTTTCCCTGATGGATATGGAATGATGGAAATCCATGGACTTGAATCGGAGATGATCGATGTGGCTGTTTACACCCAAAAGGCCTTTGCTGATGCTGCTAAGATGGCGAAAATCATGGGTGAAACAGAACAGGCTGAGAGTTATCAACATACAGCTGATTTGCTAAAAGAAAAAATCAACAAGGAATTTTGGGTTGAGGAATACAACTCTTACGCAGATTTCATTGGTACTACATCTGAGGCACTGCACTTGATAGATGCGGCAATTGTAAGAGCCGATACACTTCAAAAGCCTTGGGCGGTAGAGGAGCTGAAAGCAACTAAACAGAGGTTATCCACATATCCAAGAAACAAAAAGCAAGGATTTGTTCTCTTCCATAATTGGGTGGTCAATACACCTATGGAAATGGGAATAGCAGAAGAAAAAAAGGCAATCAAAGCCCTAAACAAGGGAAGCAAATTCGTAAATCCTTTTGGGGTGTTCGTTACCGGAATAGATCGAGATGAAGCCTCCGAATCTGCTGATGGAAAATTTGAAGGGAGTAAAGTCTTTTCATACACTGGCGCAGTGATGACTTTGCCAACAGGTGTCCAAGCTATTGCAGAGAACAACTATGGAAGACCTGATGAAGCTTTGGGTTACTTACAAAGAATGACCAAATCCTTCGGATTTGCACTCCCTGGGTCGATCTATGAAGTATCGCCCGACTATGGAATGATGGCACAGGCTTGGAATCTCTACAGCTATGCGGTTCCTTTGGTGACACAGTTTTTTGGGATAAACCCAGATGCTCAAAATAAAGTTATCCACATCAAACCTCAAATGCCAAGTTCCTGGAATTCAGCCAAAATCGAAAATGTAATTATGGCCGACAACAGTATTTCTATGGATTTCAAAAAAGAAGGTAACGAGATTCTAATTGAAGTCATACAAGAGAATGGAGATTGGGAAATACATTTAGACCCTTCATTTTATCCTGCAAAGTCAATCAAACTCAACGACACAGCATTTGATTCTGTAGAAAAGGGAACGTACTCAAGCACTGGCAAATCGATTTCGTTTAAAATTACACTCTAATGAAGCCTTTCCTCTCCTTGATTTTAGCCTTCTTATCAATTTCAAACTCATTTTCTCAAAATGCAATTCTTGATTTTCAATTAGAAGGGAAGTTAAAGAAGAACGAGCTTTTCAAACTGAATATGGGTGGTAATGGATACGAATCAAACGATCTGAGTGAAAAAAAGACTGGTTTTGAAGTAGATATTTTAGAACAAATATCATTATTGAAGGTAACTAAAAGAGGGACAATTTTAGGTAGAAAATCCTTTTGGATTGTACCCGGTGAATATACCATAACTGGAACAGTAGATCCTTTTCAAATCAACATTGATCCAGTAAATGAATATCAAAAACTTCAAGATCAAATAAGTCTAGCAAGAAATTTGGATTCAAAACTTGAAATCATTGAATCTAATCTAGGTAGTCTGGTTTCATTAGCTAATCTAAATTCAATTAGCAATCAGCTTGAAACAGACGTTTTGGAATCACTTATAGAAAAAATCCCCACATCGTTTCATGAAAATCTATCTTACCAACAGCTAGAAAGTGATCTTCTCAAAAGAGAGTTTAGCAAATCTGGTAAAGGGGAAATGTTTACCGCCTTTGATTTAGAAGATAAAAAGGGAGAAATCGTCTACCTAGAAGACTTGAAGGGTAAGCCCACCTTAATTGAATTTACATTTAGTGGTTGCGCTGGATGTATAAAAGCACTTCCAGAGCTTAGAGAAGTCCATGACCTTTATGAAGGAAAACTTAATGTGATTAGCATCTATAGTGACAAAACAAAAGAGACTTTTGAGAACAACAACCCAATCTACAAAAAGGAGTTAATCACTTGGCTTTCTCTTTGGGACCCTACAAATTTTGTATCTACAATAAATCAAATCAACACCTATCCCACTTTTATACTTCTGAATGAGAATGGTGAAGTCATAGATCAATTTCAAGGTGGTTCATATGGAAAGATTAAAAGAAAAATTGCACGTTTAAACCTCGAATAATCAAATCCCAAAAGCTGTCAAAACAAGCTCTCTGGGGCCTCCATGATTTCTGAATTCACATAGATAAATTCCTTGCCAAATTCCGAGGTTAAGTTTTCCACCTGTTATAGGTATTTGAAGACTATTTCCCAAAAAACTGCTTTTTAAGTGCGCAGGCATATCATCTGACCCTTCATAAGTGTGGATAAACCGTGGATAACTCTCCGGAACTAGCTCATTGATAAACGTTTCAAAGTCCCTTCTGACTGTAGGATCAGCATTTTCATTGATAGTCAGACCAGCTGAAGTATGCTTTATAAAAACCTGAAGCACTCCTGCCTGTATTTGACTGATTTCTGGAATCCCATTTTCCACAATCTCTGTGATCAAATGATACCCTCTTGGATAATTTTTTAGCTGAATTTCTTGTTGGTAAAGTTTCATTTTCTAGTTAATAGCTTAAAAATAATGTCCATAAGCGCCAATTATACTTACTGAGATTTTTTCACCATCTATCCTATATACTAGACGATGAACCTGATTAATCCTTCTAGACCAAAGGCCCGATTTACTATGCTTAAGCTTTTCTGGTTTACCAGTGCCAGTTTCTGGATGTATTTTCAACTCCTCAATCAAATGGTAAAGCTTTTTTAAAAGCGTAACATTTCCTGCTTTTTTGAGCTTTTTAATATCTTCTATAGCCTCAGGTGAAAAAATGATTTCGTAGGTCATAATCCAAATAAATCCTTAAGCTCCTGATCACTCAACTTAACTCCCTTTCCGTCTTGAAGAGATTTCAAACTCTTTTCAATTCTCTCTTTGATTTTGGGATCATCAAAGAATCTATCATTTTTTATTTTAGAAGTCAATTCATACGACTTATCTTTTCTTTTGATGACTACTCGCTCATTTTGATCTACTAAATCGAAATACTTCTTTTGATTTTCCCGAAATTCCCTAGAATTAATAACTATCATAACCTCATATTTTTGTGTACACAATAAAGTACATAAATATATGAATAAAAGTTCGAGACCAAGTATTTTTTTCAAAGGAAAATACTCCTAAAGTTATTCACACTTTTAACAGAATTTCAAAATAAAGCCTAAATATCCAAAGCTAACAATCCATTAATATTAACCCACCATCTCCGCCCCAATCCCACTCCCATCAGGAAAAACTATAGAATCCGAAGTGATCACAACCCCTCTTGCAATATCCTTTTTCAAAAGCATGGCTCCATCCATATCAACATAATCCAACAGCGGAGCAATATGGGCAATTGCAGTGATGCCGACCGAAGATTCAGTCATGCAGCCTACCATTGTTTTCATTCCCAATTTTTTTGCTTCTGCAATCATTCTTAATCCAGGAGTAATTCCTCCAGCTTTTACCAACTTCACATTGATTCCATGAAATAGCCCATGGCATTTTTTCACATCAGACTCCACGATGCAACTTTCATCTGCGATCACAGGCAATTTGCTGTATTTATACACTTCCTTCATCCCTTCCAAATCATCTTTGCCCAAAGGCTGCTCCATAAACTCCACATTCAACCTTTTCAGTTCATCAGAAAACAAGATGGCTTGGTCTGCAGTCCAAGCACAATTTGCATCGATCCTAAAGGGAGAATCCGTATGCTTTCTAAGCTCCCTGATGATCTCCATATCATGTGGAGTCCCAAGTTTGATTTTATACAAAGGCCAGTCAACCTCTTTCATCTTTTCGACCATCTTCTCAACAGAATCTATCCCTATGGTGAAATTGGTCAAAGGAATATCTTTTGGGTTCAAGTTTAAGTATTCGTATAGTTTTTTTCCCTTTTTCTTGGTAAAGATATCCCAAGCAGCCATATCCAAAGCACACTGGGCAAAAGGATTAGCTTCAAAAATACTTTTACACAATGCCCAAAGTTCTTCAGGCGTTTCCCACTTTCCATTTTCTACTAAATCCCTTGCATTTTCTAGTGACTCGCAAATATTCTCCTGCGTCATTCCATAAAAAGGATTGGTAGTCGTCTCACCCAAGCCATAAAGGCCTTCGTGCTCAAGCTTCACAATGACGGTATCTTGCACATCTCTACTCTGATGCGCGATAGTAAAGGTATGCTTGAGTTCAAGGTCTCTAACAAAAAAAGAAAGTTTCATGTGTCGGTTATTTGAATTATGAGATAAAATAAATTTGGCTAAATTTAGCTAAAGATAACCATTCACTTATGAAGACTTTAAAAAATACACTGCAAATTTTAATGCTGACTATTGTTTTGGCATGTAGTGGCGAAGTAGAATATGCGACAAATATCGACGTCAGCGATTTAGAAGTAGCATATGAACAATTCAGACAAAAAGAAATCAATCAAAGAAGATTCAAATATGAATCAATCACAGATTTGATCACAAAGAGAGAGCCTCTTTTTCAACTTGAAGAGATCGGTAAATCAGTTGAAAGCAGACCTATTTATCAATTGACTACTGGCAAAGGAGACACCAAAGTAATGCTTTGGTCACAAATGCATGGAAATGAAAGTACAGCAACCATGGCGCTCTTCGACCTGATGAATTTTATGGAAGGAAAAGAAGATGCTTTTACAGCAGTGAGGGAAAAAATATTGTCAAAAATCACGTTAAGGATAATTCCGGTGGTGAATCCGGATGGAATGAACCAATGGAAAAGAAGAAATACGCTAGATATTGACCTCAATCGGGATGCTGCTTCTCTCACCTCTCCTGAGTCCAAAATCCTGAAAAATGCAAGGGATACCTTCTCTCCACATTTTGGATTCAACTTACATGATCAGCAGATATATTACAACGTATCCCAAACAGAAAAACCAGCCAGTATATCAGTTTTGGCTCCTGCCTACAACTTTGAAACAGAAGTAAATGATGTTAGGGAAAAAGCAATGCAAGTAATTGTTGGCATCAATAACCTTTTGCAGGAAGTGATCCCAGGGCAAGTTGGAAAATATGATGATGCTTTTGAACCCAGAGCCTTTGGTGATAATTTCCAAAAATGGGGCACAAGCACAATTTTGATAGAATCGGGCGGCATGGCAAATGACCCTGAGAAGCAGGAAATCCGGAAATTGAATTTTATGCTACTGCTTCACGCATTGACAGAAATTGCGGACGAAGCATACAAAAATTACGAGCTTGAAGATTATTTCTCAATTCCTGACAATGACCTGAAGCTAATGGACTTGATCATTAAAAACTTGAGTTTGAGCCAATCTGACTATCCACATCAAGTTGACATGGGGATTAGAAGAAGAGAATATGAAACGAGTGAAGGGTATTACAACAATGGGAGCATCGATGACTTGGGTGATCTGTCTGTTTTTTATGGCTATGAAACTTTGGATGCAAGCGGATTGAATGTTGTCGAAGGTAAAATTTTTGAAACGCCATTTTCCAAAATCGAAGAAATCACAGAAGAAAAAACCTTGGAGTTGTTGCAAAAGGGATATTTAGCCGTGCGAGTTGAAAACATTAATGAAAATGAACTGTATAATGTGCCGATTTTGATTTTGTCAAAAAAAGACCAGATTCCATTTGGTATCAAAACTGGAGGTAATCCAAATTTCTTTTTGGAAGAAAATGGAAGATTAAAACATGCTGTAGTAAATGGCTTCTTGATCGATTTGCTAAATAAAAAAGATCAGGTATATCGCATGAAAGCCTTATAAATCCACAATATTATCTTTAAATTTGAATAAATAATTCTATACAGCATCTTTGAGGAGTGAGATCTATCAAAATTAATCTTTACAAATTGCTCACTTCCCAATGTAAGGCGTCAGTTAAGACGCCAAAAAACCTTACAGGTATATTAGAAAAACTTTGATGTATTTAACCCAGACTTATGAGACAACACCTAACAGCCGCCATTTTTGCATTGGCTATCATCATTTCCGCCGCAATATTGGGCAATTCTATTGTCAACAGAAATAAAAAATCAGGTACAGTGGATGTTACTGGACTTGGTGAGCAGAATTTCTCTTCTGATTTGGTTGTGTGGGAAGGGAATTTTAGCAGAGAAAGCTATGAAATCAAGGACGCTTATGCTGATTTGGAAAAGGACCGTAAAGCAGTCACAGATTATCTAGTCAACAAAGGAATTCCAAAGGAACTGATCATTTTTAAGGCAGTCAATACCAATCCGCAATACCAGCAGAATTACAACAGTAGTGGTAATTATATGGGACAGACTTTTCTAGGCTACCAATTGAATCAATCTATTCAGATCGAGTCCAACGAAGTCGATAAAGTCGAGCGAATCTCCAGAGAAATCACAGAGCTTCTTCTTCAGGGTGTCAAATTTTATTCTCAGCCTCCTAGGTACTATTACACAAAGCTGGAAAGCCTCAAAATAGAAATGATCTCAAAAGCAACAGAAGATGCAAGGCTAAGAGCTGAGAGGATCGCGGAAAATTCTGGGTCAAAACTGGGACAATTGATCTCTGCCAATATGGGAATCTTCCAGATCACAGGGCAAAATTCGGCAGAAGACTATTCTTGGGGAGGCACATTCAATACAAGCTCTAAAGAAAAAACTGCTTCTATCACAATGAGGTTAAGCTACAGGGTGAAGTAGGAATTGGATTTTTGCTATTTTAAAAGCAACAAAAATCCTCAAACCTTTCAGGTTTTATTGACAATCAATTAGTTATTACAATAAGATAAATGAAATCTGGAAGGTTTTTTATCACCATAATTCAAAATATTAGATTAACATTTTGCAGATTTTAGTAGAGAACTAAATTACCTTAGGGTTGAAGTAAGATCGTTTTGATTTGGATAGAGCCGACTAAAGAAGTTTACTCCAAATGAGTGAAATTTGTGAAAATCCTTGTACTACCTTTGATTTCTCTGTGTTAATAATTTCCTAAAAGCTCAACATAGGAGAACAGTAAGATGTACATAAGCTAGTTAATAAAATAATTCCGAAATAAAAGCACACATGACAAATAACGATATATTAAGAAGCCTGCGTTATACTTTTGATTTCTCGGATGATGAAATGATTTCAATTTTTGGATTGGGAACATTGGAAGTTGGCCGACCAGAAGTAAGTGACTGGCTCAAAAAAGAAGATGATCCCGAAAGCAAACCTATCTATGACAAAGATTTAGCTGCGTTTCTGAATGGTTTGATTGTCAAAAAAAGAGGAAAAAAAGAGGGTGAACAACCCCTCCCAGAAAAAAAGCTGAACAACAATACGATTTTTAGGAAACTGAAAATTGCAATGAACATGAAAGATGATGAAATTTTGGACACTTTGGACTTGATAGGTTTCAGATTTGGAAAACATGAACTCAGTGCCTTATTTAGAAAACCTGAACAAAGCCAATACAGACCTTGCAAAGATCAGGTATTGAGGAATTTTTTGAGGGGTTTGCAAGAGAAATATAGGCCAAGTGAGAATTGATTTTCAAATCCATTTTTGGAGCAAAAAAAAAGAGAGGAAACCTTTAGGGTTTCCTCTCTTATTTAATTGGAGATAAAGACACCTTAAGCGTCTTTTCTCACTCTGATTTTTTCTCTGATCTTAGCAGCTTTGCCTTGACGTCCTCTCAAGTAGAACAATCTAGCTCTTCTCACTCTACCTTCTCTTAGCAATTCAATTTTGTCGATTGAAGGAGAAAGGATAGGGAAAATTCTTTCCACGCCGATTCCGTTAGAGATTTTTCTTACAGTGAAAGTCTCACCGTTAGTATTTACATTTTTTCTTTGTATTACAGTACCTTGAAACTGCTGAACACGCTCTTTGTTACCTTCTTTGATCTTTACGTGAACATTGATGGTATCACCTGCCTTGAAAGAAGGGAAAGAAGCTCTTAGCTCTTTATATTCCGCTTCTACAAATTTAATTAGTTCGCTCATAGCTTTGTATTTTATGTGCTTGTAGCAACTACACCTTGGTGCAGTCTTCTGTTGAATTCATTTATTTTAACGCTTGATGCTGTTATCGCCTATTAGAAATCTTTGCCTTCCATCAGGTCGGGTCTTCTTTCTTTGGTACGGCGAACCGATTGCTCAAACCTCCAATCATCGATTTTTGCCTGATGGCCTGAAAGTAAAATCTCAGGCACTTCCATCCCATCGTAAGCCGCTGGTCTGGTATATACCGGTGGAGCTAATAATCCATCCTGAAATGAGTCTGTCAATGCTGAAGTTTCGTCATTGAGTACTCCAGGTATCAATCGGATGATGGCATCAGTCAAAACTGCCGCTGCCAATTCTCCTCCCGAAAGGACAAAATCTCCAATACTGATTTCTCTTGTAATGAATCTCTGTCTCACCCTTTCATCCACACCTTTGTAATGTCCGCAGAGCATGATCATATTTCCTTTTAGAGAAAGTTCATTGGCCATAGACTGGTCAAATGTCTCTCCATCAGGAGTCAAGTAAATGACTTCATCATACTCCCTTTCACTTTGTAGTGCCTGGATACAACGCGCAATAGGCTCTATCATCATGACCATACCAGCACCGCCTCCAAATGCATAGTCATCGACTTGCTTCTGTCTACTTGTGCTGTATTCTCTCAAATTGTGAACCCTTACCTCAGCTAGGCCTTTTTCTTCCGCTCTCTTGAGAATGGAATGTGCAAATGGCCCATCTAACAACCCGGGAACAACTGTGATGATGTCTATACGCATCTTAGTCTTCTAAGTATATTTCAAGTAATCCTTCGGGTAACAAGCAGAAAACTTTCTTTTCTGTCTTATCGACTTTTTGGATAATACCATCCTGAATAGGTATCAGGACTTCTTTTCCTTTGTAGTCTAACCCTATCAAATCTTGGGTTTGAAGATCGTAGATGACTTTTATTTCCCCGATCAAACCGAGTTTTTCATCTATGACTTCGAATCCTATAAGTTCATGGAAATAATACTGATCCTCTTCCAATTCTGCCAAAGCCGTGAGTGGGAGGTACAATTCAGAACCTACCAATTTCTCTGCCTCGTCCATGGTATCATGATCTTCAAACTTTGCGAGCATTTTATTATTAGGCTGCAAATCGAAGTATTCAAGAAAGAAAGGAACAAGTCTGGATTTTTGGTCAATAAAGACATGCTTTAGGTCTTCATATTCCTCTGGATAATCCACGTCCAGCACTACAGTCACTTCTCCATGAAGCCCATGAACCTTAGAAATATAGCCCAATTGAAAGCAATTGTCTTTGTTCATGGTATAAATAGGATATTAAGCTTGAGTTTCTTCACCTTCAGCAGAAGCTTCAGGAGATTCTGTTGCTTCTTCAGCAGCAGGTGCTTCAGCAGCAGCAGCCTCAGCGGCAGCAGCAGCTTTCGCTTCATCTTCTCTTGCTTTGATTGCGTCAAGTCTAGCTTGGTTTTTCGCAACTTCAGCATCTAGAGCCTTCTGACGAGCATCAGCTTTCGCTTGCGTCAATTTATCCACTTTTCCAGTGATAGACTCTTCTTTAGATGTTTTCCAAGCTTCGAATTTGCTATCAGCATCTTCTTGTGAAATAGCACCTTTCAATACACCGATTTGAAGGTGTTTCTGTAACAATACACCTCTATAAGAAAGCATAGCCTTTACAGTATCTGTTGGCTGAGCTCCATTCAACAACCACTGTAGAGCACGCTCATTGTTGATGTTGATAGATGCAGGGTCAGTGTTTGGGTTGTAGGTTCCCAATTTCTCGATAAAGCGTCCATCACGTGGAGCTCTAGCATCAGCTACTACTACGTCATAGATGGCCATTCTTTTTCTACCTCTACGCGCTAATCTGATTTTTACTGCCATATTTTATTGATATTTAGTGAATTGATGGATCTCGTCCATCGTAATTTTTGGACTGCAAAGATAAGATTTTTAATTTGAAAGTCACAAGTAGTCAGAAATATATTTGCTTCTTTGGTGTATTTTGGATTAAATTGGCGTTTCTTTGGGAATTGAGAATGGAGAAGGAAGGCTCAAGTGAATGCTATCTCGCAAAAAGTGCGAAATTTCAATGATGTACAGCTTGTGTTTAATGCGGGATCACAACTAAGGTCCTAGCGAATTCTTGATTCATATTTGGAGTTCTTTACTCTTATTTTAAAAAAATGGCTGCGTAGTTCAATGGATAGAACAAGCGTTTCCTAAACGCTAGATCTAGGTTCGATTCCTAGCGCGGCTACAAATATGATTTAAAAATAAATTTTTTTGACGGATATGAATAATGCTTTTTACGCGTATGTATTGAAAAGTAGGGACCATAATTATCTTTATAAAGGTCATTGTAAAAACCTTCAAAAAAGGCTCATTCAACACAACGCAGGAATGACTAAATCATTAAAACCTTACATCCCTTTGGATATTGTATATTTTGAAGAATTCAAAACTCTAGAAGAAGCAATTAAAAGAGAAAAATACTTCAAATCTTCAAGAGGCAGGGAATTCCAAAAAAAATACTTGCTGCGTAGTTCAATGCCCGCCCTGATGACGCCAGTCGGACTGGAGTCGGGTTCTCGTTGGAGATAGCTTGTGCGCCGCGGCGTATAAATATACACATATCCCGGTTTTTCTATCGTGATTTGATTAGTTTTTAGGAGTTGATGTGAGGACAAAGACGAGAGTCTTTGGGCCAGGGTGTGCGGCAGGAGCCTATCTCCCTTGCTGCTGAGGTTACTGGCCTGAATGAGGAACTCAACAGTTGGTAGTTCTGATCAAAAACAAGAATATTCAAGTATGCCTTAGGCCCTGTGGAATTGTCACCACCATAGCCTATCAGACCTGCAAATGGCATAGGTTGGGTACCTGCTGTAGCACCATCTATCACTACAGAGGATACGTTGTTTGCCAAATTATTGATCAGCTGGGCAAATGCAGAACCAGGCGTTCCAGAGGTGTTCGGATCAAGGTATTTTACATACACCACTGCATCTATTTTGTCCCTAGGTTTCACTTCAAGCGACTTGGCAAGGCCATACTTTTCATTGCCAGCCCCAGTGAGCCTGATGGAATAAGAACTTCCTGTTGCAGGAGTTCTATTGAAGATCGGTGCATTGATCCCATGTCCTGCAAGCTGGCTCAAGCCTAAAACACTCCGTAATGAAAAAAAAGCCTCTATTGGGTTTTGTTTTTCACAGCATATTTTTCCAAATGAGTTTCAAACTCCTTTTTCTCTTCAAAACTCATCAAAAGATAAAGCACTAGTCTTTCTTTACCGAATTTTGATGTAAACTTCCAAACTGTTTTATTATCGATGGTAATTTCATGTTTCCCTACCAATTTATATGTTTCAAAATCATTAAATCTTAAAACCTTCCCTCCTTTATGATATAAACTTTCTTCAGTTAATTTAAGCTCCTTTTTTTTGATTTTGGGTTCACTGAAGAAACTCCCAATCATTACAATAAAGGAAACAAAAAACAGCAATATGAAAATAGTATATGTGTACCCTGGTAACCCAAACCTTTGTATCAAGTTATCTGAATTGTGTAATCCCTTAAATGGGAAAGCATAAAAAATGATGGTTACAGGCATCATTATATAAGGAAAAAGTTTTTTAATATAAAATTCAATTAAATTTATCTCTTCAATTTTCATTGTACACCTTTTTAAACCTAATCCAATAAGCTAGATCTTCTAGAAGAACATCAACTAAAATCAATTCTCTTTCCGTGATTTCATGCACAGTAAAAACTCTGTTTCCAATAATCAATTTATCGTCTTCCAAATGATATTTAAATTCTGTTTCACCTGGAAACTCAACCCCTCTATTATTTCCAGAAAACACCAAAATGGAATTATTCGAATAACCTTTACCATCAAATGTAAAATCTACAGTATCCCCCTTATAAATCAGATATTTATCAACACCTTGCCATTTGCCAACAATTGGAGAATCCAAACTCATACTTAAAGCGAACATCAAAATTATAGACAACAAAAACCTCATACATTTTTTAACTATTAATCGTTATTTCTTCTATTTTTTATTTTCTGTATAATATCCTTTAAATTATCATTCAAATAGCTCTGAGCAGCTTCTACCCCTTTGTCTGTAGATAAATCAAAACTACTAAGTGAATCATTAAGAACATTATATATATTATTCAAATTGTTGGTAACTGTTCCGACACTAAGATTACCATTATTAAACTCAAGTAATCCTTCATTTGAATAATTAGAATTGGCATGGCCACTTAGTTCTATAAAATGGAATGTAAGTGATTCTAACTGTTCTTGTGCTGTTGCTGAAGAGGTTAACTCTTTAGTTGCAAAGAAGACACCAAAAACTTTATTAAATGTATTTATTTTTTTTGCACCATCTGCCAGCATTTGTTGATTTTGACCAACCATTGGGTCAACAGACCCCATTTGTGCCACAGATTCAGCTCCTGACAAAGCACCACTAAATAAATTCGACCCAATCGCAGTTGCATCACCACTACCTAAGTTTGCCTTAGCTCCTTCATATAATAATCCCAACGCAAAACCAGCAGGAGCAAAAGTTGTAACAACTCCCATGCTTGCATTTGCGCTTTTCCTTCGAGCTGTTGTAATTCTCCTAGCTACGACTTTACCTTGACTATTTCTATAAACATTGTTGCTTGAGAATGGTCCCTTGACTCCATCACTAGGCCATTTCCCATCAGGGTCAATAAATCGGATCGGGTTATTGAAACCAAAGCTGTAAAGTGAAAATTGAACTCCCTTCTCTGCCATCGGATCCACAACACCCCATCTCCCAAGATCACTCATATACATCCTCGCCCCAAAATCATCCCAGCCTGTCAGTTCTACCCTCTCCTTGCCATTAAACTTAAACTTCTGCCCAACCCCACTAGGTGCCGAGTACGAGTTAAACGTCATCCCAAATGGAGGGCAAAGACGGGAGTCTTTGAGCCAGATTGTGCGGAAGGTCCTTTTGGACAATCGGGGTATTGGTATGGGTTACCTTGAAATCATCAAAAGCCTGTCCCGAACTTGTTTCGGGAAACACTTCAACGGGAGTAGCATTCTCGTTGGAGATAGCTTGTGCGCCGCGGTGTATAAATATACACATATCCCGGTTTTTCTATCGTGATTTGATTAGTTTTTAGGAGTTGATGTGAGGACAAAGACGAGAGTCTTTGGGCCAGGGTGTGCGGCAGGAGCCTATCTCCCTTGCTGCCGAGGTCACTGGCCTGAATGATGAACTCAACAGTTGGTAGTTCTAATCAAAAACAAGAATATTCAAGTATGCCTTAGACCCTGTGGAATTGTCACCACCGTAGCCTATCAGACCTGCAAATGGCATAGGTTGGATACCTGCTGTAGCACCATCTATCACCACGGAGGATACATTGTTTGCCAAGTTACTGATTAACTGTGCAAAAGGTGTTCCCGGTGTTCCAGAGGTGTTCGGATCAAGGTATTTTACATAGATTTCGTTCTTTTGATGATTATTGGATTTTACATAAATGATCATTTCCGACTAAAAAAAACTTAATAGAGCGTCTTTGGATAGTTAGTGAAATGGTGAAGATTATCTTGATCAATTCCTCTTACTTTTTGTCTTGACACAAAAAGTAACAAAAAAGTCAAGACGGAGATATCCTATCCACGCTATAGGCCACCGCTGGCCCGGATCTCCGTCATCCCGCCAGCAAGAATGAAAAACAGTTTGAGGAAATAAAACCAGAGATAGATTGGAAATATAGTACTGGTATTCGAAGTTTTGAAATACTCTTGAGTCATTTCATTTGGCTATTCCAACCAGCAACCTGGCTCTTCGCTAAAAACTTTATAAAAGTTTTCTTAACGCCTATCTGAAACGGCAGGCAGGCTCGGTCCTCATTGTTATCATAGAGATACTCATCGGAAACATTTGCCCCATCCTTAAAGCCCGAATCTTTACCGGAGGCATCGGTCACCTTGCTGAGCTGGTTGCCTTTGGTGTAAAAAATATAGATTTTTAGTTCAGTTGTGATTAATAAGTTTTATCAGATGATCGGCTATTTCCAGAATCACAAAATCTTTAGATGTGTGCGAGTAGTTTTCAAACTACCCGCACACCCATTAAAATATTGAATCTAGATGTTACTTCCAAAATTATAATCACTTCTTCGGTTTCAAAAATTCAGGTATTTCTTTCCACCCCTCCTCAGGAACTAATACTGAATCAGGAACAGTGATATTATATAAAATTCCGTAAAAAGTAGGATCATCAATAAAATAGTAGCCTAATCTTTTTTCACCCTTTTTTATTTTCTTACATTCCATGGTAAAACAATTGGCATAACGCAGCTCTCCATCCGCCAAATAAGAAATCTTCATCCCATCTCTTTTGCTATCAGAGTATCTTTCATAAAACTGAAGAACCGTGTATCTTACTTCGGAAGTATATTCTATATAAGCTTTGTAACAGACATAGCCAAACCCTATAAACAAGAACAGGAAAAAAAACCTTATTGCCCATTTGGTGTGTGGATCTTTCAAACCCTGATCATAGTTTTGCTCAATCATTATTACTCTTATTTATTTGATTGGTATTAAATTTCATTATCATATCTGTACTCAAAAACAATACAAAAGATGCTCCGGGAGACTTTATAGTATTAGTTATAAAATCAGTTGCAAGCCCTGCGGCCGTTCCCGTTCCTAAATTTGTCAAACCTCGATTACCTTTATTTATTGCAAAACCCAAATTGCTATTTCGCTGAGAAAAAGGTGTATAATCCATATACATTTTGGGTTATGATCTAAAATTAATGCAAATCACAGAATTTTGTACTACCACCGTAAGTTCTAATATTTCAGTCACTTTCACTTTGGTTTCAAAAATTCAGGTATTTCTTTCCACCCCTCCTCAGGAACTAATACTGAATCAGGAACAGATATTTCAAATATAACATCATAAATGGAAGGGTCTTTTATGAAATAAAATCCCAAGCGTTTTTCTCCTACAATTATTTTTTTACAATCATTTGAAAAGCAATTATCGTATATATATCTACCCTCAACTTTATAAAAAACCTGCATTCCAATCCTCTTACTATCAGAATACTTTTCATAAAAATTAATAATAGTATATCTAATATCTGATGTGGTTGCGATGTGAGATTTATACGCACCATACCCAAAGGCTATAAACAAGAATAAGAAAAACAAACCAAGAGCCACTTTGGTATGAGGATCTGTCCAGTCATTGTAGTTATTAGGTTTAATCATTACTACTCTTATTTATTTGATTGGCATTAAATTTCATAACCATATCTGTACTCAAAAACAATACAAAAGATGCTCCGGGAGACTTTACAGTATTAGAGATAAAGTCAGTTGCAAGCCCGGCGACTGTCCCCGTTCCTAAATCTATGACCTCGATTACCTTTATTTATTGCAAAACCTAAATTGCTATTCCGCTGAGAAAACGGTGTATAATCCATTTAAATTTTGGGTTACGATCTAAAATTAATGCAAATCACAGAATTTTGTACTAGTAGTTAGTAAGTTCTAATATTTCAGACACTTTCACTTCGGTTTCAAAAACTCAGGTATCTCTTTCCACCCCTCCTCAGGAACCAATACTGAATCAGGAACTTTTATATCAAATAAAATTTCATAAAGAGAAGGGTCTTTTAAATAATAGAAGCCCAGTCTATTTTCGCCAACATTTAAATTCTTACATTTGGTAGAAAAGCAATTATGGTATTGATCTTTTTTTACTGTTTGATAAAAAATCTTCATCCCATTGCCTTTACTATCAGAATATTTATCATAAAATTTAATGATTGTATATCTTTTTTCAGAAGTATTGAAAATATGTGATTTATAAACATTAAATCCCAAGACAATTATCATGAAAAGCAAGAATAATCCTAATAAGAATTTCATATTAGGATCATTCAAACTATTTTTATTTTCTAGTTCAATCATTGCCAGAAGGTTTATTTATTTGATTAGCATTAAACTTCATAATCATATCCGCACCTAAAAACAACACAAAAGATGCTCCTGGAGATTTCACATTGTTTGAAATAAAATCAGTTGAGATACCTGCAACGCCTCCTGCACCTAAATTCGTCACCCCCTTACTTCCTAAATTCAATTGAAGCCCAGCAAAACTACCACCTCTTCCTCTTTGTGCAAATGGTCTATAATCCAAAACCGAACCTGTTAGGATACTTCCGAATGTATTAAATCCAAAAACACTCTGGGTTGCAATGTCAAAATAATCCAAATCTCGGAATTTTGTACCTGTTCCTAGTTGGCTTAAAGTTTCTAATCCACCACTCATCAATCTTGCCTGACCAGACATTTTCGGTAAAACAAATAAATCTTTGACCATAGAACCTGTAATTCCAGATTGTGCCAAAGTTTCTATCAAAATAGGACTTGCAGCTACAGCTATCATGGAACCTGTCACCCCATATGCCACCATCGCTTTTATTCCATCCATGTAGTCTGAATTTTTTGCAGTAATGTATTCGCCCTCGCTGAAATGGAGTTTCCTCCCTCGATTGGAAAGATTGTATCCAGCATTGTATCCTTGCTTTAAAACAGTCATACCTAAGTTCCTTCTAATTGGATTTGCACTCCTCAATAGCTGTTCATTTAAATAATTATAATCCGAACAAGGTGACACAACAACTTCATTTAACTCCATTTCATAAGCGACCCTTCTTTCTTCTTCACAACATCCTCCACAATTACAATCATTGCTTGGAACAAGTCCTGTAGGATCATTAAATTTCATTGGATTGTTGAAACCATACACCAAAGGACTAATAGAGCTAAACATATCTGATAGTTTATCCAAACCTTGAAATCTTCCCAAAACTGGGTCGTAAAATCTGTTTGGCGTCCAGTAAAGATTCAAGTTAAGGTCATTTATCCACTCACTTCCTTCATTAAACTTAAACTTCTGCCCAACCCCACTCGGTGCCGAATAGGAATTAAACGTCATCCCAAATGGAGGGCAAAGACGGGAGTCTTTGAGCCAGATTGTGCGGAAGGTCCTTCTGAACTATCGGGGTATTGGTATGGGTTACCTTGAAATCATCAAAAGCCTGTCCCGAACTTGCCTACCAACGAGCAGGCTTGTTTCGGGAAACACTTCAACGGGAGTAGCATTCTCGTTGGAGATAACTTGTGCGCCGCGGCGTATAAATATACACATATCCCGGTTTTTCTATCGTGATTTGATTAGTTTTTAGGAGTTGATGTGAGGACAAAGACGAGAGTCTTTGGGCCAGGGTGTGCGGCAGGAGCCTATCTCCCTTGCTGCTGAGGTTACTGGCCTGAATGAGGAACTCAACAGTTGGTAGTTCTGATCAAAAACAAGAATATTCAAGTATGCCTTAGGCCCTGTGGAATTGTCGCCTCCATAGCCCATCAGACCGGCAAATGGCATCGGGTTGGTTCCTGCCGTTGCCCCATCAATTACTACACCTGCAGTATTGTTTGCCAAGTCATTGATCAGTTGGGCAAATACAGAACATGGCGTTCCAGAGGTGTTCGGATCAAGGTATTTTACATACACCTCTGCATCTATTTTGTCCCCAGGCTTAACGGCAAGAGATTTAGCCAAGCCATATTTTTCATTGCCAGCCCCCGTCAGCCTAATGGAATAAGAATTTCCTGTTCCTGGAGTTCTATTGAAGATCGAGGCTTTGATTCTCGTGACTTTACGGAGTTTTTCTCCACTGTAGCGATTGATTCTATTGTGGTTTGAGCGCTGCATGCCCGAAGGCCACATGAATCCGATATTCTCCTTTACGGCCTTTTCAAGTTTGTGGGAATAATAGCAGTTTTCCAGATAACCGTATATCAGTATCTTCAAAAGCATCCGGAAATGGTAACTTCTAGTGCACATTCCGCTATATTTAGAAAGGATGGGCTGAATGTTTACTTTGTCTACCACCGTGCTAATTACACGTGAAAGATGCTTTGATGGAAAAAGGTCAACCAAATTGTGGGAAGGGGTGTCAACTGTGATCATAGTCTTTAAAAACTATATTTAGGTCTTGTTTTTCCACACCTCAAAATAACAATTTTGAGTATAACAAGAAAAAGGCTAGCCTAAAAATTAGGTAGCCTTTCTTTTTATTTTCAAAAAGACTCATAAGAAAGACTCCTGTGGGAATTTCTACATTTGAAGATAATCCCTAAAGACTGAAAAATATTACTCAACCATAACAAATAAATTCAAAAACATATAAACAGTTAAACCAATATATAGCCCAGTTAGAACAAAGTAAAAAGTTTTTACTTTCATCGACTTAATCTTATAATGACTCATAATCTTATAATGATTTTCATTATTTCCGAAATAAATCAAATTCAAAACAAGCCAAATTAGAGCCAATAAACCCAGCCAATAATTATTAAACATGCTAAAATCACCCATGAAATACTTACAAATAGTTAAAGCATTTGCAAGAATCATTAAAGAGAAAATTGAAGCTGCTCTATAATTCATAAATTTTAGCCCAAATGAAAACTTACACACAACCTCGTATATAATTATATATATAAACATAGATCAATTAAACCTTAATTTTCTAGTTCCGATAAGGTATGGTGGAGGTTTGAATTTCCCTTGATTTCCCATTGAATTTTTTGACAATGACCGTGCTACAGTTTTTGGGTATTGGGATGATTCTACTTGACTGGGAAAGGTAACCATTTCCATAGGTGAATTCCAATTCAATATTGTCCTCATTATCCAGCATGAATCTTACTTTGTAATCATCATTCTCTAAATGTATATGTTTCGTATCTCTAGATGCTGTATACTTTTTGAAAGCTTTGATAGAGCCCTGATGCTGACTAGCAATGATCATTGATTCTCCATTTTTCCGTGTTAAGCTTACCATCGATCTACCTTCCTTGTCTATTAGAAAACCGCTATGTTTTTTACTTTTTGTATAATTCCCACGTTCATCTCTACTGATCACATTGCCTATCGCAGCATCGTATCTTCCTGTGACAGATTCATTCCCATAGAAATTCCCAATTGTGAAGATCAAATCTTCTCTGTAATCATAGTGAAGACCAAAAGTAGGTGCAAGTTGTGAATCAAGAGGTAGTGGATGTAGTGTGAATTTTCCAGCTTTATCTTTTTTCAGCATGGCACTTTCTAGCTGATATGCTTTCAATTCGAAGGCATTCTCTCTCTGTTCTTCAGTGAAAAAATCTTCCAACTTGTATTTAGCAAATTCTGAATACTTCAGAAATCTGTTTCTCCAAGAAGGCACTTGACTGATTAGTTTATCCCTCCCTTCTACCGGATAATGCCCATCTACCAAGTAAGAAAACAGAATAGGATCTATACTTTGATTTTTGTCAAAGTCATCTGCGATCAATATTAAAGGTTTAAAAGTACTTACATCCCAGCGTGTATTCTTCCCTGCATTGCCAAGAATGTATTGAGGATTTCCATTTTCATCTTTCCCCATTGCATGTATGCTGTTCCACCAGCCTTGGGATTTCTCAACAATAAAGGTGTCACTGACATTTTCAAAGCTTACTTTCCCATCTTTTTTCACCTGTTGAAAAAAAGTCACTGACATCCATTCCCCCACTATGATCAAATCAAGTAAGCCATCATCATCAAAGTCTGTCCATAGCGCTGAGGTGACCATACCGGCATTCGCTATTTCAGGAATAGTTTCTTCAGTTATATCTATAAATTGTCCCTCTTTATATCTGAGCATTACTGACGGTGGGGAAAGTGGATACCTCCCTGGCTTAACCCTGCCACCGACAAAAATCTCAAAGTCTCCATTCCCATCTACGTCTGCAGCAACAACAGATGAACCGCTAAAGTTGGTATTGGGGATTTCACCCTCAAACCTCTTGAAATTCCCCTTACCATCGTTGATATAAAGCCGATCTGTGTAGTTTGGATCTTCATCAGCATATCTACTACCTCCACTGACAATATAGAGATCCAAATCCCCATCATGGTCAATATCTATCAAAAGACAGCCCATGTCATCTGCGTAATCTTCAGTCAATATTTCTTTTTTGATGAAATTACCTTTCTGATTTTGAATGAATAGATATCTTGGATAACCTGCAGAACCTCCTACAAACAAGTCGTCCAAGCCATCTCCATTGACATCTCCAACTGCCATCCCAGGTCCATTTTCAGAGTGCTTATGTGGCAATAGCCTTTGTCTGTTAAAGTCATTATAATTCTGGTGCTGATGAATGTGTAAAATACCAACCTGTGCTGAGATCTCTTCATAGCTAAAAATGGTTTTCTCCTCTAATTGAGTATCTAAATGCACAGCATGTATGTATTTAAGTTGTATTGTTTGGTTTACACTGAGGTTATTGAGTATTTGCTTTTTCCCATCTGGCCAAGTAACTGTTAGTTTGATGATTTCTGCATCTTTGGGGATACCAAAGTGCGCGACTGGCTCTACAAAGGATTTGTACCCACGTGTAGGATAGTGCTCGTAAAACTGCTTGTCTGATTTTCCATTGAGTCGGTATTCAAGCAGAAGTTTTGCACCCAAGCCCATGGAATTGAGTTTTGGTCCTTTCAGATGCAATCTCAAAAATTTAGCAGTTTCTGGATCTTTGTCTATCAAAAGGTTTTGGTAAATATGAGCCTCTTCATTAAGGTTGTTTATGACTATATCTAAGTCACCATCATTATCAAGGTCAGTATATACAGCACCATTGGATATAGAGGCATGAGTCATCCCCCAATCTGAACTTTTATCTGCAAATGTGAGGTCTCCATTATTTTTATAGATATAGTTTGTCAAGCTTACATCTTTCAAGCTGGCCATTCCCTCAAGGAGGTAAGCTCTTCTTTCTTCTTGAGTGGTAAAAGTGCTTAAGTTTTGCTTAAAATTGATATGATCCAAGTCTGTCACATCTTTGCCATAACCATTGCTGACGAATAGATCTTTGTTGCCATCATTGTCAAAGTCTGCAAATAGAGGACTCCAGCTCCAATCAGTCTGCGCTATACCTGCCAAATAACCAATTTCACTAAATAGCCCATTCCCTTGATTCAATTGTAAAGTGTTTCTAACATATTGAGGTTCATAACCTTTTCCCAGATTATTGACAAAAAGGTCATAGTTTGCCGTAGGTGCAAACATGGTTTTTTGCCGATAATTATCTGGGGGAAGCATATCCAATACCACAATATCCATTAGCCCGTCATTGTTGAAATCAGCGATGTCAACCCCCATTGCATTAAAGCTCTGATGCTTTAACATACTGTCTATTTGATTGGAAAATGTTCCATCTCCATTATTAATATATAAGATGTCATTGGTGATGAAATCATTGGCAACATAGATATCGGGATAGCCATCATTATTGATATCACTGATGGCAAGGCCAAGCCCATATCCTTCGATAAGAATACCTGATTCTTGGGTTACATTACTGAAAGTTCCGTCTCCATTATTCCTATAAAGTTTGTCATTGCTTTTCCCTCTTCCTGTTTTTTCCCTTGGACGTGAAGTATTTCTCTGAAAAGACTCCATAGCATTAGAAAGAATATATAGGTCTAAATACCCATCTAGATCATAATCGAAAAATGCCGCTTGGGTATTGTAGCCACGATCGTCAATCCCGTAATCGGAAGCCATTTCTTTGAAAACAGGTACTCCTTCTTCATTTATTCCTTGATTGACAAAAAGGAGATTTGGATTGGGATTGCTCTCATCCCTATTGGATACGCAGATATAGATATCCAGCAATCCATCATGATTGATATCCACAAGTGTCACACCTTCAGCCCAAAAATTGGTTATGGTATTTGAAGCTTCACTGACATCCTTGAACTTGAGATTTCCTTGATTAATGTAGAGTCTGCTTGATGTTTTATTTCCTGTGAAAAAAAGATCAGGAAGACCATCGTTGTTAAAATCTCCTACTGCAATTCCGCCGCCATTGTAAATGTAATCGAAGTCCAAGATGTTAAATTCATCATTGATTTCGATGAAATTGTTAAAGTCTACGCCAGTCTTGGAGGAAGGCAGAAGCTTAAACATAGTATCCTTTTGAGTTTTTGTGTTGCAAGCAAAAAAATAGCTAAGCAGCATCAAAAAGACCATTATTGAAGAAATGTTGGAGAATATTGATTTGGTAAATTTTGCTTTTGTTGTGGAAGTCAGATTTTTCACTTAGTCTAGCGGGTATGTTGGGGCTTGTAGAAGATTATGGGGCAATCAGATTGCTTTAAGTTAAGTAAATACAAAGTAAGTGTGAATACCAAAATGCTCTATGAAACAGTAATTTACGTCATGAACCAGTATTAATCATAAAAACCCGAAGAAAAACTCCGGGCTTTTATGATTTTATTGACATTTTTGAAATCCTTATACCTATAGATATTCATTGACAATCGATTGCTTACTAGACCTAATAAAATTTGGTAGGTTTGGCTTACAATAAATCAATATCATTCAGCAAAGTGTTTCTTATTTTTGATAATCTAAATTTTATGCTTGAAATCAATAACCAGGATTTTGATCAGCATTGGTCAAAGCTGCGTTGTTATCGATTTCTGCAAATGGTAAAGGAAGTAAATCGTGATGAGAACGGAAGTTGGCAACAGGCTCATTTTGGAGCAAGTTTAATCTTCTCCATCTTCTTATATCTCTGTTTCTGATTTGCTCGCCAGGAAGCTCCACTTGTCTTTCATGCTGAATAGCAATTCTCATCTGAGTTTGTGTACCAACAGGATATTGAGAAGTTGGGTATAGAGGCATGTTTACATCCGCTCTTTCTCTGGTTGCGTTGAGATAAGGCAAAGCCGCGGAGGTGTTGCCCAGTTCATTTTCTACTTCAGCCATCATCAATAGGACATCTGCATATCTGATTACCCTAAAGTTGATTCCAGAAGCCATGTTCTCGGCACTTTGCTTGTAAATCATCGTGTATTTCCTCCAGCTAGGTCTATTAATATCTCCTTGGACTGCATCTGGGGTGAGGGTATTATTGCCATTATTGTAAGTGTCACCCACTCGATAGAAGTTGTAAGAGAATCTTGGATCATCTTTTTCAGCTCCATTAGCAATCATTTCAAAAGCGTTTATTAGACCTGGACCTGGAACAAGGTTTCTCCATGCTGTAGGACTATACTCTTGACCTCTGAATGTGGAAAAAGATATTCCAGAACCATCTCCATCCCATACATTAGCATCGCCAAAATCCCTAGTCATGTTAACCTCAAATATTGATTCTTGATTGTGCTCATTTTCTTCTTCAAAATTGGAAAGGTATCTTGGGATGAGCTCATATTCACCAGAATTGATAATAGCTTCCAGCAATGGTTTAGCATTTTCAAATTCCCCTCTAAAGAGATGAACTTTTGCCAACATTGCCCTTGCAGCAGCATTTGTAGCCCTACCGAGGTCAGCACTACCATAGGTACTTTTGTTTGGAAGCTTACTGATTGCCATTGTGAGATCACTGATTGCTTGTTGCATAGTTTCCTCTTCAGTAGATCTTGGAGTCGCACTTTCTATTGATGTTGCCATTGTGGTCATCAACGGTACACCACCCCAAAGAGAGCCTAATTCATAATAAGCCCACCCTCTTAGAAAATATGCTTCACCCAAAACCCTCTCTCTCAAGGCTTCCGTGATTTCTTCAGTAACATTTTCTGCATTGTCAATGACAATGTTTGCTCTATGAATCACTCTATACCATCCTCTCCAGTTTGAAATAATCAAAGGATTGGATGGATCAATGGCACCTTGCAAAAGCTGGTTTCTGTGAGCTTCTAATTGTCCCCCACCAGAGGCCACTTCATCTGAAAGCATGTCATGAAGAAAGAAATATTCTCTGATGTAAAGATCAAGTCCTTGTAAAGCAGAGTATGCAGAATTTACTCCTGCTACCAATTGCGGTCCAGAAACAAAAAATGTTTCTACCGATAGCTGATTAGGGTTGATCGGACTGAGCTTTTCATCGTCACATGATACGATCCCCACCATTAGCAAGCACGCTGTAATTAATAATCTGATTTTCATTTTTTTATTCTTTTAATTTTGGGTTAGAAAGTAAGCTGTAAACCGCCTATTATTGTTCTAGCTGCTGGGAATTGTCCAAAGTCAATACCTTGTCCAAGTGTAGAATTTATGTCTGTTCTTGCTGCAATCTCTGGGTCATATCCTGTGTATTTGGTGAATGTCAAAAGGTTTTGCCCTGAGACATACACTCTAACTCTTGATATAGAACCCTTACTGATTTGTTCTATTACCGAACTTGGGATGTTATACCCTAAGCTCAAATTCTTTAACCTTAAGAATGAACCATCTTCAATCCATCGTGAGCTTGCTCTTGCATTCCTGTTAGGATCGCCATTGATAGCTCTTGGTACATCAGTCATTGTGTTTTGTGGAGTCCATCTATCCAATACTACTGTACTTGAATTGAATAGCCTTGTCATCCCTTCGGTATGAAATCTCAAAAGGTTGAAAATTTCATTTCCTTGCACACCTTGCCAAAACATCGAAAAGTCAAAGTTTTTGTAGTTTGCCGAGAAATTCAGACCATACGTAAAATCAGGCATGTAGTGCCCTAGATAAGTTCTATCATTTGCATTGATTTCACCATCTTCATTCATATCAGCAAATCGTATATCGCCAGCTGATGAATGGATTCTCGGATCATATACCTCACCAGCTTCTGGAAGATTTTGTCTTGGTGCCGATATAGCCTCTTCGTTACTTTGGAATATTGATTCTGCCTGCCAACCGAAGAAATACCCGATAGGTCTCCCTGCCTCAGTGAAGGTCAGAGGATCACCTTGGAATTCAGGACCAAAGATTGTGTTTCCTGAACCCAATGATACTAACTCATTTCTGACAAAACCGATATTTCCATCAACGGAAAACTGGAAATCTCCAGAATATTTTCTATAGCCTAGTGTCAATTCAACACCCCTGTTTGCAACAGTCCCTACATTCGCTACCGGAGCACCGTCATAGCCCAATGATGGAGGAATAGGAACTCCTAGAATCATTCCTTTGGTTGTATTATCAAACCATTCGAATGAAAAGTTTAACCTGTCATCAAACAACCCTAAATCAAAACCTAAGTTTTTCATAACTGTAGTTTCCCATCTAAGGTCAGGATTTGCCAATGTAGAAATGGTACTTGCCGCTGCCATTGTCCCACCTAATGGATAAAAGAAATTACTATTGATCGTAGCTTGATAGACATAATTTCCTATTTGGTCATTACCTGTTTCACCATAACTTGCTCTCAGTTTCAAATCACTTACCGCAGTCAAATCTTGCATAAATGACTCCTCACTTATCCTCCAACCAGCTGAAATTGACGGGAAAGTCCCCCATTTGCTATTTGGACCAAACCTTGATCCACCATCTCTCCTCAGTGATGCGCTAAACAAATATTTCTGATCATAATCATAGTTTACTCTACCTAGATACGAAATCAATGCGTATTCTAGTTTTGAGCTATTTGCAGTTTGATTTTGTACACCCTGTAGCTCCCTAATTTCATTTGTAAGGAAGTTTTGACCTGAGCCTGCTAGTGTACTACTTAGGAAAGTCTGTTGTTCTACAACTCCCAACAAATCTATACTATGCTTTCCAAAAGTTTTGGAATAAGACAATTGGTTAGAAATCAGAGGTGAGAAGAAGCTAAATCTATTTTGGTCAATCACAGCAAAAGGTTGTTCATGAAAATCTCCTGATCTAAACCTCGGAGTATATTCATTTCCTGTTCCCAATGCCAAATCAGCACCAACCAAAAACTTATACTTCAGACCTTCATAAATATCGATATCAATGTAGGCAGTTCCCAAAATTTTGTACTCCTGCTGTCTATTGGTTCTCAAAACAGAATTCAAAACAGGGTTTTCGGGATCTGAGCCGTCTATTCTATCAGGAGAGCGGAACCCACCAAGTCTACTTTCATCGCGAACAGGAATGTAAGGGACAGATTTTACCATATGCTCAAGCTGTGTTCTCCCACTTGTAAATGGCTCAACATTCCTATTGGAGTAAGCAATAGTCAAAGTTTGACCTATTTTCACTCTCTTAGAAATCGTCATTTCGGTATTTGTCCTAAAAGAGAATCTCTCGAAGTCTGTACCTTTCATGATACCTTCTTGACCAAAATATCCTGCTGAAACATTGTAAATAATAGACTCATTTCCTCCAGATATTCCAACATTGTGACTTTGTATAGTAGCTGGTCTAAACATTTCCTTTTGCCAATCAGTATTGACATCTCGAAGATCTCCTAGATTATCAAATCTTGCTGGTGCAGGCTCGCCGGCATTCCCAAGAAGATCTCTACCAAATGCGATATATTGATCACGATCAAGGAGATCTAGTGTTCTCCATGCGCTTTGTGTCCCTATATAAGAATCGACAGATACTTTAGCTTTGCCAATCTTCCCCTTCTTAGTAGTAACTAGAATAACTCCATTGGCGGCTCTTGATCCATAAATCGCAGCTGCAGAAGCATCTTTGAGAACTTCAATAGATTCAATATCTGCTGTGTTGATTTGGTTCAATCCACCTGCAGGTACTCCATCTATTACATAAAGGGGATCATTATTACCAACTGTACCGATACCTCTAATTCTAACTACTGGGTTAGTACCAGGAGCACCAGCATTTGTGATGTTAACTCCTGCTGCACGACCCTGAATAGCAGATGCAAGATTTGGAACAGGAAGCTCAGTAATCTGATCTGATGAGATTGAGGTGATGGCACTGGTCACAGTTGCTCTCTTTTGCGTACCATATCCTACCACTACCACTTCTGTCAATGCCTCTTGCGTAGGCTCAAGAGAGACATTAAATATAGTCGTGTTTCCCACGGTTCTCTCAACCTGCGTATAGCCTATAAATGAAAAAATCAAAATAGACCTAGAAGAAGGTACACTTAAACTAAAACTTCCATCGATATCGGTTGCTGTTCCAGAGGTTTCGCCTTTCAAAAAAACATTGACTCCTGGAAGTGTTTCTCCTGTTTCAGCATCTTTAACAGTACCGGAAATTTGTATTTGCTGGCTTTCTCCTTGAGCGTAGGACTCAAGTGGTAAAATTACCTGCCAAAGGAAAAACAGAACTGATAAGGTAATGCTTCTCCCAAAATTGCTTGATTTTTTTGGGTAAATTAGTTTTGACATTTGGTTTTTAGGTTTATAGAATTTGAATGAATAATACAAAAACACTCTTTTTACTAATAAAGATTTATTAATTTAACAATCGAATTTATATAAAAGATTTGTTTCAAACCCCATATTATTAGTTTTGAAATCTGATTATTTAAGCCAAATTTCGTTTAAGTACTAAGAAAATTTTTTGAAAGATTTAGACGATTTTAGCCATTTAAACAGTTATTTAAGGTTTTATACCTAGTATCATCGTCTCAATAAAAAATGACGTTGCGCTTAAGTATTTTTATAAAAAAAACTGTTTTTCCCAATGTTTTTTCGATTTCTGACCATCACTTAAGACGAGCAAAAACTCAATTCTGACTTTATGGAAATAGCGAATTCTATCACTATTATTCTTAATTTGACGATTATAAAATAGCTAGACAATTTGAGTGAAAACTCTTTAAAGTTCTCAATACAAATTATCACAATAAATCCCAATCAGTATAACCATGATTTTTTTCACTGGTAAATACGATACCAAAAAAGTAACTCATTAGGGAAATATCATATAATGAGAAATTTATTGGGGAAGTTACAATAAAAATATGGCCCTAGTCAAAGTTGATGAATCAAGCATGACAATAGTTGAAAGTTTGATAAATTGTTTGGTATACTGATGTAAGAACTAAAACTCAAATACTAAAAACCCCAATTCATCAGAAAAACTCTGACAAACCCAAAGCTTGCCGTCCTTGGCGAAGTATTTTACGCTTTCTGAGTTGAGCTCAGGAACTTCACCCTCGGAGATCAAGTTGAAATCTTCATCAAAAACCGTAAGGAATACCTTGATCTCTTTTAATTGTGGTAAGAAAGCATCCTCAGCTTTCGTATCCATAAAAATTCTTTGAGAAGATAACCGCAAGTACCTATTGTTTACTTTATCCCATACTGGAGGACTGAACTTTACTTGCTCTAAAAATCCCTGATAGGTATTTTGTAAAATATCAACCGATACTATCCCCTTTTTATCAACTTGTTTGACGCTTTTGGGAGTTAATGTTGGCTCGTAGGTGACTTTTTTCACAAGTTCTCCTGCTGCATTGAAAATGTATATTTCATGGGAAAAATCATGACTGACCATGACATAACCGTTTTCTGATGTCAGATAGACCATAGGATCTAAGAAGTAGTAGCGACCATCATCATCAAATTCCAAAATATTATTTTGATAAGCCTTTTCTGAATCTATCTCTATGCGCTTCTTTGTAAGAGTATTCACAGACAATACGTCTAAGCACATACTTCTATCCAAATTAAATGGCAAGGCAAAAACATTCATGGAATCGGTAAATTCCAAAACCAACTCATTTCTAAACATTTGAAAATCGTCTCCTTCATTGACTTTTGACCAATCTACACCTTTTAAGAGATTTCCATTTTTATCGAAAACTCCAGATTTGACAGATCCTTTGATGAAAAACAAATCATCTGCCAGCGCATAGATATAATTGATATGGCTTGTACCATTTGGTCCTTCCTTATCATAAGGGAAACTTCGTACATATTCAAGCTCATCCAGGTTAACTTCATCAATTGCATGATCAAACTTATTGAACAAGTAGATGGTACTTTCTTCCAAGTTTAGATCCGAATTGGTAATATACCCGGTTAAGTCCAAATTTTTCCCTTTTGAGTCAATCATAACTGTATCCAATTTATAGGAAAAGGTCAGTTGTATATCATCAGTACCTTTTTGACCGCAAGAGTAGAGGATAATTAAAAAAAGTAGGGAAAGAGTTTTGGTGTGTTTCATGGAAATGTAAAATTAGGTTTTAAAACCAAAGGCTATAAAACCAAAAAAAGCGAGACTATTCAGTCTCGCTTTTTACGTTTAGTTCTATTTCTTCTCCTGAATTGTCCAGGAATCTGTACTCCGTCACTGGAAGTGATGAATCTTTGATCAATTTTACCCATTTGAAATATTTGAAAAACCACCTTACCCTTTGTGATATGATGCCATTCGTGAAGAAGGCATGAAGGTATGGGTGTAGTCCAATCTGGATATTTGAAATATTTTGGATAGTAGCCATATGCTCTAGGTCTTTCTCCAGTTTATCCGCCACCAATATGGAGGCCTGGATTTTGCCCGTTCCGTTACATGAAGGGCAAGTTTCTTTAGTGACAATGTTGACTTCAGGCCTTACACGCTGTCTAGTGATCTGCATCAGACCAAATTTGGTCAATGGCAGCACCGTGTTTTTGGACCTGTCATCTTTCATCTCATCTTTCATTGCATCATAGATCGCCTTCTTATTCTCGGCTCTTTTCATATCTATAAAGTCAATGACGATGATGCCTCCCATGTCTCGAAGGCGCAATTGTCTAGCAATTTCTTTGGCAGCTACCAGGTTGGTCTTCAATGCCGTAGTTTCCTGATCGCTTTCTTGGTTGGATTTATTCCCACTGTTGACGTCTATGACGTGAAGGGCTTCAGTATGTTCAATAATAACATAACCACCTTGGGGAAGACTTATCGTCTGACCAAACAAGCTTTTGATTTGCTTTTCTATTCCAAAATTTTCAAAGAGCTTAGCTTTACCATTGTGAAGCTTCACTATTTTTTCCTTTTCAGGAGCGATAGATCTGATATAAGATCGGATCTGATCGTAGATCAATTCATCCTCTACTGTGATTGCATCGAATGATTCGTTGAGCAGGTCTCTTATGATAGAGGAAGCCATGCTCATTTCTCCGATTACCTTGTCTTTTGGTTTTGCTTTTGGAAGCTTTTTCATACCATCTTCCCAAGTGTTTACCAGATTCCTGAGGTCTTTGTCAAGTTCTGTGACTGACTGACCTTCGGCTACTGTTCTGATAATCACGCCAAAATTGGCTGGTTTGATGGAAGTAATTAAGCGTACCAGCCTTTTTCTTTCGTCTGCACTACGGATCTTTTTGGATACGTTGACAGTGTTCGAAAATGGTACCAATACCAAATAGCGACCGGCAATGGAGAGCTCACAGGATAGTCGAGGGCCTTTCGTTGAGATAGGCTCTTTTACAACCTGAACCAATATTTGGTTATTTTTAGGAAGGACATTGGAAATTTTTCCAAGCTTTTCTATATCAGGCTCTAGGTCAAACCCTTTTAAATTATAACTGGTGTAGTTACCGTTTTTGGCCAATTTCGAAAATTTGTTTAGGCTATTGATCTGAGGGCCAAGATCCTGATAATGCAGGAAGGCATCTTTCTCATAACCTACATCAATGAATGCTGCATTGAGCCCATTGACAATTTTCCGAACTGTTCCAAGATAAATATCACCGACTTTGAACTGATTATCTTCTCCATCGGAATGGAGTTCTACCAGACTTTTGTCTTTTAAAAGAGCGATACGACTACCGCTTTGAGCAGAATCGATTACTAATTCTGTGCTCAAATCGTGTCTCTGTTTATGTGAATGAACGTTTACTGTAAAAACTCAAAAAGAAGAAGTAATTAATTACTTCTTCTTATGTCTGTTTTTTCTAAGTCTCTTCTTACGCTTGTGCGTAGCGATCTTATGTCTCTTTCTTTTTTTACCGCAAGGCATAGTTTTAAAGATTTAAGTTGAACAATTATTTATAGCCTTTCGAGGTAGCTTTCGATACTAGACAAGATCATCTGATCCGTTGTCATACCTTTTACTTTCTCAAACTGCCTTTTTGATTTATTAGTTTGCTTTGATTCAAAATAACTTACAGCTAAATAAAATTGCCCCTGAAGATTGTCCGGATGGTATTGAACCAACTCCTCAAATCTTTCAGCTGCTCTATTATATTGACCGGACTGCATAGAAAGTGCTCCCATGTTAAACAAGGCATCTTCATTTTTAGGATCTGCTTCCAATATTTCCCTAAGCATGGTAATTCCCTGCATCGGATTGGAAGAAGACACATAAGTCATGGCCACTTTAGTTTTCAAATCAAGGCGTTTTGGATCTTTTTCCAAAACTTGATTTAGATAGCTTCTTGTCTTTTCAGCCAATCTAGCTATTTTCTTTTCATCCAAAGCAAATGTGTATGCTTCGTAATACGCATTCCCTGTTTTTTCCAGTCTTTCTAGGTCAGTTGTTTTTTCCAAGGCACGTTCGTAATAGAACGCTGCACTGTCATATTTACTCGCCTGATAATAGAGTGAAGCAATAGAGTCTGCGAAGGTAACAAATTTTTCCTTATTATCTTCCGTTTCCAACTTTGCCAAAAGAGAGTTGATGTTTGACTTAGTGGATTCATCCACTTCGGCTTCATGCATCCCCACTTGATTGCTTGGCTCCGACTGATCGGATTCAGTGATTTGAGCACCTCCCTCATCATTATCCACTACTACTCTTGGAAGTGAAAACAGAATTGCTACAGCTACAACTCCAACGATAATGGCTATGATTTGAGATTTCTTCATAAGGAAAAATAGTCCTCAGGACTATTCCTGAGGAGCTAATTCTTTAATTTTTTTACTACTCTTAATTTTTTCAATGAATACCTTTGATGGCTTGAAGGCCGGTACATAATGCTCATCGATCACAATCGCAGTGTTTTTCGAAATATTTCTGGCGATTTTTTTAGCTCTCTTCTTGTTAATGAAGCTGCCAAATCCTCTCACATAAATATTGTCTCCCTCTGCCATGGAATCTTTGACAACTTTGAAAAATGCCTCAATAGTTTGAGTTACATCATCCTTCTGAATTCCAGTTTTCTCGGAAATCTTGGTAATTACTTCTGCTTTAGTCACGTTCTAATTATTTTAAATTATTATCGAATAAGCTTAACAACCTATTAACCAACTAATTTTGGGACTGCAAATTTACAAGAAGCATTTCAATATAAAAACAATTTGACCAAAATTAGCTTCATTTGTTTAACGAAATATTTCAAATAAAAATTTCAATGTTTTGAAAAACAATCATTTTGCATCTATTTTATTGGACTGGTATGGTCTTCACAAAAGGGATTTGCCATGGAGAAACACCAAAGACCCATATATCATTTGGCTGTCTGAAGTAATACTTCAACAAACTCGAGTAGCACAAGGAATGCCTTATTTTGTAAAATTTCTCGAAAATTTCCCAAAAGTAGAGGATTTGGCTCAAGCACCATCTGAAGAAATCATGCGTCTTTGGCAGGGACTAGGCTATTATAGCCGAGCACGCAATCTCCATCAATGCGCTAAAGACATCGTGAATGTATATGGTGGTAAATTCCCGGATAATTATAAAACATTGCTCAAACTCAAAGGGGTGGGAAGCTACACTGCCGCCGCCATAGCTTCCTTTGCTTTTGACGAGCCTGTTGCTGTAGTTGATGGAAATGTATTTAGGGTTTTGGCAAGATACTTTGGGGTAAGCACTGATATTGCAAGTGGGAGTGGGAAAAAAGAATTCGAAAAAATTGCCAATGAGCATATCAGCAAAAAGCATCCTGCAGAATATAATCAGGCAATCATGGAATTTGGTTCACTTCAATGCACTCCAAACAATCCCTCCTGCAATGATTGCCCTCTAAAGTCATCCTGCTTCGCACACAACAATGATTTGGTTTCACAACTTCCAGTCAAGATCAATAAAGTGAAGGTGAAAGAACGATTTTTTACTTATATATATATAGTGTGCGCTGAACATGTCGTAATCAAACAAAGAGGTGCGGGTGATATTTGGCAGGGATTGTATGATTTTCCTTTGGAGGAAAGTGAAAAAAATGTGCTCCAAGAAATAAAAGAGCTAACTTTGTTGCATGAATTAGAAGGATTTGAACCAAAAATACATTTTGATTCAGAAACAAGATTCAAACATATTCTTACACATCAAAGAATTTTTGCCAACTTTGCGACGTTTGAGATTGATGAAAGTTATCGTTCAGACCTTCAAGATTGGACTAGAAAAAACGGATATGAATTAGTCGATTTTTCTAGACTTGAATCAGTTGGCAAACCTAGATTGATCATGAAGTTTTTGAACGATGAAAAATAATTCCTAAATTTAATCCCAAACTTTTTTCAAACATTTAAACATTTACAAATATGGCTGGAGTAAATAAAGTAATTTTAGTAGGAAATCTTGGGCAAGATCCAGAAGTTAAGCATTTGGAAGGTGACAAAGTTGTAGCCAATGTAAGTATAGCCACTACAGAGTCATATAAAGACAGGTCAGGAAATCGTGTGGACAACACAGAGTGGCATGATTTGGAATTGTGGGATGGATTGGCAAAAATCGCTGAAAGCTATCTCAAAAAAGGGAGTAAGATCTATGTAGAAGGTAAGATCAAAACTGATAGCTGGCAAGACGAACAAGGCAATAATCGAAAAAGAGTAAGAATAAGAGTTCAAAACATGACTATGCTTGATTCGCGAGCAGATAGCCAAGGTCAAAGTGGACCAAGCAACAATAGCAATACAAATTACGCTTCCAACAATAGCAGTCCTCAGTCAATGCCATCGCAAGCAGTGTCTGATGGCCCAGGAGAGGATGATGATTTGCCATTCTAATCCAGAGTATTTCAATTGATAAACCAATTTATCAGAGATTATCCAAGATAAATTTGACTCCAATAAAATTAATTCTCATCTTTAGTTAAGTTGTGAAATTAAAAATTAGAGTACTTTATCAGAAATGGTTAATTTTGCAGAAATAATTTAATAATTAATGGACGACCCCTATCCGAGTATTATGTTGCTGGCTGAGATTTCAGAAATTTCAGCCAGCTATATTTTGATTAATGGATTGATTTTTATCCTTTTACTTATTGCGTCAGGTTTAATTTCAGGATCTGAGGTTGCATTTTTTTCCCTGACGGCAGAAGACTTACATGAAATTGATGTTCGTGGAGAAGAGAATGCTAGTAAAGTAATACACCTTATCGAAGAACCACAACGTTTACTAAGCACAATCTTGATTTTGAATAATCTAATCAATATCGGTATTGTCACCTTGACCACTTTTGTGTCATGGACTATCTTTGGAATGGGTGCTACTGGGATTGTTATCATACTGGTTCAGACCATTGGTGTCACTTTCGCCATTGTTTTCTTCGGAGAGATTGTGCCAAAAGTCTACGCAACAAAAGCAAAAGTTGAGTTTTCTCTATTGATGGCTCCTATTATCAATATATTTTCGATCATCCTTAAGCCACTCTCGATTTTCCTAATGAGCATGAGCAATATCATCGAAAGAAGAATTGAGAAAAAAGGATACTCTCTTTCTGTTGATGAGCTACATCAAGCATTGGAAATCACTTCAGAAGACACCACCGACGAAGAAAAAGACATCTTAAAAGGTATTGTCAACTTTGGGACGCTATCAGTAAAGCAGGTTATGCATTCCAGAATGGAAATCACAGCTGTAGATCTTGATACAGATTTCCACGAACTGATGGACAAAATCAACAAGAGTGGCTATTCCAGAATACCCGTTTATAATGAAACTATAGATAATATTGAAGGCATTCTTTATATCAAGGATTTGCTTCCTCATATTGAAAAAGAAGAGGACTTTGAATGGCAAAGCTTGATTAGAAAAGGTTTTTTCGTGCCGGAAAACAAAAAAGTCGATTCACTCCTGAAGGATTTTCAAAAAAAGCATGTCCACATGGCCATCGTAGTAGATGAGTATGGTGGTACATCTGGTTTGATTACATTGGAGGATTTGATAGAAGAAATTATCGGGGAAATCAATGATGAGTTTGACGATATCCAAGATTTCTTTTTTCAAGAAATAGATCCACAGACATTTATTTTTGAAGGAAAAGTTTCATTGAATGATTTTTGCAAAAAATTAGATCTTGATCAGCAGATTTTTGACGAAGTGAAGGGAGAAAGTGAATCCTTGGGAGGTTTGCTTTTGGAAATGAATTCCAAACTGCCTAAAAATGGGGTAAAAATCAACTTTGAAAACTTTGAGTTTACCATTTTAGCTGTGGATACTAGAAAAATCAAAAAAGTGAAAGTTAGACTGAAAGATGAGGGTGAAAAGAATCTAGATTCTCATGAAGATTGATTCATAAACAAACTTTACTCACAGTATAATATTCTTCAAATAACTCGTTTTACAAAACGATTATGATTCCCTATTTTCATTAAAACCTAAGTTAGATCTACCGGATTCATTTTTACAGGAGAAAAAATTAGAAAAAATAATATTTTTTTTACACTACCTTACAATACGATTTTTTACACTAAGATTTCATTTTCAGGTTTATTTTTAAACCAAATTTTCTACTATTGACATATTTTTTCCACAAAACATATTCATTAATAACCAAAGTATATTTTTTATTTAAGGTAATTAATATCAATAAACAATACAAACTACGCAGTTAAAATGTCAATTAGTTGCTTAAATTTTAATAGAAAGAAAATATTTTGTAAATTTTGCAACTCAAATTGAAACCTATTAAACTTATTGATAATGAAAAAAGGATTATATCGTTCAGAATTCGAACATGATTCTTGTGGTATAGGTGCGGTAGTGAATGTCAAAGGAACAAAAACCCATGAGACAATCAGCGATGCACTCTATATGTTAAGTAACATGGAGCACAGAGGAGGTAGAGGAAGTGACCCCAAAACTGGAGATGGTGCGGGAATTCTCATTCAGGTTCCACACCCATTCCTGAAAGAAGTAACCTCAAGAGCAGGCTTTTCTATCCCTGAAGCAGGCAGTTATGGGGTTGGGATGACATTTTTTCCAAAAAACAAACAGCTATATAAAAGATCGAAAGAAAGGCTGAACCAAATCATCAAAGAACTTGATTTCAAACTAATCGGTTATCGTGAAGTTCCTGTAGATGAAACTGTGCCCGGTTCAGGTGCTTTGGATGTCATGCCTGTAATTGAGCAGGTTTTTGTCAGCCACAAAGACGGGCTTCAAGGCATTGATCTGGAGCGTAAACTATATGTGTTGAGAAACTACGCCACCAGCCAAATCAACAAAGAAATACCGGGTGTAAACAATGCTTTTTATTTTGCTAGTTTCAGCTCCAACACCTTAATATATAAGGGACAGTTGAGAACTGATCAGGTTTTGCCGTTTTACAAAGATCTACAAAACAATAAAATCACCTCAGGACTTGCCATAGTCCATTCGCGATTCTCTACCAATACCTTTCCTAACTGGAGACTTGCACAGCCGTTCAGATACCTTTCCCACAATGGTGAAATTAATACCATCCGAGGAAACCTGAACAAAATGAAATCCAAGATGTCACTGATGCGTTCTGTGAATTTCACTGATTCTGAATTGTCTAAATTGATGCCTGTCACCAATAAGCAATACTCAGATTCAGCAAACTTGGATGCTTTGGTGGAATTGTTGACACTTAGTGGTCGTAGTCTTCCCCATGTGATGATGATGCTAGTGCCAGAGGCATGGCAAGACAATCAGATGATGGACAAGGATAGAAAAGCCTTTTATAAATTCCATGCTGCATTGATGGAGCCATGGGATGGACCTGCCGCTTTGCTTTTCTCAGATGGAAAATCTGTAGGAGCTACCTTGGACAGAAATGGCCTGAGACCATTGAGGTATTTTATCACCAATGATGATCGACTTATTCTTTCATCCGAAGCAGGTGCACTGCCAATCCGTGAAGCAACCATCACAGAGAAAGGCAGAATCAGTCCAGGAAGAATGCTTTGGGTAGATTTGGAAAAAGGAAAGATCTCCTTCGATGATGAAGTCAAAGCATCTGTATGCGACAATAAACCTTATGACAAATGGGTGAGAGAAGAAAGGCTGAAACTCAGATTGATGCCTGATCCAGAGAAACTCTCAAATCCTTACACCATAGAGGAGATCAAAAAACGCCAAACAATCTTTGGATATACTTCCGAAGAATTGAATATGATCCTCAAGCCAATGGGAGATACATCTTACGAGCCAATTGGCTCTATGGGAGCTGATACGCCATTAGCAGTTTTATCAAAACAAAGCCAACATATTTCCAATTACTTCAAGCAGCTTTTTGCTCAGGTAAGTAACCCTCCGATTGATCCAATCAGAGAAAAATTGGTAATGTCACTTTTCACCAGAATCGGTGAAAGCCATAATATATTGGACGAAAGCCCAAGACATACAAGACAGATCCATATCTCGCAGCCAGTCTTGCTAAATGAAGATTTGGAAAAACTCAAACACCTCGAAGAGCAAGGCTACAGAGCTGTGACACTTCAGGCACACTTCGAAGCTGATCATCAGCCAGGAAGAATTCTTGAAGCTTTGAATAGTCTTTGTAGAGAAGCAGAAGGTGCAATTTATGCCGGCAAAAACATTATCATCATTTCAGACCGAAACAGTACTGAGTCAAAAGCACCAATTCCATCATTATTGGCTATAGGTGCCGTTCATCATCATTTGGTGAAAAAGAAACTGAGAACCAGAGCTGGCTTGGTAATAGAGGCGGGAGATATACGTGAAACGCATCATTTCGCAACAGTAATTGGATATGGTGCATCTGCCATCAATCCATATTTAGCTCTTGAAAGTTTGATTCATCTAAACGAAAAAGGTCATCTTTCAAAAGAGATTCCAACCAAACAGCTTTTTGCCAATTATCAGGCCGCTGTCGGTAAAGGATTGCTAAAAGTACTATCCAAAATGGGAATCAGTACACTACAATCCTATCAGGGAGCTCAGATTTTTGAAGCGATAGGTTTAGGTCCAGAAGTGATCGACAGATGTTTCAAAGGTACAGTTAGCAGGATTTCTGGAATTTCCTTTGATGAATTGGCCGAGGAAGTATTGATCAGACACCATGCTGCATACAATACTGACAGCCCGATATTGGAAACTGGAGGGGTGTATCAATGGAAAAGAAGAGGTGAAAAACATCTATTCAATCCAGAGACAATTCATTTACTCCAAAAATCCACTAGGTTGAATGATTTCAATCTCTACAAGAAATTTGCTGAAAAAATTAACATCCAAACAAAGGATGCCTTGACTTTGAGAGGGCTTTTTGAATTCAAAAAGAGGATATCTATCCCAATCGAGGAAGTAGAGCCGATCGAGTCAATCTTAAAAAGATTCGCTACCGGTGCCATGTCTTTTGGTTCGATCTCACATGAAGCACACAGTACGTTGGCTATAGCAATGAACAGAATCGGAGCGAAAAGCAACAGTGGAGAAGGTGGAGAAGATGAGATCAGATTCGAAAGAAAAGAAAATGGTGATTGGGAACGCTCTGCCATCAAGCAGGTCGCTTCAGGCCGATTTGGTGTAACTAGCAATTACCTCAGCAATGCTGCTGAGATTCAGATAAAAATGGCCCAAGGAGCAAAACCTGGTGAAGGTGGTCAGTTACCAGGCCATAAAGTAGATGATTGGATAGGAAGGGTGAGACACTCAACTCCAGGAGTAGGATTGATTTCCCCACCTCCACACCATGACATCTACTCTATTGAAGATTTGGCACAATTGATATATGACTTGAAAAATGCCAATAGAAAGGCAAGAATCAATGTCAAGCTTGTGTCCCAAGCAGGTGTAGGAACTGTCGCTGCCGGGGTAGCAAAAGCCCAAGCAGATGTGATCCTGATTTCAGGTGCTGATGGAGGTACAGGAGCTTCTCCTTTGAGTTCTATCAGACATGCAGGATTGCCATGGGAGCTTGGTCTTTCCGAAGCCCATCAGACTCTGGTGAAGAACAATCTTCGCAGCAGAGTTGTGCTACAGACAGATGGACAGCTCAGAACAGGTAGAGACATTGCCATCGCAACGCTTTTGGGAGCTGAGGAATGGGGGATTTCTACAGGAGCTTTGGTAGTAGAAGGATGTATCATGATGCGTAAGTGTCATTTGAATACTTGTCCAGTAGGTATTGCAACTCAAAATCCAGAATTAAGGAAGCTATTTACAGGAAGCCCTGACCATGTAGTGAATTACTTTATGTTCCTCGCTCAGGACCTTAGAGAGATCATGGCCTCTTTAGGCTTTGCTACGATTGATGAAATGGTAGGACAAAGTGATGTCTTGAAAGCAACAGGCAACATGAATCATTGGAAATGGGATAAGGTGGATCTTACACCAATTTTCCACAAAGTGGAGGTTCCAGACCATGTGGGCATCCACAAGCAAATTGATCAGGAATTTGAACTGAAAAAAGTTCTTGATAGAAAATTGATCAAGCAAGCACTTCCTGCCTTGGAGCAAGCAAATCCAGTAACAGGCAAGTTTGAAATCAAAAATACTGACAGAACAGTTGGTGCAATGCTTTCGCATGAAATTTCAAAAATCTTTGGCAGTCCTGGACTTCCGGAAGATACGATTAGATTCAAATTTATCGGATCTGCAGGACAGACCTTTGGAGGCTTCTTGGCCAAAGGTGTAAGCTTTGAGCTGGAAGGTGAGGCGAATGATTACTTTGGAAAAGGACTTTCTGGAGGAAAATTGATCGTATATCCAAGTCGAAATGCAAATTTCAAAGCAAAGGATAATATCATCATCGGAAATGTGGCATTCTATGGCGCTACTTCAGGAGCAGCATATATCAATGGCAAAGGTGGAGAAAGATTCTGTGTGAGAAATTCAGGTGTGGAGACAGTAGTAGAAGGAATTGGTGATCACGGATGTGAGTACATGACTGGAGGATTGGTAGTGAACTTGGGAGAAATCGGAAGAAACTTTGCCGCAGGTATGAGTGGAGGTATCGCTTATATCCTCAAAGATTACATCCACTTGATCAATCCAGAGATGGTCGATCTGGATCCACTCAATGAAGATGATTTTGTAACTATCAAAAATCAACTTAAGATCCACCAAGAATTTACGAACAGCCATTTGGCATCAGAATTCATTGAAAATTGGGAGGAATACAAAGAGAGATTTATCAAGGTTATTCCTAGAGATTACAAGGAAGTATTGAAAAAAAGAGCTTTGGAACAATCAAAAACATTAGTTTAATATGGGAGCGAAAGAAGGATTTATCCAGTATAAAAGAGAGCTGCCCGAATCACGCTCTCCAGAAGATAGAATAAACGATTACAAAGAAATATATCAACCATTTGACGGCAATAAACTCAACGAGCAGTCGGCCAGATGTATGGATTGTGGAATACCATTTTGCCATCAGGGATGTCCGCTGGGCAATGTAATACCTGAGTTTAACGATGCAGTGTACCAGAATGAATGGGAGGAAGCTTTTCACATTTTAAGAAGTACTAACAATTTCCCAGAATTTACCGGTAGGATTTGCCCAGCGCCCTGTGAAGCATCATGCGTATTGGGGATCAACAAAGATCCCGTTGCCATTGAATTGATCGAGAAAAATATTGCCGAAAAAGCTTACGAATTGGGTTTGGTAAAGCCTAGAACTCCTAAAGTTCGAACAGGAAAAACTGTAGCAGTAATAGGTTCTGGTCCGGCTGGGCTTGCTGCAGCGGATCAGCTAAATCAAGCAGGACATGAAGTAACCCTTTTCGAGAAAGACAAAAAAGTAGGAGGATTACTCCGCTACGGAATCCCAGATTTCAAATTGGAAAAATGGGTGATTGACCGTCGTGTAGAAGTGATGGAGCAAGAAGGTGTGATCTTCTCGACCGAAACAGAAATTGGCTTCAATATCAAAGCAGAAAATATTCTTTCAAACTTTGATGCTGTAGTACTGGCCACTGGAGCGGCACAACCACGGGCATTAAATATCAAAGGTTCAGATTTAAAGGGTGTTCATTTTGCGATGGAATTTTTGGGAAAACAAAACCAAGTAATTGCAGGTGAGATCAAGGAAAACCCAATTTCTGCCAAAGATAAACACATCATTGTCATTGGTGGTGGTGATACTGGTTCTGATTGTATTGGAACATCAAACCGTCATGGTGCAAAAAGTATCACACAGCTTGAATTGCTACCTAAGCCTCCTCAGCAAAGAACTGTACTCAATCCATGGCCAGAATGGCCAATGACCTTGAAAACTTCAAGTTCTCACGAAGAAGGTGCTGAGCGAGTATTCTCTATACTCACAAAGGAATTTGTCGGCAACAAAAAAGGAGAAGTAACAGGCCTTGTATTGGTGGACTTGGAATGGAAAGAAGAAAATGGAAGAATGCAGTTTGTGGAAGTTCCGGGAACGGAACGTACTGTCCCTTGTGACCTTGCATTCATAGCAATCGGCTATACAGGTCCAGCAGAAAATGGCCTTTTAGGAGCATTTGGCGTAGAAAAAATGGAAAATAGCCTCCCAAAATCCAAAGGCTATCAATCTACATCGAAGAAGGTATTCTTAGCAGGAGACATGCGAAGAGGTCAATCTCTAGTCGTATGGGCAATTTCTGAAGGAAGAGAAGCTGCAGTGAGTGTTGATGAATTCCTAATGGGAAGTTCATCACTGCCTAGAAAAGATGAAGGCTTCTACCAAGTAGAGGAAGAATTAGCCTCATAATTTTACAATAAACCACTAGTTCAACCTAAACCGATCCGGGATTTCTCGGGTCGGTTTTATATTTTTTTTGGAGTTTTTTCGAAAAATAATTTATTGTTTTATTGTTTTAAACTAAATATTTTTAAATGAAATTTATCACAAAAATTTTTATGACAAAAAAACTATTAATTACAATAAGTGTACTCCTATTTTTGGGTTGCAGTGATCATAATACAGATCTTTATCAAGATGTATCAATTGAGTTACTTGAAACAATTGAAGTAGATTATCAAGGTGTTTTAACTTTAGTTGATTTTAACTCTGAAAAGGGATTTTTATTGGCTGTAGATCAAAATCCATTGAATAATGTAATTCTATTATTGAATTTAAAAGGCGAAATATTATCAAAATTTGACAATAGAATCCCTGGTGAAAATAATTTCAAAGGGAAACTTAACAGCATATCCTTTGATAAAAATGGTGAGGGTTACTGGATTGTAAGCTATTCTGGACTTTACAAATATAACTCAGATTGGAAGTTGATTGATTTTTATGAAAACCATGATTTAAACGGTTCTAAGTACTGGAATACTGATTTAAAGCATTTTTTTGTAACAAATAAATCTGATACCTCCCAATTCTATTTGTATACTTTACTTAATGCAGAGAAAACAAATTTGAATAATGAAAATCCCAACTATTACAAACAGGTAAAACATCTAACTTCATTTGATTCAAAAAACAGGAAATTTAAATTAGATGCAGGCTTTGAAAAAAATAGCATTTATTTAAATAATGAATTTAGATTCCCACCATATTTTGTTTTTTTTGAAAAATCCAGTGACGATCAGTCAATAATACTTTCCTATAGCCACGAACCTTCGATCTATACATATAAAATTGGTGAAAACGGTCAATTAAAATTTTATGAAAAAACTGGTTTAGAATTAGATTACTTTGATATATCAGTAAAAACACCTTTTGGAAGTGAAATAGATTTTAATAAATCTAGCTTTGATTCGAGAATCACTTCAATACTCAATTACAAGGAATATACATATGTTACTTATTTAAAATCAATTAATCAAAATGATTTTTTTAGTAGTGGTAATAGTTTTGACAATCAAGCTCAATTCGAAAATTATTTAATGAAAAACTATCATTATGTGCTTCATATCTTAAAGGATGGAAAAAAGTATTGTGAAGATATAATCTTACCACAACACCTCTATAACCCTATTGTTGCACTATCTGAAGACACGATAATCTTCCAACCAAGTAGAGCTTTTTATGAAAATGAAAACGAAACTTTCTTTATACTTAAACTTAAATTATAAATTATGAAAAAACTAATTTTCTTACTTTACTTTAGCCTAGTTCTCTTATCTTTACATGGTCAAGAGTCAGTTGAACCAGTAGAGCCTACAGATCCCGTAGAAGACCCTTGCAATGTTATTAATTTATGTGCAGCAGATGAATCAAGATTACTTCTTCCAGGCTGACCTTTCCCTGTAACTGCTTGCCCTTTTGAAGGAGGATCCTCCTTATGTTGTACCACTTGTACAGTTGACTAAAAGCAAAAAGCAGGTTTAAGACCTGCTTTTTGCTTTTAGTTAAATTAAAAAACAAATTCCCGAAGTCTTTCATTAAATTTTTTACTAACCATTTTCCTTTCTGTATAGATATGATTTTCTATATATATGTTAGTAATTAAGGTGTAAACTTCAATAACTTAGAAGTTTTTCCGTAAAATTATAAAACTATCAAATTCTAAATTTTACTATATTTGTACTATGGAAACTATTGTAATACAGACCGAAGACAAAGATAAAGCCGATGCTCTCAAAGCAGTATTGAAAGTTTTGAAATTGGATATTGTTTCGGAGAAAGAGCAAATTAAAGCATTGATGAATGCAATGAGTGTCGCAAAGGGCTATAAGGAAATGCTTAACGCAAAAGCTGGAAACCTAATTGCCAAAGACGCTGAGGAGCTTTTTAAAGAACTATGAGTTATAAAGTTAAATCTATCCCAGAGTTTGAAAAAGAACTTAAAAAGCTAGTAAAAAAATACCCATCTTTAAAGGATGATTTTTTTCAATTGGTACAAGACCTTAAGAATAAGCCCGATCTAGGAGTTCCGCTTTATAAAAACTGTTTTAAAATCCGGATATCTATTAAAAGTAAAGGAAAATCCGGAGGAGGAAGAGTCATTACTCATTTTGCTTTTTCTGATGATACAGTATATTTGTTGTCGATCTATGACAAATCCAAACAGGAATCCATTACCGATACCTACATAAAATCTCTTTTAGATTTCTTATCCTAAAGTTCTAAAATGTTTTTTTTCGATTTTTAAAAACTCAAAGATCAATCCTGACATTAACAAAAAAAGCAGGCCATAGACCTGCTCTTTGTGTTTTCTGAGCTTCCTCAGATATCAATTAACCAACCGTTTATATGAAGTGTTCTATATATTGCCTTTAATGCCTTTGCTACCTTTAGAGCCTCTTTTTCTCTGCTGAAACTTCTCTCTATCAGGGTTGCTTCGAGCATCACGGATATTATTCATTTTTTCTTTGTCTTCGTTTCTGAGCTCTTTCCATGTAGATATCTGCTCAGGAGTCAAGACAGCCTCGATTTTTGATTGCTGCTCTTTTTGTTTAGCCTGCATTTCTTCTCTTTTGGCTTTCATCTCTTCACGTCTTGCTTCCATTTCTACTTGGTTTTTGGTAGCATTCTCCAACTGTATGTTATACACTTCTTTTTTCTGATCTTCCGATAACTCAAGTTTTTCAGCCAATCGATTTGTCATCAATTCAGCTCTTTTCTCAGGTGTTCTCATTTCAGCCCTTTTTTCAGGTGACATTTGTCCTCCTCTAGGGCCTCTTTGCGCTTCAGCAGTAATGATTCCTACAGAGAATATTGCGAGTACTAATAGTAGCTTTTTCATAATATTGTGTTTTGAATATTTAGTCAATTTGTTTAAAAAACCATCACTTCCCGGGAGTGAAATGGTCGTTGGTCTAATTTCCATTTTGTTGTGGAATTTGACTATTAGACAGTACACCTGATAGATGGTTTAATATGGATGCCAAATAAAAATGTTAACAAAAGTTAATATGATTATCAGCAATATTATCAGTAATTGAATTTTACTTAAAATCATGCGGATAATCGTTATTGGCTATCAGTCGATAGGTTATTAGTGAATCAATTAGTATTAAAAAAATGATTTTGTTTGGCTACTGGTAAGAAAGCGTATATTCATAAAATCAAAATAGATGAAAAGCTCAAAGATTCACTGAAGCCAAAAGCTATCGATCCAAGTCAAAATTCGTAGTTTTGTTAAAAGCTTGATCATCTTCAATGAAAACAACGCATGAAAAATAAAGATACATTTCTCTACTTTGGTTATGCTAGCAATCTTGACATAAGCACTTTAGAAAGTAGGCTGGGACAACAACCAAAATTAATTTGCCAAGCTGTGTTACCACATTATGGTTTTCGGTTCAATTACCAAAACCCGGATGGCTCAGCACGGGCAAATATCATAGAAAGTAAAAATGAATCAGTATATGGCTTACTTTTCGAAGTGTCGGAATCAGACAAGGGTTATTTTCTAAAATCTGAACCAGGTTATGATTTTGTAGAGCATGAAATTTTCACAAAAAATGGCTCTTTGCGAGCCTTTACTTTTGTTTCCAACAAAATTGTAAAAGGTATCTTTCCCCACCAAGAGTATCTTGAAACCATCATCAATGGTGGCAAATCAAATAATATTCCTAGTGGGTACTTGGCAAGTATCATCAACCGTGCTGGAAAAATCACGTGACTATTCTTGCATCAATTCCTCATCTTTCTTTGTTTTAATTTGCTTAGGTCGAATCAAAAGTCTCAAACTTGGATCAAAAGCCAAATAATTCCAAGACCAATTCAAAAAGATAAACAACTTATTTTTTACACCAAGAATAGCCATCAGGTGAACAAACAGCCAAGTCATCCAAGCTAACAATCCTTGAAACTTGATAAAAGGTAAATCAACTACCGCCAATTTCCTCCCAATAGTAGCCATGGACCCCAGATCCTTGTATTTAAACTCCTTCCACTGTTTATTTCTTAATTCTCCAAGCAAATTATTTGCAAGATTGTCCGCTTGCTGTAGCGCTACCTGAGCTACTTGAGGAAGTCCTCTTGGGTTTTCATCCGTAGCATAAATACAAATATCACCCAAGGCAAAGATATTTCCACTCCCTTCCAATTGATTGAATTCATCTACAATCAATCTCCCATTTGGGATAGTCTGCTCTTCACGGACTCCGTTTATTCCATTTGGCTTAATACCAGCTGCCCAAAGTAAAGTTTTCGTTTCTATAGCTTCTCTACCTTTAAGTACTACTTTTTCCCCGTCATAATCTAGTACTTGAGTATCCACCATCACCTCTACTCCCAAATTCTCCAAATATTGTTTTGACTTTGACTTGGCTTCTTCAGACATACTGGACAGAAGGCTTTGACCTGCTTCTATCAATACAACTTTCATGTTTTTGAAATTCAACTCGGGGTAATCTTTTGGGAACACATTGTTCCTTAACTCTGCTACGGCGCCTGCAAGCTCCACACCAGTTGGGCCTCCACCTACTATCACCACATTCATGATTGATTTCCGCTTTTCCTCTTCCCCTATGTTTATAGCGGTTTCGTAATTGGAGATGATTTTGTTTCTGATAAATAGCGCTTCAGATACAGTCTTCATAGGAGTGCTGTACTTTTCGATGTTTTCCAATCCAAAGTAATTGGTGTCAGCTCCCATTGCCAAAATTAAATAGTCATAATCAATATAGCCTACTGAAGTGTATAGTCTATTTGCTTCTTGATCGATCAACTCCGCTTCTGCCATTCTGAAAATTATATTCTTAGAGTTGTGAAAAACCTTTCTAAGAGGAAAAGAAATCGCACTTGGCTCAAGCCCAGAAGTGGCTACTTGATAGAATAGAGGCTGAAATTGATGGTAATTATTTTTATCCAACAAAAGCACTTGATATGGACTTCCCATCAGCTTTCTTGCCAATTTAAGACCGGCAAATCCAGCACCAATGATAACAACTCTTTTTGATTTTGTCTCCGGAAGATTCGGAATAGGATTTTGTTTGTAAAAGTTCATTTTGTTAGTACAAAAGGTTCATATTACTATACGAAGTAAGAATATAAAGGACGTGATTTTGGTCAGTTTTTTCAAATGTTTTCAAGGTTATTCTTCCTCCCGCATTGTGACTAGTCCTGAATGACTTCTACAGATCCAGATTGGAATTTGTTTTTTGTCAAAAATCAAATAAATTTGAATTGCTAAAACGTTTTAATAAACACATAACTGTTTTTTCAAAGACTAATTAACCCTACATTATTTATTGAAACATGAAAAAGATAGCCTTCTGTTTACTTTTACTCAGCGCCTCATGTACAAGCTCTCCTGAAGGGTATGAAAAACCTTGGATGCTAGGTCCATTCGAAAGGGCGGAGAATCAAACAGCAATCATTGAGCCTACTGACGCGACTTCCTTTCAAGACCCCATGTCAGGAAGGGTTGTCAATTGGGAAACCATGGCGACTTTCAATCCAGCAGCGATTGTGAAAGATGACAAAATTCATGTTTTCTACAGAGCTGAAGAAAAATTAGGTGAGAAAGAAATTGGTGGGCACACATCGCGATTGGGGCTCGCAATTTCTCAAGATGGTGTCAATTATACCAGAGAAAGCGAACCAGTATTTTTTCCTCAGGAAGATAAGCAAAAGTACTACGAATGGACTGGAGGAACTGAAGATCCACGATTAGTTGAAACAGAGGATGGTACCTACGTCCTCACATACACCCAATGGAACCGTGAGTATCCAAGACTTGCTGTAGCAACATCTAAAGATTTGAAAAATTGGGAAAAGCATGGACCAGTATTCAAAAATTGGAAAGCAGGAAAATACCTCAACATGGAAACAAAATCCGGAGCGCTTGTTACAAAAGAAGTAGATGGGAAATTGGTGGCTACTAAGATAAATGGCAAGTATTGGATGTATTATGGTGTGCCGCACATTTGGTTAGCAAGTTCAGAAGACTTGATCAATTGGGAACCTCTGGAAAATCATGAAGAAAACTTAGTTCCAGTATTGAGCCCGCGTGCAGGATTTTTTGATTCATGGTTGGTAGAAGCTGGCCCACCAGCAGTATTGACAGAGGATGGAATCGTAGTCTTGTACAATGCAGGAAATTCCCAATCAATAGGAGTTGGGGATTTGCCAAACCGGATGTACACAGGGGGGCAGGCTCTTTTTGATCCCAATGAACCTTGGAAACTTCTTGACCGATCAACAAAACCATTTATAAAGCCAGAAAAAGATTTTGAGAAATCCGGTCAATATGTGGACGGAACAACGTTTGTGGAAGGCTTGGTTTTATTTGAAGGCACATGGTACCTCTATTATGGAACTGCAGATAGCAAAGTCGGTGTGGTGACTTGGAAGAAGTAGCTGGAAGTTTCGCCTCAAATATGACATTTGAAATGATCTAGGAAATGAATAAAAAATCCAAGAAATAGGGATCAGGAGAAATTGCGCTGAGCAATTTCACAGATCTCCACATTGGCTTCTATGGTAACCAAATAGAAGAAAAGAAATTAGTAAATCAAGTATAAATCAAAAAGCAATTATGAGCTATTTCAATTCAGAAAATCTTTGGGGAATTGACATGGGTGGGACAAAAATAGAAGGAATAATCTTGGCCTCTGCAGAAGTTCCTGAAGAGTTATTTCGGTTCAGAATACCCACAGAAGCTCATTTGGGATATGACCATATTTTGAATCAATTTGAGAGATTGATTGAAAAGATGGAATCTCATGCCGGATATAGAGCAGATGTAATCGGTCTTGCATCTCCAGGTACATACATCCCCTCCAGAGGAGTTATGAAAAATTGCAACGCCACAGTCATCAATGGAAGAGATTTGAAAAATGATCTGGAAAAGCAATTGGCAGTAAAAATACTTTTGGCAAATGATGCAAACTGTTTTGCATTGGCAGAAGCAAAGCTTGGTGTCGGAAAGGACAATAACCTAGAAAATAAAGTTCTGTTTGGAGTTATACTGGGTACTGGCGTAGGTGGAGGTGTAGTAGCAAATGGGAAATTGATCCAAGGAAAACATGGAATAGGAGGAGAATGGGGACATAATTACCTTTTCCCTGGAGAAGGAGACACTTGTTATTGTGGAAAAACAGGCTGTAATGAGCAAATTATATCTGGACCCGCTCTGGAGAAATTCTACCTCCAACAATCTGGTACGTCAAGACCTTTGAAAGAAATTCACGAAAGACATTTAACTGATACAGACCCTTTTGCTAGCATGACCATTGAAAGGTTAAAAGAAGGATTTGCTAAAGCTCTGAGCATAGTTATCAACATTTTAGACCCGGAAGTCATAGTCCTTGGTGGAGGCGTGAGCCATATAGATTCACTCTATGGCGACACAAGCTTGCTAAAGCAGATGATATTCAACAATGAATTTGAAACACCAATAATCAAAGCCAAACTGGGAGATAGTGCAGGAGTATATGGAGCGGCACTTTTGGTACATGAAAATACAAGCAAAAAAGTGCCAAGTTAAACCAAGTGTAGAAATTTTGGAAAGTGTATATTTACAACTACCGACTTTCTAAATGGTTTTTTGCTAGTATTTTTTGTTAGAGCTATCAGTAAATAAGCATATTTCCATAAAAGATTACATGTCATTACATGATTCCTTTTAAAAAGATTTCTTAATTTTACGTCTTTAAAATCATATTAATATGGGAAGAGCTTTCGAGTTTAGAAAAGAGAGAAAATTTAAGCGTTGGAACAAGATGTCTAAGGTTTTCACACGCTTGGGAAAGGAAATCGTCATGGCTGTGAAAGCTGGTGGTCCTGATCCTGCGAACAACACTAAGCTCCGGACAATAATCCAAAATGCAAAAGGTGCAGCGATGCCAAAAGATCGTATAGAAGCGGCGATCAAAAGAGCATCAAATAAAGATGAAAAAGATTACGAAGAAGTGTTGTATGAAGGTTATGGCCCATATGGAGTAGCTGTAATCATCGAGACTTCTACAGACAATACCAATAGAACAGTAGCCAATATTAGAAGCTATTTTTCAAAATCCAATGGATCCCTGAGTACATCTGGTTCTGTAAGCTTTATGTTCAACAAAAAAGCGGTTTTTCGATTTGCCCAAGGTGAATATGAAATCGAAGAGCTAGAGTTAGAGCTTATTGATTTTGGATTGGATGAAATAGATGAAAATGAAGGAGAAATCTTCGTTTACACAGCTTTTGAGGACTTCGGCAACATGCAAAAAGCGCTAGAAGACAGAAATATAGACATCGTTAATGCTGATTTCCAATGGTTTCCGACTACTACAGTAGAATTACCGGAAGATCAAGAAGAGGAGATCAACAAACTAATTGAAAAATTAGAAGATGATGATGATGTCAACCAAGTTTTTACCAATATGGCATAAGCCTTTAACCTGTAGAAAGACACCTACAGGTTTTTACATTTACTAAAGAAATCATGGCATTTCCGCAAAGAAAAAATATAAAAGAAGAAAAAAGACAGCAGCTCATCATTGTAGGCAGTAAAAATCCAGTAAAAATAAATAGTACAGACATTGGGTTTCATGCAGCATTTGAATCGGCATTTTTGGTAGAAGGACTAAATGTAAGCTCGGAGGTAAGGGATCAACCTATAGGAGATGAAGAAACCTACCTAGGAGCCCATAACAGAGCAAAAAATTCAAAACAAGTTTTTCCAGAAGCCGATTATTGGGTAGGGATTGAGGGAGGTATTGATGAAGACAAAGGCGAAATGTATGCATATGCTTGGGTTGTGATTATGGATAGAAAAGGCCAAATTGGCAAAGCTAAAACTGCAACATTCTACCTTCCTTCTGTCGTTTCGGACTTGATCAAAGAAGGAAAAGAACTGGGAGAAGCTGATGACCAAGTATTTATGAAAGACAACTCCAAACAAGGAAGTGGAGCTGTTGGCATATTGACCAATGGTGTTGTGAATAGAAAGGACTATTACAGTCAAGCTGTAATTCTAGCTCTTATCCCTTTTCTCAACGAAAGTATCTACGGATAAGGTAGTAAGATGTCTAAAGGCTTTAAAGCTTCAATGATGCATTGAAAATATCTATTAGTGAAAGGGCTTAGATATTCGTACTTTTGTGATCGAAAACTGAAGTAAACAAAATTATATATGTTACAAGAATTAGAGACTGACACATTACAGGAGATTGTAAACGAAAATGAAAAAGTAGTGGTACAATACGGTGCTACTTGGTGTGGCAACTGTAGGATTATCAAGCCAAAAATGAAAAGATTATCAGGTGAATATGAAGGAATTACTTTCCTTTATGTAGATGCCGAAAAATTACCAGAATCAAGAAAATTGGCATCAGTAACCAACCTTCCTACTTTTGCGACTTTCAAAAACGGTCAATTGGTCAATCAAATTCAGACAAACAAAGAAGACGCACTTAAAACCCTGATCAATGAGATTGCCGATAATTAAGCATGTTTTAGGGTTTATAGAATCCAATGACGAGGATTGGGTAAAAGAAACCATAGAACTTTTGGAGAATATGACAGAGATTCCGTCGTTAAAAGATGAGGAACTAGAAGTGATGGGAGAATTGCTCTCAAACCTTTACGGTACTTTGGAGGTTTATCAAATGATAAAGGACGGTACAGATAAGAAAGAAGCCATGAACGCTTTCATGAAGCGTGTCACTGGATCGATAGATAAACAAAAGTAAAAGCGAGAAGTTGTTTTAAATCACCCGATAAACACCGCTTTCTTATAGGGCTCTTCGGAGCCCTATTCTATTTTTTCAGATTTTCCAAAAACTTCCTCAGCGCTACTCTCCAATTAGGATCAGCATCCCATTCTGGGCCAATGTATAGCTCGTTTCTCACCAAAAATTTGATGTAATATTTCACGACTATTCGAGAATCGTCTCCCGATTCTAATTCAGGAAGTCCCATACTACTTCTTAAGTCTGACTCTCGACCTTCCACACGCATCAATACAAACTGAACTCTTTCTTTTATCAGTTCTGCTTCAGTTTTTGCTTCAGTCAAATACTCAACTTGATGTGGATAACTTGCCTTAAATATACCTTCAAGCCCATTTTTTTCCTCCTTTTGTGCGGCGGCAATAGCTTCAGCAGATTTTCCCAACAAATCATATCGATACATACTCAGAAATGCTGACTCCCCAGCTGCTCCTGATAATGGCACACCAAGTTTAAATACATCTAAGTTTAATGGATTCCTATTCAAAAATCTAGAATTTCCTCCTGCCAAAGAACTTTCACTTGCGGGAAATTCTGGGACTTCCAAAACTAAGAGATTTCTTGATCTCACGTTCCTTCCCATGGCCATCAAGCTTTCTTTCATACTCTTTACGCTCTCAGCCTGCATGGAATAAATCCCTGCATTCGACACCATATTCTTGTTGTTTGTATAAGGAGCAATATGAAGTATCAATTCACCAGAAGATTTTCTTGTGAGGATAACAATATTTTTTACCAATCTTTTGTTGAAAGCCTCTGCATAACCTGCCTGAGTCTCTTCTGACAGCGTAATTTCCTCCAACTCATAATAGGCAACTGGATCCCCTCCTGCCTCAACTATCCCTGCGTGAATTTCCTCTGCCAAATTTTCCCAACTTAAAACAGGTCTAGCTTGAGGTGAATTTGAAATCAAAACAACAGATTTTCCATCCAGAAAACTCTCTGGCAAAGTCCCTTGTCCATAAGAGCTTGGGGCAAGAACAAAAAACAACAGCAAAGCTGAGATAACTTTCATGAATAAATATATTTGATACGAACAGTTTGCACGAATATAATTAACGTCAAGATAATAATTTCATTATTGGTATAATAATATGACAATATCCATAATGTTGCTCTTGGACAAATGAAAGGTTTTACTATTTGCGGATACCAGAAAACAACTTGTAGCCGTAGGGTCTTCTACAGTCAAATTAAGCCAAATGCAATAACTCAACAATCATTTGTTCGGTTCAGTGCATAAAAGTAGATAGACATTACAAAATTAACTTTCGTGTTCATTCCGATCTTTGACTCTTCGGTCTAAGATAGATTTTATAGTTTTTTCTTCTTTATCTCTATCAGAGAGCAAAATTAACAAAATCAAAATCTTATAATTTTTCATCATCATTATAGAGCAAAAATCTATAAAAATGGTGAACACAGAATTAAAAAACATCTTAATCGAAAGAATTATGCAGATTAATGACAAGTCATTTTTAGAAGCTCTAAAGTACTCACAGATAGTAAAGTTGAAAAAGACAATTATAAATTATCTGATTTTGAAAAGAAAAAGATTTATGTGTCCAGACAAGAAGGAATCCAGATGAATTAAAGAAGTATTTGCACTGATTTTTCAATTCAAAAACATTACTTTGCATCGTGTTTGATAAACTTGTTGTCTTCACCCAAGATACATCATCCGAACAAATATAAAAACCAATGAAATCACATTTCAAAATAGTCCTCTTGATTTTGACTTTAGCCTTTCCTGCTTTGTCAGAAGCACAGAAAATCGATCAAGACCAACTTATTTCAGACATCAAATACCTTTCTTCAGATGAACTTGAAGGCAGAAAACCTATGTCAGAAGGGCATCTGAAAGCACAAAAATTTATCAAAGAAAGATTTGAAAAATTAGGTTTGAGTAGTCAGTATGACGATTTTACTCAAACTTTTTCGTTTACAAATCGACGAGATGGAAAGACCTATGACAAAGCTGCGAACATAGTGGGCTTTGTTCCTGGAAGTGATTCTGATAAAATCATCGTGGTCATGGGACATTATGATCACATTGGAAGAAATGGTGACGACATATTCAATGGAGCTGATGACAATGCTTCCGGAACGGTAGCTATGCTCGCTTTGGCGGAATATTTTGCCAAAAATAGACCAAAGCACTCGATGATGTTTGTAGCACTTGATGCAGAAGAAATGGGCATGCAAGGAGCTAGGGCTTTGGTGAATGATTTTCCATTTGAGATGGAACAGGTAAAGCTTAATATCAATATGGATATGGTGAGTAGAAATGACAACAATGAATTGTATGCAGTTGGAACTTATCATTACCCATTTCTAAAACCTATTTTGGAAAAAGCATCAACAGGAAAGTCACCGAAGTTGATGTTTGGACATGATGAACCTGGGTCGGGAAGGGATGATTGGACCAATGCATCAGATCATGCACAGTTCCATCAGAAAAAAGTCCCATTTATTTACTTTGGAGTAGAAGATCATTCAGACTACCACACGCCAAGAGATACTTTTGAAAACATCCAACCAGAATTTTTCAAAGGAGCAGTAGAGTTGATTCTTGATTGTATAATTGCTTTAGATACTGACTTGCTGAATTGATTTCGGCAAGTCTTCTTTTTTGAAGTATATATAACTTGTAACTTTATGCCCTAAATTAAAATTGTGCTTTGGCTAAAACAGATATCATCACCCGCTTTTTGATCTGGAGACTCAGACACCTAAGTACCAAAAACTTTGTTTTGATCTTGAGTGGCTTGATTGGGATATTAGCTGGATTAGCTGCTGTCATTTTGAAAACTGCCGTTCATGCCATCCAAAAATTCCTGACCGGTGACTTCAACGAAGCTTACGCAAACTTTTTCTATATCATCTACCCTCTTATTGGGATAATATTGGCATTCTTGATTGGCACATATATCTTGAAAGATCAAGGAGGTCATGGAATCCCTGATTTACTCTATAATATTTCCAAAAAAAGCAGTCTGATCGCCAAAGTAAAAATGTACAGTCGGGTAATAACTTCGGCGATTACCGTAGGCTTTGGTGGTTCTGTTGGTTTGGAAGCTCCAATTGTAGTGACTGGATCTGCTATAGGATCGAATTTTGGTAGTTTGATGCATTTGAATGCCAAAAAAAGGACATTATTGATAGGGTGTGGAGCTGCTGGAGCAATCTCAGCAATTTTCGGTGCCCCGATTGGTGCTGTTATTTTTGCAATAGAAGTTATTTTGCTGGAAGTCAGTGTTGGGAGTTTCATTCCCTTATTGATCGCATCAGTAACAGGGTCTATTACTTCCATGATACTTTTGGGAGAGGATGTCATGTTTACTTTCAATCTATCCGACAGTTTTTTGGCAGCACATATGCCCTATTATTTCTTACTGGCTATATTTACAGGAATCATTTCCTTATACTTCAGCAGGGTTGTATTGAAGACAGAGTCACTTTTGGGAATGATGGAAGATCCATGGATGAAAGTTCTATATGGTGGAGCATTCTTGGGTTTGATCGTGTTCTTTTTCCCTCCTATTTATGGTGAAGGTTATGAAACATTAAACGCTCTGATTGATGGGGATCCTCAGAGATTATTGGCAAATAGTCCATTCTTTGGGGAAATTGACAATCCATATTTTATCATTCTGTTCTTGATGTTGATTATTTTCATCAAACCGATTGCTTCTGCCATTACCATTGGGGCAGGGGGAAGTGGTGGGATATTTGCCCCTTCCCTTTTTGTAGGGGGGATTACCGGTTTCGTGTTTGCTTATACTGCGAATATATTTGGATTGCCCATTGCCTTGCCGATAGCACATTTTACACTAGTCGCTATGTGTGGGGTGATGAGTGGGGTTCAGCATGCACCTCTATCAGCGATATTCTTGATTGCTGAGATCACTGGTGGTTATGAGTTATTTCTGCCATTGATGTTTGTTTCTGCCATTTCTTTTGTGACAACAACCTACTTTGACAAGGACTCTCTTTATGTTAAGCAACTCAAAGACACCGGTCGATACCTCACTGAATCCAAAGATGAGGAGGTTCTTGACAATATCAACATCAGGAAAGTAATGGAAAAAGACCTTTTGCCTATTGCCCCAGATGCGAAACTTGGAGATTTGTGTAAGCTCGTTCAGCTATCTAAGAGGAATATTTTCCCAGTTGTCAATGATAATGGAGAATTAGCGGGGATCATCACACTGGATGATATTCGGGATATCATGTTTGATGAAGCAAAGCAACAAGAAATGAAAATCCAACAATTGATGCATAGTCCTCCAGACGTAATTTATCCAGAAGAAACGATGCAAAAAGTGATGGATAAATTTGAAAAATCCGGTGCATGGAATCTACCTGTGGTCGAAGATGGAGTCTATTTGGGTTTTATTTCCAAATCCAGAATTTTTAATGCTTACAGAAAACGTCTTATTAGGCAGAATTTGGAGTAGAAGTTTGAAGAATTTTGGGAACTTGGCATTAATGGATTCTTAGGGTTCAATTCAAAATGAATGAGAAATTCATGGATATTCGATACTGGTAGATATTGACTACCTTCAGAATACAAATAATGAATCTCACATTTTTTCAATTAAAATGCTAAAGCTAACGCATTTTATACTTCCCCCAGTAATATATAGGAAAGACCAACGCCTTGAGTTTCCAGTCGTTCTTTTCTTGGATAGATAATGTCGTGTCTTCGTGGACTGTTCTATACATTTTTCCAGCCATCAAGGCATGTGCGATCAACAGTAGAAAAATTATTGCGTAAATGATTAATTCTGTCATAATTTCTCAAAAATCAATGCTGCCCAATTATCCTTGTCTTTTTGGCTCAAAAATTTGAAGCCTACGGAATCTGCCTTTTCCTGAATATCAACAATGTCGTGGGTATAGAAACCGCTCAACAATAAATTCCCTCTGCTTTTTACCAAACTTGCATAAATCTCCAATTCATCGAGCAGCACATTTTTATTGATATTTGCCAAGACGATATCGAAAGTTCCCTGTGGTGCAACTTCACGGACAGTCCCCAAACCCATCCTGACATCCTTCATACCATTGAGATCGAAGTTTTCGTTGCCATTGTCCACACACCAATCGTCGATATCAAAGGCTTCTACTTGTGTCGCTCCAAGCTTGTGTGCCATGATGGCCAAAATTCCTGTCCCTGCCCCGATATCAATCACTCTTTTGCCTTGATGATCGATCGTCAGCTGATGGGATAGCATCAGGAAAGTTGTCGCATGATGCCCTGTCCCGAAAGACATTTTAGGATTGATCAAAATTTCGTGCTTGATTTCTGGTTTTGGAGCGTGAAATGAAGCTCTTACATATACTTCCTCTCCCACTTGGATCGGATCATAATGCTTTTCCCACTCCTCATTCCAATTGACCTTTGCCATCACACCTTCCACAATCTCCAATTCTGCTGAATCTTGGTATCGGTTGATTACTTCTTGGTAAGTCTCCCGATCAAAAGAATTTTCTTCGATATAGGCATCAAGGCCTGTGTCCGTTTCCAAAAAAGAATCAAAGCCCACCTCAGCCAATTCAGCGATGAGGATTTCACGAAAATCTTCTTTACAATTAATCTTAAACTCTAAATACTGCATAAATTGTAGGAAAGTGATAAAAAACGGAAAGAAAGTCAACTGTCAACAGACGACAGACGACTGAGGTCCGTTGACAGTTGACTATCAATTTTAAAATGATTTGATAATATCTACAAAGTCACGTGACTTCAAAGAAGCTCCACCGATCAATCCTCCATCCACATCTGCTTTGGAGAAAATATCTTTGGCGTTGCCTGGGTTACAGCTACCTCCGTAGAGGATCGATGTATTGTCAGCAGCTTCTTGGCCATATTTGCCAGCCAAATGGTCTCGAAGAGCCTTGTGCATTTCCTGAGCTTGGTCTGAAGAAGCGGTTTTTCCTGTACCGATAGCCCAGATTGGTTCATAGGCAATCACGATTTTTGCAAAATCCTCATCACTCAAGCCAAAAAGGCTTTCTGTCAATTGGTTTTTCACATAATCTTCGTGCGTACCAGCTTCCCTGATTTCCAATGGTTCACCACAGCAGAATATAGGTGTCAAACCATTTTCCAATGCTTGTTTTACTTTAGCAGTAAGCAATTCATTGCTTTCTTTGAAATATTCTCTTCTTTCGCTGTGGCCAATGATCACGTATTCAGCTCCAAAAGATTTCAGCATGGTCGCTGAAGTCTCCCCAGTAAAAGCTCCAGAAGCTTTGTCAGAGCAATTTTGCCCACCTAAAAATAGATTTGGAGTATTTCCTACTAATTTTTTGACAGGAAAAAGGTGTACAAAAGGAGGGTTCAACACGACGGTTACATCCTTGATGTTTTCATCCTTGTACATATTGACAATCTCAGTAGTCAGTTTTTGACCTTCGTCAAAATTGAGATTCATTTTCCAGTTTCCTGCTACGATTTTCTTACGCATGGTATTAATGGTTTGGTTAATAGATTTGAAAAAAATAACATAAGCCGTTACTTTGTCACAAAATTACACAAAATGTCCTACCCACGAAACGAATATGGAAATGAACAGCCCAAAAAGTACTGGAGCCTTAAGGAGGCGAAGGTGAAAATCGCTGCTTATTGTGCCTATCAGGATCGCTGCCAAAAGGAGGTCAGGACCAAGCTCCATGAAAAAGGAATCTATGCTGAGCAGGCGGAGGAGTTGATTTCCGAGATGATCAGTGAGAATTTTCTGAACGAAGAGCGCTTTGCACAGTCCTTTGTTAGGGGGAGGTTTCGCTTGAAAAAGTGGGGGAGAAATAAAATTTTGCAGGAGTTGAAATTCAAGGGAATCAGCCCGAATTGTATCAAATCAGGAATGAAAGAGATCGATCCCGAGGAATATTTCAAAATACTCAGTCATGTCGCTGAAAAAAAATGGGCATTGACCAAAGAAATAGACCCCTTCAAAAAGAAATACAAAGTCCAGCAGTATTTGATGTCGAGGGGTTTTGAAATGGATCTGATATTGGAGGTGATGGAGGGGATTGGGAAATCTAGTAAGAGATCATCGAGCTGAAGCAACTCGTCCGAGACGAGATCGCCCTAGAAAAGGATCTTGGACATTCCGATAGAAAAGGGTAAATCTGTCGACAAACAAAAGTCCACTCTTGACCTTGGTCAAGGCTACAGAAACTAAAATCTTTCATTGAAAACTCATTGTTTACCTACAGAAAAGCATTCGGATATACATATTCAATGCCGTTTAGATAAGACCTGCCAGGTTTTCTATTAAGTTAATACAGGTCTCTTATTTGGCAGGGAAGACCAAAAAAAGATTTAAACCTGGCAGGTCTGGTTTCTTAACTAAACGACATTGTATCCATATTCTAAATTGTCATTGGGACAATATCTATTTATAACTAATATGATCAATTACCACAACAAAACATTCAGGGCAATCAGCAATTCTCCCAATGGGGAAGTTTCATCGCAGATGATTTTCCATTACCAGCAAAATGGCAATGTCCTTACCTGTGCATATTCCGGTGGCGAAATCATCAAAGGCCACTTGATAGGCTTGGTGGACGACGTGGGAAAAATCGACATGAGGTATCATCAGATAAATGCAAAAGGAAACTTGATGACAGGAACCTGCAAATCTACACCTGAATTCCTCGAAAATGGCAAAATACGCCTTCATGAAAAATGGGCTTGGACTTCGGGGGATTGCTCCCATGGTGAATCATTGCTGGAGGAGGTTGGTTAGTTTTGTTAAATTGATTTGGGTTGAAATCAATTTTGGCTGTAAATTGATCTGAACTCAAATCAATTTGGTTTATTTCTGATAAAAGAATGAAAAACATTTTTTTTGTGGTCATCCGCGTTCCATGACACACAGATGATGGTGATTTAGCAGATTTGCAATGATTTTTTTATGCCAGCAAAATGTAGGTTGATAATAAAATTTAATATGATTATCCGTTTTCATACCAATAGAATCTAAATAATTGAATTAACCTGTGATTTGGCACCAATATCAATAAATATCCAACATCTATTAGTATCAGTTTGCCAATAAACAGTCGCTTAATTGATTAGTGACTTGATTGCGGATATACATAAATTTAATATTTAAATCTAAAAAGTAGGCTCTCAATTCACATTTCGCTCGTATAATTTTCCAAAACACCTGTCACGATCAATAGGGACAAGTGCTTTGGAAAGTATTAATTATATCCATCCATTTTTTTGCTAGTAGCCAAATAAATTGATGTATTTTAAGTCAATTGATGCACTAATAACTAATCAACCAATAACGATTATACGCATGATTTTATTGGGAAATTCACTTAATAGTGTCAATGAGGATAATCATAATTTTGAACTTACAAATCCCTTAAAACCCCAGCTGCTTTCTCGGCTGTCAGGTCTCTTTGGGGATTGGCGAGCATTTCGTAGCCTACCATAAATTTCTTTACGCTGGCAGACCTCAAAAGCGGTGGATAGAAAACCATGTGTAAATCCCACTCAGGATGATCCTTGCCATCGGTAGGAGCTTGGTGGATTCCTGCAGAATAGGGAAATGATACATCAAATAGTCTGTCATATTTGATCGTCAAAGTCCTGTACGCATCTGCCAAATCAGCCATTTGGGTATCTGACATTTTTGCGAGACATTGTATATGATTCTTTGGAGCAATCATGGTTTCAAATGGCCATACAGCCCAAAAAGGTACCAAAACAACAAAGCTGTCATTTTCATAAATGATCCGTTCCTTTTTCACAAGCTCTGCCTGAACGTATTCCGTAACCATGTTTTTCCCTTTACTTTGATAGTAATCAAGGAATCTTTGCTGCTTTTTCAGTGGCTCGTCAGGGATGCTTTCCTGTGCCCAGATCTGTCCATGAGGGTGTGGATTGGAACAGCCCATGACTTCCCCTTTGTTTTCAAAAATCTGTACATAATTGATAAAATCCAGCTCTGAAAGTTCCATGTATTCCTTTCTCCAGGTTTTGACCACTTCGAAAACCTCATTTTGGCTTAGTTGAGGGATTGTCTTGGAGTGGTCGGGGGAAAAGCAGATCACTTTGCAGATTCCACGTTCACTTTTGGCTTTGAAAAAATCACCATCTTCATAGCTTCCACTTGGAATATCCTGCGTCAATGCCCCAAAGTCATTTGTAAAAACAAAAGTAGATGTGTAGTCAGGATTGACTTCTCCACCAACCCTTGTGTTGCCGGGACAAAGGAAACATTCTGGATCATAAGTTACTGGTTCTGATTTAACGATTTTTTCCTGCTGTCCTTGCCAAGGTCTTTTGGATCGATGAGGAGATACCTGCACATAGGAACCTGTAAATGGATTGAATCTTCTGTGGCTGTGTTCTTCAAAGGAGAATTTCATGCTGTGGATTGAGGTTTTAAAGTTGAGAGTTTGATAGATTATATTGAGATTGGATGATTTATGTGCTATCTAATTGGCTGAAAAAGGTTGTAAAGTTATAAAGTTGAAAGGGTAATGATAAGCCTGATTATTTACCATCAACTCACACAACATATAAACAAGTACAAACCGCATTTCAAATTTCTAGATGGATATGAATGAGAATGAGTGTGTAATATCTACAAATCCAAAAAAAAAACTGCACTCCAAATCCGTCAAAAGATGTGACTTGGAGTGCAAAAATGACTTAAATAGATAATATTAGCTCAAATAACTATTTAAACAAATAATTATCACCTTACCCATTCTACTTTTTCTTCGATCGGCTTTCTACGTCCTTCTGGCCAACGGTCGGTGGCAGGCTTTGCTACATAGAAAAATCCCATCAACATATCCTCTTCACCTAAGCCAAACCACTCTTTGGCTTCAGGCCAAAATGTAGGCCCACCAGTACCCCAATACGCTGCCAGGCCATGTGCTGATGCGGTTAGATACATATTTTGTACAGCCATAGAAACAGCCGCAATTTCTTCCATTACAGGAAGATTTGCCCTTAGATCACGTTTCATTTTGATAGCAATTATATGCGAAGCTTTCAAGGGGTTTTCTTTGAATTTTTGAAAAGTCGCTTCTATGAAATTTCCATTTTTGGTAGCTCTTTCTTTGTAAAGATTTGCCTGAAAATCAGCAAACTTCACCAAACCTTCACCTGAAAAAACAGTGAAACTCCATGGCTCTGTCAATTTATGTGTCGGTGCCCAATTGGCATTTTCAAGCATCTCATTGATAATCACATCGTCTACAGGATCATTTTTCTTGAATTGAGCGATAAACATGGATCTTCGTCCACGAATGATTTTATTTACTTCTTCGATATTGAAATCAGGTTTTTGCATAATGTGGATAATTTAACTTTTATATCTTACTCTTAATGCTGCTTATGTAAAAATGGTTTCCCAAATCCTCATAATTATTCTACTTCAGGTGACTTTGGTTTTTGTGTTTCATCGATAATCCAATCGTACATGATTCTCTCAACATCAATATATTTTTTTACAACATGAATTGTAACCAAAGTGAGTGGTATCCCAAATAGATTGATAGCAATATCGACTTCTGTAGCTGATATTAGATTTTCAAGGTTATTCTCCTTTTTTAAAAATTGCATTAAAATTCTTCCCAAAAGCCCAGATAAAAACCACAATGTCCACCATGATGCGACCCAAGAAGTAGATAAATTGACTTCCTCTCCAAAGGACCTTTTGAGAAAATTGAAATAGATTGATCGGCTGCAAAAAAAGCCAATAAACATATACTCAATTTCTGAAATATCAAAGTATGTTTTTAGTTCCTCAATGTTTTATTTAAAACTTATACCCAACTTTCACACCACCGTAATAATTCCTTCCTGGTGCAGGTTGGAAGAATCTATTTGCAAAAGCATTCAGGTCATTTCCCAAACTATAGGACTCATCGAGTAAGTTATCCACACCCAAATACGCCTCTAAATCCCAATTACCAGTAAAATTGCTTCTCCAACCAACTCTACTTCCCACTAGGTTATAGGCCTCTTGATAAACTGTATTAGCATCATTCAAGGGCAACTTATCCACATATTGATGGGTGAAGTTCAAGTATAATCCAAATTTGGATCTAACATCAAATTGGTTGACAAGTGTATTTGGGGCGACTCCTGTGAGTTGGTTTCCTGAAAAATCATTCCCACCACTATTGAAATCCGCAAACTCAAAATAATGCCCTGTAAACGCATGATTGATTTTCAATTCTTGTATAAATGTCTGTGGATTTCTCCATACCACATAATCCACTTGTGCTTCAATGCCACGTTGATTGGTACTTCCGGCATTTCGGAACAAGACCACACCTTGCTCATTGGCAAAGGTAGTGATCGTCTGATCCAGCTTGAAATAGAAACCTGTGACATCAATATTGAAGATCCCAAAACTCGATCTGTAACCCAGTTCATAGTTCACTCCCCTCTCAGCTTCCAAATCCAAGTTCAAACTGCCTTCATTAGTCCGAACCTCATCAATACTTGGAGGAGAAAAACCTGAACTTATACTTCCATGAACAGCTGAGGTATTGTTGATTTTATAAGCCAGTGCTAACCTAGGTACGATGATCGGGTCAAATCTCCTAACATTGTCAGCGGGTTCATTTGCACTTGCATCAATAGTCCTGTTGATATCATACTTGGAAAAATTCTCACTTGCCGCCAAAGTCAATAAAAGAGCTGGGGACAATTCAATTTCAAATTGTTGGAAAAGGAATGCTTGGGTTGTGATCAAATCATCACTAAACCTCACTGTATCTGCTTGGCCATTTCTATTACCAAAATTTTGAGCCAATGTTTTACCCAGCTGATATTCACCCCCGGCAATAGTCCTAATCGGAAATCTACCTAGTTTATCGTTTCTGGTAAATTTGGTCCTTCCTCCATAGCTAAAAGCTGTTTCCTTTTTGTAATCCAGAATAAACGGATTCTCAAAATCGGTCGTGTTTACAAATACCGAAGTTTGGTTATCCAAATACTCATTAAACTGATATTTATGGGATAACAAGCCATAAAGTGACTTTTGGGTTATCGAACTGTTTTGGTTTACAGAACCTGGTCTTGCCTGTCTTGGATTTTCATTAGCTTGATCGGAATTTAGCGCACCAGGAATTTCATAAAACAAATCTGTGTATAAAATCTGTGTGGATAACTCTTGTTTTTCGGAAGGCTTCAGATGCGCTGCCAGTTGAAAAACTTTCCTATCCACGGCACTGTGCTCTCGATAACCATCAGATTTTTGATGCACATAGGAAGCACTTATTCCACCATTTCCAATTTTCTGTTCTATTCCAAACCTATACCGCATAAGCCCAAAATCTCCCACATTCAAATCCGAAGAAATCCTATTTTCCTCTATTTCTTTACGACTTTCCAAATTGATTACCCCTCCATTTCCTGCACCATATATACTACTTGCTGGCCCTTTGATGATTTCAGTATTTTGGATATTGCTCAAGTCTAAAAGATTTAAGGGAGTCGTTCCATCAGGTGAAGTGAATGGAATACCATTCCAATAAACCTTGATATTCCTTACTCCAAATGGAGACCTCAAAGAGCTGCCTCTTATTGAAATTCTATAACTTGCCGGAGCTCTTTCCTCGACTCTTATTCCTGCTTTTGTATTGAAGGCGTTTACGATAGAAGTTTCATTAAACCGATACAATTCATTTTCCAACACCCTACTTACAGCACTCGCTTGCATTAATAGAGGTCTGTCTGTTTCAAATGCTGTAACTGTAACTGTGGATAAGTCATTAAGAGCAATTTCCATTGTCACAAGATTCTCTTTGTTTGGTAAGATGTTTTGAACTTTAGAATTGTAGCCTAGATGGGAAAAGTTTACGCTTTTTGATTGTGTCAAATTAATTTGTACAATTCCATCCTGATTTGTAATTTGATTTTTTTCTCCTTCTATCTTGATCAAAACACCTGATATGGGTAACTCATTTTGCTTATCGATTACCTTGATGGTAGTCTGAGCAAAAGTGGATGAAAAGGCCAAAAGTAATATAGGGATGATTAGTTTTTTCATAAGAAAATAAATAGCACTTTATAAGACACTCGGAATCTTGCATGTTCACTTGACACGGGAGCATTGCTCCGTTAGAAAGTATTTATTAAGCATAATTTCAACGAGTAGGGTTTAGCACCTAAAACTACCAAAACTTATATAGACATACAGTAAAAATTTAATTAAAAGTATAATTAAAATGAAAATGTGATCAAATGGCAGTAAAATATGTATGATTTTGCCATTGAAAAATGACAATTTACTTTAAATTTAAAATTATAATGAATCAATCTATTTGATGACTATAAAATGATTAGAAAATTCTTTGTTCTCCTTTTTGTTATTGCAAGTTGCTCTCCAAAAGCTCCTGATCCAATATTTCCTATTCCATCTGAAAGACAGCTGGCTTGGCACAAAATGGAATATTATGGTTTTGTCCATTTCAATATGAATACTTTTTCAGATATGGAATGGGGTATGGGTGATGAAGACCCCTCAAGTTTTAACCCCACAGATTTGGATACCAGGCAATGGGCAAAAGTTGCAAGAGAAGCTGGAATGAAAGGACTCATCATTACAGCCAAACATCATGATGGTTTCTGTCTTTGGCCATCAGAATATACAGAACATTCCGTAAAAAACTCCCCATGGAAAAATGGCCAGGGCGATCTCATCAAAGAATTGGCAGAATCCTGCAAAGCTGAAGGAATAGGTTTTGGAATATACTACTCACCTTGGGATAGAAACCATGCGGGCTATGGAACGGAAACTTACATTTCTTATATGAAGAATCAGCTCACCGAGTTATTGAGTAACTACGGTGAAGTGTTTGAAGTATGGTTTGACGGTGCAAATGGAGGAACTGGATACTATGGCGGGGCAAATGAAGATAGAAAAGTGGACAAACGCTCTTACTATGAATGGGAAAATGTCTATAAGCTGGTTAGAGAATTACAACCAAATGCAGTGATCTTTGGAGACGCTGGCCCAGATGTACGCTGGGTGGGTAATGAACACGGCTATGCATACGAAACTACATGGTCTAACCTATTGAGGGATTCTGTCTATGCTGGAATGCCTGAGTACGCAGAAATGTATTCTAATGGACAAGAAAATGGGAGTCATTGGGTTCCAGCTGAAGCTGATGTGTCGATCAGACCAGGCTGGTATTTTCATGCATATGAAGACCACAAAGTGAAATCTCTGCCACAATTGTTGGATATATATTATAAAAGTATCGGACAAAACAGCGCGCTACTTATCAACTTTCCTGTGGACAGAAGGGGACTTATCCATGAAAAGGACATAGAACAAATCATGAAGTTATCCACAAAAATCACAGAAGACTTTGAAAACGACCTAATTCATAACGCCAAACTAGTTGCGAGTAATGAGAGGGGAAAAGGCTATGAGGTAGAGAATGTTCTGGAAAATGAATGGGAATCCTATTGGGCGACCGAAGATGAAGTAGTCCAAAGCAGTATTGAAATAACTTATCCACAAAAATTCCGCTTCAACAGATTTTTGATTCAAGAATTCATTGCGTTGGGACAAAGAGTCAAAAGCTTCAGTCTAGAAATCAGAACTGATGAAGGTTGGCAAGAAATCTATCAAGGCACAACTATCGGGGCAAAAAGAATTCTTAGATTGGATGACCATTTCACCGAAAAGATTCGGCTGAATATATTGGATGCAAAAGCTTCTCCTGCCATATCCAAAATTGGTGTATTCGATGCCCCAAAACTATTGGTTCAGCCAATTATCCACAGGGATAGAGAAGGGAAGGTACATATGGAAATTCCGGAATCAGGAGTGGATATCTATTACACCCTTGACGGTACTATTCCAAGCAAATCAAATGGAGAACAATACGTCGCTCCATTCACCATGAAAGAAGCGGGCAGAATCACAGCCATTTCAATCGACCAAAATAGTGACGATTCGAGTGAAGCCATGGTTCAGAACTTTGACATTGCAAAATCGAATTGGAGGGTTATTAATGACGATCCAAACTCAATAAACATCGTAGATGGTGATCCTAATACCATTTGGACTAATCCAAAAAATGAGGTTATCATTGATCTTGGCGAACTTATCCACATCATTGGCTTTGAATATTTGCCTCCCCAAGCTCGATATTTTAGCGGTTTGATTTTCAAGTATCAATTCAGCGGCAGTATGGATGGGAAAAGTTGGAAAGATCTGTCCATTGGTGAATTTTCAAATATCAAAAATAATCCGATCACGCAACAAATCCATTTTAAGAAAACACAAATCCGATATATCAAACTAACAAGCCTGGAGACTTGGGATGGAAAACCAAGCCAGTATGCAGAGATTGGAGTGCTTACAGTTGAAGATTGATTTATCTATTCATGGATATACGGAACTTTGACACAAACTAAAAAAAAGCCTGATTTTGCTTAGTTGCGATAATATCTGATATTAGAGACTCGTAGATATTGAATATAAGCGAGCAATCAACCTTAGAATTAAAGCTATTAGCAAAGAAGCGTATAATCATATATCTATTTTTATGACACTATAGTACTTTGATTGTTTTTTTGTGAACCTCAAACCTATCATTAGAAAAGATCCAAGATTCTAGTAGAAGGTCTGCTGGATAATCTAAATATGGAACACTATTCTTTGCCTTTCCTCTGTAAAATTTAACCTTTGGATTAAAGAACTGAGGTTTGAAAAGGTTTACTGCATGCTGTTGGAATCTTTCAGGGGCTTTTGTCACTGGTGGTTTTCTTGATACTTTTACATCTTTCAACAAATACTGCTCAGATCTAAGGTTGTTTTTCAGAGCATAATCATTGTTTTTCGTGAAAAATGCCAACATACCGCTCCCCACAGGCTCACCAAGGTTTGTCTGATCGATCGTATTACGATCATAATAAACTTCGATTCTATCAAGTTGATGAAGTTCGATTTTCGAGAGTTCCTCGACTGATTTGACTTCATAAAAGTCAACAAGCAGGATGGGTTTCCTTTTAAAGTTGACTTTATCATCTGTAGTATCAAGTATGCGAATTTCAGTTGTATTTTCCTTTCGATTTTTCCTAAATCTAGTTTGAACTACAATTTCCCTTAAGAATGTTTCCAAATTCTCAAATGCCAAATATTCATCTATGACGTAAGAGATATCTGGAATAAACGGTGAGCTCAAGCCTGATACCTTTTCTGCCTGCCCAAAGTGCTCGTGGAAAACTTTTCTGTTAATCTCATTTTCCATCATATACTCTGTTATCTCAATATCTATTTTGTCAGTTCTAAAGAGGTTTTTAAAATTATTTTTAAAATTGATTTCCCAAGGCTTGTAGACCAACATAGGCACATACTCCATTTCATAATTATTGGTTTGATTCATAAGTGCTGAAGCAAGACTCGTTTGGGTTTCTTCCACATCCACCCTCTTCCAGTTTGGATCATTGATGATTCGCATCATGTTTACCACCGGTTGAGGATCAGGGATTTTTGCCCACAAAACAGCTTGCTCAACATCTTGTCCGAATCCTTGAAAATTAATCTGAAACCCTTTTCCAACTTCAACTGAGTTTGGAAAGCTTACATTTCCAGTTTGGGGTTTTGCTTGTTGATGCTCATACATCCAGACCAAAGCTCCATTTTCGTCTAGCACACTAATTTTAAATGTTGGATTTTCAAGATGACGCTCTTTACTTAGACTCACAGAGGAATTGTTGGAAAAATCAAGTTGCTCGATAATTTCCCAATCATTGTGAGTGACGACTTGAAATGCGCCATTACTTCTTCCATTTTTTTCTAAAGTATATTCAGAAGGATCCCACCAGAATGGGCTTGGTAACACCTCGAATTTTTGGTTTTGGAAAATAACTTGTAAAGGCTGATCTAAAGGAACTAAAGAGTAATATGGTTCCATTCCAGCTACCTCTTCTAATATTTCAATTGACTTGCCATTTTTGTCTAAGACTTCTATATTTTCCGATGAAAGCGAAGTATGGAAAAGTGAGAGCTTCGCTGATTTGAATGGAGGAGATTGAAAGTATACGACAGGTTTGGTTTCTGAGCCTTCAATTGATGGGTTTTTGACTAAAAACTGCTTTTTGGAGACAGGAAAATCCTCGAAGTTATTCATCCATTTTGTATAAATGAACAAAGTGTAGAGGCCACTATTTGCATTTTCTGGCAAAATCATATCTCCATACGCCAAGCGATCTGGATCTAAAAGTATTTTTTCATTATAAATTTTATTTTGCTCAGAATCGTATATTTCTACGTAAGCAAGCTTACTGTATAGATAATCCTCATGATTGCGCATCAGCTTCATTGCAAACCACAACCTATCACCAGCAAGGTAGAAGTCTTGATTGGTAGTAATCACAAAATTTTCCAGAGACCTTTCAAGAGCCTTCTCTTGCTGAAATGCAAAAGCATTATGGAAACTCAAAAAGAGATAGAAAGCAAACGATATTTTAAAGAAAATCTTCATTATCTAAAGGGAATTGGAGGAATTGGAGTAGCATCAGGATAAATCTCTATACAAGATGAATTCACTAAAGGGGGTAAATCAAAAACGTGATTTAGATCCAAAGAGGCTGCTCTTATTTCTGTCCTAAAAACTAGCTTTTCTAAGCCACTTTGCTGGAAAACAAAGAAATTCCCCAACACTACACTATTTTGATTTTCAGCAACATTTCTAACATTCCCTTTGATTCGAAAAGGGGATACATCAAAAATACTACCTGTATTTTTTTGCTGTTCATCAATTTTCAGCAAGTATTCTAGATTGTTTTTTGAGACGGTTCTCACTCTGGTATTTACATAAAATCTTCCAAGTGATGTCAAGGGAATATCTCCCAAGCTGTGTTGAAAAGATCTACTTTGAAATTCTCTATTGCTCAACAAATTAAGCTTATCGAATATGTTCGATATAAATGAGTAACAAGTACAAGAGCAATTATCGCTTTCCGAGAAGGTAAAGTCTTCTGAAATCCCAGATGTACTGAACATATACCCAAATTCACCAACTCCGGGATCTGATATCTGCGCATTTATACTTGCAAAAGTTCTAATTTGAGACAAACTTACTCCGGGTGTATTGATAACCTCAAGTGCCTCAAAAGCAGATTCAGTGATTTCCTCTATTTCTACTTTTGGTGGCATCATTTCAAAGTCACTTCGATAAGAATTTCCATTTGTAAGTTGGAATACTAGCTGATAAGACAAGCCAGGCTCTGGATCGAAGTAATTCTCAGGCAAAAATGATATAGAATTAGGAACTGGAATAAAATTTATCCTCCTACCGTTTTGATCTTGAATGTACAACAAGTTTACATTTGCTTGTCTATACTGCGGTGTCACTACTCCAGATTGGTACTCTGCCGAATAGTAAATTCTAATATAAGTATCTTCGATTGAGTTTCCGTACCAACCATCGACGACCAATTGTGGTTCGAAACCTGGGACTTCGATCACAACTTCATCGATACAGGAGTTCGTAAAGATTCCTGCAATCAACAGTAAAAATATCGTTAGCTTTTTGATCATCTGAAAGTAAAGTTATAAGTCACTGAAGGAATGACGGTGCCTATGACAGCTAGTCTGTATGAACGCGGAACAGCTCCTGCCAAGTCAGGCTGGAAGAACCAAGAAAATGGATTTTTTCGAGCATAGACATTATAAAAAGCTATCGTAATGCTGCTTTTATAATGACTGTCTTTCTTTTGGTTTCCATCAAATGTAACCCCTAGATCCAACCTATGATAATCTGGGATTCTAGCTTGGTTTCTCTCTTGGTAATCCACCACCAAACTCCCATTGATGTCATAAATACTGCTTGGAAGTGTGATAGGCCTACCTGTTCTATAATTGAATGTGGCAGAAAAAGACACTTTCCTTAATGGTTTATAGTTCAAGAGCAAGCTCATATCATGCGGCTGATCCCAATTGGCAGGAAAATACTCGCCTTGGTTGATAGTTTCATCTTCGAACTGGCTTTCAACTATTCTAAGTGTTCTGCTGTAAGCATACGAGAACCAACCATTGAGCTTTCCAGATTTCTTTTTGATTAAAAATTCACCACCGTAAGCATAGCCTCTTCCCATTACAAGGGACGTTTCTAGTGCTGGATTCAATATAAGCTGGGCACCATCTCTGTATTCCAAAAGACTATTAAAATCCTTATAGTAAAATTCCAAAGAAGTCTCAATTTTATCAAAGTTGAAATTTCTATATGCGCCAACTGAATACTGCCAACTTTCTTGTGGTTGAACATATTGATCTGATAGTTTCCATAGATCCACAGGAGCAGAAGCAAAATTATTGGAAAGCAAATGCAGATATTGGATGCTTCTGTTTACGGAGGCTTTTACAGAGCTGTTGTCACCAATACTATATCTGAATGCAATACGAGGCTCCCATCCACTGTAGCGCTGATACACTTCACCTGCGCCATAGCTCACAGTGTCTGTAACCCTACTTACATCCCGTGCGAAGTTTTCATCATATAAGAATACATCTCTTTCACCCATCGCAAAAAAGCCAGAGTACCTCATACCCAATTGAGCTTCAAATTTCTCACCTATTTTTAGAGGATATTGGACAAAAAGCCCTGTTTCTACCGCACGTTCGCTGGGGATTTTTTGCGGAATAGCCAAAGATGTTTCAGATGAAGGTACCAACTCACCCATTCCCATACTGTAATGGTTTACTTGATATCCAAATTCGAGTCCTTCAAGCTTCTCACCGATCCATTCAAAATCTTGGTGAATCCCAAAATAATCAATCTGTGAAGTGAGGTCAAAGTCAAGAGGCTGTATTTCTCCCAAAACTGAATATTTGTAGCCAGAATATGCCAATGTCAAATCAGAACCTACCTTTTCTCCCCAAATAGATTTCCATTTCAAACTCGCTAAATCAGACTGCCAGGTAAAGGCTGTATCTCTCCCAAATCTGAAGTAATCTTGACTTTTATATAAGCTCAATGAAAGTGAGTTATTGTCATTCAGTTGCTGGTCAATCCTTAGGTTTACATCATAGAAATAAGTGCTACTTTCCTGCAATTTGGCATTGGGAATTCTATGGATAATCCAATTAGGATAAGCAAACCTACCTGTCGCCATGATTTGTGTCGTCTCACTAATCGGTCCATTTATACCCAATCTGCTTGACAAAAAGCCAATTCCACCTTCGCCTATCCATTTCTTAGCATTGCCTTGCTTGGTAGACACATCTAATACGGAACTTAACCTTCCTCCATATTTAGCTGGAATATCTCCTTTATACAGTTCTGCTTCCTTAATAGCGTCTTGGTTGAAAATAGAGAAAAAACCAAACATGTGAGAAGGATTAAAAACAGGAACACCATCCATTAAGATGAGGTTTTGGTCAACTCCTCCACCTCTTACATTGAAGCCAGAGGCGCCTTCACCTACTGTAGTGACGCCAGGCAACATCAGCATACCTTTGATGACATCTACCTCTCCCAACAACGGTGGTAAAAGTCTCAATTCTTCAATTGGCATTTTTGCAACTCCCAAAGCTGTACTTTTCACATTGTAATCAATGGCTCTGTCTGATACTGTCACCATCTCCAATTCACTCGTTGATTCAAAAAGTGTGACGTCCAATTCTACGTTTTGATAAACTCTGATGATCTTACGATCAGTTTCTTTACCCAAAGAACTAAAATAAGCTATATATGTCCCTTCTTGAAGATCCAACGAAAACTCACCATTGGAGTCAGTCTGCTGACCTATTTCCAATTCAGGAATAGAAAAAAGAGCTCCTGGGATTATTGTCTTTGCTTCATTATCCCTTATTATTCCTTTTACTTTATACGTCTGCTTATTTTTTGAAGCTGATGGTCGGGTTTGTTGCTTGATGTAATTTTCCCTCAACCTTTTTGGATAAACCACCGCATATCTTTCCCCTACGAAAAAGTAAGCAAACTGTGTTTCCTTTACCAGTTCATCTAAAATACTCTCAGCATTTACTTGCTCTGAGACCTTATTTAAACTACTCAGGTCATTGTGGTGAATCAGTATTCTTATGCCTGTTTTCGCTTCATACTTATCGATGAGCCCTTTGAAAAACAACTGTTGAGACTGTTCCGACTGAGAAATTGCCATGGAAGTAATCATAAAAAAAATAAAAAAGAAGGGTATGGCTTTTCTCATATGAGTTCTTCTATTAAATATTAAGTTACATCATTAAGACGTAAAGAAATAAAAAATTGAGAAGACAATAATACAAATGGATAAAAAAAGTTTTTAACGGTCAAATAATATGAAAAAAGGGAGATTTCTCTCCCTTTTTATTCATAAAAATAGTAATTTTTATTTTCTCTGCGCTTTTTTCATCGGATTATCGCCAGATGAAGCACCTCTTACGCCTGCAGCTCCCTTAAAGAGTTCAAATCTGCTTGGTGCAAATGTCCGTGGCCAATAATTGTTAGATTCGTCAATATCAGCTGTTTCTCTATATGGATCCAGCAAGATGCTTTTCACTTCTTTTTTCTTCGCAAAAACTTTAGAAACTTCAGTTTCATTCAATCTCCAAATCTGTGCTGGAATTCTATCGACTTCAGAAGTTCCATCTGTATAATTAAATTGGATTATCAGTGGCATTACAAGGCCTCCGACATTCTTAAATTTCAATTCATAAAAGTTCAAGCCACTGTTCAGCAGATCTTTCTCTTGCTGACTCAATCTAGCCATAAAGTCCTTGTAAGCCTTTTCATCTTCAGGTGTCACGGTGAAAGGGTTATAACTATTATAGAAATCTCTAGTCGCAGGATCTGCCTCCAATACCGTCTCTTCTATATCTTTTGCATTGTAAGTTTTCGAGATATAGGACTCTTCTTTATCAAAAGCTTTCTTGGCATCTGCTTTTTTCTCCGCCGGAGTTCTATTATCTAATTTATACCAACTCACAGACTCTAATGAAATATCAACAGGATCTGTTCCAAAAAACCAACCTCTCCAGAACCAATCCAAGTCTACTCCTGAAGCATCTTCCAATGTTCTAAACAGATCTTCTGGCGTAGGATGTTTGAACATCCACCTTTGAGAATATTCCTTGAATGCATAATCAAAAAGCTCTCTTCCCATTACCGTCTCTCTGAGGATATTCAAGGCTGTGGCAGGCTTAGCATAAGCATTTGGGCCGAATTGGATGATGTTTTCAGAGTTAGTCATGATAGGTTCCAATAGCCTTTGGTCGCTCGCCATATAAGGAGCGATTTTATGGGCAGGTCCTCTTCTAGAAGGGTAATCTCTATCCCACTCTTGTTCTGCCATAAATTGCATAAAGGTATTCAATCCTTCATCCATCCAAGACCACTGTCTTTCGTCAGAATTGACAATCATTGGGAAATAATTGTGTCCTACTTCGTGGATAATTACTGAAATCATCCCGTATTTTACGGCATCTGTATAGGTGCCATCTTCATCTGGACGTCCATAATTGAAGCAAATCATAGGATATTCCATTCCATTGCTACCCTCTACTGAAATCGCAACAGGATATGGATAATCAAAGGTTTTGGCAGAATAAGACTTTAAAGTATGGGCTACTACTCTAGTCGAATACTGCTCCCAAAGTGGGTTGCCTTCTTTTCCATAATACGACATGGCCATGACATCGTTTCCACCTTGCTTGACTGCCATAGCGTCCCAAATAAATTTACGGGATGAAGTCCAAGCAAAATCCCTCACATTCTCTGCATGGAAAATCCATGTTTTCTTATCTTTAGACTTCCCTTTTTCCAATCTCTCAGCCTCTGCTTGAGTTCTAATTACTACTGGCTTGTCATACGATTTTTTCGCCTGCTCCCAGCGATCAAGTTCTGTTGAAGAAAGTACTTCCTCTGGATTTTGCAAAACACCAGTGGAACCAACCATGTGGTCAGCAGGGACGGTGATTTTCACTTTATAATCTCCAAAAGTCAAGGCAAATTCTCCTCTACCTACAAACTCCTTATTCTGCCATCCTTCAAAGTCGGAATAAACAGCCATTCTAGGAAACCATTCCGCCATTGTATAAAGGTAATTGCCATCTTTTTCAAAAAACTCGTATCCCGGGCGACCACCAATGAAGCTCATTCTATCATGGATATTGAAAGTCCAATCTACAGTAAATTCAAATTTCTCTCCCGCTTTCAATGGTTGCGGTAAATCAACTCGCATCATCGTGTTATTGATCGTAACCGGAATATCATCACCTGACATTGTCTTGACAGCATTGATTTTGTACCCAAGGTCTTGATCGTGCCATACGATTCCTTCAAGCTGCCTCATAGACATTCTTGGATTGATGCTGCTCGTTGCCATTTTTGGAGTATTGGAATCTGCCGCTCTTTCATTCTGATCAAGCTGAATCCACAGATATGTCAATTGATCTGGAGAGTTATTGAAATAAGTGACTTTTTGCCAACCTTTAATTGATTGGTTGTCATCATTCAATTCTACTTCGATTTCATGATCTGCTTTTTGTTGCCAATAAAGGTGACCAGGCGCTCCTGATGCTGTTCTGTAAACATTTGGAGAGCGAAGCATCGTCCCCAACTGTTCAAATTTCTCTGCATGGTTTCTTTCAGCCTTTTGGGCAAATGTTGCAAATGAACACATAAGTGCAAATGCAAGGAAGGTAAATATTCTATACATATAGTAGCTATTATAGTCAATGACCCTAAAGTCAAAATCTTTGTTAATATAGTTATTTTCTACCAAAACTTCGTGTCTATCATCATCATGATAGCCATCCCAAGTACAATGGAAGAAATCGTAATTGTCCATTCTTTTCTATTGACACCAATAAGACCAACTATCAGTGAAGAAGCAATCAGGAATATCGCAACGATCGCCAATTGCCCTACTTCTAGACCAATGTTGAATGCCAATAACGGCTGGAATATCGACGCTTCTCTACCTAGGAGAGATCTTAGGTAATTGGAGAAACCAAGACCATGAATGAGTCCGAAGAATAATGCGAAAATGTAATTCAACTGTATTCCACGACTATTGCTCGGCTTAGGTTTGAGAATATTGGCAAATGCTGTGATGGCTATAGTCACTGGTATCAGGAATTCAATCAAATTTGAATTGACTTTTACAATATTCAATGTCGCCAAGGCCAAAGTGATCGAGTGACCGATTGTAAATGCTGTTACCAGTATCAAGATTTTTTTCCAATCTCGGGCTACATAGATCGCACAAAGCGCTATCACAAAAAGGATGTGATCGAAACCTTTAATATCTAGAATATGCTTATATCCTAACTCAAAATACAATTGAAATTGGCTCATTTTTGCCTTAAGAATTTAAAATTATTTTTGCTTCACATTACGGGAATGTAAGTATAATGCATAATTTGCAGAAAAAGTACAATTACGCTCTCAAATGGTATATAATTATATTTTCACGTTAATCTTAGGATGGAAGGTTTTGTTCCATCCATTTTATATCAGTCTGACAGATATCAGGTACAATGAATCTTCGAGCACGATCGAAGTTGCACAAAAGATTTTTTGGGATGATCTCGAAAGAGGGCTGGGTGAGACTTTTGATACAAAGATAGACTTTTTGAATCCTAAGTCACCCAACAAGCTCAAAGAGATGGTGGAGAAATATGTGATACAGCATAATGAAATCATCATCAACGAAAAAAAAATCAACTTGTCCTTCTTGGGTTATGAAATCGAGGATGAGGCAGTTTGGATATATTTAGAAGGTGAAAGCTCTGGAATTCCCAAAACAGTTAATATTCGAAATACAATTCTTATAGATCAATTCAATGACCAGCAAAATATTGTAAATTTCTATATTGGCAAAAAGCCCAAGAGTATGATCCTTTACAAAGACAAAACTTTTGGGGATTTAAGTTTTTAAGGTCTAGCCAATTTTGCGACTAATCTTTGTCTTTCAAGTCTTCTCACAATATTTCTCATCAGGTGATTATGAATTACATCGTAACCACTCAAAGTGGTACCATCTACTCTGAAATTACCCATCCAGACTATCTCCTTAGTGTCTTTATCCAATAAGAAGCAATTATAACTTGCATTATCGGAAACTTGAGACGTTCCATTTACGATTCTGACGTTTTGCCAAAATCCTCTTTCATCTACAATTAAAATTCCTTTAGAATCATTGTTATCCAGTTTTTCTAGGTACTCCTCAAAATTTACATCTGACTGCACTTCAAAAAAATCTTCCATAAATGTTAATGGGGTAGGATTGAAATTTCTTTTCATACTCCTTTGAAATTGCTCTCTCACTTTAGTAGAAGCTAGCTTATTGAAGTTAGGCTTTATTGATTTTTCAAAAAATTCTTCAGTGAAAGCTGTATAATCAATTCCACCACTTGCGGTAACTACCAATAAGGAGGTATAAAATCTTGGTTCTTCCACAACTCGGTTTTCTGTTACTCTAACAGATGCGCAGGAACTGACTATTGCCAAAACTAATAGGAGTGGTAGGATTCTTTTTATCATAAGTTATTTTACTTACTTTTTTAGTAAAGGTTTAGAATTGGTAAAAATATATCAATTTATTAGGCTATTGGTAAGAAATCGGATATACATACATTTTTCCTTAAAAGGAAATACATGCATTTAATATGTCCTGATTTTGCAAAAAAAGCCTGATGAAATCGTAAGATCTCATCAGGCTTTAATTATTTTAAATCAAGCTCACTATTAATACCCAGGGTTCTGAGGTAGTGGAGCGGTATTATTTGTCAAGATTTCTTCCAAAGGAATCGGCCAAATGAACAAGTGGCTAGAATAAGGAAGTTCATAATCTGTAGGAATTTCTCTATTAGTAGTATAGAAATCAATGTTGGTAATAGACCTAGATGTAGCCTTCAAAGGAACACCAGGAATAACCCCACCACCAGCTAATCTATGGATATTAGGGAATCTTCTTCCTTCTGCAAGGAACTCTATTCTTGTTTCATTGATGATAGCAGTCAAAAGATCATTAGGAGTAGCAAAATCTGCAAGTGTAAAAGATGGAACAGTTGCAGGCAATGCTCTATCCCTTACTGTGTTTAGCAAAGCAAGTCCAGCAGCCAAATCAGGTGTAGCTTTTCTAACATGAGCTTCTGCAGCAGCTAAAACAACTTCAGCAAATCTTATTACAATCGAAGGATCAGAGAATGTGATATTGTCAGTATACTTATAAGTGTACATTCCCAGTGGGCCTTGACTTACCATTCCATCACTGTCTCCTGCGATAGATCTTCTAGTATCTTGTGGATGCCAGAAATCTGACCTCCAGATCAATGGGCTAATCTTAACTAGACCTCTAGCTCCATTCTCTGGATTTCCGTACATGTTTGGAAGAGCACCATTTACACCAGCATTAGACAATGCAGAATTTTCAAAAGAAAAAAGATTGTCAGTACTAGTTCCATTTCTGAAAGGAGTCAATGGATTTGCGGTTACTTCAAAGTTTGGTGCTAGCTTATTATATTCAGCAATTACACCATCAAAATCTTCCATATGAAGTTTTACCCTAGCCTTCAACGCGATGGCAGCAGCTCTTCTTGCTCTATAAGCATTTCCAGCTTCAGGTAGAATTTGTTCTGCTTCATTTAGATCAGCCAATAATTGATCATAAACAGACTGTACAGTACCTCTTCCAACTTGCTCTCCTGGCTCTACTTTAGACACATCATTAATTGCAAATGTTCTGTAAGGTACACCCATTGCAGATGGATCATCAGCATAAGGTCTAGCAAAATAAACTACCAATTCATGATGCGCTAAAGCTCTCAAAAACAAAGCTTCACCTCTATATCTATCTCTCAAAGCTTGAGTCAAGACACCACTTTCTAATGCAGGGTCAAGGTTTTCAAGAACAATATTGGCTCTATTGATCATTCTATAAAGAGAGATCCACTGTCCATTATTGTTTGCAGTGTTTGGATTGTATGTATGTGTGTAAGTTACTTCGTAAAACAACTGATCGTTATACATATCTTCACCTCTCATATCACCTTGCTGAGTCGAGGCAGCACCAAAAGGATAACCCCTTTGAACCGACCCTAAATAAAACCCTCTTTGAGCAGCTTCATATACACCTAAAACAGCAGCATTAATTCTACTAGCATCAGCAAAAGCTTCATTATCAGGGATAATATTTGCTGGCTGTAAATCTGTCACATCACAAGAAGCCATTCCAAACATTGCAAGGGCAACTAAGACAGATTTTATTTTTATTGAAATATTTTTTTTCATTTTCTTAATTTTTTAGAGTCTTTAATTAAAATCCAACATTAAGACCTACGGACCATGTTCTAATGATCGGAGCTACGTTTTGATCAATACCAAAACTCAATTGACCTGAGAAGGAGTTTGACTCAGGATCCAATCCTGAATATTTTGTAAAGATCAAAGGATTTTGAACTTGTGCAAAGAATCTTGCACTTCTGATGTTTCCATTAAATGTACTCTCCATAAACGTTCTAGGAACTCTATACCCTATAACAATATTCTGAACCCTTACAAAATCACCTCTCTCAATGAATCTTGAGTTAGAAGCAGAAGTCTGCCAAGTGTTAGAATCTCTACCTGAATAAAGTCTAGGAATATCTGTTACTTGACCACTTTCAGTCCATCTGTTTTGGATTTCAGCAAGGTTATTTGAGAATCCAAGCCCAAGAAGACCTCTTTTTGTTTCATTCATGATAAAGTTACCACCAGAATATCTAATAAAGATCTCAGCATCCCAATTGCCATAAGTGAAGTTGTTTGACCAACCACCTTGGTATTTTGGAAGCGTGTTACCCAAGAAAGACTGTGTAGGTGCAGAACCCGCAACTGATACATTTCCTGGATCAGCAGGGTCATAAGCTCTCCATGCAGATGCTCCTTGTAACTGAACGATATTATCTCCGCTGAAATACATGGCATTACCATTAGCAGGATTAACTCCAGCCCATCTGAATCCATAAAGTTGAGCAATTGGGCCTCCTTCTACAGTTCTATTGTAAGTACCTGTAAGCGGTTGAACTAATCTCGTAACTTCATTATTCAACCAAGTAAAGTTGAAATCAGTATTCCAAACAAAGTCACCTCTCTGCAATACTTTTGTCATCACTCTTAATTCAACACCTTGGTTAAACAATGCACCTACGTTTTGACTGATAGTGTTTCCAGGAATACCTAAAGAAGGAGCAGTTGGTGCATTCAATACCAAACCATCTACATTGTTATAGAAATAATCCGCAGCAATTGTTACATTACCTACAGTCATATCCATACCTATGTTAAACTTCTTAGAAGTTTCCCACTGAAGCGCTACGTTAGCTACGTTAGAATATCCAATACCAGCACCGGCAGCCGCCAATACAGGACCAAAACCACCTGCATAAGGGAAAGATCCACCTGGTAATTCTACGTTACCTACTTCTGCATAAGAAGCCCTTACTTTGAAGTCTGATATCACACTGCTATTGAAAAACGATTCATCTGAAACTCTCCATCCAATAGACCCACCTGGGAAGGTTCCACGCCTGTTTTCAGGGGCTAACTGAGAAATACCATCATTTCTTACAGTCAATGACAATAGATATTTTCCTTTGTAGCTATAGTTTACTCTACCAAAATAAGAATCAAATCCCTGCTCAGAAAATCCTCCAGAAGAAAATTGATTGTTATAAGAACCAGTAATCAAACCTCTAAATCTGAAGAATTCATCAGAAAAGTCAGTACCCGAAGCAGTAAAGTTATAGAAATTTGTGTACTGATATTCCATACCTGCAGTTACGTTGATATTGTGGTCATCAGCAATTACAGTTTGATAATTCAAAGTGTTTTGCCAGTTCCATCTGAATACAGGGTTGTATCTCATAGTAACAGATCCATTCGCACTTCTACCATCTCCATGTCTTGGATCAAGAGAAGTAAAATCATCTGCCATTGTCAAATCAATTCCTATTTGTGATCTTGCAGTCAATCCTTGTGCGATATCAACTTCTGCATACGCATTACCCAAAACTCTGTGGTTTCTGTTTCTGTAAACGTTGTTTTGCAATACATAAGCAATGTTAGGAATGTTGTTATCCGGTCCTGCTAAGTTAGCTCCAAAACCAGTAGTTGCACCGTTTGCAGTGATATTGAATCCTCCAAAAGCAGTATTTTCTGGGTCATAGATTGGAACGTTTGGCAACGCTCTTGTAGCATTGTACATAGCTCCAGAAAGTGAATTCCCTCCATTGTTCAAACCTACGATTTCAGTATATGTATAAGATAAGCTTTTACCTATTCTGATTCTGTTTGAAATTGAATGGTCAAGGTTTGATCTAAATGCATATCTTTTCAAATCATTGCTTTTGATAGCGGACTCTTGATCAGTAAAGCCTGCAGAAAAGAAATATTTAGTATTTTCAGATCCACCACTTACAGAAAGGTTATGTTGTTGTGTAATACCTTTTCTAAAAATAGCATCTTGCCAATCTGTGTTTACTCCAGGATTCGCCAACAAGGATTGTCCAAGGTTTGCTCTCTTCTCATTAGCAATTACAACCCATTCGTCACCAGTCAATAGATCGAATCTGTTTACATCTTCATTGAAACCAGTACTCATGCTGTAGTTTACCTGAGCTTTACCTGTTTTTCCTCTTTTAGTAGTGATCAAAATCACACCATTTGCGGCTCTAGAACCGTAGATTGCAGATGCTGAACCATCTTTCAATACTTCGTACGACTCAATGTCCGCAGGGTTGATATTTGAAAGCGGGTTGGCAGAAACAGAAGCAGAGCGATCTGAATCTACTACAGGAACACCATCGATCACGATCAAAGGATCGGCACCACCCGAAAGTGAGTTAACACCTCTAATTCTGATGATAGGTCTTGCACCAATGATCCCAGAAGGAACAGTAACTTGCACACCTGGTGCTCTACCTGCCAACTGTGTATCAAATGAAGGTGCTACTAAGTTTTCTATAGCCTCATTGCTTATAGACGTAACAGAACCTGTTACATCTCTTCTTTCTTGGGTACCATAACCTACTACCACTACTTCACTTAGTGTTTTTACATCTGGCTCCAACACTACGTCAATTTTGGAGTTGTTTCCGATTGCCATTTCTTTTGTCAAAAAGCCGACAAAACTAAAAACCAATGTACCTGATCCTTCAGGAGCATTGATTGAGTAGCTACCATCAAGGTCAGTAATTGCACCAACGGTAGTTCCCTTCACACGAACATTGACACCTGGTACACCTTCTGGCTCTTCAGCAGAAGTAACCCTTCCTGTCACTGTCCGACTCTGTGCTGCGACAGTCAAAACCGTCATTACAGCAAACACAAAGCTGAGTAAAATTTTCTTCATAAGGATAATAATTAGTTTTTGTGAACAATAAAATTCTATTCCAAAAATGATATTAATTTTCTTAAAATCCAATTTTCATGTTTTTATTGAGATCAATAGATCCCTATTATTCTTTCATTATCCTTTTGTCAGAATATTATTCTGATGAATACTAATTTTTTTGATTAATAATAGTAAATACCCCAGATCTAGCTCTATTTTCGAAATATCTATCATCATTTTCTTGTTTAGAAAAAATTAAATACCACCACTAAATACATTACTATTTCTACTACACAAGTGAAAATAGTGTAAGGTTGTTGAAAAAGAATCATTGATTAATGATAACACATGAATTACAAAACAATATTTTGAAGCTTTTTTATTTTTTTTTGAAAACTTATTTAAGGATATAATTGACCATTTAAAGAAAAATAAAGGTTTTCCTATAATAAAGCTTTGAAATGAATGTCATTTTTATTGCTTTTTTCTAGTTTAAATATGTCCGATTTGCTACACATATAGTATCCGTTCATTAATGTAACTTCAGCTAGCCATAGCAAGAATGCGAAGTATTAAGCACGTATGATTATTGAGGATAGGCAAAAAAATTGGAAGCGGAAGAACTGTCAAAGGTTAGTAAATCCACTCATTTGTGGACACTTGATAAGCTCTTAGAAATGATAGCAATTTAAAGATAATATGAAAACAAAATTTAAATAATCAGGATCACAGGGTTCATTAATTAGTTATTGAATTGAGATTGATTTCTTTGATTGATATCCATCTATTATCTATTTTTTTCAGAAGTGAAAATTTATCGAATTTTACAGAATGGTTGAAATCAAGTCCTTTTGTGTAATTCCAGTATTCTTCAAAAAACTTTACTTTCATATCTTTAAAAGCTATTGTCATATGCGGATGGTAGTTTGTATCACTTAGCTCCTTGACTAGTTTTAGTTCGCGCTTACAAAATTCAGCCAATGCTGATTGCATCAATCCCAGCTGTTCACTTTGCTTCACCTTTATGTAAATAACTCTATTTCCAAACTTACCAAAGCCTTGAAAACTAAGTTTTATACTTTTGTGATTCCTTGCGAATATTTCCAAGCTATTTATCAAATTATCCTCCTTGGCTTCATTCCATCCAAATGGCATCTTTAAGGTAACATGTGCTGGTGATTTCAATGCATATTTGAGTCCAAATTTTTCTTTCAAATCCTCTTTGATAGCAGTTACTTCTTCTTGAAGAGCTCCTACTGGAACTAATGCTATGAAATATTTACAAATATTTTTTGCCATTGTAGGCAAATATATTTGAATTTGGATGATACTCAATAATAATCAATATGATTATCCGCAATCATGCCACTAATCAATTAAACGATTGTTTTTGGGCAAACTGATACTAATAGATTTTGGATATTTATTGATATTGGTTCGAAATCACAGGTTAATTCGATTATTTAGATTCTATTGGTATGAAAACGGATATACATAATAATCAAAATCTATGAATGGAGTGATACCAGTAATTTTTTAAGTAAGTTCTCTTTGATTCATTGCGATCCAACAGAGGTGGACAAGTTATTTATTGGCAATAGATATTGATATGAATCATACATTATTACTAGAATCATAATCTATTGGTAAAGTAGCCGATAATCATAAAATCAAACATGAAATATAGATAATTCTCCATGGGATTTGAGAAATCTCAAAGCAAACTGCTAAATTGAACCACCATTGAGAAACTACAGATATGAAGAATTTTGAAAAGGCGATGATTGGCCTTGACCTCAGCGAAATGGATGAAATCCTCATTCGAAAAGTTGCTTTTGTCAGTGAAGCATTGGGCTTCAAAAAATTGTACTTGGTGCATGTAGCAAAAGACCTTGTGCTACCTGAGGAAATCAGAAGTGCTTACCCCGACTTATTAGCTCCGATGGACGAGACAATCACAGCAGAGATAAAATCCTTAGTCAATCAGGAAAAAACGCTGGATAAATCTATCGAAATAGAAATTATAGTCTTGGAAGGGAATCCTATGGAAACCTTTTTAAGATCTGCCAAAGTCAAAGATGTTGATCTGATCATTATGGGTAGAAAAGATGAGCTACCGGGTAGTGGTTCCCTTTCCAAAAATCTTGCTCAAAAAGCGCCATGCTCAGTTTTATTTCTAACTGAACGAGGACCTGTTGCAGTTCCCAAAAAAATAATGGTACCGCTTGATTTTTCTGATCATTCCAATATTTCATTCGAGTTTGCTACACAACTCAACAACAACCTCAATGCAGAGATTATCGGTTTGCATATTTATGATGTTCCTACAGGATATTATAAAACCGGAAAATCCTACGAGGAATTTGCAAAAATTATGGAAGAAAATGCAAAGAAAAGCTACCAAGATTTTCTTCAAAAAAATAAGTTGAGATCATTTGATTGCCTATTTTTTCTTAGAGACAACGGAAATGACGGAAGGCATATCCTGAAATTGGCAAAGGAAAACAATGTAGATCTTATCATTATGGGGAGCCGTGGGCGAACCAATTCAGCGGCAGCTCTACTCGGAAGTACAGCTGAAAAAATCGTTCAGCTAAACAATGAAATCCCAATGTTAGTGTTTAAGAAAAAAGGAGAAACAATGAGTTTTCTCCAAGCTTTGATGAAACTATAATTTTGGTAAGTCCAATATTATAAGCAAATCAAAAAAAATGAATAAAGCCGATACTCGTCAAAGATCAACAGGTATCGGCTTTATAAAAAAATTTTATGTATTTGAACTCATACACTGAGCCAAACAATACAATTTTTGAAGCATGATCAAGAAGATATTGGTTTTTCGGCTAAGTATCCTTTTCTTCTTAGGATAGTTTCAACGAATTTTTTATCATTTTCCGAATTGAAAATCCTGTAAGGAAGATGAATAAATTGTGCTTTTGACATTGTCAAAACAAAAGCATCCTTAGTGGCTTCTACTTTTTTGATCATATTCCAGTTGATGGGCATGCCCTGTTTGGCATTTAGCTTCATCATCACTTGCCTACTATCAATCTCATAGGACATTTTCTCAAACATTACTTTATTTTGTTCCATTTGGGTGACACCTGCAAATTGGATTACCCAGAACAATAAATAAAGGATGTAAGCCAAAATAGCCATACTTATCCACCACCAAGAAGCAATCCAAAAGTATCCACATGCTATTGCTATAGCAATAAGAATAACCCACCATTGCTCTTTAAGGACATTGACAAGCCCCATTTTTATATAAGTACCAGATTCGAGTTTGTGTTTTTTTGTCTTTACTATCATTATTTTTGAAATTTCAGTCTGCAAATATCCGATGATATCGGCTATTTACCAAGCTAAGCAACAACCTTTAATTTATTAAAAAAAAAATCTAACCAATTATGGATAAAAATTGTTATTAATTGATACTTATCTCAATATGTTATATATTAAAGAAATTTTACAATATGAATAGTCTAATTGTTGATTTGGTTTTGCTCGGTCTCACATACGTTGTGTTGATCTACTTCGTTGCTACACTGACCAAAGCGAGGTTAAATCATAGAAACAATGACTCAAGAGATGATGGAGATGGAGGGGTGGAAAATTATACACCTCCCAAAATTGATTTGCCTCCTGGAATTGTTTGGCCAAAAGACAGCATCATTGAAAAAACTAGGGATAAATCTCCAGTAAATTATTAACTGCATTTGTCACAGATTCCTTGTATCAGTAAGCTAACTTCCCTATTGATAAAGCCAGAAGGTAGCTCGATTTTTGGTAAAACAGCCTCTTCAATGCACTTGGTCTGTCCACATTTTTCGCATTTGAAATGAACATGGTCATGGTCGTGGTGGTCATGATCTTCGTGAGAATGCATACACAATGCATACTTAGCTGCACCACTATCATCAAGAACTTTGTGTATTAGATCATTGTCCAAAAAGGTTTTCAATGTCCTATATATAGTAACTCTATCAAAATCCTTCTGAAAAATTTGTTCCAAATCAGCATGGGAGAGCGCTGCTTGTTTTTTCAAAAATGCATCCAAAACCTCTTTCCTACAATTTGTTATCCTGAGATTATGCTCTTTTAGTATTTCTAGGGGAGTTATAGCCATGCTTTACTTTAATTACTTCTTACATGGTAAAAATAGTGATTATTTTCACTTCTTCCACAAAAGTATTGATATACGGAACTTTGCCAATGATGATTTTAATTCCAGGATTTCTACAAAGTCAGATAAAACTAAAAAGCCAGCTTGATTACAGGCTGGCTTTTTAGTTATCAATTTTCAAATAGCTTGGTGAACACCTAAGCCATCCATAATTATTTTGGATCCAAGATAGCTTTTACTCTTTCCAAAGCATCTTCGAGATGAAGTTTTGATGCCCTGTCTGAAGTTCTGCCAATGGAAGCAGTAATTTGTCTCTGTAAAGTTTTCAGCTCACCTCTGACCATAGGTCTGATATCAGATTGTGATGCATTTATTTGAGGGCCTGCAAATCTCCTGAAGTTAGCAGGAAGGTTTGGCTCATTGTTGGTCATCAAATATTCCAATCTTTCGATATGAGCTCTTTGAAGACTTCTTCTATGGACATCGATCGTCTTGCCACTGCTTAGCTCCGTCCAGATTCCAGCTCTCAAGTCATCAAAAAGTTCGGTCATTGAATAAGCATCTGAGCCATTCAATGCCTCATTTTCTATTACCCTGCCTAATCTTCCCCATTCAAGGATACCATTCAAAGCACCGACTTGTACGCCTCGGATTCTCTCAAGAGCACCAAAATCTCCAATTCTAGCTATTATATCCTGATCCATCATCCAAGTTGGCGTTTTAAACAATTCGTTGTTTAAGAATTGAACTGCTCTTTTTTGTGTGGCTTTGTCAGTATGATGGTATACGGCTTCGTTCTGACCTGTAGATTTATAAATTTCATATACTCCACCGACATTGGTTCTCACATGCCCCATGTATCTGTTGTATTGTCCAATCACTTGGCCATACATTTCTTCCAAATCTGCATAACCTTTGAATGGCTTATCTTCCTCGGCAGTCCAGTCCATAAGGTTCGGAAGGATCACTTTAAGGTTTTTGATTCCATACTCAGAAGCTTTCATGGCATCGTCACCTAGGTCTTCACTTTGGGTACTTGGATCATAATTATTGCCTTGACGTCCAAATCTATAGATAGGATCGTCTGCTTTTTCCAAAATCCACTTGTTCAAGGTAGCTTGCTCCTCTTCTGGGGTTTTTGCTTCTAATATTGGTCGATACCCCCAAGCAATAGAGTACTTGTCATAAGGGCCCACATTTGGCATCAGGCTGACATTTTTGTCTTCTGGCTGTGCTACATAGTTGAATCTAGCATAGTCCATGATCGATGGAGCCGTACTGAACTTGTCAGTGAAAGTAGCAGACCTCAAAGAATCCACAGGATAAGCATGTGAAGATGCAAAGTTATGTGGCAAACCTAAAGTATGCCCTACTTCGTGAGAAGAAACAAACTGGATCAATCTACCCATTACTTCTTCTCTGAATTTCACTCCTCTAGCTTCTGGATTTACAGCAGCTGTTTGGATAAAAAACCAGTTTCTCAACAAATTCATTACGTTGTGATACCATCCTATGTCAGATTCGATGATCTCACCTGATCTTGGATCAGATACATGTGGCCCATATGCATTTTGAATATCCGATGCAAAGTATCTGATTACAGAATATCTAGCATCTTCGGCACTCCAATCTGGATCTTCCTCTGGAGTAGGTGCGTCTTTTGCGATAATTGCGTTTTTGAATCCAGCTTCTTCAAAAGCTGCTTGCCAATCTTCCACTCCTTGCTTTAGGTATGGTATCCATTGGGTAGGTGTAGCAGGATCTATGTAAAACACGATAGGTTCTTTTGGCTCTACCAATTCACCTCTTTTGAATTTTTCATAATCCTCTTCTTTTACTTCCAATCTCCATCTGTCTAGAAATCTTCTGGAAGTGGCTTTCTGCTCATCAAGACCGAAATCCACAACTGATCTGCTGAACCAACCAACTCTCTGATCTGCAAGACGCTGCATCATTGGCTCTTCAGGTAACAGTACCATTGATGAGTTCATCTCTACTGTGATCAAACCTGTGCTAGAATTTGAAGGTGGTTCTGTCGCAGCGTAGGTCATTACATACCTAGCCTCGATATTCTTAGGATATGGACTGATTCTTTCGATGTAAGATCTGTCTGCATCCAATCTTGTTACTTTGTATTGCGTCCTGTTGTTTCGTGGAAGGCCTATAGCCTGTACATCTTTGCTAAAAAGATCCGTCACCTCAATGACAACACCTTTATCATCTTTGGCTTTTGCTTTTACGTCAAATTTCTGAAGGATCGGCTCCAAATTGGAAGCTTTTACAGCTATCGAAATTGGAAGTGAATCAGCAGCTGTATTCGTGTAAGAAACGACTCTCAATAGAACATTGTCTTTATCTTTGTCCCATCTTACCAACAAGGTATTCGTTCTTTCTCCACCATATCCAATGCCTTCGGCAGTTTTTGCGATGGTAGTCACGATCAGCATTTCCCTTCCGAGCATTTCTTCTGGGATTTCGTAGAAATATTTTCCTTCTATCTCATGTACCTTGAAAAGCCCTTCTTTGGTCACTGCTTTTGAAGTGATTACTTCAGAATATGGCTTTGGACCAGTTTTGGGAGTTTGCGGTTTTGGAGCTGCTGCCGCTACAGGAGCATCTTTCTTGCTGTTCTTTTTCTTTTTGTTCTGTGCAATGCCTTCTTCTGCAAAAAGCAATGATCCCAAAAAGAAAAAGCACATCAAAATTTGATGTAATTTTTCTTGGGTAAACTTCTTCATATTAATTTTAGTTGACTTTTAGATATTGAAATTAACTCGTTATTGATGAGAATTCTTAAGGGTCGACAACTAAATTTGATAAGCGGTAGATCAATAAAATAAAAGGTAGAAAAATTTATGAGCATGCATGACATTGTGATTATCGGAGGAGGGTTGGCAGGATTGACAGCGGCAAATTTACTTTCAAAACAAGGAAGGCAAGTTTTGGTGATCGAAAAGAAGCGCTATCCTTTTCACAGAGTATGCGGAGAATACATCTCTAACGAAGTCAAGCATTTTTTGAAAAAAGAAGGTTTGTTTCCACATGCCATAGAAGTATCAAACATTGACACTTTCCTTTTGACTTCAGTAAAGGGGAAAAGTGTTTCAATGTCATTGGATTTGGGTGGGTTTGGGATTAGCAGATTTGTGTTGGATGATTTTTTATACAAAAAAGCCATTGGTAACGGAACTGATTTTTTGGTAGAAACTCAAGTAGAAGCTGTGCATTTTGAAAAGAAAGAAGATAGGTTTTGCATCACATTAGGTAATGGGAAAGAGATCAGTTGCAAACATGTTATAGGTGCATTTGGCAAGCGTTCGAAGGTCGATAAGTCACTAGATAGAGATTTTATCAAAAAAAGAAGTCCATATATAGGAGTCAAGTATCATATCAAAACCGATTTTGATAAAAAAACGGTGGCCTTGCATAATTTTGAGGGTGGCTATTGTGGAATCAATAGTATAGAAGACCAAAAATTCAATCTTTGCTACCTTGGTTCTAGAGATCAGTTGCGCGAGGCAGGCAATATTGAAGAGATGGAAAGACAATATTTATGGAAGAACCCATTTTTGAAAGAGATTTGGCAAAATAGCGAGTTTTTGTTTGAAAGACCTGAGGTAATCAACGAAATCAATTTTTCCCCAAAAAAGCCAATAGAAAGTCACATAATAATGGCTGGAGATGCAGCAGGACTAATCACACCTCTTTGCGGTAATGGAATGGCTATAGCGATTCATACGGGAAAGCTTGCAGCTGAAGCTATCTTGAATCATAAGGAAAGGAGCAATATTGAGTCAAGTTATACAGAGGCTTGGGTGAGGAATTTCAAAAGTAGACTGTGGATAGGAAGAAACGTACAGAAGCTCTTTGGTGCCAACATTGTATCTGAGTTTTCAGTAGGACTGATACGGAATTCTAACTTTGTAGCCAGAAATATTATGAAAAGAACCCATGGACAACCTTTTTGATAATTAGATTACCTGCAATATTTGAGTATTCTCAAGAAAATACCAAAAAAAGAAAATGTTCAATGCAATAGCCGAAATCCTATTCATCCACATAGCCCAAGTGTAATTTGCATATTTTTCTTGATCTTTTCTTACAAACCAAAACCAGACATAGAAGTAAAGAACTACAGGTAGCATCGCTGCCAAGAAGCCGTAGAAAGCCCAATCTTGATTTTTGGCTAAAAAAAACCAAGCAAATGCTAATCCAGCAAACAAAAACCAGATTGAAGAAAAAAGGAATGTTCCTTTGATGCCAAGCTTGAGACTTAGTGTTTGATCACCTCTTTTTGAGTCCTCATCATGCTGATAAACTTGAGTCAAAGGATATGAACCCCAAAGCATGATCGATGTCAATAAACCGGGGATAAACACATGAGCCTTGCCAAATACTTCGAAACCAAAATCGCTCAATCCTGCATAAGCCATACAAAATGTGAAACAGCCCTGAAAAAACCCAGCAACAACCCAGCTGATATAAGGCATTTTTTTCAACCTGATCGAAGGGTGACTATAAGCCATTGATACTAATCCATAAATTACTACCATGCTTGCAAAATAAATATTTATACAAGCAGCAATAATTATCGATGCCAGAAAGAAAATTAATGAAAGAAAATAAAGATCTTTTTTGACTTTTGGAGGGTTTTTTAATCCACCGATACTTCCTTCATCTTTATCAAAATAGCTGTTGTAGCCATTGCTAGAAGGGTAAAGGAATAAATGTAAAGTAATGAAAACCAACAGCATCCTTACGGGATTATGGTTTGGTGTAAAAGCCAAAGCAAAAATAAATACAGGAAGAAGGTAAAAGGAAAAAGGAATTCGAAGATGTTTCCAACTTGATAGACTGAACATATATTGATTTGTTTTGCTAACTTTTGGGAAAAGTACTTGTTTAGAATAAAGCATCCAAATATTTTAAAAGAGAGAACTCACCCAATGGACAATTATATTTTGAGTATAGGTACTGCTAATCCCGGTACACCGATTCCCCAACAACAGATCAGCAGGTTTATGCACCAAGCCCATCAGTTGGATGAGAGTGAGTCTCGAAAGCTGAAGTTTGTATACAGGCATTCGGGTATCGATTCGAGACATAGTGTTCTAAATGATTTTAGATATGAAAATCCAGAGGAGTTCACATTTTTTCCGAAAAATTCAGATTTGGAACCTTTCCCAAGTACACAAGATAGAATGAAAGTGTTCCAAGAGACAGCAGTGGGGCTGGGTAAAGAAGCAATCGGGAACTGCTTGGAAAAATCATCATTAGAAACCAAAGATATTACACACCTAATATTGGTGTCTTGCACAGGCATGTATGCTCCAGGGCTAGAAATAGATCTAATCCACGAGATTGGTTTTCTATCCACAATCGAGCGTTATAGTATTCATTTTATGGGTTGCTATGCGGCATTCAATGCCATAAAGTTGGCTGACAGGATTTGTGACTCAGACCCAAAAGCTAATGTCCTTATACTTTCGGTGGAGTTGTGTACGATTCATTTTCAAAAAAAATACACCGAAGATAATCTTATTGCCAATGCCATTTTTGGAGACGGTGCAGCGGCTGTACTCATTTCAAAAAATGGAAGAGGACTGAAAATCAAAAATTATGGTAGCCAGATTGTAAAGGAAGGAGCAAATGATATGGCTTGGTCCATTGGAGATTTTGGTTTTGAAATGAAGCTGAGCAAATATGTACCTGAGTTGCTGAGTCAAGGAATTCACAACCTTATGAGCTATTTGGAATCAAAGCATCAGCTTTCGTCGATTTCACACTTTGCAGTACATCCGGGAGGCAAGCAGATCTTGCAAAAAGTGGAAGAAGCTTTCAAAATCTCATCAGAACAAAACAGCTTTTCCCACGATATACTTCAGGAAAAAGGGAATATGTCATCTTCGACTATCCTATTTGTATTGGAAAAATGGCTCGAAGACCAACAGAAATCAGGTGATATACTTGCGATGGGTTTTGGCCCTGGATTGACATTAGAGACACTTTTATTGGAGAAATGATGGGAAGATTCAGCCAAAGGAGTTACGAAAAGGAGATCATGGATGATTTGGAGTTTGAAGGGCCTGTATTGGAGCAATCACTCAAAGAGCTCAGGACCATCAACAAATTGTTGGGAGGCAATAAAGTAACGACTACAGGCTTGGATTTTATTATGAAAAAGTATCCACAGGAAAATTACCTCATCGCAGATATTGGTTGTGGTGGGGGAGATATGATCAGAGTGATGGGGGATTGGGCAAAAAAGAAAAACATCAAATGTGAGTTTATAGGTATAGATGCCAATCCAAATACAATTGAATTTGCCAAAGAGCGATTAAATGATTTGGATCATGTAAACTTTAGAGCACAAAATGTTTTTGAAGATAGCTTTGAAAAAGAGCAAGTTGACATCATAACTTGTACGCTTTTTACGCATCATTTCACAGACAAGGAACTTTTAAGGCTTTTAAGTTCTTTTATAAGTAAGGCAAGATTGGGAATCATTATAAATGATCTTCACAGGCATAGGTTAGCATATTATAGTATAAAGTTACTCACCCGTCTTTTTTCAAAATCTCCAATGGTTCAAAATGATGGGCCCCTATCAGTTCTTAGAGCATTTTCTAAGCAAGATTTACAATTGCTTATAAAATCATCCAACATTAAAACCCCACAGATTAAATGGTTCTGGGCATTCCGTTGGCAAGTTATCATTTTGACACCCTAGTCTTGTTATAAAATTATTTAAAAAATTAAACCTTTAATAATGGAATTAGATTTAGAAACCATTTCAGAAATTAAAAGAAAAGCAGTAGAGTTTTTATTTGAATTTGGCCCAAGGATTTTGGGAGCCTTGATTGTATTTATCATTGGTAAAATAGTCATAGGATTTTTGGTAAAGGCATTACATAAAGTATTTGAGAAGTATAATATAGACCCTTCATTGTCATCTTTTCTAAAAAGCTTTGCTAGTGCTATATTATATGTATTGCTATTAATTACAGTGGCCTCCACCCTTGGCATAGAAATGACATCATTCTTGGCAATTCTGGGTGCTGCAGGTTTAGCTATTGGTCTAGCACTGCAAGGATCACTGTCGAATTTTGCGGGTGGGGTATTGATATTAATTTTCAAACCTTTCAAAGTAGGAGATACAATTGAAGCGCAAGGCACATTGGGAGCAGTGGAAAAGATAGATATTCTCTATACTAAAGTGAGAAACTTTGACAACAAAGTAGTAACGCTTCCCAATGGTGTGTTGGCAAATAACTCTATCACAAACTTATCCGAAAAACCTACTAGAAGAGTTGAGATGGCAGTTGGCGTTGCTTATGGAACTGACTTGAAGAAAACTAGACAAGTTATCCTTGATACCTTGAAAAAAGATGAAAGAATACATGCTGAACCTGAACCTGTCGTGAAATTCACAAGCTTTGGTGATAGTTCACTTGATCTTTCTGTGAGATGTTGGGCAGATGCTGGTGATCTTTGGCCTGTATATTGGGACAATATGGAAGCACTCAAAGAAGCATTTGAGGCCAATGATATTGAGATTCCATTCCCACAAAGAGATGTGAATCACTATTATCCTGAAGGAATACCAGCAGCGAAAGTTAAAGAAGATTCTGAAGGTAGTCAGGTATAACCTCTCAATTTGAAATGAAAAATATGGTTATACTGAACTTATCCAGTAATGATTTTAATGCATTCATTTGTCCTAAATCAATAGTGGATTGATATAGGATACTGCCAGAAATTGGTTTGAAGCAATCAATTAAACCCACTGGAAAAGAAGCATATGACCACATAAAAAAAAGCTACCCAGAATCAACTGGGTAGCTTTTAATATATAAAATCAACCTTTATTTCAACTTTTTTCATTTGCTGAATTTTTGGATTTTTTTCCCTTTTTACTGTCAGATGCACAACCTATATTTCTGGTCAGATCGACATCGTCAGGAATCCCTCCAAAACCTTCGCTGAAATCCCATTCTTCAGCTTCTTCTTCATTTTTTTGTCCCTTTTTCTTTGCCATATTTGTTTAACGTAAAATCAGCAAAAAAAGACAGGTATTTCCAGAAATCATTGGATTTAGATAGGCCAATTATCTGAGAATTTTTCTCCATTTAGAAAATCCGCAACTTCCAATGGAGTCAACAAACAAGAATCCAGTTCATTTATTATTTTTTCTTTGTCCATATCTTGGCCAATAAGTACCAACTCATTTTGTCTATCTCCAAAATTCTTGTCCCATTTGGACTCTATGTACTCTTGGTTGTCTATATAGGAAGCATAGCGACTTCTTTCTTTGAAAGGCATGCTCGCCCACCAAACGCCAACAGGGTCTGCTTTGACAGAACCTCCAGCTTGAGACCACGATATTGCCTGATCCTTTCTAGATGCTATGTAAAATAGCCCTTTGCTTCTGATAATGCCTGCAGGCCAATTGAATGAGATGTATTCCCAAAATCTCTGGGGATGGAATGGACGTTTGTCCCTATAAACAAAGGAAGAGATTCCATACTCCTCTGTTTCGGGAACATGTTCATTCTCTAGTTCTGCCAACCATCCTGCGGATGCGGATGCTTCCTCAAAATCAAACATTCGAGTATTGAGAATTTCTTTGGGATCAACTTTGCTATGATTGCTGATGATGATTTTTGCACCAGGATTGAGCTTATAGAGGATTGCCTTCAATTCTGAAATATGGGCAGCAGAGACTAAATCGGCCTTATTGAGAATAATGACATTGGCAAATTCGATTTGATCTGTAAGGAGATTTACGATAGTTCGTTGATCTTCTTCGTCATCATTAAGCTTCTTGGAATGTACGGTATCACTGCTTCCAAAGTCCTTGTAAAAATTTAGCGCATCTACTACGGTAACCATAGTATCTAGTCGGCTGAATTTGGATAGGTCAATGCCTTTTTCATCATCTACAAAACTGAAAGTCTGTGCTACGGGAAGCGGTTCGGAAATTCCAGAGCTTTCGATCAAGAGGTAGTCAAACCTGTTTTCTTTTGCCAATCGCTCCACTTCTAACATGAGATCTTCCCGGAGTGTGCAGCAAATACAGCCATTGCTCATTTCTACAAGCTTTTCTTCAGTCCTAGAAAGTGTGTTTTCTTGGCGAACTAACTGCGCATCGACATTGATCTCGCTCATGTCGTTGACAATTACTGCTACTTTCAAACCTTCTTTGTTGTGTAAAATATGGTTGAGGAGTGTTGTTTTCCCCGCTCCCAAAAAACCACTAAGAACAGTTACAGGAAGTTTGTTTTGCATTTTTTCAGTCTAAGATGATCTCGGCATCTTGAAGGATAAAATTCAGCTCGTCTATATCATTCTCGTTGAGCTTCAATTTACCCTTGATTTTGACGATTTCATCAGTTTTGATTTTACGATTGGGTTTCTTTTTAAGATAGCCTACGACAATACTTTCAGGTCCAGCTCCTCCACAGAAGAAACATTCTGCCATGGGAAATTTCGAAAGCACGGCAATATTCGATGCATTCATATCTAAGGGAATATAGAACCCCGATACAGTAACCACCTTTCCCTCAAATTCCATCAATTCATCTGGAAATTTTGGGTAAAGAAAATACATGCCAAACTCTCGGTTCAATTTCTCCACAAACCTGGTTTTGGAAAACATAGCCCACATATCAGGCTCTACGCTTACCATACTGCTGAGGAGCAAAAGCCCTCCAATTAACGTTAATGCTATCTTTTTCATCGTGTTCATTTTTTTTGAAAGAAGGCTCTGAACCTAAATTCAGAGCCTATTGTCAACCATCATCATTCAAATGAAGAGAACACTATGTGAATGATATGGTTCAAAGGTAAGATTTTATTGATTACAAACGCAACATTGTTGCATTTATATTTTTTTTCATTTTAATTCTTCTCAAAAATCAAATCTAATTTACTTCTAGAACGTACTAGAATTTAATTTAAGTATTTGAGTATTCAGACCGGTAAGCATGTATGTTCATAATAGGATCAAATTTATACATAAAAAATCAATAGAAATAGAAAAAGTAACTTCCCCGGATAGCACATACTTGTAAGATCTAAAGAAATCCGGTTTTTTATTTCCCTTTGAAACCCTATTTTTACACACTATTTAGAAATTGTAAAAAAGTAATAACAATATGCCATATTTATTTACCTCAGAATCTGTATCTGAGGGACACCCTGATAAGATTTCTGATCAAATTTCAGATGCCTTGATTGATAATTTTTTAGCCTTTGACCCAAGATCGAAAGTTGCTTGTGAAACTTTAGTGACTACTGGTCAGGTGATTCTTGCCGGCGAGGTAAAATCAGAAACCTATCTTGATGTACAAAAAATAGCAAGAGATGTGATCAATAGAATTGGGTATACCAAAGGTGAATACATGTTTGACGGAAACTCATGTGGTGTATTGTCAGCAATTCACGAACAGTCTCCCGACATCAACCAAGGTGTGGATCGCCAAAGTCCGGAAGAGCAAGGTGCCGGAGATCAAGGGATGATGTTTGGCTATGCCACTAAGGAAACAGACAATTATATGCCATTGGCACTAGATCTATCACATAGGATTTTGAAGGAACTGGCGGAGTTGAGAAGAGAGTCCGATGCGATCAAATATCTGAGACCTGATTCAAAATCCCAAGTGACAATCGAATATTCTGATGACAATCAGCCCCAAAGAATCGATGCTATTGTGATTTCTACACAGCATGATGACTTTGGAGATGAACCTACGATGCTGGCCAAGATCAAAGAAGACTTGATAAATATTCTTATCCCAAGGGTAAAAGCGCAATTGAAGCCTGAGATTCAAGCTTTGTTTACAGATAAAATCACTTATCATATCAACCCTACGGGAAAATTTGTGATTGGTGGGCCACATGGAGATACCGGATTGACAGGGAGAAAAATCATCGTTGATACCTATGGTGGCAAAGGTGCGCATGGTGGAGGAGCTTTTTCAGGAAAAGATCCATCAAAAGTAGATAGATCAGCAGCTTACGCAACTAGACATATTGCCAAAAATATGGTGGCTGCGGGAATAGCTGATGAGATCCTTGTGCAGGTATCTTACGCTATTGGTGTAGCCAAACCAATGGGAATCTATATCAATACTTATGGTACTTCAAAAATAGGTCTGTCAGATGGTGAAATCGCCAAAAAAGTAGAAGAAATCTTCGATATGAGACCTTATGCCATCGAGCAAAGACTAAAATTGAGAAATCCTATTTACGAAGAGACTGCTGCATATGGGCACATGGGCAGGACTAATGAAGTGGTGAACAAAACATTCTACACACCTGACGGCAAATCCATCAACTTGGATGTAGAACTATTCACGTGGGAAAAATTGGATTTTGTAGATAAAATCAGGAAGTCATTTGACCTATAATAATTGATGATATATATGATTATCAATTACTTTGCACATAATAAAAGAAGCAAGGCATAATATAGCGGATATCATATTAAAAATTTAGACATAAAAAAAGCGACAAATTTGTCGCTTTTTTTATGTCTAAATCAAAGAAAACAGCTTTCGATGCTTAGTCCCTATTCTTTTTATCAGCCTGTTTGGCTTTTTTCTCGGCTCTCTTTTCCTTCAAATTCTTTTCAGGTTTTTTCTTGTCCGCTTTTTTGACCGTGTGTTCCTTTGCCATGATAAATATATTTGTAAGGAAGATACAGGTTTTATTTTAAGGATTTTTTCAAAATGGGATATATTTTTATGATTACCCACAATGACACAAGTAGGAGAGTATATCATTAATAATTATGCGAAACTTGTCAACAGTCGACAATCATCCGACCACAGCGGATTGATTTGAACTACATAAGTTATAATAAATGGTTACTGATATCAAAGCGGATAAAACCGGCGACGTCCGATAATCGAATGAGTTGAATTCAAGTTATGTACCATATTAACTGTGGATGCTGTTATAAAACCAGATAGTCAATAAAAAATAAAAGCTGCCTATTTCTAGACAGCTTTTATTTAGGTTGATGTTATTTCCCTTCTGGCTTGTAGATTGCTCCAGTCGCAAAATCTACAATTAAGCTAGGGGCAAATAATACGAGATCAGCGATAAGTGCACCTACTCTCACTTGCCTTTGAGGCTCGCCTGGTCCTGGCTTTGTTCTCTGATACTCTGTCACCGGTCCACCAAAAATGGTAGCACAACTTGACATAGATGCCATGATTAGGACAATAGATAATAGTTTGGCGATTTTTTTCATATGATATATTGGATTAAGATTTGATAAGTATTGTTTGTGATAGATGATCGTGAAGGCCTTTTTCAGAGATAAAATAGGTGATAAAGTAAAATGGTAAACCACGTAGCAGTGTTCTTATAATTATCTGGTGAAATTTCGGTCTTTCCAGAGAGTCTTTTTGTACTACTTTGGTCTTTGTAAGGATTTTGCCAATTGTCTTACCTACAAAAAACTCAGTGGCAAAATAATAAAGAAAGTAACAGGCTATCAATATGTTTTTTAGCATATTTTCTTCAATAACCTCTCTGAAAATCAAAAGAGTTATTAAAGAAAAAACAAAAAAAACTATTGTGTCCACTATAAAATTTGCTATTCTATATTTAAAATGCATTATAATTTAATTTACTACTAACATAATAATGATAAATTTAATGTGAAAGAATTAATGGTATTATTTTTACGGTGATTATGCTCAATGACATCATTCGATGAAACTCACAATAAAACCATGCGGATAATCTTCAAATGTCTACAGCTGATTGACATGTACTGAAAGATACGTAGATCGAGTATTCATCTGTATAGAATAATTTCATGATCCCGTGATGATCAGGCGGGTGATAATGGATTTTTCTCAAGAGCTGAATGTGCCCAAAGTCAATCTAAGTCTATTATAGATTTTGCCAAATGGACTTGAAGGCGCTTACATTGTGTTTAGTCAGATCTTCATTTGCCATAAAAATCTTTCCTTTCATGGTTTCTGGATCAAAAAACATAACCGAAGATACACCTGGGTCAGAACCTGTATGGCCTATAGAGCCGCTATTGGAGTAAATAATAAAAATACCACTGTTTGGCTCGCTTGGATCCATACCCTTGATAGGCTCGGCTTGTGAAAAGTTTTTGTCAAAAAACAACTTCCAAGAAGTCTCACTCAATAATTCAGAATCACCCTGATAACCTTTGATAATCGTTTGCAGCATCTTGCTCAAATCAACAATATTGGTTTTTAGTCCACCATCGGGATAAGTCGTAAGAGAATAAAAATCCATTGGTTTGTCTTTTTCATCATATAGAATGGAATATGCTCCCATTTGTATTTCTTTATAATGCCAATGTGTGTCCTCCATCATAAGGGGCTGGAAAATGTATGTTTCGGTAAATTGATCAAATGGCATTTTCGAAGCATTTTCGATCACATGAGCTGCAAGTGCTGCACCGAAATTCGAATAGCTATACGCTTTCCCTGGCTGATTTTTACCAAAGTTTTTCTTTGAATATCTTGTCCCTTCAGGCGTCAAATAAGATTTGAGAAATTCCCCCAATTGATAAGGTGGCTGTAAACCTTTTTTATAACCCTGTACATAATATCTTTCGTTGTCTGTAATTCCCGATGTATGGGTTCCCAAATGTCTTAAAGTGATTGGTTGACCATTCTTTAGGTTTGGATTAGCTATTTTGAAATTAAGGTACTCGTTGATGTCCGTATCTATGTTGATAAAGCCAAGGTCAACTGCTTTCATTATGGCCAAACCAATTACTACCTTACTTACCGATCCTATAGGCTGCATGGTGAGACTATCATATTTGACTTCTCTTATTTTGTCTTGAAAGCCATAAGTATTGATTTCAACTTTATTTTGGTCAACAATGCTTGTAGCATAGCCCGTAAATCCGGCGTCTTGTCCATACGAACAGTTCGAAATAAAAATTAAAGCTGTTAAAATAAATGTTATTTGTTTCATGTATGGTGTTTGGTATGGCTAATATCTCACTCTAGCTTTTCAACACAGGTTGACAAAAAGATCTCTGCCGATCTTTATGTTTTACGCTTTATTTCCAGTTATGCCTCTTTTTTGTTTCTGTGATATGAGCAAGATGATGATTGCAATGCCAAGCATAAACACCAATATTTTCGTCAATCCTAAACTTCCTTCCATGTTCCGGATGAATGAAAACTCGTGAGTGATGGTCTTCAGATAGGTTTTTCAACAAAAATGTCCATCTTTCGTGAATACCTTCTAGCATTTTTAATGATGAATTGATAGGCATATTTTTGGTGTCGTCAAGTTCTGCCCAGCGTTCTTCAAAGTAAGGTTTAATAGTTGGTTCTTCTTCCGTTAGCGCAAGTTTTAGCCGAACCAAGCTATTCATGTGACTGTCGGCACAATGGTGTATAACCTGCCTAATTGTCCAGCCATTTGGTCTGTATGGTGTATCAAGTTGTTCGTCAGTGAGGTCAGCAACTTCGCTGACTAGTCTCGCAGGAAATGTCGAAATATCACCAATCCATTTTTCTAAAATGGCGTGTGTAATTGTAGCAGGTTTGGCAAACTTACCAATTGGGAATTTTAAGTTTTCTAATTCCATATCCGTCATTTTTTTCCAGTCCTTTAATGATTTCCATTTTAGCCTTCCCTTTTGGTTCTGGAATATGGCTTTTTGTCAAAGTCAAACTGTCCCAAGGGTCAACATAAACTTTGGTGTACATGTATTTTCGTTCATTCAAAAACTCTGTGTCCAATTCCAGGTTTTCATTTATCCATCCTTGAATTTTGGAAATCTTTTTCTTATAACCTCTAATTTTTATATATCTCATTGTAATTCATGGGTGGCAAGGATTTTAACTTTGTCAGGTAGGATTTTTAGGGCTGAACTTAATAAGATACACAAAACTTGAATTTAGAACTTCCCTGTCATAAAAGCACGAAAACCTCGCTTTTGCAAAAACGGTTGTTAGCGGGTCGTTGTTTTTTCAATGCTGTCAACTTATGTCAGTTAATTTTATTATTTCATCTTCTGAGAATTCAAATATTGATGTTCCATTAAGTCTAATCTCCTGACCTTTTTTCATTCCATTCGGAAAATCAATCGCTAATACACCATAATATTCAATTTCAATCTGACTTTTTTCTCCTTTGTGTTTAATGGCCTTAACTATTTGTTGCCTTTCAGAAAAATACGTTTTTGCCAATTCTGCTTGTTTTTTAAACTCTTCAATTCCATTCAATGTCATTGAAGTTTCACCATTTTGTATGTTAGTAAAAATAATTTTATCAGAAAAGTTTGCTGTCATTTTTGGAACATCAAAGCTGTTGTACGCTTGAATGTAGGAAGATATTATTTTTTCTCTTTTGTCCATTTTGAAGTTGGTTTATCATTTAATGAATTAATTCCTTGTTCTTTCAATTTTTCAAGGTGTTCTTTCATTGTCTTTACTTGTTCTGCTTGGTGTCCTTGCTTTCAAATTCCAAACATATGTTAAGCCAATTACCGTCCCAATCACCTTCTTGGTTGTCGGGAAACTGGCAGTTAGTCATTTTTAATTCAACTATTTGACTGTCAACCCCTTAAAAAATCATTTTCTTGCTTGATTTTTATAACGTTCTACAAACTCTTTGGCATCTCGAATATTGTCAGGATAGGGAACCAAATTTTCATATTTAGTAAATCCGTTTATTGTCTTGGTAACGGTTTCGTAAATGTGTTGAAAATGAAAACCGTTGTCTATTAAAAACTTTACAGTCTCCCATTTTTTTTCTTCCGACTTTTTTGGCGGTCTGAACATATGAGGTAAAAGAGCCATTTGTTTTCCACAATCAGGACAATTAGCTTCCTTTCTGTCATTAAAGTCAGTTCCTTGGCTAAATGATTTTTTACAGTCTAAACAAACTACTTTATGTCCCATTTTCTCTGTTGTTGTGTTTTCTAAGCTGCCGACAACGGAAATCAGCTTGGAGACGGCGGGCCTGTCTGACTTCAGGCGGGCATTCGGGGCCGTTCTCTTCAGGCCTATTCCTAACTCCTTAAAGATACTGATTTCCATATTTACTCTGAACCGCCCGCTGGATCCTAGGTGATGTTATGGGCTTTTCTTTTTCATTTTTTTGAGACAATTAGTTCAAAAATCAATTCTTTCAATATTTCTAAATCACTCTCTATTGTTCCTTTCATATATCTTTCAAACACACTTTTATTGTCAGGAGCGTTTAGGTTCAGAATCAACCCTTTTTCCAAGGCCAATAACCTTAAAAACTCTCTTTGTGCACGTCCGTTACCTTCTCTAAAGGGATGAAAATAATTTACATTATCTAAAATTTCTGCCAACTTCTCTGCTAATTCTTTTCTTCTGTTCTTTCGAATTCTCTTGTAGTCAGCCATCAAAGAATTAATATAGTTACTGGCATTATATTCTTAGGTTCTTCTTTTTTAGAATAGTGCAAAACGTGAATCAGCTTGGAGACGTGGGACATTTCGAAGCGATTAGCTATCGGCCTTAGATAATGTTACTTCGAGGAACAAACCCTTCGGATTCCACTTACCGCCCCATGTTATCTTAGGTGCTGTTGCCAGTATTGGCTTTATTTTCACGCTACATTGAATTCCAATTCGTTCATTTCTACACTGAACTTAACGTTAGCTTTTAATGCTTTAAAGACTTTCAAAATCGTTTCGATGGTAACATTTTTTGTACTCCGTTCTAATTTCGAAATCTGGGATTTTTGGACACCTATAAGTTCTCCAAGTTGTTCTTGGGTCAAATTCCTTTCTTTCCGCACGGATTTTATCATTTCTCCAAGTAATTCCATTCGCAGGTCAAATTCGTATTTGTCCCTTTCTGGAGTTCCTATTTCCCCTATATCCCTGTCTTTGAGCTGGTCAAGGGTCATCATTTTCATTTTTTTATTTTTTGTTTCCATAGTTTTATTGTTCAAAGTATTCTTTTCTAATCCTTTCCGCTTTTTCGATATCTGCTTTCGGAACTTTATCAACTTTTTTCACAATTCCATGTGTTGAAATGACAAGTGTTTCAGACTTGTCAGTTTTGTCCCAAAATGCGAAAAGTCGATATTGCAGTCCGCTATATTTTGTCCTGAACTCCCAAATTTCATCAGTCAGTTTTTTGAACAGTTTCGGGTCAAGTCCAAGTTTGGCCTTGTCAACGTTGTAGTATATTTTTTGTCTTGTTTTCAAATCCAACTTTTCTAAAAACTCGAGAGCTTGTTCAAGAAAAATGACGTCAAAATATTTATCCATTCAGTTTTTTAAATCATAATACAGAACAAAGATAATAAAAAGTTGAATTATATGGAAACATTTTGTGGTTTGTTCACATTACTGGCAATCGGAAATCAGCTTGGAGACGGCGGGCCTGTCTGACTTCAGGCGGGCATTCGGGGCCGTTCTCTTCAGGCCTATTCCTAACTCCTTAAAGATACTGATTTCCATGGTTACTCGGAGTCGCCCGCTGGATCCTAGGTAATGTTATGGGCTTTTCTTTTTCATTTTTTTGAGACAATTAGTTCAAAAATCAATTCTTTCAATATTTCTAAATCACTCTCTATTGTTCCTTTCATATATCTTTCAAACACACTTTTATTGTCAGGAGGGTTTAGGTTCAGAATCAACCCTTTTTCCAAGGCCAATAACCTTAAAAACTCTCTTTGTGCACGTCCGTTACCTTCTCTAAAGGGATGAAAACAATTTACATTATCTAAAATTTCTGCCAACTTCTCTGCTATTCTTTTCTTCTGTTCTTTCGAATTTTCTTGTAGTCAGCCATCAAAGAATTAATATAGTTACTGGCATTATCAAAATGGGTGGTGGGAAAAAATTGTTTTCCATCTTTACTTATTTCCACAACCCTCTTTTTGCCAGCCCAGACATATATGTCTTGAAACAAATGCTTGTGAATATCAAAAAGGTTTTCAATTCCTTTAATCTTAATGGGATTGTTGTAAAGTTCCTGAAGTCGTTTTGTCACAGCTCCACTTTCAACAAAAAGTAATACATCTGGGTCTGTAATTCCCGGAATATTTTTTAAAATTCCTGTTTTTGGGTCTACATAAGTATAATCAAAGTCTATGTACTTATAGGAATCAGACATAAGCCCTTTCTTCCGCAAACTTCACTAATTCACCCAATGAAATTTTTCCTGATACATAATCCCTGATTATTTCAACCCCTTTGGGCGTAGGTTTAAAACCCTCAAACATATTACTTCCCAAAGCATTTGCCGTGCTTTCTAATGTCTTTAAATCTGAAAATTTCACTCCCATTATCGTCAGGTTATTCCTATCAATTTCGATTGTAGCAAACATATGTTTTGATTTTAAACCTTTTACGAATTTACAAAATTTCCGTCATTATATTCTTAGGTTCTTCTTTTTTAGAATAGTGCAAAACGGCAGACTGTGAAAAAAATCTCTGCTATTTCTTAGTTCAACGGTTTTTCAATTCTTCTAAAATTAGTAAATTTAATGGTAGTTAGTCGTAAGAATATCAGCTTATTTCCATGAACCACATCCTAGGAATAGACCGATTTCAAGTGACCTTCTCCAGCTTGGAAGATGCTATTCCCAAAGAAAACGCCGTCAGAGTAATTGATGCCTTTATCGATAAGCATGACCTGAATCTCCTTGGATTTATTTCCAAACCTACCGGTGAAGCACCGACCAAAAAGCATACACACTTGCGTGTAGATGCAGTTGAACTGACACCATACTACTGAGCATTTTACCAAATTCCGCATATTTTTAGCCATATCAAAATCTTCCAAACCAAACCCTGATCCTTCTTGATCTTCTTTAAGGATCTAAAAAATCAATGGTTGGGTCCAAGACATCTCTAAAGCAGAATACCCCAATTTTGGGTAGGGGTTTTTATGCCTATTCCACAGGGATTGGTAAAATAATAGTAGAAATCGTAACTAATGAAAAATAATTAAACCCATTAAAAGAGTACCAATACACCTAGCAAATACTTCATCCTACGGATGTCAGTCAACAGCCACTAGCAAAAAGCCCTGATAGATTTTTTTCCTATCAGGGCTTTTTAAAGGGCTTTTCTATAGTGGGCTTAATGTTAGTGCCAGTTGCTTTTATAGTCTACCATTCAACTGCTCCCCAAGTTCCAGGTTCGTGATAGTAATCTGAATTTAATATAAATAATGAAGATTTAGGTTTTAACTCAAATGTGAAATCTTGCCATGTAATTGGTCTTCCGTTTACTCTTTCTTTTTCTGCTTTGTAGTAATATAGTGTCGTTATCAATAATGCTCCAACTGCGTTAAATGCATTTTTTAAATTTGCATCACCAAGGTTTTGAGTTCTGTCATGTTTTATATTGTTATTTGCTCGCCACCAGTCAGGATTATTGTCACCGAGATTCCAATTTTCCCAAGGTTCACTTGACATGCCAAATCTAGGAATATATGCTCTTTCACGTGTTAAGTCAATTAGACTTGTTTTTATAATTGTTTTGTAATGATTAATATTTTCAGCTGTTTGATTTGGGTCTAAAAGATTACATAGTTTCTTCATTATACCATCAATTTCTTGAGAACTTGCCATAATAATTCTAGCAAGTTCAATAGAAAATGTGCTGTTGTTTGCTTCAGCAAATTCAATGTATCGAGAAATCTTTTCAAAGTCACTCTCGATAGCTAAATAATAGTTCCAATGTATGTTACTTTCTTGGTAATGAATTTCCATATTGTTAATTTTAGAAATGATTTTAATTTTGTGTATTGTGTTCTGCAATTGGCACTAACGGCAGACTGTGAAAAAAGTCTCTGCTATTTCTTAGTTCATCGGTTTTTCAATTCCTCTAAAATTAGTTATTTTAATGGTAGTTAGTTGCAAGAATATCAGCTTATTTCCATGAACCACATCCTAGGAATAGATCGATTTCAAGTGACCTTCTCCAGCTTAGAAGATGCCATTCCCAAAGAAAATGCCGTCAGAGTAATTGATGCCTTTATCGATAAGCATGACCTGAATCTCCTTGGATTTATTTCCAAATCTGCCGATGAAGCACAGACCAAAAAGCATACACACTTGTGTGTAGGTGCTGTTGAACTGACACCATACTACTGAGCATTTTACCTAAATTCTGCATATTTTTAGTAATATCAAAACCTTTCAAACCAAATCCAGCCCCTTCCTGACATGGATTCAGGATCTAAGAACACAATGGTTGGGTCCAAGACATCTCTAAAGCAGAATACCCCAATTTATGGAGGGGCCTCTATGCCTATTCCCCAGGGATTGGTAAAATAATAGTAGAAATCGCAACTAATGAAAAATAGTTAAACCCATAAAAAGAGTACTAATACACCTAGCAAACACTTCACCCTCCAGTTGTCAGTCAACAGCCACTAGCAAAAAGCCCTGATAGATTTTTTTCCTATCAGGGCTTTTTTTAAGGGCTTTTCTCTAGTGGGCTAAATGTTACCTGTCGTTTTTCTTTTCAATCCGCTAGTTTTCTTGTTTCTAAGTCACAGTCAAACTTTATTTCTTGTCTGATTTTGTCGTTTATTACCTTGTTCTCAATTAGAATTTCAACAATTCCGTTGCGGTGAATTGCACAATTCATTTTGTTATATAAGACTTCAAGTGGCTCTTTACACTCTTTTGTCTTATTGGCTTTGAAAATGTCTGAATAAATCCCTGCTAACTGCTCTATTTTGTGTTCACTTTTTGTCTTATTTGCAATTTCGCTTAATAGTTTGAAATCGCCACTTTTGTAATTAGAAACCAAAATTTCTAAATAGTCAATCGGATTTTTTGAGTTCTGTATTTTGTCGATAGCAAAGGTTCTAATGTCTTTGCTTTTCAAATGTTTTAATGCGTTGATTGCATATTCAACAATTCTGTTTTTGCTTGTCCGCTTTTGATTGGTAAAGTTTAAAATTATTTGACTGTCGTAAGGAAATTTATAAAAATCAAAAATATCTAACAATCTTTCAATATTTGATTTATCTGTTTCGCTAATGAGTTGTTTGGCAACTATATTTATTTCTTCGTCTGTTAAGTTTCTTTTTCGTCTGAAAGAGATATATGGTTTACTGTTCAGTACTTCGTCAATAATGTCTTTGTGTTTTGTTGGTTTTGTTTTGTGCTTTTCTTGACTTGCTTTTGTTAGTTTTATATTGTCAAGATAAATGCGAATGAACTTGTTCGTCCTGGCTTTCTTTTTAAGTTCTTCGTAAACTTTTATGCTTTCGTTTTCTTCCTGAAAACGTTTAATTATCCAATCATCTTGCCAATCATCAGGATTTTGTTCAATGTATTTTCCAAACTTTTCAGCAACGTAAAACAATCCATTCAGTCCGTCAAGTTCTAATATTTCATAAGCACCAACCCAATCCGAACCTTCAATCGGATTACTTAAAAATCTGTCGTAAATAGCTTGTTTTAACTCGGCATCGTTTTGTTGAGCGTAAAGTTTTGCAAGTGCAAATAAATGTGTCAAATTCCAAGTGTTGTCTTGTTCAGTTGCCAAACCTTGTAAAACAGCTTTGCGAATTTTGTCTTGACACTTTGAAATAGAAATTATATCAAAAATATATCTTGCTCTGTCGCCTTCACTTTGTCCGTCATAAGCATAAATATTCAATGCACCCTTAATAATGTGGTTTGAAAAGTCAATTTTTGGATTGTCTCTCACTAAAAGATACGCTTCACCTGTCCCACGTTTTAGTGAGTTAAAAAATTGTCTTTTTATGATTGCAGTGTCGTTCATTAAAATGGGTGTCAACAGGATTCAGCTTCGCGAAGGCAGGGATTTTAATCACTTAACTTCCTACGAAGAACTGAACTTCAAATATAGCACTTTCCTGTCCTACGAAGCACGAAAACCCTGCTTGTATGTATTTGCTGTTATGCTTTCGCCCTTTTATCATTTGTTGTTACAATTAAGTTCAAAAGTTTTAAATCCAATTTGCTTGTCTTCTTCTTGTCCCCAAAAAAATTTTATTTTGTAACCAAATTTATCATACTCAAACCCATACCATTCTAAGCATTTCCCTTTATTGTCCTTTCTAATATAATGAGTTAGATTTTTATTGTCGTCATAAACTCTTTCTTCTGTCTTAACTGTCGAACCATTTAGAATAAATTTCCAAATCTCCTTTTGTCCTTGGTATTCGTAAATGTGTTTTTCTTTCTCTTTCCCATTTTCGTCTGTTATTAATTTCTCTACGAGTCGGTTTGTTTGGTCAAACTTTTTTAAATGAATTTCATAGAGTTTGTTGTCACTATTAAACCTTTGTTCAGAGCCGTCAAGTAAGTTTTCAATTGTCTTGTGAACAACATTTCCGTTTTCATCCTTAGTAAGCCAAAATTTTAAATTTTGATTGGGTTCATTTACTATTTCTTTCCAATCCCAAATTAGTCCTTTAGCGGTTATTTCTATGGCTTTAATTTGGTTGTTGTTTTTGTCATAACCGTACTCAAAACTAACTTGAAGTTCGTCATTGTCTGAATATTCAAAAGTCCGAATGCAGTTTCCTTTAAAATCATATTCAAATACCTTGTAAAAGTTGCGGTTTCCATTTTCGTCCTTGTAATCTTGTCTAATAATTTGACCTTGGTCATTATATACAAATTCTTCAATCGAAATTACCTTACCGTTTTTGTCCTTTGATATTTCAGATTTTAATTTCAATAGAGTCGTCTTTTAGGGGTGAGGCATAATCGGGTCAGGCGAGGGAATTGCACCCTCACCTTCCCACAGAACCGTGCGTGAGACTCTCACCTCACACGGCTCTTCATGTTTATAAATCGCTTCGGTTCTAATTTACCTAAGGTTGAACCAATTTCCAATGTTCAAATAGGTTTGGGGTAGACTTGTATTGTTGCTTTAGCCATCTGACTGCCGCCCATTTGTATAGTCCCTTCTCCCATTTTACCCACTTGAGCAAGCGGTGGTTGAGTTGGTTCCATACTTCACGTATGGATTCTCCTCTAAGCTTATGATAGTAATTGAGCAGTCCCCTGATGACAGGATTCAAACGATTGGCCACATCCTTTATAGGCTTACGCCATTTGTGGATTTGCATTTCCCTGAATTTGCCGAGTATTGCAGTTCTGGACTTGATACTCACGAATGTCCCAGGTAGCAACATCCCTTTCCCTTTGATGGTCTGCATCGATGCTTTGATCGTGAATCCAAGAAAATCATACTTTCTGGGATACTTAGTCTCTGACCAGCCACGTAGGTTAACAATCTTGGTTTTCTCAGGGTGCAATTCTAGAAAGCAGGACTTCATCCGTTGACGGATCTGTCTTAACATATATTGTGCTTGCTTTTCTGTTTTGCAGTGTACCACCACATCGTCTGCATACCGTTCAAATGGTTTCTCTTGATGGTATTTCCGCATCCATTCATCAAAAGCTACATGTAGATAGAGATTCGCAAGTAATGGACTAACTACGCCTCCTTGGGGTGTCCCTGCTTTTGTCTCCTCGAAACCCTCCTCTGCCATGATGCCTGCCTTTAACCATCTAGAGACGTATAGGGCTATCCATTCATCCTTACAATAATGTCTCAATGCTTTCATCATCAGGTCATGATTGATATTGTCGAAGAACCCTTTAATATCAAGGTCTACTACAAAGTCATGCCCAAAACAGTTTCGCTCTGATTGTTTCACTGCTTGGTGAGCATTACGATTCGGTCTATAGCCAAATGAACTCTCATGGAACAGTGGCTCGAGTTTTCTCTCCAAATGCGCTCTTACTACTTGCTGTGCAATACGATCGAGAAGTGTGGGTACGCCTAAGTTACGAACGCCTCCATCCTTCTTGGGTATCTTCACCTGCTTGACAGGCATAGGAAAATAGCTCCCTGAGGTTAGTCTGTTCCATAGTTTATACAGATGTGAAGATAGATTACTATCTAACTCCTCCCAATCCATACGGTCTATGCCTGCGCTGCCTTTGTTGGATTTTACCTTCTTATACGCCTGCCATACCATCAACTTGGTAATTGGTTGCGATTTTGTTTCATAGTAGTCTGTCATCCCAAATAAACTGGTTGTAAACTGGTTTGAAACTAAACATGTCCAGCTCTTCGCTCATACCCATTACAGGTATTTCGTAACTACTACAACTGGATCTGCCCCCTATGCTTCACCCAACCACAGGTGCTGGTTTACTCTCTCGATTTGACCTGACAGCATAGAGTTCACTTGTTCCCCCGAAATAATCGGGGCAGGCATTGAAATGGCCTGTATTGCGTTTCCCGATACTCGGGACAAGCTCTGCCAGCTTAACCCCGGATGCGATGTGGCCAGTATATCCGATCGTCCGCCACACTTTGTCATAGGTACAAACGTAACTACCTATTTTTCACATCGTAATTTGCCTTATCGAGGCTTCGTCACTGGTTCTCCGCCGCGGCGGATCAGCTCCATCAGTACTCACCTACAGGGATCAATGTCCCCGTTTTTCCTTACCGCTCACCACATATTGGTTTCCCAGATATGCAGCGTAAGGTAGTTTGATAGCTGTTTCGGTAAACCGCCATCGGAGGGCCTCTCTATTGGTTACCCAATAGTCCTCCATCCATTTCAAAGCATTCGACCTACTTTTAAGTTCGATTCAAGTCACACACGGTTCTCAGCTATACGCAGGCAGGGATTTTAACCACTGAACTTCCTACGAAGAACTGAACTTTAAATTCACCACTTTCTTGTCCTACGAAGCACGAAACCCCTGCTTGCGTATAGGTGATGTTATGCCTTCGTGCTTCTTTCACGATTTTGATTGTTTTCTTAATCCACTCACTGCTGTCGCTATATCTTGTTTCGATGTGTCAGCACTCCATTCTTTCCAAAATTTCACAGTTGCACTTTCAGGTTTGATTATTGGTTCATCAATTATAATTCTTGTAGGAAGTAACGATGCATCACCAACTACTAAAGCTTCTCCAATATCTAGAATAGGAAGTACGTCTGTCAGTCCAGATAAATTGTCAGGAAGCAATCGTTTAATTACAGCTTGGTCTTCTGCATTTGATAATCTTAATGCAATAAAGTTATTACATTGACTTAGAACTGTTCTATTTACTTCTGCTGGTCTTTGGCTGATTACTGTCAGGCTAACTCCGTATTTTCTTCCTTCTTTTGCAATTCTTTCAAAACTTTTCAAACCTAATTCAGCGGCTGCATCTTGATTTGTTCTTTCAGGAATATAAAGGTGAGCTTCATCACAAAGCAAAGCAATTGGATGTTGGTTTTCCCTTACAGTCCATTGTTGAACTGTAAAAACTAGCCTAGCTACTAAACCAATAACTAACGGAAGTACATCAGATGGAACTTCTGAAAAATCAATAACTTTTACACCTGCTTTTTTTGGGTTTGAAGATGTTCCCAACATTAGTCTTTCACAAAGTTTATTCAACCAATTGATGTCTAGTTCATCATCAGAAATTTGAAAAAGGAAGCCAAGTCGCTTATCCTGAGTTTTTGCTTCAAGTCTTTGAACAAATCTTGTCAGTTTTCCGAAAAATGGGCCTTGCTTTTCTGTTCTTGCTCCTTCAACCATTTGTAGGTCTAGTTCTGCAAGTTCCTTTAGAATATTATCAATTTTGTATGGAATAGGACTATCTATAGTGATGCTACTTTTGAAAGTCGTATCTCCAATTTCATCCAAATATTTCATTTTTTCTGCAAACACTGTTTTGGAAAACAGCATAGCTTGATTGGGTGCGTTGCTATCACTTCTGTCCAGAAGCATTGCAAGCATTTCTTCATAAGTTAGAAGCCAATAAGGCAACATTAAAACATCATTCTCTAAATTCCCTGTTTTGCCCAAATCGGAAGGATTTGCAACACGTAAGTGTTGCAAACCATCCATTTTAAAATCTTTACCACTGTATTCTCCGTGAATGTCAAATAATATACAATTAGCCATTGGAAGCTGTGCAATTTGCTCTATTAGTTTTGCAACACACCAAGATTTTCCAGAACCTGTACTTCCAACTATTACTGCATGTCGTTGAAATAATTTATCACCGTCTAAAAATGCTTGTGCTTGTTCATCAATTGAGTATTTTCCAACGGTCAAAGGCACTTTATAATTCTCATGACTTGATATTGTAGTCATGAATTTTGTTATGTTTTCGCCATCAATTGGGAAACATTGTGCTTCAATTTCAGGAACTGTATCAAGATTGCGTTTAAAAACGTTTTCTTTAAGTCCATGCCTATCAAGTAAAGTTCCAATAAGATTTACTTTGAGAATATTCTCTGTAAAAAGAAATCCACTTAGCCCTAAATCACTTTCAACTGGATTTTCTTCATCTGATGCCTTACGAGTTATTCTGTTTATTAACCCAATTAAATGTTGTCCAGCCTTTGCACTTCTAATTGCTACAAGTTGGTTTACATGAAGCTTTCTGAGTTTCTCCAACTCTTGAACTTTGATAATAACTGTTGCAGTATCAACACTGAAAACTGTTCCGATTGCCTGACTGTCGTCAAAATTAAATATTGCCATTCTAGTTTTTTATTAGTTTGAGGTATTCAGAAAGTGCCCAATAGTTAACATCAGGAATTATTAATTCTCCAGCAAATGAAGATGAATAAACTCGAGTATCTTTCCCATTGGCTTCTTCTATCAAAATGAACTGTTTACAGCCTGCATCAATTATTGATTGCTTTGTTTTCGGTGTTAGTTCTTTAGTGATTACAATTATGGGTTTGCCACTTTTAATTTGTGCTATTAATTTGGGTTGAACATGAATGTCATTAAAGCCGTAACCAATGCAGAGAAAAGAAGTAGCCTTTTCAATTTCGTTATCAGCTTCAGTGAATATTGTCCTGAATGGTTCCAATTGTGTTTCATAATATTTGGATAGCCCTGGAGTTACAATTAATGGTTTATGATTTACCGGAATTGTTGAACGATAAGGTAATTGCCTATCCATTTCTTCATGTGACTTAAACCAATCCAATGAACCATGCACTTTCCAAATATTCACTTGCCCTTTAAAACCACTTAATTTTGTTAAGTCTTGTTGATGTATGCTTTTTGAAAAATGACCTACAAAATTTTGAGAAAATCCAGTACAGATAAAAGCATTAGAAAAGCTTGCTGCATATTCTGCAAGTCTGTCATAATTGGTAGTAACAATTGATACTTTTCTTTGTGCGGATTTTAAAAGATGCGTTGTCAATTCTGCTAATGGAAATTCCAACTTTTCTTCGAGTAGATTTTCAAACGCTTCAATGTCATGTTTATTTACAAGTGTCCAAGTTTCAAAAATCACTTTTTCTAATACTGTTGGTCTTAATTGTATTTGCAGTAATGTTGTTTCTAAGTCATTTACCTTGTCAAGTATTGATTTGAACTCTTCGAATTGGGCAATGTCGTCAGGTTCTGAAAATGATATGTTATTTTTCAAATGCTCTCCAAGTATCCACATGGATGGAAGTCGAAACGGAACAGATGCTCCACTTCCGAGAATTATTAATGGAACTCGATTTGTCCATTCTTGTATCAATTTTAGTAAAGCATCAATTTCCATTCTAGTCGTTTTGTTTGTGTCGGTGTCTTTTTAGCATTCTGACTAACGTAAACAAAATCCCTCAATTTGAGCTGATTTCGAGGCCTAAATCCTCATTAGTCAGACCGAATTTATCGATTTGTTTTTTTATTCTCTTAACTAAGCCCAACTTTCTTTTTTGATCCAAGAAAAGATAGCCTTCGGGATTTTCATATGGAATTCCTTTTACGACCATATTCCAAATGATGACTGCAAGCTTTCTTGCTGTGGCGCTGATGGCAGAAACTCTGCCTTTT
>NZ_JAKZGO010000071.1 GCF_022549785.1 Belliella alkalica
GGATCTCCGTTCAACGTGTCGTTTGTCAACACATTGCCCGCGTTCTCTGTGCCGTCTAGGCCATTGATCGGACCGAAGTCGTCATCAGTCGCCGCTATCTCTGCCGCTTCTACCGTAACCTCTACAGAGGCCGTCGAGCAGTTCGTAGGGTTMAGATCCTCACAAATCTGGTATGTGATTGTATATGTTCCCGCTGGGGTGTTCTCAGGAATGCTTACGATGCCTGTAGATGGATCGATGCTCGGTACAGGACCGCCGTTGATCGGTGTCGCTGCCGTAACTATCGTCAACGTCACATCATCTATCGATACAGGATCTCCGTTCAACGTGTCATTACCAAACACATTCACTACATCATCCTCACCATCGTAACCGTTGATGTCTATCACCGTGTCATCAGTCGCCACTATCTCTGCCGCTTCTACCGTGATGCTTATCGTCGCCGTAGCACAGTTGTCCGGATTCAATACCTCACAGATGCTGTAYTCCAACGTATAGGTACCCGCAGGCGTACCGGCAAGAACGTCTACACTGCCGTCTGCATTCAATACTACCTGAGTAGTTGGGTTGYTGTCCGCGTCTAGGAACGATACAGGAGTGATGACCTCTGTGCCTCCTACCGACAACGTAACCTCGGATGGATCTACTGGATCTCCGTTCAACGTGTCGTTTGTCAACACATTGCCCGCGTTCTCTGTGCCGTCTAGGCCATTGATCGGACCGAAGTCGTCATCAGTCGCCGCTATCTCTGCCGCTTCTACCGTAACCTCTACAGAGGCCGTCGAGCAGTTCGTAGGGTTAAGATCCTCACAAATCTGGTATGTGATTGTATATGTTCCCGCTGGGGTGTTCTCAGGAATGCTTACGATGCCTGTAGATGGATCGATGCTCGGTAC
>NZ_JAKZGO010000072.1 GCF_022549785.1 Belliella alkalica
CAGTTCGGCAGGAGCATCGATCAGCATAGATAARTCAGCGAGTCAGTCTAGCTATGTTGTTGACGATGTGATTACCTACACGTTCAGRGTAGAGAATACTGGCGACTTCACGTTGAGCAATGTAAATGTTGTGGATGCGTTGCCAGGTTTGGGAGCAATCACCCAGACATCAGGTACGACTACGTTGGCACCGAATGGGGTTGCGGAGTTTACGGCAACCTATACGATTACACAGKCKGATGTGGATGCGGGATCGGTAGAGAATACAGCAACGGCAACAGGYACACCTCCTACAGGAAGTGATGTGACGAATACAGATACAGAGACGATCACGGTTGACAGTTCGGCAGGATCATCGATCGGTATAGCTAAATCAGCGAGTCAGTCTAGCTATGTTGTTGACGATGTGATTACCTACACGTTCAGGGTAGAGAATACTGGCGACTTCACGTTGAGCAATGTAAATGTTGCGGATGCGTTGCCAGGTTTGGGAGCAATCACCCAGACATCAGGYACGACTACGTTGGCACCGAATGGGGTTGCGGAGTTTACGGCAACCTATACGATTACACAGKCKGATGTGGATGCGGGATCGGTAGAGAATACAGCAACGGCAACAGGCACACCTCCTACAGGAAGTGATGTGACGAATACAGATACAGAGACGATCACGGTTGACAGTTCGGCAGGAKCATCGATCAGYATAGMTAARTCAGCGAGTCAGTCTAGCTATGTTGTTGACGATGTGATTACCTACACGTTCAGRGTAGAGAATACTGGCGACTTCACGTTGAGCAATGTAAATGTTGTGGATGCGTTGCCAGGTTTGGGAGCAATCACCCAGACATCAGGTACG
>NZ_JAKZGO010000073.1 GCF_022549785.1 Belliella alkalica
ATTACTGGAACCAACTACACTACATTGGTATTGACAGCAGATTTGGAAATTACTCCTGCAACTATTACAGGAATCACTTTCGAGAATGGTACCTATGTATTTGACGGAACTGAGAAAGCCATTGAAATATCAGGTACGCTTCCGAATGGCACTTCAGTGTCTTATGCCAACAATACCCGAACCAATGCGGGTACGCAGCAAGCAACAGCTACGATTTCAGGTGATAATTATACCACGTTGGTATTGACTGCAGAATTGACCATCACCCCAGTAACAATCACAGGAATCACTTTCGAAGACGGATCCTTTGTATTCGATGAATCTGAGAAAGCCATTGAAATCACAGGCACGCTTCCAAATGGAGCTTCAGTGTCTTATGCCAACAATACCCGAACCAATGCGGGTACGCAGCAAGCAACAGCTACGATTTTAGGTGATAATTATTCCGAATTGGTATTGACAGCAGAGTTGGAAATTACGCCTGCAACTATTACCGGAATCACTCTCGAAGACGGATCTTTTGTATTTGATGAATCGGAGAAAGCCATTGAAATATCAGGTACGCTTCCGAATGGAGCTTCAGTTGCCTATGCTAACAATACCCGAACAAATACGGGCACGCAGCAAGCAACAGCTACCATTACTGGAGCCAACTACACCACATTGGTATTGACAGCAGAGTTGGAAATCACTCCTGCAACTATTACCGGAATCACTTTCGAAGACGGATCCTTTATATTCGATGAATCAGAGAAAGCCATTGAAATTTCAGGTACGCTTCCAAATGGAGCTTCAGTTGCCTATGAAAACAATGGAAGAACAAATGTCGGAAACCAACAGGT
>NZ_JAKZGO010000074.1 GCF_022549785.1 Belliella alkalica
CTCAGTTCGGATCGGGGTCTGCAACTCGACCCCGTGAAGCTGGAATCGCTAGTAATCGCGCATCAGCCATGGCGCGGTGAATACGTTCCCGGACCTTGTACACACCGCCCGTCAAGCCATGGAAGTCGGGTAGACCTGAAGCCGGTAACCGCAAGGAGCCGTTTAGGGTAGAACCGGTAACTGGGGCTAAGTCGTAACAAGGTAGCCGTACCGGAAGGTGCGGCTGGAACACCTCCTTTCTGGAATACGCCATTGGTTTTCCTATCTACTATGATGTATCGAGTCTTACAGCTTCACACAGTGTATACCGTAAGGGTATTCATAAAAAGTTCATTGACAAGTTGAGCAGAGAATTGAATGAGTCCRCGAGAGTGGACAAAAGACCGTCGGGGTCCTAACTGCAAAAGGGGGATTCCGATAAGAGTAAGTAAATAAGGGCGTACGGGGGATGCCTAGGCTCTCAGAGGCGAAGAAGGACGTGACAAGCTGCGAAAAGCTGCGGGGATCCGCAAGAGGAATTGATCCGCAGATATCCGAATGGGGCAACCCATCCCGCGTTAGCGGGATATTCCGCAAGGAAGGCAAACCCGGGGAACTGAAACATCTAAGTACCCGGAGGAAGAGAAAACAACAGTGATTCCGTGAGTAGTGGCGAGCGAAAGCGGAGCAGCCCAAACCGGATCTGTTACGGCAGGTTCGGGGTTATAGGACCGATAAAAAGAGAACATACCTGACTTGAGTTGTCTGGGAAGGCAAACCAAAGCGGGTGATAGTCCCATAGGGGAAGGGTATGTGATTGGATTGGTATCCTGAGTAGGTCGGGACAGGAGAAATCCCGATT
>NZ_JAKZGO010000075.1 GCF_022549785.1 Belliella alkalica
TCTCCGTTCAAGGTATCGTTATCCAATACATTGCCCGGTATTGTGCCACCTGTCGTGCCGTTGATCGGACCGAAGTCATCATCATTGGCCACTATTCCTGGCGCTGTCACAGTTACAGTTACTGTCGCCGTATCACAGTTGTCTGGATTCAACACCTCACAGATGCTGTACTCTACTTCGTAGTCTCCCGCTGGCGTGTTCGGTGCTACCGTAACCGTTCCATCTGGGTTGATCACTACCGGAGAGTCAGGATCTACATTGATCGGTGTCAAGATCACATCATCAGGGTTCACAGGATCTCCGTTCAAGGTATCGTTATCCAATACATTGCCCGGTACTGTGCCACCTGTCGTACCGTTGATCGGACCTAAGTCATCATCATTGGCTTCTATCGCTGGCGCTGTCTCCGTTCAAGGTATCGTTATCCAATACATTGCCCGGTATTGTGCCACCTGTCGTGCCGTTGATCGGACCGAAGTCATCATCATTGGCCACTATTCCTGGCGCTGTCACAGTTACAGTTACTGTCGCCGTATCACAGTTGTCTGGATTCAACACCTCACAGATGCTGTACTCTACTTCGTAGTCTCCCGCTGGCGTGTTCGGTGCTACCGTAACCGTTCCATCTGGGTTGATCACTACCGGAGAGTCAGGATCTACATTGATCGGTGTCAAGATCACATCATCAGGGTTCACAGGATCTCCGTTCAAGGTATCGTTATCCAATACATTGCCCGGTACTGTGCCACCTGTCGTGCCGTTGATCGGACCGAAGTCATCATCATTGGCTTCTATCGCTGGCGCTGTCACAGTTACAGTTACTGTCGC
>NZ_JAKZGO010000076.1 GCF_022549785.1 Belliella alkalica
AAAAAAAGGTTAAAAACGGCAAACTTGATAAAAACAGCATCAATAATAGAGGATATAACAAATACCTCAAGCTGGAATCAGACATAAAGGTAGCTATCGATTACTCCAAGTATGAAATGGATGCAAAATGGGATGGTTTGAAAGGCTATCTGACGAACACAACCTTGAAACCGACAGAAGTCATTGCAGCATACGGAAACCTGTGGCATATCGAAAAAGCTTTTCGGATAAGTAAAACCGATATACGCATAAGGCCTATTTATCATCGCATACCGCGAAGGATAGAAACACACATCTGCATCTGCTTTGTGTCTTATGCAGTCTTTAAGGAGCTGGAACGACTGCTTAAAATCGCCAAAGCAGAGTTTTCTGCAACAAGTGCAATAGAGCTAACAAAGAACATGTATCAGATAAAAATATTCCTGCCAGAATCAAAAACTTATACAACTATACCACTAAAACCCACAGAGCAACAACAGGAACTTATCTCTATTATCATGAAAATTTAGAGTGGGTGTCCCATCGCACAAAACAGGAGAGGGAGTAATTAACTTTTTTTAGATTGAGAAACTATTCAGGCAGATTTGGTTTCTTTTGTTTTTACCTGTTTTTTGCCAATTGTGTTGAATAGTAAAATTGCAGATTACCCGACATGACTCCACTATCAGAATATTTCTCGTTTAATCGGTAAATATTCTACAGCAACTTGTTTCTATGGTATAGGTCAAAGTTATCTATACTACTGCGCAAAAGCTATCGCAGCTGATTGAAATGAATTAAAATT
>NZ_JAKZGO010000077.1 GCF_022549785.1 Belliella alkalica
ATGGAAAGAAATCAACAATCATTGTCAGTCAGTTGCCCGTATCAAGCTGGTATGATATCATCGGGGAAGAAACTATGGAAAGAAATCAACAATCATTGTCAGTCAGTTGCCCGTATCAAGCTGGTATGATATCATCGGGGAAGAAACTATAGCAGATGCTATTCTTGACAGATTAGTCCATTCTTCCTACAGAATAGAGTTAAAAGGAGAAAGTCTCAGAAAAAAAATGTAAAATTGTCAGCCTAACAGATTATAGAACCAAACCCATTTTTAGAGGGGTCAATATGTCCAGAACAGGGGTCAGTATTGTCCGGAATATCCATCTATCTTCAATAATTTCAAGAAGTGCCATTCTAGCCATATCATCTAATTGTTGAATACCGAAGTCATCAAGTATTAATAAATCTTGTTTTTCAATCCTTGCAACCTCCCTAATATAAGACCCATCAGCCTTAAGCATTTTGAGTTTTGGAAACAGTTTGGTTGTATTGTAGTATTGTGTTTTGACTCCCTGCATACATGCTTGGTTTCCCAATGCTGAGGCAATGTAGCTTTTGCCTGATCCGGTTGCACCTGTTATAAGTATGTTTTCTTTCCTTTCTCCTTTTCTCCTCCCCTCCTCTCCCTTTTTTCTCTCTTCCCCTTCGGCAAGACTTGTGAGCATCATTTGGTCAAGACCTCTTGTTTTGTCACGCTTTAGTTGCTCCAATCTTCCCCTTCGGCAAGACTTGTGAGCATCATTTGGTCAAGA
>NZ_JAKZGO010000078.1 GCF_022549785.1 Belliella alkalica
GATATCTCGTGCGAATTATTCTTGAAATCACTCAAAACATTTATATTGTGGTCATACGCATATCCCAAACGAAGATTGGGAGTCGCAAATATCTCCATGATCATCGCTACGGCATTGCGCTGGTTCAGGTTGTCCTGTAGGTGGTCCATACCAAACTGTACATTCGACCTGTAGGATCCGCCAAGCCAAAGACGCTCATTGAACAGAAACATCGCATTCAGGTCATAACTCGTTGGTGCTCCCTTCACTTCCTTGATCAAAAAACTGGGCTTGAAATCCACAACTCCACCCAAAGGCAACAATACACCGGCCGTCAAATAGTAATGGAAATCATGGAATGCAAGCGATATATCCTCCCTCCTTAGGGAGCCCCTCCCTATCAAATTAAACGTACTAAACCCAGCATAAAACCTATCCGTATGGAAAAACAAACCCGCATTCATGTTCGGTGTGAACAAGTTGACCCTGCCCTCGGGAAGATTCATGTCATCACGCTCATTGGGGTCTAGCATACTCCCGTCTATGGCATACTCGCTCGCCCCTGCACTCACACCCAGGCCAAGAAAACTCTTCCGGCCGGTCTGGATCCTATAGGCATACGTCAACATCCCTACATTCGTCGTCACCGGGCCAAGACGGTCACTCATCAACGATATGCCAAAACCCATAGTCTCCTCGTTCGCACTCAAATCAGCCGTTACGGTAAACGTCTTCGGTGCACCGGGGAATCCTATCCACTGATCACGA
>NZ_JAKZGO010000079.1 GCF_022549785.1 Belliella alkalica
GACCATCAGCGTAATCAGTGGGCCATAATCTTTCTCCCGAAGAAACCACAGATCTACGCAGAAAAATCAAAAACTCCTATAAAGACCATCAGCGTAATCAGTGGGCCATAATCTTTCTCCCGAAGAAACCACAGATCTACGCAGAAAAATCAAAAACTCCTATAAACCCAAAAACCAACATAAAAATCTGCSAACATCAGCGTAATCAGCGGGCCATAATYTTTCTCCCGAAGAAACCCCAGATCTACGCAGAAARAWCAAAAACTTATCTAAAACCAAAATCTAATTTAAAAATCTGCGACCATCAGCGTAATCAGTGGGCCATAATCTTTCTCCCGAAGAAACCACAGATCTACGCAGAAAAATCAAAAACTTATCTAAAMCCAAAATCCAAYTTAAAAATCTGCCAACATCAGCGTAATCAGCGGGCCATAATCTTTCTCCCGMAGAWACCACAGATCTACGCAGAAAAATCAAAAACTTATCTAAAACCAAAATCCAATTTAAAAATCTGCGACCATCAGCGTAATCAGCGGGCCATAATCTTTCTCCCGAAGAAACCACAGATCTACGCAGAAAAATCAAAAACTTATCTAAAACCAAAATCCAATTTAAAAATCTGCGAGCATCAGCGTAATCAGTGGGCCATAATCTTTCTCCCGAAGAAACCCCAGATCTACGCAGAAAAAACAAAAACTCCTATAAACCCAAAAACCAACATAAAAATCTGC
>NZ_JAKZGO010000080.1 GCF_022549785.1 Belliella alkalica
TTGACCAATGTTGCGGTTAACGATCCATTGACAGGCCTGAGCGAGACGATAGCAGTATTGGCTCCTGGTGACAGTGAGACCTTTACGACGACCTATACAGTAACACAGGCAGATATCGATGGCGGCAGCGTATTGAATGTAGCGAGCGCGACGGGCACAGATCCTGACGGCGATCCTACGGATCCTACGACTGATGAAGAGGAAGTAGACGGTCCTGTCTTGAACCCATCGCTAKYGGTAGTGAAGACTGCCACGTCGGTGAACGGCGATGCGGGAGCGACAAGCTTCAGTGCTGTTGGCGATGTGATTGCGTACAGTATAGAAGTGGGCAACGATGGCAATGTTACCCTGACCAATGTTGCGGTTAACGATCCATTGACAGGTCTGAGCGAGACGATAGCAGTATTGGCTCCTGGTGACAGTGAGACCTTTACGACGACCTATACAGTAACACAGGCAGATATCGATTCAGGCAGCGTATTGAATGTAGCGAGCGCAACGGGCACAGATCCTGACGGCGAGCCTACAGATCCTGCGACAGATGAAGAGGAAGTAGACGGTCCTGTCTTGAACCCGTCGCTATCGGTAGAAAAGACGTTGAGTTCAATCAACGGCGACGCTGCCCTGACCCAGTTCAGTGCTGTTGACGATGTGATAGCGTACACGATAGTAGTGAGCAACAATGGYAATGTTACCCTGACCAATATTGAGGTAGAAGA
>NZ_JAKZGO010000009.1 GCF_022549785.1 Belliella alkalica
CGTATCCGTCCGAGGAACCCCATCTTGTATGGGATGATTTTATTTAGGTTGGTATTCTTCCCAGTTTGATGGGAGAAGTTGATAAAGGTCTTTTTGCTTGTGGGATTGGATTCTTTCGAACACGTCCTTGAGCCAATCGAACTCGTTGATTTTATTCTTTTTGCAACTTGCCATGAAGGAGTACATAGCCGCTGCCATTTCGGCTGCCTGATGGGATCCGGCAAAAAGATAAGCTTTTCTACCTACCGCCAACGGTCTTACTGCATTTTCAACTAAGTTGTTGTCGATTTCCATCTGCCCGTGCAAGGCGTATGCACTTAATCCAGCCCATCTTTTGTGGGCATAAGCTATAGCTTGTCCCATCGGACTTTTAGGTCTGTAGCTATACTGCTTTTCTTCCAGCCAGTTTCCGAGGTTTTCTAGAATGGGTTCCGCATGTTCCTTTCTCAATGCTGTCCGTTGTTGCCACCCCATTGAATCATCCCGCATCTTCGCTTCCAGAAGATAGAGTTTCTGGATTTCGTCGAGTATATAATTAGCCTGTTTTTCATCGTCCTTTACAGCATCCACAAACTTCCGTCTGGCATGCGCCATACAGAAAGTCAGATGGATATCCGGATGATCTCCAAAAAGTGAATCATAGACTGCAAAACCATCAGTTTGGATGATACCCCTAAAGTCCGCAAGCATTTTCTTGGGACCTGACTGATCCCTGCCTTTTTGGTAATCGAATAATACAAGCCTGTCCACAGGGGAATGATAAAGCCACATGTACCCCTGATGGATATTGTTTTTGTGGTCCCTGTCCTGGACTTTTATCGGTGTTTCATCTACCTGGAGATATTTTTGGTTGACCACAATCAGCCGAAGCAGTTCCCAAAGTGGTTTGAGATGATTCCAGCCTTTCATGATCCAATCCGATGCACTCGAAGCGGGGATGCGTACACCCATTTTGGAGTATTTATCTATCTGTCTGTGGAGTGGCATCCCATAGACGTATTTGTCAACAGTCATCTGGGCGATTACCGACTCGGATGGAATCCCTTTTTCTATCACCCTATCAGGAAGCACCCCGATAATGATGCCTTCACCGTTGGATCGGGCATACTTAGGGCGGATATAACGCTTTACATAGAATGATGCAGGGACTACCTCAAGCACTTCAGTCACTTCTTCCCCTATTCTCACGCAGTCTTCTGTAGATTCGGATGGCTCGATCACCACATCTTCTCTTCTAAGTTCTTCGGGAAGGGACATACGCCCTGAACCTTTCGACCTTTTCTTCGGAGTGGGCTTTTCGGTCACAGGTATAGATTCAGAAAGTTCTTCCTGTACTGATCTGGTGGTACCAAGTTCAAAAAGTCCCAACTGGTCATCTCCCACATTGTTTGTGCGTTTCTCACTCTTAAATCCAAAAAGATGTCTGCGGAGTTTGTCGAGTTCGAACTGCTGGTCTGAGATAATCTCTTCTTTTTTCAGCAGGTTTTCTTCTTTTTCAGATATAGTCAACAGGGCTTCTTCGTACAGCTTTTTGTAGTCTTTTTCCCCGTTTTCCATGAGATAAAGATACTGAAAAAAGTGGTTTTAGATACATTTTGAGGCTGTTTTTATACTCAAAAAAGAACTTTTTTTAAGTTCTTTTTAACGCATCATAGCGCTTTCTGTAGCTCACCGATTCAAGCCTTACCCCCTGTAAGAGGAGGCTCAATTGACTGCTCGTAATTGAGTTTTCAGAGAGTATTGGGCGCTCAAAAGTCCCTTTCTCGAGCTTTTTGATGTACATGGCAAAACCGTCCCTATCCCACTGAAGGATCCGGATCTGGTTTGATCGTTTGCCAATAAAAACAAAAACATCCCCATTCATCGGGTCAAAGCCAAGTTTGTTGCGGACCAACCCAGCAAGAGAGTTGATCCCGAAACGCATGTCGGTTGGTTCTTTGTACATAAAGTATCTTGTAGAACTCGATAGTGCAAGCATTAAACAAGCTTTTTGATCGATTCGACATCAACCTTTCCGAAGAACTCAATACTAACTCCCGAAGGATAATTGATTTTGAGAATAGGTTCTTTCTGAAAAACCATCTCAGGGTTGACCAAAGAAAAACCTGAATCAAAAGGAGAGTTATCCTGTTGCCCTTCAAACTTCCTGCACCAATAATAAAAAGATACTCTTGAAATACCTGCTTCTGATGCAAATGCAGCTTTGCTTAGTCCTGATCCCTGCCACTTGGTGAACAGCTTGTAATATTCGTCGTTGCTAATCTTTTTCATGACGCAAGATTACAACCCAAACAGTAATTAGAAAAGATGGGGTTTATCGGACGGATACTGCAAAGCCGAATCCTCCTGTGCCAAAGCATTAAACATAACTTTTCTTGTAGCATAAACATAGCTTAGAATTCTTTTTTGAAGACCCGTGTCTTTAATAGTTTTGGCATATGATATAGCCTCTTTATTTCGCTGAAGTGATAAATTGATAAATCCTAATTGATAATAATATTGAGAATATTCTTGGTGAAATAATGATTTCAAATAGTTGTTATCTATCAAATCTATAGATTTCTCAATCTTTTGGAGATAAGAATAACTCTCATCAAATCTCCCAGATGCCCATAAAACATTTGCTAAATGTATCTGAGACCAAATCCTTAATTCTAAATCTGATTGAGCTTCCTTACTACCTAAGACATCAAGTAAATAAACAGTTGCCTTTTCAAAATCAACAGAATTCCTTATTAATAAATACTCCTCTTGTATGCTTTCATAGCCAGTTGTTTTTGAAAAACACTCCACTGTGTGGATAAAAAACAATACTCCAATCAAAAAAAATAAAACAAAATAATACTTAATCATATAAACATTGGGTAAATTAGCAGGACTTAAAATAAGTAGAAAAAACTATTTTTCAAAACATTTGATTACATGTTACTCATTATAATGTACAAAGATTAAAATGAAGGGTAGATTATCTCATCATTCCCTCTTTATCTTTTTATAAAAAATAATTCAGCTAGCTTTTTTAATAACAAGACAATACATATGATTAATATTTAAAGTATAGAAAATCAACCTTTGTATCATATAACAATTAAAATAATCGAATTAGATCCTAATTTAATTTATAAAAGAGTTTTAACTTTTTCTTATTTGCAAAAATAAGAAAAATCATGAAATTCAGAAATCTGTATGCAAACGTGATACCGAAAAAAAAATAAAACACAATCTTAAGGTTTCTGATTAACAAAATGAATTGATGACAAGCCCCATATTTCTGCATGGTTAAATGAAATAAAGAATACCTGTAGTGACAAGATGAATAAAAAGTATAAAATCATACAAAAGTGACATAAAATTCGCTTGTACAAATTAATGGGGGCTTCTATATCTAAAAGGAAAAAGTATTCCATCACCCTTGGAATATGCCTAAAAAATGTCGAAGCCCCCAAAATCTTGATACATGTTAACTACACAAACTGTATTTCTATTTATGATTCAAAATATTTTTATAGTTTATTGGTATGATTCAGACAACATAAACTTTCCCACCTCACTATTACAAATATTTCAAGCATTTATATTTACAAACACCAATAATATTACCTAATTACTTAAACTATTACAAGCAACAAAAGTATTTTTTTTAGCCACAGAATACAATTTTAGAACTACTCAAAACTACTTAAAAGAAAAGATCTAAATAAAAAATGTTGATAGAAATTCATTAATTCACATACTCCTGAAATAATACTGAGCACTTTTAATTTAAAAATAGATTCATTTTTTGTTGTAAAAACTTATAAATGTTAAACTTTGATTGTTTATTTATCGAAAATTCATTTTATGTATATCCGCACTCTTACCTGTAGCCAAACAAATTGATATAGCTTAAGTCAATTGATGCACTAATAGCTATTCAACCAATAACCCTCTTACACTACACCTAAGTTCACAGGCATGGCGTAAATAACGATTAACCATATGTTTTATCTTATCCGAAAATTCATCTGCTTAAGTCATTGAGGATAATCACTCAAAAGCATAAAACCATTTTAAACATCAATATCGTTCGTTCAATTTTTAAACCTATTTGACTTAATACGCTAATCTTAAAAATGTTTCATCGTATCTTTTTACCTTTGAAAAATCAAATCATAAACAATAAAAATGAATAAGCTCTCAAAGTATTTTAAAAGAACTTTTGACGATTATAAAGTTCTTGTACAAGTTAATCCGCAGGATTGGACAGGCATAGAGCTGATTGTACATCCTGATGGTAAAATTGAAAAAACGGAAATGCAATTTGATGAAGAGGTATTCGAAGATTTGGCAGTAGATGAATTTGAGGAGAATGGTGCTTTGGAATTTAATTTGTATCTCAAAGGAGTAAATTAAAAAAACTTTAAAATTCAGTATTTCACAAAAAAGCCTGACAACATTCAGATTTATCAGGCTTTCTTGTGAAGGGTGACTTTAGATTTTATTATTCATTATTATTTTCATTTCTAGGCTGCTGTGGCATCCATGCTGGAACCATTTCTCTTTCTTCTAATTTGATTAATTTGCTATCCTCAAATGTAGCAAGAACATAGAAAGTTTCTCCTCTATTGACTCTGTATGTTGTAAATTCCCCATCTAAACTACTCAAAACAGCACTTTTGTTTTGTCTTAAGAATTGCCTTTCCGACATTCCTTTAGAAAACTCTGCCCTTGGACCAAAAACAGTACATGATCCTAATAATAAAGCTAACGCTAAAACAATTGTATACTTCATAATCTTAGTTTGTTTATTTACTGAAATGCACAAATATACTGCCACATTTTTTTAGACTGAAAATAAGCATATTAACAAACAGTTGTAACTAATTAGTCCCAACTTTCTTGGAATGGAGTAATTTTAAACTACCTTTGTATCGGCGGTACGACCAGCTCCTGCTGAATCCCCCAGGTCCGGAAGGAAGCAAGGGTAGGCGGTCGTAGCGGTGCGATACCGCCTCTTTTTTTATCCTTTCCTTAAAATTCCCCTCAAATTTATTTCAGTATTAAATCTCTTCCTTTCTCTGTGGGAGGAAAAGTCAAAATGACTTCTAAGTCACATCGATCCCGAAAGGATTCTTAAGGGAGTTCTTGTTGCATATTTGAAACAGGAATGTGTATATTAAAATTGGAGTATGAAATTCGGTACTAGATTTCTCCCTATTGTCGAAATGACTACTAAGTCAAGAAAGGTCTCACAAGAGCATTGCTTGTATCACCCTTTCTTATCTCTTACATAGATCAATTTAAATCTTCCTTTTTGATTTTCCCTTTGTTCAACTTCAAATCTATCAATGGAAGATATCAATGGTGTCAATTTCTGAAAACCGTAATTTCTAGAATCAAAATTTGGTTGCTTTTTCTGAAGTAGGTTACCGATATCACCCATAAATGCCCAACCTTCATCATCAGCCAAATCACCAATCGTAGAAGCAATCAACCTGATCAATTTAGGGTTTATCTTATCAACTTGAGGAGCTGGTGTTTTCTGGTCTTTCTGTTCCTCCTGATTATCTGATTGAGTTCGGAGGATTTCGAGATAAATAAATTTGTCGCAGGCTACTATAAATGGTTCTGGCGTTTTCTTTTCCCCAATTCCAATTACAGTCATTCCTGCCTCTCTAAGTCTAGTAGCAAGTTTGGTAAAATCACTGTCACTGGAAACAAGACAAAAACCATTTACTTTCTCCGAATAAAGAATATCCATGGCATCAATAATCATTGCTGAATCAGTAGCATTTTTCCCAGTTGTATAGCCATACTGTTGAATTGGATTGATCGCATTTTCGAGCAAAACATTTTTCCACTTACCAAGATGCGGTTTGGTCCAATCACCATATATTCTTTTGATTGTAGGATTTCCATATTTGGCAATCTCTTCCATCATTTCCTTGACTTGACCAGATGGGATATTGTCTGCATCAATTAATACCGCAATCTTTATATCAGTATTCATATTTGTTTTTTTGGCTTTGCTCTTTGATAAAAATCAAATATACACAAAGCATAGCTTTGGATACCCCATAAACTTGAAAACCTATGATGATTATCCGCTTCCTTGCAAAGAATGAAGGAAGCAAACCATCTTGTTAGAGATAATCTGAAACTCTTAATTGATGAGAATCGAAGAGAATGGAAAATCTATCGTTGGAAAAACTTTGATGGCTTATAGAAAAGAAGTAAATAGGAAAGAACCTTAAACCTAAATAAAGAACCTTAAACCTAAATTTTGGTTTTCCCACTTTTATATTTAGAAATAAAATTGACTGTAAACACATTTTCAATTTTACTAATTTGTATTTTAGTTGCTTTATTAATCTTTAACTACTAATAAAATGATCGTATCAACGACTCCTTCTTTGGAAGGATATGAAATTACAGAATACTTAGGTATCGTATCTGGAGAAACTATAATTGGAGCAAATCTTTTCAAGGATTTTTTTGCAAGCATCACAGACATCGTCGGTGGACGATCTTCATCTTACGAAAGGGTTCTTCGCGAGGCAAAATCTATCGCATTGTCAGAAATGGAAATGCAGGCAAGAGCCTTTGGCGGGAATGCTGTCATCGGGATCGATTTGGACTATGAAACAATCAGGGACGGAATGCTAATGGTAACTGCCAGTGGTACTGCTGTAAAAGTCAATAAGAAAGCTGTCTAAATGATTTAAAACAGGAAGCAATACAGCCTAAAGCCCACAGTCAATTTTTAATTACAAAATTTGGCTGTGGGTATTTTTTTTGATGGTTTATACATTATGAATCCACTGTAGCAGATAGCCACAAAGCAAAGCTCCATAAGTACCTACAGCATATCCCAATACTGCCATTAAAACCCCTACAGGAGCAAGAGAGGGATTGAAAGCTGATGCTACAATCGGTGCAGAAGCTGCGCCTCCAACATTTGCCTGTGAACCCACAGCCACAAAGAAGAACGGTGCTTTGATCAGGTAGGCTACCAGCAGCATGATGACCACATGGAAAAGCATCCATAATATCCCTATCAAGAAAAGGATGGGGTTATCAAAGATAGCCATCAAGTCCATTTGCATCCCAATGGTCGCTACCAAAACGTAAAGCATGACTGAACCCAATCGAGAAGCACCAGCGCCCTCCATCTCACGAGCTTTGGTAAATGAAAGAATCAGCCCCCCAGTGGTCGCAATAACCACAATCCAGAAGAAGGTAGAGTTCAAAGAATACTGATTCAGCTGGGGATAATTTTCTCCAATAAAAGGTGCCAGATTATCTGCTACCAAATGTGCCAATCCTGTAACTCCAAATCCAACTCCAAGAATCTTCATCGTATCTGCCATGGTTGGGATTTTCAAGATGCTATCACGGTACTTTTCAACTTTTTCCTGCAGCTCATGGATTGCAGAGCTGTCTGCTTTGAACAATTTATCTATTACTCCAGGTTTAGCTGCCCAGTAAAGCAAAACAGCCATCCAAACATTGGCTACTATCACATCCACAGCGATCATTTGGGAAAACAAACTTGGACTTGCACCAAATATCTCCAACATGGCTGTTTGGTTTGCTCCTCCACCTATCCAACTCCCAGCAATAGTAGATAATCCCCTCCATACTTCATCAGGCCCTACTCCACCCAAAATCTCCGGATAAACCAAAGAAATCACAAACAATGCCATGGGTCCTCCCAAAATGATCCCTAAAGAACCTGCCAAAAACATAATCAGCGCTTTTGGTCCAAGTTTGATAATACCTTTGAAATCTATACTGAGCGTGAGCAACACAAGTGAAGTTGGAAGCAAATATCTTGAAGCCATAAAATACAACCCTGAATATTCTCCAGATATCACTCCAAATGAATTTAACAAGGCTGGAATAAAATAACATAGTAAAATTGAAGGAACTACGCGATAAAACTTTTTGAAAAATGTATTTTCACTATTAGATGTTGAAAAAACCAATGCCAAAATAATCATCAGGATACCAAAAACTACAGCATCATTGGTCAACAAAGGGATATTTTCTTCCATTATATTTGGGGTTGATTGAATTACATAAATACACTAAATGCCCGAAAAGCCAAAAAAAACCAATCAGTAATTTTCCCAAAGGAACATAAATTCCCCAAGCATCATTGCTGTAGCTCCCCAAACCATTTCCTTTTCTATGTCAAAGTATGGAGCATTTAGCTTCATTTTGTCACGAACAATAATTTCTCCCTCTTTCCTGATATTCAGATCTGTCAACAAATCGACTGGGCAGGAAATAATCCGATCTACTTCAAATGGATCGGCTTCAAACATTGGCATTTCTTCTACAAACCCAATAAATGGAGAGACAAGGAAATTACTTGGTGGGATATATAGGTCTGATAATTTCCCTAATAAATTGACAGAACTTTGACTGACACCAATCTCCTCCTCAGTTTCCCGCAGAGCAGTTTGCGATAAACCTTGGTCTTGCTCCTCCCATTTACCACCAGGAAAAGAGACCTGCCCTCCATGAACACCATCATAACTTGGTCTTTTTATAAAAGGAACCAAAGTGTCATTTTCACCAGGATAAAACAACATTAAAACAGCTCCTCTTCTGGGATTAATTGGCTGATATTCGGAAAACCTCTTTTCATCCACTGGCTTAGGAGCCATACTTATCTGCCCTAACCTACCCGGGAGTGGTTGAGAAAGCATTTTATCCAACTTCTTTATAACGTCTTTAAAATCCATTTACCAAACTTACACCTGTAAACCTCTTTAGCAAAAAACTCTCTCTTTTATATTCCTTTGAACTTATTGGACTATCATATTGAGTGACTATTCCATCTTTGGGATAGATCAGCCAAGCTTTTGGCGAAACACCATTTTCATCTTCAAAATGACCTACTACTAGCAAAATATCAGAAGTCAACCAAACCATATCTTCAAATGCACCGGAAGGTCCCATAAAGAGCAAACGCTCACGCATGCCATCAGTCCTAAAATATGTCACTTCTGAGTCTGGATTGAAATATGGATTCCCTTCTTCTGGAAATACAATTTTATAACTGTAAATATCAACAACCCCTTGCCCATCAGGTTGTTTTTTGAGGTAAGGATAAAAAGGGCTTCCTTGTGTGATGTAAAGCTCTTCAGGTCGCTCTATACTTTCAATAGTATCTTTACGTGAAAATTTAAAAGTACCAAGTTCAAAATCTGAATCAACACTTTTCCAATGGCGTGACCATTCAGAAAGTTTTTGAAATCCCATTCCCAAAAGTTGGGTCTCTTCATCCAAACCACTATAAGGTTTTCCCTCTTTAGAAACTTCATTTTCGTCATTTTTAGATGAACAAGAGAAAATTGAAATTAGAGCAATCAGAATTAGGGAATTAATGATTTTATTTGGAGAATCCATATAGAATTTTGATATCAAAACGAATGGTAAAGAAACATAAAATCTTATAAAATCAAAAAAGGTTCGAACATTGCTCGAACCTTTTCTATCTCTCAAACCTATTAAACCTATTGTAGATATTCATTGAATGAATAACATGCAGGAAAGGTAGAAAATGTTTTTTTATTGTCCAAACAATCGATTGCGAAAATTTTATTTGGTGATTGAAAATATATTATAGCATTCCATTTACCCCCTAATTTTAACCTTTCAAAAATACTTTTTACCATAAAAATTCAGAAAATTTCATTCAAATTAATTATGGATGTTCTTTCTTTTGAATTTTACGTTGAATAAAAAAATCATTTAAACACCATCCTTATTTCAAGATTTATTAATTTCGATTTTTCAAAATTCGTAAAGCCATAAACTTTTATCAACATAAATCATTATGACAATTCCCAAAGCTATAGAATTTTCCATCAAGAGCATCACATTAAGTTTCGAGAACTATATCGATAAGTTCAACGAATTGACAAGATTGGCCCCGAATTTTTTTGCTGAAAGAAATTGGTCAGCTATGCATGAAAATCAGAGAAGGAGACTCCGTATTTATAAAGATTTTGTGAAGGTTTGTGTCTTATCATTACAGGAAAATTTAGGAAACCACCTTTCGAATGAAAACTTTTGGAAGGAAGCTAAAATCCAATATTCAGCCAACATTTCTGCTCGGAAAGATAAAGAGCTCGCGGAAACATTTTTTAATTCTGTCATACGGAAAGCATATCCCAATTTGGAAATCAATGAAAATGTAATGTTTGTTCATGAAGGCTATGACACTTGTGACCTTCATCCAGTTGAAAGCCTTTATCATAGCTATCCATCTTCTTGGGGACTTCAGAAAATCATTCGCAAAATCATTGCAGACTTTGATTTCGGCGTTACTTATTTAAATAAAGAAGAGGATATACAGTATCTAGTCAAAGCAGTTAGGGAAGTAATTCTGACAAGATATGAACCTACCAAAGATACAGTCACTCAGGTTCTAAAAAGCGTTTTTTATCGAAATAAAGCTGCATACCTTATCGGTAGAACAAGGGTTGGTGGAAAATGGATGCCTTTTATCATCCCATTTCTAAATGGTCCAAGCGGGGTTTATGTTGACACAATGATTTTTGATCCAAGAATCATGGCGCACATGTTCAGTTTTAGCAGGTCTTATTTTATGGTAGAAGCCGAGATCCCGTCTTTGATGGTCTCATTTCTAAATGCAGTTATAAGCCACAAACAAGTCCATGAACTTTATAATGCCATAGGTTTCAATAAACATGGGAAAACAGAATTCTATCGTGATTTATTAATTCATCTAAATGAAAGCGATGATAAATTTACCATAGCAGAAGGGATTTTGGGGATGGTAATGACAGTATTCACATTACCAAGTTACAACATTGTATTCAAACTTATAAAGGATCATTTTGAGCCTCCAAAAAACATGACAAGGCAGGAGGTTCGTGAGAAATACAAGCTCGTATCATTACATGATCGTGTAGGAAGAATGGCTGATACTCATGAATTTGAGAACTTCCATTTCCCGTTAGACAGAGTAGACCCTCGACTTGTAGAAGAAGTAAGAAACACCACAAATTCACTTTTGGTAATTAAGAATAATAAAATGATTATCAAACATCTATACACTGAGAGACGGATGATCCCTTTAAACATCTACTTGGAGCAATGTAGCCATGAAGATGCGAAGCAGGCGGTAGAAGAATACGGAAACAGTATTCTTCAACTTGCACAAGCGAACATTTTCCCTGGGGATATGATGACAAAAAACTTTGGTGTGACGCGACAAAAAAGAGTGATTTTTTATGATTATGATGAAATAGAATTTATGACAGATATGAATTTCAGATGGAAACCAAAAGCAGAAACTTACGAACAGATTTATGCTTCAAGCCCTTGGTATGACATTGCAAAAAATGATGTTTTCCCAGAGGATTTCAAGAGATTCATGATTGGCAGAGCAGATGTAAAAGAACACTTTTGGGAATTCCACAAAGACTTATTCAATCCCGATCATTGGATAGAAATGCAAAACAAAATCAGATCAGGTGAAATTCTCCATGCATTTCCTTACCCAATTGCAATAAGGTTCAGACCAAATGAAGAAATTTAAAAAGGATAGCCAATGGCGAAGTTGAAGATTAAATTCTCTCTCCGCCAAGTTTTACTTCCAAAGTCAAAAGAATTCCCCCAACGTTCATTTTCTGGCAAATATGGAACCCTAAGTGGAGTGGCAAGGTCAAACCTTATCACAAAAAACTCTATATCTATTCTTGCTCCGAAACCAGCTCCTACAGCCATTTCATTCCACCAATTGGATGTGAATTTCCCTCCTGGCAAAGCTTCATTTTCATTGATTAACCAAACATTCCCTGCATCCATAAACAAGGCCCCCTTCAAAACGGAAACCAGTGGAAACCTATACTCTATATTCCCTTCCAGCCTAACATCACCTGCTTGGTCAAAAAATGATCCCAAATCTATCTGTTCTGGTCTATATGTACCTGGTCCCAAGCCACGAATTCTAAAAGCCCTAACACTATTTGGCCCACCTGAGAAGAACTGCTTGACAAACGGTAACGATTCTGAATTACCATAAGGTAAACCAGCTCCACCAAAAAGCCTTGTCGCTATTGTATGCTTTTCATTCAATCTGAGATAATATCTAACATCTACATCAGCTCTGGAATATTGAGCAAAATTGAGCCCTAGGAAAGTCCCAGGTTCTCCTCCTGTAATGGATTTGGCTAGATTCAATCCATTTCCTGCTAGATCCAATGTCGTACCTATAAAAATACCATGGGTTCGAAATCTATCTGACAGCTTATTGTAATTGAAAGTATAATTGATACCTGCTATAAACTGCTGCTCAAAACTCCTTCTAAGGAAAGGGTTATTATCCAAAATCTCTTCAAACTCAGGTGATGTTCTTGAAAGGTTCACCAAATTTAAACTTATTGGATTGATCTCGTGATAGACAAATCTATTGGCATTCCAATAATACCCATAGTTTGCGGAGAATGTATTCAACCTATAGAGGCCTCCCCTATTTTGATATTCCGTACCCAAGCTCATTTTGGTTTTTGGCACAGAATAGCTGAATTTCTCTTTGATAGGAAGAAAGAATACTACCCTAGGAAAAATCAAATCTGCTTTCAAACCCAATTCTATAGAGTTCAATCCAGACAATTGACCTCCTGCAATTTGATTTTCGTATGCAAACTTGGCAGTCAAGTTCATCGTTTCCCCTCCTTTGAATAAATTTCTATTTCTATAAATCAAATTTAAGGCAGGTCCAGCAAAATTGTTTGACTTGGAAACTCCCTGAAGTTCAACTCTTACCGATCTTTTATTCATGGGTGACAAATAGATAACAGCGTCTAAATTACCCTTGGTAACGCTGTCTTCGAGCTCCTCATACCTCAGATTTACAAATCGATAATTACCGATTGAGCTCAGACGATTACTTGTCAATCTTGATTTTTCGGGTGAATACCTTGCCCCTTTTTCTAAAATAATATATTGCTCCAATAAATCAGGCTTGAAAACCTCAACTCCTTGGATAAAATCCTTGCCATCAACAGTGACTGTATCAATCTTATCCTCCTCTTCCATCACAGAATAATTTGGGAAAACTCTAATATTGTTCACTGTATATGGAATGATTCCATTACTGGGAGTATTTGATCTAAACCTTAAAAATAGATCAAATTCTCTCTGGTCATTTATATTTGTATCTGCTTCAAATATCAAATAGTTTGGGTTGAAATTGTAGTATCCCAACTTCTTCAATTCATCATCGATTCTTTGTCTTTCACTTGTCAAAACAGACAGATTAAACCGCTCTCCTTTTTTCAATTCCGATTCCTCCATCAACTTTATGATTTCCTTATCTACTTCCAAGGAATCCCTATCAACACTAACTTCTCGGAGCAAATATGGCTTTGAGACTTCTACTTGATAATCTACGGAGGCAAACTTATCACTTCGCTTCACTTCAGAGGTCGCAGTAGAATAGAAGAAGCCATTGTTTTCCAATCTGTTGAGCATCAATTCTTCAGTTACACTTGGGTTTACTTTACTGAAATAAACTGGTTCTTCTCCAAACCTTTTTTTCAAGAATCTATTGATAAAACCTGGCTTTTCCTTGCTTCCTTTGTAGTGTGTCCATAACCCAAAGTACATACCCAAAATTTTACTGTTTGGCTCTGGTCTGACCAAGCCTTCCAGCTCAGACTTCAATGATTTGAAATCCTTGATTGACTCCTCAGATTGTAAATCCAAGTCAGATCCAGTGTATAAATATTCATCTTCAGGTATGAATTTTTTCACACTACAAGCCTCTGAAAAAACAAGCAGCAAACAAAAAATAACTATTTCTTTGGACTTAATTTTCATCTTCCTCCTTCTTTATATTTTCGGAATTCTCCTCCTTAGTTTCGCCCTCCTCTTTTTTCTTCTCTTTTTGACCATTTTCCTCATTGAGTTTATCAATGGGGTTTGTCTTGCCTTTGTCTGCTTCTACTCCTCTCCAAAGTTCAAAAAACTGATTAAACTCCCTATTGAAAATAACTCCAATGCCAGTAATAATCAGTTGCCCGTCTATTATACTTTCAAATTGATTCTTCCTAAAAGCTCTCAGCCTATATCTTTCATTCTTGGTTAGAATATATTCCAGACTCACATTTCCAAGTACAGCATTGGCTTGTTCAGGATTTTGGGAGCTTCCTTCCACATCTACTTGGCTACCAACTTGGACAATCAATCTATCATCAAACAACCGTTTTCTGGCGCTTACATTGAGTTGCGTTCTATCTTGTGCGCTTCCTCCTTGATAGTCTGTAAAGCTATCCAAATCAAAATCCAACTCTAAACCTGAGTTGCCAAATACACTGCTCGACAAAGCATTCAGTTGCCCCGAAAGAACCTGGCTCACACTATTCCTTGCAATGGCAGATGTACCTCCTCCTGAACCATCGCTTCCTGTAGAAGGAAAAAACCTATTAAGAACCAATAAGGAAAACACTTGCTTATTGAGTTCATCTTCTTGTTCGTTTACTTGCAAAACCCTACTGTAAACATTTCCTCCAAGTGCACCTCTTTGCTCTTCTGGCATATCAAGTCTAAATGAAATCTCTGGCCTGAGCAACTCGCCATCGACATTCAAGTACACTGAAAAAGGCAACTCTTGCATAAATTGAGTTCTAGACTCTGTATTAGATCCGGAAAGCTGGGATGCCATCAACTCCGTAGCGGCTGTTCGCACAGTGTAAATAGCTGAAATATTTAAATTCGCATCCATTGGATCACCATTCCAAGTAATCCTACTGCCAGAAGCTATTTCAAATCTACGACTGACTAGATTGTACAATGACATTTCATAATGACCCTTTGTGATTTCATAATTTCCACTTAAGGTCATCCTTCCATTTGGGTTGATTTGCAGATTCAAATCAGCCCTTCCGGAAACTTCCAGATTATCACCAGATCGCTCATCCACAATGATCTTAAATACTGCATCAGGATCAATTTTCAAAACAGACCTAATATCATAACCAGCAAATGAACCAGTAACTTCATCTCCTTGACGTGTAAGGATATCAAAAGGATCTTGTCTGTTGACAAATTGTACTATCCCATCCCTTTCTACAATATCCAATTGAGTCTCAGGTATGATTACCGTAAAATTCGTTCCTTCTTTGATACTGATGTTAGCATTGACTCTTGGTAAGTTCAAATCACCTAAGACCGTCACATCTGCATCTAAAATTGCACTCCCAAAAAACAAATCATTATCTTCTCTACTTGAGCTAACTGCTTTGAAGCTGTTGGCTTTCAGCTTGAGATCAAAACTTGGATTGATATAGCTTTCTGTTTTCACAGATCCATCTATAACGAATTTTTGACCTTCTGAATCTTGTAAAGTGAAATTATCCAAATAAACTCCTTCGTTATCAATCCTTATCTTTTCATCAGGCAAGAGATATTTTGAATTCAATTGAGAGACCAAGAATGCCGCTTGATTAAAGGCAAATTCACCTTCATACTTTGGAGCAGTGGTAGTTCCTGATGCATTAATTTTACCGGAAAGGAATCCTGACGCATCCCTTAACTCTGAGCCTGCAAGATCTGCAATGACTTGCATCTCTATTTTATTCAAATCCAAATCAAGATCAAATTCCCCTCCAGCCTCATCTGCGATAAAACTTCCTCCCAAATCCAAATCAAACCCACCATCCTTCAAGGCCAATTCAAGTTTGTAGTCACCTAGTTTTTCAGATACAGCATCCAATGAAAGGTTACCCAAAGGAACATCCAAAGCCTTGAGTTCAGCAACTTTTAAGTTTGCCAAAAGACCAATTGCTCCAAATGGATTCTCGACAACCAGTCTACCATTGAGGGTACCTCCTGCAATAAGTTCATCTGGATTGAGCAAACTTGTAAAGGTTTCTAACCTAAAATCCTTAAATTCTATTGCAAGGTGCTCTTCTGATACATCGTCCAAATCATCCTTGATCCGTAGTTCTTGATTGTTTCTAAAGAACCTAAATTCTTCAAAATGAATAAAATTTTCCGCCAAAAGAATCTCATTGTTTTCTGGTATCTGCCACTCCCTTTTGTTCAGCAACAAATCTTCAGGTGAAATATGAACACTCAATGTATCGCCTTTCATCCCTATATCAGTAGCTACATGGACTAGCCTCTCATCACCATCAAATGAGTTGAAGTCAAAATACAATCTTGAATCTTGCAACTCACCCGTGAAATAAGTCCTATCCATAGATAATGGTCCAGTCACAAGTTTCATAAACCCAAAAGCCAAATCCAAATCTTCTTGATCTGATCGTACCCTGACTCCCAAACTATCCAACTCAATTCCTGAATATTTCAGATATGGGAAATCCACGTTTGCATCAAGTTTACTTTCTCTCTGATTGAAATCTACAGTGATTTTTGCTGTATCGAGTTTTTCCAACCCTTGTAAAAACACCTGATTTAGTATTGGAGCTTGATTTATCGTCAAGTTCAAATTCATCATTACATCTCCCTCTGCAAGCAGGCTGGAGTCTTGTTCATCAAGATACCTTTTCAAGTGCTCACCTATGGCATCACTTAACAATTGTGGTGAAGTATTTGACCTCAATTTACCATTGACCAACAGACTTTTAATATCCAGACTCGTGGAGTCTTCTCTTATCATTGCTTTGAGATCTAGGTTTCCAATTGGATAACTTCGTTGCTCATAGACCATGATTGCATCTTTCAAGTTAGTCTGCAAATCAAAACTGCTTGGATTTCCTTCAAACTGTGCTGTAAACAAAAACTTACCCCTTAGGCTTTGTGGGAAAAATCCAAGTTCATAAAAATCAGCTCCTTTTAGATCCAAATTGACATCTATCTTGGAGTTTATTGAATCTAGCTCAAGTTTTGTCAACAATTCAAAATTCAAATACTCATCTTCAAGGGCTAGCTTAACATCACCAATACCATTTTCCATCTGGCCCTCCAATACCATTCCTGAATAATCATTGCCATTGATTTTTAACCTTTCAAAATTGGATGTAAGCTCTGCATTCAGGTCATTTATGGAGGTTCCGCTTCCAGAGCTTTGGATCTCAAATGTCAAAGTATCCAAGCCAGGATTATCCAACAAATTCCCCAATTGCAATTGATCAACTTTGATATTTGCCAAAAAAACTATTTGCTCTTGATTCTTGAAAGCACCATCAAAATTGATTTTGCCCATTTCAGTTTCAAGAAATGCTTGTGCTTTCAGATCATCAACCTGACCTTTCACTTCTGCATCCAATGCAAGGCTCTCAGGTAAGTTAATCCCACCTAGACTTTGCTGATCCACGAACTTTAGAATTGTTTTCTTATCTGTCTTTATAGAAATTTCAGGAAAATCAAATGCCAACAAATCCATATCCAAAAGATTGGATACGTTCCCGGAACTTGAAAGTCTAGTTTCATCCCAACTCACTTCCAAATTTGGAATATCCAATGAAGCTATGTCTCCTCTAGCACGAACTTTCATTCTTACTGGATAAGAAGCTAAACTTTTTATCATTTCGTCATTCCTAAGACTTGGCTCAAAAAAGTAAGCATCTCTTATATCACCCAAAAACTGGCTTACCTCAATATCCAATGAACTACGGTCCGGTGATTCAATCAAGGCTTGGATGGAGTTGTATCCTAGAGCCAAATCTGCCCGAAGCTTACTTCTATTTGTCTCAATCCTGAAATCATCAATCTCTATTGATTTATTGTCGAGCTTGAGCCCTGTGGTAAAAGTCCTTAATTCAAATCCTCCAGATTCTTTAAAATTGAATTCACTTATATTTAATCCTGCCTTTTCATTTTTTAAATATACATTATCCAAAGTCAAAGTTAAGTCATCAAAAATCATTGCTTCAGGATTAAAGAATCCTGGTCTCGGCTCAACATCCTTTGTCTTGAATTCAATCCTGTTTTCCTCCAAATTGATTAAACCTACATCGACTATCCAATTTGGCCACTCGAAAGGTGTAGCTTCATTTTGTTCTGATGAATTTGAAGCAACTGATGGGGTGGAAAAATCATGAAACAATATCTTAGATTTCAATAAGGACAACTCCTTTACCATCACTTTTTGGCTTGCCAAATCGAACTCGGGCACTTCCAAATGCAAATCTCCTATAAACACATCTGCAAGTTGATTCAAGACTTCATCATTGTACACCAATGATACATTTTGTATCAAAAAATTATCTAGTGAAACCAAAGCCATTGCTTCCGATTCAGACTCTTCTACTTCTGAAGGTGAAAATGGCTTAGTTTGTTTGTAACTAATCTGACTATCTTTTATTTCAACATTTCTAATATCAAATTCCAATTTTTCCAAATCTAAAAATGGGATATCAACATCCAGACTCCCCAATAACAACTTCGCATCCATACCCATATTTTCATCTAGATATATCAAATCAAAATTTCTCAAAGAAATAGGGTCTATTGATATTTTCATTGGTTCCGATTCAGTCTCGGATTGACTTACTTCGGTATCTTGGACGTTTGTAGTATCAGAAACAAATGCGTCAATCAAAAAATCATAATTAAACTTCTCTGAGTTTTCTTTTCTGATGACGCGAGCTTTCAATCCGTCCCATTCAAGTTTGGATATATGAAGGTCCCCTGAACTAATAAAACTCCACAGACCAACCCCTACCTCAAGGTCTTTAGAGTACAACAATGTATCACTTTGCATATCCTCAACATAGAGCCCCTCTAGTGAAAAGTTTCCACCAAAAGTTAAGAAAAGTCTATCAATTTCTATTTTGGAGTTGGTCTTTTGCGAAAGATAGGATGTTGCTTTGTTCACGACTATCCCTTGCCCCCAAGGGCTTCTGATAAAAAATATCAGAGCTATCAGGATCACCATGATGCTCAGAATCAAAATACCTGAGATTTTTAAAAATTTGCGAAGAAGCTTTTTGATGATATTAGTTGGGTTAGAAATGAATTAAGATTCAAATATAATATTATCGTGAATAAATAGGGCAAAAATAAAGCCACAATCATTTTGGTTAGGAATAGAATTAAAGATAATTTAAGAACCCCAAGGCTCCCTAAATTGTAAGACAAAGTTTTGGTATGTATTGTTTTTTAGCTAACAAACTTTTGAAAGAGTCGTGTTAACCATATTTTAAATAAATACAACAAAAAACCTGTCATTTTGTCGGTATTTACTTAATTTTGCAGATTGAAATTGACTATTACATGGAAAACATCATCAAAGACATTGATATTATAACATCTGAAGAAGCTCAAGTTTGTGATTACAAGACTACTGAAGATGAAAACACAGGTAAATCCAAAAAAATTTATATAGAGTCATATGGGTGTCAGATGAATTTTTCTGACTCTGAAATCGTCGCTTCCATCATGAAAGACAATGGATTTGACACAACATCTGATTTCAATCAAGCTGATGTCATATTCTTGAATACATGCTCTATTAGAGAAAAGGCTGAGTTGACAGTAAGAAAACGACTTTCACAATTCAACAACATAAAGAAAAACAAACCTGAATTGACCATTGGGGTGCTCGGTTGCATGGCGGAAAGGTTGAAGGAGAAATTGTTGGAAGAAGAAAAATTGGTAGATGTGGTGGTAGGCCCAGACGCATATCGCGACCTTCCTAATTTGGTCTCTGAGGCGGAAGATGGAAACAAAGGCGTAAATACTTTTCTTTCAAGGGAAGAAACTTACGCAGATATTTCTCCTGTAAGGCTAAACTCAAACGGTGTAAGTGCATTCATTTCCATTATGCGTGGTTGCGACAATATGTGCTCTTTCTGCGTGGTTCCATTCACAAGAGGAAGAGAAAGAAGCAGAGATCCACATTCAATAGTGAAAGAAGCACAGGAATTGTTTGATAGAGGATTCAAAGAAGTGACTTTGCTTGGTCAAAATGTGGATAGCTACAAATGGTCACCTGAAGAAAATAACAAAGCCCGACTCAATAAAAAAGAAGATGCTGTAAGTGCAGTTATCAACTTTGCTAATTTATTGGAAATGGTAGCGAAAATTAGCCCGCAGTTAAGGGTAAGGTTTTCAACCTCCCACCCTAAAGACATTACAGATGAAGTGCTTTATACCATGAAAAAGTACGACAACATCTGTAAGTATATTCATTTGCCTGTTCAGAGTGGGAACTCTAGGGTTTTGGATATGATGAACAGAACTTATGATCGAGAATGGTACTTGGAAAGAGTCTCAAAAATAAGAGAGATTCTTGGTGAGGAATGTGGGATTTCTTCTGATATGATTACTGGATTCTGTACCGAAACAGAGGAAGAGCATCAAGATACACTGACACTGATGGACATTGTGAAATATGATTTTTCCTATATGTTCTATTATTCAGAAAGACCAGGCACTCTCGCTGCGAAAAAATATGAAGATGACATTCCTTTGGAAACCAAAAAGAGAAGGTTGAATGATATTATTCAAAAGCAGAGCCTACTATCTGAAGAAAGAAATAAATTAGACGTAGGGAAAATCCAAGAAATCCTCATTGAAGGGGAATCAAAAAGGTCTGCAGAGCAGCTGAAAGGAAGAAACTCTGCAAATAAAGTAGTTATTATAGAAAAAGGGAATTTGAAGAAAGGTGATTATGCTATGGTGAAAATCACTGATTGTACTCCCGCAACACTTTTTGGTGAAGTCATTTCCTAAGATAAAAAATACACAATGATCACAGCGTCAGAAATTCAAAGTGTAAAACAAAGATTTGGAATCATAGGGAATAGCCCTTTGCTCAATCATGCCATTCAGGTAGCGATGCAAGCGTCTCCAACTGAAATGACAGTATTGATCACTGGAGAAAGTGGAAGTGGAAAAGAATCATTTTCCAAAATCATTCATTCACTTAGTGTTCGAAAGCATGGAAAGTTCATCGCTATCAATTGTGGAGCAATTCCAGAAGGCACAATAGACTCAGAGTTATTTGGACATGAAAAGGGCTCCTTTACTGGTGCTCATGAAGCTCGAAAAGGATACTTTGAAGTGACGGACGGCGGTTCAATATTTTTGGATGAGATTGGTGAAATGCCACTTGGAACCCAAGCTAGACTGCTGAGGGTCTTGGAAAATGGCGAATTCATCAAAGTTGGGTCGTCCAAAGTCCAAAAGACAAATGTTCGTGTCATTGCAGCCACCAATGTTAATTTGATCAAAGCTGTAGAAAAGGGTAAATTCAGGGAAGATCTTTATTACAGGTTAAATACAGTGCCGATTTTTGTACCACCACTTAGGGAAAGAGGGGAAGATATCGTCCTATTGTTCAGGAAATTCACCACAGATTTTTCTGAAAAATACAAAGTAAAACCTGTTTCTTTGGACGAAGATGCAAAGACACTGTTGATGAAATTCCCTTTTCCTGGAAACATCCGACAGTTGAAAAACCTAGCAGAGCAGATTTCACTGTTGGAGCAGGAAAGGGAAATAGACGCCAATACTTTGGGCAGGTATCTACCGACAGGTCAGACAAGGTTGCCAGCTGCATACACAGGAGGTGGCTCTGGCAAAGATAGTAGCACTGATTTTTCGGAAAGGGACATACTTTATAAAGTCCTCTTTGATATGAAAAAAGACATGCACGAGTTGAAAAAGCTGGTTTTGGAAAGTTATCAATCAGGCGGACTGAACTCATCGATCATCAACAAGCATCAGAATCTTTTCGAGGATTTGGATTCACCTGTTTCCTTTGAAGAGACAAACTCTAATGTTCCTTCTGTCAACATGCCATTGGTGATAGATTCCCAAAAGAACGAAAACAATATGGATGATTATGAAGATGAATCCATAGAAGACATCATTCACGAAGAAGATGACAATTCACTTTCTTTGGAAAGAAAAGAAAAAGAAATGATCATACGTGCGCTTAAAAAACATAATAATAAAAGAAAATACGCTGCAAGTGACCTCGGAATCTCAGAAAGGACGTTATATAGAAAAATCAAACAATATGACATTGAATAAAAAGAAAGCTTGCTCCTTGGTTTTTGTTGTGGGTTTGGTGCTTATTTTCAATGCTTGCTCTGTTAAATACAGCTTTACAGGTACTAATATCAACTACGACATCACCAAGACCTTTTCTATAGAGAATTTCTTCAATGATTCTGGTGGTGGCCCAGCGAATATGGGACAGCAATTTACAGAATCACTTAAAGATTTCTATCAAAGAAATACACAATTGGAATTGGTAAGGTCTAATGGTGATCTACAGCTATCAGGTGCCATTTCTAGATATAATATCGCTCCTCAAGCCACAGTCACAAGCACAGACCCGAATGCACCCGATAGAGCGGGCCAAGAAAGGCTCACAATTGTGGTAGAAGTCGAATTTATAAATACCAAAAATGAAGAAGAAAATATCAAAAGAAGCTTTTCATTCTTCAGTGATTACAATCCTAGAACCACCTCTCTACTCCAAGTAGAAAGCGTGTTGATTGAGGAAATATTTGAAAACATTATTCAGGATATTTTCACAGCTACTGTAGCCAATTGGTAAAAATGCTTATATTCGAGATCAATTATCCTAAACACAAGTGAACGCCAAACAGTTTTTAGATATTGTCAGACAAGGAGATCAACTTAGTAAGGATCAAGTAAACAAGCTATTTAAGCTTCACCAAAACTTTCCTTATTTCCAGATCCCTAATGTTTTGTTAGCCAAATACGAGTTTCAAAAGTCAAATGGCAAACCATCTGATTTTTTGGCCTGGGCTGCAATCAACAGTCCCGATAGAGCTTTGTTGAGATCATTGATTGAAGACTCATCTTCGATTGGAAAAATGTCATTCCAAAATCAAAACAAAGAAATTAACGAAGTACCTTCTTTAGAAGGTTCCAATGTAGTAAATGATGATGCAATTAAAAAGGAGTTGATCCCAAAACCAACTCAAGAGCAAGATTCCTCCCAAATAGCTGGGGTTTTGAAAAAGCTAGATGAAGATCTTAAAACAAATCCTTCGGCAAGTGCCACTCCTGACAATTCAGAGAAAAAACAAAGAAAAAAACGATCAGGATCTGATGATTTGATAGAGACGATTCGAAAAAAAGAGAAAAAAGAAATATTAGATATAAAGAAAAAAGAACAAATTGACATTATTAAGTCATTTAGTAAGAAGGAGATTAAACTTGCTACTCTAAAGGAAATTGAAAATTTCCAAAAGCAAAGCGACCTTTCTGAAAACAGCACAAAACTAAACCCAAATCTAATATCCGAATCATATGCAAGGCTACTTGCAAAACAAGGAAAAAATAAAAAAGCTAAAGAAATTTATCAAAAGTTAATAGTGAAATTTCCAAATAAAAGCACTTACTTTGCGGACTTGATTAAAGAATTAGAGAATAAAAATTAAAAATATGTTTACTATCATTATCAGCATTATAATCGTATTAGCAGTACTATTGGTTTTGGTTATACTTTCTCAAAACTCAAAAGGTGGAGTTGGTTCTGCTTTTGGAGGTGGTGCTTCTCAAATCATGGGTGTGACAAAAACTGGTAATATCCTTGAAAAATCTACTTGGGTGTTGGCAATGGCAATCCTTGTGCTTTCTTTGGTATCTTCTGCATTCTATACTTCTTCTAGTTTAGATTCATTTACCTCACCAAATATCGAAAGTGCAAAAAAACAAATTGTAACACCTTCGTTTGATAATTCTGAAGATTTATTGCCAGCCACTCCTACCGAGGAAACAATCCCTTCGGAAGAAGATGGCGACTCAGAATAAGACATAGATATATTCAAAATCAAAGCTCTACCTAAAAAGTAGAGCTTTTTTTATTCTACATTTTTCAGAAGAAGGCGCTTGGTAATTGGTATCAAACTCTCTTGAAGTGGGATCTGATATCTTGAATGAATTCTAAAAGTTGCAGGGTTGGGAAGCTCTTGATAATCTTTTACAAGGCCTAATTTAATATCTTCAAAAGTATTTACTAATGACAGCCTTACATTCTTGATGAATTGAAGCATAATACCTTTGAATTTATCGATGCTATTTTGAAACAAGCTGACTTTGTATTTATAAATCAAAATTTCTTTAGAATCTTCTTGAGACAACATCACATAACCTTCATTCTGATACAAGGGAGAAATCCCAATTGGCTCTATCAACATCTCATTTTCCAGAAAATCATAAATACTTCTCCCCTCTTCAATATAAGATTTAAACTGCGGCAATGAATAATGTACTATTTCCTCCAGGTGCTTCATTGTATCATCATCAATAAAAATAGGCTTATAATTTAGCTTCATATTTTTGAAATCAGGTCCTTCAAGAAGCTTTGGAAAGGAGGCCTTCAATTGATTCTTATCTTCCTCAAAAGATTTTAATTTCCCATAATGATGAATTAGATCAGCCAATGGAGGATACAATTTAACTTGCTTAAAATTTGCCCCCACACCTTTTAGGTAAGCTAGCAAAAGATACTTTTTATATTCAAAATCTATCCATCCTTCAGTGATCCAATTTTCTGACAAGTTTTTCATAGCTTATAGATTTTATTTCACAAATCACATTGTAACCAACACAACAAGTTAAAACCATAAATAAATTTATTGATGAAATGAAATATAGCATTTCTTCAAACCAAAATATCTAAAAGCCTTCCTAATTGAATTGGCATAAAGTGAATTTATACAAAGAAAATTTACTAAATATCTGACATGAAAAAAAAGATTTTTCCGAAAATTTGACAGTTTAAATGTAGGAAACAATTCTTATGACATGAAAGGAATATTTAAAACCGACTTTATGTCAGGAATGGGCTGCATACATCAATTGGCACAAAAAGTGAAATAGGGTAAATCAGAAATATAGAATTAACTAAAATAAAAAATCATAATTATGTCAAACGTGAACATCAAACCTCTTGCAGATAGAGTTCTGGTAGAACCAGCTGCAGCTGAAGAGAAAACCGCTTCTGGACTTTATATCCCAGATACTGCTAAAGAAAAGCCTCAAAAAGGAACAGTTGTAGCCGTAGGTAGTGGCAAAAAAGATGAACCCTTGACTGTCAAAGTGGGTGATACTGTATTGTATGGCAAGTATGCTGGCACTGAAATCCCAGTGGATGGCAAAGATTTTCTTATCATGAGAGAAGCTGACATCTTTGCAATTTTATAATCATCTGTTTTAACACATTCAAAAAACTCAAAATTTAAAAAAAATGTCAAAAGAATTATTTTTCAATACCGACGCAAGAGACAAACTGAAAAAAGGCGTAGATGCTCTTGCAAACGCTGTAAAAGTGACACTTGGTCCTAAAGGTAGAAATGTAATCATCGACAAAAAATTCGGTGCTCCTACCATTACTAAAGATGGTGTATCAGTGGCCAAAGAAATCGAATTGGCTGAGCCAATTGAAAACATGGGTGCACAATTAGTAAAAGAAGTAGCTTCAAAAACTGCTGACAATGCTGGAGATGGAACTACTACTGCAACAGTCTTAACACAAGCAATTTTCAACGTTGGTATCAAAAACGTAGCTGCAGGTGCAAACCCAATGGACCTGAAAAGAGGTATCGACAAAGCCGTTTTGGCTGTTGTTGGTTCATTGAGAGATAGCTCTAAGGCAATCTCTACAGGAAAAGAAATTCAGCAAGTAGCAACAGTTTCTGCAAACAATGACGAAGAGATCGGTAAAATGATTGCTGATGCTATGGAAAAAGTTGGTAAAGATGGTGTAATAACCGTTGAAGAAGCAAAAGGAACTGAAACTGAAGTAAGGACTGTAGAAGGTATGCAGTTTGACAGAGGTTATCTTTCTCCATATTTCACTACCAACACTGAGAAGATGGAAGCAGAATTAGAGAGACCATATATCTTGATCTATGACAAGAAAATCTCTTCCATGAAAGAATTGCTTCCTGTATTGGAGCCAGTAGCACAGACAGGAAAGCCCCTGTTGATCATCGCTGAAGATGTAGATGGTGAAGCTTTAGCTACTTTGGTAGTAAACAAAATAAGAGGTGCACTGAAAGTAGCCGCTGTAAAAGCACCAGGTTTCGGTGACAGAAGAAAAGCTATGTTGGAAGACATCGCTATCCTTACAGGTGGTACAGTAATCTCTGAAGAAAGAGGATACAAACTAGAAAACGCTACAATCGATTACCTTGGAACTGCAGAAAAAATCAACATCGATAAAGATAACACCACTATCGTAAATGGTGCTGGTGATCCTGCCGCTATCCAAGCAAGAATCGCAGAGATTAAATCTCAAATAGAAAAAACAACTTCAGACTACGACAAAGAAAAACTACAAGAAAGATTGGCTAAACTTTCTGGTGGTGTTGCTATCCTATACATAGGAGCTGCTACAGAAGTAGAGATGAAAGAGAAAAAAGACAGAGTTGATGATGCACTTCACGCAACTAGAGCTGCAGTACAAGAAGGTATTGTAGTAGGTGGCGGTGTTGCGCTTGTAAGAGCTGCGGCTGCTTTGGATTCTTTGAAAGGTGAAAATGAAGATCAAGATACAGGTATCAATATCATCAGACAGGCTATAGAATCACCTTTGAGAACAATCGTTGAGAATGCTGGTGGTGAGGGTTCTGTAGTGATCAACAGGATCAAAGAAAACTCAGGAAACTACGGTTACAATGCAAGAACAGATGTTTATGAAGATCTATTTGAAGCGGGTGTAATCGATCCTACAAAAGTTACACGTTTGGCATTAGAAAATGCGGCTTCTATTGCTGCACTACTACTTACTACAGAATGTGTAATAGCAGATGTTAAAGAAGAAGGTTCTTCTATGCCTCCAATGGGTGGCGGAGGAATGGGAGGAATGATGTAATTCATTGCTCTATTAAAACAAAAAAGGGGAGTCTTATAGATTCCCTTTTTTGTTTTAAAATTACCAGAATTAAACCTAAAAAATAAAAGTAAGAGTGAAAAAATACAGAGATTCTATTTTTATCATAAAATTATAATTGTAATTTAGACCAAAGAATATTGTTACCTACCACTTTTCCCATAAGTATATTTAATGCACTCATTTTACTCAATCATTTTAATTGACGATGATCCGATCAACAATCTGATCAATAAGCGATTGATATCGAAAATGAATCTTGCTGATCAGGTAGAAGAGTTTCTTGAAGCTGAAAAGGCACTTGAAAGAATTCAGCGGCTACATATTGAAGAGAATACTTTAATCTTGTTAGACATCAATATGCCTGTAATGAATGGATGGGATTTTCTGAATGAATACCTGAAGGTCTTTCAAGACAGAAAAGATAGAATCGTAATGCTTTCTAGTTCTATCAACTTTCAAGACAGACAAAAAGCTAAACAATACTCCTGTGTCGAAGGCTTTATAGAAAAACCACTGACACCAGATAAATTCAAAATCATTCTTTAAAATGAACTCTTTTTTGGAAACTGAGGAAAATAGAAGTTTGGAATTATATGTTTTTGGTGAGAATCATTTTGAAAAACACCATCTCACTTCACTTGAACAATTGGATCAGAAAATCCAAACTGATAAAAAATGTTGGTTAAATGTGCACAAAGGTCAAGACAAAACCATTTTTAAAGATATTTGCCAGCATTTTGAAATACATCCGGTTGCATTCGATGATATTGACAATGTAGAACAAAGACCTAAACTTGAGGATTTTGACAATTTTATTCTAATTGTGAGTAAAATGCTTTACACAAAAAGTGACATTCATCATTTAGAAAAAGAACAGGTAAGTATTGCTTTCAACAAACATTTGATCATTACATTTCAAGAGAATGAATATGATATTTTTGATCCAATCCGAATTCGTCTTGAAAATCCTAACGGAAAAATGAGGAAATTGGCAACAGATTACTTTGCCTATACCCTACTCGACACCATCATTGATCAATACTATAGTATACTAGAGATGATCAGTAACCAAATAGAGATTCTTGAAGACGACATTGTAAGTCAAAATAAAAAAATAGAGTTAGCTGACATCTACAAACATCGGAAAACTTTACAGGAAATTAAGAGGATAATTTGGCCTACCCGTGAGTTAATTTCATCTTGGAAGAAATCAGATAGTCTTTTTGTAACAAAAAAAACTGGCCCATTTATAAATGATATCTATGAAAACACAGTAGAAATAATAGAAAATCTAGAAATGCAAAGGGAATCCATTACCACTTTGGTGGAAATTTTTATGACAAATATCAGTGTCAAACAAAATGAAGTAATGAAAACACTTACAATCATTGCAACCATATTTATCCCTCTTACTTTTATAGCTGGTGTATATGGGATGAATTTTGAGTACATGCCTGAGTTGGGTTGGAAATACGGCTACATCAGTAGTTGGGCGTTTTTCATTACAGTTTCTATCTTAATGGTGATTTATTTCAAAAGAAAAAACTGGTTTTGATCAAACCAACAAAACAGCTTCACTTTTCTTAGTAATTTTTCAACAATAAGCTTATCATTGCGTGAATTTCACAAATTTGCTATGAATTCAATCAATTTCTGTGTCATCAAAGTTGGCTCGAATGTCTTGACCAACAAAGAAGGAAAGCCTGATTTGGAAAGGATGCATCATCTAGTCTCCGAAATCGCAAGTTTTCACAATAAAGGAATCAAAGTAATCTTGGTCAGTTCAGGTGCGGTTGCCTTTGGAAGAAAAGAAATTCAATTACCTGAAAAACTCAATCCAGTTTTGAAAAAACAAATCTGGGCTTCAACAGGTCAAATTGAATTGATTAAAACATACAAAAAACTATTTGAAGAGCGTAATCTTCAAGTAGCTCAAATTTTGGTGACCAAAGAAGATTTCAGAGATCGAAAGCATTTTTTGAACATGAAAAATTGTGTCCTCGGTCTACTATCTCAGGGAATCATACCTATTATCAATGAAAATGATACCGTAGCCATCACCGAGTTGATGTTTACTGATAACGACGAGCTAGCAAGCTTGTCAGCAGCTATGGTAGATGCTGACACATTGATACTTTTGACCAATGTAAATGGCATCTTCACAGGCCCTCCAGACCATCCTGATTCCGAATTGATCCGTGTAGTGGCTCAACACTCTGAAAATCTCACTACATATATTTCTGCTACTAAATCATCTTTTGGAAGAGGTGGCATGCTCACTAAGCTAAATATGTCTAAAAAATCAGCAGATTTGGGAATTCAGGTTTGTATCGCAAATGGAAAGCAAGACAATATTTTGACTAATATTCTTTCTAAGAATACGAGCTATACTTATTTCGAACCAAAAAAAGCAAAGCAAAGCACAAAAAAATGGCTTGCACATGGAGATCAATACTTCAAAGGAGAAGTAATCATTAATAAAGGAGCTAAATCAGCACTTTTTGATCAGAAAATAAGCAGTCTTTTGCCTGTGGGTGTAATTAGTATTGAAGGAGAATTTAAGAAAGGTGATATTTTAAGGATTTCTGATGAAGAAGGAAATAAAATTGGCCTTGGTAGAGCTGAATACCCTTCAAAAACTGCTTTAGAAAAAATCGGACAAAAAAATCAAAAACCAATCATTCATTACGACTATCTTTATCTTTTTCACCATGAGTAATCCTAACATTATATTTTCACAACTACAAAAATCAGCAAAAAAACTTACTCAAATCAGTCCTGAGCAGATTTCTGAAGTTCTTGAAACACTTGCCAAATTAACTTTAGCAAACATCAACCCTATAATAGACGCCAATCTACTTGACTTACAAAAAATGGATCCAAAAGATCCAAAATACGATAGGTTAATGTTGACCGCAGAGAGGATTGAAAACATTGTCTCAGAAATAAGGCAGATAAAAGGACTAAAAAGTCCAATCGGCGAAGTATTGGAAAAGAAAACACTCGCGAATGGATTGCATTTAAAAAAAGTAAGTGTTCCAATTGGGGTGATTGGAGTCATCTATGAAGCTAGGCCTAATGTGACTTTTGATGTCTTCTGTATCGCATTGAAATCAGGGAATGGATTGGTTCTGAAAGGTAGTTCTGATGCGGAATTTTCCAATAAAGAAATCATGAAAATCATTCATGAAGCTCTTAAAACCCACTGTGTTCCATTGGAAGCATTTATTTTGCTCCCACCCGACCGAAGTGCTACTAGTGAATTATTGGAAGCTGTAGGCTATGTAGATATTATAATCCCAAGAGGAAGCCAACAACTCATAGATTTTGTTCGAAAAAATTCAAAAGTTCCGGTCATTGAGACAGGTGCTGGAATAGTCCATACCTATTTCGACGAATCTGCAGATTTAGACAATGGTAAATCTATAATCTTAAATGCCAAAACAAGGAGACCAAGTGTCTGCAATAGCCTAGATTGTTTGATTATCCATGAAAATAGACTTTCAGATTTGAATGAAATCGTAGAAGGTTTATTGGCGAAAAATGTTGAAATCTTTGCTGACAACAGATCCATTGAGGTGTTGAGGAAACACAGATTGATTAGTCCTGCTAATGAAAATCACTTTGGAACTGAATTTCTATCACTTAAAATGTCAATCAAAACTGTCTCAAATTTAAATGAAGCAATAGATCACATTGATAAATATAGTTCTAAGCATAGTGAAGCAATAATATCAGAATCAGAAGAAAATATTGCTCATTTTTTGAATGTCGTGGATGCTGCGGCTGTTTATGTCAATGCTTCTACAGCATTTACAGATGGAAACCAGTTTGGTATGGGTGCAGAAATTGGAATTAGCACCCAAAAGCTGCACGCCCGTGGCCCGATGGCTTTGAAGGAATTGACATCATACAAATGGATTATTAAAGGAAATGGTCAAATCAGATCTTAATTCTATCTAACCACATTTCTTTTAATTTCAGTCTTTTGCTACCAATTTTCCCTCGAAATCTTCTTTTTCGCAAAAGAAGATTAAATCTGAATTTCATGTAATCATAAAGTATAATAAATACAAGAAAAAGGGAAACCATAAAAAACACTTTGAAGCCCATAGCAAAGTAAATAAGACCTGCTATGATACCTCCCGAAATGTAAGAAACTGCTATCGTGGATAGTAATTTAGCTTTGTCCCTTAGCTGTCTATTCTCCCTGTATTTCTTCTTTGTAAACATTGAAACCAATATGGCCAAATCAGTAGTGAGTCCCGTCATGTGGGTAGTTTTGACAGCAGAATTTGAAATGCTTGCTGTGAGACCATTTTGTAGCCCCATTGCCAATAGCATGATTCCTATCAAAATTTCTGTTTCAAATAATGTCTCTTGATAATAATACAAACCATAAAACCCTACTGAAGACAAGCAAATAATCTCAAGTACCAAAGGCAAAGCATGTGCTATATAATTGGATTTACTACTATTGATTACTAGATAGTTTGCTATGAAACTACCATAAAAAAACAAAAACAACCAAAAGAAAACCATTAATACCTGGCTCCAATTCCCTTTGGCTATTTCCTCAGCTAAGATTGCATAATGACCGGTAACATTTGATGTAAATGCAAAAAAGATTATCAAGGAAGTAACATTTACCATCCCGGCAGAAAAAGCTGTCAAAGAACCTAATTGAAGATTGTCTCTCAATGTTCTTGAACCACTATAATTTCTTAACATAAATTATACTTTTTCAAATGTCAGTTTCACTATACCTCTAGCATTCAGATCAATATGAAAATGCAAAACCATCCTATCTTTATTCAACTCTTTAATGGTATAATATTCATAAACGTTGTTTTCGTGGGTTAGCTTTAAAATATCTCCCTTGCTTTTTAGTTTCCAATCAACGATTTCTTCATTACCGTCTTCAAAATCTACCTTCAGTGTACTATTATCGATAAATTCCCAAACTTCAGCTTTGTGAATAACAAAGCTTTCGCCTAGCTGAACTTTTGTTTGTTCCATCACTTCATCGATTGTCAAAGAATCGGATTGATTCAAAAAATCAACTTTTTCATAGTCCCAAGACACTTCTTTCCAAACTCCTATAATATCATCCGTTGGCTGATTCCCAAACTGAGTAACCATTATAAACAAGGCTATAGCTGATAATCCCAAAGTAATATTCATTAAAATCCCTCTCATACTTCTCTAAATTTATTACTCTTTCGAACTAAAAAACCTATTCCCTATCATTTTAATGTACTTGCATACAAATAAGAAACTCGCTCGTTACAGCTCTTAAGCAACCATCTGTTTTTTAAAAAGGTTCTTTTAGAAATCTCTCTTCAAAACTAAACCTCTTTTAACTAGTTGATTTCTCTCTCCATTGAGGATCGTAAGACAACTTCCCGACTCCATAGAGATAAAGTACTTTAGAGTACCTTAACATGATTGGTATCAACACAATATTAGCTATCATTACTGTAGACACATAGACCCACACCTCTGGGTCATTGAAGAAATAGTTGAGGATAATCAAAACATTCACTACCAATGCAACTGAAAATGCATAACTAATATACATTGCTCCATAAAAAAAGTCTGGTTCTGGAGTCAGAACAGCATTGCAAGTAGGACATTTTTGATGGACATCAGAAAGTTTTCTATAACTTACTATTGAAGTTGGAAAAATACTACCTTCTCTACATCTAGGACAGTTACCATTAATCATGGCTGTAATTAGACTTTTTCTTTTCATTAATTTCGAATATTGCTGATGTAAATATACGAAATCCTTATTTGGCAATCAGTTTATCATCGAATAAACCCAAATTAACTTACAAGACAGGGAAGTTCAAAAACGTGGAAAATCCAATCTTTCGTTTGAAAATGTGCAAGTGAGCTTAAACTGAGCTTAAAGTCACCTTTATTCTTCTAATTTCAAGTCTTTGAACTAGTAAAATCATTCTTTAGATTGACTAATTAAATTTTCTTTTGAATTATTCCTAACTTGTGGCTGTTACAAAAAAAGAAGAAATAACTGATAAACAATGATTTAATTTAAATCCAAACGATAATTAATATACTATAAAAGTACTATACTCGTTGTTGATTGAGTTTCATGGAAATTATATTCTATAAAAAATAGAAATATGATTATACGCTTCTTTGCCAGTAGCTTTAATTCCAAGGTTGATTGCTTGCTTATGTTCAATATCTATGAGTATCTAATATCAATTAATATCGGATCTAAGCTAAATCAAGCTTTTTTTTAGTTAGTGGCAAAGTTCCGTATATCCGTAAATCGAAATTAGGCAAATACCAAAATCAAAGAATTTTATCAAAAACAGGAAATTTTCTGCTTATGCTTATACAAACCATCACCATTACTTTCATTTTATTTATTGGGATTTTTCCAAATCCTAAATATAATGAATCCAATAAACCTACAAGTTCAAACTTATCCATCGAAAACCAGATTTCTGAAATTTACCAGCAACTATATAGCTTTAATGAAAATGTACCTTCAGAAGAAGTTTTTTCTTTGGCTTTAAATGGATGGCTAAAATTGAATGGTGATCTTAATTCAAAATTGTTGACAGTAATTGATTTTAGTCTTCCTTCTACTGAAAAGAGATTATGGATTATAGACCCTGAAAACAGGAAGGTACTCCTGAACTCCGTAGTATCCCATGGTAGAAATTCAGGAGGACTAATTGCCAATGAATTTTCCAATCAACCAGAATCCTTTAAAAGTAGTTTAGGTTTTTATAAAACAGCTGAGACCTATGCTGGCAAGCACGGGTATTCACTGAGATTAGATGGCTTGGAAATTGGGTTTAACGACCAAGCAAGAAACCGTGCAATTGTAATTCACGGAGCGGAATATGCAAGAGAAGAGTTTGCAGCTACTGTTGGTCGTTTGGGTAGAAGTTTGGGATGTCCAGCGTTACCTACTGAATTATCTACGCAAGCAATCAACCTAATCAAGGATGGGTCACTTTTGTTTATTTTCGCAAATGACCTTCAATACTTGAATAAATCTAGGTTAATCCAAGCTTGATCTAAGTTTTCCCGTGGTATTTCTGAGCGCACTTAAAAGTGCTGAATCTCGATCATAAACATCTGATCTGAAATTGGCTTTCCCATTTTCATCTGCCCAAAATGTCATATAGATCAGGACTACTGGTATCTTTCTGTCTAGATCCACTACCATTTCTTCTTTCAAATTCATAGCTTCTTTGATTTTTTCATCATCCCAAGATTTTTCCTTCAAGAGAATTTTTGCGAATTGTTCTGGGTTTTGAATTCTGATACACCCGTGACTCAAAGCCCTTGACTCAAGTGAGAATAGGTTTCTGGCAGGGGTATCATGAATGTAAATATTGTATTCGTTAGGAAACATAAATTTCACTAATCCCAAAGAGTTATCACCGCCAGGTTTTTGCCTAATTCGGTATGGAAATTCTTCAATTTCTGCATTCCAATTTATAGTATTCATCTTTACTACTTCCCCAGAGCCAGCGATTATTTCCATCTTTTTCTCAGTCAAATAGCTTTTATTCTTCTTGATAGATGGTATTATTTCTTCTTTCGTGATTGACTCTGGAATATTCCAATAGGGGCTAAAAACAATATAGGTCATTGGAGCTGTGAAAGTAGGTGATTCATTATATTCCTTACCTACAATTACTTTAGCCGTAAACACAGTATCTGATTTTTTTAGATAGTCCAATTGGTAATTTGCGATATTGACCAATACCATTTCTTGATCCCACTCTATTTTAGGCATCCATCTCAATCGCTCCATATTTATAGACGCTATATCTATCAAATTTTGTGGAGAATTGTTTAGAGATTCAGCTACCCTCGCACCTATTACGCCATCAGGATTCATACCGTTGGAATTCTGATATTCCTGAAGACCTCTAAACATTGTCGAATCGAAGAGCGTAGGGTCTTTCAAGTCATACGGAGAAATGAAACCCCAAAAAATCAATCGCTGCCTTAAAACTGGAATTGCTTTATTTTTTTCTCCTACCTTAATTGCTTCTGCTACATTTTCAAACTCCCAATTGAGTGTGTCATTCATTTGTATTTCATACAGGGATTTCAATGCTTCCCTTCCATTTTTGTAGAGCTCAAAATCTTTATACAAATTTGAAAAAACCTTATTGACAGAGCTTCCATCTGTCACTTCTTCTAAAAGGGATAAATAATTTACATTTGTTTTTTTCAAATCAAATTTCCAGTTCGGATCTAATGTCGAGGGGTCAACTTTACCATTGACCAAATCGTGGGAAAGTTTGAAAAAACTATCAGTCAGTAAAAGTTCTATTTTAACTTTTTGATCCTTAGTTAATTTATTGAACTTGACATCCTCTTCTCCAGGATTGGATGAAAGTTCAAGTATCTTAATTAGATTATAATCATTTGGTTGTAACCCATCATACTTGGAATCTGAAATTTGAGAGATCATCTCTTCACCCAAGCTGGACAGCTTTCCATTAAAAAACCACAGTTCGAGATAATCTCGATTAAAATAAAAATCATTGATATCATTTTTGAAATTGGAGTTTTCTAAAATCTCATTATCAACTTCTTCAAGACTTAAGCGAAGTTCTTCGGTAAAATCTATTCTACGCTGATTGAAAAACCAAAAAAGCCCAATTCCAATGATCAATACTAAAGAAATTGCAATTAATGTTTTCTTATTCATAAAAATAATTTTGTTTGATCTCATTAACATCAAATTTCGTACTTAGAAAACCACAAAATCGAAAAGAGAAATATCTTATTAGTAATCAAAACCTTACCTAAGTATATACATAAAATCAAAGTACCGTGAGAACTCTATCAGTATTTAAAATTTCCCAAATTGGGGAGAATACCATTTGCTAAAAGCTAAAAATCCAAAAGCAAAAAGAAATGCTTCATTGATAACATAACTTACTCATCTGGATCAATTGATTCAGATTTTATAACATTGATCTACATCTATACAAATCAATATGTTTAAATAACTTATATTTGCTGTATGTTTAGAAAGTTGAATAAAAATCTACTGATCAAGTGGGTAAATTACCTTTTGATTATAAATTTTATCAATTTAACCGCGAACTTTTATTGCGGGACCAACTCCTTTTCTTCAGATCTTTACTATTCGGATCCAATTGACACTTTGGCTGAAATCATAGTAGAATACATTTTTGAAATGGATGACGAGATTATTCCAGATACCGATGTTCCAAATGAAAAAAGAAAAATTCCAGATATTAAATTAGCTTTTACGCAGTTTCTCTTCATAACCAATATTCATTCAACTATTGTAACAAATGATTGGGTGAATAATCAAAACTTTAAGACATTGGGAATGACGTACGAGATCTGTTCGCCTCCTCCAGAGTTTAACCAATATTTTTTATAATATTTCAGGCGTTAGCCTGAGAGTAGAAAAGTGCTTTTGAACAAAAGCTACAAATCTTATTTACAATAAATAATAAATTTCAACTAATGGAGAATATTTTCAAAGGCATATTGCTATGTCTTTTGCTATGCAATGCCACAAAGAGCTACTCTCAAGTATCAGAACAAGATAGTACAAAACAAGAAAGGGTCCAATTAGACAGTATCTTTCTTGCAGAATTTGAAGAAACAAAACCAACTCAAAAACCTAAAGTGCTTCATGCGGAGCCATTGTACATTGATTTGATCCGTGACTTAGGAGCAAGAAAAGGTGAAAAGGAATGGAACGTCGGAGCAGGAATGACGGATAAGAGAGGGTTTGACGAGTATGAGCTTTTGGTGGAATATGAATGGGCTCCTATAGATCGATTGGGGTTTGAAATAGAGGTACCAGTCACTTTATTTTCTACTAGAGGAGATTTGTCACAAAACTTAGAAAGGCCATCCAATCGAGTAGAATCCCTCAAATTAGCTACTCAATGGTCATTCTTAGTTTCTGAAAAAGCAAAAACATCATTAGCAGTAGGATACATTCACGAATTTGAATTTGTAGATCTCAACAAAATGACACGAGGTGAAATATTCAACGGCAATGTTTTCAACCCTTTCTTTATCGCAGCAAAAAGATGGGGGAGCAATTACCATACTTTGGTCTATACAGGACCACGAATCCTCAAAGAATTCAATCACAAATCTGAGTTATCATATGAAATCCACTCAAATTTCCACTACATGATTCCCGGCACCAGAAACTTTATTGGCTTAGAATTCAACAAGGAGTTTCATCATAACGAGTTTATTGGCATATTACGCCCCCAAATGCGGGTTGGTTTGGCAGAGAATTTAATGGTTGGTATTGTCACAGGAATACCTGTAAGTGGAAATGACAGAAGTATGAGTTCTTTCGTACGGATTATATATGAGCCTGGTTTTAAGACTTTTCATTAAATGAAGTAATAAAAATTAATATTATGACTATCCGCTTTCTTGCACATAGCTAAACATAGATTGTCAGATGAACGATTTGTGGTTTTGTTGACTTTGACCTGTTGTCTGCTGACGAATATCCGGAACCTACAAAGGTACTTCTTACCCAATGTGCAACATTGCGGATACTCATGATTATTTTACTTATCTTTTCAATTCTCCTAACTTAAGTAATAGAATAATATCAGAAAACACTTTTGATTTTTAATTTTATTACTTAAGTTAGATTCCTTTAGTTGATTTTTTAATATATTTAGCCAGTCAATCTCAAGTTTATGAACCTAATCAATCCAAAAAAAACCCTAGAATCTAAAGAAGGTGTCGTTGAAGTAAAAAATTACATCAACAAAATCAAACTTATCAAAAACCTCTATACTAAAGGAAGTAACACTGCGGGAGAGATTTGTAGCGAAGTAGGCATTAGCTTACCAACTGTAAATTCACTCTTGACAGATTTGATCAAGTCCGGAGAGATTGTCAAAGACGGAAGAGCACAATCTCAGGGAGGGCGAAAACCAGATCTTTATAGATTATCTGATGATTCATTTTATATTGTTTCTATAGACATCAACAAATACAATATCACTGCTGCAATTTATGGCAGTGATAACAAAGCCGTGACTGAGGCTAAAACACTTAAAATCAAGCTTAATAATGAAGAAGAAACCTTTGATAAAATATGCGATTTTTTGGAAGAAATCATAAGAGAATCGGGCTATGAAAATGATAAAATAATAGCAATAGGTATCTCAATGCCAGGAATGATAGATTCGATAAATGGTATAAACCATACTTATCTAAATTTTGGAAAACTTAACCTAGTCGCAAATTTTGAACAAAGACTTAATAAAAAAGTGTTTCTTGAAAATGATGCACGAGCAATGACTCTCGCTGAATTCAAATTTGGACATAATGAAGGGTATAAAAATGTACTTGGGATATTTATAGGCTGGGGAATAGGTCTAGGAATAATGATAGATGGGAAAATTTATCAAGGTGCGTCTGGATTTGCGGGTGAATTTAGCCACTCTCCTATTTTTGAATCATCTGATATTACTTGCGCATGTGGAAAAAAAGGATGTCTTGATTCAATAGCATCTGGAACAGCTATTGTAAAGAAAGCGAAAGAAGCTGTCATTACCGATATGGAATCTATTCTCGCAAGAATGGCTAATGAAAATGAAATGACACCAGAATTGGTTGTCAATGCCGCTCTTGCAGGAGATCAAAGAGCTATCACGATTCTTAGTCAAGTAGGGCTTGATTTAGGCAGAGGTATATCAATATTGATCCAACTACTCAATCCAAAACTAATTATATTGGGAGGAATTGTTGCTGAAGCAAAACACTACCTTACTACCCCTATTCAACAAGCTCTAAACATTTATAGCATGGCAAAATCAAGGGAAAATACTGAAATCACCCTTTACAAATTAGGAAGAGAAGTTGGTCTTCTTGGCGGGGTAGCAATTGTCAACGATAAAATATTTGAAGACATTATACAGTCCTAAATGTTGAACCCCTTTTCACCAACTTATTTGACAATTCAATCTTCATAACTTCTGTTGATTCCACACCATTGAGTTGATGGAGGATACCATTCATCAGACTTTCTGCAATCTGCTCAATAGGCTGAGCAATAGCTGATATACTTGGCTGATGAAGTCCAAAGAAAAAATGATCATCAAAAGACAATACCTGCAAATCTTCAGGTATCAAAACCTCCATTTTTCTAAACGCATGCAAACCTTCAAATGCCAGATAATTTGTAGCAAAAAAAACAGCATCTACCTTTTCATGTGATTTTAGAAAGTCTATAATCTGATCTCCCATGAAATCCGGGGACGAAGTGTGAAATGGCTCTTCAAAAACCAATGATTCTAAACCATGCTTTTTCATAGCGCTTTTGTACCCACTAAGCCTATCCTGCATCTGTGTCTGCTCTGATTCTAGTGTCACAAATACAATTCTCTTACATCCGTTTTGAATTAAGTATTCTGTTCCTTCGTAGCAACTCTTTTCATTTTCTACTATCACATGACTACATTCTACTGATGGAATCCACCTGTCAAAAAGAATCACGGCAAAATTTTCTGATAGCAGAGTTTTAATTTCACCTTCTAAGCCGAGTGTTGGCGTAATGATAAAGCCATCAACATTCCTGTTTTTGAATGTCTGAATCAATTCTATTGCTTTATCAGCATCATTCTCTGTACTGCAATAGATGATCTTATAGCCGCTTTTATATGCTCTTTCCTCTATTAACCTTGCAATATTTGAAAAGAACGAGTTTGAAATGTCTTCTACCATAAACACAATGACTTTTGATTTTCCAGATCTCAAACTTTGCGCGAGGTAATTAGGGCGATAGCCAACTTTTGCCACATAATCCTCCACAGTTTTAATCATGGTCTCACTTATACGTTTTTCTTTGGCTTTGCCATTGATTATAAATGAAATCGTTGTGATAGAAATACCCAACTCTTTTGCAATATCCTTAATAGAGATCTTCTTCTTCGTCATTACAATTCTATTTTTCTTAGACTAAGCAAATCTATAGTCAAAAATCGAATTTTAGCTAAAATTTTTAGCTAAATATCCAGAAATAAATGTGAACATGGAAAAATGTAGCTAAATAAAAAATATTTGAATTTTGTTCTGTTGAATTGCTGCATGGCATTTGGTCATTACACAATAAGTATATTCACTTTCTTACCCGTAGCCAAATAAATTGATAAAAATTTAAGTCAATAAATGCACTATCAAATAATTAATAACAATTATCCGCATGATTTTATTGGGAAATTCGCTTACTGATGTTTTTGCGGATAATCATTAGAATTAAATAGTCTATAAATTACTAATACATTGAATGACTTAATCACCACCTACTTGGCTGACTACTGTTAAGAAAACCAATGTTCGCAATAAATAATCCAATCAGTAGACTAAACTAGTACAGTTATAATGGTACAATAATGTATTAGTATGAAGAGAAATAAAATAAAAAAAGAAAGACCATTTTCACGGTCTTTCTTTTTGATATAAACTTAGTAGTAGTATTACTTATTATTTGATAAATAGCATTTCTCTATATTTTACTAGAGGCCAAGATTCATCATCTACCAAGAGCTCTAATTTATCTACAGCATATCTGATTTTATCAAAGAAAGCTTCTTTGACATCTGTGCTATAACCTTTTGCTCTTTTGACAATATCATCCTCCTTATTGAGTTTCTTTCTAGCCTCAATCATTTGGTTAACATTAGATTTTAACGACTCCAAATGACGACTCACATCTTTGATTGTCTCAATTGCAGCTGTGTTGTCTAAGCCAAGACCTTGAAGTCCATTAGCATTCTCAATCAACTTATTTTGATATAGAATAGCTGTAGGAATGATATGATTCAAAGCAAGGTCGCCCATTACTCTAGACTCAATCTGAACCTTCTTGATATAATTTTCAAGCATGATTTCGTGTCTTGCATGCAATTCGACATGTGAAAGAACATTATGTTTCGAAAACACCTCAATAGATTTTTTATCTAAATATGTATCCAAAGCAAAAGGTGTACTTTTTAGGTTAGACAAACCTCTTTTTTCAGCTTCTTTCTCCCATTCCTCAGAATAGCCATCACCTTCAAATCTAACTTTCTTACTATCCTTGATGTATTTTCTTAATACATTTACAATAGCAATTTTCTTCTCCTTACCTGCAGACATTTCCTTATCAATATCTTTTGCAAGTTGTTTCAAAGTCTCTGCTACGATGACATTCAACACAGTCATAGGACCAGCAGAATTTGCTTGAGAACCAACTGCTCTGAACTCAAATTTGTTTCCAGTAAACGCAAACGGAGAAGTTCTATTTCTATCTGTGTTGTCCAATATGATTTCTGGGATTTTAGAAATACCCAACTTCATATACATATTGTCACCTTTCTCGATCTTTATGTTACCGTTTTTCTCAAGCTCATCTAGGACACCGCTAAGTGTTGAACCCAAGAATACAGAAATAATTGCAGGAGGTGCTTCATTTGCTCCCAATCTGTAATCATTACCTGCAGAAGCTATACTAGCTCTTAACAAGTCTGCATAATCATATACAGCTTTTACAGTAGCTACCAAGAAAGTTAAGAATTGAAGATTCTCTCTTGCCGAATTACTTGGCTGGAATAAGTTAACTCCAGTATCTGTGATCAAAGACCAGTTATTGTGCTTTCCTGATCCATTTACACCAGCAAATGGCTTCTCGTGGAACAATACTTTCAAATCGTGTCTTTCAGCTACTTTGTCCATCACATCCATCAAAAGTTGGTTGTGATCCACAGCTTTATTAATTTCTTCAAAAAGAGGTGCTACTTCAAATTGTCCTGGAGCTACTTCATTGTGACGTGTTGAAACTGGAATACCTAATTTTAAGGCTTCAATTTCAAAATCCATCATAAATTCCTTTACCCTAGTAGGGATAGTTCCAAAATAATGATCCTCCAATTGCTGACCTCTAGCGGGATTGTGACCAAATACTGATCTACCAGCCATTACCAAGTCAGGTCTTGTAGCAAACAATGCTTTATCTATTACAAAATACTCTTGCTCTACACCTAAAGATGGTGTGATTTTCCTTACATTTCTATCAAATAGTTGACATATTGCAACTGAAGCTTCATTAATAGCTTCGATTGATTTCAAAAGGGGGGTTTTGTAATCTAAGGCTTCACCTGTGTAAGCAACGAAAATAGTTGGAATACAAAGTGTATTGCCAAAAATGAATATAGGTGAAGAAGGATCCCATGCAGTATAACCTCGTGCTTCAAAAGTAGAGCGGATACCGCCATTTGGGAATGAAGATGCATCAGGCTCTTGCTGAACCAATGCTGATCCCTTAAATTTCTCGATACCAGCATGTGCATCAAAAAAAGCGTCGTGCTTCTCAGCGGTAGAACCTGTCAATGGCTGAAACCAGTGTGTATAGTGGGTCACACCTTTACTCAAAGCCCAAGTTTTTATGGCTGAAGAAACCTCTTCGGCTGTAATTGGATCAATTTTAGAACCTTTTTCGATTGCTTCAACGACCTTTTTGTAAACCGTAGGTGCCAAAGACTCTTTCATCTGCTTGGTACCGAATACACTTTCTCCATAATAATCAGAAATCTTAAGCGAAGGTGGAGTAGCCGTAACGCTTGGTCTGCTTTGCGCCAATAAAAGCGCTCTTTGTCTTAAAGTTGCCATTTCTACAATAAGTGGTTTGATTTTATACTTACAAAAATAGAAAATTATATCTACTTTAAAGCAAATAGCTGATTTTTAAACCAATTTTTCAAAAAAAATACAGTTTTTTCAAAAAAACAGGACGGAAATTAGGAAAGTAAAGCTATTCCATATGTTTTTGAGGGAAATAATTAGAAAATTGAAAACCTGAGTTAAATAATTAACTTTGCATTCTAAAATACTAGGATACATTGTGAAAAAAGTAGCATTTTATACATTAGGCTGTAAATTGAATTACTCTGAGACATCTACTATTAGCAGAATGTTTGAGAAAAAAGGCTATCAAAAGGTGGAGTTTGATGAAAATCCAGATATTTTCATCATCAACACCTGTTCTGTAACAGACAATGCAGATAAAAAATGTAAAAAAATCGTCAAAGAGGCAAAAAAAATATCCCCAAACTCTTATGTGACGATTATTGGATGCTACGCACAACTGAAACCAAAGGAAATCGCTGAAATCAAAGGTGTGGATGCTGTCTTGGGAGCAGCAGAAAAGTTTAGATTGATAGAATTATTGGATGGCTTTGCCAAAGAGCAAGAAACAAAAGTCCTAGCTTCTGAAATCCAAGACGCTACCGTATTCAACAATGCATTCTCCATACATGATAGAACTAGAACATTCTTGAAAGTTCAAGATGGTTGTAATTATGGCTGTGCTTTTTGCACAATCCCACTGGCGCGAGGAAAAAGTAGAAGTGATAGTACCAAAAATATCCTAAAGTCAGCAAGAGAAATTGCCGCAACAGACGTAAAAGAAGTAGTGCTTACCGGAGTGAATATTGGTGACTTTGGAATTCAGGAAGGAAAAAGAGAAGAAAGATTCATCGATTTGGTCAAAGCTATTGACGAGATTGAAGGAATAGACCGGATCAGAATTTCTTCTATAGAACCAAATCTACTGACAAATGAAACAATCGATTTTGTATCTACATCACAAAGATTTGTCCCACATTTCCATATCCCACTCCAATCAGGAAGTAACCAAATCCTGAGAAAAATGGGGAGAAGATATCTTCGTGAACTGTATGAGGATAGAGTAAGCAAAATAAAAAGCCTTATGCCTCACTGCTGCATAGGTGTGGATGTCATAGTTGGATTCCCGGGAGAGACAGACGAATTATTTTTGGAGACTTACAATTTCCTCAACAACCTTGATATTTCTTATTTACACGTTTTCACTTACTCTGAGCGTGCCAACACCCGAGCTACTGAAATGGAAGGTGTAGTTCCAATGAAAGTACGAAATGAAAGATCCAAAATGCTGAGGATTCTTTCTGAGAAAAAAAGAAGGAATTTCTACGAGGAAAATCTAGGAAAAACTTTTACCGTACTATTTGAAGATGATGTGGAAGATGGTAAAATGCATGGATTCACGGAAAACTATATTCGTGTTTCTGCCAAGTATGACCCTATCCTGATCAATGAACTCAAGACAGTAACCCTAAAAGAAATAAATGATAAAGGCAATGTAGAAGTTATGGAGCCAGAGTTGGTTTATGAAAAACACTAAATACCAACATACTTACAATTGAAATATAAGAAAATCAAAACTGGCATTTGGGTATACCCTGAATAAGCGTGATTTTAAATATTGTAGTTGTAATTTCAATTCCTATCAGTAAGCTCAAATACTTCTCCATCCTGAATTACAATTTCTTTGGTCACTATCTTAGGAATCTCATTTTCGTAATGACTTACAAATATCATTGATATCAAAGGATGCTTACCTATGTGGTTTAGTGCATCCAAAAACACCAAACTTTGGTCTTCATCCATTCCCTGGGTTGCTTCATCCAATACCAATAAAGCAGGTGATTTGATCAATGCTCTAGCCAAAAGACAAAATCTCTGGGTTTCTAGAGGCACTTCATTGAACAACAATCCAGCTACATTGGTCATTCGGAACAAAGCCAACCACTCCATAGCTTGGATTTCTTGTTCAGGAGTAACTTTTTTGAACAAACCCATGGTATCAAAAAGACCAGACAACACTACTTTGATGCATGTTTGGTTTCGAGGAAAAAATCTAGACAATTCTGCAGAAACAAAACCTATATGCTTCTTGATACCCCAAATAGTCTCACCTGTTCCTCTTTTTCGATCAAACAAAACAATATCGTTGGCATAAGCTTGGGGGTTTTCTCCGATAATCAGACTTATCAATGTGGATTTTCCTGCACCATTGTGTCCTTTCAATGACCAACATTCCCCTTGCTTGATTTCCCAATCCAAACCTTTTAAGATTTTCTTTTGGCCATATACCACCGTCACCTGATTCATACGAACTAAAGAGTCGAATTTCTGAATAGCCTTGATGTGGATTAATTTATCCAACTTGTCTAAATCAAAGTGAAAGAACTTTTTTTCCTTTTGAATATCATATGAATTAAGAAAATCTTCTCGAATCATAGTCACCAACTCACCGTCCTGCAAGACCCCTACATGGGTGACGACATCTGGAATTTGATCAGGCTTTGTGGCCACTATTATTTGAATGCCGGAATCAACTATTTTTCTCAGAATCCCATCAAACTGATTTCTTGTTTTTTTATCCAAACCTGTCATTGGTTCATCCATCAGAAACAACATGGGATTTTTTAGCAAGGCTGATGCTATTGCCAGTCGGCGTGTTTCACCATTTGACAATTTCAAGATTGATTCAGTCAGCAAATGTCTGATATTTAACAAATGAATTACCTTGTCAAGATTCCAATACCCTTCAATTTTAGAATCTACATTTTCTAAATATTCCTTTACGGTATGTGCAGAATCTGATTCGGAAGAATTGAAGCGCTGCTGATAGTAGAAATTCTGAAGATTATCCTTGTTTGTAAAAGTGTATTTTTGGCTTACGAAGGCAACCAAGTCCCTGTAACTATTGACTTGGCTTTTTTGCAGACTTTGTTGTCTATAATTGTCAGCGAAATCAAAGCTCAAACTCCCTGAGAAAACCACAGATTTCCCCATAATGGTGTCTAAGAAACTGTTCTTTTCTATACTTGAAGCGCTGACAATCGCCCAGTTTTCATCTTTTTTCATCAAAAAATCAAGATTTTGGAAAAGCACATTATTCATGCTCTTTACACAAACTTGATTCATTGACAGAAATGAATTTTTACTCATCAAACAAAACTTTCCTTTCCAATGCTTATTATTCTATTCGTAACGTAACGACTCAATAGGATCCAACTTACTTGCTTTAAAAGCGGGAATATAACCTGAGGAAAGTCCTACAAAAACACAAATAACAAATGATACGAAAATCCATAGCCAAGGAACCAAAAAGCCTCCAGGCCCAATCAAGTTAGCTACAACATTTCCAATCCCAATGCCCAAAATCACCCCAAAAACGCCTCCGATAAGACAAATTACAATTGCTTCTATTAAGAATTGCTGTCTAATCCTTAAGGGAGTCGCTCCCAAAGCTTTCCTGATTCCAATCTCTCTAGTTCTTTCAGTTACTGACACCATCATGATATTCATCAATCCAATAGATGCACCGACTAAAGTAATAAATCCGATAGTAAACCCTCCAATCCTCAAATATCCAGCGACCTCCTCTAAACTCTCTCCAACAGTTTGGCTTTTAGTGATTTCAAAAGAATCATCTTCACCTATTCCATCTTGCCTAATTTTTCTCATAATTCCGGTAGCTTGACCCATTTCATACTGAAGATTTGCAGGATTGGATCCACTCGCCGTAATGGTGTATCTAAATGTCCCTCTTCTATCCAATCTACTTCCATTTTGGATTGGGATAAATATTGCCCTGTCAGCACCAGAACCGCCACCAACACTTCCTTGCTTTTCTATGACTCCTATGATCGTGTATCTATTTCCAAAAAATGAAATCTGTTGATTCAGCGCCTCTTCTTCTTTTTCAAACAATAAATCCACTAATTCTTTACCTACTATGCAAACGTTAGTTCCGTAATCAATCTCAGTTGTACTAAAATTCCTTCCTTTTTCAACCTTAATTCCTTTGATCAATAAATAAAGATCATCCACACCTGTTATTCTAATATTTGGATTCGTTTTTTTGGATCCCCTTTTAACCTCCGCTGCACCAGATAAGGTTGAATAGACAGTAGATAAGCCAATACTTGAAAATTCCTTTTTGAAAGATTGTGCATCCTTGTAGTTCACTAGCGGATAGGATTTCTCTGTCTTTCCATCCTGAACAGCCCTACCTCCCGAAAAACCCCTCGACCTAATATCAAAATTACTAGCTCCCAACCCTGAAAAACTATCTTCTATTTGAGCTTTGATCGCATCAATTGCAGTCAACATACCCACAAGTGAGGTTATACCAATTGCAATGATAGTACCAGTAAGTACCGTACGAAGTAAATTGATCTTAACAGACCTTAACGCTTCTTTTATATTTTCGATCAAATTCATAAAACGTTCAAATTGGAACAGTATTAATTAAAACTTTACTTTTATTACGATTAATATGATGGATTTTATTCAATTACCACAGAAATACCTCTTTTTTTTTCGAAATTTTATATTTGAAGTCAATGCATTCTATCTGACCTTATCTCGAGATTTTCAATTACCTGAGCTTCGTATGCAAGCCATTCCTTCCATCGCGCATTGACACTTTCTTTACCATTGATTTTTCGGGCAAGTTCTATAAAGTTAACATAATGACCCGCTTCTGAAATCATCAGTTCATAGTAGAATTTCTGCAATTCATCATCATTGATTTGGCTTGAAAGTAATTTAAAGCGCTCACAACTTCTTGCTTCGATCAAAGCATTCATGAGAAGATGCTCTGACAGTTGATGCTCTCTACTTCCACCTTTTTTGATAAATTCATTGAGTTTGATAACGTATTCATCCTTTCTTGGCTTTGCCAATACGTAACCTCTCTTTTTCAAATGATACAAAACCCTTTCAAAATGACCCCATTCTTCTGCAACTATTGGCGTGAGTAGATCTTCGACTTCCTGAAAATCATAAAAGTTCACTATCAAAGAAATACATGAAGAAGCTGCTTTTTGTTCACAATAAGCGTGGTCAATCAGAATTTCCCCAATATTCATCTTTGCAATATCGACCCATCTTGGGTCCGTGGGCAACTGCAAATGAAGCATTTTTTGTTTTGTACTTTCTTCCCAATTCATTATCAATCAAATAAAGGCCATGAAATACCAATATCAAGTGTACCCTTCAACCCTGTAAAATCCGGTGTAACGAAATAACCCGGAACAGACAAAAGATTACTATTGACATGATTATATCTTACTAAGACTCTTGTCCTGTTAATTCTTGCATTCAAGAAAAAGTCTATCACAGGATATCCTTCAACATTGGAGAATCTATCTTGGAGATAAAACTGCTGCATGGCTGGATTGTAAGCTTCTGCAAAATGCTCGCTCCTATACCTTCCTTCAAGACCTATCTGGACAAACAAATTTTCATCAAAAAGTGGACTATCAAAGTAAATTCTACTATTCGCAAATATTTCAGGTATTCGAAAATTATCAGCTCCTCCTCCAGTGATCAACGTATAATAAGCTTCCGTTTCCCAGAATAACTTCCCTGCAACATTGAAACTAGTCTTGACACCTGGAATCAACATAAATGCATCTCCAGAAGACTGCGAGGCTTGTTGATCTTGATCAAAAAACACATAATTACTAACTCTGTTGATTGTCAAGTTTGGTCTGATACTCCACCTCTTAAAATCAGCTTTAATCACACCTTGAATTTGATCTATCCCAATATTTGAAAAACGATTGCTCCAGCGGTGATGATTGCCTCTGTATAATTCTTGCATTGATGTAGGCTTGTAAAGTGCCTTGGTATAGGACGCCTCCAAAAATGGAGAAACAAACAAACCATGAATCCTAAAAGCTCCTGGAATTAGGTATTCGCCTTCTGCTTCAAAACTCCATTTTTCGTTTAAATCACCTCGCAAAGCACCACCTATAGAAAGCTCATCAAAACCGTTAGGGCTTACCATGTAAGTGCTTTTCATCCTCCCAGTTCGGAATTTCACAAAGGCATTATAATAAAACAAACCTAAATCACCCTTAAAACCCGCTTCATTCCTCCATTCTGAAAAATGATTATAATTAATTGTGCTATCGACCCTATTGAATATATCAGGATTGTATTCGTCAAAAAAGGCTCCATCTGGCGAATTTAATGCAGATTTAAATGTCACATCCTGTTTTCTTTTATCAAAAACATGGTAAACCTGCCATCCCTTCAACAATTCATACTCGTGATACAAATGGTAATCTTGCCTCAAATCTACTGCACTTGAATTTCTCAGCCACACTTTGGCATCTTCATAAGTAAAATACAAAGAAGTACTATCCACTTCTGGAGGGATAATCCCACCTTGCTCTGCAACTTGATGTCTTCCCCTAGAGAAATTCCCTAAGAGAAAATATTTCTCATTGTCAGATTTATAACTGGTCTGAAATGAATATGAATTATTTACTGTTCCATGGTCATCTCTTCTGGCGGGGTTAAGGGTTTTTGTTGCTCTGATGGTATGGATAGTAAACCCTACATTCCAATTAGGAGTCACATTCCTTGCAAACTCAAGATCCATCATATTCCTATTACCTCCCCCAAAGAACAAGGCCATTTTAGTGTAGGGAGATTTGGTATCAAAATACTTAATACTATCAGGAGAGTGATGATATAAATCATAAGCAGAAAAACCTGACGTGGTACCTATCATTTTTGGAGCTTGGTAAAAGATTGGCTTAGAAGCTGTTCCTATATTTCCCAAGTCTTGATATTTCCAGCCCGATTTGGCTACTGGCTCATAATAATGAAAGCCATTTAACAAGGTATCAAGCTCTTGCTTTTTTATTCTGTTTCTTTTGACATCTTTTTCAAAAAAATACAAAGTTGTTTTTGGACCAAACACCATCTTAGTAGAATCATCTATCAGCTTTTTTCTTCCTGATGAATCATCTTGTTCCTCTTCATCTTCGCCATTTCCTGATTGCTGCCTATTTTGTTGTTGACTTCCTGGAGGGGGAATTCGAGTAGGAATCTGGGAATAGACCTCTTGTGCCAGCAGCATGCACACAAAAAAAATAAATATACTGTATAATTTAATTTTCACGGATATATCCTTTTTCCTTTACGACCTCTGAAATCTTGTCTTTTATCCATTGGGAATCACCTTTACTTAGGTTGATTTCTATTGGAAGGGCAAAAATCGCAATTTCCGCCAAATATTCCCGAAATATAGGGTCTTTAAGTTTGACTGCATCTTTTTCAGTAGTTAAAATTGCTGAATTTGAATTTTGAAGCACACTTTTCACTATATTCTTCACATCACTTATTTTGTAATGATGATGATCAGAAAATGTAAAAACTTCTTTGACCACATAGTGCTTACTTACTTCTTTTCTCAAAAGTTCATCATTCGCGATTCCTGATACCAAAATCACCTCCTTTAGTTTTTGATTTGGTTGATTAACGATTGAAACTGGTTCACCATATTTCAACCCAGCAAAAATAATTTTAGCATGACTATTATAAACCCTTATTTTTTCCTGATAGAAATTCTTGGTGTTTTCATCAAAGTCATCTGGACATTTGGTAACAACAATTATATCAGCACGGACTGCTCCTACCCTCGCCTCTCTCAAAGTCCCAACTGGCACAACTTTATCATCAAAAAATGGCTTTTGGTATGTAGTCAGTAAAATATTCAAATCACCTTTTACATATCGGTGCTGAAATGCATCGTCCAAAAGTATCAGATCAGTAATCGGCAAATTTCCAATAATCATAGGAATCGCCATCACCCTATCTTCACCAACTGCTACAGCTACATTAGCCTTGTATTTTGAATAAATCTGAAAAGGCTCATCGCCGATTTGCGATGCATTGGAATTCTCATTTGCTAGAAAAAAACCAGAGGTTTTTCTACCGTATCCTCTACTAAGGGTACAAATAGAAAGAGAATCTGACAGCATCCTGATCAAAAACTCAACGAAGGGCGTCTTCCCGGTACCTCCCATACTCAAATTCCCCACTACTATCGTTGGAATGGTGAAGGACACACTTTTCTTATAGCCAGTATCAAATAGCCTGTTTCGAACCTTTGTGACACCGTCATAGATAAAAGAAATTGGATAAAGGAGAGGTTCAAACCAAGGCATTTGCAATTTTTAGTTAATTTTGATTGACAAATTAAATTAAAATATATGGTTTATACGATCAAAGAAGTAGTTTCTTACCTCGAAAAGCTCGCACCGCCTGCATATCAAGAGTCTTATGACAATGCGCAATTGATCACTGGAAATTCTAATGACAACGTAAAAGGCATTCTTTGTACACTAGATGCCACAGAGGAGGTGATTGACGAGGCTATTAATCTTGGTTGCAATCTTATCGTAGCCCACCACCCTATTGTATTCAAAGGATTAAAAAGTTTGACTGGGAGAAATTATGTAGAAAGAACCATCATCAAAGCAATCAAAAATGATATCGCAATCTATGCCATCCACACCAATTTGGATCATGTAGCAATTGGAGTAAATAAGCGCATAAGTGACAAGATAGGTTTAGTCAATACTAGCATATTATCACCAAAAAAGAATTTATTGAGTAAACTGACGACATTTGCTCCACAAAAAGACGCAGAAGAAGTAAGCAACGCGTTGTTTGCGGCAGGCGCAGGGAACATTGGAGAATATAGTGATTGCAGCTTTATGGTTGAGGGAAAAGGAACATTCACCCCTTCACCGAAGGCAAACCCTAAAATTGGCCAAAAAGGCATTGCACATATTGAGCATGAAACTAGAATTGAAGTGATTGTGCCAAGTCATCTTGAAAGGAAAATCATTGCTGCATTAAAAGAAGCACATCCTTATGAAGAAGTCGCATATTACTTTCAGAAAATAGAAAATGAAAATCAAGATGTAGGTGCAGGTATGGTTGGAGAATTGCCCAGGAAAATGGATGAAAGGGATTTTTTGGAAATGCTCAAATCAAATATGAACCTTCAAGTAATCAAACATACAAAGTTAAACAGCAAACAAGTGAAAAAAGTAGCTGTATGTGGTGGAGCAGGCATTTTTCTTTTACCAGATGCAAAAAGGTCAGGAGCTGAAATCTTTATTACATCAGACATAAAATATCATGAATTCTTTGATGCTGAAAATCAAATAGTTATTTGTGATATTGGACATTATGAAAGTGAAATCTATACAAAAGAGTTATTATTAGAGTTATTGTCACAAAAATTCACTAATATTGCACTCTATTTGACAAAAGTAGTTACGAATCCCATAACTTACCTATAGTACATGGAAAGTACCGTTGCACAGAGACTTGAAGCATTACATAATCTTCAAAAGATAGATTCCCGCTTAGATTCCATCATTAAAGTTAGAGGAGCCCTCCCTGAGGAAGTCCAAGACCTTGAAGATGAAATCGCAGGCTATGAAACTAGAGTAGAAAAATTCAATACAGACATCCTTAGCCTCGAAGACGAGATCAAGAAGCATAAGGAAAACATCAAAGAGTCTGAAAAGCTGATCAAAAAATATCAAGAGCAGCAGATGAATGTCAGAAATAACAGAGAGTATGACGCCATCACCAAAGAACTTGAACTACAAGACCTAGAGATCCAAGTTTCCAAAAAGAAAATTGGAGAAGCACAAACCAGAATCGAAACAAAAAATCGAGATTTGGATGAGTTGAAAGAAGTTGTAAAAGACAGAAGAAAAGATCTTGACAATAAACAAGGTGAGTTGCAAAATATCGTCAATGAAAGCGAAACCGAAGAGGCAAAACTTAAAATTGATAGAGAAAAAGCACTGAAAAAAATCGAAGAAAGACTAGCTAAGTCTTATTCCAAAATCAGAGTAAATGCCAAAAATGGCTTAGCTGTCGTTTTGGTTAAAAGAGGCGCCTGTGGTGGATGTTTTAACGTAGTTCCCCCACAAAGACAAGCTGACATCCGTGAAAAGAAAAAGCTCATCGTATGTGAACATTGCGGTAGAATACTAGCTGGTGTTGAAGATGAAGTAGAGGAAGAAGTAGCACCAAAGAAAAAGAGAAGTACAAAAACTTCATAATTATAGAGACCTGAAGAAATTCAGGTCTTTTTTTTGCACTATATTTTTTTGTGTTTTCTTAAAAACAAACACTTGACAAATCAGTTAAATTTGTATACATTTCAATTATGAAAAATTTATTTTTAACATTACTCCTCTTTTCCTTCTTTAGTTCGGGATTTTGCAAAAACCCGAATGAAAAAACTTTTTTGATATTATTTGATAAGTCTGAGCTGAAACAAATGAAATCGAGTCCTGAATACATTGAACTTAGCTTAATGAATCTTTTTGACACGAAGTCATATTCAGGAAATTCTGATGCAGCAATAATAGTAAAAACTACAGGATCTATTGACAAATGTCTTTTGGGTGATTTTATCATTAGACTCAACCAAAACACAATTACCACACTTGAGGAAGTCGCTTTTCAAATAGTCGACTTAGATCAATCAAGGGGAGTTTATCAAATTATGCTCGCAGATTTTGAACAAAAAATAGAAAAAAACAATAAAAAATCAAATAAGTTTTTCAAACCACCTTCAGTCCTTTGAGGTGTTCTCCCGAATTGAATTTTATTATTTTGAAAATCCCTGAATCATCAAGATTCAATTCATACAAACCAAGATTTTGGTGATGGAATTCATCCATATATTTCAAATCATATTTCATCAAGACACTCAATAAGATCCGCATAGCCCTTCCGTGCATACAAATCAAAATCAACTTTTCTGGCTTGCCTAAAATATAGTCTATCCCTTTTTTGAGCCTTTGCGCCACAACATTTGGACTTTCACCTCCCGCTATTGCATAATCCAATTCTCCCGAACTCCATTTCTCAAGCATGTGCTGATAATATTTGTTCTCTTCAGGAGTCATAGGAACACCTTCGTATTTTCCCCAGCTAATTTCATTGAGTTCAACTACTCCTTCATGTGGAATACCAAGATCCAAAAAACCCTCTACAGATTGCTTGGTCCTCTGTAATCCTGTATAATAAACTTTCTCAAAAGGAATATCCTTATAAGTATCAAAAAATGCTTTAGCTTGCTTATATCCATTGGAATTCAAAGGAGCATCAATCCCACTTCCCTGTACCACTCCTTTCAAATTGTAATCAGTCTGCCCGTGTCTTACGAGGTAAATTTTTTTACTTAACAAGATTCTCTATTTTTGTTTCAAAGAACAAAGAAAAAACTTTTATTCCATTATCCATGATATTTCCTTCAAACCTTACTATAGATTCTCTCAATCAATGGGGAAAAAATACGATGACCGATTTTTTGGGAATCAAATTTACCCAAATTGGGGAAGATTTTCTAGAAGCAACAATGCCTGTTGACCACAGAACCAAACAGCCCCTTGGATTGTTACATGGTGGTGCGAACGTTGTTCTTGCCGAAACTATGGGAAGCGTAGCAGCTACCTTGACTGTCGATCAGCAAAAACAATATTGTGTTGGCTTGGAGATCAATGCAAATCATGTGAAGTCTGTTAAAGATGGCTTTGTGAAGGGTATAACCAAACCAATACACATTGGTAAAAAAACGCAAATATGGGAAATAAAAATCTATACAGAAAACGAAGAGCTTAGCTGCATCAGTCGAATTACAATGGCTGTGATTGACAAAAAATAATCTGATTACCCGCTATTAAAAAATGATATGCAGACTGCATTAGAGATAAAATTCGATAGTTTAGAACATTATTTAAGTAATTTGCTTGCCCTCCATCTTGAGAAGGGGCATCAAATAGCAGTATGGAGAAAACCAAAATCCCAGTTTCTACAGATACTCATAGATAAATCAGGAAAAGCAAAAAAAGTCTCTCCTTTTCTTGAAGAACTACCTGCGGGTTTTATTGTGCACCCTTTTGAAGACCAAGAGGATAAAAAAGCTTATTATTTGGAAGCAAGCTCTTACTTCAAAATTGATCTAAACATTCCTCTAGAGGATCAAAAAGAAAGTATAGACGCTATAAGTATCATCAAAACAAACACCGAAAGCAAAACACCGATCAACAAATCACTTTTTTCATCAGGAGAAAATGGCTTGAGAGAATCATATTTTGAATGCAGCAAACAAGATTTTGTTGAACTTGTAGAAAAAGGTATCCAAGCAATCGAAAATGGTGAACTCAACAAAATTGTACCCGCAAAACTGAAAAAGATTGAGTTAACAAAAGAATTTGACCTTGTAAATTCTATCAAAAGCCTGATTCATGCATATCCTAATGCATTTATTAATTTTTTCCATATCCCTGAAGTAGGTTCTTGGCTTGGTGCTTCGCCTGAAGTATTGATACAGACAAAGGGAGATCTTTTTTCCACAATGGCATTGGCTGGAACGCAAAAAGCAGTAGGTGACAATCCTTTGAAGAATACAGCTTGGACACAAAAAGAAATCGAGGAACAAGCACTAGTAAGTAGATACATTGTAGATTGCTTCAAAAAAATCCGATTGAGAGAATATGATGAAATCGGACCAAAAACTGTTTTAGCTGGTAATTTGCTTCATCTGCGATCTGATTTCAAAGTAAATATGAAGGGAACAAATTTCCCTCAGCTTGGATCAGTAATGCTGGAGCTACTCCATCCCACCTCAGCAGTCTGTGGAATGCCTAGAAAAGAAGCTTTTGATTTCTTACGTACACATGAAAAATTCGACAGATCGTTGTTTGCTGGATACATCGGCCCTGTAAATATTGAAGAAGAGACTTCCATATACGTTAATTTGAGGACAGCCCGGCTGATGGATGGTTTTGCGATTCTTTATGCAGGAGCTGGAGTCACCGAAGATTCAGATCCGGAAAAAGAATGGGAGGAAACAGAAATGAAATGTGACATAATTGGACAACACCTAAATCTTCAGAAAAAGCTTTGATCTTAGAACCAATTCTTAATCTTGTCTCCATTTGTAGCCAAAAAGGAGTTAACAATGCTATCCTCTCACCTGGATCAAGATGTGCACCCATCACTTTGGCTTTTGTGAGACATCCAAAAATTCATTCAAGAACAATTTCCGATGAAAGAGCTGCAGCATTTATCGCATTGGGAATGGCGCAACAATTGGAAAAACCAGTGGCTTTGGTTTGCACTTCAGGTTCAGCTGCATACAACTATGCTCCAGCAATTGCTGAAGCATTTTTCCAACAGATTCCTTTGATTGTAATCACTGCTGATAGACCGCCAGAATGGATCGATCAATGGGATGGTCAAACCATTAGACAAGAAGACATCTACGGAAAGCATGTAAAAGGGTCCTTCTCTTTCCCTGATGATTTCCAGCACAAAGACAAAGTATGGCATGCAAACAGAATAGCCAATGAGGCGATTAACTTGGCTCAACAGTTCCCTGCTGGGCCAGTACATATCAATATACCTTTACGAGAGCCATTCTATCCAAATGCTGACGAGCAATTCAGTTTTGATTCAAAAGTCAAACAGATAGAAGCTATCATTACTGAACCGGTGATTTCTAGCGAAACCAAAGAGAAACTAAAATCAAAACTTTCCAGGTTCAATAAAATCCTAATCGTACCCGGGCAGCAAAAGCCGAATGAAAAGCTCCAAAAAATACTAAATCAAATTGCTTCTTTGAACAAGGCTGTGGTCGTAACTGACACCATATCAAACCTTCAATCCGAAGAAACCGTCAACTTTCACGACCATTTCATCGGTAGCACAGTTTTTCAAAAAGACTTGAACCCAGACTTGATTATCTCTTTTGGCAAATCTATCATTTCCAAAAATCTCAAATTGTTCCTCAGAAATTCAGAAGCTGAGCATTGGCATGTTTCGAATGGTGGATACTCGCCCGACACTTATCAAAACTTGACTCACACGATACATTGTCAACCTATTTCTTTCCTTACATTTTTCGAGGAAAATATGGCTTCAAATGAATTCTATTCATCTTCTTGGAACTTGCTTGAAGAAAAAACCAAAAACAACGTGCCAAAAGTATTTTCCCAAACAGAATTTGGAGAATATAAAGCGATAGCATCCTGTCTGAAATTCATTCCCCAACACGCCAAACTTCATGTAGCAAACAGTATGGCCATAAGATATGTGAATCTTTTGGGAATAAGAAAACAAGAAGTGATCTGCAATAGAGGAACAAGCGGAATCGATGGAAGCAATAGCACAGCAGTAGGTTGCACTTTCACTACCAAAGACCCTGTGACATTGATCACGGGAGATTTAGCTTTCTTTTATGATAGAAATGCGTTTTGGCATAATTACACCATGCCGAATCTTAGAATAATTTTGCTCAACAATCATGCAGGTGGAATATTTAGGTTAATCGATGGTCCATCCAAACAACCTGAATTGGAGGAGTTTTTCGAAACCAAACAGACATTATCAGCCCGAAACCTTTGCAAAGACTTTGGTTTTGAATACCATCATATAGTTGATGAAAAGAGTTTGAACGACGTAATGGAGAATTTTTACCATAAATCCTTGAATCCCAAAATCATTGAAATCAAAACTGAGAGTCACAAAAATGCAGAGATATTGAAATGGGTGAAGACAAAGATCAATGAAGGATTGATATAACTAAGTTTAAAATGAATCTACACTTCCATATCTATGGAATTTGCAATTCTAATTGCAAATATTAAAACCCATGCAGTCCAAATATTTTGGGTGTAGTTGCAAACTACACCCAGACGGTTAGTGATTCATTTTTAAGGATGTCTCAAAAATTGGAGCGAACCCTAAGTGTAGATTGAATCTACACTTTCATATCTATGCAATTTGCAATTCTACTTTCAAATATTAAAACCCTCGAAGTCGAAATATTTTGGGTGTAGTTGCAAACTAGACCCAGGCGGTTTGTTGAAAACCTTATAGCATGTTTTAGGTAAAAATATGGATCCAATTTCCCATACTCAGACCTCTTTTAATTTCACAGCAAAGATCAAAGCCAAAACAAGCAGGCCTACAAAAACAAATAGCATTGTTGGAATCCCAAAAATTGAAGATAAAGTCCCCAAACCTGCTCCAACTAAAGTAAACACACCAATCATGGTGTTGGAGAGAGATACATAAAGTGGTCTTTCGTCACTTGGAGCAAAATCTACCAAATACGTTTTTCTGCTTAATCGAGCACCGCCATGAGCCATCACTTGAATCAAAAACAAACCTGCGAAAGTATATATGTTCTTCCATGCTTCAGGCCAAATTGGAAAAATAGCCATCAAAGAAATGTTTACAATACCCATTAGTGAAACCCACACCATCAACTTCTTGCTTGACTGATCTGCAAATCTTCCCCAAAATGGACTACTTATAATATTGGCGATACCAGCCGCGATGACCATTAACCCCAAATTAGTAGCTTCATTCCCTAACTCTTCTTTTCCTAAGATCACAAAAAATGGCTGTGCAAGTGGAATGGCCATCAAAAGCCCTCTGGTAAGGACAAATATTCTTAAGTTAGCGTCCTTCTTCCAAATTACCCAACCATTTTTTAATTCATTGATTGGAGATCTTCCGCCATCTGTGGCTCCAGCTTGTTCTGAAATAAGTGCAAAAAACAATGCCGAAAGGATCCACAAAAATGCTCCTGACAGTACTACCCAAAACAATAGATTATTATCCTGCTCCTTTTCTAAATCCTGAAGGATAAATACCCCTGCACCTAAAGTTAAAATACCACCAATCGTAGATCTCAAAGCCAATAACTGTCCTCTTTTCCCTTTGGGAATCGTTTTGGCAATGACATCCTTGAAACTGATACTTGCTACACCACTAGCCAAAGAGTAAACTAACAGAAGCAAAAGGATCAAGTAACCTGCGAAACTCCCTTCCAATCTCAAAACAACAAAAGCCATCAGCAACAAAGCCAAAGCTTGTAAAACCGCAGGTACTACCCAAAACCATTTTCTGACAGGATACTTTCTGATTTTTGCAGAAACAAATAGCTGGGGCAATAGCGAGCCTGCATCCTTGATGGGAACGAGTGCTCCAGAAAAAGCATTTGGGACTCCAAGAGATGACAATATCCAAGGGAGTGTGGTACCTGGACTTACAAGCTGTTCCGCAAGTTTGGATAAAGCTCCACTGAGTACATTTTTGAAATAATTACCGGGCGTTTCTTCGCAGGCAGAATCAGGAATGGCATCACAGGCCCTCTCCTCTCCATCATCCGTAATCAAATCATAAGCTTTATCGGCTAAACTTTTATCAGGCATAGCCAAAATTAAGAAACCTTTCTCTAAACCATTTAAGGGATTGAAGAAAGGTTTCTATTTTTTATACAAAAACTTCTAAATATTTGATAGTTGCATTTCTCCCAAAGACCCTTAGTGAATCTATCCGATTGAGAACATTTCCTTCAACCAACTTTCCTTTGGAATTGTCCGTATTATGAATCAATATTTTTTTCTCAAAACTTTTGATGTATTTGATCGGAATCTGACAGTATGTAAAAACCAGCTCGTTTTCGTTTACGACAATCGACTCATTTTTACCATCTACAGAGATATACTCAAAAACCTGAGATTGAGTCAACCATTCATATTCACTTAAAAAAGTTGGTAAGAAATGAATCATTCCATTAGAAACCTTAACCCCAAACTCGGCCCACCTATTGAGAATATCCTCTTTGACTTGACCAGTCATTCCGGGTTGTTGAGCACCTCGATGGGCAGGAGTATGGCTATACGGGTCTGTAGGAATAGCGCCATAAACCTCTGGGGATTTATTGATCCCTATACCAGCTCTGATTTCATAATAATGGTCTATCAAAGCGCCTCTGGTAAGTTGGGCAATTTCATCTGTTCCACTCAAAACTTCATTTACTGCCAACAATAATTTGGAGACCATATGCCAATAAATACTTCCCAAGCCTTCAAACGCAAAAAATGTCCCTGATCGGCCGGTAAAGGCTTTGTGGTTGAAAATGTTTTCATACAAATCCAAAACTTGCTGAAAACAAACTTTCTCAAATCCCTGATATTCGGACTTGATTAAATTTAATTTAGCTTTTAAAATTTTTCCATTATTCAAATCGCTGTTGAAATAGACATTGTTCTTTGCATCTATTTCAATCACTCGGAAATCGTTTCTTTTGATCATTTCAGCAATCAAAAGATTAGAAGATATATCTCTGGCCGCAATTTGATTTTTAGCTAGAAAACCTTTCAGTTCTCTATTTGGATACAATAAATAACTGTATTGATCAGACCTATACAATTGGCTATTTTTCATTGAATCAAGTAAATCCAATGACTCTCTTGGGTTTAACATCCCCGAAGTCAATACGGCAACTTGACCTTCTAACATTTCATACAACTGATCAATCCTTAATTCGTCGTCTTGAAAAGAAATCAAATTGTAAGAATGAAAAAGACCATCTTTCCTTTTATTATTATTAATCGATATTTCAAGATATGCTATCGTGTTTCTAAAAATTTCCTGAATCTCTTCAACTTTCCTTGTAACTGTTAATCCTTTAAAGCCATTGTAAGCACAACTTCTATACTTCTCTCCTTCCATTCCCATTTCCATCACAAACTCCCTTCTAGCTTGGTTATCAAAGCTGTTGACTAAGTTTTGGCGATATTTTTCTAGAATAGTTGCACATGCATACAAAAGTTCACTTACTTCCTGATGAAGAACCACCTCCTTGATTTGTTCTTCTTCGATCCATTCTTTCATAAAATTGGTGAACTTATACATGTAATTCAAAGTCACCATAGAAGTTCCATTTCCCACAAGTGCATTATTTGCATCATTCCATTCTGGTCTTTGGGTATTCATCCAAATCCCTGCATCCGGTACAAAATTATAAAGCTTCGTTAGCCACGAAATCATGATTTTCTCTAAAAACCCACTTTTTAGAATTTCATTATTCGAATTCCAAACCAATTTGCCATCAGCGCCAAATTCTGAAAACCTTTTGTTGGCTTGGGCATTTATCTTAGCATCAAAATCTATGGTGTCTTGAGGATTATCGACCATTCCTCCAAAAGACTTGATTCTATATGGAACATTAGCAAATACAAACCAAGGCTCATTTGCTACTTTAGCCATAGTTAGGCATTTATGATTTCTACCAACTTCCAATAGTCTCAATAAGTATATCAACTGATGATCACCCCAATAACCAATATATGACCATGGATCTTCTTCTTCAATTACTTCCCAATCTACTCCTGTTCTAGAAACTCTATATGGATTGTATCCATCAATTGAAGATGCATTGAGGAATTTGAAAATCATACCTTGGATGAAATTTGGAAAGGATACTGCCAAGGCTTCCCAGTTTTGAAAAATATCTCTCCAATTACCCGCATATGCTCTTCGAGGGGAGCCATCTATATTTTGTAATTCAATTGAAAATTTATTCCAAGGTCTACTTGGATCTCCATGCCTTCTACTAAAAGACAGTGGAAGATATTCCGCGCAAATCCTGATCAGATCTGTATCTCCATTAGCATAAGCTGCTTCCTGAAGTTTATCATAATCAATACTCTCTGCGAGATTTTCGAAAAAATTTTGGTTACTACTTACTAAACCAATATTCACCTCATGTACATAATTTATAAAATCTTGCTTTTCGACAGTATAGTTTTCCTCAAAAACACCACCCCTCATTACATTAAACAGGACATTGGAATAATGTCTATTGACTGAAAGCTTATCTCCAGTGAGTTGAAAACCATCAGCTTTTGCTACAATTTGTTTGAGAGCAGAAGTTCCAGAAGCCAAGTCTTCAACTAACTCTGTAAGCACAGCATTCTTATCTTTCTCTAACTTTTCGATTAAATTTCTAATATTCGCTTGAGATTGATTGATATCTAGGAAATTGTACCACGACTTATGCTTATTTGCTACCAATACACTTTGGAAGCCATTAAAATAAGATCCAGAAATTCCCTTTACATCTACCTCATTTTGAATTATTTCACTTTTACAAAAATTCTCAACTTGCCGAGATGATAACAACACAAAATCTGCATTTACTCCCAAACTCACGGCAATCGTAGCCTTCAAAGCCTCACTTGGCTCGGCTCTATCAACAATCAATGAACTTAAAGCAAAAATCCCTAGACCGGTTTCCTTATGCAATTCATTTCTTTTGTAAGCATTTACTAGATTACTTCTCTGTAATTGTAATTGGCTCGACACACCATAAGGAAGAATGTTTTGAATCCCATCCAACACCTCCAATCTGACATCTTTTGTTCCAATATTTACCAAATTGGACTCTTTTACAAAGCCAAACTTAGCAGAGAAACTCCACGAGTAAGAGAAGGATAGCTGCAAATCCTGATTAATTTCTTCAAAAATTACTTTGTTACCCCAACGACTCTTGTAAAGGCTTCTGTCAATCCCAAAAATCCCTTTATATCTATCAGAAAAAGGCATCCAAAGTTGAAAACCTGTTTCATTTTGTATTCTAAAAACAGTCTTGCTACCTGTCTCCTCTTGTGATGTCAAGATCTTATCATCAGTATAGTATGGAAAAAGCACATTTTCTTCATCCTTTCGACCTGCAGAAAGTGCCCCATTGCTACCTATAAACATCCAATGGTCTGAATGGCTAACAATAGACATAAAAAATGGTGGCATTTGATCCACATTTTGAACCTTATAATATTCTTCTCCATTCAATATTACAAATTCACCTTTTACTTCCTTTTTTGGGAATTCGATCTTACAGTTATTTACATTGATCTGTGTATATTGTTTCATTTATCCTTATCTACAATTTTCTATTTCTTCCCAAATACGCGCACGTAGTCAATCACAAACATCTGTGAGGTCATATTGGGATCAATTCCTTGGGATCCTCCCCATCCTCCACCGATTGCCAAGTTGAGGATTATGTTTTGTGGAATATGAAATGGCCATTCTTTATCATTTGCATTTTTATCATACAAATAATAGGTTTCATCATCTACCAACATCTTTATCTCAGTAGGTGACCATTCTACAGAGTAGGTATGCCATTCTCCGGCTATGTTTTCAACTTCCTTTTTATTTGATATTTGATTTCCAATTTTAAAATAATATGCAGGAGTATGTACTGTAGCATGTGCGATCCCATCACCTGTTTCATTGTCAACTTCATACCCCACACTTTCCAAAATATCTATTTCACCACTATAAGGCCAATCTTTTTCATCTACATAGGTATTACCAAGTGTCCAACCAGCAGCCCAATTCCCCTTTTCTTTAGGAACTTTTGCACGAAACTCAATCTTTCCATACAGAAATGCCACTTTTCCTCTTGTAGTCAGTCTTGCTGACGTCCATTGTTTACCAAAATCACCTTTTCTTGCTTCGATTATTAAATTGCCATCTTCAATTCGCGCATTCTCTTCCCTTGCTTCGGTATAATATTGAAGCTCATTATTACCCCAACCCCAATCTCCAAAATCATATGTCCATTTGGTAGAATCGATAACATCTCCATCAAATTCATCTGACCAAACCAAACTCCATTCCTCACCGGAAGTATTTTGTTCCAAAATCTCTTTTGATTCCGAATGATCTTTCATCAAAGTGAAAATAACTTTATCTATAGCAACAATCCCCTTAGATGCATGAAGCTTCATTTTATGCAACCCTTTTCTAAATGGACTCCCCTCCACTCCTACTCTAGCTTGACCTAAAGAGGAAATAAGATTGACTTTGCCAGAAACATCATAAGTCCTCTCATCTTTATTGTCATAATAATCTTCCAACCAAACTTGTGCTGAATCTTTAGAGGTACTCGCAAGAAACTCTACCTTGTATCTTCCTGAGTGAGCAAAATCGACATCCAAACAAACCCATTGGCCTTCATTCATTACCACTGTTGTATCTCCCTCAATCACTTGCTTGCTCAACCCTTCTGAAGATAGATGAAAACCTTCGACCCCAACTTCCAATTTATAATACTCTTGTTCTGCTGATTCTGAAAGAACCTCCTTTTCATTAGGACTAGAGCAGGACATGTAAACCAAACCAAACAAAGCCGTTGATAAATACTTGAAATTCATAATTTTGGACATTTTATACATCATGATTTATTTTATTTATGTTCAATCGCTTTCATACCAGTAGCCACTTATAATCTTGCATAAATCACATTACTATCTCCCGTGGTGAGTTGACTCTGAAATCGACCGATTTTATTTCTTTATAAGTATAGTTTCAAGCTCTTCTAAGGATTTGTTTTTTGTTTCTGGGACAACAAACCAAACAAACACAACCCCAATAGCAGCAAATACACCATAAATCAAAAAAGTCGTACTACTTCCCATTGTATCCAATTGCCAAGGGAAAAATTGCTGTACTAGGTAACTAATAAGTGAATTGATAAATCCTACAAAAGATATTGCAACTCCTTTGATATGAATAGGGAACAATTCTGAAAATAATACCCACATAACTGGCCCAATGGATATCGCAAAGGAAGCTACAAAACCCAAAATGCCGATTAGGATTAGTGTTGGATTCATATTTATAGCGGCGGTAATTGCTTCAGATTCAAATTTAAGAGCATCACTTTCACCCAACGATAATCTCAGGGCATTCTTGAAACTTACATCATCATCAAAAACGACCCCAATCAATTCGCTCAACTTTGATTTGTCCAAATTTTCATTCAGACTTGAAATAGATGTTTCTTTCAATTCATATGTAGCTTGTCCAAAGCCATAAGCCAATAAACTCATGCACAGAGTAATTCCAACCAACCCACCTACAAGCAATGGCTTTCTACCAAGTTTATCAATAAAAAGTATTGCAAAAACAGTAAATACCAAATTAGTCAAGCCTACCAATATCGCTTGGATAAAAGAAGCATCAGTACCTATTCCAGATTGTTCAAATATCATAGGAGCATAGAAAAAAACAGAATTGATTCCTGTGATTTGCTGCAAAATCGCTATCACTACTCCAATCACTAACACTAACCTGTATGCTGGTTTAAAAAACTCTGTGATTTTTATTTTCTCTTTCTCTTTTTCATTGTCAATCTTATGAATAGCATCTTTGATTTGCTTTTGAGCATCCTGTATATCTGTAAATTGCCTCATGATATACAATGCCTGATCTGTCTGTCCTTTCATTACCAACCACCTTGGGCTTTTTGGGACAAAAAACAACCCGATATAATATAATACTGCAGGAAAAAACTCTAGGCCAAGCATCCATCTCCAATTCCACTTTTCAAAACCTAAGGATATAGCCCAAGAAGCATCAGAGTCAGCTAACTTTAAAATCAGGAAATTAGTAAAAAATGCAACAGAAATACCAATTACTATATTGAGTTGATTGAAAGAAACGAGTCTTCCCCTCATCGATGGAGATGCTATTTCTGCTATATACATAGGCGCCAAAATCAATGAAGCACCTACCCCAAAACCTCCAAGCATTCTGGCAATTACAAGCAAAAGGAAATTTGGAGCTACAGCAGAACCCAATGCACTGACTGCAAAAAGTATGGCAGCCCATTGAAGCACTTTCCTTCTCCCAAACCGATCACTCAAAGGGCCTGAAATCATCATAGCCAAAGTCGCAGTGAGGGTAAGTGATGCTACTGACCATCCTAGTTGTAATTTGGTCAGATTAAATTCTGGTTCTATGAACTTGACCACTCCTGAGATAACAGAGGCATCAAATCCCATCAAAAAGCCTCCTAGAGCTACAATCAAGGCTATACGGACAGTATAAAATTGTGTTTTTGTCATTGCTTTTGGGTTTGGTTAATTAAAAAAAATCTAACTATAGATTTTGATACCAAGGAAGCAAAATATATCCTAAGTGACTAAAAAAGGGCTACATCAATAATACATCAATGATCAAAATAATACTATACAAAACTTTCACAATCGACCCTAAATGCTATTTACTTAGATAAATTGTAAAAATTACGTTTTCACAATTATGGAAATTCAATTTCACATTGTATTAACCAACAATTCTAAGTGCATGCATGCAATCAATGAAAGGAAAATAAAATGAGCTAAATAATCTATTCAGATAAAAAAATAATCCATAAGTGTATAATCATAAAATCAAAAAACCTTTCTTCAATCATTTACTATGCTTGAAGAAAGGTTAAGATTAATTAACTTAAATTTCATATCAAAACAGCTCTTCCACTCTCATCTTTTTTAGTAGAAGTAAATATTCCCCCGGCGTATATTGAGAGGAGTAGATAAATCAAAAGAATATCGAAAGCAGTCAGAAAAATCAAACCTATCATACTAAAAATTACTGTCATCAAGGATATCCCGGCCAATAACCCAATGATCCCCGCAACCATAAATATAGACCCCATCTTATTCTGAATTCTAACAAATCCAATAGAAAGCGGAATAATGCCAATTCCCAAACTTAACAACTTGATAAATCCAAACAATTTATAATCAGTTTGAAATTGGCTGGAATAAAAAATATCTGCCCCAATAATCAGGAAATTAATACTTATATAGAAAATTGAGCCAATAAGAATTAAATCTGACCCAAGTTCTTTGCCTAATCTCACAAAACCGAAACAGAAGAAGAATAGAAAGATAAATACAAAGATTTTGAGGGTTGCGTAGTATGAAGGCTGACTTAGACTTGATCCTAGCAAAAGTGCTCCATCCCAATAAAACTCCAAAATAGAAATCAAAAAATAGATAATACCCGAAATCCCTGCTAAAAGAAAAAACTTTTTGGATGAGGGAGAAAAGCTTATTTCTTCTTGTTTGGGTAAATACTCCAAAGCATCTTTATTCTGATTAACTTCCAAGACCTCCAAAATTGCCTTGATGGTAAATGGTCTTGGTGTCACCTCTCCTGCTTCTATCCTCTGTATAGTACGTACATTGATGTTACATTTTTCTACAAGTTCTTCTTGTGTCAATCCTTTGGCCTTCCTCCACTCTTGGATTTTCTGACCGAGTTCTGGTTGTTTCATTGTGATGATCGTTTGTTTAACCATTGCAATTTGGATTGATTTCTACAAATATAACCTGAAAGTAGGGAGGATTTTACCCGACATTTGGACGGCATTGGGTTCTGAGAGCCAAAATACGAAAACTGATCGATAAACTCGAGGTTTGAATTTATGATAAATACTAAAGTACTGAGTTAAGTAGGACATTTTAAAAGCAGCTTATATCCTTCTGAAAAAGAAAGTCAGCAAAATCAAAGTCCTGAAAATATGAACATTATTTTAGTACTAAGCGAGGAGCTAAAACAACCAATGATCGGAATCTAAATTATTTAAATCTATTTGAGTATTAAAATTTTCACAAAATTTTTGGATAATTACCATTTGTATATATTTTCAACCATCAATAAATTTTTAACTAACTTTTAATATCATGAAAAACTTTACAAAACTTTACAAAACTTTACAAATAAAGTTTTTATTAGCAATTTTAATGTTTTCATGTCAGGAAGTTTCTGAAAATCCTGATTTGATCAAAGACTCGGAAGATTTGAGTACGAAAATTCTTCCACCGGACCTAGACCCTACGGGTAGGATATCATTCGCAAACCTGAACAGTTTTTCTGATTTTGTAGAAAAGAACATCGAAAAACCTGTAGAAGAACTTAATTTGTTTAAAGGTAGATTTGTTTCCCTACGACAAAAAAATGAAGAGTTAGCAAGGACGAATCCCGAATTACTCAAAGTTTTGGATGAAGATATCGAGGAAGACCCCATTATTACTGACGAATTCACTGCTTCTATTGTAAACGAAAAAAGAGAGGTCATGATTGATGGCAAAGTCGTAAGATATACAGAATATGGCACTTTGGTTTATCATGATTACTTTACAGAAAGAGTCGAACAGATTCTAGAAATATTGACTCACGAGGAAATAGAAAGCATTTATTCAACACATGATTTTGAAGAAGATTCTTTTTATGAAATCGAGCCTGGTATCTTTCTTTTTGGCACAGTTGAAGAAGATGAAGTTGATATGGAAATGAAGTATGTTGATTATTCAAATGCAGCAATGATTCCTTGGGGGCCATAACCTTTTAATTTTCCATTTTGTAATTGAACAAACAATAAGAGAGTTGATAATTATAACTTACCACATTGGACTGGTGGAATAAGAGAAACTGGTTATAGGTATTTTGAAAGCAATAGAAGAATGAAAGCCAAAGCTTGGTCAACAAATTACGCTACTCATTCAACAAGCGGCTTTTTCACTAAAAACCAAAGAAGAAGATTGGGTGTATGGTGGGCGTCTGATGCCGATATTGTTTCAATATCTGTAAGAGGAAGCTTTTACTACCCGCAACCTATTAACATCAAAATATATATGCCTTTCAAACTCGACCCGGCTGATCCATTTCAACCAAATGGATATTGGAATAGATCATTTACAAATGAAGCTAAAATTGGATTTGGATTAATTACTGCACAAATTGGTATAACAAATAACCTTCAGTCACTAATTTCTTCAGCTGGTTTTTGCGACCCCTCAAAAGACTTCAATGCCAATGTAAATTATTATACTGGAGGCAAAGGTTTCTACTGTAAACCAAAATGGAAACCATCAAGTGCAGTCAAAATAAAAGAAAGCGAATCCTGTCATTATGTAAAAAGAGGGAATTACCAAGGTGAAATTCAAATAAAAATCAAAGTCAATGATTAAAAAAACAATCCTATTAGCTTTCACCTCAATTTTAAGTTTAAGCTGTTGTTTTGCCCAAGGGAGGTTGTCTGTGGGTTTTGATTTAGCTTCAAGAAAAGAAATAAGAAGTTATCATGACCCACAAGGCTACCTTCACAGGCAATACACGCCTTTGTTTGCTATTGGTGGAAGTCTCAGTTATATGATAAATGACAAGTGGGAAGTAGAATCAGGAATTTATGAAACTAGCTTTCACCAGACGGTAAGTGCTTACTATAAAGAACCGGGCTATATCCCTTTAAGCGGTACAGGATGGCAAGTAAATGGATTAAAAACTTTGCAGATACCTCAGAGGGGAGTTTATGATCTTGGTTTGAACTGGAAAAGGTTTTCATTTTCAGCAATTGGGGGCTTAAACTTATACCATTTAAACGGTAGCTTAAAAACGAGAGGAGAAGCAGGCTTGAGTGCCATACTTGTTTATCCAACCCCTCCAACTAATTTGATGATCTACTACGAAAGTTATCCGATAAGAAAATCTAGTATTGCTTTTGAACTTGGAGGACAAGTAAAATATCAAATTTCAAATAGATTGAATTTTATTTATCGTTTTACTGCGCTTGCTGGCACTCGTGACATGATCAAAATGGAGGGTTATTATGAAATAGACAACCCTCCTACCCTATATCCATTTGAAGTGACGTCCAAAGGAACTGCCCTACATCACACATTCAGCCTTAGGTATAGAATGGGAAAAAAGAAAGAAAAACAAAACTGGTGGGAATATGAAGACTAAAACAATATTATTTTTGATTGCCTTGAGCTGTAGTTTTATTGCTTCAGCAAAAGATGGTGATACTGAAAAGACAATTTCAGTATCAAAATATAAGACTAATCCAATGCATGGAAATGGTCTGAACTATGTAAGTTTTGGATTGGAAATTGGCCCTACACTCAATCGATCCAATCAAACCTATCCATTACACTTTGCTTTACCGGTTAAGGTATATCTGGGCAGACAGAAAAATGGGCGTTTTCTTGTAAGAACAGGATTTCATTACTTCCCTAGTATCAAAGAAAGCATGTGGGTGGATGTAAAAAGATCCTATATCACAATTGTCCCATTGGCGATTGGCTATCGCAAAAATTTCAATGGCTGGTATGCTGAAGGTTCAGTAGGCGCAGCATTGAATACAGGAACAACCGTATTCAATGATTCATCCATAGAAAACTGGAGCGTTACTTATCGTGAAATCAATTATGGTATTGAGGTAGGAAAACAGATCGGAGATTTTGATATCGGGCTGGCAGTTTACAACACTGGCCCTATTCCATACCATATACTATATGCGGGAATCAAGGGTAGTTATAGAATCAAGTGGTAATTAATCTAATTTATATTAATCCCAATAATCAATCCCAGCCATGGTTTTCTTTGATAGATCCATAGATTAGAATTCTTATCTAGGAGCCTATCCCAACCTAGTGCGAATCCCAAATTCAAGTAATCTATCCCTATGCTAAAGGCAAGCCCATTTGACCAAACCAATCCATCATATTCTTCGGTAATTTGATCATTTGTAAACCAAGGGGTTATTGGGGACGAACCAAACCCAGAAAATGCTCCAAACGATAAGCCATAATGCCTTGTCTTTCTTTCCTGCTGTCCAAATTTGTTTCTCCTATATTTCAAACTATAGAAATCTGTCCTGTAGCCCGCATAAACTGATGCGTTCAAATTCGTACTCAACTGTTGTGGCTGATTCGCTACAGGAAACCTATATTTGAATGGAATGGTAATTAGATCTATGTCAAATCCGTTTGTAGTAAAATAACTATCAGGACAATCCACTTCGGCTAAATGCTGTGGATAAATCAACGCATCATTCTCCAATGTGTCAATTTGGTAAAACTCCCCTTTTTTTACAATTGGAAAGATATAAATAGAGTCATATTCATTATCTAAATAAATCTTTTCTTTTTGGCCAAAAACCTTTGAAGTATAAAGTCCATCTTCTATTTCGAACTTCACTGTTTCCTTAGAAGCAATACATGAATTAAGAATCACAGACAAAAAAATAAAACCATAAATTCTAGACATGTTATCTTTTTTTTACCCTAAGATAAAAAACCCTATCCGTTTTTGAACAATTTTCCCCTGTTTTCCCAAAAGCTTTTGACCAAAGCATTGTTTATTTCTATATTCAGGCTGATTAATAAAATATTTAGATGAAGAGAACTTATTTTACCATGTCATTGGCTTTGCTTTTGTCATCGACAAGCATTTTCGCCCAAAGCGACAAAAAAGCCATAGAAGCAAATTTTAACGAAAGAGAGGCTATTTCGCATTTCAGATACTTGGCATCTGATGAATTGATGGGGCGGGATCCCATTCGGCCAGAAATCGACGCTGCTGCTCGTTATATTGCTGAGCAATTTTGGAAATATGAAGCCAAGGAAATAGACGGAGCAAATGGCTATTATCAACACATTCCTTTCAGACTATCTGGCCCTCCTACAAAGGGAATTGCAATGATTGGAGATAGCACATTTACCCAAGGCGACAACCTTCTGGTACTTGATGGGCCTGCCATTGATGGTGAATATGAATTGATTGTAATGGGCTATGGTCTTGAGGCCGATTATGAAGGGAAAGATGTAAAAGGAAAGATTGTAGTAACCAATGTGGGGGCTCCGGATAGATTAACTCCGAGCGACCTTTTTGCAGTTGGGAGAGAAAAAGTAGCTCTTGCCCAATCAAAAGGAGCAATTGCAGTACTTGAAATGTATAATATTCCTTCGCCTTGGAATTTTGCAGCAAGAACTCTCAACCGAACTCAATTGACAATAGACAATACAGGCGGGAAGGCAAGTATTCCTTACATCTGGATTAGCGATACAAAAAACCAATCAATCAATGCAATAGGTAATGGTACCATAAAAACTGCAAAATTAGAAGTAGCAGGCAAAATCAATCGGGATATTATCGGAAAAAATGTCGTAGCAGTAATAGAAGGTACTGATCCTACGCTAAAGAATGAATATGTGATGCTTTCTGCCCATTATGATCACATCGGTGTAGGAAGACCAGATGCTAATGGTGATTCTATTTATAATGGCGCCAGAGACAATGCTGTAGGAACGGTGGCTGTCATTAATGCTGCAAAATACTTTGCTGAAAACCCTCCAAAGAGATCCATTCTTTTGTGTGCATGGACTGCAGAAGAAAAAGGACTTTTGGGAAGTAGATACTTCGCAGACAATCCGTTGATTCCTTTGAATAAAATCATCTACAATTTCAATATCGACAATGGTGGTTATAATGACACTTCTATCATTACAGTAATTGGTCTTGGAAGAACTTCTGCCGATCCTTTGATCTCCAAAGCAGTAAGTGAATTTGGTCTGGAAGCCATAGCTGATCCAGCTCCAGAACAAGGATTATATGATAGGTCTGACAATGTAAACTTTGCGAGAAAAGGAATCCCTTCCCCTACTTTTAGTTTGGGTTTTACTGCATTTGACGAAGAGATCGGGAAATATTACCACCAACCTGGTGATCAAGTTGATAATTTTGACTTGGATTATGCGGTTAAATATTGGAAATCTTATATTCTTTCTGCTATCTATATTGCAAACACTACTGAGAAACCTGTATGGACATCTGGAGATAAGTATGAGGAAGTGGGCAAGGAGCTTTATGGGAATTAGGGAGCAAAATTGGAAAATTGTAATATTAGAAAATTTAAGAAATCTATTTGCATATACACCAATACACAGTTTATTCAAGTGAAATTCTGTTAGAGATCGGTAGGGATTATACACCTACCGATTTCTTTTTGAAGTTTGCAAATAAGATAATGACGGCAGCAGTGACAAACATCAAAAGGCTATAAACTGCTATTGGGATTATCATAAAATCCTAATTTTCTACTACAAAACCAAGATTTAGAAAAATGAGTACAGAAGCATTTGACCAAAGAGTGATTGAATTCAAAATGTATATAGATCAGAAAGCTGCGGGATACAGAAAAAGGCAAATTCAACAATATGAAATTGAGATTTTGAAAAGGCTTCCAGAAAAAATTGGAAAAGCTATTCCAGCATCAAATGGAGAATATTGGATGAGTCAGTTTGAAGATATTGCTAAAAAACTACCTGGGCCAACAGAAAATGGCACTCCTTATGTCAAAGCCAAAAACAATCTTTTAAGAGAGTTGAATAAAAAATATAAGCTCCAAAGGAAAGGTCAATGGACAACCATCATGATGCCCGTTTTTATGAGTGCAATTGGAACTCCGATTGGAATGAGTACAGAAAACTTGGGATTATGGCTACCGATGGGAATGGCAATTGGGGCAGCTATAGGAATTTTTATTGATAAAAGAGCGGAAAAAAAGGGATTTGTACTGTAAAAGGAATAAGTTAATAGTTATTGAATAAAACTTCATTTTAAATAAATTTCACTTTTTTTTGAAATCTAGTCTGACGATTTTTAAAAAAGATTACCTAATTCCCTGATCAGGATATTTAGCAGTAACTGTTCTTCCAAATACTTTCAATTCTTCAATCTGATCATCCATGTTACCATCTGGTATAATGATGGGACCTATACCTGCTTCTTTCTTCTTGTAGTCCAAGTAACCTACAACTACAGGCACTTCAGCACCAAGTGCAATATGATAAAACCCAGATTTCCATCGAGGTGCATAGCTTCTTGTACCTTCTGGTGTCACCATGATCACTAACTCATCCTCAGTTTTCAGCATATTGATCATTGCTTCTGTATAGGTCTGCTTTCTTCCACTAGGGATTCGCTTTCTATCAATTGCAATTCCTCCTAGAGCTTTGATAAACCATCCTAAAGGACCAACCATTACTTCCTTTTTGATTGTAAACTTTACAGGTACGTCCATTAAATAAAAAGCCGCCCTTGCATAAAGCAAATCCCAATTACTAGTATGGGGTATTGCAATCAAAACCGCCTTCTTTAGATCTTTAGGCCAAACGGAAACAAATTTCCAACCTGTTATCCAAAAAACAATTTTTGATAAAAATTTCATCATCTCACTTACAGTTTTACAGTAGATTGTCCCAAATCTTTCAATTCTTGGTGCGAATTTATGAATTCTGTCGCATACTGGTACCCAGCATCAAAAATTTCTCTCGCTTTTTTGATATCAAAAACTCCATACTTAGCCAATCCTTTTGGTTCAATAAAATAATCACACTTCGCCTTTCTGCTATAAACATTGTAATTCATAGCCATAATTATTGTCCTTTCGATCAAGTTTTTGATGTTCTTGATATTATGCTCCACAGGTAAATGATTACAGTTTACCCCAATTACAACATCACAGACACCTTCATGTGGTTCCACAGGAAGATTATTCAATACTCCCCCATCCACATAAAAATTACCTTCAATTTCGATTGGATCAAACATTCCTGGAATGCATGATGATGCCATGATTGGCTCAATTAAATTACCCTCTGAAAAATACACCACTTTTCCTCGCTTAATATCAGTTGCAGCCACGATCAAGGGGATTTTTAGAGATGAAAAATTATTTACAGGCAAATACATTTCATAAAGTTGCAAAACACTTCCCATCTTAAGAATTCCAGTCCAGCTAATAGCTGGACGCATAAACTTAAAATAGTTGGTTTTTACGATTATGTCCATTATTTCTTCCGGATCATACCCGCTACAATACATAGAACCTACAATTGCTCCTGCGCTACTTCCACTGACTTGCGTTGGGTAGATTCCATTTTCATTGAGAGCTTTGAGAACACCTAAATGAGCAATTCCCCTTACACCGCCTCCGGAAAACGCAATACCTATTTTTTTTTCAGATTTCATTGAGTGAAAATGTTTGATCTAAGCGAACACCCTTGTCCGTCATTTTAACGGTACAACATTCATTTATTGGATCATGTTCCAAGAAGATAATGTATTCGTTAGCAGCGGCCTCTTCTAAGAACTTTTTCTTTTCATCTAAGGTCAATAATGGTCTTGTATCATATCCCATGACATAAGGAAGTGGAATATGGCCTACTGAAGGGAGAAGATCGGCTGCAAATACAATGGTCTTGCCTTTGTAACTGATTTTGGGAATCATTTGCTTATCTGTATGGCCATCAGCAGTAAAATACTCAAACCCTTCAAAAAGCTCTTTTTTTGACAAATCCATAAATTCCAATTGACCACTTTCCTGCATTGGATGAATATTTTCTTTCAGAAAAGAAGCCTTTTCCCTAGAATTTGGCTCAGTTGCCCACTTCCAATGATCAGCATTTGTCCAATATTTCGCATTGGGAAATACTGTTTGCAGCTTTTCTTTATTTCCATCAACATAGGCTACCCCTCCTCCACAATGATCAAAATGAAGATGAGTCAAAAAGTTATCCGTAACATCTTTGAAATCCACCCCAACCATATGCAAAGAAGATTGAAGTGAATCATTGCCATGGAGGTAATAGTGTGAGAAAAATTTGGCATCCTGCTTTTCACCAATACCATTGTCAATCAAAACCAACCTTCCCTGATCTTCTACCAATAAACATCTCATTGCCCATGTACAGAGATTATTTTCATCAGAAGGGTTTGTTCTTGACCAAAGCGACTTTGGTACTACTCCAAACATGGCACCACCATCCAATTTGAAAAAGCCTGTATTGATAACCTGAAGATTCATAAAGCAATGATTTAATTATATGATATTTATCAAAGAAAAATTCCCGCAAAATGAAAGCTCAAAGTCAATAATCTAACTTGATCCAAACATTTTACGGGAATAAATATTTTTTTATTCTACTACCACACCCATTGCACAGAATTTATCGATTCTTTGATCAATTCTCTTTTCGGGTTTGATTTTATCCAATTCTTTCAAAGCATCCAAAATAGTAGCTTTTATAGTTTGGGACATCTTCTTCATGTCTTTATGAGCACCTCCCAAAGGTTCTTCGATAATTCCATCTATCAAACCATTGGATTTCATATCATTAGCAGTAAGCTTTAATGCTTCTGCCGCTTGCTCTTTGTAATCCCAACTTCTCCATAGAATGGAAGAGCAAGATTCTGGAGAAATAACTGAATACCAAGTATTTTCCAACATCATAACTTTATCGCCAATGGCAATTCCCAAAGCACCTCCAGATGCACCTTCACCGATAATGATACATATCACAGGCACTTTCAGCATGAACATCTCTTTGAGATTTCTGGCGATAGCTTCACCTTGTCCTCTTTCTTCCGCTTCTATCCCTGGAAATGCACCAGGTGTATCAATCAAAGTGACGATTGGCTTTCCGAATTTTTCTGCCATTTTCATTAAGCGGAGTGCCTTTCTATATCCCTCGGGGTTAGCCATTCCAAAGTTTCTTTCTTGGCGCTGTTTGGTATTTCTACCTTTTTGCTGACCAATGAACATCACAGATCTTCCGTCCAAATCTCCTAGACCACCAATCATGGCTTTATCATCTTTTACAGAGCGATCACCATGCAATTCGATAAAATCGTTGGTCATCTCGTAAATATAATCCAAAGCATAAGGACGATCTGCATGTCTAGATAGCTGTACTCTTTGCCATCTAGTCAAATTTTGAAATGTTTCTTTTTTCAAAGCTTGTATCTTTTCTTCCAAAGACTGAATATCTGAGGATAAATCTATATTTCTACCCTTAGCCAAGTCTTTCATTTCTTGCAACTTAAGCTCCAAATCAACAATTGGCTTTTCGAATTCTAATACCATAGTAAGCGTTTTTAACAAAGACAAAGATAAAAATAATCTGACTAATAGAAACTTTTTTATATTATAGGTATTTTAAGATCCAAACTTTATCCTTTTATTTAGAAAATAGACCTACTTTGACAACAGATAAGTAATCTTTCTCAAATTAATGAAAACAGAAAATTGCAATGTTATTCGTTGAGTTGGAATTTATCTAGGAGATGAATAATTGAATTCCTTTACTTTCATTAATTTTGATGATTATAAAGTACTTTTATATTTTGATTATATTTTAAGACTAAATGACAATACTTTACATATCGATACACTAAAGTTGATTTTAATTGAGCTTTATGAAAAAAAACACACTAGTTATCGCATTAATAGCCATAGTTGGTCTGATTATTTACATTCAAACAATCAATTATGATTATTCTGCTGATGATGGGATTTATACCTATCATAATAACGTAACACAAAAAGGACTTACTGAGTGGACTGAGTTATTCAAGTATGGCTCTATGAATTTTTTAAGTATCGGTGCAGTAAATACAGGAACTTATCGACCAATTTCATTATTGACTTTCGCGTTGGAAAATGAGTTAGCTGGCGGTTTTAACCCTTTTACAGGTCATTTAATTAATATAATTCTTTATGGTTTAGTAATATTTATAGTAGGCATGATTCTCTTAGAGTTAAAGAAAATTCGGGATATCCCAATAATCATTATCATCATTTCACTTCTACTATATACTGTTCACCCATTACACATAGAAGTTGTGGCCTCTGTAAAAAGTAGAGACACTTTGTTATGTGCATTTTTTGGTTTTCTCTCTATTTTCTTATGGATAAAATGGTATGATTATCAAACGGTTTTAAAACACTTTATCGTAGCAGTGATATTTCTTCTTGCTTTGCTTTCGAAAGAAGAAGCATTGCCTCTTGTTGCAGTATCGGGACTTATAGCTTACTTCTTCAAAAAAGACAACATATACGTTTCATTTAAGGCTATAATTCCATTTATATTTCCCTCTATTATATATCTCTTAATCAGGAGTATCATTTTAGATTCGGGAAATATGTCAAATGGAATTGTCTATAACACCAAACTAAATTCAATCCTTTACGGGACTACTATTTCAGAACATATTGCGAGTAATTTTTATATCTATATTCAATATTTCAAAATATTGATCTTTCCTCATCCTTTAAGCTGGGATTATTCCTTCGCACATTTTGAAGTACAATCCTTCCAAGAGCCAATTGTATGGATTAGCATCTTGATAATTGGGTTCTTAATTTGGCTAGCTTGGAGAGGTCTGGAAAATAAAAGTATAGTAAGCTTTTGGATTATCTTTTATTTCCTAACCTTTTCAATATTTGCAAATCTCACCAAATCATTAATAATTGGGTCTAATTTTGGTGAAAGATTTTTATTTATCCCCTCCTTATCCTTTTGTTTTTTAGTAGTCTATGGAACTTACATGTTTTTTGAAAAAATACCTAGAAAAAGAACTAACCTTTATATTGTAGCATTATTTACACCTATTCTCTTTGCCTTTTCTTGGAAAACGATTGACCATTCTCGTGTGTGGAAGTCCAATCTCAGCTTAACAGAATCGGGTATAAAATCGTCTCCAAAAAGTTGGCGGACTAATGCATATTACGGCGATCATTTGCGCATAACCGCAAAGGAAATCTACAAGGTTTCAATAGATTCTTCAATGCCTTATTTCGAAAAATCAAAAGAAGCCTTAAACAAATCACTTGGGATTTTAGGTACTGAATTATTTACTTCAACCTATTTGATAGCACTATCCGAGACATTGCTATACTTAGGCGATACTCTAGAGGCTGAGTCAAGTCTAGACTTAGTTTTAGAAAAAAAACCAAATTCAGCATATGCACTTTTTAAATTAGGGGTGATTAATTATTCAAGAGGAAATTTTGATGCAGCTGAAAAACACTATCTAAAAGCTCTAACCTCTGACAGCCCTGATTCCTTAAATATTTTCAATAATTTGGGCTTAATTTATTTAAAACAAAACAAGTTAAATGATGCCATTCAAATGTTTGAGGAGTATAAAAATATGGATCAAACTGAAAAAGTAGATGAAATTTTAGTTAGTCTTTATGCAAAAACAGGAAATATTGATAAGATCAAAGACTTTAGTCAGCATTCAAAAACAGAAGAGTTGCTTTTCAATGAAAATTTACGAAAGGCAATAGATGTATTTACAAATAAAAATTTCAAAGAAGCGGCTGAATTATTTAGAGCACTTAATTCAGACTTTGAAAAATTTAATGGCTACGAAAAATTTTCTACTTTCTATTTAGCTTATGGTTCAGCATTATTGCAAAGTAATGACACTACTTCTGCAAAAAAAATATTATTAACTGGTTTGGAGAAAAACCCAAATAACCCCGATATCTTGACAAATCTTGGAACTATAGCATTCTTGCATGAGAAGAACTATCCGACAGCTGAACGGTATTTTTCAGGAGTAATCAATAATAATCCTTCAAATCCATTTCAATCTTGGGCAAATCTAGGTTCTGTATTGTTGATTCAAGGAAAAGAAAAAGAAGCTCTTGTTGCATTTGAGAACTCTTTAAAATACAATTCAAATAAGTCTATTTTGAATAATCTATATCTTATAAGCAAATCCCTTGGAGATAAAGACAAAATGGAGCACTATTATCAGCAAATTAGTAAATAGAAACATATATGCCTTGGCTGTATAATCTCTAAGCTAAAACGGCAGTAAAATGATGCATGTATCAAAATTGTACAATCGTAGCAATTGTTTGGAAAACCAATTCAAAGTATCAATAATTATAAACCTGTGTATAGTAAATACTATTAAGTTAAAAAAAATGAATCTGATGATTTTAACTGATCTTAAGAATTAAAAATTTAATGGCATAAACTCCTCCAAAAAAGTCCCAAGTTATGCTTGAGACTTTGCGGAATAGCCTGTCCCGTGGAACGGGAGACGGAACTCGAATCTACCTAGGGCATACAGGCCCGCGACCTTCCCGATGTATCGGGACAAGCATTCTAACCAGCTGAACTTCCACTGATTAAAATTTCAATATACTCTCTACTTTTCTGAGATTTGATAAAATTTTCCCTTCTTAGCGCATCTGTTTTTGTTGTGTAGATTTCAGTATAAACCAAAACCCATGGTTGTTTTCTACCTGTGTATCCTTTATGAGGGCGGTTGTGTTTCTCCAAGCGTTCACCTATGTTGTGAGTGACACCTACATAAAAACTTTTATCCTTCATGGATTGAAGGATGTATACAAAAAAGGCCATAAATAAAAAAAGTCCCAAGTTTTGCTTGGGACTTTGCGGAATGGACGGGACTCGAACCCGCGACCTCCTGCGTGACAGGCAGGCATTCTAACCAGCTGAACTACCACTCCTAATTATCTTTTTTTAATTTGATGATAAACAAATTTGCGGAATGGACGGGACTCGAACCCGCGACCTCCTGCGTGACAGGCAGGCATTCTAACCAGCTGAACTACCACTCCTAATTATCTTTTTTTAATTTGTTGATAAACAAATCTTCGAAATAGACAGGACTCGAACCGGAGACCTTCCCGAGTGATCGGGACAGGCATTCTAACCAGCTGAACTATCACTCCTAATTATCTTTTTTTAATTTGTTGATAAACAAATCTTCGAAATAGACAGGACTCGAACCGGAGACCTTCCCGAGTAATCGGGACAGGCATTCTAACCAGCTGAACTACCACTCCTAATTATCTTTTTTTAATTTGTTGATAAACAAATCTTCGAAATAGACAGGACTCGAACCGGAGACCTTTCCGAGTAATCGGGACAGGCATTCTAACCAGCTGAACTACCACTCCTAATTATCTTTTTTTAATTTGTTGATAAACAAATCTTCGAAATAGACAGGACTCGAACCGGAGACCTTCCCGAGTAGTCGGGACAGGCATTCTAACCAGCTGAACTACCACTCCTAATTATCTTTTTTTAATTTGTTGATAAACAAATCTTCGAAATAGACAGGACTCGAACCGGAGACCTTCCCGAGTAATCGGGACAGACATTCTAACCAGCTGAACTACCACTCCGTTTATTTTTTGTCACCTTCTCGTTTGAAGTGATGCAAAGGTAGTCTTTTAGTGAATTATTACAAAAAATGAAGTAGAAAAAATACATCCGAATAGTATATCATTCTTAAATTCAAGGATATAATTTTCAAATCTTCAATTTTCAAATCTTAAAAAACTCACTTTTTAGATTCCCGAAAGCTTTTTTTGCCAATTCCATGAATCCCTGAGACTATCTTCTAACGAATATTTTGCCTCCCAGCCAAGAAGTTTATTAACCTTATCAGTGTTGGCCCATACCTTCTCAATGTCTCCAGCCCTTCTTGGTCCAATTTCATAATTCAAACTCCTTCCTGATACTTTCTCAAAAGTTTTGATTACTTCCAGTACCGTATTGCCATTTCCTGTACCTACATTGAAAACATCAATAAAATCATCCTGCTTTGGATCTAAATATTCTAAGGATTTGACATGGGCGTCTGCCAAATCCAAAACATGAATATAGTCTCTAACACAACTTCCATCTTTGGTATCATAATCACTCCCAAATACGGTGATTTTCTCCCTGATTCCTGCTGCTGTTTGTGTGACAAACGGAATCAAATTAGCAGGGACACCGATTGGTAATTCTCCAATCTCTGAGCTTGGGTGAGCTCCTATGGGATTGAAATACCTCAAAGCGATCACTTTGACTCCTGACTTGCTTTTTACGTAATCATGCAAGATATCTTCACAGATTTTTTTTGTATTTCCATAAGGACTTTCAGCTTCTTTTCTTGGAGTAGATTCTAGCACTGGCAGCACATCTGGCTGCCCATATACAGTACAGGAAGAAGAAAAGACAATGTTTTTCACATCAAATTCCTTCATCACTTCCAATAGCACCAATAGAGAACCTATGTTGTTTGAATAATATCGCAGAGGAATTTTGGTGCTTTCCCCTACTGCTTTACTTGCTGCAAAGTGAATAACTCCGTCTATCTTATTTTCATCGAAAATATTTAGAACAAAATCCTTATCATTACAGTCACCTTGATAGACTTTCACTTCTTTACCAAGGATATTTCTTAAACCTAACAAGACACTTTTTTCAGAATTAGAAAAATCGTCGATAATAATAGGTGTATACCCAGATTGTTCCAGTGCCACTGCTGTATGTGACCCTATATATCCAGCTCCTCCTGTGATTAAAATATTCTTCATTTTTAGTGTTTGGTTTAATAGATTACAATATTAAAAATATAATCACAGAAGATTGTCATCAATTCATAAAACTATCTGATTAAAGTAAAGCTGCCGGGTATTTGTTTACTTTTTGGCTCATCATTCAAAATATAATTATAGGAAAACATATAGCTGTATGTTCCTAAAGGTGCGTCTTCTTCATTGATCTTACCATCCCATCCACTTGTACCTTTGTGGATCAATTCACCCCATCGTGTATATACTACCAATTCATAGTTCAAATCTTCGCAATTTGCCACTGCTTCAAAAACGCCATCTTTTGGATTAAAGCCCGTTGGCATCCTTACTATTGGATCTGCTTCAAGCATTTCTCCTGACCCAAAACTAATGCAACCTCTATTATCTACTACTGTAACATCATAATCCCCTCTGGGAATACCTTGTAAAATAAACTGATCTGAATTATCGAAGCCCCAAATGAATGAATATGGTGCATTTAGACTTTGAGGATCTGCTATAAGCTCACCATTAGATTCACCTGGACATGCGAATTTTTCGATTCTTACATCTACATCCAAGGGAAGAGGTGAGTCTATAGTAAAGGTAGTAGCCAGTATACACCCATTGGCATCTGTAATTTCAAGCTCATACGATCTTCCCTCCAGATCAAACAATGAAATTTGATTACCTTGAAAAGTACTTGTTTCCAAATTGATTGTGTATGGACTTACACCTCCCTGTATCTCCAAGATAGCTTCACCATCATTTCTTCCAAAACATGAAGTAGGCACCATACTTATGGCTGCTACCTCCAACAATGCAGGTTCTAAAATAATTATATTGTCTAGAACAATTTCGCATCCTAGATCATCTGTAATCGTTACAGAATAATCGCCCGCTGGAATGTTTTCTGCTTGAGGTGCATTCAGTGATTGATTGTGTGACCATGTGTATGTGTAAGGTGCTTGCCCTCCAAAAACATTTAAAGAAATTCTACCTGTTTGTTCTCCAAAACATAAAATATCTACAGACTCTTCTACTGCAGCAGTAAATTCATTTGTTACTACTACATCTAGTTCAGGAGAAATACCCTCACAATCATCATTAATCAAACTAAACTCTCTATACCAAATTTTCCCCGTGACTCCAGGTGAAGACCAATTTACTTGTACGACCGCTTTATCATTTGAACCTACAATTTCACCTTCTGTAACAAACCATTCGTATCCTCTTCCATTTACTACTTCTGCAACACTATATTCATATAGGGTGTTTCCATCAAAGCAAACTTGCTCAAATCCGCTTGGTTCACCAGGATCTAACCTATTATTGACAACAATAATCAATTCAACCATGTCAGCCGGACATCCTTCTTTGTTGAATGGTAAAGCAAACAGTTTTGCTGAATTATTCGCACCTAACCACCTTATGGTGACAAGATTATCTATTTCATCTACTATTACTCCGCCTTCAACAATCCATTCTATCTTAGAATACTCTTTATCAATATCAAACACATATTCAATCTCTTCTATATCAGGACATACACTGACAGGACCTTTAATTTCACCTAAAAATTCCTCCACTATCACTTCTAAGCGAATCTCTTCTTGTTGGTCACAACTCTCAGGACTAATCGATGCAGTTACCAGAATATTGTAAGTTCCTGGTATTTGATATTTATGAACTACTTCTTTACCCTCCAAAACTTCTGAACCATCACCAAAATCCCATGTGAAATATGTAAAAACATCATTTTCAGGATTAATTACCCAAACGGCATCTGAATCTAGACAAGCGACCAAATCACCTTCAATTTCAAAATCATATTCAGGCAAAACCTCAAAATTCAAATTCTCCAGACTGGCCCCTACAGCAAAGCCGTAAGATTCCAAATCACCGAAACCATAAACATAACCTATAAAACCATCTGAATTTTCTAGCCTATGTACCCCTTGATTTATCTGTATCCTTGCAAAGGAAAAAGCAGAATTACTTGGAAATGGGGTAAATTGATTTCCAACATTCCGCCCATCCAAAAATGTATTTTGAACAGAAGCAGTTTTTGTAACGATATTTACATAATGAAAATCAATGACTGGCAATTGTAGAGCAACAAATGTCACCTCCCTAAGCAACTGCTGATTAGGACTATAGCCTACCATAAACGGATCACCTATATCACTTCCAGTACCAGCTCTATTACAATCCATACTTTTCGCAAAACCAGTTACTGAAATAGGTTTATTACTCGTTATATAAGCACTTTGAGTATGTGAAAAGTCCAAAGTAATAAATTCGCCAGTACCAATATCATCTAATTTAACACTATTAACTATGATTTCTGTATTAGGCTCAGATGCCAAAATTTTAACCAATTCACCAGAGTTTCTTCCTGCAAGTGGCACGTGAAGAAATTCGTTCCCCCAAGTATTTACTGGATAAGCTTGCTGAAAAAGATGGTCATTTGCTTGCCCACAATTACCAACACCTGTCCATTTATTCCCACCAAAAACTGCTATATTTTTACAATTACTAGCATCTTCACCTACTACTCTTACACGTGACCCCGTCAGATCTCCCCTTGCTTTTAATTGATACGATTGACCTGCGTTGAGAGTAATATATATCGGATCAGAAGTTGGGTTTTGTATAGGGTTTACAGAAGGAGTGATCTCTATTTGTGTATTATCTTCGACAGCAACCACTAACAGCAAACTTTCATTGTTTGTATTAAAAACATTTGGATTAAAACCGTTTGTAACTGTTTCAAAATGGGATGTGATATAATGATCTTTTCCCAAGGCTGATATTGGTAAGACAACTGTCCCGTCGGCACTTCTTTCACGCTCATTAAAAGCATAAACAGATACGTTACCTGAAGATATTATGTAAACACTTTTATTTTCAATAAATCCTGAAGTTCTGTGAATAGCGTCAAAATTCTCTATTCTATGCACAAATTGCTGACCAACCTGTAAATTGAAATTTACAGTACTTCCTAGATAACTTATTGTACCAGTCGATGCCTCACTTGCTGTTATGACTACAATACCTAAATCAAGCGCACCATTCTGGTTTTGATTTGGTAGCACCCGGTTGTTCTCCATAAATCCAACCCAAAACTCCTTTCCGACGGTAGAAACCTGTGCATGGGAAACTTTAGTGAAAAAAGAAATTGAAAGAAATAGTATTAAGGTGGTGATTCTATGAAGTAAAATTCTATTCATTATTTGGGTAATTATCTATAAATCAGACATCAATATAGAAATCTATTTTTCAAAATTTTACATTATGTAAAAATTATTTGAATTGAAAATAGAAAATTGAGAATATGATCATTTTCTATTCTCACAATTGAAATAATTTGTTAATTTTGGTTGGTTAACTTTTATAAATCAGCTGTGCCGTATAAAGAACGTGAAATAGAAAAAAAATACTTTTCGATTGGTGAAGTTGCCACCATGTTCAAAGTTGCCCCATCTCTGATACGCTATTGGGAAGGTGAATTTGATATTATAAATCCAAAAAAAGACAAAAAAGGCAACCGAAGATTTACCAAAGAAGATATAGAGAAAATTCGATATATCTATCAGTTGGTAAAAGTGAAAGGTTTTACACTTCAAGGTGCTCAAGAAGTTATCAAAAAAGAAGAGAACCATGTTTTTGACAAAGTAGCTACGATCGCTAAGCTACACCAAATCAAGAAATTTTTAGCAGAAATAAGGGATACTATTCATGTCAAATCCGAATGAAACTTTAAAGTATGAATTAGCATTAAGTTTGGTACCCAAAATCGGCCCAGCCGTGTTTAGGGGAATCCTTTCGTACGCAGGAAGTGCTCAAAACTTTCTGAAAATCCCCAAAGGAAAAGCAGAAAAAATCCCTAGAATTGGAAAGCAAATCGTAGCAATTAGAGATGATTTTGAATCAAACTTGAAATCTGCTGAAAAAATCATAAATGACTGCCTGAAAAAAGAGATTCGTATAGCTACTTTTTCAAGTTCAGATTACCCAGAAAGACTCAAAAACATTGAAGATTTCCCTTTGGCTCTTTTTGTAAAAGGAAATGCCGACCTAAATCCATCCAGAACCATCGGGGTAGTCGGCACGCGGAATTGTACTGAATATGGCCGAAGTGTAACCAAAAAAGTGATTGAAGACCTAGTCCCATACCAACCAACGATAATCAGTGGCTTGGCTTATGGCATTGATATTGAAGCGCACCGAGCAGCACTTCAATTCGACCTTCCAACGATCGGCGTACTGGGCTCTGCAGTAGACAATATCTACCCTTCCCTCCACAAAAATACTGCTAAGGAAATGATGGAAAAAGGAGGCTTGATGAGTGAATACAAACCAAAATCACAAATGCATCCCAGCAATTTCCCGCAAAGAAACCGTATCATCGCTGGACTATCAGATGCATTGATCGTCGTAGAAGCTGCTATCAAGGGTGGTGCACTAATTACTGCAGAGATTGCTTATGGGTATAATAAAGAAATCTTTGCTATTCCCGGCAACCTTCAATCACCCCTTAGTGAAGGGTGCAATAATCTTATAAGCAAAATGAAAGCTTCAATTTTTACTGGTGTAAAAAACGTAGAAGAAGCATTGTCTTGGTCTAAAGAAAACCCGCAGGAAAGCAGGTTTAACAGAGAAAAAACTTGGCTTACACTTCCAGAAGAAGAACAAGAGATATTGAAAATCCTTAAAGAAAAAGGAGAAATAGAAATCGATCAACTTTCTATCCTAACCAACTTATCCAATTCTTTTCTTTCCTCCAAACTGCTAAATCTAGAATTCGAAGGTTTGATCAAGACTTTGCCTGGAAAAAGATATAAGCTTATTCTCTAATTTTCATCAAAGTATAATTTGATTATAGTTTGATCTCTTCTACTACTCACCTCTTCTCCAAGTTCAAAATACACTTCTCTTTTTACATGGATATAATCAGGAACCCCTGGATAAAAGTAATAACCAAAGACATTGAAATCATTGATTTCCATTATTGCTTCTTCCATAGCAATATCTAACTCTTCACTTTCTAACTTTAAAAGCTTAAAATAATCAGAGACCATCTTTTTTGAACCTTTTTCATCTAGTTCCATTTCTTGAATTAAAATGCAATAATCATCTTCAAAATCAACCTCATCAAGATATACTTTGGCTTTGGCTTTTATCTTTTCATTACCAAACATATTTGCTAAAAACTCCTCATATTCAAAAACTTCTCCAATAGCAAACTCACTACCCAAAGGAAAATGAAAATAATTCAATTCTGGTAGTAAATAATCCTCTATCCCTGCTTTGGTCTTATACATTTCTATCATTGGGGATAATGCTGAATAAATAGATTCTGTGTCTTTTCCTTCAGATAAGATTGGAATAAGAACATCAAACACACCGATTATCATATCTCGGATTTCTTCCCAATTTTCAATCCCTTGATAAGTCCCATATTCATCTGTAAGAAAAATGACCTCTGTTATGCTAGAATACCCAATTTTATTTAAGACTTCATCTGGAATCTCAGCTGATCTAAAGATTTCATTCTCATATTCCCACTTCACTTTATAGCTTGTTTCGGTAGAATCGATAACTTCAAATTTGGCCAAATACTTTGAAGAATCATTTTTGATCAAATCATCACCACTCCATTGTTTTTTGTACTTTGAAACCTCGTACTTATAAACATCCCCAACAGACCAATAGGCAATAAATGAAACTTTGGTGGTATCAACTTGAGCAAAAGTTGAAGAATACACAGAAAAACAAAAGAGAATGCAGGTGCTTAAGAATAAAGCTTTTTTCATATAGTTGAAGATGATCGCAATAAATCTAAGATTTTTTCTCAAAAAAAAAGCTCTTGATAACTAAATCAAGAGCTTTTTTTTTGAGATGTCAAGAATCATCTTTTGCCCATCTTCGGCATAATGTTTCCAAGGGCTTTTTGAGCTCCTCCCATCTTATTCATCTGCTTCATCAATTTTCTCATATCTGCAAACTGCTTCATCAGATTATTCACTTCTGTGATTGTCCTTCCACTACCAGTTGCTATTCTTTTTCTTCTGCTTCCATCAATTACATCAGGATTTTCACGCTCCAGTGGAGTCATACTTCTGATGATTGCCTCTATTGGTTTGAAAGAATCGTCATCTATATCCAAACCTTTCATAGCTTTTCCCATTCCTGGAATCATACCCATCAAGTCTTTGATATTTCCCATTTTCTTGATTTGCTCCAGCTGAGAAAGAAAATCGTCAAAATTAAATTGGTTCTTTCTGATCTTGGAGTTGATTCTCTTCGCTTCATCCTCATCAAATGTCTGTTGTGCCCTTTCTACCAAAGAGATCACATCACCCATTCCAAGAATTCTTTGCGCCATTCTATCAGGATGGAATACATCCAGATTTTCCATTTTTTCACCCGTGGAGATGAATTTGATTGGCTTATTGACTACGTGTCTTATGGAAATGGCTGCACCACCTCTTGTATCACCATCTAATTTGGTCAATACGACTCCGTCAAAATTCAATCGCTCGTCAAATGTCTTGGCTGTATTAACAGCATCTTGACCAGTCATGGAATCTACTACAAACAATGTCTCTGAAGGATTCAAAGCTTTCTTTAAAGCTTCAATTTCTTGCATCATTTGCTCATCCACAGCAAGACGACCCGCAGTATCGACAATTACCGTTTTCTTGCCTGTTTTCTTTGCATAAGCAATTGCGTTGTTAGCAATTTCCAGTGCATTTTTATTTTCAGGCTCAGCATATACTTCTACTCCTATCTGCTCTCCCAATACCTTTAGCTGATCAATCGCTGCTGGTCTGTAAATATCACAAGCCACCAAAAGCACTTGTCTGCCTTGTTTTTTGAGATAGCTCGCAAACTTACCAGAGAAAGTTGTTTTACCAGAACCTTGCAAACCTGAGATCAAAACTATCGCAGGATCACCTTTGATATTGACATCAACTTTGGTTTCACCCATCAATTTTGTCAATTCTTCTTGGGTGATTTTCACCAACAATTGGCCCGGTGACACCGCAATCAACACATCCCTACCTAGGGCTTGCTCTCTAATGGTGTCGGTTACTTCCTTGGCTACTTTATAGTTAACGTCAGCATCGATCAAGGCTCTTCTAATTTCCTTAACGGTCGTTGCTACGTTGATTTCAGTGATTTTACCAGTCCCTTTGAGGGTCTTAAAAGCTTTATCTAATTTTAAACTCAGATTATCAAACATGCCTTTTTATTCTATTTGATGCAAAAATAGAAATTTATTTGGGAAAAGGGATTGCTTATCACAAAGGTTTTGACATATCATTGATTTGGTATCCATTAAAGTTAATTGAGAATTAAGCTCCAGACATTCTTTTTATTTTTTAATTTGCGAACATTCTCAAAAATGAAAACCAAAACCAAATGCAAATCAATCTAAAAAAAGACGTTTTGCCGCATGTAATCAGTGTGGCAGTTTTTTATTTGATAGTACTATTTTATTTTTCTCCAGCAGTATTTGATGGCAAAATCATTTTCCAAAATGACATTCTCCAATGGGAAGGTGGTGCTAAAGAAATTCTAGACCACAGAACTGAGAAAGGTGAAGAAGCACTTTGGTCCAATAGCATGTTTGGCGGGATGCCTGCATATCTTGTCAGTTTTGAAATCGCTGGGGACATCACTAACTATGTCACGAAGGTTTTGACCTTGGGGCTACCACATCCTATCAATTCAATATTTTTTGGAATGGTCGCCATGTATATTCTATTATTGAGTTTCAAAGTCCGACCTGAGTTTTCTCTAATTGGTGCGATCGCCTTTGCGTTCAATACTTTTCATATAATCTCTATCGACGCAGGTCACAATGCCAAAATTTGGGCAATCTGTCTGATCCCATTAATTCTTGCAGGGATCCATATGGCATTCAACCAAAAAAAGCTTCTGGGGCTGGCTCTTTTTACTTTGGGATTGATGCTGCAACTCAAATTCAACCACCTTCAGATCACCTATTACACTGTCATTATTGTATTTATATATCTGATTGCTGTGATTTATGAACACTATAAAGCGAAGATGATTCCTGAGTTTGGTAAGGTAGCCTTGATTCTTGTTCTAGGTACCTTGATCGCAGTTGGAGGAAATATCAGCAGATTCTTGAGCGTTTATGAATATGGAAAATATTCTACCAGAGGTGCTCCAAACCTTGAAACAGGAACCAGTTCCCAAGCTGGCCTAGATAAGGATTATGCTTTCAATTGGTCTCAAGGAAAAGCGGAAACATTGACCCTTCTTGTTCCATTCTTCTATGGTGGTGGTAGTGCCGAATCACTCCCAAAAAACTCAAATACAGAAGCAGCATTGAGGTCTAATGGCGTTGATAATGCTCAAATTAGAGGTTTTATAAATGGTGCACCAACCTATTGGGGTGATCAACCTGGTACGGGTGGGCCGATTTATGGTGGAGCCATTATGATATTTTTGTTTGTCTTGGGAATTATTTATGCCCAAAAATCCTACAGAAATGCTTTTGTCGCGATAACAGTCCTCTCTTTACTCCTTGCTTGGGGCAAAAACCTAGAATGGTTTAATTATGCGGTTTTCGATTATTTGCCAGGATACAATAAATTCAGGGCAGTTTCTATGGCCTTGAGTATTGCGTTGTTTTCCATTCCTTTATTGGGATCTTTAGGTTTGGAAGGATTATTTTCAGAGAGATTTGACAAAAAAACCATAAAAAACCTAGCCATCGCTTTGGGCAGCACAGCAGGGTTTGCTTTGCTTTTGGCGATCTTGGCTGGCATTTTTGGGTTTAGGGGTGCTGTAGACACAAATCTCCCTGATTGGTTGGTTTCAGCTGTTCAGGATGACAGGAAAGCTTTTCTTCGCTCCAGTTCGTTCAAAAGTTTTTTCTTTATTTTAATTTCTGGCGCCTTGATTTTTGCAGCCTTGAAGAATAAAATATCAGTACAAATAGCTGGATTAGGCGTATCAATTCTATTAACTTTTGATTTGTGGATTATCAACAAGCGCTATTTGAATAGTGATTCCTTTGAATTTAATCCTTCAGAGCAATTCTTTACAGCCACTCCTGCCGATAAGATGATTATACAGGATCAAGGGTACTTCAGGGTTTTGAATTTGGGAAATCCATTCAATGATGCAAGAACCTCTTATTTCTTCAATAGTGTAGGTGGATATCATGGTGCGAAAATGAGAAGATATCAGGAGCTGATAGAAAATGTCATCAGTCCAGAAATGAGTTCATTTATTCAAAAGGCACAAGCTGGTGATTTTGATTTCGAAAGTCTTAATGCATTGAACATGCTCAACACCAAATACATCATGGCTGGACAAGCAGAAAATGCTGTTTTTGAGAATCCATTGGCAAATGGTCCAGCATGGTTTCCAGAAAGTATCATCGGAACCAATAGCAATGACGAAGAAATCAAATTGGTAGCTGAGATCAACACTTTGCAAGAATCCACTGTAAATACAATTGAGTTTGGAGAAGTGCAAGCTGGAGCGGGCAATGTTATCCTAGACCATCAAAGTCCCAATGAACTGAAATACGAAATAAATGCAGAAGTTGGTGGACTCGTGGTATTCTCTGAGATCTATTATCCAGTAGGCTGGAAGGCCACCATCAATGGTCAAGACGCTGAAATCATCAGAACAAATTATCTACTCAGAGGAATCGTTGTGCCAGCAGGAAAAAGTACTGTGGAGATGAAGTTTGAGCCCGCTAGTTATTACAAAACGAAGGGGATCAATGTCATTTCACAATATCTTTGGTTAGGTCTATTTTTGGTTAGCTTAGTAATCACTTTTAAAGAGAAAAAATCATGAGTACCGAGAAAAATAAAATCCAGGGCTTTTATGACGAGTTCTCAGACAAGCAATTAAAGACAGGCGTAAATTCCAGACACCTTAATATAATAAATAAATTAGTATCATCTGGATTGAAATCATCCCATAAGGTGCTAGAGGTAGGCTGTGGAATCGGTACAGTCAGTCAGCTTATCGCACAAGTGGCAAGCAAAGGGAATGTACTGGCAGTCGATATCAGTGAAAAAAGTATAGAAAAAGCTTCCCATATTTGGAAAAAGCATAAAAATTTATCCTTTGAAGTTTCTGATATGAGTGATTTCTCAAAACCAGGTCAGAGCTTTGACTACTTTGTATTTCCTGATGTTTTGGAACATATCCCAGTGGATCAGCATCCTAATTTATTTGCTAATATAGCGAAGCATTCGCACGAAAATTCAGTGGTATTTGTACACATTCCATCGCCTAGATTTTTGGAATGGATGATTCAAAATGAGCCAGAAAAACTACAGATCATTGATCAGCCACTGGACACTTCAAAGTTGGTCGGGGTCTTGCAGCAATTTGGATTTTATCTTGAAGAGATGAAAACCTATTCGATATTCTATGAAGAGAAAGATTATCAATATTTTGTATTCAGAAAAAACAAAGCGATAGAAAAGACCACTCCGAGAAGCAAATGGGAAATATTAGCAGAAAGGATTAGTATAAAATTGAATACTAAAATTCTTTCGCCTAAATGATAATATTTAGATTTACTCTAAAGAGTTCTGATTTTCTTAGTGAGATTAGTGAAATACCTTATGACCTTTGTGGTAAATAAGCTTAACCACAAAGGCCGCGAAGGTTGCACAAAGAGCACAAAAATACTTGAATAACCTCAATTTAAGATCTCAAATGATTATATACATTTTCCCAGTAAAGACCGCATTTACTGAACGTGATATTCACATGTTGAGAGCCGAATTCAAAGTAAAAGCATTGGCATTTACGCAATCGCCTTTGATGCTTCCTTTTTTTCTGATTTTACAATTCTTCCAATTATTGATTCTTCTACCTTTCACAAATCATTACCTCTGTTTTTTTGGAGGTTGGCATAGTGTGATTCCAACATTCTTTGGTAAGCTTTTCAACATCCCCACTTTCATTCAAGCTGGAGGAACTGATGCTGTCAATATGCCAAGTATAAATTATGGGAATTATAGAAAAAAATGGCTCAGAAAAGCCACTACTTACAGCTTTCTGAATTGCAGCAAAATCCTACCAGTGGCAGACAGTCTTGTTGGTTATGATTATCATTACTATCCCAATATTCCGAGAAAACAAGGTTTAAGAAACTTGATCCCAAATCTAAAAACGCCAGTCCAAGTCATTCACAATGGATTTGATTCTGTTTTCTGGGAAAATTTGGAAAAAGAAAGGTTTCCTTATTCATTTATAACTGTTGCCAAAGGAATTTCAAAATCAGCTCGAGCAAAAGTAAAAGGAATTGACTTAATAGAAATGCTTGCCCTTGAATTTCCACAATACAAATTCACACTTTTGGGAGATGAAGAATATGTTCCAAATTCAAAAAACATACATGTAATCGGCTCAATGCAACCAAAGGAAATGGTGGCTATTCTAAACCAACATCAATTCTACTTGCAACTATCGACTTCCGAAGGTTTTCCGAATGCTTTAGCTGAAGCAATGCTCTGTGGATGTGTCCCAATAGGTTCGGCCGTTGGAGACATTCCTGCGATAATTGGGAACACTGGTTTGATCTTGGAAAATCGAGATTTCGAAAAACTCAAAAATTTAGTACAAATGGTCGATCGTGATTTGTTTTCAGAGAAAAGTAAATTGGCAAGAGACAGAATTGTTTCTGAATTTTCTTTCGAAAAAAGAAAAAATGCGCTTTTATCTTTATTCAAAAGTTAAATTTGAATCTGAAAAGAAAATATGAAACCAATCGCACGTCAAAGTATTTTAACCACATTATCCTCCTATTTGGGAGTGGTGATTGGGTATTTCAATGTACTTTGGCTTTTGCCTTATGCCTTGGAACCGGAGCAAATCGGGATATTTAGGACCATCCAAGATATGGCTTTGCTATTTGTACCTTTTGCACAACTTGGGGTTGGCAATGGAATTACGAGGTTTTACCCAAAAGTAAAATCTTCTCAATTTTCATTTTTCACACTGAGTCTTTTGCTTTCTCTTTTTGGCTTTTTGGTTGTGGCAGTATTATTTTTTTTCTTCAAAGACACCTTAATTTCTGCCTTTGCAACCAATTCTCCAGAAGTCATTGATTTCTTTGGTGTGGTTTTATTTATCACACTATTCTCTGTTTTGAATACGATACTGGACGCATTTTGTAGATCATTTTTGAAAGTTGCAGTACCTGCTTTTTTCAGGGAGGTAATTTTGAGACTACTTGTAGCAATCCTTATCGCTTCCTACCTGCTTCGCTGGGTGAGTTTTGATATTTTTATGTGGGGCTTGGCTTTGACGTATTTTATAGCACTTTTGGGAATGATTATTTACATGATAAGAGTCGATCTTTTCAAGTTAAACTTCCAATTCAGTGATTTTCCTGTAGGTTTTTTAAAGGAGTTTATCAATTACAATTTGATAACACTTTTAGGAACAACTGGCGCCATCTTGATTATGAAGATTGATAGTTTGATGGTCAGTTCATTGATTGGCTTAGACGCAAATGCAATTTATACCATTGCATTTTCGATTGCTGTGGTGATAGAAATGCCAAGAAGAGCAATCTCCCAGGTGATCATGCCAGTGGTAGCTGAGCACTTTGAAAAAAACGAATTACCTGAGATCAATAAACTTTACAAACAAGTAGCTGTCCACCAATTGTTGATTTGTTTGCTTTTGTTTTTGGGTATTTGGTCTAGTATTGATAGTCTTTATCATTTTGTACCAAACAATCAGGTGTATGAAGTCGGCAAATGGGTGGTACTTTGGATTGGCTTGGGGAAATTGTCAGATGTACTTTTTTCAATCAACGGCGAAATTATCGTCTTTTCGAGGTATTATGTATTCAACATAACTGCTACCTTGATAATGTGTGTAGCAGTAATCATTCTTAATCTGGTACTGATCCCGCTGATGGGCATAGAAGGTGCTGCACTTGCATCATTTTTGGCTATGTTTCTATTCAACTTTGTGAAGTACATCTATGTCAAAAAGAGATTGAATTTTGACCCTTTTTCGATGGATATTTTAAAAATTATATTCCTGGGAATTATCACATTCACGATTCAATACTATTTGTTCCAAAACCTAGAGTTGGGGATTTCAAATATAATTTTAAGATCATTAGTAGTGATCTCAGTCTATTTGGGAGGAGTTTTTTTATTGGATATTGCTAAAGAAAGCAGAGAAAGCATTATCAAAAAAATAAAAAGAACCGGATCTTAGAGTGTTACAAACCCCTTTATAGACAAGATTTGAGCTGCCTTGAAATCGCAAACTTCCACTGTTATCCTGACTCCGAAGAGACGAGGTTCCGTCCCGATAGCTATCGGGAGGAATGAGGCCTGTTTTTGAAAAGGGCTTCACTCGGTAATTTATGTTAATTGTGAAGTTTGAACATGTCGGCGACCCGGTTCCTTGGACAAATATACGGATTATACTTGGAGAAGTTGACGATCTCCAAGTCATTATTCACCGTTAATGGTAAACCATACAGAACATTATTCTATAATTCCCCTCTCTAAAAAACAACTACAACACAATGATTGTACATTTCACAAAAAAGTAAACAAATTAGGCAAAAGCTCAGAATATAATTAAAATTGCAAAAAATACAGATTAGAATAATTTTTGTACTTACCTGCCTTAGTGCATTTCATTGATATTTGGAAAAACCAAAGATTATTTCGCAATCACAAAATATTATTCCAGTAAATTGAAAAACTCAATTTATTTATCAATAATTTTGCAGCGATAAAAGCGCATTAAAATGTATCAAATCAAAAAGCTCATAGTTTGTCTTGATCAAACAGAATTAGACGAAACTTTAATCAAATTTGCGTCATTTGTTGCACAGGTAAATCAGACAAAGAAAATCTATTTTACCAATGTGATCCGCAACCTTAATATTCCAAAAGAGGTAATAGAAGAGTTTCCTAATTTGATTGAGAATATTGTAGAGGAGAGGAAAACCAAAATGAAAGAGTTGGTGAGCCGAAATTTTACTTTATCAAAAGATATAGAGCTTTCATTTGTGGTGAAAGAAGGGCAATTATCCAAGAAAATACTGAAACTAGCCCATGAAAAATCCGCGGACATGATCATTTTGGGGAGAAAAGTTCAATTGTCCGGAACAGGGGTATTGTCACAAAGATTGGCAAGAAGGGCTAGCTGTTCTTTGTTGATTATCCCTGAAAATTCCATCCCAAAAATTGACAAATTATTGGTACCAAGTGACTTTTCGGATTATTCAAAAGACGCTATGGAAGAAGCCATTATGATCGTAGGCAAGTACGGAGGCAAGGCAGAGATCTTCTGTCAAAATGTATTTTCTATTCCTTCAGGTTATCATTTTTCAGGAAAAACTTACGAGGAGTTTGCGGCAATCATGCAAATGCATGCAGAGATCAATTTCAAAAAATTCATAAGAAAAATAGATACAAAGGGAATTACCATCAACCCGCTTTACACCAAAGATGAAGATGATGATCCTGTTGAGGACATCCTTGCCAAAGCAACTGAAATCAACGCAGATGGAATCATCATAGGAGCAAAAGGAAGAACTGCCGCCACAGCATTATTTATAGGCAGTATGGCAGAGCGCTTGATCCAAATGAACCACAAAATCCCCCTCCTAGTCACCCGTCCAAAAGGTAAAAACGCAGGAATCTTGGATTATATATTGGAGATCTAATCAACCTTTGGGGTTTCCTAAAACCCCTAAGGTTTTTATTCCAAGTACTACCCGAAGAATACAAGAAATATTTTTTTTGGGTTAGATAAGGTATGTCTTGCCCTGAAAATAATTGACACATTTTTTGATTTTTCTTTATTCTTTTCGGCTATTCAATTGCCTCCCGATATCCTCAGGACAGGCCTTTCAGGGCAAAAGTGAATCAGACATTTACCATTGCATTGGGTTTCAACCCAATGTTGGTGTCAAGTGCCTCACGAAATTATTGGGACAGGCTTTTCAGGGCAAGACATCTTTGTCTTAAATCTCTTGGCTCTGCCGCGTCCAGAAATTACTTGATACTTTTTTTATACTTAACCTCTCGTTTTATAGGCAAGTCATTTCGACTAAAAGGAGAAATCTCATACTGAATTTCACTCCCCAACTTCAATTTTAACTTTCCAGTTTCAAATAGGGACGAGACCTCTCCTGTCGTCGAGGTAACACTCAAATCTCATATCTTATTTTTCATCTCTGACTTCAAAGCTCTTAGATCTGGAAGCTTGTGTCACTTTTCTTTATAATTAGCCAATTCTCCGCATTCAAAAAATGTTTTTCTAACTACTTTTTAAACTTATTGGTATATTGATTGTCTAAGTAAGCAATGATGTCACTCAGCGATCTGGAGATTCTAACTTTGATTCAAAACCCACAAACCCGAGAGAAGGGTTACAGGCAATTGTTGAGTGTGTATCAAAAAAGAGTCTATAGCATCATCCGAAAAATGGTGATAATCCATGAAGATGCCGATGATATCACACAAAATACTTTCATTAAAGCTTTCAGGAATTTAGATAACTTCAATAGTAATTCATCATTATTTACTTGGCTTTATAGGATTGCTACTAATGAAAGTTTGAATTTTATTGAAAAGAAGAAAAGAAGATTTTTCTTTCCAATAGAAGATCATGAGGAAGTGATGAAAAACTACATCGACGAATCCTATTATATTGATGGTGACGAAATAGAAAAACAACTTCAAAAATCACTTCTCAAACTCCCTGACAAACAAAGGCTGGTATTCAATTTGAAGTATTTTGAAGATTTGAGCTATGATGAAATCAGCAGGATTACTGAAACTTCCGTAGGAGCGTTGAAAGCCAGTTATCATCATGCTGTAAAAAAAATCGAAAATGAATTGAAAGTAGAGTAAACCCTTTGGCTTCACTACTGTCTAATGTATATATTATGAAAAATTTATCTAAAAAAGATATTTTCAAGGTTCCTGACAATTACTTTGAAAGCCTTTCTGATCAAATCCTTGACAAGAAAGCTTCCCGAAAGAGTAAAGTATTCTATTTAAGAAGTATGGCCGCTGCAGCTGTTGTAATTCTTGGAGTAGCAATGTTTGTGTTCAAAAATGAAGTCAATACAGCAGATTATTTGCACCAAAATTTAGCTGAGGATATCAATTTATATATCAATGCAGGGCACTGGGGGGCAGAGGAAGTGTTATATCTATCAGACGATCCCAATTTGATATTAGACCAAATCATTAATGAAGAATGGGGAAGTTATAATGCAACTGATTTTGAATTGGAAAATGAGTTTTTATATTAATTAAAACGACAATGAAAAACACGATATTTATATTGCTCATTCTATTTACACTCTTTAGCAGTTCTGTATTTGCTCAAAGAACCCAACATCAATTCGATAGGGAAAAATATGAATCTGCAAGAGTAGCGTTCATCACCAACAGACTTGACCTAAAACCTGAACAAGCTGAAAAGTTTTGGCCTCTTTTCAACAAATTCAATGAAGAAAGAGAGCAAATGATGCGTGAAATGTCAAAAATAAATAAGGAAAGTGAAGGGGATGTAAATGAAAGTAAAGCTCAAGAGTTGATAAACAAGCGTTTTAAAATCCAACAAAGCATGCTTGATTTAGAAAAAAGCTTCACAAAAGATATTTCTAAAGTAATAAGCCCCAGTCAAGCTTTGAAATTAGGCGGAGTAAGTAGGGATTTTGTCCGGCAGATATATCGAATGAATCAAAGAAATGGCGAATGATCTAGTAAGAAAACAAAAATAGGAGTCGATTTGACTCCTATTTTTATTTGCATCAAAATTAAATTTTAAGTATTATTTTTTCAATAGATCACGTATTTCTTCTAACAAAACCTCTGATTTTGGTGGTGCGACAGGAGCCGCCGGTGCTGCTTCTTCTTTCTTTTTCATTGAATTCATACCTTTTATAGCAATAAAAATCACAAACGCAATAATTATGAAATCAATTACATTTTGGATAAAGTTACCATAACTCAAAGTCACAGCTGGAAAGTCAGTCCCTGCCTCAGTGTAGGCTTCTCTCAAAATGATCGCTAAATCTTTGAAATCAACCCCGCCAAGCATAACTCCCAAAGGCGGCATAATGATATCATTCACAAATGAAGTCACAATCTTGCCAAAAGCGCCGCCAATAATCACTGCGACAGCCAAATCAACGACGTTGCCTTTTACTGCAAATTCTTTAAATTCTTTTAACATTCCCATAATTACAAGTTTAAATTTTTTATTTCTTAGAATTGAAGATGAAAAGTACGGAAAAATTAAATAAATGCTAACTTTCTACTTCTAAAAAAGTCTTCATTTTTTGTCAAATTTAGAATAAAAAAGGTTTTGTTTTATTCTATCTTACTTAGTTAATATTTCAAAAAAAATTAAAAATTTAGAATCGACCATCATCAATTACTTACCTATTCTATTTTTGAAAATGTAAAAACAAATCACCTAAAAGAGTGCGAAACTAAAGATCTACTTCAATATAAATTAGATACTTCATGATTTGAATTTTATTATTTTCCCTAACTTTGAAGCGTAACCTATTAAACTTAAAAATGAAAATTGCATTAATTGCACATGACGGTAAAAAAGCCGATATGGTTCATTTCCTGTCTGGATTTAAGGATGAATTATTAAAAAAAGATATACAGCTAGTAGCTACAGGCACGACCGGCTCACATATAGAGAGAGCTGGATTTGAGGTTCAAAAATTACTATCTGGGCCTTTGGGTGGCGATGCTCAAATTGCCGCAATGGCAGCTCAAAAAGAATTGGATATTGTTATTTTTTTTAGAGACCCCCTCGATAAGCATCCACATGAGCCAGATGTTCAGATGCTAATGAGAATATGCGATGTTTATAATATCCCCTTAGCAACCAATCCTGCTGCTGCAGATATGTTTTTTAAATATTTAACCTTATTGAGACAGAAATAATGGAAATCAAAACGATAAAAAAAATTGGTGTTTTGACCTCTGGAGGAGATGCACCTGGTATGAATGCAGCTATAAGAGCAACAGTCAGAGCAGGTTTCTACTACAATCTCGAAATGTATGGAATATACAGAGGTTATGAAGGTATGATCAATGATGACATCAAAAAACTGGACAGCAAGAATATAGCACATGTGTTGGAAAGAGGAGGTACTTTCCTCAAATCTGCGAGAAGTGCTGAATTCAGGACTAAAGAAGGAAGGCAGAAAGCTTATGATAATTTAAAAAAGCATGGGATTGATGCATTGGTTGTCATAGGTGGCGATGGGTCGTTGACAGGCGCGCATTTGTTTTTCCAAGAATTCGGAATCCCAGCTATAGGTCTGCCAGGTACTATTGACAATGATTTATCAGGAACAGACAGTACCATTGGATTTGATACAGCTTGTAATACAGCGATTCAAGCAATAGATAAAATTAGAGATACAGCTACCTCGCATGACAGATTATTCTTTGTAGAAGTTATGGGAAGAGATGCTGGTTTTATTGCTATCAATGCAGGAATTGGCAGTGCGGCAGCCGCTACACTTATACCAGAGAAGAAAATGCCTATCGAAAGATTGGTAGAACGGTTGAAAGCTAGGACTAAAGCACTCAAGCAATCAAATATTGTAATAGTAGCCGAAGGTGGAAAAAGTGGTGGAGCAGCAGAAATTGCATCTAAAATCAAAAAACAACTTCCATACTATGATATTAAAGTCACGATTCTAGGCCACTTGCAGCGCGGCGGTTCGCCGACATCTTTTGATAGAGTACTAGCGAGCAAACTTGGGGTGGCAGCGGTAGAAGGTCTTATGCAAGGTAAATATGATGTAATGGCTGGCATTATCAACAATAAAATTGTATTTACACCTATCACAAAAGCAATAGTGGATGATAAGGAAGTAGATGAAGATGATTTTAGAATTGCAAAAATCCTTTCAACCTAAGTAGTCTAAAAAATTTGATACCAAAAAAAAGACCTGCTAAATCAATTTTAGCAGGTCTTTTTATTTACTTTTTAGTTAGCATCACAGAGGAATATGGGGGCAAAACTATCATCTTTTCATCCAAAGTACCCAATCCTAAATTGTATAAAACTTCATCAAAATCTTTAGGTGCTTCGATTGAAATAGTTTGATCGGATAAATTGTGAACTACAAATAATTTTTGGTCTTCATAAGACCGAAAAAATGCCATCAAAGGTTTCGGCAATTCCTGATCAAAAAGAGTCAAATCTCCCAAAGCCAAAGCTCTATTGGAATTTCTGAGTTTAATTACTTCTTTGTAATGATTGAAAAAACTAGTACTCATTGATTTTTGGATAGATAGTGGAGTAACCATTTCATCAATCGAATACACTGCTTCAATCCAAGTAGCTCTTCCTGTATCATTGGCTTTTATGTCCCAAAGAAATGGTTCTCGAATATTTTCATCAGGCTTTTTACCAAGCATACCTATCTCTTCCCCATAATAAAGGTAAGGGGCTCCAGGCATGGACATTAAAATGGTTATTGCCTGTTTCAACTTTTTTGGATTACTATCCAAAGAATTTAACAACCTTGGTTGATCATGATTTGATGAAAATGTTGCGTCAATAAACTCTTCAGATATTTCTTGATAATAATCAAGTATCTCTTTTTGATTCTTTGCTAAAAGCATTCCATTCTCCTCTTCGTAAGCTCTCAAAAGGGTGTAATGAAAATCAAAATTGAATAATGCAGGTAATCCTGGTAAATAAGGAGCAACCACTTCTTTCATATCATAAACCTCCCCTACCAAATACACATCAGGCTTAATTTTAGTCATTTCTGATCTAAACTCTTTCCAAAACGCATGATTATCTACAGCTCTATCATCAGGAAAAATATGCTTGGCCGCATCTAACCTAAAGCCATCTACCCCAATTTCCTCCAGCCAAAATCGTCCAATTTCGTAGATCTCTTCCCTTACTTTTGGATTATCAAAATTCAAATCAGGCATACCATCAATAAAAAAACCGTAGTAAAAATCTTCTCCTACACCAGGATCATGCCATTGTCTAATATTGTCACTATCTAAAGTAATCGCTTTTTTATTTAAAAAATCTGCAATTGTATCTTTTTGAGCCCACACATAGTAATCTCTATAAGGGTTATCTCTACCTTTTCTGGATTCTACAAACCAAGGATGCTTGCTACTAGTATGATTGATGATTAGGTCAATTACTATCTTAATGTCTTTTTCATGAGCTTTTTGCAACATCAATTTAAAGTCATCTATTGTCCCATAATCAGGATGGATGGCTTTATAATCGGTCACATCATACTTATGATAACTAGGAGATGGCATGATTGGCATAAACCAAATTGCATTTGCGCCTAGTTCTTTTACATGATCCAATTTTTTGGTCACTCCATTGAAATCTCCAATTCCATCCCCATCAGAATCATAAAAAGACTGAACAAAAATTTCGTAGGTAATGCCTGCATGTGGCCAATGGTTTTCAATATTTTTTTCTGGAGATGTCGAACATGAAGAAAGTAGAACCAAAACAAATAAGAAGGATAGATATAAATATTTTTTCATAAGTTAATTCGTATTAAAATAGAAAAAGTCACTATTCAGTGACCTTTTCTATGCTAGGTATATTTAATCTTAGTTTCTATTGACAGCATTAAGCATATCAAATGCTACTTCTAACCTTTCTACAAAGTTCTCTTCACCTTTTCTCATCCATGCTCTTGGATCATAGAATTTCTTATTTGGACTATCAGGACCATTAGGGTTTCCAAGTTGTGTTTGAAGGAACCCTTCATTTTTTTGGTAATATTTTAACACACCTTCCCAAAATGCCCACTGCATATCTGTATCAATGTTCATTTTTACCGATCCGTAACTATTCGCTTCTCTGATTTCTTCTACAGTAGAACCTGACCCACCATGGAATACGAAAAACAAAGGCTTACCAGAAGTGCCATATTTCTCATTAATAAAGTCTTGGGAATTCTTCAGAATAATTGGCTTCAAACTTACGTTTCCAGGCTTGTATACTCCATGCACATTTCCAAAAGCAGCGGCAATTGTAAACATATCTCCAACTTGTTTCAAGTTTTCGTAAGCATATGCTACTTCCTCCGGCTGTGTATATAGCTTAGAACTATCGATATCTGTATTATCTACACCATCCTCTTCACCACCAGTCACACCAAGCTCTATCTCAATGCCCATTTGCAGCTTGTTCAGTTCCTCAAAATACTTCACTGAAGTACCCACATTCTCTTCCAAAGTCTCCTCTGACAAATCAAGCATATGAGAACTGTAAAGTGGTCTTTTGAAAGCTTCATAGTAAGATTTCCCCTCTGCCAACATACCATCTACCCAAGGCAATAATTTTTTTGCTGCGTGGTCAGTATGTAAAATTACAGGTACTCCATATGCCTCAGCCATTTTGTGAACATGCAAAGCACCAGAAATAGCCCCTGCTACACTCGCTTGCTGCTTATCATTTGGAAGTGATTTACCCGCATAAAATTGTGCCCCACCATTTGAAAATTGAATGATTACTGGAGAATTTACTTTTTTTGCAGTCTCTAAAACTCCATTTATTGTACTGGTATTGATCACATTTACCGCTGGAAGTGCAAATTCACTTTCTTTCGCGTAAGACAATAAGTCCTTCAGCTCTTCACCGTACTTTACTCCTGGTTTGAATTTCATGATGTTGATTTAATGGTTTGATTATTATTTTCGTATCGCCTAATCTTATGCTGACGATTATCATTGAGGTCAAAGATATAAAGACCTGCCTTAAAATCCTTTATTTCCAACTCTAAAATATTACTTTTACTATCTGATAAACTTTAGGACACTATTCTATCAAAGTTATTTTATTATAAATAATCCATATTTTTTCATATATCTACAAAACAGGAATCTAACTTATCAAAAAACACCCCAATAGATATTTATTGATATTAAACAATGGAAAGTGCTTACGCAAGAAATTACTAAAAAAACATTGGAGAAACACATTTAAGACTCCAGAGCAATCGATTGAAATACAAATTTCATTTTATGAATTTCGAATGATTGCAATAATTTATAAAAAATAATTTTGTGGAAATAACTATTTAAAATTTAATTTTTGTAAAATTTAACATAAATTGAAATCTTAGAATAATATAATTTTTATGAAATTAGGTCAAGCTACTATCAAAGACATTGCAAAAGAGCTAAATGTATCACTCTCCACTGTATCCAGAGCTTTGAAGGACTACCCAGGGATCAGTAATGAAACAAAAAGAAAAGTAAAAGAACTTGCAGAAAAACTTAATTATAGACCAAATGCTATAGCGCTTAGCTTAAGAAAAAGTAAATCCTTTACCATTGGTGTCATCATTCCTGAAGTTGTACATTTCTTTTTTTCTACTGTGATCAGTGGAATTGAAGAAGTTGCTTTTGCAAATGGCTACAATGTCATCCTTTGTCAAACTAATGAAAAACTCCAAAGAGAGTTGAGCAGTATCGAAGCTATGCTTGATAACCAGGTAGATGGTCTTCTGGTCAGTTACTCAAAGGAGACGGAAGATTTCAACCATTTCACAAAACTATTGAAACAGAACTTCCCTATCGTATTTTTTGATAGAGTTCCTGAAATTGAGAATACTGTAAATGTAACGGTAAATGATTTCAAAGGCGCATATGACGCTACTTCTCACTTGATCAATCAAGGTTACAAAAATATCGCGCATTTGGCAGGACCAAAAAACCTTACGATAAGTAGAAAAAGACTAGATGGGTATTTAGCTGCACTTCAAGACCACTCCATCAAACATAATCCTGATTGGATCATCCCATGCCCGATAGGCACGCAGGAAGAAAGCTTTGAATTCACTAAAAGACTATTTGAAAATGAAAAAGCTAAACCTGATGGTATATTTGCAAGCAATGACATTGCTGCTGCCGGAGCCATGATGGCAGTAAAGTCTTTGGGATTAAAAGTCCCTAGTGATGTAGGTGTAGTAGGTTTTTCTGATTGGCAATTCTCTTCCATGATAGACCCTCCCCTTTCCACAGTTTCACAACCAGGTTTTCAAATGGGCGAAAAAGCAATTTCCCTTCTCCTTGAAATGATCAACAAAAAGAAAGATGAAACTTGGACTCCAAAAACTGTGGTATTGGAAACAGAATTGATTATCAGGAAATCATCTGAAAAAATCATTACAGAATAGCCTAAAATTTAAATACCTTACAGATTAGGATTCTCAAGCTTTATCATGACAAAGTAAGGGTAAGTGGTCGTCTAAATTGAAAAATCAAGTCTGATTTTCAAAATATTTAAAAAAAAGAGAAAAATTGTTGCTTTTTTATGCAATCGTTTGAATAGGGCTTGATTTTTAACATTGCCTAATTCAAAGCAAGTTTAAATGAATTCTAACTTCTTAACCTGCATAGAAACAATTTTTTACTTTAATTATACTTTCTAAATTTAGCTTAGACAAATTGCTTATAGCAACAAAACGAGCCTAAAAAACAATCAAATGACCTTTTCTACAAATAGCAAAAAACATAATCAAAACCTCCAAGCGGGTAAGGTTGAGAATTGGGATAAAAACGAACTTGGTGTTACCGGAAAAACAACAAATGCAAATTTTTCAATCGCTGTATATAATCATGACACGATCCGAGTACAGGTAAGCCAAGAGGAAACTTTTGATCAAAATCCATATAGTGTTATTAACCAGCCAAAAAAAGTTGATTTTGAGATAACAGATAATGAAAATTCAATCTCAATTTCCACTGACTTGATTGAAGCAAAAATCAATATCAACCCTTTTCATATAAAATTTTTGGATAAAAAGGGAAATGTGATCAATGAAGATGATGAATCATTTTCTGTTTCATGGCTTGGGACTGAAATTACCAATTACAAAAAAGTCCAAGCAAACGAGAAGTTTATTGGATTGGGAGAGAAAACTGGGAATCTCAACAGAGCCGGAAGAGCCTACACCAATTGGAATACAGATTACTTTGCTTATGGAATAGGTGATGATCCCCTGTATCTATCCATTCCTTTTTATATCGGAATCCACCAAGAGTTGGCTTATGGAATCTATTTTGACAATACCCACAAGTCAGTATTCAATTTTGGAGCTTCCAATAACCGCTTTATGTACTATGCTGCCGATGGTGGGGATATGGATTATTATTTCATTCACAACCAAACTGTCGGGGAAATTATCGGTGCTTATACACATCTGACAGGAAGAATGGAAATGCCTCCAATGTGGGCCTTGGGCTTTCAGCAATGCCGCTACTCATACTATCCCGATACAGAAGTGCTGAATTTGGCAAGAACCTTCCGAGAAAAGGACATGCCAGCTGATGTGATATACTTAGATATCCATCATATGGAAAAATACAAAGTATTCACTTTTGACAATGAAAAATTCAGTGATCCCAAGGCCATGATCAGCAGACTCAAAGAAAAAGGTTTCAAAGTAGTCGTCATCATGGATCCAGGGATCAAGACAGACAAAGGCTATTTGCCTTATGATGAAGGTTTGGAAAAGGATCTTTTTGTCAAATATCCAGATGGAGAAATCTATGAAGGGCAGGTTTGGCCGGGTTGGTGTGCTTTTCCGGATTTCACCAAAGAAGAAACAAGAACATGGTGGGGTGAAAAGATGAAATTCTACAAAGACGCAGGTGTTGATGGATATTGGACTGACATGAATGAACCAGCTTCTTGGGGTCAATTTACTCCAAACTTGATCAATTTCCACTATGAAGGTGAAGTCGTAAGCCATCGAAAAGCAAGGAATATCTATGGACTTCAGATGGCTAAAGCTGCCAAGGAAGGAAGCGAACTTCAATCTCCTGATAGCCGTCCGTTCGTATTGACCAGATCAGGTTTTGCTGGGGTACAACGCTACGCTGCAGCTTGGACTGGGGATAATGTCAGTAGTGAAGAACACATGCTTGCAGGTATTCGCTTGGTCAATAGCTTGGGGTTGAGTGGTGTTTCATTTGCCGGCTATGATGTTGGTGGATTTGCTGGAGAAGCTACTAAATCCCTATTTGCAAGATGGATGAGTATTGCCGCCTTTTCACCATTTTACAGGGCACATTCCATGATCAACAGCAATGACTCTGAGCCTTGGTCTTTTGGTGAAGAAGTAGAAGAAATTTCCAAAAACTACATGAAGTTGCGTTACCAATTGCTCCCAACTTTATACAGCAATTTTTACAAAAGCAGTCAAACAGGACTTCCGATAGCTAAAAGCTTAGCGATAGATTATCCTTTTGATCCATTGATATACACAGAATTGTTCCAAAACCAGTATTTGTTTTGCGACTCAATGCTGATTGCCCCAATAGAAAGCACGAGACAGATTGCAAAAGTCTATCTTCCAGAGGGTGATTGGTACTATTTCTATAATGACCAAAAGTTCTCTGGAAATCAAATCGTGTATGTTGACACACCTTTGAGTTATTTGCCTGTTTTTGCAAAAGCAGGTTCGATAATGGCCATGCAAAGCACTATTCCACACACCGAAAGTAAAAATGATGGAGTATTGAGACTTCATATCTACAAAGGAGAAGGTAATAATAGCTATACCCATTACGAAGATGATGGAATTAGCAAAGCATATAAAGGAAATGGTTATTTCAAAAGGGAGGTAAAGTGGGATTCGGAAAATCAGGAAATCCACTTTGGTGCAGTTGATGGGGAATACAAATCTAAGTTTGAAAAAATCCAATTATTCATCCACGGAATATCCGCTGATAAAATTTCCATCAATGACTTACAAATCAACGCTAATACAGAAAACTTGGCTTTCTTGGGAAGGTTGACTGATTTTGACCCATTACCTGATCATTCGCACCCATATTTCGAAATCGAAAACATCAATTCATTTATAATTGAACATCAATTTGAAGAATTTACAATCAAAATCTAATTAGGTAATAGATTAACCGCAATGACGCCAGTAAGTGAATATATCACTTAAAATTATGCGAATAATCGCCAACTACGCCACGGTGCACGAGAATCTACAGTCATCCGACAACAGCTGATTAAAATGAACTTCAAACAATATTATAAATGGCTACTAGTGTAAAAGCGTATATACAGATTAGGTAATATGATTATCCGCAAATACACATCTGAAATAACTTCAATTCGGATTTGAGAATAAATACCAATATCAAATTTTGACATGTGTTGGTCTGTAAGGACCAAGGCTAGGATCGAAGCAAATTGAAAACTATTGGTCTGTGGAGACACAAACCAAGATATATTGGTCTGTGAGGACACAGACCAAGGTAAGAGAAATAAGTATAAAATGATATTCCATAATAGCACATTTCAATAAACCCAAGAAAATGCAAGTAGAAGAAAATAAGCCGAAACTGAGTTTTTGGCAAATCTGGAATATGAGTTTTGGATTTTTGGGTATCCAATTTGGATTTGCACTCCAAGGGGGATTTATGTCAAGAATCTTCCAAACCCTAGGTGCCGAAAAAGACGCTATCCCGATGCTTTGGATCGCAGCACCTTTGACGGGTCTTTTGGTTCAGCCAATTGTAGGTTACCTGAGCGATAGGACTTGGCATCCCAAATTTGGCAGGAGAAGGCCATTTTTCTTCTTTGGAGCAGTTTTTAGTACCATTGCGTTGTTCTTTGCACCTTATTCCAGTGCGTTGTGGATGGCAGCTGGATCACTTTGGATCTTGGACGCATCTATCAATATCAGTATGGAACCGTTCAGGGCGTTGGTGGCAGACAAGTTACCTGATAGCCAAAGATCATATGGATTTGTGGTACAAACACTCATCATAGGAATCGGTACTTGGATAGCGAGTAACCTGCCTTGGTTTATGACTCAAATTGGTGTGCCCAATACAGCAGAACCAGAGGTGATCCCTGACTCTGTGAAATTTGCCTTTGGAATAGGTGCGGTGGTTCTATTTTCCTCAATCCTCTATACCATCCTGACTACCAAAGAATATCCACCTGAAAATCTGGAGGAATTTGAAAAAGAAAATGAAGAGAGCAGTGGTTTTTTGAAAGGTGTAACAGAAATATTCAAAAACATCTTCGGGATGCCTAATGTAATGCTCAAACTAGGTTTGGTCCAGTTTTTTTCTTGGTTTGCATTTTTCACCATGTGGAGTTTTGCAACTCCTGCGATTACAGAGCATATTTTCAAAGCGACCGATACTGCTTCCGTAGCCTACAATGATGCAGCAGATAGCGTTGGGAATTATTTGGGGACTTATGGATTAACTTCCATGTTTTTTGCACTGATCCTTGCCTTAATCACCAGCAAAGTAAAAATCAACCGAAAACTAGTCCATATGTTCAGCCTGTTTGCGGGTGGAGTGGGATTCATATTGATTTATTTTATTTCAGAACCTTGGATGCTTCATATTTGCTTTGCACTTGTGGGAATAGCTTGGGCAAGTATCCTTTCGATGCCTTACGCCATGCTCTCGAGTTCGGTCAATCCCAAACAAATGGGTGTTTACATGGGGATCTTCAACATGTTTATCGTAATACCTCAAATCATAGCAGCCATAGGAGGAATCAATTACATGTACAAATTGCTTTTTGGAGAAGAAGTCGTATTCACCATGGTGCTTGCAGGGACTTCCCTGATTGTGGCAGGGCTTTGTAATTTGTTTATTACAAATAAAAATGTCACACATGATGGGTAATCCAAATTAACTTAATCTACTTCTAATTCATCTATTCGATAAAGCCCAGTAGGACTGGTTTCAATCCATTTCCCTACAATCTCATGAATTTCAGAAGTACTTCTACTTTTGATTGTAAGCTTGTATGATAGTTTTCTTTTTCTCATTTCAATATTATTGGTGAATATAGATTTTCCTGCTGGAGCTTCTATAGTAACCATCAGATTAGGTAAATATGGAATAGACGATGGGTTTTTGCTGTATATACTCATCCTATCAGAAAAATAAATACTTCCATCAATGATTTCAGAAGGTGTCTCAACTTCTACTAAGTCACTCTCAAACCAAATAAAGGCATTCATTTCTTCACTTTTAAAATAGGAGTTAACAATCACATTAGTACCAACAAATGGGGAAACTTCCAGCTGCCTTGTTTCTAGAAAATCAAACTCATATCTATGTATGTTGTTTCTCATATAGAGAGAATCCCCATCATCTTCACCTTGATAAAACTCAATCCCTTCAAAATCATAACCCGCAGATTCCACTTGATCTACATAAATTCTTTTAGAATTATTATCGTTTTGAAGCATTAGAACTATTCCATATGGTTTACCAGAAGCATTCTCTTTCAGTTTAATCTCCAAAACACCATTGGTCTGGTGTCTGATTTCAAAGCCAACATAATTAGTCGAAGACACTATAGATCCAAGGCCGAACAACTCTAATTGACGGTTTTCTGAGACCAACTCTCCATTTAAATCAAATACATCACCAAATATCCTAAGTCTTCCTTCTTTGTTTTCAATAGTCACCACATCCCATCCATTCGAACCCAACTCAACAGTCTCTAAACCACCCTCACCATCAAAGTCAAGCTGAATGACAGTATATTCATCTTCGGGTTCATTCTGTGAAATGCATCCTACAACTAAAAATAGTAAGGTAAAAACAATCAACAGGTGGCCGCCCTTAACATCAAAAATTAGCATAAGATTATAAATTTTGTAAAACTATTGAAGTTAATTAATAAACAATAATATTTTTTATTATAATTAATATACTAAAAATATGTTTTCGTAATATAAAAAACAAATAAATTTATATTTAGTGAGTTTCCGCCTTGTTACAAGTTAAGCAAGATCAGGCTATCGACATTAGATATTAAACCGTTGACGATTTGATCTTGCTTGAATTTGGTTTACACATTAGTGCCTAGCCTCAGGTTTTGTTCTTTGTTTAATTTTATATCCACTTTCTAACCACTAGCCATTAATAATATAGAATGAAGTTCAATTCAATTGCTGTAGTCGGTTGACTGTGGACTATTGACAGAATGATTCATGTGAAAATCCACTTTCTGATGTCATTGCAGATAATCTTAATGTTTTTATTCTTAAAATAAATCGAATAAAACTTAGCTTTGTGCATGAAAAAAATCACCATCACTGGAGTACCAGAGCATTTTAATTATCCTTGGTTGAAAATCATAGAACAGCAACCATTTTTAGATGAAGGATATGAGCTTATATGGCAGGAAGAAACCAAAGGCTCAGGTGCCATGAACAAAGCCCTGAGAGAAGGCAGTACAGACATTGCATTGGTGCTGACAGAGAGCTTTATCAAAGACAGGATTGAAGGAAATCCAAGTAAGATCATTGGACTTCACATCGCTTCGCCCTTGAATTGGGGAATCCACCTTTCTGCAAAGTCCAAAGAAGAATCGCTAAATGAATTGAGTGAAGTACCTTTTTTGATCAGCCGATTTGGTTCTGGATCACATTTGATGGCTTTTTTGCTAGCCAAGCAGCAAGGATGGGATACCAGTAAATTGAATTTTGAAGTGATAGACAACCTGGAAGGGGCAAAAAAAGCTTTTGAAAACGAGGAAGCTAAAATGTTCCTTTGGGAAAAATACACCACCAAACCACTTGTGGATGCAGGTCAGTTTAAGCGTGTAGGTAAAATCCCTACTCCTTGGCCATGTTTTGTGATAGTGGCTACTGAAAATTCACTAAGTGAAAATGGCTTGATTATAGAAAAAATCAGGGACAAGGTTTATGAATTTGCTTCTCAAATGGTCAAAAATGATGGTTTTTCTGAAACTCTCAGCCTCCGTTACGGAATTTCCCATAAAGATATACAACAATGGCTAACCCAGACAAAATGGGCTACAGATAACGGTATTGCAAAAAAGGATCTTGAAGAAACGATGGATATTTTGCTTGGTTTGGGGTTGGTTAATGAAAAGGTTTTGGTAGAAGGTTTAATTGATCCGAATTTAGTTGAGCTTGTTTGAAATCAATCAGTTTAGTAATTCTAAAGAAAAACTGCACACTTATTCGAAAGAAGAAATTCATCAAAGAGGTATTGACTTCTGTGTTATAACAAATCAAGTAACCATCGATCTCAATTACAATGATGAAAACAATCAAATTTTGGTAGAATCTTGCATAGCAACCAAAGAAAGTAAAGTCAAGGTAGTATTTGAAATTAAACTTTAATATAGTTTCTTTATTTGGGTAAAAGCAAAAACGGGTCTCTCGACCCGTTTTTTTGCTTTAGGAAAGTTCTTCCCAATTCCAATCTTCATTCAATTGATTGATTGCGTGATGTGCAGTCAGGTCATACTGACAAGGGACTATGGATACATAATTGTTGGCGATTGCCCACTCGTCATTGTCTTCTCCTTTGTCAAAATTGACGAAATTACCAGCCATCCAAAAATATTTTCTGCCATTTGGATCAAACCTCTCAGAAAACTCTTCCTGCCATTTGGCATGTGCCTGACGGCAGATTTTGACGCCTTTGATGTCTTCGTTTCTTTTAGGGGGAAAATTGACATTCAATGCTACACCTTTCGGTATCCCATGATCCAAAACTTGCTTGGCAATTTTGTAAACATATTCTTCCACATGGCTAAAATCAGCTTTGGAAGAGTAATCACACAAACTAAAGCCAATCGATGGATAGCCTTCCAATGCACCTTCTATCGCTGCCGACATTGTTCCTGAATACAATACGGAAATGGAAGTATTGCTTCCATGATTGATCCCACTGACTATCAAATCCACTTTTCTGTCTTTGAGGACATAATGCTTAGCAAGCTTTACACAATCTGCTGGAGTCCCACTTGATTTGTAAGCTTGTACATCATCAAAAATATCTTCTTCATACAATCTCAATGTCTCACCGATCGTAATTGCATGCCCCATGCCCGATTGGGGACTATCAGGAGCTACCACGATTACCTCTCCCAACTTCTTCATTACATTTACTAATACTCTAATTCCCTTGGATGTGATTCCATCATCATTTGATACTAGGATCAAAGGTCTTTCTGACATAAAATTTATTTTATTTGATTATAATAGGCAGTAATTCTAAGGAGATCTCCCCTCTTGTCATGCGCCAATCTATTTTTTCTCATGTAAAGCTTCACTTCATCTTCCCTATCATCAAAGAAATCCATCAAGTCTTTTTTCTTTTGGGAGTATTTCTGGATTGCACCGTCCTTAAAAAAGTAAAAATTGAATGCCAATCTGTGCCCTGCTCCCATCATAGGCCCTCCCCACATAGGATTCATCATCATTGGGCCATACATCCCCATTGATCTATTGTCTGTGGTCACATATTCCCTGCATAATAATGCTACATCATCTCCTTGGGTTAATACTTCAAATAATACAGGAGTTTGGTAATCTGTAGCCAAGGCATATGGCAAAGAGTAAAATGTTCTGATTCCACCATACACTTCATCATAGATTTCAAATTGTAGCACGTTTGATGCGCCAAATGTTTCGATGCTTTCTCTTTGCAATTGAACAATATTGTTTTCTAAGTCATACTGAACAAATCCTGTATATTCTCTACCATCGGTTGCGACGATTTTCCCCTTATGCCAAATCTGGGAGGGGAATTTATTTTGTGCCCAAGTATTGATACTTATGAAAGTGATGAAAAAAAGAAATATTGGAATCCTTTTCATATTTTAGGTCATTTTGATGTTAACTTTATTATTAACGACAAAAAACGCAAATTGGTTGAATCAATGTGGTTAATTAAGGGAATAGGGAATAGAGGAATAGTTGATTTGGGATTAGTGTAATAGTTGTTTAGGGAATGGTTAAATAGTGGATTAGTTTATTAATTGATTTGAAATAGGTTGAGTAGTTGATTCGTGGAATAGTCGACTGGTTAATTTGTGGATTAGTTGATATGGGACTGGTTTAGAAGTTGAATAGAGGATTCATTTAGGAGAAACCTCAAAAAAACAACTATTTACTAAACCCCCTATTCAACCAATTAACTTAATAACTAATTAACCTATCAATCAGTCAACTCAATAACTAAATTCACTATTCCCTCTATCAACTTTTTCACTCAATTAACTAATAACTAAATTGACTATTCACTGAATTAACTAAATCACCTATTAACCATTTCACTCAATTAACTGATAACCTAATTAACTATTACCCCAATTGACTACATCATCCATTTACTTCTTAAGGATTGAATGACCCATTTGATCTCTTTTGGTTTCCAAGTACTTTTTGTTGTGTGGGTTAGAGTCTATCTCTATAGGTAACTGCTCGACTATTTCCAAACCGTAGCCTAGCAAACCTACCCTTTTGGTCGGATTATTTGTTATGAGTCTGATTTTGCTAATCCCTAAATCTCTTATAATTTGGGCACCTACACCATAATCTCTTTTATCCATTGGAAAACCCAAAGCAAGGTTTGCCTGAATTGTATCCATTCCTTGTTCTTGGAGCTTGTATGCTTTTAGCTTGTTGATCAATCCGATACCTCGTCCTTCTTGATTCATATACAAAACTACCCCTTTGCCTTCTTTTTCCACCATCTCCATGGCACGGTGCAATTGAGGTCCACAGTCACATCTACATGAACCAAAGATATCACCTGTAACACAAGATGAATGTACTCTAACCATCACAGGTTCATCCTCTGTCCATTCACCTTTGATCAAAGCCATGTGAATCTCATCCGTATTGGTCTGTCTATACGCTATCAAATCAAAATCTCCAAAGTCAGTTGGCATTTCTACACCAATCTCCCTTTTGATCAATGATTCATTTTTCAATCTATAAGCAATCAGATCCTTGATGGAAACCAATTTGAGGTTGAATCTCTTGGCTACTTCAAACAAATCCGGAAGTCTTGCCATGGTGCCGTCTTCATTCATGATTTCGACCAATACTCCTGCTGGCTGTAAGCCTGCCAATCTTGAGAAATCAATTGCTGCTTCTGTATGTCCAGCTCTTCTCAACACACCACCTCTTTTGGCTTTAAGTGGAAAAATATGACCTGGCTTTCCAAGTTCATCAGGATGGATCGAATCGTCAACTAGCGCTCTGATCGTTTTGGCACGATCGCTTGCCGAAATCCCTGTAGTACATCCATGTCCTACCAAATCCACAGAAACTGTAAATGGTGTCTCAAATGCTGCAGTATTGCTACCTACCATCAATTGAAGTCCTAATTGTTCGCATCTGTCTTCTATCAAAGGCGCACAGATCAAACCACGACCATGCGTGGCCATAAAATTTACAATCTCTGGAGTAACTTTCTCTGCCGCACATACAAAGTCGCCTTCATTTTCTCTATCCTCATCATCGACTACAATGATTACTTCTCCGTTTTTGATGGCTTCTATTGCTTCCTCAATGGAATCTAACTGACGTTCTTGGGTCATAACTATAATATTGAATGCTTTATATTAGGGTTTACAAAATTACGAGCTTTATCGGATTAAAACCGAAGAACTCCAATTTAAGTTTGGTCAATTGCTAATTACTATGCCTAATTGTTTATTAATATCAACCAAGAATCGATTCAATTCCATATATACTTTTATAAAATTATCCATAGACTCGTTTGATTCTTTGTTAGTTTCTGCCTCTTTAATTTTTAAAAGAGTTTCATTGAGCATTTTTTTCAAAACTTTTCTTTTAAGCCGCAAAATATTTTCATAAATGGACTTAGCTAAATCATCTGCTTCTGTAGCTGTAAAAATCTTATGTCTTTCTTCCCAAAGCTTTGAGATTTCATGTTTAGGAGAGATCAAGGTAATGATTTCATTTCTCACTTCGATGTCCTGAGAAGTCAAGAAATGCTGGGGATGCGGCAAAATCTTATTTGCCAAGGCTTCTTGATAGAGTTTTAGGATTTTGGTGAATACAGGTGTTTCAAAAACCAACTCTTGTGTCTCTTGCAATAGATATTCACAAACACTTAATTCCTCAGAAACCATTTCAAACCCATAGTTTACAAGCATACGAATCATTTCACGCTCTTGAGCTTCCAGTTGGGAAGAAAAAGATATCCCCTCCTCTTTGGTAGGAAGAAAATTTTCAAATGGTGTTTCTTGGGTTTCATCATCCCTTTGGTCTCTGAAGTATTGGTCTTTTTGAACCTTTAGGATGATTTTGTTCAACTCCACCTGAATGATCTCCTCTTCTATCTCCAGCAAGCTGGCAGATTGGCGAACATAAACAGACCTAATGATAGGATCTGCTATTTTGGAAAGACTTGAAACGACTTGCTTGATCAGATCAGCTCTTTTGATCGGGTCATTAGAGGCTTCATCTGCATGAAGACCTATTTTGAAAGCTATAAAGTCTTGGGCATTTTTTTCCAAATAATCGGTAAAAGCCTGCGAACCGACTTTTCTAGAATAACTATCAGGATCATCACCATCTGGAAAAACGACAGCTTTGACATTCAACCCACCTTCCAAAAGCATATCTATACCACGGAGAGAGGCTTTGATCCCTGCAGAATCTCCATCAAATAGTACAGTTACATTATCCGTAAACCTTTTGATTAGTTTGATCTGATTCTCTGTCAAGGAGGTTCCTGAAGATGCTACTACATTTTCGATGCCCGAAAGATGAAGAGAAACCACATCTGTGTAACCCTCTACCAAGTAGCAATTGTCTTTTTCCCGGATAGATTTTTTGGCCTGAAACATCCCGTAGAGCACATCACTTTTGTGATAGACATCTGTTTCAGGTGAATTGATATATTTTGGTTGCTTCTTGTCTTGAGTGAGGATTCTTGCGCCAAACCCTATTGGTTTTCCACCCAAATTATGGATAGTGAAAGTGACCCTTCCCCGAAATCTATCATAAACCCGAGTTTGATCGCCTTCTTTTTGCAAAATCAAGCCTGCCTTGAGCAAAATCTCCTCAGAATGCCCAGCCGCTTTTGCAGCTTTCAAAAGATGATCCCAACCATCAAGTGTGTAACCTAAGTCAAACTTTTCAATGATCGATTGGCTAAACCCCCTTTCCTTGAAATAGCTTAGCCCAATAGCACGTCCCTCTTCTGTTTGGAGGTTTTGGACGAAAAAATCTTTGGCGAAATTCAAAGCAATATATAAGCTTTCCTTTTCATTGTAGGCCTGAATATCCTCAGGAGTGCTAGCGTGGTCTTCTTCTACCTCAATACCATATTTGACAGCTAGATGCTTGATGGCTTCACCAAAACCAAGCCCCTCGATATCCATTACAAATTGTATTGGGTCTCCTGCTTTTCCACAGCCAAAGCATTTATAGATTTGCTTGGCTGGTGAAACAGAGAAAGAAGGGGATTTTTCATTGTGAAAAGGACAGCAAGCCCAAAGGTTTTGACCTTTCTTTTTTAGGGGCACGTAGTCGTTGACGACATCTTCAATATCTGCTCGTTCTCTTACTTTTTCGGTCGTTGCTCTACTAATTCCCATTAATCATTCACTTAAAAAGTCAAAGATAAAAGTATTCCTGCAAAACATAAGAATGTATTCAGATAAACTATTTGACCCTGTTAAAAGTTAGAATTTAGTATATGATTATCCGCAATTACACCAGAAGGTAAATAAAACAATTGGGTCAAGCGGATAATTGTCGACGGATGACAGTCGACAGTCGACAGCAGCTGAATTCAAAGTTTGTACCTAATTAAATAAGAGTACTGGTGTGAAAGCGGATACACATATTTTACTAAATCAAAAATTAAATAATAGCAAGATCAGTAGTTTTATTTAGAACAATTATAGACTAACTTGCGCCAAATTCAGAAAAAACAGTCCATGAGCTTTAATAAAGAACAAGTCCTTCAGGCATTATCAAAAGTAGAAGACCCAGATTTGAAAAAAGATCTGGTAACCCTGGGGATGATTCAAAATATTGAAATAGAAGGGAATAAATTGAGCTTCAAAGTGGTATTGACCACTCCTGCATGTCCTCTCAAAGAAGTTATAAAAAACAATTGCTTAGAGGCGATTGAAAATTCACTGGGTGCCGATGTGGAAGTTGACATTTTCATGACTTCCAATGTCACGACTACTAGAGACAACACCCCACTTTTGCCGCAAGTGAAAAACATCATCGCAATCGCATCAGGAAAAGGTGGTGTAGGCAAATCCACTACAGCGAGCAACTTGGCTGTAGCATTGGCAAACTCTGGAGCTAAAGTTGGTTTGATAGATGCAGATATTTCTGGTCCTTCTGTACCGACAATGTTCAATGTAGAAGCCGAACAACCATCAGTCAAACAAGTAGATGGAAAAAACATCATTATCCCAATAGAACAATATGGAGTGAAGTTGATGTCGATAGGCTTCTTGACACCTTCAGATTCAGCAGTAGTATGGAGAGGACCAATGGCTAGCTCAGCATTAAAGCAATTTATAGCAGATGTGGAATGGGGAGAGTTGGATTATTTACTTATTGATCTACCTCCAGGAACTTCTGATATTCATTTGACAATGGTGCAAACAATTCCTGTAACTGGAGCCGTGATTGTCACCACGCCGCAGAAAGTAGCGCTAGCAGATGCAACCAAAGGATTGACTATGTTCAGGCAGCCACAGATTAATGTTCCAATCTTAGGTGTTATCGAAAATATGGCTTATTTTACGCCTGAAGAGCTCCCTGACAACAAATATTATTTGTTTGGAAAAGAAGGAGGTAGAAGATTGGCTGAGAAATTTTCTGTGCCATTCTTGGGAGAGATTCCAATAGTACAAAGTATAAGAGAAAGTGGTGATACTGGTTATCCTGCTGTATTCAAAGAGGGAATCACAAAAGTAGCTTTTTCTGAATTGGCAGAAGCCGTCGCAAGGCAAGTCGCTATCAGAAATGCTGAAAAAAGTAAAACAGAAGTTGTCCATGTGAATGGATAAATTTCATTTGTAAATGATCAAAACTTACGTTGCACAACGTATATCAAAGAATAAACTGATTATCAGAATGGAAATGAACGAAAAAATTGAGCAGGCATTGGATAGCATAAGACCATATCTGGAGGCAGATGGAGGAAATGTTAGAGTGGTAGAATTGACAGAAGATATGGTTTTGAGATTGGAACTAACAGGTGCCTGTAGCTCATGTCCAATGTCCACGATGACCTTGAAGGCAGGTGTAGAAGAAGCTATCAAAAGGGCTATACCTGAAATTGTAAAAGTAGAGGCTATCAACATTGCCGTTGTGTAAAAAATAAGTATTGAAATTTATGAACAGGATATTTCTAAAGCTTTGGATAAGATTGGGCTTATCCTTTTCATTTATATTTTTGAGCGTTAATGTTTTTTCACAAAGTTTTTTTGGTCAGCCTTATAACCATATACATGATGAAAAATGTGCTTCTGTACATATAGAGAAAATTCAAGAAGAAGCGCTTGGTATTTACGGAAGTAGAGAATACTTTGAATCATGGATGTCAGGAAAAATTGAATATAATTCCAAAAGGCCTGCTATTCAACAGCGATTACAAAATGAAAGCAGAGTAATCCCTGTAGTGGTACATGTCATTCATAATGGAACTGGAATAGGACAAGGCACGAATATTCCCCAATCACAGATTGATGCACAAATAAGAACTTTAAACGAAGATTTCAGAAGGCAAAATGCTGATCAAAACCAAACTCCCGCGGAATTTCTAAGCGTTGCAGCGGATGCAAATATCGAATTCGTGTTGGCGAAAGTCGATCCAAATGGTTTCCCAACAACAGGAGTCGTTCGTGTACAAGGCACAAAATCTATCTATGGCATAGATGATGCAGCAGTAATTTCATCTATATCTTCTTGGCCTCCAGAAGACTATTTGAACATATGGGTGGTACCACTATCGCAACCATTTATAGGTTATGCAACTTTCCCTATATCAGATCTACCTGGATTAAACTTTGCACCCTCTCCTGTGGAATTTGACGGGATAACTGTAGACTACAGGTATTTTGGGGAAGGTGGCAGTGCTGTATCTAGTTCAAGAGGAAGAACTGCTACACATGAAGTAGGTCATTACTTAGGTTTGAGACATATTTGGGGAGATGCAAATACAGGTCAGGACGGCTGTTTGGTTGATGATTTTGTCGATGATACTCCTAATCAAGATGCTGATAACAATAACTGTAGGATAAATAATCCAAGGTTTTCTTGCGGTTCTCGTGACATGACAGAAAACTACATGGATTACTCTCCTGATGCATGCATGAATCTATTTACGCAAGGGCAAGTGGATAGAATAAATGTAGTGCTGGAGTTTAGCCCAAGAAGAGCTTCACTAATAAATAATTTTGCAACGAGAGAACCAATACTTGCAGATTTAGACCTTTCCATTGAAGAAATAATCAACCCAAGGGATTTAATTTGCTCGAATAACATAGTACCACAAATCACACTTCTAAATCGTGGTATCAACAACATTAATTCTGCAAGAATTCAGATTTTGCTAAATGATAACATTATCGAAACAAGAGATTTAACCATCACACTTTCTACAGCAGAATCTATTGACATTTCATTCAACACTTTAACCTTGGCTGGTGACGGTCAGACAGAGTTCAAGGCTCGCATTGTACAGGTAAATGGTGGGATTGATGATAATATTACAAATAATGAATTAACCACTGTACCTATTTTACAGCCAGAAATCAATTTACCATTCACACTTGACTTATCAGAATCAGGAAATGATTGGATCATTAGAAACCCAGACAATTCATTTACATGGGAGAGAACAACACTTCCAATTTCTGGTGTAAATCAAAATTTATTATTTATCAGGCACTATGAATATGAATCTCCAGGACAATTGGATTTCTTTATTTCTCCATCAATCAATTTGACCAATTTCCCAAATGCTCAACTGACATTCAATCTAGCGCATGCACCGTTTGAAAACCCTAGTTTGTCAGATATCCTTTATGTAGCTGTCTCTACAGATTGTGGGAATACTTTTGATATCATTAACCCTCCATATAGTAAAGACAGGACATTTCTTCAGACTTCTACTCCTACCCTGAATGAGTTCATCCCAACGAGCAATGCTCAGTTTAGAAGAGAAATATTAAACCTATCTGCTTTTTCTGACTTCGATAATGTGAGAATTGCTTTTATCACAAGAAACGGATATGGCAATAATATATATCTAAAAGATGTTGAAATACTCTCTGAAGAAACTTTTAATTACAAATTAGATTTGAATCAACTGATAAGTCCGGGCCCTATCAATAATGGTTCACAACAATCTGAAGTAATTCAATTAACCAATTCAGGAAACTTACCAGTTAATGGATTCTTAATCACCAGAAGTACGAATGGTGGTAACGAGCAAATATTTATCGCTAGAGGTCAGAATATAGCAGTAGGAACCAGCACTACCATAGAACTGCCAAACTCTATAGTAAATACTGGGGTTTCTAGACTAGAATACTTTATTGAAAATCCGAATTTTGACCAAAACTTTGGCAATTCATCCAACACTACTCAGTTTACTGTGAAAAATGAAGCTACCATTAGGTCTCCTTGGAGACAAAATTTCGATGGTACTGTTTCTTTTTTACCATGGTCAGCTATCAACGTAAAAACAAATACAAATACCTGGAAATTGACTTCACTTCAATCAGGATCACAAAACAATGCTATAGTTTTAGAAAGCCAAGACTCTAGAGAATCCAATTGGTTTGGATCGCCAATGTTTGACCTTAGTACTAGTAGGCAGGCCAGTATATTCTATGACCTAGGAGCAGCAAATCAGACTGAGAATACTGTTTTTAAAATTATGATCAGTCAAGATGGTGGCGTCACTTACAATGAAATTAGCAGAAAAACTGGTTCGCAAATCAACACAGTGGAATCTGTTGATTTCAACCCAAATACACGTGAAAATTTCAGGAGAGAATTTGTCAACCTCTCAGAATATTCAGGTTCAGGAAATACTAATGTAAGAGTTGCTTTTGTAGTTGAGAATGGAAGTCAAAACAACGGAGATGTATTTTTGGATAATATTGAATTATTCCTTTCTGCAAATGAAGATCCTGTAGACCCAGGTCTTGGAAACACTGTGATTTTCCCGAACCCTGCACGAGACATATTCAATATTGCTTTCAATTTCGCAACCTATGAAACTGTTAATATTCAGATTTTCTCTTTGACAGGCGCACTTGTGCAAGATATAGATTATCCAAATACATTGAACCAGACATACAGCTTCTCTAGTCAACTTTTCTCAAAAGGTGTATTCATTGTTAAAATCACAAGTAACTCTATAACTGAAACCAGAAAACTAATAATTCATTAAATAATCAAAATGTTATCTTTAAAGAGAAACTGACGAAAGGGATGTTAGAATTACGATTAAAAGTGATTTTATCAGATAAGGATAGTCAAATTATAAATACCCAATGTCAATTAAGCTAAAGCTAGCCTTAATCAAAAGCCAATTCAACAAGCTTATAAAATGACCAGTTAAAATAAAACAACGTATAAAAGTCTTACTATGAGAAGTAGTAAAATGGTGTTTTGGATTAGCAACTTGCTCAAAATCCTGTAAGGATACATATTTAAAGATTTTTAATAATGCCTACGGCACATTTATTGGTGAAAAATTAAATATAATTTTACCTTTATAAGTCGGATATAAAACCATTTACTGCATGAGCAATATCAAAGATTCACTCAAGAAAGTTGGAATTCATCTCAGCTTAATTTTGGGAGTAATTATTTTACTTACTTTTATTTTTTTAAAAGTATTCTTACCATCTTATACAAATCATGGACAGACAGTATCTGTACCGGATTTAGAAGGGTTTGAATATAGTGAAATAGAAGACTATCTTAAGAACAGAAACCTAAAATATGAAATCAACATTGACAGTGGATTCAATGCAGAATTAAAGCCATTGACAGTATTGAAACAATCCCCTAAAGCAGGGCATAAAGTAAAATCAGGTCGTAAAATTTACTTGACGCTGAATTCTAAAAATGCACCAATGATTAATATGCCAAATTTGGTAAATGGTCAATTGAAGAATGTTCAAGAAATTTTAGCAAATATTGGATTGGTAAGGGGCGAGATCAAATATGTTCCAGATATTGGCACCAATGTAGTGTTGGAACAGAAATATCGAGGAAGGAATATTCCTGAAGGGTTTGAAATACCCAAAGGGTCACAAATAGATCTTGTGGTGGGCGATGGCTTAGGAAATCAAATTTTAGATGTTCCAAACTTAATAGGTATGGATGAAACAGATGCGGAATTTTTAATTTTGGGTTCAGGATTAAGAATGGGTAGAATCAACTATGTCACAACAGACTCAGTACCTCAAGGTACGATAGTCCGGCACCTACCACCTGCAGGTGCTGAAGTGAAAACTGGAGAACCTATTGATTTGTGGATATCAGAACTAAATAAAGAGACTAATTTTTAATGAACTCAAATCAATTTAAGATTTTATTTGTCACATTAATTCTTATTTCGATAAGTGTAATAAATACTTTTGGCCAATTTCAACAAATACCTACACCTAAAAAAAATGTTGACATCAACATCAAGTCAGCACGTAAATCAGATGAAACTAAGTTAACACTTCCCTTTTGGGATGATTTTAGTAAATCAGAAATTCGAGATGACCTTTGGATAAACAGTGGAGTCACACATTCATTTAGTGCAGGTAACCTCCCTCCTAGTTTGGGTGTAGCAGTATTTGATGGCATTGGTAATGATGGTCGTCCTTATGAAACTAACCCTATCAATCAAGGATTTACTGATAGGTTAGAATCAAGGCCTTTTGACCTTACAGGTTTGAGTGATCAAGAAAAAGAGAGTGTCTACATTAGTTTTTTTTGGCAAGCGGGAGGTAAAGGGGAACTGCCAGATAGCAATGATCAGATTTCCCTTCAATTTCTTAATAACAACGGCGATTGGACAGAAATCTGGAGTCAAACTGGGAATTTGATTGCCGAGCAATTTTTCTTTACGCAAGAGACTATAAAAGTAACTGAAGAGTTTCAGCACGAAGCTTTTCAATTTAGATTCCTGACCAGAGGTCGGGCTTCTGGGCCATTTGACACTTGGTTAATCGACTATGTTTATCTTAATAAAAATAGAACTTCTACAAATTTAAATTTTCGAGACAGGACATTAACAGGACTAAATACACCTATTTTTGAAAAATACAGTTCTATACCACTCTTTGAATTACAGGCAAATTCTGAAAAGTACCTCAGCCCTATTTCAAATGAATTCAACAACCTTGAAAATCGTTTTCGAGCTATGGAATTCACCGTAGAGCTTAGGGAAAAAGAAAGCAATGAATTGGTTTTAAAAATCAATAATAATACACCTATAAACCCCGTGCCGTTGGCATTGGAAAGAAGACAGTTTACGAGTAACCAAATTTCAAATATTCCAGTACCTGAAGAAGAAGGAGATTTGGAATTGGTCACTTATTTGAGTTCGGGAGATGAGATTCTTTTTCAGATAGTAGGTGGCGATACATTGAGGTTTCCAGAGGTCGACTTTAGAATCAATGATACTGCAAGAACGACCATAGCAATTCGGGACTATTTCGCATATGATAATGGAAGTTTAGATTATTCTGCTGGTATCAACCAAAGATCTGGCATGTTGGCTCAGCGTTTTGAAAAAACGGAAGACGCATACCTAAAAGGTATAAGTATAAATTTTAGCAATTTCACACAATTTGGGAGAGGTGTTGATATTATGGTTTGGAACAATTTGAGTGAAGACCCTATTTATGTCAAAGAAAGTGTCATTCCTCAAAAAGATGTTTTGGAAGAATTTTCGTATTTTGAAATTGATGAAAACATCCTACTTGAAGACGTGTTTTATGTTGGTTTCATGCAATTCACAAATGATTTTATCTATGTGGGCTTAGACAAAAGTAAGGATAACGGAGAAGAGATATTTTTCAACGTAACGGGCACTTGGCAACAGAACGAATTGGTTTCTGGTTCATTGATGATAAGGTCACATTTGTCCTCGCTCCCCCCTTTCGAACAAATAGAATCAAATTTTCCAAAAAAGATTCTTATTTATCCAAATCCTGTTGTAGATTATCTAATGATAGAAGGTAATTTCGAACTAATTCAAGTATTGGATCCCTATGGTCGAGCAATTAAAGTTGAAATTAACGATGCTGAAAAAGGTAAAATTCTTAATTTTGCAGGAACAAAGTCTGGATTGTATTTAATCAATGTATTGGAACAAGGTGAACCTAAATCATATAGAATTTTAGTAAAATAAAAAGATGGAAGATATAACAGTTGAAGATTTGAAACAAAGAATCGATAATAAAGAAGAGTTTGTTTTTATCGATGTGCGAGAAGAATGGGAGTATGAAGAAGATAACTTAGGAGCGTTAAACATACCTTTAGGAACCCTTCCTCATCAACTAGACGAAATAGAGCAATATAAAAACCAAGAAATCGTCATTCATTGCAGATCAGGTGCTAGAAGTGGAAATGCAAAGAAGTTTCTTGAAACCAAAGGTTACAACAAAGTCAGAAATGTATTGGGAGGAATCAATGCATACAGGGAGTTGGAAGATTAATATTGAAAAATTAAGTGACTTTATGCTATTTTGTCATCAACGGAATTGATATAGATTGATATTGGATATTGGGATATTAACTTATACAAGCCTGAATTTAAAATTCAAAGCTTTTGCTGGCAAAGTAACAAATACTTTAAAAAAATAGGGAATGGCAATTGATATAAACGTCAATTTTCCATTCCCTATTTGTCTTATTGGAAGATAAATGGCTGTGGAGTAAAGCACAATATGAATATCACAATGGCGATTAAACCAATGATTTTTCTCTTCTGATCCAACTCTTTATTTCCTGAAACCTCAGGATGGGAAAGTCCCATTACCCTTCCCAACAAAAAGGCAAAAAACAACCAACCGGAATAACCCTGAATTTCAGGAAATATAAAAGCAATAAGATATTGAAAAGCTGCCATCATCAAGATGATCATCCATTTTGTTTGTTCGGGTAACTGAGCTTTGCGGAAACAGACATATAAGAATCCTAAGTACAGAAGCAATGTCCAAAATATCGTGCTCAATTCAACAAAGGGAGTCAAAATCCCAAGTCCAGCATAAAAAACAAACGCAATGTAAGCCCCTAAAGAGATCAACTTATGACTACGAGGAAAAAGGCCAAAAACAACATGTCCTCCATCTAATTGACCAATGGGAAGTAGATTTAGTGCTGTGAAAAACAGTGCCAAATAACCGGCAAACAAATACGGGAAATGAATAATCTCTGACATGTTTGGCATTTTATCAGGATCAGCCAAGGTTTTTTCCATTATGTAGAAAAGTAAATTGTAACCCATTTCGAGATTCAAGTAACCTTCCTCAGCTGAATGTCCTTCAAAATCTGGGTCTAAATATTCAGGATGTATTTCATATATATAATCTGCTTCAGGCAAATTGGTAAATCCATAAACAAGTACAAATAAAGCAATTACAAAACCTGCAATAGGTCCTGCAACACCAATATCAAAGAATTTTTTTCTAGAATTTATAAAACTTTTCATTCGGATAATTGCACCAAATGTACCCAATGATGGAGATCCCAAGAAACCAAACCAAGCAGGTATAAAATATGGTAAAGATGACTTTACTTTATAGTGAATGGAAGTCAATAAATGACCCAATTCATGTACTAACAAAATCCCTATAAATGGTATGGAGAAATGGAGCGATTTGATAAAGTATTCCCAATCTAGAAATCGTTCATCCTTTCCTAAAATACTTTTCCCAAATAGCCACTCCCCTCCTGCAAAGGTAGTCGCTATGATTGTCAATATAAATAGAATCGAATGGGTGAAATATTCCTTTTTAGAGTACATTTTCAAAAAAACTGATTAACCCTTTTGGGTGGTTGATAAGATATGTCTGATAACCAACTGTACGAGCTCCTAATAAGTTCTCCTCAAGGTCATCAAAAAACAAAATTTTTGAAGGGTCAGTATTGAGCTTGTTGGCTACAACCTCATAAATCTCCTCGCTTGGTTTGGCCAATTGGAGATCATGACTAAAATACACCTCATCAAACAATGGATGCAAAGAAGGTAAATCATGATGTTCAGCCAAAATTTCATTGACTTTTTCTATGTGTATTTCATTGGTATTGCTCAATACCGCCAAACCATAATCCGATCTTAGACTTTTGATCAAGTCTATCCTTTCTTTGGGGATATCCTTTAATAAACTATTCCAGATTTGATCTATTTTAGAATCTGACCAATCCTCCTGAAAATGTGATCTAACCTCATCTCGGAAATTTTCGGATGAAATCAAGCCTTTTTCATACTGCTTATGAAAATTACTTGGAAAAAATAATTGGACCAGATGATTTTTATTTTCAGGTAGTAATTTATTTAACTCATTGAATGTAAACTGATAATCAATGTTTATGATCACATTTCCCAAATCAAAGAGCAAAAAATCTATATTTTTAAAGTTTTTCATAAAGATTAGAGTTGTAAATTTAAGATCAAATATGTAACATTGCAGTCCCAATTGCAAGGTACTTATCTAGAAAAATAAACTGAATAAGTTTATTTGATTTGGGAATCTAAAGAATGCTCCCGATTGCTATCGGGACAAGAGATTACACATTAAAAAACAAATAGGGCCTATAGCTCAGTTGGTTAGAGCTTCTGACTCATAATCAGGAGGTCCCTGGTTCGAGCCCAGGTGGGCCCACCACACTGTCCAAAGTCGAAAATTTCGACTTTGGACTTATTTTTTTAGACTCTAACATATTGTTAATCAGGTAGAAACAGCGAAGTGCTTCATTGACAAAAGTGGTTCGATGTTGCTTCCCGTCAAAACACCAATTTTTGGGGTAGATCGAACCAACTATACGCCTTTTCAACTCCGAATCAGCTGTAACATACAGATTATCAAGGCTTGAAGCCAATTCCAGAATACTATCCAAAAACCTAATGGGTTGCTGGTCCAGCGGAGGTGCAATCTTGTCCAACTCAATTTCCAGACTGGTTATTTCAGCATCAAAATCCCGTTTCATTTCCTTGTAATCTTCCGGGGTTATGGCCTCGTTTAAAAGCAATTTTCTAGCCTTGGCCATTTTTTCGTTTTCCTGATCAATAAGATCGGCAATTTGTGTTCTGCCTTTATTTCTCAGTTTTCGTTCCTTTTCAAACAGCTGGGAGAATATAGTCTTGATCACACCAATAAATTCGGACTTGGGTTTAAAGCGCGCGAGTTGTTTCACAAAGGCATTGTTTACGTCATCTGCTTTGAACCGTACACCACATTTGGAAGTACAATGGTAGTAATGGTAATATTGCTTTCTTCCTTTAGATGCACTGGCGGTTAAAGCCCGTGTACATTTTKGACAGTCAAGAAAACCCCGGAGAGGGATTTGCTCACTGGTAACTACTTGCGTTCTTCTTTTGCGCTTTTTACCATCAAGTACCAGCTGCGCTTCTTTAAACAAAGCTTCAGAAATGATTGGTTGATGTTGACCTTTCACAAACATACCAGGTTCATCTTTATAGGGAGGCACAAAGATTTTCCCATAGTAGAATGGATTCCTGATAAGCCACCAGAAGTTGTTTTTCTTGAGCTTAGCGCCATTCTTTCTGGCTTGAAGTACAATTTGCTCGCTTGAATAATTGCCTTCGGCTATGGTGGTGTAAATCCATTTGAGATGTGCGGCTTCTTCTTTATGGACAACTATTGTGGGCCTACCTTCAGGAGTAGAACGGTTACGATATCCATATGGAGCTTTCCAAAGCCATCTCCCCTCCTTTCGAGCTCGGCGCATACCGTGAAAAACATTAAGGGCTCGGCGGTCATTCTCCACCTCCGGTGCAGCCAAATAAAAGGCCAGCATCATTTTATTTTCCGGGACGGATAAATCCAGTGGTTGCTCTATTCCTTGAGGTTCCACCCCAAGCTTTCTTAAAATGCTAATCATTTGATAAGCATCACCAGCGTTGCGGCTAAACCTATCCCACTTTGTAAAAAGTACTAAGTTGGTGCGAATCTTGCGTTTTCTTATTTCATCCAACATTTCTGTCCATGCTGGACGTCTAAAAGTTTTGGCAGAGTAATCTTCTTTGACAACTTTTCGTACTTCGATATCATTGTGTAAACAGTACTTCCTAAGTGACTCTTCCTGATGCTGGAGGGAGTATCCTTTGTCTGCCTGTTCGTCCGTGCTTACCCTGATGTACAGTACCGCTGTTTTCATATTTTTCCTGATTGAATGCTACTTCAGCTAAAATACTAATAAAATCCAAAATGAACTCTGCCTGATTTTGATTAACTTCTAGCCCATGCTGCTTGCAGATTTTTATTATCTCATCTGGATGAATATCATATTTGTTGCTTATCATGCCCACTTTGTTTTTTAAAAGAAAGAGGACTCAATTTGAGGTATATGACCAGATAAAAATCACACTATAATTTGGAAGTGGGTTATAATCTCAAGTTTTGAAGTACCAAATCCACAGGTATAAACAGAAATGACTATGCTTCCTCTTTTGCCGATTTAGTAGCGGGAAACGGCAACAAGTCGAACTTTTTTGATGATATAGAAGCTGTTGCTGAAGCGAAGTTTTTGATGGGATGAAAATGACTTACGCTTCATGATAAATACCCACTTGACCCTGTTCCAAATTTTCTGTTAAAATAATTTGCTTCTAATTATTAATACTCTTATACCAATAGAAAAATGCTTCCGGATTGGTCTTTTTTAACTTATTCAATTTATTGTATGTTTGGTCATCAATCAACCAATCTTTGATTTCCAACGGATTTTTAAACCGTTCGATTTCCTGATTTTCTTTATTCAGTAATGTTGTCAGATAGGCAACTTTAGATGATGCTGTTATGGCCTCTTCGATTGAAAAACGGTCAATAATAAAATTTGTAAAGTTCTTAATCCCCAATTGTAGGTGCTTGAATTCATCTGATCTTGTATCTCTTTCCGCCAATGTATAGCAAGCCTGCCAGGTGTCTCTCAATACCTCGTCAGCATCCATATTTAACTTTCGATAGCCGATTTCTTCCTGCACCACTCTCGAATAACTTTCTTTTACTACGTTGAGGTCAGTTATTTGGTCAAACAAAAATCCTATGTCATACAATTGTTTAATGATTTCGACAGGACGGTTTTTTGAATATAATATACCTGTGGTTTTGGGTGCAAAAGCCGTTAACTTATCTCCCAAAATAGCCTCAAACGTTGGCAATACAACTATCGTATTTTTCCCCGACGTGGCTAACCAATTATGATTTATTGGATATTCTTTTGTTTCAGGGTATGGATTGGACGTGTATAATAAATCCAATAGTATCGGCTCTTCGTGACTATCTACAACACTTTTATAAAACATCTTAAAATGTCCGATGGGTGCATCAGGCGTATGCTTTCGGTCGTTATCACCTTCCCAACGGATAAACATTTCTAATTGGCTTATCTTTTCTAAAACCTCCTTGATTTTATCCTCAGGTTCTTCTGTAATGATGTCAATATCTATCGAAAACCGCTTAGGTATTTCCGTTGCTAAAAGTAGAGCCGTTCCGCCTTTAAACACAAAATTCAGATTATTCAATTGCAGTTGCTCCAAAAGTGTTAAAGCATATATTACTTTTTCAATAAGCTTTGGGTCAATTCGCTTTCCCAACTTATTTCTTAAGTTGGTAATCCATTCTATTGTGTATGATTTTGTATCTATCATGTTTTATATTATTGGCACAAATGAAATTATTTTGCCAAACTTATATTTATCAGTATTTCAATTTCTTCTTCTCTGTTTCTTCGGACGGCATATCTACGCATCTTTAATTGGTTTAAAGTGTATTTCTGCATTACACTTCTCATAATAAACTCCCTTTCATTTTGCTGTGCCGAAAAAAGTGTTGTATCAATCAACATATCCACCAATAACTTTTCCAATGCAGGGATATTAATTTTATCTTTTTCCATCAAAGGAGACTCCGAAACCATATTTTTCACAATAAGAACTTCATCTTGATTATGAATGTAACGGTCAAATATTTCCTCACTCGGATTAAAGAAAACGTTTTTATTGCTTTCTGTTAGAAAGGTAAATACAGATTCAGACGCATCTTTTTCTACTTCAATAACGACATAATGTTTAAATGGCTGATGACGCATAAAATCATTTAACCACAACGTATCCCAGATACAAAAAGCGATATAAGGGAATTCACGTTTTACCTTATTAAATAATCTCTTTAAATTATTTGAAATATTGGGTTGAAAAGGAATGCTACGATCCATCTCATATATCCCTCTGGAAGGAGCATTTATTACCCCTTCTTTTTTTAGTTTGGACAGATACATATTGATCGTGTTATCAGACCAGGATGGAAAATCCTTTTTTATTGCCCCCACCAGCTTCTGCTTGGAAAGTCTTTCACTTTCCATAAAATAGCGACCGATATGTTTTCCTAACGTTTCTGCCAAAATTGTTTTTATTTGATAAACATAACACAAATTTATATAAGTTCGGCATAAAAGGCATATTTTGTCAAAGTTATATTTCAGCTGATTTTTGTTTTCCAATATTTTAAGCCTATTTTTTATTGTAAATTAACGTCTAAAATAAGATGTTATGAAAAAGGGCAAAACACCAGAACAGAACCTTGAATAAAATGGACGAAAGAAAAATGGCACATAACATTTAGCCCACTAGAGAAAAGCCCTCGAGAAAAAATCTATCAGGGCTATTTATAGATAATGTGTATGTTTTTTTAATGGTATCTATGAATACATAGCATTTGTCTAGTGGCTGCTGTGCGCGCCTTTGGCGTATTGACTGACAACCGGAGGGTGAAGTGTTTGCTAGGTGGAATAGTAGGTTGATTGGTGGATTTTAGGAAGTGGCTATTTTGTTTTTTGATTGAATTTTGGAAGTTTTGTTTTGTTTTAGGGATGTAATCTTCCAACTAAAATTTGGAGATTTGATATCCTAGTATATCTTGGATCCAACCCTTGATTTCTTAGATCCTGTAAGTGGATCAAAGAGGGGCAGGGGGACTGGGTTTGAGATGTTTTGGTTTCCAGCCTAACATTGGAAATTGACTCAACCTTAGGTAAATTAGAACCGAAGCTATTTATAAACTTGAAGAGTTCCATCAATTACGGGAAAAGTTGTTGGAAGGTAAGGATGAAATCCCCTTAATTGACCCGATTATTTTTCAGTGTTAAAAGGCGACGTAAAACTCCAAAGATTTATAAAAATGTCCTATAGATTTAAAACATGGTTACAGAAAAGTACACACAGAATTATCTTGATGAATTTGTCTATAGACTTAACAGAAGTTATTTTGGTGAAAAATTGTTTGACGGACTGATTTTTGTATCTTTTCAAATATAGGAGTAAGATTGTGGAAAGTCAAAAAAATTAATAATCAATAAACTTGCACCCACGCCTTTTATTTACTTAGTTTCAGGAGTAAATTTTAACCAAAACAATAATATCATGAAAAAATTAATGGCTTTTTCCTTGTTTGGACTAAGCAGCATAGTGGTCAACCTCAGGAAGTAACTTTCATAACCTCTTATGATGGGTTATGTTGCGCTAATCTAGATTATCCATGCGACCATCCAATTTGATTAACCTTTTCTGATTTAATATGGATAAGCGGATCAAGTTTGCACAATAGATGAAGAGGGTGAAGGTTAAATTTTATGGACACTCTCTGCTATTGAGAATGTCTTTTGTAACTATTTCTTTATGATAATGACAAAATATTCGCTTGGAATACTTATATTAATACTCCTTGTTTCTTGCCAAGAAAATTATATAACTTCTGAAAGTGCTCTCATTTTTACTTGGGAGGATATGCCAAGTGAGCAACATCTCCAAGGTAATAAATTGAACTTGGAAAGATTAGGGGATGCCAGAAGGATTTTTTTCAAAGAAGGCAAGCTTGTAGTTGCTGAGAAAAGTAATACCTATCAGCTACACATCTTCGCTGAACCTGATTTCAATAAGGTTAGTGCAAAGGGATATAATGGCTATGGCCCAGGAGAATTGACGAATGTATGGAAAATGGAAGATCGTGGAGAGCCCGGTAAATTTTGGGCTTACGACTTAGAGCAAAAATCCTACTATAGATTTGACTTGAATGATACTAATATCTTAGCAGATAAAGAATATAGCAGACTTGAGCCCTTCTTTTTCGTGTCAGAAATGGCTTGGGCTTCGGATAGCAGTATTTGGGCCAGGATGGTAGACAAGGATGACCAGTATTTCGAACTGGCTCTTAGTGGAGATACAATCGCTAAATGGGGAAAGTGGCAGGACTACGCAGATAGACCAGATACGCCTTCTAGTGTACTTGCAAGCCTTCATAGTGGAAAAATGCATGTAAACCTGGATAAACGAATAGGTGTAATTGCTGGAGTAAGTCGGGATTATATCGAGATCGTAAATTTAAATACCTTGGAAAAGATCCAGTTATTCGGCCCAGAAAATGCATATCCCGAATATGAGGTAAGCTATTCCACGGGATACCCTATGCCTATTCGTAGTTCTAATAACAAAACTTATTATTTTGATAATTTTCCAGGCGAGGAATATATTTATTTATCGTATTTCGGAGAACAGGGAAATAAGAGATCTGATATAAATCCAAAGCTTATTCTTTTAAATTATCATGGAGAAATAAAAAAAGTATTCCAATTGGATAAGCCTATAGTTAGTATGGCGATAGACGAGGAAAATAACCGAGTATTTGGATTGTCTTATGAAAAAGAACCTGGCGTCTATTTATATAATCTTCCACCTTCATTAGAAAAGTAGTTTTTTAGTCCAAAAGCTCCTTCGTAATTTGAAAAACAACTATCCTAGTTCATTGTTGTAGAGTTTTAGCACAAACAAATGTTTAGTATTATGTGACGCATTCTTGATTATAGGTTAACTGAAAAAAGACCCTATGACCTTTCCATAGGGCTTTACTTTTTTCACTATATGTTTTTTATTCTTTCGTTTAATTGCTTTGCCCATTTATCAGCCAACTGCAATTGTCCAATTAGCTGTGAATTTAATTCTTTATAGTAGAATTCAAATCTTATTTCGTTCATCCGATTATTTGTCGGTGTAAAGCAGAGTTCAATACGATCAATAATAACTAAGTTTCCGTCTTTTGTTTTTATTGTCCGTGCCTTCTTTGCAGTATAGCATGTTTGAATTTCTGACAGGTCAGCGTGTTGAGAAATAAAATTTTCTCTCCTTTTCTTCAAGAAAAACACGAAATTTTTACTTTCATCGAGGCCTATAATTATATCACTACAAAACTCGTATTGGCTTATTTTACAGTTATGTTCCTGTGCAATGCCATTCAATGATTGAAACAAAAGTTTTTCCTTTTTCTTTCTGTTTCGATAATCATAAACAAAAGGCAAAGCAAATAAGGCTAATCCAACAACACCTACTAAGGTGGTTCCTAAATCTATTTCCATCTTTTTCAATATTTTTTTTTAATTCAAAAATTATTAACTGGGCAATGTAAAGTAACAAAGCCATTCTAAAATCAAGACAGTCAAATTGTCTGGCAAGACAATGACAACTAAAAACAAATTACCAAAAATAATGAAATGGAAAAATGATATCAAATTCTCTATGGTTTATAAGAAAATTTCTCGAAAACCTGAAGTATTGGGCAAACCTAATTTCAATTAGCCTATTAATTGATTCGGTTATTACAAAAAAAACTGGATGTGAATTTTTGAAATTTAGTGGAGGAAAATTATTGACGTTTTTGGCATTATAGTCTGCCTGCGCAGTGTGACAAAAAATCTGCGAAGCAACTCTTGATATAAACTTGTCTTTTTCAATTTTTAGTCCATATTGAATTCCAGAATCTAAATAGAAGTTTGTAGAAATACCTATTGCGAAGCTGTAAATAGCTACTAAGTTAATTGCGATAAGAATTTTGGCAGTATTTTTCACGTTGCAAAGGTAGCTTGGTGTAACCTAAAATTTCATATTTGGTTAGACGGTTTTAGAAAAAAATGTTTTGAGATAAACCACAGAACTCATTGAAACAAGCAATAGGCCAATTATATTGGTAATGGTTGTAAAAACCCCGATAAATAAAATCAACATACCTGTGATTAACATTTTTTCGGAATACCTTATTAATTGCATTCCCGAAAGTTTTTCAAAATTTATAGAATATTTGAACAATTCTTTGTCAATATGGATTTGAGCAACAACAATCCAAATAATCGCTATTTTTACTATAAGTAGTCCGACTAAATTAATCAAGGGGTGGTGAAAAATATCAAGTGGGACAAACAAAAAATAGAACTCAGGTATAACAGAATAAATTATTATCATCACTCCAAAAACAGAGAATATCAACCAAAAATGACCGCTTCCTTTCTTTAATCGGTTATATTCAGCTATCTTTTTTGTGGTGGGCAAGGTCTCTGTTAACTTTGATGTTTTTCTAAACCTGTTCCAAAAAACGATGAGACATGTAACGACAAGCATGAAAGCTGGCAAATATATTTGTAATGTTGGGTCAGTCATAATTTTTTCTTTATTTATGGTAAAACAATCAATGGCGTCTGTCCTTCATATACTAACTCGTTAATCAAAAACTTCCTGAATAGTTGGTCTGTGAAAAGGCGGGAACCCTTCTGAATAACTAGCATTTCATCAATCTTAATATTAATTACTTTTTTTATGTCTTCTAATGGATTGCTGCCTTCATAAATAGCAAATGATGTGTTGTATCTATTTGAAAACATTTCTTTTAACTCTTTTAGGTGTTTTTCAATCCCTATAATTTTTTCGTTAGGTTTTGCCAAATAGAAAAAGATAATTGTGGTGTCTTTATTGTCAATGAAATTTAAGAACTTGTTCAATTCCGAAATATTAAAAGGGTATTTTTCTGTTACTGCCACATAAATTTTTTCGTGCGAGAAAGCATCAATTTCTTTGGGTATTGCAACAATATTATTTTTAATGTTATCAATAACCTGAAGTGCAACGCTTCCAAGAAATATCTTTTTGAGAAAGCCCGTCCCTTTAATTCCTGTAAAAATTAAATTGTCATAAGGTTCTTCTAAAAATTTTTGTAGGGTAAGCTGTAAATTGGTTTCTGAAACTTTGAATGAAACTTTAACAATTGGCGGAATGAGTTCCTTTGCCAATGCCTTTAATTTTTGTAATGCTTCATCATTCGTATGTTCCGCAATTTGTTCTAGGCTTTCATTGTCTGTTAGTGCAGGGGCTAAAACAATGGACTGATGAATCAAGAACAATTCGGCATTTACCTTTTTACTCCAATCACAAGCATACTTTATTAAGTTGCCCGAATACTCCGAAAAGTCAATCAGTATGATAAACCGTTTTTTCATTCTTTAAGATTTTATTGCGTTATTCTGTTTGTAAAGACAATCATTTACTTTATTGAAATCTTCCTGATGGTCTGCAAGAACCATTAAAACATCTTTTGCTTCTAACTCCGTTGAACCACCTGGACGAATATACTCTCCCTTTCTTTTTATCATCACTATGAATGCAGATTTTGGGAAATTCAAATCAACAATTCTTTTGTTAACTGAATAAAAGTCAGGCAAAATTTCAAACTCCTGCAATGACGATTTTGGAAGGTCCGATATGAGTTTGTCTATTTCGGTAACTGGTTTGACCTTATCGGGTAAAGCTACATGGAGCCATTTAGCTACTACTGATAATGTAGTTCCTTGTATTATGATGGATGTTACCGAAATGAAAAATACTACATTAAATATCATGTTTGCTTTTTCTATCCCAGCCAAAAGTGGATAGGTGGCAAAAACAATTGGAACCGCACCACGCAAACCAACCCAAGAAATATATAACCTTCTTCTCAGTTTCATTTTAAAAAACATCAAACTCAGAAAAACGCTTATAGGTCGGGCAACAATTATCAAAAATAATGATACCAGCATTCCGATTCCGATATATGGGATTATTTGAAAGGGAAAAACGAGTAATCCCAAAGTAAGAAACAGAACAATTTGCATAAGCCAAGCCAATCCATCAAACATTTTCAAAATGGTTTTCTTGTGAATTAGGTCTTGATTACCAAGATAAACCGAACATATGTAAATTGAAAGAAACCCGTTGCCACCTACAAAATCTGTGGCTGAAAAAGTAATAAACATAAGAGCAATTACCAAAACAGGGTAAAGTCCTTCAAAGTCGAGTTTGATTTTATTGATAATGAATTTGCTTAGTTTTCCAAAAGCAAAACCTGCAATTCCACCTAAAATCATTTGTTGAAAAAACAGAGGAATGATTGAAACAATGTCTTGGTCTTGATTGATTACCAACGTTAAAAATGCAATTGTCAAAACATACGCCATTGGGTCGTTACTGCCGCTTTCCAATTCTAAAGTCGGGCGTAGATTGGTCTTTAAAGCAAGACTTTTTGAGCGTAAAATTGAAAATACTGCTGCTGCATCCGTTGATGAAACAATGGATCCCAAAAGCATACTTTCATAAATTGTAAATTCTGTAACGAACCAAACAAATGTCCCAAGTGAAAGAGCAGTCAGTAAAACACCTAAAGTAGATAAAACCAGTCCCTCTCTTAGAATTGGCTTTACTGAAGTCCAATTGGTATCAAGGCCACCGGAAAACAAAATAAAGTTAAGCGCAACAATACCAATGAATTGAGCAATTTTTGGATTATCAAAATTGATGCCGCCAATGCCGTCAGAACCAGCCAACATTCCGATTACCAAAAAGAGCAATAACGTCGGAACGCCAAATTTATATGAAGTCTTTCCTGCAATAATACTTACAAGAAGTAATAGTGAACCAATTAATAATATATTTTCAATTGCTAAATTCATTCTTTTCTCCTAATATCTTTTGGCACAAATGTACGTTTTCTGGTTAGTTAAAGTGTCAAAAAACCTAGTTGTTTTTAAGTTTTGTCGAACAACAAACCGTCAAATTAAAAAACTCTCCTGAATTAACCTCCATAATCACCTAAAGAATTTCGTCTTTGTAACCTTCTGATTTAAAAATCACTGGAGCAACTCATCACCAAAAAACAACCCACTTCCAAATCACGATGGTATAAAATCATGTAAATGCACTTCAATTTTGACCCATAAACTAAAATTGAAATGCCATGAATGGAACAAATGTAAACATCGGATCAGGTGGAAAAGTACCACCGCTTTTTGACCATGTAAAGGACTACATTTCCTTTTTAGGGATTTCGTCAGATGAAGCTGAAATTTTCTATTACCACTATAAATCCATGGATTGGGAAAGTGAAAACGGAACCCCTTTCAGCAATTGGAAAACCCTTGATGATGATTGGATATAGAACCTATTGAACTGATCAATTACAAAACCGATTGCTACAATCTTTATAAGATCCTTTCAAGGTTATGGATTGCATTTTGGAGCAATCAGCAAGATATGGGATTGTCTATGAGATTCCGCTCTTGAATTAAGTTCCGTAGTCACCGTTTTGCCCTTTACTTGGAACTCGTAAGTCTTTTTTCCCTTTAGGATTTGAAGTGGAAATTCTTCTGTTTAAAACCGTTAAAAGTAGCCGCTTTAAGATGTTGTTTCAATTTCTCAGATACTAAAGATTGCTTGAAGCTGTCTGTTTTATTTTCTATTCAATTTCTCAGCAATTTAGGATATCATCCCCCACACATGGCAAGAGACTACGGCATAAAGCCGTGGCGCTTTGCTTACTATTTATTCCGTTTCCTCTTGCATTCAGTGGCTGCTGAATCCTAGTGATGCTTCATAATTAAATCTTTAACCTAAAAGAAGAAATCATGAAGACTATTGCGAAAAAACAAAAGAAGGATGTTTATCAGATGGTAACTGATCTAATCATTGAAAAGCTTGAAAATGGGATTGTCCCATGGAGACAGGTGTGGCAGGGAGGAGATATTCCTGCAAATTACTTGACCAAGAAATGCTATAGAGGAATCAATATGTGGATCCTGTTATCAGCCCAATATGAAAAGCCGTACTTTTTAACCTTTAAGCAGGCACAAAGCTTGGGAGGTTCGATACGGAAAGGATCTAATGGATTGCCTGTATGTTATTGGGGTTTCAGCTACTTTGACAAAAAGAGTGGCAGGAAATTGATGGAAGAAGAAGCCAAGAAGATGCATCCTTCGAAAGTTAGGAAAATAGGGTTTTTGAAATATTATACGGTTTTCAATATAAGAGATGTGGAAGGGGTTGAATTTGAGACTCCCAAAACTGTGACTTTGGAAAAGACTGAACCGGTTGAAAGGTGTGAGCAGATCATCAGGGAAATGGTCAACCCCCCAAAGATTATACATACAATCCCAGAAGCTTATTATTCGCCAGTTTCGGATTGCATCAATATGCCTGATAAAAAGCTTTTTGAATCTCAGGAGTTTTATTTTTCAGTGCTTTTCCATGAAATTTTACACTCGACTGGACATCAAGACAGGCTCAATAGGAAAGAAATTGTTGAATACAATGAGTTTGGATCAGAAGGATATAGTAGGGAAGAATTGACGGCGGAAATGGGAGCAAGTTACCTCTGCAACCATTCAGGGATCATGGATGAAAAATTGTTGGACAATTCAGCATCCTATATCAAAGTTTGGCTGGATAGGCTAAGATCTGACAAAAAGCTATTGCTGGAAGCAGCATCAAAAGCCCAAAAGGCTGTGGAGTATATTTTGACAACTTGTCCGTTTTAAAGATTTTAAGGGGATACTCCTCCCCTTTTTTGGTCATTGTATTAAGTGGTGGTATTGATATTCCTATCGCAAATTTCAACAAAAATTTGGAATACTTATAAAAGTACCTTAGGAATCAATTGGGGTTAAATATAGATAGTAATAATGTTTGATACAGCCAGTTTATAAATAGTCTACGCAATGCATAGACAATTAAGCCAAATCTGATTCTCGTCATAAAAAGGAGTGATTTTTTTTAAGACTTACACCTTTCTAAAATCTCTATTTCTCCATCAAAAATCACCTAAGGAATTTTTTCTCAATAACCCCCAGATTTAACAATCATTGGAGGAGCCCTCCCCAAAAAAACAACCCACTTCCAAATTGCGGTGGGGAAAATTCCTGTGAAAGCATTTCAATTTTGACCCATAAACCAAAATTGAAATGCCATGAATGGAACAAATGTAAACACCGGATCGGGTGGAAAAGTACCACCTCTTTTTGACCATGTAAAAGCCTACTTCTCCCTCAAAGGAATGTCATCAGACGAAGCAGAAATATTCTACTACCACTATGAATCGATGGATTGGGAAAGTGAAAACGGAACCCCTTTTAGTAACTGGAAAACACTTGCCGATGATTGGATATGGAACCTCTTGAACTGATCAATCACAAACCCGATTGCTGCAATCTTTATCAGATCCTTTCAAGGTCATGGATTGCATTTTGGAGCAATCAGCAAGATGTAGGATTGTCGGACGCCAATCCAATCTTGCCCTCAGCTCCGAAGTCGCACCGGGGGATAAATCCTCCGAAGTCGGATTTATCTCAAACTTAAGAATGTATGAAAAAAAGAGCCGTAGAGTACCCAATAAAAAGAACCATCAGGTTCACTGAAAAAGAAGATGCAAAACTTGGAAAGCTACTCCAAAAAAGCACCTATTGTCAGACTTTAAGTGAGCTGATACGTGATATGCTTTTCAAGAAAGAGATCACCGTCAATACGTATGACGCAAGCCTGCAAGAAGTTAAGTTAAAGCTTGCAAGAATCAGAAACGAGCTTCAAGCTATAGGTGTCAACATCAACCAGATCACACGGTATTTCAACTCCTCTCAGGATGTGGAAGCCAAGCAGGCTTATGCGGAAAAGGTTGTGCCTCATTACAGGAATGTTGAAGGTAAGATAGAGGAACTGCTTGCCATTCTCTCCCAATTGTCAAAACGATGGTTGCCAAAATAACCACTGGGAAAAATATACGTGGTGCACTGCATTACAACGAAAACAAACTTGCCAAAGGTAATGCAGATTTATTGTTGGCCAATGGATTTATAGATGATAGTGATTCAGTAAACCTCCATGACAAACTTGTTCAATTCCGGGAGTTCACAGACAAAAACAAACGCACCAAAACCAATACAGTACATATATCCCTGAACTTCTCTCCGAAAGATGAATTGGACGACGAGAAGCTGAAAAAAATAGCCATGACCTACATGGAAGGAATCGGTTTTGGTGACCAGCCCTACCTAGTCTACCAGCATTTTGATGCAGCACACCCACACATTCACATCCTCACTACGAATATCAGGGAGGATGGTAAACGCATTGAAACCCACAACCTCGGCAAGAACCAATCTGAACTTACAAGGAAGTCCATCGAGGAAAGGTTCAGGCTGATAAAGGCAGAAGACCAAAAGAGTGAACAAGCGTATATTCTCAAGCCTGTATCGATGGGTAAAGCTCAATACGGTCAATCAGAAACCAAAGCTGCCATAGCCAATATAGTGACAGAAGTAATGAGGACGTACAAGTTTACTTCATTGGCTGAATTCAATGCAGCCTTGCGCCAGTTCAACGTAACAGCTTACCGAGGTGAACCAGAGTCCCGCATGTACCAAAAAAAGGGATTGGTATATTCTGTTTCTGATGGAGATGGAAACAGGTTGGGAGTTCCCATTAAGGCAAGCTCGATTCATTCCAATCCCACATTCCAAAATCTTGAAAAGCGGTTCGGGCAAAACAAGGAACCTAAAAAACAACACAAATCCAGAGCAGTCAAAGCCATAGAGAATATACTGACCAAACCTGAAGCAAAAGACTTGGATGGGCTTAAAGAGGCTCTTTCCAAAAAGGGAATCCATGCGGTTTTCAGAACCAATGACCAAGGACGGCTATACGGAGTGACTTTCGTGGACAATGTTACCCGGAGTGTATTTAACGGCAGTGACTTGGGCAAACATCTGAGTGCAAATGCCCTTCATCAAAAGTTCAATATTAGGGAAGAGGTCTCGGTGGTTGCTTATTCGAAAAATCAAAGCCAAGACGAAACCGCAACCGAAGAGCTAGCACAGGGTCGCTCATTGGTTGAAGAGATGATTCAGGGGTTGTTTGATGAGGTGCCAGGTGAATTCCTCCCAGAAAACAGACCCCGTCGAAAGAAGAAAAAACGTCGCAAATAATCCAAATCAACGATCATGGGAACAGGTGAAAACGAAGAAGCTTTACGTAAGATCATTGACCTTACCCGAAAGGTGAGTTTCGGAATACTTGCACTACACTTTTATGTGTACTGTTACAGTTCATTTGAGAAATGGGGATTTACTCATCCTATCTCAGACAGGGTATTGCTTAATCTCCAAAGCACTGGGATTTTCAATCATATTCTGGTCACGAAAATCATGGCTTTGGTCTTGTTGCTGATTTCCCTGCTTGGAGCTGCCGGGAAGAAGGATGAAAAGATACGATTTGCACATGCGGCTTTTCCATTTTTTTCTGGACTAGTGGTTTTTCCCTTGAGCCATATTTTACTACGACTAGATTTCGATCAAGAGATTGTTTGTATCATTTACATGATTGTCACTATCATTGGATACATCCTTGTTCTTACAGGTGGAGGGTTGATGTCCAGGTTGGTCAAATTGCGCCTCAAGGACGATATCTTCAACGCGCTCAACGAGACATTTCCTCAGGAAGAGCGGTTACTCGAAAACGAGTACTCCGTCAACCTTCCTGCCCAATATAACCTAAAAGGAAAAATCAGAAACTCATGGATCAATATCATCAATCCGTTCAGGTCACTGTTGGTTATTGGTACTCCCGGATCAGGTAAATCATATTTCGTGATTCGCCATGTCATTACACAGCACATAGCCAAAGGTTTTTCCATGTTCATTTACGACTTCAAATACGATGACCTTTCCATCATAGCCTACAACACCCTTCAAAAGTATAAAGATAGGTACACCAAAGATCCTGACTTTTATGTTATCAACTTTGATAAGCTTTCCCATACCCATCGTTGTAATCCACTTGATCCAGAAACCATGATGGATATCACCGATGCAGCCGAATCATCCAGGACAATTATGCTTGGCCTCAATCGAACATGGATTAGAAAGCAAGGAGACTTTTTCGTGGAATCCCCTATTAATTTCCTGACAGCAATAATTTGGTTTTTGAAGAAATTCAAAGGTGGGCAGTATTGTACCCTGCCCCATGTTATTGAATTGATGCAGATTGAATATGATTTACTTTTCCCTGTATTACGTACAGAGCCTGAAATAGAGGTACTGATCAACCCGTTTGTTATCGCCTATCTGAACGGGGCAACCGATCAACTGGAAGGACAGATTGCTAGTGCAAAAATCGCTATGGCAAGACTGGCATCTCCCCAGATATACTATGTGCTTTCAGGTAATGATTTCACGCTAGACCTCAACAACCCTGACGAACCCAAGATCATTTGTGTGGGAAATAATCCTCAAAAGCAGCAGACTTACGGCGCAGTGCTTTCCCTGTATATTTCCAGGATGATCAAACTGGTAAACCAAAAAGGGAAGCTGAAATCAAGCCTTATATTCGATGAATATCCAACGATCTATTTCAATGGCATTGACAACCTGATTGCGACTGCCCGAAGCAATAAGGTTGCGACCTGCTTGGGGATACAGGACTTTAGTCAATTACGGAAAGACTACGGACGTGAACAGGCAGATGTAGTGACCAACATTGTAGGGAATATTGTTAGTGGTCAGGTGACAGGAGACACTGCAAAACAACTCTCTGAACGCTTTGGGAAGATCATGCAACAGCGTGAAAGCATGTCTATCAATGCAAACGACACCTCCATCAGCCGTTCTTCACAACTGGATTCCGCTATACCTCCCTCGAAGATTGCCGGATTGAGTTCAGGCGAATTTGTCGGGATGGTGGCTGACAACCCCGACCAAAAAATCCCACATAAGACCTTCCACAATGAAATCATCAATGACCATGAAGCCCTGAAAATGGAGGAACAGGCCTATCAACCTATTCCTCCCGTTGTAGATGTAACAGCTTCTGAAATAGAGTCCAATTACAGGATGGTCAAAAATCAAGTGAAGCACCTAGTTGAAATTGAGATTGAACGGATTTATAATACACCGGAACTGGCTCACCTGATTATCGAAAAAGAAAGCTGACCCTGTCACATTCCGTCAGCTGCATCCATGTATTCTGTGAGAGCAGTTTTAAGGTGGTCTAGGAATACCGTGCGGTTCTTTTTCCTTAGCCGTATTTCCTGAAAGGCACGGTAGTATTCTCCCAAATCCTTTTGAAACATTGGCCCAGTAATATTGGCGATATCCTTGATATCCACTTTTCCTTTGTTGAACACCCCAGCAGCTTTCAATGCATATATGAGTTCAATAAGCCATACTTTTGGCCCCGTCCATACAGGGCCAGTTTTGTTGGATTTCTTTCCCTCTAGGGTATCAAGAGAAATTTGAAGGTATTCCAAAACCTTCTTGAAGGCAATAAATTGACCAACCCTATAACTACCAGCACAACTGAATTCTGGATCTGCATCGAGAAAGTAAATATCAGGAAAGGAGAAATCAATCTCTCCATTCCTAAGAAAAAGCTTGTCATCAAGATCGGTTTTTCCGGAAAAATGATACCAATAAAGCTCTTGATGTCGCTCGTAGAAAGCCGATATCTTTTCCATTTCCTTTCTATAACACCCTTTCTTTTGTTTGGGAGGTTTCAGTGGGCAGGATGACTCTATTCTGAATACCTCAGCGAAATAAATCAATTCCCCAAGGAATTTTGGTTGTATAGATTTGAAGAATACTATCTCCGAGGACTTGTTCTCAAAACCATGCTCGTTAACATATTCTTTTAGCTTGTACAATGATTCTTGGACTGCTGTAAACGATTTCCTGCATAAGTCAATTTTTCCCTCTGCCGACATGCTGATGTCCAAAAGCTTTTCATTAGTCCTGTTATATAAATTTTCGCAATATAATTCCATGGCATTTACTTTTTAGGTTAATAATCTACTGATCAATAGCACCTATCTTAAGCCCGGAAAGAAAAGTGCGTAATTTCGATACCTATAAAATTAATGATAGAATTTTTAACTATTGACATCAGATGGAAGCTCTCCATTGAATCGAATGTCCTATAGATTACTTTGTAAAGCTTAATCTTTCTTTTTTCTGAAATTTGCAATAGTGGATTTACTTACTCCCAAGATATCCATGATTTCCTTGACTTTTAGCGTATTCCCAAGTTCTTGTTCAGGTCCTGAAAGAATGTCATATACCTCTTTGACAGGCTGGGAAAGGAATTCAGCAAACCAGATTACAAGTTTCTCCTGTAAGGCATGATTGACTTTAATGGAGAGATCAAAAAAGGCTGGAGCTTCTTTTATAATCCTAGACTCAAATTGACGGTCAATCTCACAAACCTCTACATCCGAGATTGCTTTCAATATAAAATTTGAAGAAGTGCCAGAGTTAAAAGAAACTGGATCAAGGGCTACTTCTCCAGGAAAAAATACTAATTTGGTAATTGTTCGACCTTCGGGAAGCTGGATTGAAAATGAAATGTTCCCTTTGAGAATGAAGCGGGCACAGGTTTCAGCTTGGCCTGCATCTTTAAGAACCGTACCTTTCGGATACTTTTTTAAGTTTAAATAACTTTTTATCTTTTGATATTCATCAATCGATACTTCTGCGAACATGTCCATATTGGACTTAAGTTCTTTTAACCAAGAATCTTCCATTTTTTCATCATCCATGGGTGAAAGTACTCACCCTTTTACTATACCCTAACACTTCCAAATACAATCCAAACCGTCTATATATTTCAAGAGGTTTGTTCCAATCTCAAAAACCAATTTGATAAAATAAATAATCAAAAGTACAAAATCAAGAAATTACTTATTTTAAATAACTTTTGAAGTTAAAAAGTGCAAATTTGTACTTTTTTCACTTGAAATGAAAAAGGTACAAAATGGACTTTGAAAGAAGTGAAGATCCTTCCGAACTTTACTTTATGAAAAGTGAAGAAAAAATTGGAATAAGCTTAGATGGAATTATTACCAGTACATTAGTTCTGCTTTCTAGAGCTATACTTTCATTGATTTTCTTGTATTCGGCATTCTCCAAAGTTATTGATTGGAACGGTACGAGGTCAGCCTTGCATAATCAGGTTTTCCCTGGTTGGATGGCAGAGACACTGCTCTTTGCTTTACCTGTGATTGAATTGGTAACAGCAATCCTTTTGCTTGGAAGAAGGACTTTCAAACTTGGCTTAGTTGCTTCTACATTATTGATGGTTTCCTTTACAATTTATGTGGGCTGGGTGATGTCAGGAGCATTCGGAAGGATTCCGTGCAGCTGTGGAGGTCTTATTTCTACGCTTGGATGGCCGGAACACCTTTTACTGAATTTGGTACTGGTTTTTATCTCTCTCCTTGGACTTGTGCTAAGCAAGAGGACATCAGTATAAATCAAAAATAAATATTGCAGAAGGCGAAGCTAAAAAAAGCTGCCCGGCGCCTGAAGCCTAACTATAAAATAGAGAACGGAAATAAAAAAGAAGACTCTGTCAGTGTAGTCACTAGGTGGCGACCTGACACCAGTAGGGGGTAAAACCAGCCGTCCCTCTCAAAAGGTCAAAGACTTTGACTGAAACGACCGGAATTACTTTAACAAAACAATCAAAATTATGAAGAATTACATTAAAAATCTATTAAAAGCAAGCTTAGTATTGCTTGCAGTGGTGGCGGCGTTTGCGTTTACGACGCCACAAAGTTCAATTCAAGGCCAATTATTCGCCAATAATGGAGGAGATTGGGTGCCTATTCCAGATGTGCCACCAGGCACACTTTACGAGTGTGATGGTGAAGAGGCAATTTGTACTGCCAAATTCTTGGATGACGACCCATCAGATATGGAAAATATCATTCCAGATTCTGTAAGGCCAGGTCAGTATGTTGATCTATAATTGATCAAGAGGTTGCTGTGTATTTCCATACAAGCAACCTCTTTTTATTTAATCGAAATATAATTACCGTTAACAACAATCCTTTATCGAGGGTTCTGCGGGATTTCATTTCTTGAGACTTCTCCAAAAGGTATCAAATATGTCCATTTTTTTTCACCTGATACAAGGGTAAACTCCTCCTCTCCTACAACTTTTGTCAAGTTGTTTTGAATTCTTCCTTCCATCATCATCCTCCGAAGATCATTCCATCTTGTCCCCCGAAATACCAGTTGCTTCTGCTTTTCTTCAAAGAGTTTGTCAACGGGATCATTTTCAGCTTGAAAGTTAACTGGTACAATCTCCCCACTTCTATATCGAAACGCCAGAAAATCGTTCACCAATTCAGAAGCCTCATCGAGCTTAGAATTCCTGATTTTTGCTTCTGCTAATACAAATATCGTTTCATCAACTGCCAATCCTCCAAAAGAGCTAATATTGCCAGTGTAGGAACCTCTAAAATTAGTCAACCCTGTTGAAGTATTTAAAGCAAAATAAATATTTCTCCTAAGATCGTTTTCATGGTATAATTGAAGAAAACTTTGGTCAAAGTGTATTTGATTTGAAAACTGACTGATTGAAATCTGATTGGCAAAATAGATTTGCTCTTGATTAAAAGAAGGTATTGGTCGTGTCAAACTAGGATCCAAATCATTAAAGTCCATCAAATCATCTTTTATACCTAAGGACAAAGAAGCATATTCTTCTGCCAGCACGTAATTTGAGAAATTTAGGTACGTTTTTGCAAGAACTAGGTAAGCTGCCGCCTTACTGGGTCTTGTCAGGTACTGAATTTCTGAGGGGAGTAATTCGGCAGCTTCAGTCAGATCAATTATCATTTTTTGATAAGTATCTTCCAGATTCCCTCTGCCATACCGAAGATTGACATTTGATGAAATTGGATATGGAAGTCCTAGAGAATTCACTGCATTTTCCTGACTATAAGGATCTGCAAAAAGTTGCAACAAATTGTACATCGCATATCCCCTAACAAATAATGCCTGTCCCTTTAAGAAGTTCCACTGCATATTTCTTTGATCGTTGGGTATTTCTTCCAAACCCTCCAAGACAATGTTGGATACAAATATTTGCTGATACATTCTATTCCAATCACCAACATTTTCTATGGCAACAAAGGCATTTGGATCCCAAGAGTAATATTCTCTGGCCACTATATTGATGGCATTAAACCCCTGCTGTGTGATTTTAAGTTCATCAGAAGCATAGACAAATCCTCCAGGAGTTTGGTTAAAAACCTGTGCATCATTGTCTAAAAGAGCCTGAAAATCCGAAAGTGATTTGGGGATTACGTAAGACTGCCTTGGTTTCTGATCGAGATATTGATCACAGGCTGTAAGTAGTAGTAAAATGCAAACTTTGAAGATTATTTTATTTACTGTATTCATGTTTTCATCATTTTTGAGGTTCTTCACTTAGATCTATATAATATCATTGAGCTTGGATCTGCTTTTTTTAATTCTTTTCATAATCCTTTAGAAATCAATCCTTAGACCAAAGGAAATGCTTCTTTGGGGTCTAAAAAGTTGAAAATCAGGATCGAGATTATCATCACTTGCTTTCCATAGTATCCCTAAGTTGTTTGCATAGGAGTATAGCTCAATCTGTTCGAATGGCAGTTGTGAGAATTTGCTTTTTGACATAGTGTAACCCAACCTTATATCTTGTAGCCTTATATGATCACCTTTTCTAACCATGTTTTCGGAGAATAAATAGAGATTGTCCCTGTTTGAATTTGAAATGGCAGGAATGGAGGGGACAATTGTGACTAGTTCGTCTCCTGGGTTTTGCCATCTATTCCCAAAATCACTATGGCTTCCGACTCCTTGAAGCACTTGGCTATAGTTCACCGAGTTTATTCTATAAAAGTATCCCAACCGATAACTTACATTTACGGAAAGGTTAAACCCTTTCCAGATGAATGTGTTTCTAATTGCCCCAAAGCTTGTTGGTCTTGCCGAACCATGATAAATCAAATCCTCCGGTTTTGTATTGGAAATCACTGTTGCAAAATTTGAACTTGGCTCTCCATCCAAGAACCCTCTAGGATCGCCGGTATCTGGATCCAAACCAGCAGATGCAAAACTGTATAATGAAAAAAGAGGTCTTCCTTCATAAGGTACTGGACTGAATGCACCCATTCCTGCACCGTTTTGAACATAGGCAAGGGAAGTCTCACTTCTTTCATAAGCAGTAACCTTCTCCTCTATTTTTGAAAAGAAGAAATCTGTACGCCATTTTACAGCCTTGTCAATATTCAATGTACTGATATTAAAATCTATACCCCAACCTTCTGTCTGTGCAAAATTCCCCCTAAACTGTGTAATTCCCGAAGAAGGTGGAAAGCCTGTTGTCCCAATTAGATCGGTTGCCTTTTTACTATAGACTTCCAATGTTCCTGAAACAATATCATTCTTGGTGGCAAAATCATAGGCTACGTTAAACATCCCAACTTTCTCCCATCGCAAATCAGGATTTGGGTTGGTTACAATCATTCCTGATGGAAGCCCCAAAAGATTTGTTGATGAAAATCCTGCTATTGCCAATGAAGAAAGACTATTGTCAACATTGCCGTTGTAGCCATAAGTGACCCTTAGCCTACTGTAGGGAAGCCAATTGATTCCATAAAAGCTTTCATTGCTTAGGTTCCAAGAAGTCCCCAATGAAAACAAAGGCACCCCCTTCATGTTGGTGTCAACACCAAAAATATTAGACAGGTCTCGCCTCAAGCTTCCAGAAACGGTATATTTCTTTTTCCAAGTATAGGACGCGTTTCCAAAAAAGGAAATAAATCTATCATAAAAACTATTTACTGACGTTCCATAAGGTATCCTCAACTGCTGGGCAGGAACAGCATAGTTTCTGAACAATGTGGTATAGTCAACCGGTAGATTTATCGCATTCTCTCTTTGATAACCATACATCCGATAGGAAGAAACATCTGCGTCCAAAAACCTAAACTCCGATCCGCCCAACACGACAAGTTCATGGTCATTCCATTGCTTATTATAATCACCCTGAAGCCGCATAGAATGTGAGAAGGAAGAGTTGTTCGCAAAGTCTCCAATCCCACCATCTGGTATAGGCTTAAAAAATCCCCCATCACTTTGCACTTGTGTGTATTGGTTGACCAAGTGTCTGCTGAAATATGAATCAGCTGGACGATAATTTATCCCCCTTGTATTGGCTTGCCAATATTGATAAGACAAGGCTAATTTTAGGTCCTTGGAAATTGCGTATTTGAGTGCAGTATTTATTCTAATGTCTGTGGTTTTGGAATTATCCTCATATATGTTCAATTCCTGAAGAGGTCTAAACTGCCAATCCAACAAACCGTTTTCAATGGCACTAGAGGTAAAGTTTTGATTGTAATCTTTGGGAGTGATGGCAGGAAGTCCATTTTCATCCCTAAGGCTGTAGTAAATTGGCAGAGCCCTTGTGGCGGTCATCCCCAGATGGGAAGGTCCTAAGTTTGGGCTTTCCCTTGAAGCATGAACAAAATACACCCCTGCATCTACCTCCCAATTTTCACCTAAAGTAAAAATCTGTCTGGTATTCAAGGTTATTCGCTGATTGCCATTGAATTTCAGGTTTTCACTGTTTTTATCAAGCCCCAGCCCATAAAAAAACTGATGATTCTTGGTTCCTCCCTTTGCCTGAATGGCATATTGCTGATTGAAAGCACTTTGATATAATTCTTTATCAATATCATTTCTCAAATCATTTGATCGCAATTGAGCCAATAGAGTATTTCCTGCTGCCTCAGTGATTAATCCGTCCCTTATTCCCAAAAGTGTTTCAGCTCCAATTGGAATCGGAGGCCTGGAAATACTGTTTCTTTGACTATCCCAATATCCCCTATCAAATAAGATCTTTTCAGCTTCCAAAACTTGGGAAGCATCCATTAAGGGGAGATAAAACTGATCTGGAGCTTCAATGGAAGTGAAATTGGTATTGAATGTAAACTTTGTAGGTTGGTTTACCCCACCTTTTTTTGTTGTGATCACAATAACGCCATTAGCTGCCCTTACGCCCCAAATTGATGCAGCTGCGGCATCCCTTAGGACGGTTATACTTTCGACATCATTTGGGTTGATAGCTGAAATATCCCCATCATAGGGAAAGTTGTCTATAATGACTAGTGGTCTACTATTACCGAAAATTGTACTTCTACCCCTGATATCAATATCCAGATCCCTGCTGACATTCGTTCTGTTGAAAATTAGCCCAGGGGTAATATCCTCTAGTCTATCAATCAAGTTTGTACTGACACGTCTATTGATCAACTCTTCATCAACTTGTACAAAAGATCCTGTTGCCCTTTCTTTGGGAAGCTGCTGATAACCTGTAGAGACAATTTCAAAGTCCTTTAGCTCAAGTCCATCCTCAGTCAGGTTAATTTCAAGGAAGGCATCACCTGTGATTTCCACTTCCTGCCTTAAAAATCCCACGTATGAAATCACCAAGGTTTTTATAGATTGGTCAATGTCAATCTCAAATTCACCATTTTCATCGGTTACAACACCTTTGCTTGTGTCCTTGATCATCACTGTAGCCCCTACCAAAGGCTCCGCATTTGAAAGTGAGAGGACTTTGCCCTTTTGGGTAGTTCTTGATTCCTGACCAATTGAATTGAATGAAACCAAAAAACAAAAGACTATCAATGTGTATAATTTTTCCATATTTATTCAAAATTTAGATTATCCCTTATTATCATTTTTTCCATTGGGTGAAGCTCTTCCTTCAATATTAGTCCATAGGCTGACAAGGCTTGATTTAACGCCTCTACATCACTAAGCTTGGACTCTAAATGCAAGTCAATTGGAAAGTCTATCCCTGACTTATTTACCACAGGCCTTGGATCATTACTGAGGTACAAAAGGTTAAGGTGGCCTACCAACATATCGATCCTAGTATTATTTAATGCTGCTGAATGGCTGTTAAACTCATGTTTGGATGTGCCTCCTTTGGATTTTAGAACAGCGGGGTCAGCGGTTGTTTTCAATGCCAGTACCGGCATATCTCTTTCTTCAAAACTGACTACATACTGAGGAAAAAGCTTTGTAATTTCCTGTTTCAGCAGGGCCCATTTCTCAGGTTCAGAAACATCTGGAACTATCAATTCATAACAGTAGCTGTTGCCACCCAATTTCCACTGCAGGTAGGCACTCCCTGTTTCGCTAGAACTGATCTTACTGGGATCCTCGACATCTATATCAATCATTTTTGAAGGAAAAAGCCCCTTACCATCGCTTAAGCCCATGGCAAACAGATATTTGATGCTGGTATTTGTAAAAAGAAACTTGACAATCCTTCTATTTTCGTCACGTACGATCTCTAATGCATTTGGAAGCCCTTCAACATGCCTAGTCAATGCAGACTGATAGAGTATTTGGGTATTTCCAAAATCAGTGTTCCCAGCCAAGAGGGGTTTGTTACGATCGAAAGCCACCACCTTATCCTTCTTTTCTCCCAAAGCTTTTTGATCACCCCGAATCATTGCTGAGATATTGGCTTCTGAAATCTCCTCTCTATAGGTAATGGCCACAACTTCACCATCTTTTCCCACCCATACATAGTGTGGAAGTGTTTGGTGTGGGAAAAGTTCTCTCAGCGTATTATCCCCATAAACCATAGGCTTCTTGATCTCCTTCAGTTTAGCCATTCTGGAAAAGAGCTTTTCTACATCTTCCTTGTCCTGGTAAGTCACAGGAAGGATCGCTAGTTCATCGCCAAAGGCTTTGTCCAAACTATCGAGCTTCGGAAAACTGGCCACACAGGGAGCACACCATGTCGCCCAAAAGTCAAGGATTAAAAGCTTGCCTTTATAGTCAGAGATTAAGATTTCTCCATCTGGATGGTTCAGTACATCCTCAAATTTGAGGTTGGGAAGCTTATCCCCAATATCGAGAGGTTCAAGTTTCTGCTGTCCGAAAGCATAAACAGACAGCAGCATGGCAATCAGTAATGTTATTTGTTTCTTCATTATTTCAGTTGATTAGTCATTAGTTAATTCATAATTAGGTCATGTCCTCTTATGATCAGAATATGGATAAAGGGTTTTGGGTCAGAATCTTTCTCTGATGCTATATCTGTCTTCATAGTTAATTTGGGTTATTGGTTGATTTAGTTATTAGGTGTTAGAAGGTTTGAAGGTTTGAAAGTTGGGGTCTGGTTAGGAGAATAGTTATTGGTCATTAGGGAATGGGAAATTGGAAGATTGAGAGTTAATGATTTCATGTTTTTTTGTGGTTAGTTCCCTGAGGGATCGGGAGAGATTTGGGAATTATGCATTTTGTCTAGAATCTAATGTCTTGTATCTATTGTCTCTTAAATAAAGGAGGTCGGTGGATTGGTTTGTAAGTGAGTGGAATCGCCACCGACCTGGGAGCTATGGAGGAACTCCCCACTCCGCCGTCCTGTAGGATAGTCACCATATGTGAATCCCATCCTACATGGGTTTATATTCATCGATTAACCTTATGAGGAAAGTTTGACGGGGAGGCCTTTTTGAGAGTAGATATTTGATTTAAGATCTTAGATTGGGGGTCGGGGAAAGTTCATAGTGATTGGTTGATTAGGGATTAGAAGATTTTAAAATTGGAAGATTATGTTTGTAGTGAATATTTTATTCAGGGTCTGTCACATCGACCAAAGGGAGATGTCTCGTACTAGTGTTCTTTACTAAAGCACTTTATTATTGTCTTTATGCTCGCCTCTCCCCTCTTATATAAAACCCCAGCGCAGTGCGCAGCAATGTGGACCGCTGCCAACCAGTTTAGCATCACCTGTTTTTAGGGTTAGAAATTGAAGACACTGGCTAGGGTTGTGACTAGATTTCTCCGTACCGTCGAAATGAATGGATAAAAGAAAGCATAGAATTATCCTTTGATCATCTTGGGGATGATTGAGGCTGTACTTTTCGCTTTGTTCCTTGGGTTATGGATCCTTTCTTAGAAAAGGCATAGCTGTATCAGGCTAGAAAAACTTGCGTTTTTTTCCAGCTGGTACGGGAACAGGGAAAAGTTCCTGATGGCTAAGAAATGGGGATCTTTCCGATGGTGCTTCTGCAGTAGCTATAGGATCGGAAAGGTGGAGGGCATATCCATGGTGTATTGACCTTGGAAAAATGTACCCAAAAGATTTTGAAATAATAGGTTTAGATAGGGTTCTTGGGCTTGCGCTCAAAGAGGATATCGAAGGCTGAGAGGCCTGGATCTCCTGTCGGTTTGAGGGATTCTGTCTGATCAGACTGGTAGATTTTTCCTGACTCGGATAGCAAAGCAAAAAGGCACAGTCCTGCCATTCCGAATAAATCGGAGTAGGGTTCAATGATCAGGTGGCTGTATATTTTGCTCGCTTTCATGAGTAAATAGTATTAAAAAAGAGCGAATGGTGAAAAAAATCCAACAGGACTAAAAGCTGGACCCTATCACCGCAACCCATGTACCGCCAGGAACTTGAACGCAGCTTATACGATAGGGCCCATATCTTTTAGTCCTGCTAATATAACTTGAAAAAGTTAAATAACATTAACTATTGATATGAGCACTTACCTATCGTCTCGCGTTCTTCAAAACTGGCGGTTTCGGGTTACGAGCTCTTTAGTAAGTATTTTAACACATTAATTTTTAATCAGTTGACTCTATAACTTCATAAATAATATGATATTTTTTACTTCTAACTAACTTTAACAAATATAAGGGTTAATTTATTATATTCCAAAAAGATACATAAAATAAATTAAGAAGGTCTCTTAATTTATTAGATGAATACAAACGGGTTAGATAAAGACATTTTAGCAGGTTCAAGGATAAAATTAATGCGAGAACGGTTGCTCATGAGTAGCAAAGCATTTTCGAAAGCAACTGGAATACCTGTTACTACTATTAACAGAATTGAAAATGGAATTGAATCCTATGATGTACATAAATTAACACCAATATGTAATTTTTTCGGAATCAATAGGGAAGATTTATATAAATCCGATTTTGAGATTCCAGAATGGAGAGCTTTAATCTCTAAAATGAAAAAATTACATAAACCTGGAAGTAACCCTTACACATATATTTTTACTAAAACCCCAAAACTTCCTATGGTTATTGAGCAAATTCTTTTAAAAGAAGATGTTCTTGATGATTATGTTCAAGTTAAAGATGTGATGAAATTTCTATCAGAAAAGTGCAATTGGGAGTATTTAAGCTCTTCAATCACTAATGCTTTAAACAAATTTGTAGAAAATGGTGAAATTGAATCAAAACAAGTATCAAGTAGCTTATTTAAATATAGGAGAAAGCGTTAGGTTAGCGTTTTAAAGAAAATCCTTCGAGATATTAGATATTAAATTCACTATTTAATTGAGTGAAAATACCCTGAACATGGTGTTTTTTGTTTGGAGGGAATTTGTGGTTAGTATTTTTTTACTTTTTGTCTTAACACAAAAAGTAAAAAAAAAGTCAAGACGGAGATATCCTATCAGCGCTCTAGTCCAGCGCTGGCCCGGATCTCCGTCATCCCGCCCGCATCAGGCGGTTTGTATTGAAAACTAAAAGTTTTCACTGTAAAAACACCATGTAGTTGGTATTTTTTGTTAAGATCGGAATGGTTATGTTTGGTAATCGGGAAATATCAGCAACTTATGCGTCATGCTAAGGCAACAGTCTTCAGTTCAAAAGGCTCTTAAAAAAACTTACTCAAACTAACTTGATACTTCACTATGAAATGGATTGATACAACAGATTTAAGGCAGTGGGCAAATAGAAGAAACTGTCAAGAAACACTTCCAGAATTAGCGAGAAAATTAATAAGAGCTACATCTGATTCAATTAAAAGTATAAAATTCCCTTCTGGCGAAAATGTATCAATTGGGGGCTGGGATGGAATTTTAGAGGTAAGTGATGAAACAGAATACTTACCCCAAGGAATATCTCTATGGGAATTCGGCTCAAATGCAGATACAAAGGGCAAAGCCGATGAAGACTATGAAAAAAGAAGCAAAAATCCGATTGGCTTTAATCCTGCAGAATGTACATATGTATTTGTTACACCCAGGCTGTGGACCAAGGGAGACGAGTGGATAGAGGAAAAAAAGAAAGATGGCGTATGGAAAGATATTAAAGTAATCAATGCTGAAATACTCGAAGAGTGGCTTGAAATCGCACCAACAGTAGCCGCCTGGTTAGCTATAAAACATTTAGGAAAATATCCAAGTGAAGGAATTCAGTCAACAGAAGACTTTTGGGAAGAATGGTCGAGTGGCCCAAAAATTAAACTTAATCCCGAAATTTTGTTGGGCGGACGTAAATCTCAGATTGATAGCCTATTTGATCTCAGTTTAAGCCCCGGCATTATTTCAGTACAAGGTACCTCACGAGATGAAGCACTTGCCTTTATTATATCAAGTTTCAAAAATGTACCGGATAAAGAAGAGGACTTCTTCGCTAGAAGTATCATAGTAGATAGTGAAGATACTTTTAGAAAATTATCCGTCTTAAAAACTCCTTTAATATTAATTCCAAGGTTTGAAGATTCTGGAATTATAAATCGAGCAATTTCAAATGGTCATTGCGTTATAGTGCCATTAGGAGCGGATGCTTCAGATATTTGGAGAAATAAGATAGTGCTTCCGCAGATCGATCGAGATTCATTTGTGAAGTCGCTAAGTAAAACCGGGATCGGCGAAGAACGAGCCGAAAAATATTCAAAAGAAAGTACAAGAAATGTAACAATACTCAGAAGACAACTTGAATTCGTTAGAAGTGTTCCTGAATGGGCAAAACCGGAGAATGTTAGAGAGATATTACCGGCTCTAATTGTTGGACGTTGGGATGAAAATTATGAGCACGATAAAAATATTCTCGCTAACCTAGCTGGAGAGAATTACGAAGAATATTCTAAAAAGTTAAGTCGTTGGTTAAACTCATCAGATTCACCCTTTGTAAAAATTGGCAATACGTGGAGAATTGCATCTCCATTGGATGCATGGACAAATGCATCGAAATATTTAACTCAAAATGATTTTGAAATATTGCGTCAATCTTTTCTGAATATTTTAATCGAGATCAATCCGGCATTTGAACTAGAACCTATGAAAAGGTATATGGCCTCTATGTATGGGAAAGAAAGAGAATTTTCTGGGTGGATAAGAGAAGGCATCACGCAATCACTGATATTAGTTTCGATTTTCGGAAATCAACTAAAATTTAATCTGCCAATTAGCGGGCCTTTGTGGGTTGATAGAATTATAGCCGAACTTTTTAATAACGATAATCCCCAACTTTGGAAATCGATAGAAAATAAGTTACCTCTATTAGCTGAAGCTTCCCCGAACGAATTTTTAAACGCTATTGAAAAATATATTGATGCGGACAACTCACCGGTAAGAAGTTTATTTAACGAGGACCCCGGTTTTATGTCGTCTCAAAGTTATCATACAGGCTTGCTTTGGGCTTTGGAAAATTTAGCATGGCTACCAGAATATTTCCCAAGAGCAACTCTTATTCTTGCTAAACTTTCCGCAATCGATCCTGGTGGCAGCCTTGCTAACAGGCCAATTAATAGTTTAGCTGAAATTTTTAAACCCTGGCACTATCAAACAAATGCAACATTTGAAGATAGAATTGGAGTATTAAAACTGATCTTACAAAGAGAAAAGGAAGTCGCATGGACTCTTTTGTTGAGAATGCTTCCCGATTCACATGCAATCGGACATTTTACTCACAAGATGCGATGGAGGACCTTTGACCAGACTTTTGAAAAAATATATACCGATATAGAAATTTGGGGAACTCATTCGGTAGTAGTCGATCTTCTGCTTTCAATATGTGATTTTTCTGAATCAGAGATTTCAGATTTAATTAAAAAATCTGTAAACCTAAGAACTGATGATAGAGATAAAATATTATCATTTGTGAAAAATAATATCGATAAAATCAAGCCAGCCGATCTTTCGTTATGGCAAGCGATACGTGGAATCCTAAATCACCATAGATCGCACCCTGGCATGCATTGGGCTCTCCAAGAAGGCGAATTGATTCGCTATGAAGAAATATATAAAGCCTTGGAGCCTGCTGACGAAGTCCAGCAAATATTGTGGTTATTTGAGGAACACTGGCCGAGCTTTATTGAAGGATACCAGCGAAAGGTTACATCTACAGAAAGTCAGCAAAAGCTTATCAATGATAGAAGAATTGAAGCATTAAAAATTATTTATCAGAAATATGGCATAAATAGGATTAAGGAGATTAGTACAGCAATTAAGGACTCTTGGATTTTAGGAGATACATTAGCCTACATAACAAATGACACAGATGAAATTATATCCATTTGCGAATTCTTAGATATCTCGAAAAATAATTTGAGGTTCATTTATGCCTTCATTATAAGAAAAGAGATACTTAATGATACCCTATGGATAAGAGAGCATTTTGCAATATTGAAACAGAAAGGGTTTAATGATGCTGCGTTGTCTCAGTTTTTAATTCCAGTGAACCAAAATAAAGCACATTGGGAGTTCATTGACTCAACAAGTGATGAAATTAAAATAGAGTATTGGCTTAACATGTCTCCCCATTTCTGGAATATCCCAAAAGAAGAAAAAATTATTGGGATTAGATACTTGCTTGAGTTCAAACGATACTTTAGCGCAATTGATATTTGCTCACATTTTCACGAAGAAATTCCTAGTGACTTGATAGCTGAGGTTTTAGATAAAGCTGCGACTGACAAAGCAAGTGAGAATACCAGGCTAAATGGATATGAAGTTGAACAGTTATTCGAGACCCTTGACAAAAGAAATGATACTTCACCACAAACCTTGATTAAATTGGAATGGTATTTTCTACCAATGCTCGCGTCATATGGAAATAGACGAAGTCCCAAATTATTACATAATGAATTAGCAAATAATCCAGATTTTTTTATTGAGGTATTTAAATGGATATACAAGGCGGAAAATGAAGAGGAAATTGAAGAAACTGAGCTGTCCCACGAACAGATACAAAATAGAAGTAGGCAAGCCTATGAGCTTTTGCATTCATGGAAACAGATTCCAGGAGTTGATGAGAAATTCAACATAAATGAAGAGTTTTTATGGTCTTGGATTAACAAGGTTCGTGAATTTGCTAATAACTATAGTAAGCTAAACATTGCTGATGCATACATTGCACAGGTTTTAGCATACTATCCTGAAACAGAGGAAATTTGGCCTCCTGTGGAAATTTGTAATGTTTTAGAAATTATAAATACCGATAGTATTAAACGAAACTTTTCAGCAGCAATATTCAACAAGAGAGGAACAACCTCAAGAGGTGTTTTTGACGGAGGCGAGCAAGAACGAGTTTTAGCAAGACACTTCCGCAAACTGACTGAATTGCACAAAAATAGATTTCCTAACGTGGCTTCTGTGTTTGACAGCTTGTCGAAAGGCTATGAAGAAGATGCAAAAAGAGAAGATGAACAGGCAGAAAGAGATAGACTTGAATATTAAATTTAAAGTATAATCTGTATATAAATTACACAAACACAATTACAGCAAACAAACACGAACGCACAGTCGAGGTAAAGGGGAATCCCACCCCTAAACCTCTCACAGAACTCCCAAAAATCGGAATGAACCTCTCGATTGTTCATGTTGGGTTTGTTTTTAATTGTATTCACGAATGTTTGGGCATTTCATACAGTCAGTTCCGCTTATTGCGGAAGCTCTTATTATGCAGTCGGATACATTTTGTCAGACTAATTTGTATCCCAGTTCCCAGTGACGTGGTTTTTACTTTTTGCCTTGATGCAAAAAGTAACAAAAAGATCAAGACGGAGATATCCTATCCACGCTACAGGCCACCGCTGGCCCGGATCTCCGTCATCCCGCCCGCATCAGGCGGTTTGTAGTAGAAGAGGAAGGTAAAAAGTTGTTATTATTACCTTATTTTTTTTTAAGCCTCTTAAATGGGACTTTTTTTGTTTTTACCTTGAAAAATACCAAGTAGTTGGTATTTTATGTTAGATGGGGATTTGGTAGGTTTGATGGTCGGGGAGATATATCATCATTATAGTTGATAGTATGCCAAAAAAGGATAATATCTACAATATTGAAAATAGAAAGACTTACTTACAAGGTTGTAAAAAATGAAAACTTGGATAAAAAAAAATAAGTTTAGTATTATAATTTCACTAGTTTTTTTTGTTATTTTCTATTTTTTCGAAAAAGAAAATAGAAGTTACTACTCTTATATAATTCTTTATTTCGGCCTATATACTTTTTCTAGTATACTACCTGATTGGATTGTATTAAAACAAGTTAAAAAATTGATAGCTATACCAGCTGTATTACTGTTGTTAATTGGCCCTTTAATTCAAGTATTTATCTTTATAATGTATGCACTAGTTATACCTTTTGTGACTATAGCATTGATCTTTGAATTTTTCCCAGAGTACTTGTTTGGAATTGATTTAAACTACTCTACTAATCTTTATTTAGTTTTAATCACAGGAACAATTTTCACAACTCTATTCGTTGAAAAAATAATGCTAAAAATCAATCGAAGTCTAAACTATGACAAACCTGAGAAAAGGAAGAAATCACAAATGGAATTAGCTCTAACTTTAGTAAATACAGAACGAATTAGATTTTTAATATACACTTTGTTTTTTTGTTATTTAATAGTATTTTCAATTTCTAGACTTGGTAATTTTGAAATTTTCGATACACCTATGGTTAATTATTCCATATTTTATTCATTTGTAACGTTTATTGCATTTGAAAGAGTAATAACTAATTTGAAATTAATGAGATTTAGTCCAAAAAAGTTTTTTGACAAACTATTAAATACTTGGGAAAAACATGATTATTTTAAAAATGTTGACGAAAAAAGCCAGTAGGTATGGACAGGCTCTCCCCAACTATATCCCCCAGCCTGCCTGTCAAAAAGGGAGGCGAGCTCAGTTGAAATTCGTTCCCATCTGCATCAGATTGTCAGACTTAAAAACATTTTTTTCTTTGAAAAACACCCAGTAGTTGGTATTTTTTGTTAAGATCGGAATGGTTATGTTTGGAGATAATTATGATATATCAGCAACACTTATGCGTATAGAACAAACTGTTAGCGGTCAGCTTAAAAGACCACGCAAATAGAAACAATATGCCAATACAAAGAACAAGACAACGAGTTAGAGAATTTCAGGAGTCAATCACCAGAGAGTTGACTTTAACGAAGGACAGAGTTGAATTTTTAATTGGTAACGCTAATTGGGGTGTCGTAGGAAGTTATAAGGAAGCTATTTTAAGAAAAACAATTTCTCAATTTTTACCTACCAATCTTAACATTGGGACGGGATTTATCATTGGAAATCCAGACCATTTCAATGGACAAAACGAACAAATATCAAGTCAGCTTGACATAATTATTTACGAAGATAAATCACCCGTAATCTTTAAAGAAGGGGATTTCGTAATCATCACTGAAAGTGCAGTTAGGGCGGTTATAGAGGTAAAAACAAAAGTTATAAATTATAGTAACACAACAACGAACGGTCAAGACAACGCACTAAATAAAATTATTGAAAAGATAAATCGATTAAGAGAATTTGAAACTTTTAACCCAATCGGAGTTCATAGGAAAAAGTTTGTCGGGATTTTTTCATATGACCACGAACAAGATTTTTCAAATGAAAGAGTTGACGAAGCATTAAGAATTTCAAATGGTTTAGTAAATCATATTTCACTTGGACCAAACAAATTTATACGGTATTGGGAAAATACTGACCGTCTAGATCCAAGACCAGTCTTTCAGGGTCGTTGCTACATTAGATACAATTTGACAGACCTTTCTTTCTCCTATTTTATTTCAAACCTACTTCATATTGTTGCTGACGAAGACCCAGTTGAAAGATATTGGTTTTCGTTTCCAATAGAAGGAACAAAAGAAAGATATAGAGCTGAACCAAGACCAATAATTGAATTACAATGAAAGACGACATTAGATTTAAACTTGACAAAATAGCTGATATATGGAATTACTTCATATGGGACTATTGCTTCTGTTCAAGTAAAATTAAATTTAATGATGATGTTAAAACAAACTACTTCGGTGATATCTTAGGTTATTTTCAAGATACACTTGATATTGTTTTTGAAACTAAAAGGTTATCAAATGAATACAGCGAGAAATTTTCGCATACAATAAGTTTTTTACAAGCGATTTATATACAACAAGATTTTGTAGAAGAGTTATTGGGCATTTTCAGAACATCAATAGACAAAGGACATCTTAAAAATGACCACCTGTATTCAATCAACAGAGATTTAAGAAATGAACTTATTGGACATCCAATCAGAAAATTTGAAGGAAAACTAATTTCATCAACATTGTTTAGTTACCAAGCGAATGAAGGGGAGATTCAGTATTTAAGGTATCATACAGATAATAAATTTCAATCCGAGAAAAAAACATACTCAATTGAAGATATTCAACAAAGACACAAGGAATTTTTAGAAAAATACTTTGAAATTATCCTTCAAAAGTTAAGGACTATCCTTGATGAATTTGTTTCCGAATTAGAAAAATTAGAAAAAGTAATTATCAACCGGGATTTTTCAACGGTATTAAAACTTGTGGAGTTATACTTTGAAGCCATCTTCGAGAATGATTATTTATATGACAAAGAATCATTGCTGAAAATTTACGCCAGAAAAGATGAGCACCAGAGATATCATAACTTAATAGACAGATTTTATAAAGACCTAAAATCCGCAATTGCTGACAAAAAGAAATTTGTAACTGAAATATACGAGCGTGAAAAGATTGATTATTCTCAAATCAGTAATGTAGAATTACCACAAATAGATTTTTTATTCACGGACTCAACAATAACCAAGACTTCTAAAGAAGAACAAAAAACTACTTATCACTATGAAATTGGCAAAATTGCAACAAAACGAAATGCAATGGACTTTGACTTTTTTGCTGGACTTTTAAGAAGTAAATGCGAAAACAACGAATTGGTATTAAACGAATTAAACCATATGGAAAATAATATTTACAATGAAATTGAATATTATACATCACTTAGGCTAATATGTGCAGAACTGAGCGAAGAATAAAAAGCCGAACCGCTAATATTTAGCCCACTAGCCAAAATCCCTGATTGATGCATTCATCTATCAGAGATTTTGGTTAGTGGCTGTTGACAGACATCCGCAAGGTGAAGAGCTTACTAGGTGGAATAGTATGCTGGCTGGTGGATTTTAGGAAGTGGTTGTTTTAGTTGTTGGTTGCATTTTTTTTTGGGGGGGGGGCGGGTGCTTTGGTTTGGATATGGTCTAACCTAATACTGGGGTGTTGCATTTTCGGTATGTCCTGGATCCAACCCTTGATTTCTTAGATCTTGTAAGTGGATCAAGCAGGTGCGGGATTTGGGTTGATAGGTTTTAGGAAAGAAAGTTGGAGCTTTAGATTATTCCATAGTATAATTCAATGACCCTGTTTAGTCCAACTATGATTTAGATGCAGTCTTGATATTTCTATTTATAATGGTGGTTTTTTTGAGTAGATTGCGGCCAAAACACTTCACGTTTTCCATCAATATAAAAACAAATACACTGAAGCACAATTAGTTTTAGTCACAGCCTAATACTAGAACAAAAAGCAAGGGGTCTTTAATTTTGCTTTTGCAAAACAAATACGAAGAAAAGCTGTAGAGCAATTAATACAAAAGGAATAAAACAATAAATGAAAACCGACAAGATTAAGTTATCCCAATTGGAAAGTTTCTTAATGAAGGCTGCCGATATTTTGAGGGGTAAAATGGATGCATCCGAATACAAAGAATTTATTTTTGGGATGCTGTTTCTGAAAAGAATGTCTGATGTATTTGATCAAAAGAAAGAGCATTATAGAAAAGAATACAAACATTTAGATTCTGAAACTCTCAGCGAAATACTCGAAGACAAACTGACTTATGGCGACACCTTCTATGTGCCGCCAAGAGCACGTTGGAATGAAGGCTTTTCGGATGAAAATGGAGTCCCGCAGCCACCTATAAAGCACCTGCAACACAATATTGCTCAAATGCTTAACAAGGCCTTAGACGCAATTGAAGAAGCCAACACCGACACACTTTCTGGTATTTTCAAAGGCAGGATCAATTTCAATAAAGAGGTGGACGGTAAGCAAATTGTAAAAAATACCGACCTCAAAAGAATGATTGACCACTTCAATCAGTTCCCCAATCTGGTCAATGAAAATTTTGAATTCCCTGACCTTTTGGGTGCAGCTTATGAATACCTACTCAAACACTTCGCAGATGAAAGCGGCAAAAAAGGCGGTCAATTCTATACACCTAACCAAGTGGTGCGTTTACTGGTTCAGTTGATGAAACCAGAAGCGGGAATGTCTATTTATGACCCGACGGTTGGGTCTGGAGGTATGTTGATTCAAGCACATCAATATATCGAAGAACATGGACAAAATTCCAACGACTTAGAACTGTTTGGGCAAGAGAACGACCCTACTGTAGTTGCTATTTGTAAGATGAATATAATCTTGCACAACATCACCAAATACAACATTGAGTATGGCGACACGTTGGAAGAACCGCTGAATGAAAGAGACGGACAAATTATCCAGTTCGACCGGGTAATTGCAAATCCTCCATTTTCGCAGAATTATAATCGGGCGACCATGCAATACCCAGCTCGATTTAGCTATGGTTTTGCTCCCGAAACGGGCAAGAAGGGCGATTTGATGTTTGTACAACACATGCTGGCAAGCTGCAAACGCACAGGCAAAGTTGTGGTAGTAATGCCGCACGGTGTGCTGTTCCGTGGTGGCAAGGAAAAAGAAATCCGTGAGAACATGCTCAAGGCAGATGTACTGGAAGGCATCATCAGTTTGCCCCCACAATTGTTTTACGGCACGGGTATTCCTGCCTGTGTGATGGTGTTCAACAAGAGTAAACCCGACAGTCTGAAAAACAAGGTATTTATCATAAATGCCGACAAGGACTATGCGGAAGGGAAAAAGCAAAATACCCTTCGCCCGGAAGATGTAGAGAAGATTGATTATGTCTTCACCAACAAAATTGAAGAAGGCAATTACTCCAAATTGGTGGATTTGGAAACTATTGCCCAAAACGACTACACACTGAATATCCGAAGGTATGTGGATAATACGCCTCTGCCTGAACCCGAGGATGTAAAAGCCCATTTGATAGGTGGTGTGCCTATTAGTGAAATTGAAGAAGTGCAAAACACCTTAGCACCCAAGTTCGATTTTGACGGCTACCAACTCTTCAAGAAAAAAAACGATCAGTACAAAGATTTTGCGATCACCGAGAAATCTGAAATCAAAAAAACTATTGAAGATGATCAAAACGTCATTGATACCTTGATCGAATTGGGGCTTCATTTAGCTGATTGGTGGCAATTGGCCAAAGAAGATTTTTCTACCCTTGCTCCAAAAAAGAAAGAACCTGAAGAAGACGTGGTTGCTGAACCAATGGGCATATATCTCCGATTGGGTGGCGACAGATTCCCGAAAGTGCGGAAAGAACTGCTCGATTCCATCAAAGAAAAATTTGTGCCTGTAGGTGTGTTGGACAAGTTCCAAGTGGCAGGTGTGTTTGTAAACTGGTGGGACAACATTAAGTACGACCTCAAGACCATTATGCAAAACGGCTGGGATGCCGGACTGATACCTGACGAATACCTGATCGGTGAATTTTTCAAAAGCGAAAAAGCCGAAACCGAGCAGGTAGAAATGGAACAAGCCGACTTTGAAAGCCAACTGGAAGAAGCCGTAGAAGAAGCCCTGAATCTAGTGGAGTATGAAGCAGACGAAGAAGAAGGTGAAGTAAAACAAACACCTGCTCTTGCCAAAAGTGAACTGGGCAAAATGATTGATTTCTACAGCGAAGAAAAGAAACAACCTGAAAAAGCGAAGCCCTTCCATGACCAGGAAACCAAAATAAAAGACTTCGAAAAATCCATTAAGGATTGCAAAGCCAAGCTCAAGGAAAAGCAAGCAGAACTAGACCTGAAAATAGAACTGAAACGCTACGGCAGTGATGATGTAAAAGAGGAAAGCAATGCCCTGCTTACCGCTACCAAAAGAGAGATAGCCAAACTGGACACAGACATTGAGCATCTTATACAGCACTTCAAACCCGACTTAAAAGATACCATCGATTACGCCAACATCAAGAAATCCGTAACCGCTTTGGAAAAATCTCTCAAAGGAAATTATGATGAAAATGCCATGCTGAAATTGTCCCAAGTGCTGGAAGCCCAAAAACAGTTTAAGGAAATTACCAAGGCTTACAATGCAAGGGTAAAAGACAGTGGCATACTGCAAAGTAAGCTCAAAAGCATTGATGCCCTATTGGAAGAAATTGGAGGTATGATTACTACCGAAGAAAGCCAAAAACTGATTCTGAAAAAGCATTTCGACATCATCAACGACCAACTGCAACGCTACCTCAATGCCGAAAAGCGGGCACTGATAGCCGCCTACGAAAACCTCTTTGATAAATACTACACCTCTGGCCAAGCCATAGAGCAAAAGCGGGAAAGGACTATGGCAGAGCTGAATGATTTTCTCACCCAACTAAACTATTTGAGCTAATGGAAGAAAATCAACTGCATGTTCCGAATGGGTGGGATGAATATTGTTTGGGAAATATTTTAAATTATGAACAGCCATATAAATATACCGTTGATTCAACAGACTATAATGATAAGTCAGGTATTCCTGTTTTGACTGCTGGTAAATCCTTTATTCTTGGATATACCACCGAACTACATGATGTTTACCAAAACACACCTGTTATCATTTTTGATGATTTCACAACAGACAGCAAGTTTGTTGATTTTCCTTTTAAGGTAAAGTCTTCAGCAATGAAGTTCTTAAAGCCTAAAAATCCTGACGAGTTTGATATCAAAATAATTTTTGGGTATTTACAGAACTTAAAAATTCGAGAGACTGGGGGCGACCATAAAAGACGCTGGATTTCTGAGTTCAGTAAGTTGAAGGTTATCTTGCCACCATTTTCCGAACAAACCACAATAGCCCGCATCCTTTCCAAAGTAGATGAAGCCATCGCCCAAACCGAGCAACTTATCGCCAAATACACTCGCATCAAAACGGGCCTGATGCAGGACTTGCTCACCAAAGGCATAGACGAATACGGCAAAATCCGCAGCGAACAAACCCACGAGTTTAAAGATAGTCCGCTAGGGAGAATTCCGAAGGAGTGGGAGTGTAATACTCTTATTTCATTCTGCGAAAAAATTCAAGATGGCACTCATTTTTCACCAAAAACTGATTCAAATGGTGCGTACAAGTATATAACATCAAAGAATATCAGAATGGGGCATTTGGATTTGACAAATCTCGAACATATCAATAATGATGCTCATAAAAAGATTTACAGAAGATGCTCGGTTAAATATAACGACGTGTTGCTTACCAAAGATGGGGCAAGTACTGGGAATATTTGTTTGAATCCATTAGATGAAGAGTTCAGTCTATTATCGAGTGTTGCATTAATAAGAGGTAAAAAAGGAAAGTTGTTGAACGAGTATATTGTTCAATTCTTTATGGAAGAAAGCGGTCAGAAATCTTTGGTTGACCAAATGTCTGGCAATGCAATAACTCGAATTACTTTGACAAAAATAAACAACACACAAATTAAGGTTCCTCTATTTGATGAACAGCAAAGGATTGTTCAGAACCTTAAATCTAAGGAAAACTTAATAATTAATGAAAGGATAAAACTCTCCAAACTCCAATCCCTCAAAGCGGGCTTAATGCAAGATTTATTAAGTGGTAAGGTGCGGGTAAACCACCTCATTAAAGAAACAGCAACAACATGAAAACAGAAAGACAAATAGCGGAGCAAATTTTTGATTCATTCCGAAAGGCTCAATGTAAGGCAGGACATATTGTGATGATGCGCAATATCCAGTTCGGAATTATTGACAAGCTGAATCCAAAAGAAAAAGAGATTTTTCATACGGTTTTTAATGGTCTAATCTCTACCGGGTATTTCACCTATGAAAAAGAAAGTCCCGAATCAATAAGACTTACTGAAAAAGGATACGATTACATCTATGATGAAGAAAAAGTTAAGTCAATGCTAAAACTGCCATGGGTTTTTCCTGACATTATAAAACCTGATTGGGATAAAGCTTTCAATAAGCTATGGAAAGTAATAGGTCCAAAGGAAACAGCCCAATTTTACCTCACTGGTGGCCAATTTTATAAACTCATCTTTGAACTTGTTGATGATCTGCCTCCAAACAATCAGAAATTCATTGAAGCTAGAAAAAATAAAAATCTATCAACGCACCGAGCCGACTATTATCAAGATCTTGTGGAGCATTTGGACGAAGAACAACGAAAAACGCTTTACGCCAACATTCAAATATCTTTAGAAAGCCATATTTTCACAAGTAATAGTCAATTAGAATCCTTTGATTTTAAAGATCCTTGGGAAGAAGGTATTCTTCCGAAAGAGAGTGTTGCCCAAAAGGTCGAAGTAGAAGAATCACAGATTGTTGCTACATCTGACGAGTCGCCAATAGTATTTATCTCTTATTCATGGGATACACCAGAGCATGAAGATTGGGTTTTAGAGATGGCTACCAAACTGCGGAAAAACGGAGTTGATGTTATTCTCGATAAGTGGGACTTGGGCCCTTTAGGAAAACCTCTTCCCCATTTTATGGAAAATGCAGTGCGTAAAGCAAAAAGAGTTATTTGCGTCATGACACCCAACTACAAATTGAAAACAGACAGTCTAACTGGTGGTGTTGGATATGAATATTCAATTATTTCAGCAGAAATTTTTTCTGATATTCAAACATCTAAGTTTATCCCACTTATAAGAACTGGTCCCAATGATAAGGCTATCCCATCGTCACTTGCAGGGAGAAAATATATAGATATGAAAGATGGAGTAATTTCCAATGAAAAGATGGAAGAACTCTTGAGAGATATTTACGAAGAGCCCAAATTCAAAAAGCCACCTCTTGGCCAGAAACCAAAATTTAAATAGCATAGAATGAAAAACTGGATAAACAAGGCTATTGCTTACTTGGAAAAGTCTTTGGGAAAGGTACCTACTGAGCTGAACGAAATCGATTGGAAGGAAGACCTTTCGCCCAAAAACGATAAGCTCTGCCAACACATTTCTGCTTTTGCCAATATGCCAGGTGGCGGTTTTTTGGTGTTTGGGATTAACAATAGGTCTGCAAGTGTGATAGGAATAGACAAAGCCAAAGCAGATAATATCATTGAGAGGCTGGCGTCACTTTGCAGGGATGGTGTAAATCCCCTAGTGAAAATTGACCACAGTATTGAGACATTCATGGAAAAGGAACTGCTATTTATTTATATTCAGGAAAGTGCCATCAAGCCTGTACATCTGATACACAAAACCATTGAAGATAGCTTTATCCGTAGCGGAGGCACTACCCGTAGAGCATCAAGACAAGAAGTTGGGGCATTGATGCTCAATAGCAAATCTCCGACTTGGGAAGAGCTGCATGCTTCAAAACTCCTGACCGAGCTGGAAGTGATTACCCTCTTGGAGTACGATAAGATTTTGGAGCTCTTAGGCAAACCTGTCCCATCCAAAATTGAAGAAATTATGCAATGGATGGTTGATGAAAAAATGCTGGTAGATGTGGATGGTAAAGGTTATTACATCACCAATTTTGGAGCAATTGCAGCAGCTAAAGACCTCAATAAATTTGATGGCTTGGTACGAAAAGTTGTGCGTTTGATCAAATATGAGGGTAAAAATAAGGCTGGTGCGAGCAAGGAATATCCTGGCAGAAAGGGTTATGCCGTCGGTTTTGAGTCACTTATCAACTTTGTTCAAGGCTTGCTACAAGACAGTGAAATAATTAAAAATGCACTAAGGGTAAATACCGCTATCTATCCAGAGCAAGCCCTTCGTGAATTGATAGCCAATATTTTGATTCATCAGGATTTCAATATTAGGGGTACGGGCCCCATGATAGAGATCTTTGAAGATAGGATAGTATTCAGTAATCCGGGGAAATTGTTGCCTTCCAAAAAAATCGACAGGCTGATCCGGACAACTCCTGAGTCTAGAAATGAAATTTTAGCATCGGCTTTTAGAAGATACAATATATGTGAAGAAAGGGGTTCTGGGTTTGAGAAAGCAGTGATTGCAATTGAACTGTTTGGATTGCCACCTCTGAAGTTTGAAGAGCTTGAAAATTCCTTTAAAGTCACCATGTACGCACCAAAAAAATATGCAGATATGACTAGTGTTGAGCGGATAGAAGCCTGTTACCAACACAGTATTATCGAGTATTACGGAAATGGAGGCTTTAGCAATACAAGCCTGAGAAAAAGGTTTGGTATGCATGAAAAGCAGGCCTCTCAGATTTCATTGTTGATCAAAGAAGCAATGGAAGCAGGAAAAATAAAGCCAAAGGATCCTGAAAATGTATCCAAGAAATTCAGTTTGTACATACCCTATTGGGCATAGGGTTTTATTTTATTAGCATATGGAAAAAATTCATAATGAATTGATTTACAGAGAGTTTTTATTTAATTGGAAAACGGAAATTCCTTTTTCTTTATTTAACCATGACAATTCATTTTACATTAACTTACTGATTTTCAATTACTTTTTATTTAATTAGAAAATGGAAAAGTCAATTTCTAACTACAAGAATTATGATCCTAAGCAATGACAGTAAATACAGAGGTAACCTTGGCAATGCCCTTAAGCTTGACGAATACAGCCACGTTGAAAAACCATTTTTAGAGCAACTGGCTGGTTTAGGTTGGGAAGTGTTGGAACTAAAAATGCAGCAAGAGCCAAGACAAAGTTTTCGCTCTTCGTTTTCTGAAGTTGTGCTCAAACCCAAGCTGAGGGAAGCCTTGGTGAAAATCAATCCTTTTCTCAATGGTGCTCAGGTGGATGAACTGGAGCGCAAAATCACCACTTTTCAAAAAAACAGCTTACTAGAGAACAACCAACAGGTATTACACTACTTGCTTGAAAACACAACCGTATCGAAAAACGAGCAAACAGGTGAACTCAGCCCAACAGTACGGTTTATAGATTTTGAAAATTTAGAGAACAACAGCTTTATAGCCATTTCGCAGTTCAAAGTAAGTGTTACGGGTACAGACCACCACATCATTCCCGATATGGTGTTGTTTATAAATGGTTTGCCCGTAGTGGTGGTAGAAGCAAAATCATCAAAAGTAAAAGAACCCATCCCAGAAGCCATTGACCAACTGATGCGCTACTCCGAGCAGCGAGGCGACACAGGAGAAGGCAACAAAGAGCTCTTTTACTACAATCAGATTTTGGTAACTACTTGTCGCACCGAAGCAAAGTTCGGCACCATCACCACCCGCATAGAAAAACACTTTTACCGCTGGACAGATCCATATCCCAAAACAGTCAATGATTTATCACACGGTCAATCCTCACCCAATGACCAACAGCGATTAGTGGCGGGCATGCTCGACCGCAGAAAMCTGCTCGACATCATCCGGGKGTTTACTGTTTTTGCCACCAATGACAAAGGGCAAAAAATAAAAATCGTGGGCAGATACCAACAGTTTCGTGCCGTCAAGATTGCCACGCAACGCTTGATTGAAGGAAAAAACCCTTTGGAACGAGGAGGCATCATTTGGCACACACAAGGTTCTGGCAAATCGCTTACAATGATGTTTATGGTGAGAGAAATGAAACTGCGCCCCGAACTGATGTCTTGGAAAATTGTTTTCGTAACCGACCGTACACAATTAGAAGAACAACTTTCTGAAACAGGGCAAAGCATTGGCTTTAATATCAAGACAGCCAATTTTATCAACCCCAAAAACCCGCCCAACGGACGAAGTTTAAAGGAGCTGTTGAGTAATGACAACTCCGATTTGGTGATGGCCATGATTCACAAGTTTCAGGAAAACGGAGATTTGACAGGTTTAGAAATCTTCCCTGAGCTGAATAAAAGCCACAATATTTTGGTGATGACAGATGAAGCCCATCGATCGCAGTATTCGCTATTGGCAGCCAATCTTGATCGTGCAATGCCAAACGCAACTTCTATCGGCTTTACAGGAACACCTACTGCTAAAACTGAAAAGAAATACAAAGACTATATTGACAAGTATACCATGCGTCAGGCCATAGATGATGGCGTTACGCTGGAAATTGTCTATGAAGGCTTTACACACAACGCCGAAGTAGAAGACAAGAAAGGGATGGACGATAAGTTTGCGGATGTATTCAGCGACTATCAACTCACTGAACGCTTGCAGATTTTGGGCTTTGGCTCCCGTGATGCCTATCTAGACAGTATGAGTACCATAATGGACAAAGCCAAAAGCATGGTGAACCATTATGTAGAACATATTTTTTCGGGTGGCTTCAAAGCACAGATTGTAGCCAATTCCAGGATTGCAGCCGTGCGCTACAAAGCTGCGATAGATGCGGCACTCAAAGCCAAAATTGCTGAGCTGGAAGTGGACAATCCAATGCTGGTGGATATCAGTACGCTTAAACTGCTGGAAACCGCAGTAGTGATTTCGGGTAGCCACAATGACGAACTCGAAATAAAAGCCTATACCAATGGCGAATACCATAAAAAGAGCATCAAACGCTTTAAATTGCCTTTTGGTAAGACAGACGAAGAAGACAAAAATCTAAACGGAAATGTGGGTATTGTCATCGTCAACAATATGCTGCTCACAGGCTTTGATGCCCCCATTGAGCAGGTAATGTATCTGGACAGGGTGATTGTAGCCCATAACCTTTTACAGACCATAGCAAGGGTTAACCGTGTTGGCCCAGAAGGCAAAGACAAGGGATTTGTGGTGGACTATGTAGGTGTAGGTCATCACCTCAAAAGGGCATTGGATGTATATGCTGAAAAAGAATTGCAGGAAATTGTGGATTGCATTTCAGACGATGATGCTGAGCTAAACGATTTGATAAAAGCCCATCAAGACATTTGGAACTTCTTGAAAGTATATGGCTTGGAAGATCTCACAGATTCAGATGCCTTCTTTGATGTGTTTTATGATGAAGATATCCGCTTTGAATATATCAAGTTATACAATACCCTGACAAGTTGTTTTAATACAGTTTTGCCACGCAAGGAAGCTCTTGAGTTTTTTAAAGACTGGAAATCCTTCACAGAAATTAACGCCTTGGCAAACAAACATTTTCGTGATGGCAGGTTTAGTATGAAAGGCATTCCGCCTAAGTTGCGGACCATTGCAGATAAGTATTTAATCTCCAAAGGCATTGAGCAAAAAGTCGCTCCCATCTCAATCATTGCAGATGACTTTTTCAATAAAGTTGTGGCTACAAAAAAACGTGAGAAGACAAAGGCTGCTGGAGTAGAACATGCCATTCGTCACTTTATTGATTTGAATATTGATGAAGACCCTGAGTTGTTCGCATCTTTTGCCCAATCTTTAGAAGAAATACTGCAAAATTTCAAAGGAAACTGGAAGCAGATTTATGAAGAGTTAGAAAAGCTTCGAGAGAAAATCAAGAATAGAGAGAAGGAAGAAACCTACGGCTTAGACCGTAAAAAGCAGATGCCCTTCTTCCGCATTTTCAAAGCCGAATTGTTTGACAATCGGGATTTTACAGAAGATGAAATTGCTAGGAATGTAAATCTGACGCAACATATTTTCAATTTGGTTGCTACCGAAATAAAACTGACAGGCTTTTGGGACTCCACCCCTGCACAATTGAAGTTAAAAGCGGAATTGCAAAAGATGTTACTATCGCCCGAATTCAAAGATCTGCCCAATATCATCATCAAGCGAAATGAAATCATTTCGAGAATAATGGAACTTGCTAAAACCAATCATTTCAAAATAGTGAACGAGTAATGGTTATTGAGTATCAGATAAAATATTCCAATCGTAAAACTCTCAATATTTCTGTTGAAAGAGATCGAAGTATTGTCGTTCGCGCTCCTCACTACCTCACTCCTGAGAAGATTGACAAAATGGTTCAATCCAAACGACAATGGATTAAAGAGAAACTAAACCATGCACAAAAATATCCATTGATAACGGAGACCAAAGAATTTGTAAGTGGTGAAACACTGATGTATTTGGGCAAAAACTATCAGTTACTAGTGGTAGATGAAGAGTTTGAAGGAATAGAGTTTGATCAGCGATTCAAAATCTCAAGAGCCAATCAGCCCAAAGCGAATGAATTATTCAAAAAATGGTATTTGAAACAAGCCTTGATAAAAATTGAACCTTTAGCCACCAAATACGCCAAGAATTTAGGTGTAAAATACAATCAATTCAAGACATCCGAAATGAAATACAGATGGGGTTCCTGTACACCTGCAAATAATATCATTTTCAATTGGCGCATCATCAAAGCCCCAATGTATGTGTTGGAATATTTGGTAGCTCACGAATTAGTTCATCTAATTGAGAACAACCACACACCAAGATTTTGGAACATTCTTTCCATTCAAGTACCAAACTACGAAAAGGCAAAGAACTGGTTAAAGAAAAATGGACAGCTTTTAGAAGTAGATTTTTAAAGAAAATATAATAGAAACGCCATTACTTCAGAGTCACACACAACTTGTTCCGTCCCTTGCGATTTTCTTGTCTCACCAGCCCACGCTAAAATCTAAGCTTGTCGGCAACGTGTGTCAGTCCAACCGCACGACTAAAACAGTCGATAAAGTACACAGAAGCTGTAATGAGTAGACAGCAGTGATAAATAACTCACAGTTTGCCTACTCCAAGGCATACATAAGCACACCCAACTACCGATAGCATCAGCATACTGGATTGCCCCATCTGAACAATAGTTCTGTTTTTTATGGAATGGTTTCAAAAACTGCTAACAATAATCAGATGGCAGGAAAACCAATACCAATGAGTCAGATAAAGGTATCCACCTGATCCATTTCAGGTCTTATTAAAAGTTTACTATTCGTAAAGTTGTATTATGAAAAGTTTAGTGACGAAGAATATTATAAGCTGATTTGTAATTGGCAGGAATCAAGAGAAAGCAAAGCCTCTTTTGCAGCCCAGATGGGTATTGCAAAAGCTTCATTTTTTATTGGTGTTCTTTCCATCTAATGGTTTAGATTAAGAGATACCATTTTACTCAAAAATGCCATTAAATATTTTTATTGGCATTTTTGAGTATTTCTGTAAAATGCCATTATACTTGTATAATTGGCAATAATAAGTGATTTTATGATTTGCTAAAAAAAATTAAATACTGGCAAAATTGATTTATGTCTAAAATCATTGACCATCAAATATCAAAGCGTTTTAAAGGAAAAGGACATTTCGGTCGAGAGGCCCTTAGTTCCTTTTTGACTGGTTTAGACCCTGAAATAACCGAAAGTGCCTTAACCTGGAGAATCCATGATTTGGTCAAACGGAAAGTGGTTGACCAAGTTAAGTTGGGTGTTTTTATTATTTCCAACAAAGAATCCTACAAACCATATATATCTGAGAAACTGGGTCGCTTATCCAAAATTGTAGCCAAGGATTTCGATGAATTGGAATATTGCCTTTGGAGTACCGAGTGGCTCAATGATTTTACCCAACACCAATTGGGAAGCTTCTTTTATATTCTGGAGGTGGAAAAGGACTTTGTAGAGGAAGTATTCAATGCATATTCAGAATCTAGGCAATACAGAGTGTACTTGGATCCCAAAGAAGAGATCATGCAGCGCTACGTGGAAAGCGAAATTTCTATTGTCATCAAACCGCTAATCAGCCGTTCGCCAAAACAAAAAGTTGATGTAAAGGAGAGATCCAAGGATAAAATCTATGTGCCCACCTTGGAGAAAATATTGATTGATGTGTATAGCGATGCGGTAACCTTTTACACCGTACAGGGAAGTGAAATGCATGCACTGTTTGAAAATGCCTTAAAACATTATCAAATCAATTTCACCAAACTCATCAGCTACGCTAGAAGAAGAAATAAAGAAGAACAAATTAAAGGTTACTTAGAAAACAACTTTGATGAACTTGTTAAAGATATTTTAGGATGATAAAAGCACATTGTTTTACCAAAGAATGGATCAGGTTTTAAACAAGTTTGAAGGTTTTTTGATAGCCGAGAACTTCAAAATTGAGGATGCCATACTTGCAGCTGGTAAAGCTGCCTACCTAGCCAGACGATTAAAGAACCAAGACGTTTCAGCATTAGAAAAATTTAACGGCCAGGACATCAGTAAGCTGGAAATATCGGGTGAGCTAAACTTTCTAAACAAGCTTAAAAAGTCGAGAGACAAAGCAGCTTTTTTCTATTGGTACAAGGAGTTGAATTAAAACAGTAGATTAGGGAACAATAATTTCAACCACAAAGCAAATTGAATAAAAACTGTATTCACCTATCTATCATACACTTGTCCATTATTAAAAAGCCCAAATCAATGCTGAATAAGTATTTTTCTTTCTTCTTTTTCACCATCATTTAATATATGAAGTACGTAAATCCCTGACCGGAGATGGTCAGTTTTGAATAGGATTTGCCCATCAGCACTATATCCCTCTAACTTCGGATTGCCATCTTGGTCAAATAGCGTTGCCGAAAAATTTGGAATTACTGTCTCCATATCATTCTGAGTACTCTGAAACTCCATCTTTCCAACTATCATAAACTCATCATCAACTGGGTTGGGATAAACAGAAAATGCAAATGGAGAAGCACAGCCTATGGACTGATCCCAGACTTCAAAAAACCAAGCTCCCTGATATCCACATTCAGTTTGTACAAATAGCTCTATTGTCTGTGGAAAAGATTCATATGGGGGTATATAAATCATAGCTTGATTAGGGTGAGGATTTGATACAGGGGTCACGCTCCAACCGGAGGGTACATTCCAATCATAATTAAGTATAGATATATCACCATTGTATTGTACGGTGTATAAATAATTACCATAACACACCAAGTCATCACCTATTATCTGTAGGTCATTTTCTGAAATCCCTCCTACTGATACATCTTTAGAAATCTCGATTGATCCACATGTGGAAACAATTGTGGCTGTTAAGGTGATACTCCCAAAGTTGCCACCTAGCCATGTTACGGTTGGAGAATCACTATTATTAGAAAAGCTTACTGCTCCAGAAGGCGTAGAACTCCAAGATATTGAAGACCCTAAAGGAACGTTATTGACTATAAAATCTTCTGAAGAAGAACAAAGAAAGTCGGGACCGGAGATGGTGGGTAAAAGAGTTGTATTGGTGGCCATGGCATTGGTATTGTTAGGATCCAACCATGGAGCCAAACTATTTGCCGCATTTCTTCCAGGAAGAAAATCCCCATTATTATCCCTTCCCCACGAAATGTCAAAACGACCAAATTGACCACGCCTATTATCACAAAAGTCATTGTTTGTATTTAAATAATCTCCATGCAATTGACCAACAACTTGATGATTTTGATTAAAAATTGGTGAACCGGATGAACCTGGCTGTACAGTACTAGGATCGATTCCAATCCCTGGACTATCGAAAATGGCCTGCCAATGTGTGTTAGGTGGGCATTCAACTACTGGGTTACCAAAAATGTCCCTAACCCACGTAGTCCAGATTGGTACATTAGTAAGGTTATCATTTTCTAAAGATATTTTTTTCACATCTCCATTAGGATGATGTATAGCTACTCCAGAAGTTGCCTCAACATTTGCCCTAGACCAACCAGCATAAGTGACTTCTCTGCTAGGGCTTGAATTCAATTCAAGTAAAGCAAAGTATGATGGTTGAAAAGCTGAACTAAAAATAGATCCGTTAATCTATTGAAATGAAATACCATCAATTCCATTGCAACTAGGGCTTTCATACATAAACCTAAACACCCAGTTATTTACTTGATTTCTTTCAATCTCCGTTAGTTCACCATTTTGATTTGTATCAAGGCAATGGAAAGCCGTCAAGAAATTATTTGTGAAATCGTTACATGTATTATTCAATAAAACTCCTGAGCAGAAACGTTGGCCACTATCCAATAATAACATTGCGACTGAATTTCCATCTTGCCTCCATTGAGACCCTTCTGGACATGCAATATCTCTGTTGCAAGGGGCAGATTGATCAAATCCTGAAAAAGTGTTTATATATCCATGAACTACCTTTTCTATATTGATTGCCGATTCTCCTGAATCTTTGCCTATTATCTTGACCTCAATAATTATCCCGTCTCCTTTAATCAAGTCAGTCCAAAAAACACTGTTTTCGGGATTGTGGTCGTGTTTCACTGGGCCATAGATCATTGAACCATCCATACTGTAAATCTTTAAACTTGCATTTTCTGACAAATAAAAATTATCGAATATTAAATTAAGGCTATGAGCATCACTGGAAGTTATGCTGTAGTAATGTATTACGGTGTCCTGTCTCACTTCTTTCACAGACAGTTTGAAAAAATCAATATTAACGTCAATAGCTTTTCCAAATCTAAATGGTCTACCAGATACCTTTTCCTCTAAATCCTCAATAAGTAATTCATCAGTGTTTATTCTGGGGACTTTATAATTTGGGATATTTCGAATGTCAATTGCTTGGTTTTCCAACGGGGAAACACTTCCAGACGGAAATATTTGACTGTTAATCTGAGCCTTAGCGGGAGCCACAAAAAGGTAAAACAAAATTATAGGTATTACAAGTATTGATTTACCCACTGTTTTAAATATTATAAACATGGTATTGTTGAAATATTGAAAATAGTAATAAAGGATGATGGTTCACAAATATCGAATTCTTTCCGGGGGTATCCTCCGAGTTTATATTGGAAATAAAATACGTTACCGTCTAATATGAATTTTTCAATTTCCTCCCTATTGTCTATTGTTGATAGGAATATAGTGTCAATACTTGCCACTACAGAATTGGTGTATTCTTTTGAATCGAACATACCTTCCCAATTTTTGCCGATATCACTTTCATTCATTATTTCCACTACTACCCCTTCACAGTATGAGCCGATATACCTTCCTTTTATACAGGAATTGTCAATATTTTCTATATCCTTTTCCATACAACCTGCTATACAAAACAAGATTGATAATAAAGTGTGGATTAGTGCTCTTAGGTCCATGGTTATTTCAGCATTTAATTAATATGTCAGTTTTCAATAAAATCAATCCCTCTTGCCATCCGCCATTCAGCGGCTAGAACAAGACCATTCCCATCATAAACATCCACTTGGTATTGTAAATCTTTAAAGTTTCCATTTTCATTTTGTTGAAACTTGTTATTCATTATTATAAAGTTAACCCCATTGTTTACTTCCAATTAAATCGCTTTGCTTTATATAAAACTGATAATTACCAGGCTATTTGGTTTACCGGACAGAGTTGTTTAACTAATTTTTATAATAAACTAACATTTGACCAATTTCCACTAATCATTCTAAACTTTCTTTGTAATACCAACTTTTATTCCCCTACTACATTATCTTCTAGATCCAAAACTGTTTCCACCGGACTACTCTTCCTATCATTGGGGACAGCTATTATTTGACAAAAAGCTATCATATGTTTTTATAAAAACACCAAACCGATGTCCCAACTTATTTCTGGCTGAATCCTTTTACTTTTCAATTTGACAAAATGAATTTTAAACCCTGCTCTTGAAAACTAAGCCCTATGTCAAAGACGACATCAATAATAAATATGTCTCAATTTAATAAATAGTTTTCAAAAAATAAAAGATATCAAATAATAAAAAAAGCATTATTTTAAATATTCATATTTAATTATTTATTTTTTTTATTTAAATAATTAAATATAATTTTAAAATACAACTACTTTAATATGACCCCCTCAAATTTGGCAACATGCCAAATTTTATTTAACAGCTAATGTCAATTAGTTTTCGGTGTAGCATCAATTGATGTAATTAGTTAAAAAAATAGCCATTAAAATCATCAATTTCATATCGCATTTTCTTGCCGAAAAGAGTTGTGAACTTTATGTGAAAGCTCTTAGAGAGAAACAGGAGGTTCATTTTAAGAACTGCAAAAAGTGTACAAAACATTACTGGCTCAATACTAAAAAGGTTCTATCCTACAATGAGCTACAGCGCCAAATTGGATTCGGAAAGTATGACACAGCTTTCCTGTTAATTCATAAAATATGAACGAAAACAATTGAATAGAAAATGCTACAATTATATTATTCTCTATCCAAAAAAAAACAAGCTCAAAATATAAAAACACTGAAAGCTTATACTTGAAAGATACAGGTGCATTTCTAAGCGTTTATTCTAAAACCTTACAAAAGTATTCAGCATCATCTCTTTGGCATTTCCTTATCACCAGATTTTAAACGTTACAAGCATCCTTTTTCCAATATGTGCTTTACTTATCTCATCATAACCTATTAGTATTCATCTAAAAACACAGCCTTTTTAGACAATTTTTAATCAAAACCCAAATGATTTTTTTGGCTGGCCCGCTTTTTCTCCCCTATCAATTTGACCCACTTCCAAATCACAGTGTGAATAAAAGTAATGCCGGCAGATGAATTTTGTCCTTCTCGATTGTATCCGAAAAGTTCAACTTCAAACCAATCACTATGCTCAATGAAATTACATGGGAACAGTTTTTCCTCGCTCTGGGAATCCTATTCACGGCTTACTATCTCTATGTGGCGGTACGCTACTTTGGTAAAGATATCACCTCAAAAATGGAATTGAAAATCCCTTCCAAGAAAAAAGGACAGAAGCCTGAGACAAGTATCCTTCTTTCAGAATCGCAGTTTGCCAAGGCTTTTGGTGAGCTTGAAATGATCAACGCCGATTTGCGGGAGAATGTGATTCCTGCCTTTGCACGGTCTAAGGATAAAAAAGTGCTTTTGTTCCAGATCGCCCAAAAGCTGGAAACCTTCGAAGGCTTGAATGTACCTGCTTTCAGGCACGCCATCAACAACTGTATCCATGCCGAAGCAAAGAAGATCGGTCTGGAAATTACTCATGAGGAACTGGAAAACCGCTGGAAAGCCCTCATTGAAAATATGCCTACCCATAAAAATTAAAAACCATGAATGTAAACATTGCTACCTGCCCCAACAGAAACAGGAAATTCCTAATCCTGCTGCTTATCGCGTTTGTCCTTTGCTACTACAATGCCTACTCCCAAAGCGGAACGGCAGGGATAGTGGATGCAACAAACCACATCATAACCTATTACCAGACCGCCATCAACCTGATGTATGCCATCGGGGCATTGGTAGGGCTGATCGGTGCCATCAAAGTATACAACAAATGGAACAGCGGTGACCATGACACTGGCAAAGTAGCCACGGCATGGTTCGGCTCCTGCATCTTTCTGGTCTTGGTGGCTACTGTCCTTTCCAGCTTCTTTGGTCTGTAGCATGCTCAATGAATCAAATTCCCAATTTGTAAAGTGAAAAATTATGAGCTATACAATCAATAAGGGCATCAACAAACCCATCGAACTGAAGGGATTCAAAGCCCAGTACATCGCCTATTTGGGTGTCGGACTGGTGGTGTTGCTGATTGCATTCGCAGTGCTTTACCTAATTGGATTTCCACTTTTGCTGCTGTTTCCGCTTATCATTGGTGGAGGAGTCCTGCTTTTCACAAAAATCTTTGCCATGAGCAAGAAGTATGGCAGGCATGGGCTGCTCAAAGAAATGGCTTTCAGGAGTGTTCCGGGTGCCGTGCTATCATCCAGCAGAAAATCTTTTTATCGCCTTACAAAAACAAAATGATAAGTACAAACCACAGTAAATCAATCGATCTGGAGAAGGCTTTACCTATCTGGAAAATTGAGAATGACCTTCTCGTTTCCAGACAGGGAGACATTACAGCTGCATTTTGTGTGCAGCTACCGGAAATATTCACGCTTTCCGAAAAAGACTATGCCACACTACATCAGGCATGGGTAAAGGCCATCAAAGTCCTGCCCAAACATACCATTTTGCACAAGCAGGACTGGTTCGTACAGAGTCGGTTCCAAGCGGACTTCTCGAATACAGAGAAAGCCTTTCTTTCATCTTCCAGCGACAGGTTCTTCCATGAACGTCCCTTTCTGGAACATGAGTGTTACCTCTTTGTCACCCAGCGCCATCCCAGTCATAAACTTTCCACTTCGGCAGTATCCAACCTTTTTGGAAGGGGCATCGTGCCTGAGGAGACTCTCGATGAACAGGTATTGCAGGAGCTTGAAAACTCCATCGGTCAATTTAAGCGGATTCTCTCCGATAGTGGTATGGTACGTTTGAAACCGCTTTCATCCGTAAGTTTGGCTGGAACAGAGACAAATACTGGACTATTGGAAAGGTATTGTTATCTGTTGGAGAAAGGACAAGCCCCACAAATTAGAGACATTGTATTCAAACCTGAATGGCAGATCGGCTCCAACCATTGTTTGATGTATTCTTTGGCAGATGTGGAAGATCTGCCTTCCACTTGCAACCCTTCCATAGGTTATGAAAGCTACTCCACCGACCGTAGCCGATTTTCCATATCTTTTGCTTCACCCTTGGGCTATCTCTTGCCCTGCAGTCACATTTACAACCAGTACATTGTTGTGGATGATGCTGCAATTACGCTCAAAAAGCTTGAAAGTAAACAGCTTCGTTTGCAATCCCTGTCTGCCTACAGCAGGGAAAATGCAATATCCAGAGAGGCTGTATCGGATTTTCTCAATGAAGCCATCAGCGAGCAACGGATGCCCGTCAAAGCCCATTTCAATGTGTTGGTTTGGACGGATGAAAGGGAGGGTCTGAAAGACCTCAGAAACATGGTATCTTCATCCCTTGCCAAAATGGATGCAACCCCAAAACTGGAATCCCGAGGTGCACCACAACTGTTTTGGGCGGGAATACCGGGAAATGCGGGTGACATTCCCGTAAATGACACCTTCGACACTTTTATTGACCAGGCTGCCTGTTTTTTCAATGTGGAAACTGCCTACCGTTCTTCCATAAGTCCAGTTGGGATAAGGCTGGGTGAAAGGTTGAATGGCAAGCCCGTCCATGTAGATATTTCCGATGAGCCCATGAAAAGGGGCTATATCACCAACAGGAACAAATTCATTCTTGGACCATCTGGTAGTGGGAAATCATTCTTCACCAACCATATGGTACGCAGCTATTATGAGCAGGGAACCCATGTGGTTCTGGTGGACGTGGGACACTCCTACCGTGGCTTATGCGATTTGGTCAAGGGATATTACTTCACCTATGAAGAAAGCAATCCCATCCGCTTCAACCCATTTTTTATTGAAGGTGGAGCTGTACTTGATACCGAAAAAAAAGAGAGCCTGAAAACGCTGTTGTTGGCACTGTGGAAGAAGGATGATGAGGTATTCAAAAGATCAGAATATGTTGCCCTTTCCAATGCATTGACAGGCTATTATCAAAAGCTCGATAAACACCCAGATATTTTTCCCTGCTTTGACAGTTTCTTTGAATACCTGCAAAACGACTTTACCGAAACCCTCAAAAAAGACCGGGTAAAGGACAAAGATTTCGACGTGGAGAATTTCCTGTATGTCCTGCGGCCTTACTACAAGGGCGGTGAGTTCGATTACCTGCTCAATGCTCGCAAAAATCTTGATTTGTTGGGACAGCGATTTATCGTCTTTGAACTCGATAACATCAAGGATCACCCGATACTCTTTCCCGTTGTCACCATCATCATCATGGAGATTTTCATTTCCAAAATGAGGAAGCTCAAAGGCATCCGCAAGATGATTCTGATAGAGGAAGCTTGGAAGGCAATTGCCAAAGAAGGGATGGCTGAATACATCAAATATCTGTTCAAGACGGTCAGGAAGTTCTTCGGAGAGGCCATTGTAGTCACGCAGGAAGTGGAAGACATTATTTCCTCCCCCGTGGTCAAGCAGGCCATCATCAACAACTCGGACTGCAAAATCCTCCTTGACCAGAGCAAATACCAAAACAAGTTCGACCAGATACAGGAATTGCTTGGACTGACCGAAAAGGAAAAGTCCCTGATTCTTTCCATCAACAAAGCCAATGACCCCGACAGGGTGTACAAGGAAGTGTTTATCGGTCTGGGAGGGCAGATGTCCAAAGTGTACCGCACAGAGGTGTCTCTTGAAGAATATCTTGCCTATACCACCGAGGAAAGTGAAAAGGTGAAACTTCAGGAATATACCCAGAAACTTGGAGGAGATATGAAAGCTGCCATCAGGGCATTGGCAACAGATTTACGCAAAACCAAACCATAAACAGATGAAAAGAACAATTAGAGCAATCGTGCTTGCTGTGGTGATGGCATTCACCATAGTTCCCCAACCGGCAAAAGCCGACCCGATCATTGGTGAGATCATCCGCAGGGGTGTTGTACGCGCCATAAAAGCCGTTGATCTGCAAATCCAAAGATTGCAGCTTGAAACCGTATGGCTTCAAAATGCCCAGAAAACCCTGGAAAATGTCCTGTCTCAACTCAAGCTGGATGAAATCTCCGATTGGGCACAAAGGCAGGGGGATTTGTTTGGAGATTACTACAATGAACTCTGGCGGGTGAAAAATACGATCACCCAATACCAACGCATCCGTGACATTGCCCAGAATCAGGCATTGTTGGTACGGGAGTATCAGGCTGTCTGGAGCCTTTTGCGAAACAGCGGCAATTTTTCCGTGGCTGAAATCAACTATATGGAACGGGTCTATTCCAAAATCCTTGAAACGAGCATCAACAACATGCAACAGATCCATGTGGTGGTCAATGCTTTCAGAACGCAGATGAGCGATGCAGAAAGGCTTGAACTCGTCCACCGGGTTGACCGGGATGTTAGGAGTAACCTTGCAGACTTGAGGAGGTTCAACCGTCAGAACGTAGGACTTGATGTTCAAAGAGGAGGCAATCTGCTAGATCTTGAACTGTTACAACAGATTCATGGGCTATAAAAGAACCATATATATAACTCTAATTCTGCTTTGCATTTCCGTGGCTTCCCATGCCCAGAATTTCAATGAATGGTTCAGGCAAAACAGAACGCAGATCAGATACCTGACCGAGCAGATCATTGCCTACCGGATGTTGAATTCCCAAACAAACGGTGGTTACAACATCATGCAACATGGCTTGGGCATGATCCAAGGCTTTACCTCGGGAGAGTTTGGCGAGCACCGAACCTACATGCTCAGTCTGGAAGCGGTAAGCCCTGAGGTAAGCAACCACAAGCGGGTCTCCGGCTTCATGGAACTGCAAGCCCGCTATGTAGAAGAATGGCAGGCATTGAGTCTTTTCATGTCCAGTCAATCGGGACTTACTCCTCCCGAAAACAACTACGCCTCGGAGATGCGGAGTAAAATCTATGATCAGGCAAGCAAACTTTCCTCGGAATTTCAGGATGTGGTGACCAACAGCAATCTCCAAATGACCGATGCGGAAAGGATTGAGCGCATAGACTTTCTCTACCGGGATTTCCTGAAAAATTACCTTGTCCTCAAACGTCTGGGAAGGGATGTCCGCTCACTTTCCCAAGCCAGACAACGGGAAAGAAACGATATGTTGATGCTGGAAGAAATCTACTAACCTTAAATAATAATTGATGAAAAAAACACTTGTGATATGCCTTATGGCAATAGCCTTTCATGTTCCCGTTAAGGCACAGGATCAGGAGATTGCCCAGCTTCTGCTGAACGTGGAAAAACTATCCCAGCTACGCAGTATCCTTGACAATATGTACACCGGATACACCATCCTCACCAGCGGATACAATGCAGTCAGGGACATCAGTCAGGGTAATTTCAGTCTGCACCAAACATTTTTGGATGGTTTGATGGCAGTGAACCCGACCGTTCGCCAGTACCGGAGAGTGGCTGAGATCATCGGCCAGCAACAGACCATCCTCTCCGAATACAGCAGGTCATATAATCTATTTGTATCGAGTGGAAAGTTTACCACCGCAGAGATTGACTATATCTCCAGAATATACAGTCAGCTGTTCACCCGAAGCCTGCAAAACCTACAGGAATTGACCATGATCATTACCGCGGGACAGGTAAGGATGAATGATGCCGAACGGCTCAAATCCATCGACCGAATCCATGCAGACATGGGCGAAAAACTCAGTTTCCTTCGGGGATTCAACAAGAAAACGACAAGCCTCCAGAACCTCCGCATCCATGAGAAGGAAAATCAAGAGATCCTCAAAACCATATATGGCCTTTAACCTAAAACTCACCCAATGAAAAATAAAACAATACTGCTTGTAATTGCCCTTGCCCTGCTGCTGATGCTTCCTGAACAGACCTTTGCCCAAGGTTTGACTGGCAACGTCAGACAATTTCATGGGATACTCCAAAGGCTGTATGACGACATGATCCCTTTGGCAAGCCAGCTTATTGGAGTGGGTAGGGCGATAGCGGGTTTTGCTTCCCTGCTTTTTATTTCCCAAAGGGTATGGCGCCACCTTGCCAACGCAGAGCCGATAGACATGTACCCGCTATTGAGGCCGTTCGCCATCGGTATGGCCATCCTGCTCTTTCCGTCCCTGATGGGATTGATGAATGGGGTGCTCTCTCCGCTGGTCAGGGGCACGGAAAACATGGTAGACAGCAGTAACGATGCCATCATTTGGCATATTGATAAACAGAAAGAGGATACCCGCTGGGCGATTGAGAACCAACCCCCTGCCAACCAATCAAACCTTGATCAATACGAAGAACAAGAAGCCAACGAAAATCTGTCCGGTGGTACTTGGGGAGGACGAATTCTGTATGCAGGAATGAAAAACATGGCGCTTTCAGCCATGCGGTGGCTATTGGAACTGCTCTATGTTTCCGCCGCACTCTGTATCAACACCATTCGCACATTCCACCTGATCGTGCTGACCATCTTGGGGCCTGTTGTACTCGGCCTTTCTGTGTTCGAAGGTTTTCAGCACATACTTTCCAACTGGATTGCAAAGTATGTCAATGTCTATCTGTGGCTGCCCATCGCCAATATATTCGGAGCCATCACTGCCAAGATCTTGGAAAACATGGCGCTTACATCCCCAGAATTCTTCGGTGGACTGGCCTATTCGGTATTCATGCTTCTTGCCATTATCGGATACTTCACCATACCCAACATTGCCAACTACATCATTTCAGGAGGGAGCAGAGACGGTATTCTGCACAAAGCAACCAAAATGGCAGGAGGTGCAGTTGGAGCAGGTGCCACAGCAACAGTGGGAATGATGAAATAAGATAACCATCCCAGAAAAATGTTCAGACAACTCAAAAATATAGACACTGCATTCCAGCACATCAAAACCTTTACCATCATGGTGGTTGTCGGTTCCTCATTGCTTTGCTGCTTTACCGTGTATCAGGCTTTCAAAATGGTGCTTTCCGCACAGGAAAGGATTTACCTGCTTGCCAACGACAAGGCATTGGAGGCTTTTTCAGCTGAACGGAAAGACAACATTCCAGTGGAGGCACGGGATCATGTAAAGATGTTCCACCATTACTTTTTTACCCTTGACCCAGATGAAAAGGTAATCGAAAGCAACATCAACAAAGCACTTGGATTGGCAGACAACTCTGCAGCAAATCAATTCAGTGATCTCAAAGAGGCTGGATACTATACAGGTATCATTTCAGGCAGCGTCAGCCAGACCATCTACATGGACAGCGCTGTGATTGACACATCAAATTATCCCTTTTCCTTCCGCTATCACGGCACACAGAAGGTCATCCGCTCAACCAGCGTAGTGACAAGGAAGCTGATAACCGAAGGACGGCTTAGAAATGTCAACCGATCTGACCTCAATCCGCATGGCTTTCTAATCGAAAGATGGAAAGTTATCGAAAACCGGGATATCGACATCAATAAACGGTAATGTGATATGAACAACAAAAAGATTACTCCCTGGCATCAATTAAGGCAAAGTCTCAGCTTATACCTCAAGAAAAAGGAAGCTAGACTAAGTAAACAACAAAAGCAACTACTGCTGCTTTTGTACATCATGCTGTTTGCCGGATGTCTGCTCTACATCCTGTTACGAACATTCTCAGGCAGTCCCATCAGGGTTTTGTTACCCATCCTCCCCACAGAAATCTTATAGGAAATCCCTTCAACAAATAATCAATCAAATCTCAAATATCATGAAAACACAACCCCATAGCGAGAAATTCAAACGGCACCGCAAGTTCCTGCTGGTACTCCCATTGTTTGCCCTCCCTTTCCTTGTCACCACTTTCTGGGCATTGGGAGGAGGTAATCCCACCATGAAAATTGCAGACGATAATGCCAAGCTGATCGGAACACTTCCCTCCCCTGAAATTGAAGAAAAGCCCATGGACAAGCTTTCCCTTTTTGAAAAGGCGAAAAAAGATTCTTCCAACAGGCAAAAGCAATATACGCAAGACCCCTATGCCGATTTTTTCCAGATAAAGGAATCCGAACTGGAAAGCCAGGATATGGGAAAATCCGATCACGGAGTGTCTCCGATCATTGAATCAACACCGATGAAAGAACAGGAAGAAAAAATACGACAGCAATTGGATCAACTTCAGTCCGTCCTTGATCAGCCAGATGTTCAACCTGCTTCGCAAAAACCAATGAACAGGCAAAAGGAAACACCTATAGAATTGGCTGGGGATATCGACAGATTGGAAGCCATGATGCACAGGATGTCACAAAGAGACGATGAGGACCCCGAAATGAAACAGGTGGAGGATATGTTGGAAAAGATTCTTGACATCCAGCATCCCCAAAGGGTACAGGACAGGCTGAGTGAAAAATCACGGGAGGAAAAAGGTAAAGTATTTCCCATCCATACCGATACCAAACCATTGTCAAAAAAGAACAAACCCAAGCCCAGCTCTTTGGATGTGGCTGATGATGAGATCGATTATTCTCCTGTGTTTACCCAAACCAAGCAAACCAATGGCTTCTATGGATTGGAGGAAGAGTCGGTTTCTAGCGATGATAATATTTTTGCCGTTCCTGCTGTCGTCCACGGTGAACAGACACTAACTGCCGGGGCAACGGTAAAGATGCGTTTGACCAGGGATATTTATGTCAATGGCATGCGGATTCCCTCTGGGAGTTTTGTGTTTGGCACCTGTGGCATTCAGGGCGAAAGACTGGAGATCGCCGTTGATGGCATCCGTCACGGTGAGATCATATTCCCAATAAGCCTTACAGTCTATGATATGGATGCCATTTCAGGCATACGCATACCGGGAGCAATCACCCGTGAATCAGTCAAGGAAGGAACAGCAAGTGCCATTCAGGGGACGCAGTTTATGGGCTTTAACCCTTCAATAGAAGCGCAGGCAGCCAATGCAGGCATTGAAGCCGCCAAAGGACTGTTTAGCAAAAAGGCAAAACTTATAAGGGTGACGGTCAAGGACACTCATCCCCTACTGCTCGTTGACCAAAACCAACGCCATCAATAATTTCCAAAAACTTAATCCATATACCATGAATAATAGAACCATTCTCACCGTAATGCTGATAGCGATGATTTCCACATATGCTGTATCGGCACATAGCCAATCCTTTTTCCATCAGGCACTGATAACACCGCACCAGCTCAATATTGGTTGGGAAAAGACAACGGTATTGATATTCCCTTCCCCGGTGGAAAGTGCGGACAGGGGAAGCCGTCATATACTTACCCAAAAAGACGACAAAGCCCAAAATGTACTGAAGGTAAAAGCAGCGGCAAAGGGTTTTCCTGAAAGCAACCTCAATGTGATAACTGCCGATGGAAAATTATACCATTTCACCGTCAACTACAGCGATCATATTCAAAACCCGGTTATCGACATGGGCTTGCAGAACCACTTTGAGACTACAGCGATCCTGTTTGAAAACATATCGCTCAATGAAGAACAGGTTCAGCAAATGGCGAAAAAGGTGGTGGACAAAATGCCGTTTTTAAGAAAACGCGACAAAAACAGCCGTATGAAACTCACCCTTCAGGGGGTCTATATCCACGAGGATGTTATGTTTTTCCAGCTTTCCATTGCCAACAGGTCAGGGATAGACTTTAACACCGAACAATGGCGCTTCTTTGTCCAGGATGCAAAACAAGCCAAACGGACGGCGGTGAGGGAATTGGAGATGGTACCGGTTCTCGGTTACCCCGGCCTTTCAAAAGGTGTTTCGGGTAAAGACAACAATACCATTGTTCTTGCTTTTCAAAAGTTCACCATCGCCGACACCAAAAGATTCATCATGCAGGTATTTGAAAGGAATGGGGACAGGAACCTGATCCTTTCCGTCAAAGGCAGGCACCTGTTGAAAGCCCTGCCTGTGAGTGAGTATCAACCCTTAAACCAGTAATCATGGAACAGCAAAATCTCGAATTTCTCAAAGAAAAACTCAAATATTCCGGTTTTGATCCCGAATTAATCCAACAAATGGAAAAGCAGATGGAAAAAGGATTGAAGGAGTTCCAGCTGCAGCGAACGATGGAAATCGAAGGCAATAAAGTGGATTTTAACCTCCATTTCAACAAATCCGATACCTCTGAAAAGTACTTCTTCAACAAAACCGATGTGACGCTTCATCCTTCAATGGAAAATGGGGCTGCCGTAAGCCATACGTTCTACCAAAACCAGAATATATCCGCCAAGGAAGCATTCAACCTACTGCAAGGCAGGGCTGTTGACAAGACCCTTTTCAACAAAGAGGGGCAGTCCTATAAAGCATGGTTGCAGCTTGATTTGAAGGATAAGGATGTGGGGAACAATTACAAGGTCAACCAGTACCATGAGAATTATGGTTACAATCTCAAAGACCTCATTGGACAGCTCCCAATCAAACTCGATGATAGACAGGCCGAATGGCTCGAAAAATCCCTTCAGAAAGGCAATAAGCATGGTGTAGCAATAGAGTTGGAGGGCAAGACGGAAAAGATTTATGTCGAGGCCAATCCGCAGTTTAAAACCTTTAATTTCTATGACGAGTCGGGCAAAAGGATTTCCAAAGACGACCTCAACATCAAAATGGAGCATCAAGGAACGAAGAAGACCGAAAGTCAGAAGCAGAATCCCACAGGACAGAGCAGTAAAAACGAGGACGGTTCAAAAAAAAAGTCCGCTCCCAAGGTTAACCAACAGCCTTCCGTCAAGAAAAGGCCTACGAGAAAAAAAGGAGTCGGAATATAAAATTGATCCCGATGCAAATCCACTGCTTTCACCAACAAACAGGAAGGAAGAATTTGTGGATGCCTTGTTTGAGGGGATCAGTAACAAAAGACCTGCTCAGAGAAAGGAAACAGACAAAAAAAGAGGCTTTAAAATGTAAATATCATTTGGATACAAGCTAGGTAAAAAGTCCCTTCGGGGGCTTTTTTTTATTTGGCCGTTACACACTTTGGTGGGTCAGGCTTTGCGTTTCAATCTTCCCTTTGGAAAGGATTTCCACTGCAATCCTTAACGGTTTCGCTTTTAGATATATAAATCGAAAGAGCTGCAAAACAACTTCTTTACAGCCAACTCCCAACCGTTGCAGCAAAGGTATGCCCCCAACCCATGCGGCAAGGCCAAGCCCTGTGGGTGTCAGAGAAAATCTCCATCCCAACTTTAGCTATGGATTGTATTTTCCCTGACAGCCTTGACCGCTTTATCCATCACACCGCATTTTGGCTGCCCAACGGTTAAAAGTAGCCGAAGCTGTGTTGCAGTATTTATTATCCCTAAATAAAATTACTATGTAACCTGTCTGTTTTTTGTTGGTCAAAGCCGGGAGAAATTTTTGATATTAAAAAGGATAACCTCAAATTCTCTCACAGTTGTTATAGAAAATCTTATCTTTGAAATCTATAACACTTGTGATAGAATTTGAATGCGCTGTAAATGAAAGAGATAGTAGCCTACAAAGATTTTTACAAAGAAATAATTGATACGATTAATGCCAGAAGATATAAGGCATATAAATCGTTAAATAGGCATCACATAGAACACAACTTTGAGCTTGGTGAAATAATTGTAAAACATCAGGAAAAACAAAAGTGGGGACAATCAATAGTAGAGAAACTTTCTACAGATATTACCAAGCAAATTGATGGACTGTCAGGTTATTCACCTCAGAATCTATGGAAAATGCGTCAATTTTATCTTGAATATAGAGAGAAAACTGTATTGTATGAATTAGCCAAACAAATTCCGTGGGGACAAAATATGCTAGTTCTCCATCAGGTAAAAGATGACAATGAACGAAGATACTATTTAGAAGCAACAGCAAAATTGGGGTGGAGTCGAGCTGTTTTGTTAAATCAAATCAAGGCAGATGCTTATAAGCATCATGTGTTAGATAAGAAGTTGAGTAATTTTGAAACTGCATTACCGTCACATTTATCAGAACAAGCAAATGAAGCTTTAAAAAGTGAATATAACCTTGACTTTCTCGGAATCACCAAACCTGTCCATGAACGAGAGCTTGAAAATAGATTAATTGAAAATATACGTGATTTATTACTTGAATTGGGATATGGATTTAGTTTTATAGGAAATCAGTATCGGTTAACATTGAACAATAAAGAATATTTTATTGACTTGCTATTTTATCATCGGTTTTTGAAATGCTTGATTGCAATCGAGCTAAAAACCGTAGAATTTGAACCTGAATTTGCAGGAAAAATGAATTTTTATCTTGAACTTCTCGATAGTAAAGAAAAGCAAGCAGATGATAACCCTTCAATTGGAATTATTCTATGCCCGACAAAAGATGATATTGAGGTTGAATTTGCTTTGAGGTCTAGTAATAAACCAATTGGAGTATCTGAATATAAATTAACTCATGAACTTCCTGAAAATCTAAAAGGAAAAGTTCCGACTTCAAAAGAATTAAAACAAATGCTAACAATAGCTATAAGTAATGCAGGCGATTCAGCTATTGGAAAGTAATGTGGAATTAATTGACAATTTACAAATTTTAAAGATTATACAACTAACCCCGTACTCCTCATAGCCGAACCGTTGGTGGTCATTTTGACCAACGCCACCAAGACAAGTAACAGAATTCAAATTTTGACAGATAAATGGCAACTGAGAAAATAAAAAAGACCTGTAAGTTTGGACACACTTTCTACAAGAGCAGTGACTGTCCAACTTGCCCGACTTGTGAAAAACTCAAAGAACCAGCTTCAGGATTTTTAGCGCTTTTGAGCAATCCTGCAAGAAACGCATTGCTTTATCACGGAATAGACACTATTCAGAAACTATCCGAGTTTACTGAAAAAGAAATTTTGAAAATACACGGTATCGGAAAGGCTTCACTACCTGCATTTAGACAAGCTCTTGAAGAAAACGGATTATCATTCAAAGAGGATGAACACAAAAAATAGCATAAGATATCTAATCCTAAATGCTAATTTAAAATCCAGGTAAAAACTCCTTCTTTTTTTTTGCCATTTCCCACTTTGGTGGGTCTGCTTTCCGTTACAATCTTTCCTTTGGAAAGAATTTCCACTACAATCCTTAACGGTTTCGCTTTTAGATATACAAATCGAAAGAGCTGCAAAACAACTTCTATACAGCAAACTCCCAACCGTTGCAGCAAAGGTATGCCCCCTACGCATGCGGCAAGGCTAAGCCCTGTGGGTGTCATAGAAAATCTCCATCCCAACTTTAGCTAGGGATAGTATTTTCCCCGACAGCCTTGACCGCTTTATCCATCACACCGCATTTTGGCTGCCCAACGGTTAAAAGTAGCCGAAGCTGTGTTGCAGTATTTATTAACCCTAAATAAATTTACTATGTAACCTGTCGGTTTTTTTTTGTTCAAAGCCGGGAAATCTGGCAGGCTTGGAGTTATTCCTTTTTTACTTTCTGTTCTTGGCAGCATTAGGTAGGTATGGTAAGTCAGTCGACAGTCTTTCCCATGCATCGGTTTAAAGGGTACAGATTTCTTTAGTTGACAGTACTGGAAAGTATGGAGAAAAGAATAGGAAAAATATAGGTACAGATAAGCCGCAGAACAGCTTTTCAATATCGAACGAAACTCCCTAGGTCAATTTTAAATAGGGCTTGCTGAAAAAGTCTCAGGTATGCCAGCCCTACCTATCAGTAGACAAGTTCAAAGCGGGCGAATGAAGATGTATGCTTATACTTCGAATGAGCCCAATGAAGAAGATGGTATGCCTGAGGCTAGCCTAAAAATTTCGAGTTTTGAAATTTTTAGGAGCACTCAAATCAAGCTGGATCATTGAATAAGCGTGCACCTGCTTAAAAAGAAAATACTTATTAAATGGGTATTCATCAAAATTTTAAGAATTTACTCTCCAGTTGGCGTTTTTCAGCACGCCCTAAATAGGCTATTCCAGACTATGGAATTTGCCGATACTTGCAAAATGACTTTTTTATTTTCTTCTCATTAATTTCAGTACAAATATCGGCTTAGGGGTGCTGAAGCGCTCCATAAGACTACGGCATAATGTCATGTTTCGTTTATCAGCATGACACCCTTCGGGACTTATTCCGTTTCCTTTTGGGCTTGATTCCCCTAAGCCAGAGGAAGTACCATAATTAATTTCTAATCCTTAAAACGAATTTGTTATGGAAACTTCAAAAAACATCATTGCTCCAAAAGTTGCTGAAATCGAGTTGGTTTACAAGACCAAAGTAAAGGCTTCTGACAGACCAAAAATCACTCGCTCGGATGATGCCAAAACCATCCTTATGGATAATTGGGACACCGATAAAATTGAATTTATAGAACAGTTCAAAGTGATGTATCTCAACCGCAATAGTAAAGTGACTGGAATTGTCGAAATCTCCACCGGAGGGACTTCTGCAACGATTGTGGATGTCAAACTGATTTATGCAGGAGCTTTGAAAGCCAATGTTTCATCGATTATTTTAGCCCACAACCATCCTTCAGGAAATCTTAAACCAAGCCACCAAGATATCAGGCTAACCGAAAAGCTAAAAAAAGCAGGTGAAATCCTCGATATTTCAATTATAGATCATCTTATCATTACAAAGGATAACGGATACTTTTCATTTGCAGATGAAGGGCTTTTATAGCCCTTTTTTTGGTCGAAGAAAGGTTGCAATTTTTATATTAGGCAAAAATCGAATACTAAAAACAAATTTCTATTAACTGCTTCGTTAATTCAAAATTTAAGAAAGAAATAAGAAATTGGGTTTATAAGTAAATACGGCTGAAGAGAAATATTATAAAAATAGTTTAAGTTATTTTAATAAATTCTCCGTCAAAAGTCTATACTCAGTCCCCAAAACAATAATCTTTTCCTTAATTCATTTCTCAAGTCGATACTAACTTAAGCCCAATAATTGAAAAGATTAATGTTATAATAAAAAGAATTCGCAAGAATGTCACTGGCTCATTAAAAACAAAGACCCCAACTAAAACCGTACCTACTGCACCTATTCCTGTCCATACTGAATAAGCTGTACCGATAGGCAAGGTTTGGGTTGCTTTAATTAATAGCACCATACTAGTAGTTAGTGTCACAATGAACCCTACGTACCATAAATACATCTCATTTCCTATACTGACTTTTGCCTTTCCTAAACAAAAAGCAAAAGCAACTTCAAATAGGCCTGCAAAAATTAAAATTACCCAATTCATAACTTCTAATGTTTTATTATTAAACAAAATTCAGGATTTAAATTGAAATAAAATTTTACAAATGATAAAAAAGGTTACTCTATAGAAGATCTTATTCGGCTCAAACTTACTTGGGTAATTCCTAAAAAAGATGCTATATGTCTTAATTGTATTCTTTGTACAAATTCGGGATTATCTTTTAATAGATTCAAATACCGTTCTTTAGCTGTTTTGAATTGTCGAGAAATAAGCCACTCTTCTAACTTCAAAAGTTGCTGCTCTGCAAATTTCCTACCCCAATTAGCAACATGGACGTCTTGTTCAAATAGTTTTTCAAGATTTACTTTATTTATAAAATACAACTCACTGTCCTCCAAAAGTTCTATAAACTCATATCCTTTTTGATTGGCTACATAACTTTTTAATGAAATGGCAGGATCTCCCTCTTTGCCAAACCAAAATGTTAACTCACTATCTTCCGATCTTGAAAATGCTCTAGCAATTCCTTTTTTAATAAAAAAAATATTATCTTCTACTCTATCAGCTCTTATGATGACGTGATACTTTGGATAATGAACTTTTTCAAAACTGTTCTTAAGTGTCAATTTTGAAAGGTAAGGAACAGGAAAAACATTATCTATTATTTGGTCAATGCTCATGACACCTGTGTTATTTTGAGATGAATATTTTAATTTTTTGTGCGCATATATCAAATAAATCAGAAGTATTAATTTTTTGGTTATTGATAAATATATCGCAAAGAAGATTGTTGTGTGATTTAAACTACCATACTAAATTTTATCCGTATCAGATTTACCACACTAATTCAAACAAATGAAATTAGTTGTTAAACGATCTCAGTACCGGTTTTAAGTAATCGAATGCTGAAGAGTATCCGCAATTTTTATTGTCACCTATTTCCCAATATTCAACACTGCGGATACTCATTTTTTGCTTGACTTTTAAATTTATAAATTATTTCTTTTGACTAGATATTTCTTTAAAGTCTTCCATGGAGATTGATTCATTTGGTTCAAAACCAGAGGTATTCATATAATTTATTAGACTGAATTTAAACTGCTTAGCTACAATTCTATTTTCCATATCAGTACTCAGGTCAATTGTAGTCATCAACAACTTGCCTTTACCCACTGATACTTCAAAAGTATTTGAAAGACTTCTATTTGTAACAAAGTTATCAATTACTCTTACAATAGGATCAAAAGAATAAGCTGAAATATCAACTGCTTTTGAATTTACACACAAGTCCCACCATTGCCAGTCAGAGTGAATGTCAGTTGGAAAATAGTTTAAGGCCGGATGACCAGGGTCGTTCAAGATACCCATGGTGGAAGGCTGTTCAGGAAAGTGTACAGGACTCCAAAAAACAGGTAAAAACTTACCCTTAACACCATTAATCTGATTAAAATCAGGGTTGTACAGCACTTTTCGACCTTCCTCCAAAGCTTTTTTTGCCTCAGGGTAAGATCGAGTGAAAATAACATCCCCATACGCTAACTGTTGATCAGGGTATACCCAGATTTTCCATTCATTTTTATAATCAGTACCTTTCAATGACAGCCTTACTCTAAATTCTGATGCTTTTTCGGATTCAAGTTTTGTGGAAAATTTCCCAAAATCGAACTGATTCCCAATAGGAATATTGATTTTTGTGATACTGTCGGTAGCTAAAACCTCATCCTTAGACAAGATTTCCCAAATCAACGTTTGCTCTTTTAAGGGTTGATAAAAGTTGGCAATCTGTACTTGGCAAGTTAAAGTTTCACCACTTTTGTAAACTGCCTTTTCAAAATTTAACAGGGGTACTATTTCGTTAGAAAACATTTTAAATTCTTCGGCAGAGATTACTCCTTTGGACTCCCAAAAAACATTAAGCAAACCTACCAATGCTGTTCCTTGTCCAGGAAAATCTTGCAATTGAAGCAACTGAAACCCATCAAAGCCTGGAGTTTTTAAAGCTCTTTCTATTTCCTCTTTATACAGTAATGCTGCAAGTTTGCCTGATGCTAAGATAAATTCAGGAGCCAACTCAATAAGTCCTTTTCGTTCAAGATCTTCCTTGACAGCAATGAAGTTTAGAGGCTTAAGTACTCCTTGGTATTTATCGATCTCTGAAAGATCTGGATAAACTGAATATTGTCCGATTTCATGGGAAATAATTGGAACTTTTATATGATCAACCATTTGACTGTAATTTTTGTCAAAAGCGGGAGCATCAGATTCAAAAATAGTCTGTCCCCTAATCCATCCCTTATCTGTCCATTGAGTAATAAAGAATTCATCTTCCTGAAGCGGTAATTGGCCAACACCTTTTTGAAATGAAAATGAAGTTGTCGTAAACAGCCTGCTATTGTCTTTTTCTTTTAGCCTAGCCGCTGTGGCATTCATCCAATCTATGTCACCTTCAAGCTCATTCCCAAGTGCCATCATAATGAAAGAGGGATGATTACCGTAGGATTTTAAAATCAAATCAGCTTCATTCAACAGAAACTCGTTTGTAGTTTGATCTTTACCTACTTGTAGATTCCAGTGAGGAAGTTCTATTTGGAAATAAAAGCCAAGTTCATCAGCTGCCTCAAAAGCAGCTTTTGGAGGACACCATGAATGAAACCTAAAATGGTTTAACCCATAAGACTTTGCACTATTAATTATAGTTTGCCAAGCATCCTTGTCCATAGCTGGATGCCCTGTTTCAGGAAAGACACCACATTCCAAAGTACCTCTCAGAAATATTCTCTGATCATTTAAGGTTAGTATGCCATTTGAATTATCAAGTTTTCTTAGGCCAAATTTCTTTTTTATTATCAAATCTCCATCACTAAGTACCAGATCATATAAATTAGGATTAAATTCATCCCATGGAAGGATTTCCTCAGAAAGTTTGATTTCTACTTCTCCCAAATTATTGAGCTTTATCTTACCTTTCTCAACAGATTTATGGTTGAGTGAAATTTCATATGAAATGCTTTTTTCTTCAATTTTTTCTGGAAAACTCAAAAGCAATTTCCGATCAGCATCAATTGTCCGAACTTTTACCTCATGTAATAAAGAATAGGGCTTTAACGACAACTCCCCTAAAATTCCATTCCATTTGATTTGGGTGTGATTTGTATATCCATGAGCCATTTCTTTTGATGTAGTGACTGGGTATTTTTCTCCAATAACATTTATGGATGGATATAGATTTGAATTATCGATTCGTATTACAATAGTGTTTTTACCTGGTTTTAAAATTTTTCCAGAATCTATAATATATTCATGAGAAGCCACCAAACTCTCGGCTTTTCCAACTAACTCTCCATTGATCCAAACTTTAGATTCCCACATTACACGCTCTAAATGAAGAATCATTTTTTCTGACTCCCAACCTTCGGGGAGATCTATTGTTTTTCTATACCATGCAGGCCCAATATATTCATGCTTTCTGGCTAAATGGGATAGAACCTTGTTGTTCAAGCCGGGTTCCAAATTGTTTGGTGTTCCCACACCAGCAAGATCTAATGTACCTGGTAAATCTATTTGAGTTTCCGTTGGAAAATTTATAAACCACTCTTTATCTTCTCCCTCACTAAGAGAATCCAATGCTACCTGCCAAGAACCGGCAAGGTTTAAAGTCAATTCTCCCTGAGGTTTACAGCTAACTGAAAGTATACATATAAAGAATACGATAATTTTAAGGACAACACTTAAAGCATTTTTACTTTTTTTCATACGATATTATTTCATTTTTGAAGACCTCCAGTTAGATTATTCCAAAGAAAGGCCTTAAACAGAATCTATTTCATCTATATTATTTTAACAGAAAAAGCAAAATGTAGTCTTCCCGTAACGAAAATTACAAACATTTGCTCTTTTCAAAATCTGCCTTATTAGACAGGTAGGCTAGGCAAAAGAATCATTAAAGATGATTTATGAACATATGCACCTAAATGAGATTCATCTCTTTCTAGAATTTTATTTAAATATTGATTGGCTTTCTTTCCATTTCCAAAGCCTATATTTCCCAAGGCTAACATGTAATCACAATGTATTTGATTCCTTGTATTTAGATCTTCTTCCCAAATCTGTAAATCCGGTAAGGAAACGGCAAAATAATCTAACTTCACTTGATCATTAAAATGCTTCTCACCATAAGAGATCAACTTCATAAATCTCAATTCAGCATTGATATGATCCCCAAGCTTTAAAAATGCAAGACCCTGATATAAGATCTTATCAGGTGATTGATCATTATAATACATTGCAAGTTGAGGTTCTGAAGCTCCAAGAGTTGCTTTTTTAAAATTATTTACGGCTTCACTTCCTCGGTTAAGAGCCTGATAAACGCATCCCAACCAATAATAAATATCATTATCTATGGAACTTTCCAGTTTTCCTTCACCAAGATTTTCTGGGTACTGTAAAGCAGCTTTCAGCAATTCTAAAGCTTTTTGATGATTACCATTTTGAAAATTTTGCTTTGCAAGTTCTGTCAAAGCTAAACTATACTGCGAAGGAACTTTTCCTTCCCCACCTTCCCAGGGATGAAAAATTCGATTGGAAATACATAATAAAGCCTTTTCATACTGCCCATGCAAGTTGAGTAATGTGATATATTCTAGATAAAGATCATCACGATCTTGCACTACCGTTAAATGCAATTCTAAGAACTGTAGTCTAAAGGAATTAGATTTGTTTATTTTTTTGTATAATTGATCCAGTTCCATTAACAATCTGGAATTGCTTGGATCAATTTCAAATGCTTGTTCAAGACACTCGAGAGCCTTTTCCTTATTTTCAAATTTATTGAAGTATAGCAAAGAAAGGTTTCTCAAAACTAAAGGAAATGAATCCATCAGCTTGAGAGACTTTTCCCAGCATATTTTTGCTTGGTCATAATTTCGATTAGACATCCAGAAATTACCCAGATAATACAATGCTTTGGAGTCTTCTGGATTAATTAAAATCACGTTATTAAGAATTATTACCTCTTCTAAGCGGTTGGGAAAACAATAATCAGAAGATGCATTTGATCCCAGGAAATAGAATTCCTTAGTACGAGTAAGATCCCCTATTTTGTAATAAAAATAACCTAGAGTATAATATGCAATTGGATAAATATTTTCGCTTTTTTGAAGGTAAATTGATAAAAAATCTATAGCTTCAGAATAAAGCCCCGCATCTGCATAGTCAAAGGCAATTTCCAAATAATTATGCACATAATTTCGAAGTAAGAATTGTAAATCTATTTTGACTTGTGGGTCGGATGTAACCAAATACTTTTCGAACAATAACCCAAAATTAAAACTATCTAATTCCAATGATTCTTCTAAATAATTTGCACAGGCCGGATCTTTTAGATTTCTGAGAAGAATTACCTTTAAATGCCTTCCTTTATGATTATGATAATTATGAATCAAAGACTCTTCCAGTAGTTCAAGTGCCCTAGTGAAGTTGCCTCTTCTTGTTTCAATCAAAGCAAGATTAAAGAATCCCGATGATTTAAACTCAGCATTCCAACAGCTTTTATAAAAGGCATCATAAGCTTCATCGTATCTTTCAAGATACTTTAAAGTTAAGCCTTTGTTAAACAAAGCTTCTCCGTTTACCGGATTGGGATTAAATTGTGTCAAGGTATTGATTGCCTTCTGGAAATGCCCCAATGCCTTGTTAAAGTCTCCACTTTTAAGATAATAAAGTCCTATGGCATTGTTGCACCTGACATCACTTGGTTCCCTCTTCAAGGCCTCAGAATAGTAATCAATAGGCCTGTAAGTAGCATGACGATACTGCTCGATATGCAAGCCTGTCAAATAAAGTTCTTCTATGGACCGAATTTCCTCAGGAAGTTTTGCAGGTTTTGCAGGTTCTGGCAGTTGCTTTTCTACTCTTTTTGATGTATTCCAACTAACCAATACATTGCCTTCATTAGATTTCACTACCGCCTTGATGGTATCAGGGATTCCTTCATAAGGAAGTGTTAAGTCAAATATGGATTCAGGAGACAAATCACATACCTTTTTTATGATTCTTTCTTCATTAATATCAAGCTCTACAGAACTATCTGAAAAAATACCTGTTGCATAAACTACCAAACGTACTTGTCCATTATTGAATTCAACATTTAAAATCGCATCCTTTGTTGCATTTTTGACCAAACCGACTTTTTGATAAGGCATAAAGTATTGTGTAAAAGACTTCTCCTCATAAGGTTGAATCCAAGCAAAATCAGGTTGATTATCAGTAAATACACCACACATCAATTCGATGTAAGGACCGTTCTTGTCGGTCAGATTTCTGTCCCAAGCCTGACCAAAGTCTCCATTTCCCCATGTCCATTGCTTTTTTCCAGGTGATATATGGTGATTGGCTACATGGAGCAATCCTGCTTCTGTATCGTTTTCATACCCTCCTACAAAATCATATTCAGAGTTTACTGCCATGTATGAGGTAGGTACAGGAATATTTTTATACCTGGAAATATCGACCCCTTCAGAATAATCCACCTTATAATAAACACCCTTGGCGATAGGGAATTCCGAAACATCACGCTTTCCGTGATCAAATACAGCATTTACATCTTCAGGAAAAACAGATTGATATTGATCATTTACTGCTACGGCAGGATTTGCCCACCACAAAAAAGTCTGTGGATGTGGAGTCCTGTTGTAAAGCCTCCCTTTGATTTCAATGTATGCTTTATCAGGGTGTAGTGTGAATCCAGCCATACCCTTAGTTCTAAACATCCTTTCGATTTCACTCACCCACACAGTCACACTTCCATCTTCATTGTAATCTATATGAAAATCGACCGGATCATATGTGCTGGGTCTGTGATGCTGAGGCCAGTTGAACTCTATGCCTCCCGAAATCCATGGACCTGTCAAACCTACCAAAGCTGGTTTTATCACTTCATTATAATATACAAAATGACGTTTTTTGACTTTATCATAGGCCATTTGAATTCTACCTCCCAACTCTGGGAGAATCATGATTTTTAGGAACTGATTCTCCATAAAAACTACGTTCCATTTTTTGTCTATTTTTTCATCACTGATTTTTTCAATAACAGGATGTGGGTATACCGAACCACTGCTTCCTTGATATACTCTTTTTTCAAAAAACATGGGGTATTGCTCTGGTTTACTTACCTCATACGTAGGGATGACTACAATATCATTCCAAACCTTAACTTCCATTGTAGATTTCATAATTTTTGCTTTAATAATTTCATTTCAATTTCTTCTAAACTTTTGCCCTTTGTTTCGGGTAATTTAATTTTGATAAATAAAAATCCGAGTATTGATATAAAACAGTATGACCAAAAGGTACCATAGGAGCCTAAGTTCTGATTCATAATAGGAAATGTATAAGTCAAAACGAAGGAAGCTATCCATAAGAATAAAGATGCAATTGACATCGCTCTACCCCTTATTTTGTTGGGAAATATCTCAGATAGTACCACCCATGTCACTGGTGCAATAGACATGGCATAGACACCAATTGCTACTAGGACTAAAATCAAGATAGGCAAACCTGATATTTGAATGTAGTAGGCCCATCCTAAGATAAAGTGAATGACACCTAGTACGGAAGAACCCAAAAGAAGCAGTTTTTTCCTTCCCCAAGAATCCACGTATTTCATGGCTATGATGGTGAAAATTAGATTTATACTGCCAGTCAGTACAATATTAAAGAGCATATCACTGATCGTATAACCTGCACTGGTAAAGACTTCTTCTGCATAATTGAAGATTATATTGATACCACACCATTGCTGGAAGACTGCCAGAACTATCCCCAGGATCATTATTGGTCTGACTTTTGGGGCAGTAATATCTGCAAAAGACAGTTTTTGCTTCTGAGAACTCCTTACGTTTTTCAGAATATTTTCACTTTCTATTGCTGCATATTTATCACCACCTATCTTACTCAAGATCGATATAGCCTCTGATTCTCTTCCTTTCAAAACAAGAAATCTAGGACTTTTGGGAACTAGAAACATCAATAAGACAAACAAAATAGACGGAATCAATTCAGCTAGAAACATCCATCGCCATCCCATCTGACCATTCCAAGAGTTCAAAATCTCAGAATCTGTAATGGTACCTTCCATTGGTTCTGCGATAATATAATTAATAATTTGAGCAGCAAGAATACCTAGTACGATCGTCAACTGGTTTATTGACACAAATCGACCTCTGTGTTCACTCGGAGTGATTTCTGCGATATACAATGGAGATAATGTTGAGGCAATTCCAATTCCTAATCCTCCTATAACCCTAAAAACTATAAACCATGTGAAATCATAAGTCATTCCTGTACCAAATGCTGATACCACAAATAAAATCCCAGCTCCGATAAGAGGGACCTTTCTACCATATTTATCAGAAACCATTCCCGATATTACAGCACCGAAAATACATCCTATCAATGCACTGCTCATTGCCCAACCTTGCAATGTTGGGGAAGATTTGATTTCAAAAAATAATTCATAAAATGGCTTTGCTCCTCCAATAACAACCCAATCATAGCCAAAAAGAAACCCTCCAAGTGCTGAAGTCACCGCAATTGGAAGGATATAATTTAAATTATATTTAATATTGTTCATTAATTCTGTAAAATCTGTTTTAAATTTTTATCGTAGTGTTAATTTTCAAACTAGGAAATTGTTCTTTAGTGAGAAATCGACTAATGCATGGACTTTTGCCAGTCAGAAATCAATTACAATCTCCAGTGAACTTTTCATGTAGTAAAACCAAATAATTAATTAATCAACCGATTACTAAAATCGGAGAGTTGGTTTTTCACAGTAACTAATTTGCTGATATCGTTCCTGTCAAAGTAATTATGGACCTAGGAGGTATATTTAATTGATTGTCAAACAATGAACTGCTTGTTAAATTATTGTTCTGGTCGGTTACATACAACTTTTGCACTGTTAAAGAGCTTTCAATTTGAAGCCTTTCTTCTATTTCTGTATGATTGATTAAAACCACAACAAATTCTCCCTCAGCATCCTGATAAGCTGTGCCTTCAAGCGCTGAATTTTCAAGATTACATTGAATTCTTTGCATTCCAGGGCGTATGAACCTAGAATAGTTGCCAAGTGCCCACATTAATTTAGAATCGTGAAAATCTCCATCTTCTATTAAGCGATCTTCATTGAATAAATCTTTATCATCTCCCGTGTCCAAATAGATCAACCCATCTTTAAAATCAGCTGTAGTCAAGGCTGTCCACCATTGCCAGCTGGAAGCATTTGCTATAGATAAATCAGCGTGAATTACTCGGGCGACATATAATGCAGTTGCCATCCCCAAGTCTCTTTTTTGTCCTCCTCCTATTTCTGGAGATTCTTCAAGAATACAGAATTCAGATTGCCAATAGCGTAATTCATCCACCTCATTTAGTTTATCCCTAAGTGATTTTCTGGTATCAATCAATTTAGAAATAGGCCATGTGGTAAAATAACTATGACCTGTGATCAATTTTTCGACTTGTCCAAAATCGACTAATGATAAAGGACTTGTTTGCTTGAAAAACACATCAACTTGATCTCCAGCTGCAGGCTTATCTTTCTTTTCATACAAATACTCAAGAGATCCCGCCTCACCAACCACAATTTTGGTGTTCAACTTTCTTTTAGAAATTGCATCAGATAGGTATTTAACAAAAAGATAAACCTCCTCATTGGTAGCTGGTGTACCTTCCTGAGATCCTTTAGACCAATCCCACTGTGGTTCATTTACTGGACTGATATAATCAAAACTGTGTCCTAAAGAATCAAAATGAGCCAAAACATGAGTTAGAAATTCGGCATAATCTTGCAGTTTTCCTGGGATGATGTTCATCCTACCATCCTCTGGTATAGAGTATCCAAGTCCATTGAGGGCAAAATGTACAGGAGGGGCAATGGTAAATGCAAGAAACTTTGGAACACCCCTTTTCTTAGCGGCATCAAGAAACCATGCTTGTCCTTCAGCTTTACTCCAATCGTATGTACCATCAGAATTGAGGTATGATTCGGCTCTCCTCCACGGAGAAGGAATTCCTGACTTATCCTTTTGCTCAGTGCTCCCTGCGCCGATATAATACCTCCATAAAGACAAACCTATACCTTTTGGATTCCCTTTTTTATCAAGGTCCATACTGAAAAGCCAATCGGCCATTTGCTCTCTCTTTTCAAGTGGCCAATTCTTACCGACAAATTGCACTCTCCAAGCATCAGACGCCCCAAACCCATCGATGATTTGGTACGTAATGTGTGGATTTAGATCTAATTTTCCTTGTCCTGCCAAAGGTTTGACCCATATTAAACATAAAAGAACAATTGAGATTGTTGTGAATACTTTTCTTACCATTAGTTCAAATTTGAAACAACTGTTAGAATTGACTTTCCAGGCATGATGATCTCCGACTGATCAAATATTACTGGATTCATATTTTGTGAATTTGTAGAAAGGTAAGCTGTCATTTTACCATCTTTGACCAGCATTTCATTTTCTGGACCCTCCAATGCAAATTTTTCTGACTTAGCACCATAATTGACCAAAACCAAGACCAGTTCAGACTGGTTGGGAGACAAATAGGCAGAGACCATTAAATTGGAAGAGGATTCGAGATGTGATGGATAGAGATTGTTTTTTACATCTACACGTTGAAATCCAGGCCTTATAAACCTGCTGAAATGTCCAAGTGTCCAAAGTAACCTTGTGGCTTCAACAGTTCCAGAGTTAGAATTCCTACTTTGGTCGGCGGATCGCCAAGAAAACAATCCAAATCTGTTCTTATGATCCCCAAAATCCGACACACTCAATGCTGTCCAAAAGTTCCACCCAGATGCATTTGAAATCGATACATCCCAATGAATCAATCTGGCTAACCAAAGCATGTAGTCAATTTCCGTCAACTGGCTGATATCCCTTCCCTCTTGGTATTCTTCTCCCAGAAGACTGTATTCAGTTTGCCAAAATTCAGTACCAGTCTGATTTGATTTTTCAAGTATTTTCTCTCTGTTTTCTAAGGCTGATTGCAAAGTTGAATTTGACCAATAGCTATGGCCTGCAGTGATCCTATTTACAGTCGATAAGTTTCCCAAATATGTCTGACTAGAGGTACTCCAAAAAGAGTCAATTTGATTGGAATTGAGCGGGTACTGTCCAACAAAGCTGTGCATTACCTGAAGATCACTTGATTCTGGAATGATCACTTTTGATAAAATATTTTTCTCTTTAAAGCTCAAATCTATTTCCTTTACTAAATCAAAAGCTTCTTGATCGCTACAAAATGTTCCTTCCTGAAAAGCTGTACCTACTTGGTATGACCAATTATACTGCGGTTCGTTTATCGGGCTTATGAAATCTATGGGAATCCCAATAGATTCATGATAAGACACAAATTCTGCAAGGTAATCCGCAAATTCTGAATATTTATCTTCCATGAGATTATATCTAGTCATGCCGGGAGTTGCAAAAGTATATCCATTTTTAGTCATGAAATACGGAGGTGAAGTCACCCAGCCAGTGATATATTCAACGCCATAGTCTTTTGCTTTTGTCATAAACCACCTTGAACCCTGCTGATTATTTTCCCAATCGTAATTGCCATCTGGCAGAAGTGCACAAGAGGTCATTCTAAACCAAGCTTCTTGGTCAAATCCACTAATATCTTGATTTGCGCTTCCACTACCAATGTTTGTTCTCCACATGGATAAACCAATGCCTTTTGGTTTTCCATTTTGGTCAAACTCTCTACTGAACAATGACTCTGAAATCTCTTCACGAATCGCTAAAGGCCAATTTTTACCAATCACTTCAACTGACCAACCATCCGATGCACCAAAGTGGTGCATCGTCTGATATTTCTTAGAAACATCTATGGTAATAGAGTTTTTTACATTTGGATTTTGAAATTGAGGATCATCGGGACTTGTAGGATCATCGTTACATGAACACATACCGATTAATACAATTTTCAAGAAATATTTTAATTTTTTCATCCTACGAATCAATAATTGGGATTTTGAACGATTCTACCATTAGACAACTGAATTTCACTGGTAGGAATTGGCCATAGTAGATGTTTGGATGGGTCAAAAGTTCTTCCTTTGGCCTGATCTTCATTGATATTAGCCAATTCAAAAGAATCATCACTGACTTGGGTATTGTAAACCACGAACGATCCGTTAGGTCCGAAAATAGTGTTGATCACTGGGGTTCCATTGATTTTTTGTCGTCTGATATCATATAGTCGCTGCTGCTCCAAAGCAAGCTCTAGTCTCCTTTCTTTCCAGATAGCATCTCTTAGTGCATCACCAGATAAACTCATGTCGGTTGTCAGATTGACTCTTTGTCTAATAGTGGCTAGTGAATTAAGGGCTTCTGACCGATTACCTATATTAAATGAAGCTTCTGAATGCATCAATATCACATCAGCATAACGCATTAAAATATGATTTAACGGCAGGTTTGTTTGCACATAAGGAATAGCACGGTGTTCCTGTGGTATGTAGAATTTACGGTTTATCCTTCCGGATTTATTGCGATCAGGAGCAGCATTGAAAGACGTCACTTCAGGATCCCCAAATACAGGTTCTCCATGCTTAATGATGGTGCTTCTTAATCTTATGATATCTCCTTCATCCAAAAACGCCTTTTCCAAATGACTTGAAGGAACACCCCAGTTCCAACCACCATCATTTCTAGAACCAGTTGTAACTCCAAAGACACCACCAACTCTAAAAGTAGGATCCGATTTGTATTGTACTTCAAATATAGATTCTATGCCATTGGGATTGGTGACGTTCCAAACCCTAGCAAAATCTGATTCCAATTGATACTGACCTGAATCAATTATCTGCTTAGTTAAAGTAACTACTTCATCCCATCTTTCCTGATAAAGATATACTTTAGCGAGAAAAGCTTGAGCAGCTCCTTTTGTTGCCCTACCCAAATCATTAGATGAGTATTGACTCTTCAATGGCAATCTTTCTATCGCATCAAGAAAATCCTCCTCAATCAGACTATAAACTTCTTGTTCTGAACTTCTTGAATATTTGGTCACATCTGCTTGAAGGAGTTCATCAAATGTTTTTACGATTGGAACTCCTCCGAAATTTTTTACTAGTTCAAAATAAAAGAAGCCCCTAAGAAACTTTGCTTCTCCAATAAGACGATTTTTTAAATCTTCATCAAAATCAACATTTTCGATCTCTTGTATTATCACATTACACTTGGCAATACCCCTAAATTGATAATTCCAGAAAGTTTGGAAATAAGAAGACCCAATGTCTATATTATTGTAATGTGCAATAGAAGTAATATCTGGCCTTGGTTGTTCCGTATTCCCTGCCCAACCGTCATCTGTGGCCATATCAGTAATTTGTCTAAAAAAATTAATTTGCCACCAGTCATTTTCAAGCATATTTGCATACGCACCATTCACAAATGAAACTGCAGCACTTTCACTGTTGAAAATTTCATTCAAGGTTGGAGTAGATCTTGCAGGCTCCTCCAAAAAACTATCGCAGGACATTGCTCCAAAGAGCAAGATTAAACTTAGAAACTTTTTCATGATTTTTTTGGGTTAGAAGTTAAGGTTGAGGCCAATTAGAAAGGTTCGATTCAATGGATACCTTCCAAAGTCAATACCGAGACCATTGATAATCCCGCCACCTGCACTGATTTCTGGGTCAAGCCCAGTATACTTTGTGAAAGTCAACAAATTCTGTCCAGAAACATAAACTCTTAAGGCTCCTGGTAAGAGATCTTTGAAAGTATAACCAAGCTGGATATTTTTCAACCTGAAATATGTTCCATCTTCGACGAAATAATCTGATGACCTCCTGAAATTACCGTTAGGGTCAATATTTGTCAATAGAGGTATAGTAGAATTTGGATTGGTTTCACTCCAAACCTGATCTAGCAGACCTGCTTGGAAATTTGAACTCCCTACTCCAGAAGTAAGAAAATATTTCTGATAATTATATATATCATTGCCAAAAGTACCATACCACTGCATATTGAAATCCCAATTCTTATAACTTGCGTTGGCATTAATTCCAAGGGTGAAATCAGGAAATGGATTCCCAATAAATGTCATATCCTCTTCATTTAGTGCTCCATCATTGTTTTGATCTATAAAAATCAAATCTCCTGGCCTTGCGTTGGGCTGTATCAGGTTTCCATTTGGACCTGTATAACTATTGATTTGCTCTTGGCTGGTAAATAGCCCATTTGTTTGAAAGCCATAAAACATCCCAACCGGCTGACCTATTTCAGATATCTTCAAAAAGTTATTTCCAAACTCTTCACGTCGCTGTGCTAGTAGGCGTTCATTTCCAGGAGCCAATTGGATTGCCTTACTCTCATTGGTGTTTAAAGTAGTCAAAACGTTAAAGTTAAAATCTCCTATGTTTTCTGTGTATTGGATCGAGATATCCAAACCTCTTGATTTAAAACTTCCTACATTTTGAATAATATTTGACGGCACTCCAGTGTATAAAGGTAAAGTGGTAGGAAAAAGTAAATTATTGGAATTCTTATCATACCAGTCCACCGATAGAGTAAGTTTATTGTTAAAAGCAGTAGCTTCTATACCGATATTAATATCTTCTACAGTTTCCCACTGTAGCAGTGGATTGCCAAATTGACCCAATTGATTAGTAATTACTCTATCTCGATTTTGTCCAAACACATAACTGCCAGAATTCACCAGAAACATAAAAGCAGAAGAAGGAATGTTTTGATTTCCTACCTGACCAAAACCGCCTTTAATTTTCAGATTATTTATTGTTTCACTTGTGAAAAAGCTTTCATTCGAGATGTTCCACGCACCAGAAATACTGTAAAAATTCGCCCATCTGTTGTTTGGGGGAAATCGAGATGAACCATCTCTTCGAAAAGATGCGGAAACATAGTATTTATCGTCATAGCCATACATTCCCCTTGCCAAATAAGAAAATAAAGAATTGACAAACTCATTACCATTTGCAGTGATCCTTTCTCCAGTTGTCCCATCCAAAAATTGATTGTTTGGATTATCCAAAATAATATCGCTTCTACTACCCGAGATATAATTGTTTTGGTAATATTCAGCTGTGACACCAGTAGTTACCTTTATGGAATGATTTCCAAAAGACTTATCGAAGTTCAGAAGGTTATTCCACACATAACTAAAATTATTGCTGAAATTTGACCCTACAATACTTTGAGGATTTTCCTCCAAGTTAGGTTCTATGACAAATTGTGGTGAGTAAGAATCATTTCTAGTTTGATCAAAGCTCAACCCCAATCGTGATGAAATTGTCAAATAATCAAATAAATCATATTCCACATTGGTATTGGAAAACATACCAAAAAAATAACTTTTGTTAAATTGTCTAGCTACTGCAGCGACAGGGTTAAAAACAAAATTATTTGATCTATCATAAATACTGTATTGATTTCTGCCAACCCTTTGATCAAAGGGTAAGAAAACAGAGGTTAATGGATCTATCCTAAGGACATTTCCGAGTTGGTTTGGGGTGTTTTCCCAATGTTCATATCGTGGACTTAGATCCTGCTGGATAAAGAGTCTATCGTTTAGGGAAAGGTCAAAATTAAAACGCCCTGTGATTCTTTCATAATAGCCTTTCTGAAGATGGGAATTTGAGCGATGATAGGCTATGCTACTACTATTATTAAGTTTATCAGAACTGGTCTGCATCTGAATATTGTAATCCTGAATAGATGCGAAATCTTGATACACTTCACTCCACCAATCCGTATCCACAGTAATATCTTCGGGGTTGAATATTGCAGGTGAACCATCGTTTGTCAAACGTTGATTCATAACTTGGGCATATTCATTTGCCCCAGCCAAATCAACTCGTTGAAGATTCTTAACTCCAAAAGCACCTGTGGCTGTCACCTTGGTCCCTTTCCCACCTCTTTTTGTTGTGATCAATATAACACCATTAGATGCTCTTGTCCCATAGATGGAGGTCGCAGAACCATCCTTCAAAATCTGTAAATCTTCAATATCAGATGGATTTAAAAAATTAAGGCTAGTTCCCTGAGGTAAAGCTATCCCATCTACCACCAATAGCGGATCAGTTCCTTGGTTCGTTACTATTCCTCTTATCAAAATTGAGGCTGCAGCACCTGGGCCACCTCCATTTGTAATGACCTGTACACCTGATGCTAACCCTTGGAGAGATTCCGAAACATTAGAAACCACCATATTGGTAAGATCCTCTCCTTTCACACTGGCGATTGAAGATGTAATTTCTTTTTTTGTTGCCGATCCGTACCCAATCACAACCAATTCATCCAGGTTATTTATATCTTCTTCGAGCTCAATATTTATTGTTTGCCTGTTTCCTACAGTTATTTCCTGCTTTTTAAATCCGATCATCGAAAATACAAGCACGGGATCATTTCCATTAGCTACTAAATTGAATGCTCCGTTAGTATCACTAACTGTACCATTAGACGAGCCTTTCTCTAAAATGGAAACCCCTATCATAGGCATACCATCGAAGACCACCGTCCCTTTAATTTCTTTCTGTGCAAATACACTGAAGGCACACAGGAAAATCATTAACGTTAATAAATTTTTTTTCATTATTTGGTTATTTGGGGTTAGAATTATGTCATTATAATTTATTCTGTATTTATATTTTCATACACATTTCATCATTTATTTTAAGTTTGTATCAATTTCCTATCCTATCATATTAATAGAAAATTAAATCATAATTCAAGATAAAATGATGTTTTTGCTGAATAAAGACAGATAAATCATTTGTATACATACAAAACTCAAAAAAATATTATTTATCAAAATGGATTAATAATTTAAAAACATGGACATTTATTTTGAATAAAGGTTTTGTTTTAATAGGTTACCATTAATTTAAATACAATTATCAATGGAAACCAACTTCAAATTCCCTGTCAAGTCACAGGAAAGTGAAACACCTGTTTTAAAAAATGGATTTAAAGGTGAAAAAATAAACATTATTCCCAGGAAAACACTCCATAATTATTTTAAAGGATCTCGAAACAGAAACCTCTATTTGACAGATATCGGTTATTTCCCATTGGCTTCTAACCATCAAAGACAAAGGGATAAAGGATGTGGGGAGTATATACTAATATATTGCGTTGAGGGAAAAGGTATAATCAGTTTAAATAACATCAGCAATGAAATTATCCCCAATAGTTTTTTTGTTATCCCGAAAAACGTTCCTCATTCCTATTATTCCAACCCAAAAGATCCTTGGTCAATTTATTGGGTGCATTTTAATGGGAACTATGGTTCTGAGATTTTCAGAAAATTCAATAAACTTAATAATTTTAGACCAGTAAAAATACCTTTTGAACAGAGTAGAATTAATGAATTCAACGAAATCATTGACCTATTATCATATGGTTACAATGATGAGATTTTTGAATATTCATCATTATTACTTCACAAATTTTTAGGCTCTTTTATCTTTTATACCATCACATCAGAAAAGAAAATGAACACAAAAAATGATGATCTGGTAAAGGAAATCATAAATTTTCTAAAAGAAAACATTAACAACACGCTGACCATTGACATGATAACCAATAGATTCAACAAAAGTACTACTTCAATTTTTAATATATTTAAGGCGAAGACTGGATATTCAATTATTCATTACACTAATCTATTAAAAATCCAGCATGCTTGCGAGCTACTCAACTTGACAGAAATGTCAATCAAAGAAATCAGCTACTCGCTCAATTTTCAAGATCCATTGTATTTCTCGAGATTATTTAAAAAATATATGTCAATTTCCCCAAAGGAATATAAAAAAAATAGATAAAGAAACTGAGAATTTGTAACACAAGCTAAGACTGAAATATTTATAAATTAAAAATTTCTTTAACCATCTAAAATCACTCAAATTGATGAAAACACTTCTCTTATTTAACTTAACTATTTTCATGATCTTTTTCATGAGCAAACAATCTTTTTCACAAATCCAGAAAATTAATAAAAAGAACGATTTTTCTGAAATTCCCATGCATATAGATTTAGACTCAATTCTAAATATTCCAGACACTGGTATAATTTTAACAATTGGCCAATCCAATGCTGCAAATTATGGGCAAGGATCCTATGATACCAAATTCATTTCTTATGAGCTAATTGGAGAAAATATTGTAGTAGCCAAGGATCCTTTATCTGGAGCGGATGGAGTTGGAGTAAGTGTATGGACTCGTTTAACTGATAGATTGATTGAAAAGCAAATTTTTAAGAATGTTATTATTATTCCAATTGCCATTGGCTCTACAGAGATCAGCTGCTGGTCTAAAGGAGAGTGTAATAAAAAATTGACAGGAGTTTTGTCCAAGATTGATAAATTAAAATTAAAGGTAAATTATATCATTTGGCACCAAGGCGAATCAGACAATCTGGCGAACACTTCATTAAAAGAATATAAAAACAACCTTACTTTAATCAAAAGACAAATAGATGAAAGTATCGGAAACACTCCAATAATTGTCTCTATTGCAAGTTATCATCCGGCTATGATTGGATTAAAGGAATTCGGAACAGATGAAGTAATCCGAAAGGCTCAGACTTCCTTTATAATGGAAAATAATAACACCATAAAAGGACCCGATACAGACCTTTACGACAAAATATACTATCGGCATGATGGTGTTCACTTTTCCAAGCTTGGATTAGATGTTTTTGCAGATGATCTTTTTGAAATAATTATGAAATCAGAAAAGAGAATACGGCAAAACAGTTCTTTCAAGTAAAAGAACACTCGTAAATGAAAATAAAAAGCTGAACAATACTTCGAACTTGGGAAAGTTGAATTTTCAATTGAATGTTTTTTTTGAATGTATCAATTAAAAATGATTCTCCATAAATCTATCAATTTTGTCCATATCTATTTATTTACTTTTTGCAAATTTTGCATATACCCAAAATAAATAAGTACGATATAATGAAAAAGAAAATATTAAATCAATTTTGGTTACAAAAACCAAATAGTAATTTGTTTTTTTTAATTTTTTACATCTTCTTTTTTCAATCCTGTAAATCTAAAATCAAAGGGCTGGATATTTCAGGCGAGTGGAGGTTAGCCTATGGAGTTAGCGTTGATTCGGTGGAAAAAATAAGTTTTGATAAATCCATATTGTTGCCTGGCTCCCTACAGGAACAAAAATTCGGTTACAAAATTGATCTTAATACCAAATGGACGGGGCAAGTAGTTGACAGTTCTTGGTATTCCTCTCCCAATTACGAACGGTATAGAAAGGATGACGTCAAAGTTCCTTTTTGGCTAAATCCAGATAATGTATTCGTAGGGGAAGCTTGGTATCAAAAAGAAATTAATATTCCGAAGGACTGGAAGGAAAAGGAGTTGGTTCTTTTCTTGGAAAGGGCACATTGGGAGACAACAGTTTATCTCAATAATAAAAAGCTAGGGACTGAAAATTCATTATCAACCCCACACACTTACTTATTGACTGACTTTCAACCTGGGAAAAACTTACTTACCATCAAAGTCGACAATTCAATGATTATCCCTGTTGGGGTCAATGCTCACAGTGTCTCTGATCATACACAAACCAACTGGAATGGCATTATTGGTGAGATGAAGATCTTTCCCAAAAAAAACATTCAAATTGAACACCTCTATATCAAACCAAGCTTCGAAAACAATGAAGTGTACATAAAATCAACTATACTCAACCAATCAGATGCACCAGTAAATGGAGACTTGAAAATTAATGTGATAGACAAAAATAGTCAAAAAATCATCAAAGAATTAGACTATCCTCTTGCTTTAACCCAAGGTAAAAACATTTTTGAGTACAATATTTTGTTTGATGACAACCTTAATGTCTGGAATGAATTTACACCTAATTTATATGAGCTCAAATGCACTTTAAATTATGCTCAAGAAAAATCTGAGAAATCTGAGACTTTTGGAATGAGAGATATAAAGACCTCTGGCCGGGCAATTCTTAATAACAACACACCCATCTTTTTGAGGGGAACTCTTGAAAGTGGGATTTTTCCATTAACGGGATATCCATCTATGGATGAAGCTTACTGGAAAAAAATTTACAGACAATTGAAGGCTCATGGTTTAAATCACATAAGATTCCATTCCTGGTGTCCTCCAAAAATAGCTTTTCAGGTTGCAGATCAAGAGGGGGTTTATTTGCAAGTTGAAAGCGGCGTCTGGGGTACTGTAGGAACAGGAAGCCCACTTGATGAATGGTTGTATGATGAAACTGAAAAAATCCTCAATACTTATGGCAATCATCCCTCTTTTATTGCATTAATGCATGGAAACGAGCCTCAGGGAAAATCTGTCGATTATTTAACCGAACTAGTGGATCACCATAAGCAATTAGATGGAAGACATTTATATTCTAGTGGAGCAGGATGGCCTTACATACCAAATGCAGACTTTTTTAGTACTCACGCCCCGAGGCTTCACCAATGGGGAGATAACCTAAATAGCATCTTAAACAATACACCTCCATCGACTAATTTTGATTTTGAAGAGCTAATTAAGAATGTATCAATGCCATCCATTAGTCATGAGATCGGTCAGTGGTGTGTCTATCCCAACTATGATGAAATAAAAAAATACACTGGCTTGTTAAAAGCAAAAAACTTTGAAATTTTCCAAGAAACCTTAAGACTTAAGGGAATGTCGCATCTTAGTCAGGATTTCATGATGGCTTCTGGTAAATTACAGGCCTTATCTTACAAAGCAGAGATAGAAGCTGCTTTACGTACAGAAGAATTTTCAGGTTTTCAGCTATTAGATCTTCATGACTTTCCTGGTCAGGGCACTGCACTAGTAGGTGTTTTAGATGCTTTTTGGGATTCTAAAGGATACATTACAGCAGATGAGTATAGTCAGTTTTCAAATTCAACTGTCCCCTTGGCTAGATTCAACAAATTTATCTGGGAGTCTGGTGAGACATTTACTTCTGCTATCGAAGTTTCGCACTTTGGACAAACAAAGCATAATAACATTCAGCTTAACTGGAAGGTAATGTCTTTAGAAGGAGAGCTGATAAATGAAGGTAGCTTAAAAGGAGATTTGGAATTCAAAAACAAAAACCAGTTTGGTGAAATCGAATGGACTACACCTGAAGTCGTAAAAGGTCAGCAATACAAATTCATTTTGGAAATTCCTGAACTCAAAAAAATAAACAGCTGGGATTTATGGATATTTCCTAAACCATCGATGATAATTCCAAAGAAAACTCATCATACTCACCATTTTGATGAAAAGGCAAAAGCCATCTTGAAAAGTGGTGGAAAAGTGCTTTTAACAGTTGCAGAAGAATCTTTAAAACCTGAATATGGAGGAGATATAAAAGTAGGATTTTCTCCAATTTTTTGGAACACCGCCTGGACTTTGAAGCAAGCACCCCATACTCTTGGAATATTTCTAGATCCGAAACATCCAGTTTTTAAGAATTTTCCTACCTCCTATCATAGTAATTACCAATGGTGGGATATCATTAATGGATCAAGTGCATTAAATCTAGATACCTTTGACCATCAATACATGCCTATCATTCATTTTATTGATGATTGGTTTACCAACAGAAAGCTATCCCTGTTAACAGAAGTGAAGGTGGGAGATGGTTCCTTACTGATTTGCGGCAAAAGCATTGATGAAAATACTGACAATTTAGTACAGAACTATTTTCTGAAATCCTTGCTAGACTATATGGATTCTGAGGACTTTGATCCAAGTTATAATTTAGAGGAAAATCAAATAGAGATGTTATTCAAACGGTAAATACAGACCGAAGACTTCTCAATCCTTAAATGAAAAAAAAAAATCTATCATTTTGGTTTATAAAAATAACAAGCCATTTAATTTATCTGAAAAATGAAAAACCATTATTGTATACCTAAGAATTTTTATGCTTTAAGGTTCAAATCAATCTTTTACTTTATGTTGACATTTTTTTTTATGCATGAAAATGTCATGTCCCAAAATCTTAAATTGATTTATGAAAGTCCCGCAGATCCTTTGGCTAAAGATTACCCTTGGGAATGGAGAGATGATAAAGAATGGCTTAAAGCGCTTCCAATAGGAAATGGATTTCTAGGGGGGATGATATTCGGGGGAGTTCATGAAGAAAGAATACAACTGAGTGAGCATAGCATGTGGTCTGGTTCACCTCAGGTTAGTGACAACCCCAATGCTATATTATATCTTGATAGTATCAGAACTTTACTATTCGATGGAAAGTATGCCGAGGCAACGCAAATGGCTAACAAGACACAGATTGCAGAAGGAAAAGGCTCAGATTTCGGAAATGGTGCCAAGTCCCAATTTGGAAGTTTTCAAAAACTTGGTGATTTATGGTTGTCTGTAGATCATTCAGTCGAGGGAGAAATAGAAAACTACAATCGTGAGTTGGATTTGAGTACCGGAATAGTAAGTGTAACCTATAGCATCAAAGATGTTAATTATTTCAGGGAGTACTTCTGCAGCTATCCTGATCAGGTGATGGTAATGAGATTAACTTCAGACAAACCAAATGCATTTTCCTTAAAGGCCAAGTTAGACAGACCAGAAAGATTCCATTCTACATTTGACGGGAATGATTTGATTATTGAGGGAGCTTTGGATAATGGACTCGGAGAAGATGGTCTTTCTTATCAAGGTAGGCTTCGAATAATGAATACTAGTGGTAATATTTACAATAACGACACTTCTATTTCTACCAAGAAAACAGATGACGTAGTACTAATTTTTGGAGCTGACACAGATCATCTCCTCGAATACCCATCGTACAATTCTAATCTTGATTTTCAAACCATAATCAAAGACAGAATAGATAAAGCAAGTCAGAAAAAATATTGTGAGTTAATGAATATTCATATGATGGATCATTCAAACCTATTCGATAGGGTAAAATTCAATCTGAATACAGGAAGAGATGGCATAGAAACAGAATCGATGCTGGAAAATTTTAAAAATGGAAATCGTAATCCCCATCTATATGAGCTATTATTCCAATACGGAAGGTATCTATTAATTGCATCGTCTCGGCCTGGTTCATTGCCTGCTAACCTCCAAGGAGTTTGGACTAATAAACTTCAAAGCCCTTGGAATGGAGATTACCACACGGATGTCAATCTAGAAATGAACTACTGGCCAACCGAAGTCACTAATTTACCAGAGCTACACACCCCATTGTTTGACTTAATCAAATCTTTAGTAGAACCTGGTCGAAAAACAGCGCAAGTGCACTATCAAGCAAATGGCTGGATTGTGCATCCAATCACCAATATCTGGGGGTATACTTCTCCGGGAGAAGAAGCCGCTTGGGGTATGCATACAGGAGCAACTGCATGGATTAGCCAGCATATTATGGAACATTATAGATTTACTCAGGACATTGATTTCCTAAAAAATATGTATTCTGTTCTTGAAGAGGCAACTGAGTTTTATCTAGACTGGTTAGTTAAAGATCCTGTGACTGGTTTTTATGTATCAGGCCCCGCTGTATCTCCAGAGAATTCCTTTATAGCTAAAGATGGGACCATAGCTCAAATTAGCATGGGACCCACCCATGACCATCAAGTAATCAGAAGACTTTTCAAAGATTACTTGGAGAGTTCGACTATTTTAAATATTCAAAATCAGGTAACTTTAAATGTGGGAGCAGTGCTTGCCATAATTGCTGAAAATAAAATAGGAAAAGATGGGCGATTGATGGAATGGTCTGAAGATTTTGAAGAAGCAGAGCCTGGCCATAGACATATTTCTCATTTATTCGACTTACATCCTGGAAATGAAATTTCCCCATTATTTACTCCTCAACTTGCCGATGCTGCCGAAAAATCAATTGAGACTCGACTAAAAAACGGAGGTGGAAACACGGGATGGAGCGCCACTTGGCTAGTAAGTCAATTTGCAAGACTTTATAAAGGTGAGCAAGCAATTGAAAATCTAAATACCGTTATTGCGAACAGTACTGCCCCAAATCTTTTTGGATATTACCCACCTTTTCAGATGGATGCAAATTTCGGTATAACAGCAGGAATAGCAGAAATGCTACTTCAAAGCCATACAACCGATGATCAAGGATATCATATTATTCACTTGCTACCTGCTTTACCAGACAGCTGGCCAAATGGGGAAATATGTGGGCTAAAAGCAAGAAGTGGTGTCGAGGTAAATCTAAAATGGAAAGATGGTAAGTTAGAAATTGCTGAATTAACAAGTAAATCTGGACTTCCTTTCAAATTATTTTACAAAGGAAAAATAAAAATTATTAATCCCAATGTAAATGAAAAGTACAAAATTAAAAGTACCCTATTAGAAGCGTCCAAAAATAATATAGAATAGTTAGTCTATGTTTAAAAAAAGAATGTAATCATGAATATCAATTTAAATTCTGTTTAGGGTGAAATTTGATGTTTCATAAATAAGAATATTTGCCCCTTCCCTGTTTTACAACTATTTATTTTATACAAAACGTCATTTTGATTATTAAAAATGGATATTAAACTATGTTAAAAAAAATTAGGGCTTGCTGAAAAAGTCTCAGGTATGGCAGATTCAAAGCGGGCGAATGAAGATGTATACGTATACTCCGATTGAACCCAATGAAGAAAATGGTATGCCTGATTATTGCCAAAAAATTTCGAGTTTAGAAATTTTTAAGAGCACGAATATCAAACTGGATCATTGAATATGCTTGCACCTGCTTAAAAAGACAATACTTATTCAATAGCGTACTCATAAAATTTTAAGAATTTATTCTCCAGTTGGCGTTTTTCAGCACATCCTAACATTATCGATTTAGAATCAATCTTGTAGAATGTACTTTGCGAGTAACTTCAAAGACAATCAGCCTATTCCGAAACCTTTGAGGTGCTGATTTTCTCTCTCAAGATGCAAATTGTGCATGAAGCCAGCGTAAAATATTAAATAATTACAAACCTATTAGATCTATGAAGTTTTCATTTGAAGAGCACAGCCACCGAAGGTTCAATCCATTTACAGGCTCCTTTGTTCAAGTTTCCCCACATCGCTCCAAAAGACCATGGCAAGGACAGCAAGAGAGGGTAATAAAATCTGAGCAGGTAACTTATGACCCTGAATGCTTCTTATGCCCAAGCAACACTAGAGTAGGCGGAGAGGTAAACCCAGATTATAAAAACACCTTTGTTTTTACCAATGACTTTGGGGCATTGACACAAGATATTCCAAGTGGTGAGTATGAAGATGGTGATTTTTTCATAGCAAAAAGTGAAAGAGGGATTTGCAAAGTGATTTGTTTTTCTCCAGATCATTCCAAAACCATACCGCAACTATCCCAAGAAGAAGTGTTTGAAGTGGTAAAAACATGGCAGAGGGAATATTTGGAACTTTCCAAGCTTGATTTTATCAATTATGTCCAAATTTTCGAAAACAAAGGAGAAGTGATGGGATGTTCAAATCCACACCCTCATGGTCAGATTTGGGCACAAGAAAGTATTCCCGATGAACCCTTGAAAAAGCAACAAAGCTTCTCTTCTTATTTTCTCAAAAATGGTGAAAACATGGTGTCGGCTTACTTGAACGCAGAACTCAAAAAGTCAGAGAGAATCATATATCAAAATGAGCATTTTGTGGTCTTAGTCCCATTTTGGGCTGCTTGGCCATTTGAGGCCATGATAGCACCAAAGAAGGCTATATCAAGTATTGCCAAGATGTCGGATGAAGAGATGGCCTCTTTGGCTGATGCTTATAGGGTTTTGACCATAAAATACGACAACTTGTTTGAAGTGTCTTTTCCTTATTCTGCAGGGATACATCAAGCGCCTACAGATGAACAAGATCATCCTGAATGGGGTCTACACATGGTGTTTTATCCTCCATTGTTGAGGTCAGCTACTGTCAAAAAGTTTATGGTAGGATATGAGATGCTAGCCAATCCACAAAGAGACCTTACCGCTGAAAAGTCTGCTGGAATATTAAGAGATTTATAATTCTGATGATTATAGGGGATGGTGTTTTTGACGGTGAGGTTTTTGAAAAGACTTACAAAACAAGATTCAAATGAAATACCTAAAGCGTTGTAAAGTTGACATTTGCAGGAGGGTGATATATGAACAGCTTGGAAATATGAGGGTTATAACTAAATAGGGTCTGTTGAAAAATTGAAGCAACCAATTTAGTGAAAATTAGCCTAAACATGACTCTGAGCTACTTTCAGATAGGTTTCCTTTGTATTCTCACGGTAAGGCCTAGGGTTTTTGCAATGGTGTTAATCTAAGATATCCTCCAATATTTTCCTGGCCTTGTTGAGCAGACCTATATCGGTGGGATAGGCAATATCCTACGGGCTGATAGAAGCACAAAAGATGAGCTCATCCTTGTGTTTTACACCTTCTCCTCCCGTTGGGCAGTTATCCTTTTTATCTATATCCGGATTTGCAGATGATCTTTCCATCGAAAAGCCATGTATCTTTTCATTCATCTCTGCGATAAGCTCCAAACTCAGCCACTCTCTGATATCCAAAAACAGGGATGGGGCATAAGTGGCTTCTTTGATATAGGAACTGTAGCCAGGAGGATGCTGTAAAAACATATTCTCTTTATCCGGGAAACTATCTCTTTGTCATCAAGAAGGCTTTAAGATTAAATTATATTACCGAAAATTAACCTATTTATATTCAATAATTCTTAAATGTTTATTAGAAAAACATAATTTAAAATCGGTGCTTCTAACAGAAATAATTTAAAATCATTATGAAAAAAACTGTTACTCAAATATTACTATTCTTTGTCTTACTTCAAGGAGCATATTCCCAACAAAATTGGCAAGCATATTGGATAACACACAAAGACTCAATCAGCCAAACAAATTCATGGTATTGCTTTAGAAAAGATTTCAAATTAGATAATCCTCCATCAAGTGTCCTGGCAAAGATTGCCATAGACACAAAGTATTGGCTGTGGATTAATGGGGAGCTAGTGGTATTTGAAGGTGGTTTGAAAAGAGGACCAAGTCCAACAGGCACCTATTTTGATGAAGTTCAGATTGGGAAATATCTTGTTGAAGGCTCAAATACGATAGCTATTTTAGGTTGGTACATGGGTAAGGATGGGTTTTCTCATGTTGATAGTGGGAGATTCGGATTATACTTTGAGGCTGACCTTTCAGAAAATTTGTTGATCAGTGATGGTTCATGGAAATACATAGCTCACCCAGCTTATGAAACCTGCCCTCCACCATTAGCTAATTATAGACTATCAGAATCAAGTATCAGGTTTGATGCTCGAAATGATTTGGGTGAGTGGTATCAACCAGCTTATGCCATCAGTTCATGGTCAAATGCTATTGAACTCGGCGAAGCACCTTTGGAACCATGGAATGATCTGCACAGAAGACCAATACCTCAATGGAAAAACTCAGGCATAATAGCATATAAGAATCAACATGAATTTCCTCTTCTCGTTAAAAACGACACGACAATTATATGTGAACTCCCTTCAAACATTCAAATTACACCCTATTTAAAGGTTGAAGCAGATACAGAAGGAGAAATAATTGAAATGAAAACAGAAACTTTTTATGGTGGTGGTCCTCCGAATATATATGCACAATATGTGATAAAAAAAGGAGTACAAGAGTATGAAAGCTTTGGATGGATGAATGGACATAACGTGATTTATAAAATTCCAGCAGGAGTAAAAATTATTGATCTTAAATATCGTGAGACAGGATATGATACGGAGTTTTCTGGAAGCTTTACCAGCTCCAATGAATTTCTAAATAAGATATGGCAAAAATCATTACGTACATTATACTTGACCATGCGTGATACTTATATGGATTGTCCAGATAGAGAACGAGCTCAATGGTGGGGAGATGTTGTGAATGAATCAGGTGAAGCATTTTTTGCACTTGATACTGCTAGTCACTTGTTACAGAAAAAGGGGATGTATGAACTTATCTCATGGCAAAAGCAAGATAGTACACTATTCTCTCCTATTCCAGCAGGCAATTGGGATAAAGAATTGCCCATACAGATGCTTACCAGTGTTGGCTACTATGGCTTCTATAACTATTACTTGAACACAGGAGACTTAGCAACCATTTCAGACCTTTACCCAGGAGTAAAGAAATACTTAGGGGTGTGGAAACAGGATGCTGATGGAGCTGTTTTATTAAGAGAAGGAGGTTGGCTATGGGGTGATTGGGGTGAAAACAAAGATCTTCAACTTTTGACAAATGGATTTTATTACTTAGCCCTGAAAGGGGCACTCAAAATGGCTGAAGCCTTGGGAATATGTGATGATGTCACTTTGTATGAAACCAAAATGAAATTGTTAAAAGATAATTTTAATTCTAGATATTGGACAGGTTCTGGATATCGTCATCCAGACTATAAAGGCGAAACTGATGATCGGTCTCAGGCTGTGGCAGTAGTTTCTGGAATAGCTGAAGCGGATAAATATCCTGTGTTATTCGAAGTCTTTAAGCGGGAGGAACATGCTAGTCCCTACATGGAAAAATATGTCTTAGAAGCCTTGTTCCAAATGGGGATGGTTGATTATGCACTAGAGAGAATGGAAAAGCGATTTGGTCCTATGGTAGAAAACCCTGATTATGACACCTTGTTTGAAGGCTGGAACATTGGTGATCCAGCATATGGGGGAGGTACTACAAATCATGCTTGGAGTGGTGGAGCTTTGACAATTTTGTCTCAATATTTATGTGGAATATCACCTTTGGAACCTGGTTATAAAAACTTTCAAATTGTTCCAAATCCAGGGTCAGTTCAATTAGCATCAGCTGAAGCCACTACCGTTAAAGGATTGGTGAAAAGTAATTTTGAAAATAAGGAGCATGAGTTTTTACTTGAAGTTAGCATTCCTAAAGGTACTGATGCAGTCGTGGGAATTCCCTTTGAGAGGGATTACACTGAAATTAAACTCGGTAACAAAACCATTTGGAAATCAGGAAAACCTAGAAAAAGTAACAAAGCAAGGTTTGTCGAAAAAAATGGAAGTCACCTCTTGTTTGAAGTAAAACCTGGAAACTATAGGTTTACAGCTATCAAAATTTAAAAGCTTGTTTGTAATGTCTAAAAATTAACTTTTCAACTTTCAGTAAAAAAAATACAGATAGAGGTCACCCAAGCACTGAATTTCACAAAACAGGAAATACATATCAATATTACATATGGAAATCATCAATTAAACACTGATAAAATGAAGATTAAATTGTTTTATATAATATTATCCTTGTTGCTTCTCAGCTGCGATTATTTTTACCAAAAACAAATAGGAGAATTCTATTTCCTTCGGGCAGTCAATTCTCCGGTTACAATGAGTATTGGTTTTGGAACTTCGGAAATAAATGAGGGTTTAATAAATCAAACTGTGTTCGAAGTACATTGGAACGAAGAGTATATCTTGGCAAAAAGACATCCATCCCAAGGAGTCAACGTGGGGGATATTGATAGAGATCAGGTAGATTATTATATAATCAAAAAAGTTGATTTTGGAGATAAAAGAGCCACTGAATATGTAGAAGGCCCCTTAAGTAAAGGTGATTATTCAAAAAGAATATTTGAACTAGAACTTGACGAAGTGGATATGTATTCGCTAATATTTGATGATCTAAAATAGAACTGGAGAAAGTAGGCTAAGTTATTATGTCTATGAGGTTAGGATGCATGATCTTAGCATAGAGAGAGGGGGAGTTGTTGACCCATTAGCAGATCAAATGCGAAGACATTCCCCTTACAACTATGCTTTTGATAACCCAATAAGATTTATTGATCCAGATGGGATGGCTCCTGAGGATTGGGTCCGAAGAAAAGACGGATCAATTTATAATGATGAAAACGCAAAATCTCAAGAAACCACTAAAAAAGACGAGGAATATTTGGGGAAATCTGGTATAGGCATAGATGAAAAGACAGGAAATACCTTGCTATACAATCCGGATGGCTCTATAGATCAAGGAATAATGTCCTTGGAAGAATTTACAGTTGAGGGGAATCAAACTGACCATGAAAAAACGATGAGTAACCCAGTTGTTAAAAACATGATAGCAAATAGCGAACGAATAAAAAGCGAAATATTACCTTTTGTTAGACACATGCCAAGAAGTACAATTGACGGTGTTGGATACACTGGTGCTGGTATAACAGTGGTTGGAGTAATAATAACACCATTTGTACCTCCTATTGGCTTAAGTTTAGTTGGTGTTGGTGGATCCGTTTCGACAGTTGCTGGCTCAGCTAGTACATTAATGTATTTTGCAGAAGGGAAACCTGTAAGAGCATCAATTGAAGGATCCTTAGTACTCACAGGAGCTGCTAGCGGGATATACCTTAAAAGCTTAGCCGCCCCAGCAAGAGGTTTAATTAATTCAACTACTGATCTACCAATTTTACAAGGTTTTAAAAATACTTCATTGGACATTATAAACATCACAATTCTTCCCAATATTAAATAAAAATTCAAATGGTTATAATTTTTGCTTTGATTTTAATTATCACAGGGGTTTTCCTTCTTCTAAGAAATAAAAAAAAACACCTACAACAAGAAGATATTCTTTTGATAGAATTTCAATATAAAATTATGATTTACATGTTGATTGGAGGAGGAATTGTAGTTTTGGTTAGAGAATTGATTTTATTGATTTTTTAATTTGTTAGACAGTAATAAGAAAGAATTAAAACCTAAACTATAAGTAATTCTTGGGAATTATTAGGGAATTAGTTATAATTTAATTCAACGATAAGTCGTTTCTTATATAACTTGGAGTTTTGGTTCTGCAGCAATTGATGTCGGGATGGTTGCTTTAGGTAGTGCAGGGTCATCAGGACTTAAGGTTCTCAAAAATAGACAGTTTATAAACACTACAGATGAGACGGTATTAAGGTCTATATATAATACTTCAATAGATATTCTTGGGATTGGCATAGTTCCTACAGTTAAAAAATAATGATGATTTTTATAGGCTTATTAATTTTCATTTTGGGTTTATATCTCTACTTTCGGATCATCAGAAGAGATAAGGTAGGTATTCATAAGTTTAATTCTGAATATAAGATTGGAAGAAACCTGTTTATCTATTCGTTAATCACAGTAGGATTTATAACGTTCATAAGGGAGCTGATTATATGGTTAACATCCTAAAAATTACAGCTAGTTATTAAAAAGAAAAGCCCGGTTTTGCCGGGTTTTTGCTTTATAATACTACCACATTTTTCTCAAAGAAGTCTTTAAACTTCTTTTTGGTCAGGAAGGTGTCTATCATTTTGAAGACCATATTTTTTTCTTTGGGTTCGGGTTCAGCAATCAGTTTTAACTGTTCCATCAGGCTTTTATCTTCAATGGTCACTTTATTAAGAATGTTGCAGTCAAAGTTGAGCAGCTCATCAATGGTCATCCCTAAATTTCTGGCGATTTTGTTCAAGGCATCCAAAGACAGATCCCTGTCGCCAGCCTCTACTCTTGAATAATTAGAGCGGTGCATATTGACCAGTTCGGCAATCTATTGCTGGGTCAGTCCTTTTTCTACCCGGATGCTCTTTATAGTCTTACCAATGTGCTTCATTGCTCCTGGCATCTGAAGTAAAATACTTGATGTTTTTTAACTATCTATAAGGCACCATTTTGGTAACTCTGTTTTCTATTTATAAGTGTCATTGAGGTTGATTTTGTTAAATTAGTCCATTTTTGTCAGGAAAAAGTCAAATAAAAGTGGAGCTGTCAGTGTACAGACTATTAGATATTAATGCTACTTCACAGTTTTTCTATGTTCTTGTATGTTCTTGCAGATGCCGATGTTTAAAATGGGAGAATGAGTGCAATGTATTTATCAAATTAAGGAATTATCTTTAATGATAGATTCAAGAGGCTTACATAGTTGAATGCAAATCTTTATCTCTTCCCCCTCCCCCTTTTTTCTGATACTTCATCTCATGTATTTGAAGACTTTTTTGACTACCTCTTTGTTATCGGAAAATGTATTATGCTTCATTAAAGCCTCTCCTAATTCTAGGTTTTGAAAACTGCCAAATTTTGACTCAATCTCTTGATATATAGCATTTAATCTGTCCACTTCATCAGAAAATCGATTCGAAATCTTGATAGATGAGCCCAGAATAAATTGCGCTATATTAACCAAGTGGTTTTTGTCAATAGAAATATTGTTAAGATTTTTTGAATTGTAAGTCGGAGGAGGACTGGTTTTGCTGTTAATCAATCTAGATATTCTCTCATTTGCAATACTCTTTTGAAATAGGTGAATCAAAAAGAATTCACGCCTACTTTGGTCTATATCTTTTGAATCCCTTATTAAATGATCGACATAGCTATTGCTGACATATTCACAAAGATTCTCTTTGTCGATGCTCCTTAATTCGCCTAAAAGATTGCATGTTCCAGATGATCTTTATCATCCAAAACAATAAAAACTTCATCAGATGGATCCTGAAGGCTTTGTGAGAAATAATCAAAAGTGAGTAAATGGGTAGACATCGTATGTGAGTTTGGATTATATCAAATTGAAATCAAGTGCTCTCGCAACAAAAATACGAACTCATTATAACTTGTTTCCTTTTGTATGAGATTTCTTCTTTACCACCGAACCAACAATCTTTTCAGGCAATTCAGCAGTTTTAAGGTCTTGGCTATTTCCATTTTGAATTGAATTCCCCTTCAATTTATCTAACTTATTCTCCTTCTTAAATACTGTTTGGATATGCTCGTGTAGAGCATATAATTTGGTAAAATCTTCGGTAAAGTGGTTCGAAATTTGTAAAGTTTTGCCCACAAGGTCGGGATTAAATTCCCGACCTTTTTTTAATTTAACCTTTTAAACCATGACATCATTTTTCAATATGCTTCTTAGCGACAAACTCTTGGGAATCTAATATCCTCTTTTAATGGTATAAATTGCCAAAGCAGGATTATCAGTCTCAGAAGGCAACAGACCCGGGGTGCTTTCACCCTTAAAGTCATAGGCAACTGTGCTGACAAATTTATTCTTGTAAACGGACTTTGGCGGGTTGATTTTGAACATGTGTTCATAATTATAAATTTTAGTAAAATTATAAACCTTCTTACTTTCTTTGGAATAAAGTAAGAAAGGATCAAAATCCTTTAATAAAGAAAAATTAGTATATCTGCATGATATATAATCCTCATTTTCTGAAATATCCATCAAAAAACCTGTATAATTAGAGTCAGTGTCAAATATCCTATCCCGAACTTCTTGACTCTGTGTTTCTGCTATCTCGTATGGTATTTTGTTTTTGCCAAAATCCAGGACTAATTGGTGTTTGAGTTCTTTTCTGTCAAAAGAATATATGGTATCATTAAATCCATAGGTAAATAATACACGAGTCCCCCACTTTGAATATGCTTTGTTAGAAGAAAAAATACTTTCTCCCATCGTAACTGTTGGAATATGTCTTTCAAGGATTTTTCCAATATTCCTGTCTGTAACCAAAAGATTATAATCATCTTCACTTCCCAAGTAACTTTCATCAGGAGTTACTAAGGCAATTCCATCGTCTAGTTGCAGTATATTTCTGATTGAAACCACCATTTTTGTTTCACTGATAAAATTCCCATTTAGGTCATAATTTATTTTCATTTTTCGGAAATTGTCATAAATAGAGATCTCCTGATCTATAACTGAAAAGTCTTCAGGCAAAGTAAATTCCCCAGGCCCATCTCCCAAATTATTGATCTTAAATTCGAATTCTCCAGACAGCTTAAAACAAAATAAACTTCTTGATTTGAATTTATCCAAAATATAAATCCTGTTATCTAATATTTCTATCTTATTAATATTTCCAATCAAGCACTCTTTACTGGTTTCCAGCCTTATAATACTCAAACTATCAAGATTGTTTCTGTCAGAGAGTTCGTCTTGATGATTCAGATCCACTTTTAAAACTTGCTCTGCCGTAAGCTGACTGCTGTTTCCCCCCGAATTAGGTTTGCCACATTGAGAAAAAGACAACGCCATCATTATAATACCGAAATTTAATTTCCAACAATTGAATGATTTTTTCATAAAGTGTGAATTATTTAAATTCTATCACCACCGATCAAATTCCCGATGGTGAAAGATAAAACTAAATTAAAAAGCATTTGAATTCATAGGATAATATTTAATGGTTATATCAACCACACATGGATATAGACGCCTTAAATGTGTTATAAACTTATCATTTCGGTTATCATTCCGACAAGAGATATCTCCTGTCTCTCCATCAGTTCCATTTGCAATTGGAATATTTACCATTATCTGTGCATTAGACAAAACATTAACTTTATCTCAGAAGACCTCCTAAAGATTGAAAATAGACAATATTGCGACAAACTCTATAGCAAATAATAAATTTTTGATTTTCATAATCTAATATTAGTTAAAATTCAATTACCATCGAACAATGATTCTGACCTAATTTAACTTAAAGCTTTCATAGGCCTAATTCAAATAAAACAGAAATGACAATCATATATATCTCAATATCATATTCTGTTGTTTGATAAATAATCAATACTAATCAACTTGAGAATGAATTTTTATAGAATAATATATCCAAATTTTAATTAAAAAAAACATAAAAGCATCCTGCTATATCCTGTTTTATTAGTCGATACAACTAGCGGATTAAAACAATATGAATCAAGGGCATTTTCTTAGCTTGATTCAGATTAATTGATGTTCCAATTTCCTAAATATTTGAAAGAGAAAAAACCACATGATACACGCTACTTTGCCTTATAGGACTGAAGTAGTATCAAGTCTATCAAAAAAAAATATCCAAAACACCTTCTTTTTAGGCTAAATTCATGTGTTTCCTAATACTTCTTTATCTTCAAAGAAGCCATTTTCAATTTCCAAATTATCTGATAGTTGGTTCAAAACATTTAAAGTATTATCCATAAGGTCAGGATTTATTTCCCGACCTTTTTTTAATTTAACGTTCTATACAATGGCATCATTTTTCTACATCATTCATAGCAAAAAACTCAATCGATTCTATTCTGGTGTAACAAGTGTTTCCGTGCAGGAAAGGTTAGATAATCACATCAACAAAGTGTACTCAAAAAAACATGATAGAAAAATCACATCTGTAATTGACAGAAATTACCAGGAAAGATATACAGTATTGAAACATCATTTTTTACTTCAATAAATTCAAATCATATCAAGATATCTGCTAATCATCACTTAATGAAGAATAATGATTACTAATCCAATTGTTTTTACCTGAACGTATATGTTATTTGTCAAATAAAAACAGAGGTAAATAATACCATAAAAATAGTTCTTTATACCAAATAGGTTAATCTAACTGAAATAAAATAAAAGCTATTATAGGTTAGAAGTGAATATTTTCAACAGCGCAGCAAGAAAATAAAATTATTCTAGTCCAAATTCATTGATCTAGAATAATTAAGTTAGAAATGAGTGTTTTGACCGTAATTGTTATGGCATATTTCATCACAAAAGTAAAAATATAAAAATTAATATATTTACAATTATTCATATATAATTTATAATTTTTTTAATTCATAAGATTTTAAAATCTAATTGATAAATTAAACAACAAAAAAGAATACTGCATCTTTTGAAAAGAAATTTAATCTATGAGAACAAATTATGGAAAGGTCTTATTAATTCATAGAATTGATGGGTTTTTTGGGTTTTAATAAACAAAAATAAAACACTAGCAATGAAACTAAAGTTATGAAAAAATGAATTAATTACGATGGAAATTGGTATTATTAAGGAAAATCTGTTAAAAAAGAACTAAACGATAAAAAAGTTAAGATTATATTATTCATATTTATTATTCTAATATTAACAAATTATAAAAAAAATATTTCTTAAAAAAATTAAAATTAAAATTTAAATTTATTAAACATCAAAAAGACTCCTTTTATTTAAAAAAATAAGTAGTTTGTTGTTTATTTTTTATAACTTGTACATAAATAAACACTCTGTTTTCACCTAAAAAATTTAAATTATTAAGAAAAAAAATAAGTCTTTATAATTTAAAAAAAGTTTATAGTAAATTATAAATCAGATGGAGAACTGAATATCCTATGAGTCTCCATCAGTGAATCAAGTCATAACCAACCACTCTAACTAGTCAAAGCAGAAATAAAATAATAAGTTAATAACACATGAAAAGAAATAGAATTTTATTGATTGAAGACAATGTGATTTTAGCTGAAACTATTCGAGAGTTACTATTAATTAGTGGCTTTGATAATGTCAAAACTTTGCCTAATGGAGTAGAAATAGAAAAGGTGTTGAACTCTTTTGAACCTGATCTGGTGCTAATGGATATAAAATTGCAAGACGAGAAAGACGGAATCATTGTTGCAAAAACAATTCGTAGTTTAAAATCAACACCAATAGTATTTATTTCATCATTTAATGATAAGGCAACCATAGACAGAGCAAAAGAAGTGAATCCAGAAGCATTTATTTTAAAGCCTTTTAGTAAAGAAACATTAAACATTACGATTGAAATTATACTTAATAATCATTATTCCAAGTCAGATAGAAATTTAGAAATAGAAAATCAAATAGATAATGACATCTTATATGTAAGAGATCGAGGATGGTTGAAAAAAATCAATGTTTACGATATTGATTTTATAAAAACTGAAGGAAGCTACACCAGGATTATTACTAAAGACAAAGAGTTTACATTAAGAAGTCCTATAAAAGATATCATCAGTAACCTTCCTTCAGGAATATTCATTCGTGTTCATAAATCTTATATTATTAATTTAAAAAACATAGATGCAATAAATTCAAAAGAATTGATAATTGGGAACCATAAAATTCCAATTGGGAAAAACCACTATTCAGAATTACAAAATCACATTACCAAAATCAATTCTTAACTTCAATAAAAACTATATCGATGATCTCAAATACAAAAGGTTAGTTTTGACCTATTTTTATAGTATTATACTTTAAGCTGAAGGAAAACAACAGACCAAAATCAATAAAAGCTTTTTACAATTCTCGAACTATCTAATTTTTCACAAGCTATAATTCGGATAATTGATGGCCGAATAACTTTAGTCTATTTCATTATTAAAATTGTCTACTCATGGGTGCGTTATTATAAAAAACAACTATTTAAACACATGTTGAAAATTATTTGGAGTATACCTTAAACCAAAAACTATACTTTAACTAAAGTCCACTTCCTCAATCCTTTCATACATCAACCTCAATTCATTATTTAACTTTAAAATACTAAATCCCATATATTCGACAAATTCTTTCTTTTCGAATTCATTATTTAGATTTAAATAAATATCATATAGACCTAACAGATTAGCTACATGATTCATAACATTATGGGAAATGTGATATCTTACTTCAGTCAGCAAAATCTTTTGTTTAATCGTAAGATTGCACAGCTTTTTTAAATTTTTATCCAAACTTGGTTTTTCATTATTAATAGGTACTTGCAACGAATTATTAACTTGATTATCCGCAATAATTTTATCATTATACTTTAAAGCAATACCTGTTATTTTAGGATTTAAATTCCCAATATTCATGGGTTTGCCAACAATTGAGATCCGAATTGGCTCATTTCCTAAAAATGTTCTAAAATTGATGATTTCAGAGAAAGATTTATTATGAGTAATACTTTTCTTAATATTTCTCAACACCTTAAATCTTTCTGATCGATTTGGAATGAGCTCTAGGATTCTACTTGAACTAATGCATTTATTTCCATTAACCTCTAAAAATTCATTTAGGCTTTTTGAGGTTTTAATAGCTCCTGTATCAATATTAATTTCCCAAAAACCTATTTCTACTTGATTTGACATACAAATTTACTCAATTAATAAATGCTCTAATAATGATCTAAATTTAAGGAACTTTAATATCCGCCTATTTTCGTTAACCATTTCATCTTTTGCATTAAGGTGTTTTGATGTATGATTGACCACAACAACCAAGTTTGCCCATTAGTATAGTAAACAAGGTACGAAGAGTGGACGAAGGATAATTTGTTTCTTGAATAAACTGTTCATTTGACAGCTAATGATTTTATAGATTTCCATATCTTAAAAACAAGAACAACATAACTTGATAAGCTGACTAATTACATATTTAATTCCCCACAAATCCCTGATAGGGATCAGAATTACTTTGAATTAACAATACACTTCATGTCTTTTGCTTTTTAATATAAACCACACTAAAATTTTAAGGTTTTATTTTAACTATAAGTCAATAATTTTAAATTCTGTTCTTCTATTTAACTGATGTTCTTCTTCACTACATTCAATGCCGATACCACATTCGTTTAATAGTTGATCCATTCCAAAACCAATAGCTTTTATCCTATTTGCATCAATTCCTTGTTCTACTATAAAATCAACAGCTGATTGAGCTCTCTTTTCAGACAATGTTTGATTATAGCGTCTAGCACCACGAGCATCTGTGTGTGAATGAAGCTCAATTTTTAAAGTAGGATTTTCATTTAGTATTTTCACTAGATTCATTAAAGGTGCTCGCGCATCTTCACGGATATCCCATTTGTCAAAATCGTAAAAAATATTATCCAAAGAGTATACTTTGTTTACAACAAGCTTATCCAAAAATACTTCGACAAATTTTTCTTTTTGAAGCCTTTCATCTTGACTTCCTTTTACAACCTCTTTATAATCAGTTCCTATATAACCTGTAGAAGAAACTGTTAGATCATAAGGTTGGAGAAATGGGACTTTAAAGATAAAATTCCCTTCGTCGTCAGTAACATATCTCAAATTCACACCGTTGTCTGTGTTGATTGCAGTAATAACTGCATTTTGAATAGGTGTTCTGTCAACTTTATCCAAGACAACCCCATTCAAAATAAAAAACTCTTCAAAGTTTAAGGTAACTTGATATATATCATCACTCCCTTTACCTCCTATTCTATCAGAAGACATGTAAGCCTTATTATTTTTCAATTTATAGAATGAAAAATCATCTCTATTTGAATTGATCGGGCTTCCCAAATTCACAATTGAATCCGAATTTTCTGAATAATTCTGTATTCGAAAAACATCTAGTCCTCCTAGATTAGGATGTCCATTGGATGAGAAATACAAATCTTGCAGTTCATCAATAAATGGTGACCTTTCATCACCGAAAGTATTGATCACTGAGCCCATATTTTCAGCTTCTGCCCAAGTTCCGTCTTCCAATTTTTTGATTTGATAAAGATCTGTCCCTCCATATCCCCCAGGCATATCTGAAGCGAAGTATAGAACTTGTTGCTTTTCGTCCCAGAATGGATCGATCAACATATATTCTAAGCTTGAGTTTATCGGTAAAGCTTTTTCCTCAGAAAATGTTGAATCATTAATCATTTCCTTGTAAAAGATTCCTGGAAAAACTGTCAATTCTACCTTTTTAACCGTAAACCTTTTAGACTCTTTTGGCACAGGCGATTTAGTATAAAAAACTATTTTTGGAGTTTCATAAATAGGACCTATATGAAAATCATAATGATATTCAGGATTCAAATCTACATTTTTGACCGTGTTTGAAGAAGAGTCATAATTGGCTTTGTAAACAGATAAAAATCCATTTCCAGTCCATCCATATCGCTCACTAGAAAACGAATTTTTGTAATTGATCTTTCCTTCAAAGTCATCAATTCTATCCGATACAAACGAAAATTCCGTATTAATTATTTGAGCGCCAAATTCTGAAAAAGAAGTATTAACACCTTTTACTGGTTCAATTAGATTTTCCGTATGCGTATTTACGAGATCCTTTCCTTTTTCTATAGCAATCTTTACTGACTCTATTTCTTCTTGAGAAATTTCACCTTCTTCATTTTCTATGAAAATATCAATATTGGATTTTGCCTCAGAAAACTTTGCATTAGCTGCCAAAACCTTTGAAAAATTAAAGTAATCTAAATTTTCAAAAGCATACATTTTTAACAACTTCGAATACCATGCCTCTGCTTGTTCGAAATCTCTGATTCTTAAATTACTTTCAGCTAATCCTCTTGCAGCGGATGCATTTTCTTTTTTATTCCAAGAACTCAAATAGTCATCTTTTGCTAAAGAGTAATTGAGCATCCTTTCATTTTCTTTAGCAGACTTGAGATGCCTATCTTTTATTGTAGTACATCCCACAACGAAAAAGAGCATCAAATATGTAATTAATGTATAATTCTTTATCATATTTTAGAAATTTCTAGGGGAGATTGATTTAATTCTTTTTGCCGGAAATAAGTAACCTATCGAAATGTCGTGCGTCGAAAAACTCCTTGGATTAAATCCATTGACAGAGTGATCATAAGCATATCCTATACGAAGCCCCTCTGTGATATAAATCTCAATCAAACCTATAATAGAAGTACTTTTCTTTAGTTGATCATTGAGAGCCCTATCTGCATAATCTACAGCTGTTCTATAAGAAGCTCCAATCCAAAATTTCTCAATAAATACAAAAGAAGCGTTCAAATCCAGTCTCGAGGGAGATTTAAAATCGTCCATAAACATAAATGAAGGCCTGAATGCAACATTGCTATTGATATCGATCCAAGTTCCTGCTGAAAGATTAAAATGTGATCTAGGCTCCACAATCATGTCTCCATTATCAAAATCCAACAAAGGAGACATTAAGTTATCAACAGCTACACCCAAGAAGAAATTCTCATCGTAATAGAACAAACCCGCTTTGAAGTCGGGATATAACACTTGATTTTTACCTATTGGAACCGTAGGATCCTCAGAGTCTCCAGGCTGTAACAAAGCTCCATCTAACATAGAATTAACCATTCCTACCCCTACTCCAAAACTCAAAAATCTACTTTCTGAAAGCCTAAGATGATATGCCAAATTTCCATAAAAACCACTGGTCTTCTGAGCACCTATTCTATCCAATACTGCCACAACCCCAAATCCCAAATTTTGATTAGGTAAAAACCCATCTGCGCCAAGTGCAAATGTTTCGGGACTCCCTTCGACTCCCGCCCATTGTTTTCTATAGTAACTTTGTACATAAAGTTGCTCTTTATAGCCAGTGTATGCTGGATTTATAAAAAGAGGATTGAACATATATTGACTGAATTGAGGGACTTGCTGTCCCATCAATTCAGTAAAACTCAAGGCTACTAAGCCAATGATTATTAAAAACTTAACTCTTTTCATATTCAATTATCTTAAAATTGTAACATATCCAGTGAATACCTGCTCTCTTCCTTGATGGTCAATTGCTATAAGTTGATAGAAGTAGGCTCCTTCTGTCAAATTCCCTCCATTCCAGTCATTGGTGTAGTTTTCAGACTTATAGACTTCAACTCCCCATCTGTTGACTATTATTAATTTGGTAGTACTAAAGAAGTCTGTAATTCCTTCAATCACCCAAGTATCATTGATCCCATCTCCATTTGGTGTAAATACATTTGGAATTTTTAGCTCCATTTGGATATGCATAATTGTAGCAACATTATCTTCTTCGTTAACATCCAACTCCCTAGATTTTACTCTGACAGTATTTGAAATTTGTCCAGAATTTTCAGCTTCTACATTCACTACCATTTCCATTTCAACAGAAGCTTCCAATAGATCAACTTCCCATGTCAGCACTCTTGTGGTTGCATTGTAAGTAAAGCTTCCAGCTGACACTTGGGCATCGATAAACCTCACTCCCAGCGGGATAAAATCTGTGACGACAACTTTAGTGGCATTTGCCTGGGAATTATTGGCTACTTTGATAAAATAATTGAATGGCATACCAACCATGATCATTGGTGCGGATACTGTTTTTGTAATGCTTAGATCCACCACATTGATGACAACTTCCTCAGCGTCCACAATTACCTCTTCGAAATTATCCCCAGATACAATCACTCGGTTGACGATTCCTCCTGATTCTAAAGTTATCAGCGCAGTGATACCAATGTTTATTGTTTCATTTGGCTGAAGCTCCTCAAAATTCCATGTAATTTGATCTCCATTGATTTGTCCATCATGTGACATATTAATAATTGTCAAACCTGCTGGTAAACTATCTACTACTGTTATATTTTTCGCAGTAAATTCACCTTCATTCCTAATTCTGATTGTATAATTAATAACATCACCAGGAGAAGCTTTTTCAATATCAGATGATTTTGTTACTGATATGATGGTGGTATCATCAAGGACCGTTACATCCTCTGGTTCGGACTCAATCTCATCGTCTTCCATTGAAGGAGTTGTTACCACCGCAATATTTCTAATAACATGATTAAATTCTAAGTCATCATCTGTAGAAATTACCAAGCTCAAATCCACACTTGCTCCCGCTGCCAATGTTCCTAGGTTCCAGTTTACTGTACCTGAATCATTCACACCTCCATTATCAGCTGAAACGAATGCCGTTCCTGCTGGAAGCATATCGCTCACCATCACATCAAGTGCGTCACTTGGACCGTTATTGGATACAGTTATCGTGTAACTGATGTTCTCTCCCGCTATTACTGTCGGACTGCTGGCTGATTTTACAATGGTTAGGTTAGCCGATGTCTCCACATCAACATCCTCTGGGTCAGATTCTTTTGGCCCTTCTTCATCTGTTGGGGAATCAACTACTGCGATGTTACTGATAGTTGTTCCTACCTCAAGAGAAGGTGAAGTGGAAAGTATAAGATTCAATTCCACACTTGCTCCCGCTGCCAATGTCCCTAGGTTCCAGTTTACTGTACCTGAATCATTCACCCCTCCATTATCAGCTGACACGAATACCGTTCCTGCTGGAAGCATATCGCTTACCATTACATCAAGTGCGTCACTTGGACCGTTATTGGATACAGTTATTGTGTAACTGATATTCTCTCCCGCGACAACTGTCGGACTGCTGGCTGATTTTACAATGGTTAGGTTAGCTGATGTCTCCACATCAACATCCTCCGGGTCAGATTCTTTTGGCCCTTCTTCATCTGTTGGGGAATCAACCACTGCGATGTTACTGATAGTTGTTCCTACCTCAAGRGAAGGTGAAGTGGAGAGTATAAGATTCAGTTCCACACTTCCTCCTGCTGCCAAGGTTCCAAGATTCCAGTTTACTRTACCTGAATCATTCATTCCTCCGTTATCGGCTGAGACAAATGCGGTTCCTGCTGGAAGCATGTCGCTTACCATCACATCAAGTGCGTCACTTGGACCGTTATTGGATACAGTTATTGTGTAACTGATATTCTCTCCCGCTACTACTGTCGGACTGCTAGCTAATTTTACAATGGTTAGGTTAGCTGATGTCTCCACATCAACATCCTCTGGGTCAGACTCTTTTGGCCCTTCTTCATCTGTTGGGGAATCGACTACTGCGATGTTACTGATTGTTGTTCCTGCTTCAAGGGAAGGTGAAGTGGAGAGTATAAGATTCAGTTCCACACTTCCTCCTGCTGCCAAGGTTCCAAGATTCCAGTTTACT
>NZ_JAKZGO010000081.1 GCF_022549785.1 Belliella alkalica
CTAGTCTCTCTAACCACTACCTGACCCGGTGCCAATGTTCCAACATTCTCTTCAAAGCCTGTCAATGGATCTGTGATCACAACATTTCCTATCGTCACATTACCTGTATTCGTTGCCGTCAACGTGTAGGTGATCACTTCGCCTGCCTGCGTCACAGTGGATCCGTTGTCGGATTTGCTGATGCTCAAGCCTGCATTGTTGTCTATAGGTGTCTCAATCTCCGTCTCGCCCTCWGGATCTTCTCCTYCTGGGTTTGGATTCTCTCCTTTTACAAAGGCTGTGTTCAACACTGAACCAGAATCTACATCTGACTGCGTAACCGTGTAGCTGGTCTCTCTAACCACTACCTGACCCGGTGCCAAAGATCCGACATTCTCTTCAAAGCCTGTCAATGGATCTGTGATCACAACATTTCCTATCGTCACATTACCTGTATTCGTTGCCGTCAATGTGTAGGTGATAACTTCGCCTGCCTGCGTTACAGTGGATCCGTTGTCGGATTTGCTGATGCTCAAGCCTGCATTGTTGTCTATAGGTGTCTCAATCTCTGTCTCGCCCTCCGGATCTTCTCCTTCTGGGTTTGGATTCTCTCCTTTTACAAAGGCTGTGTTCAACACTGAACCAGAATCTACATCTGACTGCGTAACCGTATAGCTAGTCTCTCTAACCACTACCTGACCCGGTGCCAATGTCCCGACATTCTCTTCAAAG
>NZ_JAKZGO010000082.1 GCF_022549785.1 Belliella alkalica
TTTCTTTGATACCTGGATTGAATCAAGCTGGAAGATATCTGCTACAGTACAGGGTTTGTGAGGTTTTGAACCCTACGAATTGCGATACGGCATATATAACTATTGTTCTTGAGGCCTCTGAAGTTGATCTATCAATTACCAAGACATCAAATGATGTTACCATTTGGGAAGGCGATGAGTTCGAGTATGTGATCACAGTTAGCAATATTGGATTAACTGATGCTACCGATGTAGTGATAATAGATAATCTTCCAAATGGGTTGTCATTTGTAGGAGAATCGAGTGACGGTTCGATTTCAGGCCTTGATGTTAGCTTTAGCATTCAGGGAAACAGGCTGACATGGACTTTACCTAACTTCCCTGCAGGAGCAGTTATAGATATCAGGCTTCAAGTTCGCGCCAATTCATTGGTTAATGGCTCTGTGGAAGTACTTACCAATACGGTATCAGTATCCAGTGAAGAACAAGATGTTGACCAGAGCAACAATACGGATACTGATGTGAACAGGATCAATCCATTCTTTATACCAAACGTGATTACACCTGGTGAAGATGGCAAGAACGATCGTTTTGTGATCAAGGGTATAGGCAAGTTTGTGAGCAACAACATAGTTATTTTCAACAGATACGGAGACCATGTATATG
>NZ_JAKZGO010000083.1 GCF_022549785.1 Belliella alkalica
TTGCCTTTCAAGAATAATAAGCTCTGATTCGTCAAAAGAACTACCTAATGACTTGACAACTTTATTGATTCTTCCCACTTTTTGGATAATCTGTACACTAAAGCTACCGCTGGAATTCTTTTTGCGTCTTACAAACATAAACTAAAAATAGTCCGAGACACCCAAAAATACAAAATCAAACAATCTAAGGCAATGAAATTCAATTGCCTTTCAAGAATAATAAGCTCTGATTCGTCAAAAGAACTACCTAATGACTTGACAACTTTATTGATTCTTCCCACTTTTTGGATAATCTGTACACTAAAGCTACCGCTGGAATTCTTTTTGCGTCTTACAAACATAAACTAAAAATAGTCCGAGACACCCAAAAATACAAAATCAAACAATCTAAGGCAATGAAATTCAAACACTTAATTTTAAACTAAAATACACCCGCACAAAACAGGAAAAAACCTCTGAAAACTCGGTGAATAGCTTTCCAGAGGTTTATAAGGATTTTAAATTTGGATTATCTGATTAATCTTTTAGCTCTTTTTTTACAAGTTTCAATTCGTACAAAGTAACCATATCAGGCTCGTATTCGAGCGCATTGACATTTTGATGTGCCCAAATTCTCCCTTTTTTGTCAACAAAAT
>NZ_JAKZGO010000084.1 GCF_022549785.1 Belliella alkalica
TATTGAATCCGGACAACTGTGCTACGGCGACGATAAGCATCACGGTAGAAGCGGCAGAGATAGTGGCGACTGATGACACGGTGATAGACATCAACGGTTACGATGGTGAGGATGATGTAGTGAATGTGTTTGATAATGACACGTTGAACGGAGATCCRGTAGATCCATCCGAGGTTACGTTGTCGGTAGGAGGCACAGAGGTCATCACTCCCGTATCGTTCCTAGACGCGGACAACAACCCAACTACTCAGGTAGTATTGAATGCAGACGGCAGTGTAGACGTTCTTGCCGGTACGCCTGCGGGTACCTATACGTTGGAGTACAGCATCTGTGAGGTATTGAATCCGGACAACTGTGCTACGGCGACGATAAGCATCACGGTAGAAGCGGCAGAGATAGTGGCGACTGATGACGACTTCGGTCCGATCAATGGCCTAGACGGCACAGAGAACGCGGGCAATGTGTTGACAAACGACACGTTGAACGGAGATCCTGTATCGATAGATGATGTGACGTTGACGATAGTTACGGCAGCGACACCGATCAACGGCGGTCCTGTACCGAGCATCGATCCATCTACAGGCATCGTAAGCATTCCTGAGAACACCCCAGCGGGAACATATACAATCACATA
>NZ_JAKZGO010000085.1 GCF_022549785.1 Belliella alkalica
AGTGATGCACTTGATGTAATGGTAAGCGATATGCTTCCGGCAGGAACTGCATTCGTTTCAGCTGATAATGGAGGAGTAAATGATTCAGGTACAGTAAACTGGAACCTTGGGACATTGGCAGCAGGAGCAAGTGTGGAGCTGAATCTTGTATTGTCCACCGAAGCTTCCCTTGAAGCAGGAACAATCATCAGTAACATAGCAATCGTAGATTCCCCAACAGATGGAGACGGACCAAAAGAATCCGATCCTGAAGATGTAACGGTAGAGACAGCGGCTGACCTAGCAATAATGAAGTCAGCAGCAAGTGCTACGGTATTGGCGGGAGAGAATATCAGTTACACAATAACGGTAAGCAACAACGGTCCAAGTGATGCACTTGATGTGATGGTAAGCGATATGCTTCCGGCAGGAACCACATTCGTCTCAGCCGACAACGGAGGAATGAATGATTCAGGTACAGTAAACTGGAATCTTGGAACCTTGGCAGCAGGAGGAAGTGTGGAACTGAATCTTATACTCTCCACTTCACCTTCCCTTGAAGCAGGAACAACAATCAGTAACATCGCAGTAGTCGATTCCCCAACAGATGAAGAAGGGCCAAAAGAGTCTGACCCAGAGGATGTTGATGTG
>NZ_JAKZGO010000086.1 GCF_022549785.1 Belliella alkalica
CACATCGTCAACAACATAGCTAGACTGACTCGCTGATTTAGCTATACTGATCGATGATCCTGCCGAACTGTCAACCGTGATCGTCTCTGTATCTGTATTCGTCACATCACTTCCTGTAGGAGGTGTACCTGTTGCCGTTGCTGTATTCTCTACCGATCCCGCATCCACATCCGACTGTGTAATCGTATAGGTTGCCGTAAACTCCGCAACCCCATTCGGTGCCAACGTAGTCGTACCTGATGTCTGGGTGATTGCTCCCAAACCTGGCAACGCATCCRCAACATTTACATTGCTCAACGTGAAGTCGCCAGTATTCTCTACTCTGAACGTGTAGGTAATCACATCGTCAACAACATAGCTAGACTGACTCGCTGATTTAKCTATRCYGATCGATGCTCCTGCCGAACTGTCAACCGTGATCGTCTCTGTATCTGTATTCGTCACATCACTTCCTGTAGGAGGTGTRCCTGTTGCCGTTGCTGTATTCTCTACCGATCCCGCATCCACATCMGMCTGTGTAATCGTATAGGTTGCCGTAAACTCCGCAACCCCATTCGGTGCCAACGTAGTCGTGCCTGATGTCTGGGTGATTGCTCCCAAACCTGGCAACGCATCCACAACATTTACATT
>NZ_JAKZGO010000087.1 GCF_022549785.1 Belliella alkalica
CATTGTTCCAACTTTGACGAGTATAAGCGAAGATCCTGCCTGTGARGGYACGAAAGTTTATACCTATACTTATACAGACTGTGCCGGAGAAGAGTACATCTGGACMTWTACCTACACGATAGAGACACCTGTGGTGACAATGCCGTTGAACGGATCAGAAACCGTAGCTTGTGTGGATGATGCGGTAGAACCGAATGCCCCTACAGTTACTGACAACTGTGACAGAACCATCGTTCCAACCTTGACAAATGTAAGTGATGACCCTGACTGTGAAGGCACGAAAGTTTATACCTACACGTATACAGACTGTGCCGGAGAAGAGTACACCTGGACATATACCTACACGATAGAGACACCTGTGGTGACAATGCCATTGAACGGTTCAGCTACTGTAGCCTGTGCGGATGATGCGGTAGAACCGACAGCGCCAGAGGTTACGGACAACTGTGGCAGAACCATCGTTCCAACTTTGACAAGTGTAAGTGATGACCCTGCCTGTGAGGGTACGAAAGTTTATACCTACACTTATACAGACTGTGCCGGAGAAGAGTACATCTGGACCTTTACCTACACGATCGAAGCACCTGTGGTGACAATGCCATTGAACGGCTCAGCAACCGTAGCTTG
>NZ_JAKZGO010000088.1 GCF_022549785.1 Belliella alkalica
ATTACTGGAACCAACTACACTACATTGGTATTGACAGCAGATTTGGAAATTACTCCTGCAACTATTACAGGAATCACTTTCGAGAATGGTACCTATGTATTTGACGGAACTGAGAAAGCCATTGAAATATCAGGTACGCTTCCGAATGGCACTTCAGTGTCTTATGCCAACAATACCCGAACCAATGCGGGTACGCAGCAAGCAACAGCTACGATTTCAGGTGATAATTATACCACGTTGGTATTGACAGCAGAGTTAGAAATCACCCCAGCAACAATCACAGAGATCACTTTCGAAGACGGATCCTTTGTATTTGACGGAACTGAGAAAACCATTGAAATCACAGGTACGCTTCCGAATGGAACTTCAGTGTCTTATGCCAACAATACCCGAACAAATGCGGGTACGCAGCAAGCGACAGCCACCATTACTGGAACCAACTACACTACATTGGTATTGACAGCAGATTTGGAAATTACTCCTGCAACTATTACAGGAATCACTTTCGAGAATGGTACCTATGTATTTGACGGAACTGAGAAAGCCATTGAAATATCAGGTACGCTTCCGAATGGCACTTCAGTGTCTTATGCCAACAATACCCGAACCAA
>NZ_JAKZGO010000089.1 GCF_022549785.1 Belliella alkalica
GCGGCAGCGTGCAGAATGTAGCGAGCGCGACGGGCACAGATCCTGACGGCGATCCTACGGATCCTGCGACTGATGAAGAGGAAGTAGACGGTCCTGTCTTGAACCCATCGCTATCGGTAGTTAAGACTGCCACGTCGGTTAACGGCGATGCGGGGGCGACAAGCTTCGGTGCTGTTGGCGATGTGATTGCTTACAGTATAGAGGTGGGCAACGATGGYAATGTTACCCTGACCAATGTTGCGGTTAACGATCCATTGACAGGTCTGAGCGAGACGATAGCAGTATTGGCTCCTGGTGACAGTGAGACCTTTACGACGACCTATACAGTAACACAGGCAGATATCGATGCGGGCAGCGTATTGAATGTAGCGAGCGCGACGGGCACAGATCCTGACGGCGAGCCTACAGATCCTGCGACAGATGAAGAGGAAGTAGACGGTCCTGTCTTGAACCCGTCGCTATCGGTAGAAAAGACGTTGAGTTCAATCAACGGCGACGCTGCCCTGACCCAGTTCAGTGCTGTTGACGATGTGATAGCGTACACGATAGTAGTGAGCAACAATGGTAATGTTACCCTGACCAATATTGAGGTAGAAGATCCATTGACAGGC
>NZ_JAKZGO010000090.1 GCF_022549785.1 Belliella alkalica
CCTTTACCTACACGATCGAAGCACCTGTGGTGACAATGCCATTGAACGGCTCAGCAACCGTAGCTTGTGTGGATGATGCCGTGGAACCGAATGCCCCTGCAGTTACTGACAACTGTGGCAGAACCATCGTTCCAACCTTGACGAGTGTAAGTGAAGATCCTGCYTGTGARGGTACGAAAGTTTATACYTACACGTATACAGACTGTGCCGGAGAAGAGTACACCTGGAYMTWTACCTACACGATAGAGACACCTGTGGTGACAATGCCATTGAACGGTTCAGCTACTGTATCCTGTGTTGAAGATGCGGTAGAACCGACAGCGCCAGAGGTTACGGACAACTGTGGCAGAACCATTGTTCCAACTTTGACGAGTATAAGCGAAGATCCTGCCTGTGARGGYACGAAAGTTTATACCTATACTTATACAGACTGTGCCGGAGAAGAGTACATCTGGACMTWTACCTACACGATAGAGACACCTGTGGTGACAATGCCGTTGAACGGATCAGAAACCGTAGCTTGTGTGGATGATGCGGTAGAACCGAATGCCCCTACAGTTACTGACAACTGTGACAGAACCATCGTTCCAACCTTGACAA
>NZ_JAKZGO010000010.1 GCF_022549785.1 Belliella alkalica
TTAAACAGGGATTCTGTCAAAGGGATTGGTATGTCTTGTTGAAAAAGAAAAATGTTATAAATGATGAATATCAGAGCCAATTTATTGATTAAGTACGACCTAAAAATCAGAATCCTCGAAAACAAAGATTTTAAATACCCATAGGGATAGCCCAGCTTAGTCCAACTATGTTTTAAACGCAATCTTGATATATCTATTTATTATAGTTATTTTTTTGGGTAGATTGCGTCTAAAACACTTTACGTTAGATATGTAATAAATTTTGTCCCCAATAGATCTGAATACTCTTACTGAACCATTATTCAAATCCATGATTGGAGTACGAGGGTCGATGATATTGACCTGAACTTTGTTTGCTGATTCTATACCAGCGTTTACAATTGAGACATTGATTGTTTTGTTTTGATTTATCTCATTACTGTAAAAAAGTACTTCCAATTCATTTTCGGTCACACTTATCACCTCATATTCAATGCTGTTGTCTTCTATTTTAAGAGGATTAAGGTATGGTGCAAAGGAGTTGAAATTATTTCCTTTGAGTATTACTGATTTACGCTTAACGCTATTAATATTTATAACTTGATTGGGATCGAAGGTTGTTGGTTTTATTTTGAAGTTGTTTTCTACTAGATATTTTTGTCCTCTTATTCCTACATTGAACTTAGGTGAGTTTGTGTTGAAAAATGCCATAGGTTTGAATGCGATGGTTGAATCCGTCACGGTTATATTGTCACTAAAATAAGGGAATTGCCCATCAATTATTTCGACATATATACTGCTTGTTCTGAAATATTTACCTTTTATTATAAATAGGGTGGAAAAATCCAGAAATCGATTTTCATCTACCAAAAATTCTGGTTCTCGTAAATTGAAAGGAATGTAAAGGGTTAACTTTTTTTCAGAGACTTCAATTTCAAAGCTAACATCTTGTGATTTTGAGAAGGTCGCTCCGTCAGGAATTGTAAACTCAAAGTACTCTGTTGTAACATTGATGACTGTTGTTTGCTGATTGTTGATTTTTACTTTGTATTTAGATATGTTTTGGGTTAAGTTTCTGGCATACATTCTGATTGTGTCTCCATAATAGGCATTTTCCGGAAACTCAATTCTTTCATATATAAAACCTGTAGATCCCTGACTTATAAAATTTGTAGGTTCTGACAAAGTAATCCCCTCACTTGTTTTGATATACGCTGCCACAAAGTATTGACGTTCTTTGATTAGTGAATAGTTAGCTTTGAGTTCGAAAAATTTATCGGGCTTTCCTGCTTGTTTTACGATCTCACCATTTTCCAAAAGATCCAATTGGGATCTCCCATAATAAAAACCATACTCTATAACTTTTTGCTTTCCGATATCATAAATATTAGCAGCAAAAACGACTCCTGTGGAATCGACTTCTTGAATATATGCTACACTAAACCTAGGATTGGTCACTTCAGGTAATTTCTCTTCTTCACATGAAAAAAGGAACATACACAAACCAAAAAGAAAGATCAATTTTTTCATTATTTCATTTGTCTAAAAGAGTACCCAATCATGAATCCAGTGTTTAAGCTATTAAAATAGACTAATCTGGGGAGATTTATAGTCATTTGACTTGGTGTATAGTCAATCACAAGCTCGGCGGACAGTCTGCTGTTTTGGTTCTTTAGCAAGATAGCGCCTAGTTTTAGAGAAGGACTGAATGTAGTTGGACTGATTTTGACAGCTTCAAACTCATTTACCAATGTGATTCCTTCAGCCTTCATATGATAATCCGATATCATAAATTGATTTTTCGTGAAGTTCACTCTGTTTATAATACCTGCTCCAAAGTAAATATCTATTGCTCTTGATTTGACAACAGAATAATTAATGAACCATTGTGCAGAAATTACCTGCCTGGTGTACGTACTTGTACCAGTGACCCTATCTACAGGGTTGTCATGCATGAAATTGATGGTGTTGTTTTGGCTACTGAAGCCTATCAGTAAGTCCATTGATGCCCTTGGTAATTCTCTGTAGAAGTCTAGTCTAGTGCCAAGTAGAAAAATAGGAGAGAAGGGATTTTCAAGGTTTTGTGTTGTAGGTAGCGAATTTGGCGTTGATTTACTGCTAGTATGTACAATGCCAGTTTGAGCCAAAATGCTCATTCTGAATTTCGGGGCGCTATTTAAGTTTTTAGCGTAAGCTGTTTCCTTACATTCATGATATTTGACAATGTAGGAGGTCAAACTCTGATCATTGAGAGAAACTTTTTTTAGGTCATCTTTTAATATAAGGTTACATTCGCCAGCAGTGAGATAGCTTAAGATATTCAAATGTCTTTTTGAGGTACTTTTTGAACCTCCCACAATTGATGTGTTACTTTTCTTATTTAGGTTGAGGATATCACCATTTTCCAGTTCGATAAAATACTTGCCGTTTGATTTTAAGAGTGAAAATTCTCCTACAAACAAAATCTGAACAAATTTATTAGGCTGAGCAAACTCTTCGGGGTTTGTGTTGAGGTTTTTTACCACATATTTCTGATTATTTTCCAGCAGAAAACTATCAGCTTCTGAAGTAGAATATGTAGTAGTTTCGCCATCAATCCCAATTAATTTGATACTACCTTGTTTTTTCTTTTCTTTAAAAACAATGGATCCTGTAACTGTTGATCCGTTTTTTAGATAAAGATAATCTTTGGAAGGGTTATCTTTCTGGGCGAAAGTGACATTCGTTAAACAGTTGAATATCAACAAGGTTAAAAAATGAATGTAGATTTTTTTCATATAGCGAAAGTAAATATTCACCAATTCTAACTAAAAAATAATTCAAAAAAAATAGGTCAAAGAAAATTTTCTTTGACCTACTAAATATTTTTTATAAAAAAAGGATTTTGTTTTTTTAAACAACTTCAAAATGTAGTCTGCCCATAGGGAAAATCATCATTTCGATATAGACAATTTGACAAAAAGTAACTGTAAATTACATTACTTTCATGCTAGTTATATGAATTTAAATCATGGGTTTAAGAGGTATTTAGGATCAAATTCTCCCAGAAAACCATACTGAGTAAAATACACGAATTTACTATTGTCGATTAATATTGCATTTGTATTGATTTGTTTTTGATACATATAGTTTGCTCTACTGAAATAGTTTGCTTCACCAGTATTTAAATTCAATTTATAAGCACCATCCTCTTCTATAGTAAATACATCTGAATCAATTAAAATGAAGTCTTGGATAATTCTTGAAGTATTTATGTTTTGGAATTTTTTCACTTCCACCCAGCCTTCTAAGTTTTCTTCAAATTTCATGACCCTTATTTGTGAGTTTTCTTTTTCTACAAGCATTGGGCTGTTATTGAATTTGTTAACTTTTTCAAAGATTATAAGAGATGAAGAAAAATTTCCATTTGTCAATTTTTCCCATGTTTCATTTGTCAAATCAAATCTCCATCGTTGGTTTGTTAATTGACCAAGTACAGCAACATTTTCTGCTAATTGACCTCCTTCTATATAAAGATACCTAGAAGTGGAAAACACTCTTCTAGGTTTATATAACTTTATTGGAAGAGAAGGGAGCTCTTTTATTGTGTTTGAAGTCAGATCAACCTTATAAAATTTTGGATCAAAAAGATCTTGGCTATATGTGGAGATGTATAATTCATGATCATTGTGTTGCAGATTGAATATTGTATTGAGGTTGTTAAAAATTGACCAGTTTTCCATTTTTTTCACAATTGCTTGTGCTTCAAAATCAATTTCAAATATGGCATTCTCAATCGTCAGTAGTTTTCTTGATCGAAACCCATTAAATGAGTTGGCTTGTTGTGATATAATAGAATAATTGAAACTATTTAAGTTAGGCTGGCTTGTTTTGATGTCGGGGTTCGTTTGTGTGAATTTTACTGAGTGATTTGATTCTTTCCCCATACTTCTAATCGATATTTGGTTGACCCTACCTTCAAGCATTCCATTCGGTCTAATGTATAGTTTATTAGGTTCAGGTAACCTAGCTGGATAAAAATCAGTTGAGATATTTCCATTTACTAGAATTGTCTCTCCATTAATTATATTGCTATTAAAATTTTCGCCAGTTATCTCGTAGCTATTTTCTTCTTTAAATTCACCAATTATTTCCTGATCGGGATCTAGTTCAGTTTGATTTAAATTAAACAACCTCACATTACTTAATCTTCGATTTCTTAAAGTCAAGTTGACTGTGGGTTGGGTACTTATGAAGCTTGAGTTAAGCTTAAATGAAAACAGACTGTCTGTATTAGATATAATTTCCAAAGAAGAGCTTTGACCATTAAGCATTCTGTTCTCAATATTTTGAATATTGGATCCTAAGTATTTGCCTCTGATGACAACAGTGTCTATGAAATTAAATGTATTAATATTTTGCAAGTATAATTCAGGCTCTCTAAAAGTGATTGGAAACCATGCGTTAAATGTTTTTCCAGAAATTTTAAAATTAAAATTATAATTTATTGTGTTTGGGTCATCACTTATCAATGGTAAGGTAAACTTGAAATATTCACTAGAAATCGCGACTACGTTTGCTTTTATCCCATTAAAATTGATTTCATAATTTCCAATTAGATTGCTGAGATTGGTTCCAAAAACCGTAATAGTGTCTCCAAAGTATATCGGATTCTTAATATCAATGCTTTCGAAAATGAAACCATCACTTCCTTCACTTCTGAATTTTTCAGGAACAGAATATACATATCCTTGACTTGTTTTAATATAAGCGACTACATTGTAGTCTCTAGTTGCTTCCAATGAATGGTTGACTTTTACTTCAAAAGTTTTTGATGGTGCACCTTGAATTGAGAAGATTTCAGAATTGTCAAACCTAGGTATAATTGGAAATCTTGTAATCATAAAGCCATGTTCTATGATTTCTACCTTTCCTGAATTATAAACATTTGCAGATAGTGATACCCCTGACTGAGAGGTTTCTTGTATGTAAGCTACGCTAAACTGTGGGTTGTCAATTTCAATTTCGGCTTCTTCTTGACATGAATAAAGCAGGAGAATAGACAAAACTAGTGCAAGGATTTTAGATGAGTTTTTCATTTTACGTTTGATTAAAATGTTATACCTAAAAGTAGTCTGCCATTCAATCTATGGTAAGTTGAGCTCATTGTTGATAGTAAAATGTTTTCAGAAGAAAAGACTCTTGATACATTGAGCTCTGTTACTAATTGGTTTTTAGGAGTTAATTGTTTGCGATACCCTATTTTCGCAACAGGTGAAATGGTACTTTTCTTTATTTCATGCCATGTAATTTCCCGTACTATGATTTCATTGGTCATAGAAAGTTCGGTGTTTACCAAAGAGAAGTCTTGATCAATAAAGTTGTAGCTATGTTGAACTCCCACACCAAAATAAGTTTGATGATTATCATTCTTAATAAGGTTATAGTTTAATATAAAGGCACTTTCCAGAGTAGATAGTTTATAATTTATTGATCCTATGTATAAATTAGTTTGGTCGATGGTTCTTGACATCAGTTCTTTTTCATAAGAATTGTAACTAAACAAAATATCGGCAAAATATTTTTTTGGTATTCTAATTATATTGGAAGCTGACAATCCAAAAGTTAGGCTAGGAGAGATGGTTTTACTAGAACTGATTTCGATTGGAGAAGAGGAGCCTTGTCCATCAGAAATTCCAGAGGCATTTAATCCAACCCCAAAAAGAATATTAATGACTGCTAATTTATAATTGTAGTAATACTTATTGTATGGTGAATTTTCACATTTATGAAACTGCTCTAAAAGTTGGATCAAATTTTCTTCTTTATATACGAAAGATTTAAGTGCCACTTTGGTCGTTGGATTGCATTGTCCTGTTGTGACAAAGCTTAATGTCCCAAGGTTTTTTATGATTTTATTTCTGTCTCCTTCTGGATTTACTAATTCCAGTAATTCATTGTTTTTGAGTTCTAATAAGAGGTTTTTACCTACTGCATACAGAGAAATATCTCCTTGAAACAATATTTGAGTAAACTGGTTTTTTGCAATATTTATGTTCTCAATAAAATAGAGGCCTGAGTCTGTACCAAATCCCTCTAGTTCTGTAGTGCTATACGTAGTGACTGCAGAAGTAAGAGGATCTAAAAAAACAACTTCCCCAGGACTTTTGGAAGGATTGAAAGATACTACACCATTTTTTTTCTGACTCGATTTTAAGATTACGAATCCTCCTTCATCTTGGAGTGTTTGTGACAAACTTACATTTATAGGCAAAAAAACTACTGCCATTATGAGGATGAATAAAGATATTGATTTTTCTTTCATTATACTTTTACAAGCTATGTATCAGGGGTGAAGCATCAATTCTACAAAAAATAAAATTCAAAAAAAATAGGTCAAAGAAAATTTTCTTTGACCTACTAATCTTTTTTTATTTGGACGGAATTATCCGCCTGTGAAAAGCTTCAAAATATCATTTCCAATAGCAAATACCATTAGCGCCAAAAGCATTACCATGCCCACTTTTTGAGCATTTTCGAGGAATTTATCTGATGGGGTTTTGCCTGAGATCATCTCGTACAATAAGAATACTACATGGCCACCATCTAAAGCTGGAATAGGCAACAAATTCATGAATGCCAGTATCATAGATATCAATCCAGTAATGCTCCAGAATTTTGTCCAGTCCCATTTGTTGCCATATATTTTTGCCATTCCGATAGGGCCGGAAACATTTTTCGGAGAAACATCACCTGTAAACATACGTCCCAAAGCTCTCGCATTGATTATCACAACCCCAAATGCTTTCTCAGTTCCTTTTGTAATCGATTCTGCAAATCCAAACTTCTTAGATACAGGCTCCAATAGTGGATTGATCTGAAAGCCTAGGGTGCCATCTTCAGCTACTTTGACAGTTTTGTCAATTTCTTGGCCGTTTCGATCAATTTTAATAGAAACTTCGCTATTGGCAGCTTCAGCTAAAGCATTTTGCCATTCGTTAAAATACTTGACAGGCTGACCGTTTACTTCTATAAATTTATCTCCTTTTTGTAATCCTACTCTTTCGGCCTCAGTCCCTTTGGTTACTTCAAAAATATCAAAAGGCATCCTAATGTGGATGAAGTTGGACATGCTTTCTTCATTTGAGAAGGAATTGATAAATCCTCTTGGGATTTTCACCTGAATTATTTCCCCATTTCTCTCCACGGTATAATACCCATCTGTACTCAAAAGCGCATCACCACCACTTATTTCTGAAAGACTCTGATATGGCTCTCCATTGATGTCGAGTATTTTGTCTCCATCCTGCAAACCTATTTGCTTCCCAATATCATAAGCTACAATTCCGTGCTCTACAACTTGCTCTTTGGAATAGTAAGTCTCACCCTTTTGATAAACCAAAGCAACAAAGATCAAAATACCTGTGATGACGTTGACTATAATACCACCAAGCATCACGATCAATCTTTGCCAAGCAGGTTTGGATCTAAATTCCCATGGTTGTGGCTCTGAGCTCATTTGCTCAGTATCCATTGATTCATCCACCATCCCAGAGATTTTTACAAAACCTCCAAGTGGAATAGCACCAATTGAATATTCTGTTTCGCCCCATTGAAAACCTATGATTTTTGGAGGGAATCCTATTGAAAATTTTTCTACTCTCATGCCAAACATCTTGGCTGTAAGCAAATGGCCTAATTCATGTAGCCCAACTAAAATAGATAGCCCAAGCAAAAGCTGACCTACCATTATTAATGTATCCATTATTTATTTTTTACTCTTGATTAATTCTTCTGTTACTATTCTGGTTAATTTGTCTGTCTCAACAAAGTCCTGCAAGCTTGGTTGCTTGATGAAATCCACTTTTTCCAATGAAGTTGCAATAAGGTCTGACATTTCCAGAAAACCTATTTCCTCCCGCAAAAATGCAGCCACAGCGATTTCATTTGCGGCATTTAATATACATGGCGCATTACCACCTCTTTCCAATGATTCAAATGCCAATCTCAGATTCTGAAATGTCTCCATATCGGGCTGTTCGAAGGTCAAACTTGGATATTGTACGAAATCGAACCTTGGGAAATCCGATCGCAACCTTTCGGGAAAGCTCAATGCAAATTGAATAGGAATACGCATATCTGGAAGTCCAAGTTGCGCTTTGATCGAACCATCTTCAAACTGAACCAAACTATGTACAATAGATTGTGGATGCACTATAACGTCTATCTGATTCGCATTGATTCCAAAAAGCCATTTTGCTTCGATTACTTCCAAACCTTTGTTCATCAAAGATGCTGAGTCAATGGTAATCTTTGCACCCATATCCCAATTTGGATGCTTCAAAGCTTGTGCTTTAGTAACCGATTCAAGGAATTTCTTATCTTTTCCCCTAAATGGGCCTCCCGAAGCTGTAAGGATGATTTTTTCAATTGGATTGTGAAATTCACCTACCAAACATTGAAAAATCGCAGAATGCTCAGAATCTACAGGATATATATTTACACCTTTTTGCCTTGCCAACTTGGTAACCAATTCTCCAGCTACCACAAGTGTCTCTTTGTTTGCCAAAGCTATTTGCTTACCACTTTCTATGGCTTTGATCGTTGGTATCAACCCTGCATATCCAACTAAAGCTGTCAAAACTACATCAATGGTGTCCATTTCCACTACCTGAGCCAATGCTTTTTCGCCAGCATACACTTTTATATCCATGGGAAGTAGTACTTCCTTGACTTTTTCGTAAAGCGATTCATTGGCAATGACTACACAATTGGGCTTGAATTCAATAGCTTGCTGAATCAGCAGATCAGCATTGTTTTGGGCTGTAAGTACTTCTACTTCAAACTTGTCTAAGTTTGATTTGATGACATCGAGGGTTTGTGTTCCGATACTTCCCGTAGAGCCTAAAATGGCAACTCTTCTTTTTTCTGACATGAAATAATTTGTATTAGGCAATTTGGGTTTAAATAAGTCAATAATTCTAAGTCTAACTTTCTCACCCTTCCTTAAGTCTGACAAAATTACAAGGTTCAAAGACTTTTCCTTGTGATTTTTCAGTCTTTTTGACTTTTCGTCGATTTGGCATGAAAATCGGTGTTTTTTTTACATAATTTAACTATTCTATTTAACCGAAAAATTGAATAATCGTTAAAAATTAAATGATGAAAAATTTCAAGTTATTAGTACTCGCTTTCTTTGCCGGAATTGGAGGGGCATGGGTGTTCCAAGAGTTTATGGCAAATCCTCAAGTGCAGGATAACGTTTTTCCTGATCAAGAGTCATTTCAGAGACAACAAGTCAATTTTGATGCAGAAGCATTTATCACAAATGTCCCCAATTCCCCTGTGTCATTTATTGAAGCTTCCGAAAAAAGCACTCCCTCTGTTGTCTTTATCAAAAATTTTTCCGGAACAGACTATAAGCGATATGGAATTTTTGATTATTTCTTCGGGACAGGCCCAAATCAACGTGTAAGTACAGGCTCTGGGGTTATCCTGAGTCAGGATGGTTACATTATTACCAACAATCATGTAATCGATAGAGCAGAGACTATTGAGGTAGTTCATCAAAAGAGAACTTATCAGGCAAAGTTGATAGGTACAGATAAGAATACTGATATTGCTGTATTGAAGATAGAAGCAGGGAATTTGCCTGCAATAAAGCAAGGAAGTAGCCGAGATTTGAGAATTGGAGAATGGGTGATTGCCGTAGGGAATCCCTTTAATTTGACTTCAACAGTGACAGCGGGAATAGTTTCCGCAAAAGAGAGACAGATAAATATATTGGGCGGGGATTTTCCTTTGGAATCATTTATTCAAACAGATGCTCCGATCAACCCAGGGAATTCAGGTGGAGCCTTGGTAAATACTAAAGGAGAATTGGTAGGGATCAATACGGCGATTTTATCGAGAACAGGTTCCTATACGGGGTATGGTTTTGCTGTACCTGTGGATATAGCAATGAAAATTGCAAATGACCTTATCAAGTTTGGAGAAGTACAAAAAGCGCTTCCAGGAGTAGATGTTGTTGAGATTACTCCAGAATTGGCTGAGGAGATGAAATTAAACACCTTGGATGGGGTTATTGTCACCAATGTCCTGCGTGGAGGAGCTGCTGAAAAGTCTGGAATTCAAAAAAATGATGTGATTACAAGAGTGGAAGGCTTTAATGTAACAGGAAAAGGGAGCTTTGAAGAAGTTTTGTCATATTATTATCCTGGAGATCGTCTGAATTTCACATTCCAAAGAAAATCAGATGTGAAAAATGCTGAACTTACACTTCAAAACTTAGATGGAGGGACAGGAGTCCTTAAGAGGGAGTTTTACACTTCGGCATTGTTGGGAGCTCGTCTGGAAGCGATCAATGCCATTGAGAAAGATAGGTTGGGTGTAGATAATGGCGTGAAGATAGTAGGCTTGACGAGAGGATATTTGAGAGATTTGGGATTGAATAATGGCTTTGTACTAACCCAAATAAATGGCGACCCAGCCATCAATCCCGAAAAAGTGGGGGCGTTTTTGGAAAAATTCAGTGGCAGACTACTTCTTGAAGGATTTGCATCAAATGGACAGCCCTTTATGCAGAGTTATAGCATAAGGTAGGGAGATGGATGAAGGAGAAATGATTAAAGATGAAAGGGAAATGATCTAGATTACATAGTTAGGAAGGGTGAAAGTCGAGAAGAGAAGCGTTTGAGAATCAAGAGAAAGGAAGCGAGATACAAGAGGGGTTTGAAACTCAAGATAGCCCTGAAAGGGCTTATGATCCAAGCATCGGATTATGACCCGATGTCTAAAAAGATTTCAGTTGAACATTTGCCCTTGCAGGACAATTGAATAGATGAAGAGGATAAAGAAAAATCAAAAAAACATTATTAACTATTTTAATGATGTGGCTTCTGATTGCTTTGCAAGAAACGAAAATATTTAGCTGATTTTTTCGGAGAATGAAAGAAAAAACCTATCTTGAATGAAAACAAAATAGCCATGAAAACTGCACCCTTGACCTGTGAAAAATGTTTTTCGGATTTTCAAGAAGCCTTAGAAGAGCTGAAAGCTGTCATAAAATCAGCTAAAAACAAAGGTTTGGATGCCAAAACAGAAGCCCAGATTGTTCGGGTATTTGAATTGACTCATGAATTGACCTTAAAGACAATCACGGAATTTTTCAGGAATCAAGGACATTCAGGATTTAGTGGTTCCAGAGATATTACAGTAGAAGCATTCCATGAAGATTTGATTGATGATGGCCAAGGTTGGCTCGATATGATAATCTTAAGGATCAAATACAACCCAATATATCCAGAAAACACCCAGAATGAATTGGTAGATCGGATTATAAATTCCTTTGTAAAGCTGTTTGAGAATTTCGAGAGAAAGATGGAAAAAAAGCTTGAATAGCCCTATTTCATTTAAATGATTTAGTTACTTTTTTTAACTGTAATTATTTGACTTACATGTTTTTATTTTTTAAAAATAAATGAATAGTTTTGCTAAATTTCACTTCTTATGAATAAGCGCTCTATTCTGTTAATCGTCTATTTGTTTTTTTTTGTTTTCTCTTGTGATTTTTATTCTCGGGAAGAAACTACCATTGAAAAAAAAGAGGAGGTTTTTCCTTCTGAGTTAGAAGTAATCAGTACAAGATTTAGGCCTGGAGAAATTTTGAAAAATGAGCCAGACTCTGTTGTTATTGGTTATAATGAAGCGCTTGAGAAAGTTAAAATCACGATTGCAAATGGGCATTCGAGTTTCCCAGGATTTACCGTAGATCTGATTTCTGAAGCGAAACAAATTGTAATTCAATCAAGGGATTTTTTTAGCGGATCAAATCTAATTTTTAAAATTGAAGGTGAAAATTCTTCTGGAAAAATCTTTACCAAAGAAGTAAATGTAGATTTGTTTCAACAAAAAAAGGTTTTTGCAGGGCGAGTTGCTTCTATGCAATTAGACAAAGATGGTAAGACAGTTTGGATGACAGCATTGGAACCAAATCGATTGTACAAGATAAATTCTGAGGATTTGACTATTGAGCAAAAAATAGATCTGCCATTTTCTCCCCATGATGTTCATGTTAGTCCTTATGATGGATTGGTTTATTTGACTAATTATGATTATCCTGAAATTTGGGTTTTAGAATATCACAACCTTAATGTCGTACATAAAATTCCTATTTTTAAAGAACCAATTCCTTTCGATCATCCTGATCATCCGTACATTTTGCCATATAGTGTGGCGTTTTCCAAATCCGGGATAGGATTGGTTTCTTTTTTATCAGACGGAATGAGTGGAGGTAAGATCAGAATAATTGATGCTTCAAAAGACTACCAAATTAGGAATTTTGAAGAGAATACTGAAAGGATCTTTGAAAGTGAGTTCGTCACTTATAATCATGTAGTGGAATATGTGAGGACCTCAGCTGATGGGAATTCCATTTTTATAATACCAAGTGCAGGCAATGGAAATGTTCTTCACATATTCGATCCAAAAACGGAAAAAGTGAAAAATGAAGAAGCTCCTTGGAGAGTTGCTAAAGGTATCAACCCTTTTAAATTCCATTATTTAAAAGACATGTTCTTTCACCTATCATTTCTACATCAATATTTGCGACTTGAGTCAGGAGAGACTTCAAATAATGCTGGCTTTCTATGGTCAAGATATATTGATGGAGATTTTGCTAACGGAGAAAAAGATACACAGGTGTTTTATATTTTACATAATAGGCTTATGGTTAGATATGATTTTTCAAAAATGAACTATACTGCAGTTAGAGTGAATGCTGAACATTTCAGGAAAATGATCTCTTTGCCATTTGATAGGTCTTTCTTGTTTGCTGCCCTCAATGAAGATCCAAACAAGCAAGGTGTCATTCAAACTGAGCTAATCAAAATGCCTAGGGGTTGGTTTTCACAAAATCCTCTTGATTTTCGAGAATAAAATCCCTTGAGAGCTTCATAAATAAAGGTCTAATGATTTGATTTTGAAATAAACAACTTGAATCTTTGGGTTTATCGATGTTTCTGTTAGGATTCAGATATGGCATTTGTTGTAAAGTACTTTTCACTTGGAGTGTTTGGTGTTAAAACTCTGAGATCAACCACTTCTTATGCTTGCTGACCGAAGTATGATATATGCGCTATGGGCTATCTATTTGCGGAAAATTTATCACTTAGGACATGCACTCTCCAAAAAGCATACTACGCAACAGGAAATTTTTAAAATTTAAAAATAAATATAAAATCATGTAGCGTTTACATAACATTTTACGTCTTAGAGAAGTAAGTCAGTAAAATTTTCCTAAATCGTCTTTTTTCAAAATTATTTATGATATGAAATCTACCTTCCAATTGCCCATCCAATTGCGGCTCCTTCCCTTCGCTCTGTTAATTATGTTGGTTTTTCAGGGATGTCAGGATCAGACTACAAGTACATATACTTATAGAACTCAGATGCCTGTTTATTTGCAAATGAATGATTTTAGAACTTCCGAGGCAATTATTGAGCCTGGTAAAGAACTGGAAAACCCTGGGAAAATTTATATTTATGAGGATTTTTTGTTTATCAACGAGCCACAGAAAGGAATTCATATCCTAGATAATTCAAACCCTTCTAACCCCATCACAGTCAATTTTCTCAAAATCCCGGGAAATGTTGACTTGGCAGTAAATAGCAATATGCTTTATGCTGATAATTATCTTGATCTTTTGGTTTTTGATATAAGCAATCCAAGAAATATCCAACAAATAAAAAGAGTTGAAGATGTTTTTGAAAGTATGTACACTGAAAGAGGTACAGGAACTTTTATGACTTTGAAAGATACCGTTTTGACCATGGATTCTGAATTCAGCCGCGGATGGGGATGGGGTTGGGGTAATATTTTTTGGAATAGAGGAGGAATGTTAGCCATGAATTCCGATGCTTCCAGAGGTGGAGGAGAAAGCTACGGGCAAGGTGGATCCATGGCAAGATTTACTTTGATGAATGCACACCTTTATGCAGTAGATGAATATTCGCTTAGGGTTTTCAATGTAGAGCAATCAGATAATCCTGATTTTCTTAAAAATATCAATTTAGGTTGGGGAATAGAGACTATTTTTCCTTTTCAAAATAAACTATTTATCGGTTCAAACACAGGTATGCATATCTATGATGCCAGTTCTCCCTCAGATCCTAAGCAAATGTCAGTCTATCAGCACGTGACAGCTTGCGATCCTGTTGTTGTCAATGAAACCTATGCTTTTGTAACTTTGAGAACTGGCGTCAATTGTAGGTTTGGAGTTGATGAACTTCAGATTCTTAACATAGAAGACCCTTACTCGCCTAAGTTGCTGAAATCATATCCAATGGAAAATCCCCACGGTTTAGGTCTTGCTGGAGATTACTTGTATTTGGCTGAAGGCAGGCATGGACTCAAAAGCTTCAATGTAGCAGATGTGATGAATATCGATAAGAATCAGCTTGAATATCTCAAATCTTTAAAATCTGTGGACATCATTCCTGGTCCAAAATCATTGATTGTAATAGGTCCTGATGGCGTTTGTCAGTTTGATTATTCGACGCCAAACAAACTGGTTCAATTGAGTTGTATAAATGTCAAAAATCCAATAGTTGTTTAAGTGAGGTTATTTCTATTATTTACTGTTTTGTTTTTTACGAGCCAATTTTCCTATTCTCAAAGGGAAGTTGGCTCTTATGTTCATCATGCTGAGATTGGAGCTTTGCTAGGAACAAGTAACCAGGGGGAAAGAGTTAATTTTTCATTACAATCTTTCCATGGGGTTCAAATCGATAAATTCAATACAATCGGGTTTTTTGTAGGATTTGACACATATCCTGATTTTAGTCTGATGCCGATAGGTTTTGGTTGGAAACATACCATAACTCCTGAGAAAAAATATTCTTTTTACAGCAGTTTAGATCTTGGGTATGGTTCAGCTTGGTTTCAGAAGAAAGTAACAGAAAATGGGTTTCAGTCTTGGAATGAAGGGGGGGTTGTGGCTAGTCCAGCCATTGGATTGAGAAAGAAGGATAAATCTGGGAACGATAAGTATTCGTTTGCAATAGGCTTCAAGAAGCAATATGCCAGATCGTATGAAGGGCGATTGACTACAGGCGTAGCCACTCCTGTGGATGGAATTCCACCGGGTTTCGAATCACTTTTTGAAGAAAAATTTGTTTTCAATAACTTATTCATTCGCTTAGGGATGATTTTTTAGCATATATTGAAGGCTAATTATTAAATTGGGCTTTCAAAAAATTTCAGAAATGCTAGAAGTTATTGGTTTAGTAAAGAAATACGGCAAGGCGAATGCGGTGAACGATATAACTTTTTCGCTACAAGGAGGGGAAGTAGTTGGGCTTTTGGGGCCAAATGGAGCAGGGAAAAGTACAACCATGAAGTGTATAGTAGGTTTGCTCAGGAAAACTTCCGGCGAAATCTATATTGGTGGAATTGATCACATGCAAGTAGGGGCAAAAAAGCTCTTTTCGTATATTCCTGAAACTCCAAGTGTTTATGACTTGCTGACTGTCAAAGAGCACATGCAGTTCATCGCTCAAGCATATAGTGTTGAAAATTGGCAAGAAAAAAGTGAAGTACTTTTTGAAACTTATGACTTGACTGATAAGAAAGATAAGCTAGGTAGAGATTTGTCAAAAGGAATGCGTCAGAAAGTATCGATCTGTTGTGCTTTGCTTCCTGATCCACAGATTTTGTTTTTTGATGAACCAATGATTGGTTTGGATCCAAAAGCAATTAGAAATACTAAAAGGATTTTCAAAGAACTCAAAGAACAGGGAAAGACCATCTTGGTTAGTACCCATCTGATCGATAGTGTGGAAAGTATTGCTGATAGGATAATGATCATGAAAAGTGGCAACATCGTGGGTAATGATACTTTGGAAAACCTAAAGCTGCAAATGAAGGGAAATGATTCTAGTTTGGAAGACTTATTCTTAGAATTGACAAAAGATGAATGAAATAAAATTACTCTTCCGAAAAGATCTTTTTATCCTTATCAATAATATTAAGCTGATTCTCAAAAACCCTTTGAGACTTTTGCCTTATATTTTTGTAGTGGGGTATTTCAGTTTTTTCTATTTTAGGAGAACAGGAAAATCCACTGAAAGTGTCAATCCTGAGGATCTTGAAAAGCTGCAAGAAGCTGCAAAAGGAGCTGTTGATATAAATTATGGGATGGCTGTTCTGGTTGGGAGTTTGACATTTTTGGCATTGGTATTTCTGGTTTTCCAGTTGTTCAGAGCTACCAAAAAGAATGTGAGTTTCTTCAGTATGGCAGATGTGAATTATTTATTTACAGGGCCATCCTCACCAGCCAATATATTGGTCTATTATATGATTAGGTCACTTTTGCCAGCTATTGGTGGAAGTATTTTCTTTATGATCTATGCAAGTTCGCAATTGGTGGAGACCTTTGATCTTGAAGTCTGGCAGATCTGTATCATGGCAATTGGATTGGCACTGTTTATTTTTATCCTATCTCCCATCAAGTTCTTGGTTTACACTTTACATACCAAATACAATATACTTGGATATTTCAAGACGGGTGTTTTTGTTTTGGGTGTAATATTGGGGTTGATGATCCTGATTCCCGGATTGATGGCAGAAAAATTTTGGCAGGGAATGTTTCTTTGGATAGCGTCTCCATGGTTTGATTTCTTTCCTTTGATAGGCTGGAGCCGTGCAATATTGATGTTTGCAGGTCATCAAAACATTTTGATTGTCCTCGGTTTTGTGGCAGTCTATGCCATTACATTCTTCATTATCCTTAAGCTGGTCTTGGTACATTCTGGATATTACTATGAAGATGTATTGGAATCGACCCAGTCCAAAGAAGAGGTAAAAGAAAAAGCGACTGGCAAAAGCCAAGCTTCAGAATCTACAATGAGTTTGAATGCCAAAAAACAATTAGATATTCCAAACTTTGGGTTTGGTGGCAAAGCACTCTATTGGAGGAATTACGTCCATAGCTCCAGACAAGATTTCCACCCTCTGTTTGGCTTGTACGGGTTGGGTTTTGCTGGGTTAGGGGTGATTTTTGCAGTACTTTCTAAATTTGATTGGTTTGCACACCAGGTGATCTATTTCTATTTGCTGATGTTGATCTTCATCTACTTTTTTGCCGGGATGGGCAGAAACAATGTTGGTGATTTGAAAAAACCGTTTTTCATTTTGATACCTGCAAGTTGGTCATCGAAATTCTGGAACATGATCAAGCTGGATGTGATGCAGACTTTGATTTTTGCTACTATATTGATCGTACCGACAGTTTTGATAGCATCTTTAAGTCTTTGGTTGATTCCGACATTTATCTTCTGTATGCTTGCGTTTTATATGTCAGGATTTGCCATGACACTTTGTACCAATGTAGGGTTTGATGAGGGATGGGACAGAAAGCTGATTAAGCCTGTTTTGATTATTGGTGTATTGATGTTTGGGATACTTCCAGCTATTGGAGGAGGTGTATTTGTGTACATTGTATCCAAGCAATTTGCCTTAGGGATGTTGGGTATTTCGCTGGGGATGTTCATAGTCACAGCAGTGATGTTGCATGTCGCGATGGATTTGGTGAGAAGGGTGGAGTTTAAGGAGCTTTGATGATTTTTAAAGCAAAATCTAGTCAAAACTTTCAATTTCATTTTATTTGATGATTGTTTACCCCAAATCATTCCCCCAAAAATTCAACACCCCAACAGATCCCCTTTAAAATTATTCGTAACTTGCAGCCAAATTAGCAATAGCGATCTTATGATTTATAATTCAATAATTGAAACAATAGGAAATACACCTTTGGTCCGCCTGAATAAAGTCAATCAGGGCATCAAAGGTGAAATTTTGGTGAAAGTGGAATACTTTAATCCAGGTAATTCTATGAAAGATAGAATGGCCATCAAAATGGTAGAGGATGCGGAGAAAGAAGGTATTCTGAAACCAGGAGGGACGATCATTGAAGGAACAAGTGGTAACACTGGGATGGGCTTGGCCTTGGCAGCAATCGCAAAAGGGTACAAATGTATCTTCACCATGGCTGACAAGCAGTCAAAGGAAAAAATCGATATTCTTAAAGCCGTAGGAGCGGAAGTAATCGTCTGCCCAACTAATGTGTCCCCAGAAGATCCAAGGTCTTATTATTCTGTAGCAAGGAAATTGAACAAAGATATTCCCAATTCTTTTTACCCAAATCAGTACGATAACTTATCCAACTGGAAGGCGCATTATGAAACTACAGGCCCTGAAATTTGGAAAGATACAGAAGGGAAAATTACCCATTATGCTGCTGGTGTTGGTACTGGTGGTTCTATGTGTGGCACTGCCAAATATTTGAAAGAGCAGAACCCAGATATCATCACTGTGGGAATTGATACCTATGGTTCTGTATTCAAAAAATATAAAGAAACAGGCATATTTGATGAAAATGAAGTTTATCCATATCTGACTGAAGGTATTGGTGAAGATATTTTGCCCAAAAATGTAGATTTTGACATGATCGATCACTTTGTGAAAGTGACTGACAAGGATTCGGCTGTGATGACAAGAAGGTTGTCGAGAGAAGAAGGTCTTTTTGTCGGTTGGTCATGTGGATCGGCTGTGCATGGAGCTTTGGAATATGCCAAGGAGCACCTTAAAGAAGGAGATAGAATGGTCATTATTCTTCCTGACCACGGCACAAGGTATTTGGGGAAAGTTTATAATGATGATTGGATGAGAAATCATGGCTTCTTGGAAGATAGATCATTTGGAACTGCAAGAGATATCATTGCATCTAGAAATGGAAGCTATCAGCTAGTAGTTACCCAAAAATCAGACAAAGTAAGAGAAGCGATTGCATTGATGAATAGCACCAGTATTTCCCAGATTCCAGTAATGGACAATGGAAATGTAGTCGGATGTATTACAGATAATAAGCTTTTGAGCAAAATCATCGATAACCCAAACCTCAAAGATTCACCTGTGTCGGAAGTGATGGAAGATTCGATGAAGTTTGTCGCTTTGGATAGTACGCTGGATGTGCTTTCATCGATGGTGGACAAAGAAAAAGCTGTTTTGGTACGTGATGATAAACATCAGATTCACATCATTACAAAACATGATATATTAGAAGCAATTACTAAGTAAAGATAAGATCCTAGGTTCCTAGGAACAGAACGCCTACTGAAAGATGCTTTCTTTCGGTAGGCGTTTTTTTTCTCATAATCAGATAATTCCTGCACCCTTTCAGGGTTTCTTGGGTAGATTCTAGCTTGGTTATCGATGGGTTTTACCCATCGTTAATGTCACTAACCCTTTCAGGGTTTTTGAGATTAAGATTCTCTTATTTTGTAATGAATTTTAACCGTTGGATCCCTACACCCTTATAGGGTTTTTTGGGGAGGTTCTGGCTTGGGTGTCGATGGGTTTTACCCATCGTTAGCTTCATTAACCCTTTCAGGGTTTTTGAGATTAAGATTCTCTTTTCTGTGAATTTTAACCGTTGGGTTCCTACACCCTTATAGGGTTTTTTGGGGAGGTTCTGGCTTGGGTGTCGATGGGTTTTACCCATCGTTGGCGTCACTAACCCATTCAGGGTTATTAGATTTTATCCAAAAGCAATCAGATTTTTAGCTTTTAAAATTCTTGATGTATCGTAAAATGCAAAATGCCCTGAAAGGGCATTTGATACTAACAATGGGTAATGCCCATTGAATAAATAGGCTAGAGCTCCATCTTGCCCTGAAAGGGCAATTGATATTAGCAATGGGTAAAACCCATTGAATAAATGTATCGTCACGCTACCTCCCCAGCCCTGAAAGGGCTATTGAAAGATGTTAATTTCAATTTTGGAATTTAAAAACATTTAAATTAAATTGATAGAGCATTAAAACAGATAATATCAAACTAATTTGGCACATCGAAAATTAAGCTTCTCAGTATTTTTAATTAAATTTTTAATCTAAAACCCTTTTTCAGGGATTTGTTTTATGGGACAATCGTTAGTAAAAAATTATATCCATATTGTATTTAGCACTAAGCATAGAATGCCGCTTATTAAACCAGATATTGAAAGCCGCATTCATAGCTATTTAGGAGGGATTTGTAATCATTATGAATCACCTTCAATTATAGTAGGTGGGTATGTTGATCATGTTCATATATTGTGTATGCTCTCTAAAAAGATTGCTTTAATGGAGTTTGTAAAAGAATTGAAATCTAAATCTTCAAAATGGGTGAAAACAATAGGTCAAGACATTGATTCATTTTATTGGCAAGATGGGTATGGTGCATTTTCTGTAAATCCAAGCGAGATTGATATAGTGGTAAAATACATTCAAAATCAACATCAACACCATTCCAAAAAATCTTTTCAGGAAGAGTATAGATCTTTCCTAAAGAAATATAAAGTGGAGTATGATGAAAGGTATGTCTGGGACTGAATTTCTTTTTGGTCGTAATCCTACACCCTTACAGGGTTTTTTTGGAGATGTTCTGGCTTGGGTATCGATGGGCTTTACCCATCGTTAGCGTCACAAACCCTTTCAGGGTATTTTGGGTTTAAGATTTTCTTTTCTTTGAATTTTAACCGTTGGATTCCCACACCCTTTCAGGGTTTTTTGGGTAGGTTCTGGCTTGGGTGTCGATGGGTTTTACCCATCGTTAGAGTCATTAACCCTTTCAGGGTTTTTGAGAATAAGATTTTCTTTTCTTTGAATTTTAACCGTTGGATTCCTACACCCTTTCAGGGTTTTTGGGGATGTTCGCGCTTGGTTATCGATGGGCTTTACCCATCGTTAGCGTCACAAACCCTTTCAGGGTATTTTGGGTTTAAGATTTTCTTTTCTTTGAATTTTAACCGTTGGATTCCTACACCCTTTCAGGGTTTTTTGGGTAGGTTCTGGCTTGGGTGTCGATGGGTTTTACCCATCGTTAGCTTCATTAACCCTTTCAGGGTTTTTGAGAATAAGATTTTCTTATTTTGTAATGAATTTTAACCGTTGGATTCCTACACCCTTTCAGGGTTTTTTGGGGATGTTCTGGCTTGGTTATCGATGGGTTTTACCCATCGTTAATGTCACTAACCCTTTTAGGGTTATTAGATTTTAGCCAAAAGTAAACAGATGCCTAGCTTTTAAAACTCTTGAAGTACGTAAAATGCAAAGTGACCCGAAGGGGTAATTGAAACAATAAAAATGCAGGTCAATTGAACAGAAGCTTACAGTAACAACCCATGCCCTGAAAGGGCACTTGATACTAACAATGGGTAAAACCCATCGACCAAATAGGCTAGAGCTCCACCTTGCCTTGAAAGTGCACTTGAATGGTAAATGAATAAGAAATAACTTAATCCAATAAGAAGTTGTTAAAGAATGTACTTTTCATTCCTAGCCAAACAAAAAAGAAAAGTAAGCCCCAAAATAAATAAACCCTATAATAATCCATGGTTTCTTTGTATCGGGATTCTATAATCTCAGCTTTTTCAAGTGTATCGATTTCTTCAAAAATTCTTTCTAATGCATTGTCGTCGGAAGCTCTGTAGAATTGACCACCTCCAATCTTTGCGATTTCTCTCAAGGTAGTTTCATCCAAATAGCTTTCTATCATCTGTGGTCTTCCAAAAAAGTCCACACCATACGGTACCATTCCATCTTTTCCCACTGCGATAGAGTATATCTTGATATCAAAAGCAGCGGCAAGTTCAGCTGCAAAAATAGGATCTACATTCCCCGCATTATTCTCTCCATCACTTAGAAGGATCATTACTTTGGATTTTGATTCTGCTTCCCGCATTCTGTTTGTCCCCGATGAAATCGCACTTCCTATAGCGGTTCCTTTTGCATCCATCATGTTGAAGGAAATATCTTTGATCAAATCAGTAAGAAGGCCATAATCAGTTGTCAATGGTGCCAAGGAGTATGCCTCCCCTGAGAAAATCACCATTCCAATTCTATCTCCAAACCTTCCATTTATGAAATCAATAGCCGTTTCTTTAGCGGCTTCCAGTCGGTTTGGTTTGAAATCTTGTAAATCCATGGACTCGGAAATATCCATCACCAGCATGATATCTATCCCCTCCGTGTACTGTTCGACCCTTTCGTTGGTCTTTTGTGGACGGGCAAGTGCTACCACCACCATCCACAAGGTCAAAAGAAAGAACAGGGTAGGGATTAATCTCAAATATGTCCAAGGATTGCTTCGGGCAACGCTTTTTGGAAGGGAGATTTCCAACACAGGGTTTTTGAGAAATTTTATAAATTTCCTCAAAAGCATCAACAAAGGCACAGCCCAAATCAGGTGTAATGCCCAAATATTTTCCCATTCAAATCCACGAAGCGTTTCTGGAAAAAACCAATACAAGGATAAAAAATCAGATATACTATTTGCGCTCATCTTTCTGGGTAATTTTTTGTTGATAGGTATCCGCACATATTCCCTTTAGGTTCTGACATGCTTGTCCTATATCCTTGCCTTCCTTTCCGGCATAAATAATCATCTCAATTTCTCTAAAATCCTTGATAATTTCCTTGTTTTCCAAGAATTCTGAAATCTCTACAGTAGTCCACTCTCTGAAAGGTTTGTTTTTGAGGTGCTCCATATAAGCCTTCCATAATCCCAGCATTTCATCTGCATTGGACATATCAGGATTGCTTGAGAAAGCTTTTTCTGCCTTTTCCCAACGCAATAAGAATCTCTTGTATTTCTGCTTTTCCAGCCAAAGATTCCATCTTTTTTGAATAGGTTTTCCAAAGAAGAAAAGAAGAACTGATGCCACAATCAATACAGCAACCAAAACACCTATCAAAAGAGGGTAATTGAAATCCTTTTCAATAGGCTGATATACATTATTATTCTTAAAAGCAAGCTCCTCAGGAAGAGGGTTAATGGTAAGTTTGAGTGCCAAATCGGCCTCGTCAGTCATGTACGTAATGCTGTCATATTTGAGGACCTCATAGACAGGAAGGGAGAATTTCAGTACTGGATCCAAAGAGAAGTTTGACAGATAGTAAACTGCACTATCCAAAGTTTGCCCCTCTTTTGTACTGGAGATGTAGGTTTTCTTTTCCAAAAAAACCAAAGGGCTAAAGTCATAAGTGGAATCTGGGAAAATGATATTGTATCCTTTTCCATAAGTAGCCTTGAGGACATAAGGAACCCTCTCTCCAAGTTTGGCTGAATCCTGTAAGAAATAACCTTCCACTTTCAAGTCTTGACCCAAACTCAAAGTACTTGAAATCAGCATGATTGCAAATCCGAGTAAAATTATGCGAATTTTAGCCACGTTTCATGGTTTTGTTACGAGTTTTGAATAATTCGATCAAAGGTAGTACGATATCTTGTCTTGTATCGATGCCTAGATAATTGATTTGGTTTTTTTTGCATATATTTTTCAGATGGTCTCTTTCTGTAGTGAAAGTTCCAGAGATTTTCTTGGAAAATGAACCAAATGCAGTATTTACCCAAGTAGTATTTCCTTGTTCTTTGTCATACACAGGAATGATACCCAGCGATGGTAATTTGGATTCTCTAGGGTCAGTCAATTGTATCGCTACCAAATCATGTCTTTCTGCGAGCGCTTTGAATGGCCTTTCGTATCCTTCATCGATAAAATCTGAAATGATGATAACAATGCTCCTCTTTTTGATCAAGTTGAGTGCAAAAGTGAACATTTCGTTCAGATTTGTCTTCAGGGATTTGTTTTCGTGGTTGAAAACACCCTTGATGATTTTTACTCCCTGTTTCGGCCCCTTTCCTGGCAAGATGATTTTTTCCTTTTCATCAGAATAAGAAATCAATGCTACTTGGCTTCCTTCAAAGATCGCAGCCAAAGTCAACACTCCCGCAACTTCCTTTCCAAGATCTATTTTTTTTCTGCCAACTTCCCCAATATCTTGAGATCCACTGACGTCCAAGAGGAAATAGACACATTGGTCTTTATCTTCTTTGAATGTTTTCACAAAGGTTCCGTGACCTTTGGCAGAAACTTTCCATTCTATAGTCCGTACATCATCACCATACTGGTAAGGTCTCAAATCATCAAACTCCAAGCCAGCGCCTTTGAAAATTGACTGATAATCTCCTTGTAGGTGGTTGTTGGCTACCTTTCGGATCATTATCTCATATTTTCTTAATTTCTTTAGCAGTTGGTTCATATTCGTCGTTTTCGGATGACTAATTTAAGGCAGTCTTTTGAATAATAAAATTTATATGATGATCTCTATTAAATGTATTAATTTTGAAACGTGAAAAAGCTAATATTCATTATACCGATTATCATTTTACTTTATGGATGTAAGGATAGAAATATCCCTTCAGGAGTCTTGGATGAAGACAAAATGGTCAGTGTTCTGATCGATATACACCTTGCAGAAGGGTTTGCTAGTACCTTTCCGATCAATTATGATTCATCAAGGACTATTTACCCTATGTTCGAAACAGACGTTTTTAGAAAACATAATGTCTCTGACACAGTTTTTCACAAGAGTTTGGAGTTTTATTTGGCTCATCCGAGAAAGATAGACAGGATTTATGCCAGAGCGATAGATTCCCTTAATGTAATAGAAAAATTAGGAAATACGAAAGAGACGGATGATTTACCCCAATAGTGTAGAAGATAAAATTAATTTTGATAAAATTAAAGAATTGATCAAAGCGGAGTGTAATAGCTCCCTTGGTGTCGATTTTGTAGATAAAATGAATTTTTCAAAAGACTTGAGACTTATCACAAGGCTTTTGGATCAGACAGAAGAGTTTAGGCAGATTTTGGTTTCTGGGGAATCATTTCCATCATCGAATTTTACCAACATCTATCCTTATCTGGAAAAAGCCAAAATAGAAGGTACTTTTTTGTATGAAGATGACTTCCACGAAATCAAGCTTTCTTTGATGACTCTAAGTGGTTGCGTTGCGTTTTTCAACAAGTTTTCTGAAGAGTACCCCAATTTGCACCAACTTTTGGGCTTGGTAAGTTTGGATCAGACTTTACTGAAAGCCATTGAACGCATTATTGATGAAAAAGGAAAGATAAGAAATAATGCATCCAAGGATTTGTCTTTGATCAGGTCGCAGATTATTTATGAAGAAAGCAGGTTGCGAAAAGTACTTGATAGGATTTTTAGGGATGCTAAAGCAAAAGGTTTAACTCCAGATGATGCTTCAGTGACGATTAGGGGAGGGAGAATGGTTATTCCTGTGTTGGCAGAAAACAAAAGGAAGATCAAAGGCTTTATCCACGACGAATCAGCAACTGGTCAGACGGTATTCCTCGAACCGGCTGAGGTTTTGGATATCAATAATGAACTGAAGGATCTAGAGTATATGGAGCGTCGGGAAATTCAGAAAATCCTCACGCAACTTACTGATCTCCTCAGAGGGTATATTCCAGAATTGAGAAAAGCTTATCAATTTTTGGGTTTGGTCGATTTTATCCGTGCCAAAGCCAAATTCGCTATCAAAACCAATTCCTCTAGACCTATTCTCGAGAAACAAAGACAGGTAGAATGGTATAATGCCACTCATCCTCTATTGCAATTTGCTCTGAAGCAACAGGGAAAGCAGGTGATACCACTTAATATACAACTTGACCACAATAGAAGGTTGCTGGTAATATCAGGACCAAATGCTGGAGGTAAATCCGTGACGCTTAAGACTGTCGCAATGATTCAGTACATGCTTCAATGTGGATTGCTTGTGCCTGTAGATTCGCATTCAAAGTGTAGCATTTTTGATCACTTTTTTATCGATATTGGAGATGAACAAAATATTGAAAATGATCTGAGTACATACAGTTCTCATTTGATGAGTATGAAGTATTTCACGCAGTTTGCGGATAAGAAAACCATCTTGTTTATTGATGAATTTGGTACAGGTACTGAGCCGCAATTTGGGGCAGCTATAGCAGAAGGTATTTTACTTTCCTTGAACAAGCTAGGGGCTTATGGTGTGATTACTACCCATTATGGGAACTTGAAGGAAATAGCTTCCAAAAATCAGGGCCTCGTCAATGGAGCAATGCGCTATGATGTTGATAAGTTGGAACCGCTATACCAACTAGAGATCGGTAAGCCTGGGAGTTCTTTTGCTTTGGAAATAGCTTCGAAAATTGGCATTTCCAAGGAGATCATCAACTATGCAAAGGAAAATATAGGCGAGGAGCGAGTACGATATGATAAAATGCTCAACAAGCTGGAAAATGAAAAAGTCCGATACGAGCAGTTGATCAATGAAAATGCCAAAAAAGAGCGTCTTCTTGATATCAGAATGAAAGAGTACAATTCCCTGAAAGAAACAATAGATTCTAACAAGAAACAATATATCCAAGAGGCCAAGAATGAAGCCAAGCAGCTTTTGGATGAGGTAAACAAAAAGATAGAAACCACGATCAGGTCAATCAAAGAAAATAAAGCTGACAAAGAAGCAACTAAGAAGCTAAGGGCGGATTTGGAGTCATTCAAATCTAAGATCAAGCCTGAAAAGGTTATTGAAAAAGCACCAGAAATCAAAGTGATAGATGGGGAAATCGCGGTGGGTGATTTTGTAAGACTCAAGGATAATGGGGCTGTAGCTGAAGTGCTTGCTATCAAAAATAAAGATATCGAAATAAGTATTGGGGATTTGAAATCCAATGTGAAAATCAAGCGTCTGGAGCGGATTTCGAGTACGGAAATGAAGAAGGAGAAAAAGTCTTTTGCCAAGAGAACTGGTTTCGACACCAATGCCAAAATGATGGAATTTTCACCAAACTTAGATATTAGGGGGAAAAGGGGAGAAGAGATCCTTCCTTTGGTTCAGAATTTTATTGATGACGGCTATATGTTGGGAATGAAAGATCTCAGGATTGTTCATGGAAAAGGTGATGGGATCCTGAAAGATATTACAAGAAACATCCTGAAAAACATGAATCAAGTAGCAAAAGTATCAGATGAACATGCCGACCGTGGAGGTTCAGGTGTTACATTGGTTGAGATGAAAGCTTAAGCTTTTTTCTTTTCAAGGCAAAAAAAAGTGGTTTGGAATCTTAAAGATCCAAACCACTTTTTTTGATGCTATATATTGTTTTTTTTTACTGCTTACGCTTAAGGTTAAATCTATAGTTACCAGCCAAAGCGGCTCCTTGGGTTCCTTTTTTTTCTGCTCCTGGAGCTACGATACTAAATATCAAAACAAGATCATTTGCAGAAGGCTTGGTATGTGATATTTCTGGACCTGATGCAGGTCTTGTTCCTGCCAATGAAATTTTTGTTAGGTCACCAGCCACAAAATTCCAGTTTCCTGAATTGTCAAAGAGATCACCACCATTGCTGACAGAGTAAGTTTTGCTGTTTTGATTGGCAGAAAAAGTAATCTCAAAATTTTGATAAAGGTTGGTTACTGAATTGCCTTCTCCTCTAAATACGGAGCCTCCACCAGCCACTGTCCAAGTGGTTGAAGATTTCCCTGCTAGAGATTCTATCGCGAGTTCTTCTGGGGATTTGATTGGGGTAGGGTCATCATTCTTTTTACATGCAAAAAAGATCAATCCAAATGCTGAAATCCATAAAATTACTAAGAGTGATTTATTCATATATGGGTAGTATTGGGTAATCAATGAATGTAAATTTAATAATATGGATTATTAATCAAAGCTTTTGTTTGATCTTGTAGTCTTCAATTTTGATGATGTTATTGCAGGATTGATATTCTCTTGGATCATTAGAGCAAATAATTAACGTTCTGCTTGAGCTGAATTTTTCAATTAACGATAAATACCAATCTACACCTTTTTGATCTAAGTTGGAAGTAGGTTCATCCAAAAGTATCAGGGGAACTTGAGAAAAAAAACAAAGACCAAGCTTCAGCCGTTGTTTCATACCAGAAGAAAATTGACTGATAGGCTTATTTTCATGACCATTAAGATACATTTCGCCAATCATTTTTTCAAAAGAAAAACCAGGAATTGAAACCTTGAATTTAAAATGAAAATTCAAAAGCTCAATAAGTGAAAATTCTTCTGGCAGCTCTAAATAGGGGGCAGAAATTGTGAGGTGATTGAAGATTTCTTCTGTCGATATTTTCTTTTCTTCTAAAAAGTAAGATACAGAACCTTCTGTTACAGGACTTAGGCCAGCTATAGCTTTTATCAATGTTGATTTTCCTGAACCGTTGCTTCCGGTTATTGCAAGTTTTGATGCCGCATGAATAGTTAGATTCAAGTTTCTGAATATCCATTCATATTGAAACCTTTTTGCGGCATTTTCAAGCTTGATCTCAATCATGAACTAGTTGATGTAACCTTTCATGACACCTCTTTCTGATGAGCGAATGAAGTTAACAATCTCGTCTCTTTCTTTCGTTGCAGGTAGGTTTACTTCGATTTCTTCAAGAGCACGACTATTATTGAGGCTATTTAAGAATAAAAATCTATAAACATCTTGAATGTGACTGATCGTTTCGCTTGAGAATCCTCTTCTTCTCAGGCCTAGACTATTTACCCCTGCATAGCTTAGCGGCTCTCTAGCTGCTTTTGTAAACGGAGGTACGTCTTTTCTCACCAATGATCCACCTGAAATCATAGAGTGCATTCCAACTTTCACAAACTGATGTATAGCGCTGCTTCCACCAATTATTGCCCAATCGTCAACAATGACATGTCCAGCAACTTGGACAGAGTTTGCAATGATCACATTATTGCCTACAATACAATCATGTGCAATGTGCACATAAGCCATTAGCAGGCAATTGCTTCCGATTTTTGTTGTCTTTTTATCGATAGTTCCTCTGCTGATAGTAACACATTCCCTTATAGTAGTATTGTCTCCAATTTCTACAAGTGTTTCCTCTCCTTGGAATTTCAAGTCTTGAGGTATGGCTGAGATTACAGCTCCAGGAAAAATTTTGCAGTTTTTACCGATTCGAGCACCAGGAAAAATTGTGACGTTCGATCCTATCCAAGTACCATCTCCGATGATCACATCTTCATGGATCATGGTAAAAGGATCGATCTGTACGCCTTCTCCGATTACAGCGCTCTCGTTAATATGGGATAAATTGCTGATCATGATTCTTTTCTAACAATACTTGCAGTCATAACGGCTTCACATACCAATGTGTTGCCCACATAGGCTTCACCTTTCATTTTTGCAATACCTCTTCTGATAGGTGCAAGTAATTCACATTTGAATACTAAGGTGTCTCCAGGGACAACCATTTTTCTAAATTTACAATTCTCAATTCCTAAAAAATAAGTCCAATAATTTTCAGGATCATCTACTGTGCTCAAAACCAAAATCCCTCCCGTTTGTGCCATTGCTTCAACTTGTAAAACACCTGGCATTACAGGGTTAGCGGGGAAATGCCCCATAAAGAACGGTTCATTTATCGTCACGTTTTTCACTCCAGCTACCACAGTTTCGTCTAGATAGATAACTTTGTCCAATAATTGGAAAGGATATCTATGTGGCAAGATATTACTAATTTGCGCGATATCCATGACCGGTGGTAATTTTGGATCATAATGTGGGATATGGCTTGGGCCAGCTTTTTCCATTGCTCTTTTTAGCTTTTTCGCAAAGGCTACATTCGCTGCATGGCCAGGTCTAGCTGCTAGAATTTGAGCTTTGATCGGCCTACCTACCAATGCCAAATCACCTACCACATCCAGAAGTTTGTGTCTTGCTGGCTCGTTTTTATACCTTAATTCGACATTGTTAAGAATTCCTTCTTTCCTAACTTCTACTTTTTGTTTGTTGAACATCTTCGCCAAATGTTCTAATTCTTTTTCTTCTACAACTCTATCTACTACAACAATAGCGTTGTTGAGATCTCCTCCTTTTATGAGGTTTTGATTGTAGAGCATTTCCAATTCGTGCAAGAAACAAAACGTTCTACAAGAAGCAATTTCCGTCCGGAATTGACTAATGTCTGTGATAGAGGCGTGTTGAGACCCAAGGACAGGTGAATTATAATCCACCATCACTGTCACTCTATAGTCATCCAACGGCAAAGCTGCCATTTCTACTTCTCTGGATGCATCTCTGTAAGTAATGCTCTCAGGAACTTCAAAAAATCTTCTTAGCGCATTTTGCTCTTCAAAGCCAGCACTGTCTAATATTTCAATAAATTGAATAGAAGAACCATCCATAATTGGGGGTTCTGGACCATCTAGTTGAATCAAAATATTGTCAATCTCCAATCCAACCAAGGCCGCCAAAACATGCTCAACAGTAAATACTCTCGCCCCACTTTGTTCTAAGGTAGTGCCTCTAGATACGTCTACTACATTGTCTACATCAGCATCGATGGTAGGCATACCTTCTATATCGATTCTTTGGAATTTATAACCGTGATTTGGAGGTGCTGGTAAAAAAGTCATGTTTGAAATTACTCCAGTGTGGAGACCAACACCTGATACGGTGACTTGTTTTTTAATTGTATGTTGTTTTACCCTCATAGGTATTAGACTCTAACTTGAATGTTTTCGTGCGTAAATTTATTGTTTTTTTTCCAGTTCTCTCAATCTGTCTTGTAGTATGGGCAGATTTTTGAAAACTGCATAGGATTTTAGGAATAATTTTAAGTCAAATCCCATGTAGCCTAATAATGTTTGTCCAGGTTCTACAATAGATTTGCTTATCCCTGTATTTGCTCCAATGGTAGTTTTGTCTGCAATTTTTAAATGACCTACGATTCCTGCTTTTCCTGCAATCACACAGTTTTTGCCGATTTCTGTAGATCCAGAAATTCCGGCCTGTGCAGCCACTACTGTATTTTCTCCGATGATTACATTGTGTGCGATTTGTACTTGATTGTCTATTTTGGCTCCTCTTCGAATGATAGTTGATCCCATAGTAGCACGATCTACTGTACTGTTTGCGCCTATGCTGACATGATCTTCAATGATTACATTACCTATTTGGGGAATAGCTTTGTACGTTCCGTCTTCTAAAGGAGCAAAGCCAAAACCATCCGATCCTATGACTGCACCGGAATGAAACTCACAAAAGGATCCAATTACCACATCGTTGGCAATTTTTACTCCTGGATGAAGAATGCAATTGTCTCCAATTGTGACATTATCGCCAATAGTTACATTCGGGTATATTTTTACATTGTCACCTATTTTATTGTTTTTACCAATGTACGAAAACGCCCCTCTGTAAAAATTAGTCCCAATGTTACTACTTGGGTCTATAAATGAAGGCTCCTCAATTCCTGACTTGCTGTTTTTGGTGAATTGGGCATAAGCTTCCAAGATTTGGGTAAATCCTGCATAAGCATCCTTTACCCTAATCAGCGTTGCCTTAATTTTTTTTCGTGCTTGAAAATTTTCCGAAACAATCACTCCAGAAGCTTCGGTTTCATAAATGAAATTCTCGTATTTTTCATTAGAAAGAAAACTGATGCCTCCAGGTTTTCCTTCTTGAATTTTATCTAATCTATTAACTACTTTAGATCCATCACCTTCCACCTTTCCGTTCAGAAGCGATGCAACCTGATCTAGTGTAAATTCCATCATGAATAATATTGTGTGGTTACAAAGTTAAGTTTTTAGCACGACAAGCATAATGTTTTTTGACTATTTTACTCATTGCTTTTATGTTTGGCAAGTCAGCAGCCTGTGCTACATCTATAATTTGACCTTTTTTAGTCAAAATGTGTATACGTTCTTTTGCAAGGTATGCATTGTTGCTAATAGACCCATGCGAAAAGAAATACTTCATGTCTTCATCAGGAACTTGGAGTTTTACTCTTGTCTTCTCCTTCATAGCCTCCAGTTCTTCTGCTGAAAACTCCACATTGCTGAGATTTATTTTAAATAGATTCCTGGAAAGAAACATTTGGGAAATATTCCTTAAAATGTAGTCTGAGTCTTTTTTCCAAAATTTGATAGATCCCCAAATGTCATAGTCATCAAGCTCCAGAAACGTTTTTACCAATGTTTCGGAATTTTGGAAATCACCTATTGTAAAGTCATTTTCAAGAAAGAACAAAAACTCATCGGTAGCAAAAATATTGCGGCCTGATTGCTTAAGGTCTTTTGCTCTTGAGATTAAGTTGATCAACATCTTTTCTGCACTCACAGTGGTCTTGTGTAGATATACCTGCCAATACATCAGCCTTCTGGCGCTAAGGAAGTTTTCGATACTATAAAGTCCTTTTTCCTCTACAACCAGCTGATCATCTTTGATAGCCATCATTTTGATGATTCTGTCTGCGCCAATAGTGCCTTCAGAAACCCCTGTGAAGAAACAATCTCTTTGCAAATAATCTAGTCTATCTATGTCAAGTTGGCTAGAAACAAGTTGATGAAAAAATTTTCTTTCATAATGATTCTTAAAAATTCTTAACGCGAGATCTAATTGGCCGTTTAATTGTTTATTCATTATATCAATCACCAAAAGCGATAAGGATTCGTGAGGCACATCTTTGAGGAGGCTAAATTCTAAAGCATGGGAAAAGGGTCCATGCCCTATATCATGAAGCAAAATAGCAATCAGTGCAGCTTCATATTCTTCATCGCTAATTTCATTACCTTTATTGCGAAGATTATCCAAAGTGATGCTCATCAGGTGCATAGCTCCTATAGCATGATGGAATCTGGTATGAAGTGCCCCAGGATAGACAAAATCTGTCAAACCTAATTGCTTGATGCGCCGTAACCTTTGAAAGTAAGGGTGATCAATGATTGTAAAAATCAATTCGCTTGGAATTGTAATGAACCCGTAAACAGGATCATTTAATATTTTGTGACTTTTCAATGTCTTTGACATTTGATTGGTTTCAAAAGTAATTATAATTTTAACAGAAGTAAACCAAACATTATGCAAAATTCTAAAATCCTTTGGGCTGACGACGAAATAGATCTATTGAAACCACATATTCTTTTTTTACAGCAAAAAGGTTATGAAATAACCACAGTCAATAGTGGTGTTGACGCTATCGAGCTGGTAGAACAAGATAATTTTGATGTGATCTTTCTTGATGAAATGATGCCAGGAATGACTGGGCTAGAGACATTGCAGCAGATAAAGATGATCAAACCTCAGATTCCTGTGGTCATGATCACCAAAAGTGAGGAAGAGCATATTATGGATGACGCGATCGGTGGAAAAATCGCAGATTATTTGATCAAACCCATCAATCCAAATCAGATTTTGCTGTCTGTGAAGAAAATACTTCAAAACAAACAGCTGATTTCGGAAAAGACCAACCTATCATATAGACAGGATTTTATGAATATAAGCATGGCTTGTAGCGATGCTTCCACTCATCAGGAGTGGACAGAGATTTATAAAAAACTCACATACTGGGAGCTGGAAATCGATAAGACAGAAAATAAAAGTATGCGAGAGATTTTAGATTCTCAAAAAGTCGAAGCTAATTCATCCTTTGCGAAATTTATCAAAAACAATTATATCGATTGGTTGAATGACTCTAAAGCAGACAAGCCTATTCTATCGCCAAACTTGATGAAGGAAAAAGTATTTCCTCATCTTAAGGAGGGAAAGCCTTTGTTTTTTATAGTTATTGACAATCTACGTCTGGATCAGTGGGAGGTGCTCGAGCCATTGGTGAATCAATATTTTAACACCAAAGACGATGATACTTATTACAGTATTTTGCCTACTACGACAGCATTCTCCAGAAATGCACTTTTCAGTGGAATGATGCCTTCAGACATGGCAAGATTCCATCCTGACCTGTGGGAAGGTGAAGATACGGATGAAGGGAAAAACAACAAAGAAGAAGAGTTTTTGGCAGAAAACCTTCACAAAAATAGGCTTAACATCCGATATAGTTACCACAAAATACTCCAAGCTTATCAGGGGAAAAATCTCGTTGATCAATTTCATAACTTGCTGAATAATGATCTCAACGTATTGGTATTTAACTTTGTAGATATGATGTCTCATGCTAGAACTGATATGAAAATGATCAGAGAGCTTGCTCCTGATGAATCAGCTTATAGGTCTTTGACCAAAAGTTGGTTTGAGCATTCGTCTCTTTTTGAGATGTTCAAAAGAATAAGTGCTGCCGGAGCGGAACTAATTGTTACCACGGATCATGGTACCAAAAGGGTAAATAAACCTTACAAAATCATAGGTGACAAAAATGTAACAACCAATCTGAGATATAAGCAAGGAAAGAATCTAAACTTTGAGAGTGGGAAGGTTTTTGAGATCAATAGACCAGAAGATGCGAAACTTCCAAGATTTAATGTGTCAACAAGTTATGTTTTTGCCGTAGAAGATTATTTCTTTGCATATCCAAACAATTACAATTATTATGTAAATTACTACAAAGATACTTTTCAGCATGGAGGAGTATCTTTAGAAGAAATCATAATACCTGTAGTACATCTGTTACCAAAGAATTAATATATTGAAAAAAATCCATTGTGACCATTTAGATCAAGTTGAGCAAGTTGCTACAGAAATTGTGCATCATTGTGAACATGACAAGATATGGGTATTTAAAGGGGATATGGGTGCGGGTAAGACAACTCTGATAAAATCTATTGCCAAAAGTTTTGGTGTTAAAGATATTGTATCAAGTCCCACCTTTTCCATTGTCAATGAATACATCAATGATTCTAATGAAAAGTTTTATCATTTTGACTTTTACAGAATCGAAGATCCTGAAGAAGTTTTGGAGATAGGTATAGATGAATATTTCTATGGGGGCGCGTATTGCTGGATAGAATGGGCTGAAAAAATCCCAGAGTTCATCCCTGATACATTTATGTTGATTAGTATAGAAGTAGATAGTATTGGAGGAAGAGAGATCAGTATTTCGAAAATCGTAAACGGTACACAGCATGGTTGATATTGCCACAACTGTAGAGATGCTTCCAAAGGAAGCGTCTGCGAAAGTGAAAAATTCAAAAGGAGGGTTCAGTATTGGTATTCCAAAAGAAACCGATGATCAAGAAAAGCGAGTACTTCTAACTCCAGAGGCAGTGCGTCTTTTGACAAACAATGGCCTAAAGGTAGTGGTAGAGTCAGAAGCTGGTACACAGTCTAAGTTTGCTGATAAAGAATATTCTGACGCTGGAGCAAAAGTAGTTTATTCAGCAAAAGAAGCATTTGAGACAGAGGTGGTTTTAAAGGTCGAGCCACCCACAGCCGAGGAGATAAATTACATGTTGCCTGGAGCCTGCTTGATATCAGCACTGCAGATCGGAAGGCAAAATGCAGACTATATCAACGCACTCAATTCCAAAAGAATCACAGCTGTATCTTTCGAGAATTTGGAAGACAAGGTAGGAGGGATGCCTGTAGTAAGGGCTATGAGTGAAATTGCCGGTAGTACAGTTATGTTGATTGCATCTGAATATCTAAGTAGCGTAAGTGAAGGCAAGGGTTTGATCTTGGGAGGAGTCACAGGTGTTCCGCCAACTCAAGTTGTAATAATAGGTGCAGGTACAGTAGCAGAATATGCTGCAAGAACTGCACTTGGACTTGGCGCTAATATAAAAGTTTTTGATAATCACATTTATAAACTTAGAAGGGTGAAGCAATTGCTTGGTCAGCAGGTTTTTACCTCTACAATTGATAATATTACATTGGCGCAAGCATTGAAGGAGGCAGATGTAGTGATAGGTGCGCTTAGGGCAGAGAAGGGTAGGAATAAAATTGTAGTTACTGAGGAGATGATAGCTGCGATGATGCCAGGTAGTGTAGTGATCGACGTGAGTATAGATCAAGGCGGCTGTATAGAAACAGCAGAAATGACTTCACATTCTAAGCCGATTTACTTGAAACATGATATCATTCATTATTGTGTTCCAAATATAGCATCTAGAGTATCAAGGACTGCATCTGTGGCACTTAGCAATATTTTCACTCCAATATTACTTCAAATGTCGGACTTGAAGGGAGCTGAAGAAATGATCTTCAATTATAAGTGGTTTATGAAAGGGGTTTACACCTATCGAGGTAGTCTAACAAATGCTCATTTGGCAAGGAAGTTCTTGATGACACACAAAGAATTACAGCTTTTGCTGGCGGCGCGTTATTAAGAAAGTAAGTTCTGTCTAAGTAAAAACTCGAGTTGTTCGTTTGCTTTAATTAAGTCTGTAGTTAGTTTCTTGTTTTCATTTCGAAGAGAATATACTTCAAAAGCATTTTTGATGACTGTACGAAGATAGTCTTCTTCCCAAGGCTTGGTTAGATAGTGATAAACCTGTCCCTTGTTTATAGCGTCAATTACTGCCTGTATATCAGTATAACCTGTCAATAGTATTCTAATAGGATCGGAATATAGAGGTATGATAGACTCAAGAAATTCAACTCCAGTCTCTTCTGGCATTCTTTGATCCGTAATTATGATATCAACAGTCTGAGTGGTAAGTATATCACGCGCTTCTTTCGCAGAAATCGCAATAAACACTTTATAATCTCTTCTAAATGTTGCCTTGAATGCCTGAAGATTATTTTCTTCATCATCAACATATAAAATTCTTATCTTTTCATTACTCGTCTCAGACATCAGATTCTATTTTTTTGAAAATATATGAAAAATAATTTCAGGAAACTGTTTTGTTCAAATTAGTTTTCCATTACTTATTCTTTTATAAGTTCTGTTTATTACTCTCGTTGTTATCAAATATCTAAATAAAATTCTTTTTTGTGAATATTTTTTGCATTTTTAATATGATTCTAGAATCAAAAATATAACTTTACCACTATCAATCACCCCTTATTCAGAATAATGAACTTTATTAAAGATCTTGATCTCACCAGTCAAATTGATGCTTTAATTTTAAAACCAGCAGAATTTAGTGATTTCGAACTACTCCAAAAAATAAAAGGCCTTCCTTTTATTTCTGTTATTGATGAAATTGAAAGCCAAGTCTCCGAGTTGGTAAAGATGAAAAACCCCACTAAATATTTCAGTCCTTCAGAGTTGTTAAAAGAAGCGGAAATGTTTCTTAGTAAATTTGATAAAGAAAAGTATGGAGTTTGGGTTTATTATCCATGGAAAAACAGTCTAGTCCATTTGCTTCCAGAAGAGGATTTTATTGCTGTACGGACAGTGAGAAATAAATATAAAATCACGGAAGAAGAGCAAATGGAACTTGCTAGAAAAAAGATTGGAATCATTGGACTTTCAGTTGGTCAAAGTGTCGCAATTAGCTTAGCTATTGAAAGATCGTTTGGTGAGTTGAGAATAGCTGATTTTGATACTTTAGAGCTAGGTAACATGAACAGACTTAGGTCTAGTGTGACAAATATTGGTATCGAAAAGACTAAATTAGTGAAGCGTGAAATAGCTGAGATAGATCCGTTTTTGAAGGTTACCATATTTGAAGTAGGCTTGACAGATGAAAATATAGACTCTTTTTTTGTTGAAGGCGGTAAGCTCGATCTTCTGATAGAGGAGTGTGATAATATCAAAGTAAAAATACAATCTAGATTGAAAGCAAGATCATTAGAGATCCCAGTAATTATGGATACTAGTGATAGAGGCTTGCTTGATATAGAAAGGTTTGATTTGGAGCGGAACCGCCCATTGTTTCATGGATTTCTTTCAAAATTCGGATCAGAAGATGAATTGTTGGGAAAATTAGACACTATCAAATATGAAGTATTAATGGCAATACTAGATTATGAGAAAATTTCAAAAAGAGGTAAAGATAGCTTGCAGGAACTAGGGAAAACAATTACTAGTTGGCCGCAGCTAGGGTCTTCAGTGATTATGGGAGGAGCAATGTGCGCACACTTTGCAAGAAAAATCCTTACCAATAAAAAAGTCAACTCGGGTAGGTCGTATGTAGATTTGGACCAATACTTCAATAGCAATAATGAAAGTTAAAATTCGGGTAGTGAGAGCAATCTCCTCTCCTGAGGCAACTGAAAAATATGTAAGTGGTCATTACAAAGTTTTGGAATCGTATGGGGTGACCAAAGTAACATCAGCAGATCGTTCTTGGATGAATAATCCCAATGTATATCTTCTTTTAGTAGAATCTGAAGACGGTGAAAGAATGCTCGGAGGGGGTAGGGTTCAATTAAGAAGTGAAGGATTTCCTTTGCCATTGGAAGGAGCAATTTTAGAAAAAGATAATAGGATCATAGAGTATATGAAAAGATTTGAGGATCTTAAAGTTGCTGAATATTGTGGGCTTTGGAATTCAAAAGAAGTCTCTGGATATGGAATTGGTAGTATTTACTTGATTAGGATAGGTGTAGCTTTAACGTCGTTCCTGAATTTGAATTGCCTAATGGCATTTTGTTCACCATTTACGGTAGCCAATTCTCAAGCCGTTGGTTTAAGGATTATTGAAGAGCTTGGGGATAATGGTACTTTTTTATACCCTAAAGAAGGGCTTGTCGCTACGATAATGGAAGTGGAAAATGTAAGGACTTTAGAGCGAGCCAAACCAGAAGAAAAGAACTTTATTTTTGACTTGAGACAAAATCCAAAACAAACCAAATTACTATCTAGTAAAATGGGGGAAATGGAAGTCGAATTTGATTTGAATCTAGAAAAACTATGATCAGAAGTTGGAAAAATAAACAGCCGCTGATTATTGGCTTAACGGTAATTGTATTTATTTTTTTGCCAGTTATTGCTTTTCTATCTTCTATAGGAGATATGAGTACATATGAAATAAATGAATATTACATTTTTCAGAATCAAAAATTTGAAGGCAAAGGAGAAAAGACATCACTTCGTAAGAACACGTTGGGGCTGGGATTTATAGAAGAAGCCTATCTTGGTTTCAGAGCGGCTGATGCCGAGGAATTAGGTCAACAACTGGTAATGGAATTAAAAAACCCAACCTTTAGAGAAGTAGTTTTATTTCAAAAAACTGAAAATGGCCAATTACAAGAAATCGGTCGGGCTGGCACAGACTATGGTAGGACAAATGTTTTCTCAAATCCAAATCCACTATTTGATATAAAAGGATCCGATCTGCATCATGAATTTTTCTTATCTATCAAAAGTAACGAACCAATCAATGTAGAGATCTCCATTGCCGAGTATAGTTTGTTTCATTTTATGTACAATCAACGAACACTCATTATAAGTGCTTACATGGGGGTTATGTTTGCTTTGTTTTTGTATAATTTTATCTTGTTTTTCTTAATCAGAGACAATACATATTTTTTATACTCAGTTTACATTCTATTTATTGCTCTTGCTCAAACGTCACTTCTGGGTTACTCATACTATTACTTTTTGAACCAAAGTTCGGATTTGTACGAGCTTAGCATAATAGGTTTTTCTGCAATTTCGGGAATGGCTGGTATATCATTTATGAGAAAATTCCTCAAAACGAGGGACTTTACACCAATTTTGGATAGGTTTTTGGTCTTGAATATTTTAGTTTATGGAGCCTCCTTTCTTTCAAGAATATTTGGTTTTGTTAAGGTGAGTTATACTTTGACAGATATCTCAGGGTTGCTAGTAATAATACTATTCGTTTTTTCTGCCTCAATAATTGCCAAGAAAGGATATCGTCCTGCAGTTTATTTTATAATTGGTTGGTTATTTTTCTTTATAGGTTTACTCGTATTTATCTTGCAGACAAATGGGTTAATTGAATTCAATGCTCCGCCCAATTTCCCGATGCTTGTAGGGACTGCAATGGAAGCTATTTTACTTTCACTGGCACTGGCCGACAAAATCAATATTCTTAAAAAAGAAAAGGAAGATGAACAAGCGGAAAAATTAAACGTCCTGAAGGAAAACGAAAGCCTTATTTTGAAGCAAAATGAAATGTTAGAATCTAAGGTTAAGGTTCGGACTGAAGAACTAGAAGATACTTTGAGACACCTACAGAATACACAAACTCAATTGGTCAATCAAGAGAAAATGGCATCTTTAGGTCAGTTGACAGCTGGTATTGCCCATGAAATCAACAACCCTATCAACTTTGTAAGTTCTAATATTTCTCCACTCAAAAGAGATATCAAGGATTTGATGGAAATAGTAGAGTTGTATAGAGAGAAAGGCAATGTGCAGTTTACGGAAGATACTAAGAAGGAAATTCAAGAGCTTGAAGATGATTTGGAATTGGAATATATCTTAGAGGAAATAGACCAATTGCTCAAGGGGATGGATGATGGAGCAAAAAGAACAGTAGAGATAGTCAAGGGGTTGAGGCTTTTTTCAAGAGTAGATGAGCAAGATGTGAAAAAAGTAGATATTCATGATGGGATTAATAGTACATTAGTACTACTCAACAGTACAATGTCAGGTAAAATCAGAGTGATCAAGGATTATGGTGGGATTCCAATGATTGAGTGTCTAGCAGGTAAAATCAATCAAGTATTTATGAACATTATTACAAATTCTATACATGCATTAACCGACAGTCTAGTAGAAAACGCTTCTCCTCAAATCCTGATAAGAACTTCTCAAGTAGGTGATTTTGTCAAGATTGAAATAGGAGATAATGGGCCTGGAATGCCTTCGGCAATTAAAGAAAGGATTTTTGAGCCATTCTTTACCACAAAGCCAGTTGGTAAGGGTACAGGGCTAGGATTGTCCATAGTCTATACAATTATAGAGAATCACAAAGGAACTTTGGAAGTAGACACTGTAGAGGGTAAAGGGACTAATTTTGTTATTACTTTACCGGTTTATCAAAACACTCCAACTCATGAATAAAAAAATAAGAGTCTTATACATAGATGATGAAGATAATAATTTAAATTCATTTAAGGCAAGTCTTAGAAAGGACTTTCATATCATTACAGCTATAGATGCTGAAGATGGGTTGAAAGTAGCAGAAAAAGAAGAGCTGCATGTAGTCATAGCTGATCAACGAATGCCAGGTTTGACAGGTGTGGAATTTTTTGAAAAACTAATGAAAATCAATCCAGATCCAATTAGGATTCTTTTGACAGGTTATTCGGATATTGCAAGTGTGATAGATGCTATCAACAAAGGGGAAGTATATCGTTTTATTGATAAACCCTGGAATCTTGAGCAGATCAAAAATGCCATTAAGAATGCCTCTGATATATATTTTACCAAAAAAGAATTACAAGATAAAAATGAAAGATTAAAAAAGGTGTATTCAGAAATGAACCAATTTGTATACAGTCTTTCACATGAATTAAGAGGTCCGTTGATGAGTATCTCAGGTGTTTCAAAGTTGGCAAAGATGGAAACCAATGATGAAAATATTCTGGAGTATTTTGAAATGATTGACTCTGCAACATTGAGGTTGGATGATTTTATTTATAAGATGCTAGATTTTTATCGGTCTACAAAGATTGATACTAAGGCATCTGAGGTTTCATTTCAGGAGATTATTGATGAGCAGCTAGATAGCTATAGAGAAAAACTAGGTTTTGACGAGGTCAATATCGAAATAAAGGTTGATCAGCAGGAAAAGTTCTTTTCTGATGATTCAAAATTGAGGGTAATCATAAACAACTTGTTTAGTAATGCCTATAAATTTCAAAAATTAGAAGGAGTTCAAAAATCAATCAAATTAGAAATAACTGTCAAAGACAAGTCTGCAATAATTCTGATAGAAGATAATGGTATAGGAATAGATGAGAAGTTTCATACAGAGGTATTTAATCTTTTTCATAGAGCTACACAAAGAAATGTCGGCTCAGGATTGGGATTGTATATGGTCAAGGAATCTGTAATCCAGATGGGTGGAGAAATAAACTTGGTCTCTAAATTAGACCATGGGACAAAATTTACAATTGTCTTACCTTCATTGAAAAAGTAGATTTTGGTTGAGAAGATGTTGTTTTTCATGTTTGTAGTAAAATTTTTCTATATATCATTAAAATAGAATCATATTACTTTGATAAAAATGGGAATAGAAAGTAACTTGCACATCATTTGAATTTAGAACAATAAATAGTTTTTAGATATGATTAATCCATGGCACGATGTGCAAATTGGTAAAGATGCTCCTGAATATGTAATGGGAGTAATCGAAATTCCAAAAGGTAGTAAAGGAAAGTACGAATTGGACAAGAAGACTGGTATGCTTATCCTTGATAGGGTTTTGTTCTCTGCAGTTCATTATCCTGCAAATTACGGATTTATACCTCAGACCTTCTGCGAGGATCACGATCCTTTGGATATCTTAATTATCTCTCAAATTGACATTCCTTCCATGACATTGGTAAAAGCCAAAGTTATCGGGGTAATGAGAATGGTAGATGGTGGTGAAGCTGATGATAAAATTATCGCAGTAGCTGCCGATGATCAGTCAGTAAATTATATCGAAGATATTGATGAGCTACCGCCGCATTTGATGAAAGAAGTTCATAGATTCTTCGAAGACTACAAAAAGCTTGAAAGTAAAGAAGTGAAAGTAGAAGATTTCTTGGGTAGGGAAGAAGCTTTCAGAATTATCAAAGAAAGTATAGAACTTTACGACAAAAACTTTAGAACTAAAAGATAATCTAAAAGCCTGAATCCATAAAATTCAGGCTTTGTTCTTTAACTTATACTCAATGAAGAGAGCGCTACTTTTTATATTTTTGATTTTTGCCAGTACTGTTTTTGCCCAAGAGACAAAAAGAGGGGATTTTACTTTTTCCGGATTCCTCGAAGCGTATTATTCTTACGATTTCAATGAACCCGAAAATCATCTTAGACCTGATTTTCTTTACAATTTCAAAAGGCACAATGAATTTAGTATCAATCTAGCTTTGATTCAAGCTTCTTATCAAGAAGAAAATTTAAGAGCGAATTTAGGTTTGATGTTTGGGAATTACGCCCAGTTTAATTTGGCAGAAGAACCCCAATGGGCACAAATGATCTATGAAGCTTCTGTTGGATTTCAGGTTGTAGATAGACTCTGGGTAGATGTCGGTATTATGCCGTCGCACATTGGTTTTGAAAGTGCCATAGGAGCAGATTGTTGGCATTTGAGCAGAAGTCTCTTGGCCGAAAATTCTCCTTATTTCCTTACAGGAGCTAGGTTTTCTTATAGTGTAAATCCTAAGCTGGACCTCACACTTTGGCTGACTAATGGTTGGCAAAATGTACAAAGACCTTCTGGTAATCAGTCTTTAGGTCTTGGTTTGGGTGTCAATTATCGACCAATAGAGAATTTGGAATTTAATTATTCCAATTATTTTGGAAATGATGAAAGGCAGCCGCTGAGACAAGACAGGTTTTTTAACAATTTCTATGCGCAATATGCTTTTGGGAAATGGGGTGTTACCGCTGGATTGGATTACGGAATAGAAGCTGCTTTTGGGAGTAGGGTCAATCAATGGCTCGGTGCAACAGCTTCTCTCAGAAGAGAAATCGTAGAGAAAGTTACATTAGCAGGTAGATTTGAATATTACTCAGACCAAGCTGGGGTTATTTTAAATGAAGGGATGCGCGTGTCTGGACTTTCAGCAAATTTAGATTACCAAATTCATCCAAGAGGATTAGTTAGGTTGGAAGCTAGACAATTCATAGGAGAGGAAGCCGTTTTTCAATTGCCAGAGGCAAAATTCAGTAAAGGGAATACTGCAATTACGATGTCTTTTTCTGTGAAGTTTTAACAGCTTTTATTTTCTTTGAAATTGCTTTTTTTGTCAAGTAACCCACAAAATCTTCGTAATTGACGTGCTCATGATTGCTCATGGAAAATGAAGTTTTGTCATCAAACACTATTGTGATTTGTTTGAACTCTTTCTTATTGGCCAAAACCTTTTCTTCTTCCCAAGCTAAAATTTGTTTTATGTCATAGGTTTTTGTGAAGCCTCTAAGAGGTATTTTAGTTGTGATTTTTTCTTTTCCAATCGAGATAAACTTATAGCCTGCCATCATTTTTACCAATAGCATCAATATAACAAGTGTGATCAATGGGGCGCTAATCAGATAGAAAATCAATCCAAAGTTTCTAGAATTTGCAAAGTCATTCAATAAATAAATTAACCCACTCAAAAGTATTATTAAGACGATGGTAAGTGAAAAATAAGTTGATTTTTTTGGCTTACAATGAATCATATTTCTCCTTTCAATATTTGATATCTATTTTTTGAAAAATTAACTAAATCTTCAAAAAAGTCCCCAAAATGTTCTCGCAAATAATCATGATTATCTATTAAAAACAAATGGGCGGTTTCCATTTTTGAGTCAAATCTAGTCCTTTTGGATAGTCCTGTAAGTGCTCTCCTTATACCTTCGATTTCAGAATATGAATGAAGCCAATTATAATGTTTCATATATTGAAAGGCTTTTAAGAAATTTTCGGGTAATATGTCTCTATGTTCTTCTACTATTGCATAGGTTTCTTGAGCAAATACATCCAGCGGTATATGGTGGTAATTATTCCAATATCTTCCTAAGAAATAGTCAAAATACATATCTGTAATTACACTTCCATATCTACCATACTCGGGTTTCAATCTTTCTTGTGCATCTTTGACTACAGGATGTTTGTCTGTAAATCTATCTATATCTCGATGAAGTAAAATCCCAACAACAATATCTTTTTCATAAATTTCTTCAATAGGCCCTCTTACGAAGTCGCCAATAAAGTTTCCTATGAGTACCTTTGGATCGCCAAAGGATAAATATGCATGTGCTAGAAAATTCACTGGTTTTTAAATTTAAGTAATTTTAATTTTAACTAATAGATTGTCTAATTGGTTCTACCAATAAATTAATATTCATGCACAATATACAGGAAGAATTAAACATTTCTTTAAAACTTTTGAAGCAAGAGTGGAGAGAAGATTTAGATCAATACAAGAAAAAATTCCTATATACTTCTATATCAGATAAGAAAAAGCAAGGTGTATGTTGGTATCCTTTACAAATAAAAAATACAAAAATTGGTTTTGGTGATCGAATGATCCTTGAAATGGAACGTTACGATTCTAACGAGTCGCATGTCTTTCAGTCAGGGAAGTCAGTTTCTGTTTTTTCAAATCAAGAAGGTTATCAAGGGCAAGACTCAAGAGTGAGCGGAGTTATTAATTTTGTAAGGAAGGATTCCATGACAATTACCCTTCAAGGAGATGCTTTTCCAGAATGGCTCAATGATGGCAAAATTGGTGTTGATCTGCTTTTTGATGAAGCTAGTTATAGGGAAATGGAATCTACCATGAAAGCTGTAATCAAGGCAGACAAAGGCAGACTAGGAGCAATCAAAAATATTTTATTGGGAGCACAAGCCCCATCTTTTTCTGATCGAAAGTACGCACTTCAAGAAAAACTGAATCCGGCACAAAACCAAGCTTTGAGGTTAATAGATTCTGCTGATGATATAGCAATCATCCATGGTCCTCCGGGTACAGGAAAAACCACTACCTTGATCGCCGCGATCAAATATGCCCTGCAATCCAATAAGCAAATTCTTGTCTGTGCGCCAAGTAATGCAGCAGTGGATTTATTGGTCGAAAAACTATCGGATGATGGGGTCTCTACTTTGAGAATAGGTCATCCAGCTAGAGTAGATGATAAGATCCTTGCTCAGACATTAGATGCGAAGATATCATTGCATGATAGCTACAAGGATCTGAAAAAGCTTAGGAAATCTGCAGAAGAGTATCGAAAACTAGGGAAAAAGTACAAAAGGAGTTTTGGGCATGAAGAACGAATGCAAAGAAAGCGAATGCTTGATGAAGCCAGTAGGATAAAAGATGATGCTGAAAATCTCGAAAGCTATATTATTTATGATGTTTTTCAATCTACTCAGGTTTTTGCAAGTACTTTGGTAGGGTCATCAAATCAAGCGCTTCGAGGAATGAATTTTCCTTTGGTATTTATAGATGAAGCTGGTCAGGGATTGGAAGCTGCAACTTGGATACCCATTCTCAAAGCTGATAAAGTGGTGATGGCTGGAGACCATTGTCAGCTACCCCCAACAATTAAATCTTATGAAGCAGCAAAAGCAGGTTTGAGCGAAACTTTGTTTGAAAAAGTAATCAAAAGACAGCATCAAGCATCAAAAATGCTGACTATCCAATACAGGATGCCTGAAAAAATCATGGGTTTTTCGAGCAAGATGTTTTACAAAAATAATTTGGAAGCTGCAGAAAATACACTTTCTCATTTTTTGTCTTTCGAAGAGCCTGTGTTGGAATTTATAGATACAGCAGGGTCAGGATACTTGGAACATCAAGAAAAAGAGTCTCTTAGTACTTTGAACGCTGAGGAAGCAAAATTTACGTTACGGCATTTAGAAAATCTACTCAAAAGGGTGGGGATTGCCAAAATCAAAACTGAAAAATGGAATATTGGTCTGATTTCACCATATAGAGCGCAAGTTCGGAAATTTCAGGAATTGATCTTTGATAGCTATGAATATCCTAACCTCAGGTCATTTTCTGACTTGTTGACAGTAGATTCGATCGATGGATTTCAGGGTCAGGAAAGGGATATTATTTTTATCAGTCTTGTCAGATCCAATGAAAAAGGAGAGATAGGCTTTTTATCTGACACCAGAAGGATGAATGTAGCCCTGACTCGTGCCAAAAGAAAACTTGTAGTGATTGGAGATAGTTCTACACTCTCTAGCAATGATTTCTACAACTCCTTCTTGACCTATGTCGAAAAGCATGGAGAATACAAGAGTGTTTATGAGTTTATGGAAGAGTAAATGTGAGACAAGAGATTTGGGACATGAGACAAAAGACACGAGACCCAAGAAGCGATAGGAAAGAAGCAAGAAGCAAGTGACATCTAAAAACCCCGAAGGGGTTAAACCTCGATTAGCCCCGCATTACAATGCGGGGTTTGAAAAGAATCATGGGAGTAGCGCAACCAACCCCGAAGGGGTTAACCTTTGAATAAACGCGGGTAGCAACCCGGGGAATAATGATGATACAGGAGATAACAACCCCGAAGTGGGTTGAACTCCTCTAGTTGTAAAAAAAACAACTATTTTCACGAAATTAGACAAACCATTAAATGCCTTTTTCTTACCAAAAGCTTTCGGTATAGTCGTTACATTTCTTCAATTGAAACAAAAAGTATCTTGGCCTTTATTTCTTTTCAGCATAAACAAAACTCAGGTAGCTTAGCACACTGCCAAAAGCATCTATGGCTTCGGTGTAGCCTTTTGGGATTTCCCTTCCTTTCAATTTAGCTAGAAGTAGTCCATATATCGCATTGATGCAAATTTGGATTTCGTGTCCGACAGGTTTATCTCCTGCTTCCATGATCATTTCGACGACAAAAGGTTTTGCGGTATTATAAATTCCGAAGTACTCCTTGTCGCTTTTCAAAAGTGACCAATGAATCTTTGCCAAATCATCTACTATCGCCTGAATCTCAGAAAGATGACCTGACGCTGTTATTTTTTCAGAAATCATCTGTTCACAAATGCTTCCAAACCAAAGAGCTGTATCCTCTTTTTCAGAATCAGAAATTGGGTAATGGGCGATTACATATTGTCTGATATCAAGCATATTGAAATCATAAGCCCGGATCAAATCCTCCATCTGATACATGTAAATGATGTATTCAGCGATATTTTGACCCTTTTTTTTCTCAGCAATGCTTTTCATAAACCTAAATTCTTTCTTTTTGCAAAGTAAAGAATAATCAATCGAAATAAGCAAAGTCAGTCAAAAGCAATTATTTCTCATGTTATAGAAAAATGACATCCAATTTAAAGCAACAATAGACTGCCAAAGCAGGTTATGAATTGAAAATCTCGTGCTTAGTGGGAGAATATGCTGTAAATCCACATAAAATTTCCTATTTTTGCACCCTGAATGAATATGAAAAATATAAGGAATTTCTGTATAATCGCCCATATTGATCATGGGAAGAGTACATTGGCGGATAGATTATTGCAAGAGACCCATACTGTTGCGGATAGGGATATGCAAAACCAGTTGTTGGACAATATGGATCTCGAAAGAGAGCGTGGTATTACCATTAAGTCTCATGCAATTCAGATGAGATACATGCACGAAGGAGAAGAATATACGCTCAACCTTATTGATACTCCAGGACACGTGGATTTCTCCTATGAAGTGTCTCGTTCGATAGCTGCTTGTGAGGGAGCATTGTTGATAGTAGATGCTTCTCAAGGTATAGAAGCTCAGACTATTTCTAATTTGTACTTAGCTTTAGGACATGATCTAGAGATCATTCCTGTTTTGAATAAAATTGACTTACCAGGCGCAGATCCGGAATCAGTAGCTGACGAAGTGATCGATTTGATCGGTTGCGACCGTGAGGATATTATTTTAGCATCTGGGAAAACTGGAATTGGGATTGATGATATTCTCAAGGCTGTTGTGACTCGTATTCCTGCACCGACGGGAGATATAGAAGCACCGCTTCAAGCGATGATTTTTGATTCTGTGTACAATCCATTCAGAGGAGTGGAGGTGATTTTTAGGATTTTTAATGGAACAATCAGCAAAGGTGATAAAATCAAATTTGTCAATACAGGCAAAGAGTATGAAGCTGATGAAATTGGAATATTGGGACTCAATCAAATCCCCCAGCAAACCATGTATGCTGGTAATGTAGGTTACCTAATCTCAGGGGTAAAAGTCGCCAAAGAAATTAAAGTTGGTGATACTATTACGCATATCAAGCGCCCTTGTGAAAAAGCAATACAAGGTTTTGAAAATGTTAAACCAATGGTTTTTGCTGGGATTTACCCGGTAGATACTACCGAGTATGAAGAGCTAAGAGCCTCCATGGAGAAATTGCAACTCAATGACGCTTCTCTAGTATGGGAACCTGAAACATCAGCCGCTTTGGGCTTTGGGTTCCGTTGTGGATTTTTGGGAATGCTTCATATGGAAATCATTCAAGAGAGGCTTGAACGTGAATTTGATATGACTGTGATTACTACGGTACCTTCAGTGCAATTTAGAGCATTGATGACCAATGATGTTTACGAAGTCATCAATGCCCCATCTGATATGCCCGATCCTACCAGGTTTAAGCATATAGAAGAGCCTTTTGTCAAAGCTTCAATCATCACAGCCTCAGAGTACGTAGGGCCTGTTATTCAGCTTTGTATGGATAAGCGTGGACAGATCAAAAATCAAGTTTACTTGACAGCTGAAAGAGTCGAATTGCAATTTGATATGCCTTTAGCAGAGATTGTATTTGATTTCTTTGATAAGTTGAAGACGATTTCTCGTGGTTACGCTTCCTTGGATTATGAATTAAAGGGTTATCATCCTTCCCACATGGTTCGCTTAGATGTAATGCTCAATGGTGAGCCTGTAGATGCACTTTCTGCGATTGTCCATAGAGACAAAGCCTACGAGTGGGGCAAAAGACTTTGTGAAAAATTAAAAGAACTTGTGCCAAGACAAATGTTTGAGATTGCGATCCAAGCAGCGATTGGTACAAAAATCATCGCTAGGGAAACAGTGAAAGCTTTGCGTAAAAACGTATTGGCGAAATGTTATGGTGGTGATATTTCCCGTAAGCGTAAGCTCCTAGAGAAGCAGAAAAAAGGTAAAAAGAGAATGCGTCAAGTTGGAAACGTAGAAGTGCCACAAGAAGCATTTATGGCTGTGTTAAAGCTTGATTAATAATTAGACACAAGACCAGACCTTTGGGGTTTTATAAACCCCGAAGGTCTTAAAGCTTGTTTAAAACAGTTAAAGAAAGTCTTTACAAACTTTAAAACCTTTCAACCTTCCAATCCAAAACCTTCCAATCCAAAATCATTCAATCCAAAATCTAAAATCTTATATAAAAACATGCTTCTAATCGACGGTAAAAAAACCTCAGAGGAAATAGAATCGGAAATTGCTCTTAGAGTATCAGAAATCAAGCAAGAAGGTGGGAAAACACCTCATTTGGCTGCAATTTTGGTTGGTAATGATGGTGCAAGTCAGACTTATGTAGGAGCAAAAGTAAAATCTTGCGAGCAGGTAGGCTTTGAGTCAACACTAGTACGTTTGGAAGAAAATGTTTCTGAAGAAGAGCTTTTGAAAGTAGTGGCTGATATCAATGAAAACCCAGCAATCGATGGTTTGATTGTTCAGCTTCCATTGCCTAAGCATATATCAGTAGAAAAAGTAACGAATAAAATCAAGCCTGAAAAGGATGTTGATGGATTCACTCCAGCTAATGTAGGAAGAATGACTTTGGGGTGGCCAGCTTATGTAGCGGCAACTCCCTATGGCATCGTGGAATTGCTGAAAAGATATAAAATCGAAACATCAGGCAAGCACTGTGTAGTAATCGGAAGAAGTCATATTGTAGGTTCACCTATGAGTATTTTGATGGCGAGAAATGAATACCCTGGCAACTGTACTGTTACTTTGACACATAGCAGGACTCAAAATCTTCCTGAAATTACGAAAACAGCCGATATCTTGATCGTGGCGATCGGAAAACCAGAATTTGTAACTGCTGATATGGTGAAAGAAGGAGCTACCGTGATAGATGTAGGAATCCATAGAATAGCAGATGCAAGTAAGAAGTCAGGGTTCAAATTAATCGGTGATGTGAAGTTCGACGAGGTATCGGAAAAAGCCTCAGCAATCACTCCTGTACCAGGTGGAGTAGGACCGATGACCATCGCTTCCTTGCTTTACAATACGCTATTGGCAGCAGAAGGGAAAGTATATACAAAATAAAGTATTGACAGTGAGCATAAAGCTTGGAGACTGCCTAAAAATCTAAAAATTGATTTGCACGGATAATGTTTCCTTTCTACTTTTGCTCACAAATCACGCGCACGTGGTGAAATTGGTAGACACGCCATCTTGAGGGGGTGGTGCCCTTCGGGTGTGGAAGTTCGAATCTTCTCGTGCGCACTTAGAAGCTCCAAGAAATTGGGGCTTTTTTTTATAAGTCTTACATTTTTTTAAAAAATACAGGGTAAAGCGAATGAAATCAACGTCATGATGTAAAATTTTGATAATTCCTGTGGTTTTTAAATCATGTTGAAATTCGAATTGCTAGATCTTCAAATTCCCATGCTTGGGCATGGATGATTCCATTTTTTTGAGGCAAAGAGACGTCATCTAAAGAGACAATTATTTTTGGGTAATTATCATTGATAGCTTCCAGAGATGCATATTCTCTATTGAGTGTAGTCTCGTCATGCAATAGGTAGGCACATTGGATATAGAGGGTTTGGTCCCCTTTTTTGGCAACAAAATCTACTTCCTTGTTTGGAATCACACCTACATATACATCAAAATTTAATCGACGTAATGCTAAATAAACTAAATTTTCAAGTTGGTATCCGATTCCGTATCCAAATCCTTTATATAGATAGTTTTTGTATGCAAGGTCATTGCAATAGTATTTGGCATTGCCAGCAATAGTGTCTTTTCCTTTGATGTCAAACCGTTCTGCTTTATGGATCAAAAAGGTATCTTCTATATAGCCTATGTAATTGGCAATGGTATCAAAAGTTGTTTTTCTCCCACTGCTTTTTAAATAGTTAGTGATGTTGTTAATTGACATCATGTTTGAGGCATTATTTACCAAATAGACAAACACATCTTCCAATAATTTGGGGTCTTTGATAGCGTGTCGTTGGATTATGTCCCTTAGCAAAACAGTGTCTTTTACAGAGGATATATAATGTCTCTTGGTTTCTTCATTGGGTAGCTCAAAAAGTTCAGGTAAGCCACCGCTCTGCATGTAATTGATATAAGAAGATTTATTTGCTTCCTGCCGTGTGATTCCTGTATATTCTTTGAAGCTGAATGGGAAAATTTCAAAACTCACATACCTTCCTGAAAGTAAGGTAGCTAATTCACCAGAGAGCATTTTTGAATTTGATCCGCTGATATAAATTTCATAGTTTGCTGTGAAATCTTGTGAATAGGAATTGACAAGCCGTTCCCAACCTTCGATGCTTTGAATTTCATCTAAGAATAAATACACTTTCCCATTTGGGTTTAAGTTCTTTAGATACAGCTGTATCAATATCTCCAAATCTTGGTAGGTCTTAACAAAATCAAAATCTATAAACTCTTTATTTAAATAAAAGATTTGGGTAGGAAGGATTCCATTTTTAATAAGGTTATTGGCTATTTGTCGTAGGATATAACTTTTGCCAGTCCGTCTTTGCCCTACAAGTACTTTAACTAGTTTGTTGTTGGAAAACCCAAGTATGTTGTCTAAATAAGCAATACGCAAAAATCCCTGTTGAGGAACATTTCCATTCCAAAAATTGAACTTCTCTAAAGATTTAAAATTTTCTTCCATACTCGAATAATTTGTGTAAAAATACAAATTATTCTTCTACAACTGAATTTTTTTTCTCTAATTATCTCTGCGAATAGCCAATCTGTCGACCATTGATCTAAAAATCCAACTTTATCTGCTCTGGTAAATGTCGGAAAGACTTTCTATGGATTGGAGTAAGTCCCATTTTTCGGATTCCGTCCCGATGGGCTTTGGTTGGGTAGCCGGCATTGCTTTCCCAAGCATAGCCAGGGTAAGTTTCTGAATAGTCGCACATCAATTGATCTCTGTAAACCTTCGCCAAGATAGATGCTGCTGCGATGCTCGCGTATTTGCCATCACCTTTGATGATACAGCTATAAGGGATTTCACTTTTTGTTTTGAATCGATTGCCATCTATCAAAAGATGTGCTGGTTTGACAGTCAAAGAATCAATAGCCCTGTTCATGGCCAAAAATGAAGCGTTGAGGATATTGATTTGATCAATCTCCTCAACGCTTGCTTCTGCTACAGCCCAGGCTATGGCAATATTTTTTATTTCCAATACCAGAGACTCCCTGTTAGATTTACTGAGTTTCTTAGAATCATTGATCAATTCATGAGCATAGCCTGCCGGTAGGATCACAGCGGCAGCCACCACTGGCCCGCATAGGCATCCTCTACCCACTTCATCACATCCAGCTTCAAGTCTATCAGATTCTAAATAAGGGAGAAGCATGACTGTCCTTTTCTTCAGTTTTATGGAATTTGTAAATCATCTCTGCTACCAATCCTGTCCAACCAGTTTGGTGCGAAGCTCCAAGTCCTCTTCCATTGTCTCCATGGAAGTATTCATAAAAGAGAATATGGTCTTTGAAATGGGGATCTTCTTGGATTTTTTTGTTGTCTCCATTAAATGGTCTATGACCATTTTCATCTTTCATGAAGATTTTCATACATCGATGTGAGAGTTCTTTGGCGATCAAATCCATGGTCAAGAAATTCCCGGAACCTGTTGGGTATTCTATCGAAAATTCGCCACCATAGTAGAAATCATACCGCTTCAAGGATTCTATGATCAAGTAATTGATAGGGAACCAAATTGGGCCTCTCCAGTTAGAGTTACCGCCAAACATCAAGGAGTCTGATTCTCCGGGCACATATGAAATTGTGGCTATGTCACCATTTAGGCGCATAGAGTAGGGGTTTTTCTCATGGAATTTGGACAAAGATCTGATACCAAATTCACTCAAGAATTCATCTGAGTCAAGCATTTTCTGCAAAATACTTTTCATTCTATGTCCTCTTAGTAAAGCAAAGAGTCTTCTTTTGTCTTGACCAGGGAGTGTCCAGCTGGTCACTAAGGAAGCTAGTTTTGGTTTTTCTTTCAAGAAAAACTCCATTCTTTTTTTGAATTCGGGGAGGTTTTCAAACATTTCTTCCCGAATAGGTTCTACAGCAAAGAATGGGATGATTCCAACTATCGACCTTACTTTCATGACTTTAGGGTCTTTTCCTGGTACATGAAAAATATCATAGAAGAAATTGTCCTCGTCATCCCATAGGCTGATGTTTTCACCTGAAATATTGTTCATTGCCCCTGCTATATAGAGAAAATGCTCAAGGAATTTCGTAGCAGTATATTGATAGGTTTTGTTGAACTCACAAAGGTCCAATGAGATGCGTAGCAAATTCAAAGAGAACATTGCCATCCAAGAAGTAGCATCTGCTTGTTCCAACTTACCTTTGTACAATGCTGCGTGACTTCTGTCGATCAGGGAAATATTATCCAATCCCAAAAATCCGCCTTCAAATATGTTTTTACCGTCGTTGTCTTTCCTATTGACCCACCAAGTGAAGTTTAGCATGAGTTTATGTAGTGCTCTTTCGAGAAACTCCTGATCTCCAACTCCGCCATTCATTTTTTTGTCAATTTGATATACTCTTTCGACGGCATAAGCATGCACGGGAGGATTTACATCACTGAAATTCCATTCATATGCAGGTATTTGCCCATTTGGATGCATATACCATTCATTCAAAAGTAGAATCAATTGGTCTTTTGCAAAATCAGGATCAATTCTCGCTATAGGTATACAATGAAAGGCCAAGTCCCAAGCCGCATACCAAGGATACTCCCATTTGTCAGGCATAGAAATGATATCATAATTCTGCAAATGCCGCCAATGATGGTTTCTTCCTTTTTTTCGCTCTACAGGAGGGACATATCTCCCCGAATCACCATCTAGCCATCTTTCTACATTATAGTAATAAAACTGCTTGCCCCACATCATTCCAGCAAATGCTTGACGTTGGATTCTCTTTAGGTCTTCATCTTCAATTGTCTTTTGAATATCTCCGTAGAATTCCTCAGCATCCTTTTTACGTGCTTCCAAAATCTCCTCACAAATCTCAAGCGCACCATCCGAACTTTGATGCATCATTCTAAACTTGACATCGACACTTTCGCCAGCAGGAATATTCAATTTGTAGATAGCGGCTGCTTTTGTTCCGTAATTCTCCGGGTTTAAGTGGGAATCATCACCATCTACAACATAATCATTGATTCCATCTTTGAGATATTTTTTCTCATTTGGAATATGATATAGCCTTTGTCTATTTGTTTCATTGTCACAAAACTTTAATTCCGGGTTGCCATCAAATGTGAAAAAGTAGTTCCCGTTTTTTGGAGAAAAAGCCTTAATTCTATTTTCATCTATTTTACTAAGCTTTGGCATAAATGGCTCGTGACCTGTAAACCAAGTCTTTCTAAACCAAATAGTAGGCATTACCCATATCTCAGCGTCTTCTTTTCCTCTATTAAAAATAGTCGCTTTTCCTACTATATCTTCAGCGTCATATTTTGCATATTCTAAATATATATCGAAATAGGCATCTTCATCGAATATCCCTGTATCTATCAATTCAAACTCCCTATCACTTTTTCCCCTTTTTCGATTTTCATAGACGAGATGTTCGTAAGGGAATTCGTTTTGAGGATATTTGTACAACATCTTCATATAGCTATGTGAAGGTGTACTGTCAAGGTAATAATAGAGTTCTTTTACATCTTCACCGTGGTTGCCTTGATTCCCAGTAAGGCCAAAAAGTCTTTCTTTGATCATGTGGTCTTTTCCATTCCAAAAAGCCCAACTTATACATGTCTTTTGCTTATGGTCACAGATTCCAGCGATTCCCTCTTCACCCCACCTGTAAGCTTTGCTTCGTGCATCCTCATGCGTTACATTTTCCCAGGCAGAACCATCTTTACTATAATCTTCACGAACCGTACCCCACTGTCTTTCTGTCAAGTAAGGACCCCATTTCTTCCAATGTTTCTTTCTTTCTCGATCCTCTTTGAGTCTTTGTATTTCTATATTCATGAACTTCGATTGCCATTTAACAAACCGAAATTTACTAATTTATAGGTGATGATTGTGATTTTTAGAGGATTGATATTATAAAAAATTAGAAAAAAATCCTCGAAATCGTTTTAAATGCATTTCAAGACATGTATAATATTTTAAGCTAGTTAAATTGATTTGTTTTTATATGGGTAGAAAATCTGGGGAGGAAGAATCTTTTTGACTCTCTATTTCCTCTAACTTGTACTCAGCTTTTTCAATTTCTTGTTTAAAAATACGTGAAGCCATTCCAACCCAACTTTTCATCTGTGTGGTGTTGTATTGGTTTGAATTAAGGTAATCATGAAAAAATTCAAAATCAAATTCATGATTGCAAATGCCCGCCGCTGCATTCACAGCGTCTATAGCATTGCAGGCTTGCTCGTATTGACCAGCTACAGGGACCATCATGACAGGCTTGCCTAGATACATTGCTTCGCAAATCGACTCAAAACCCGCAGTGCTCAAAAGTCCTCTGCAAGATGCCATTTTTTCTAAGAAAAGCTTATCATCTACTTGGTGAAAAACCAAGTTTGGCAATGCTTGGTATGTCTTTTCAAAGTCCTTTTTATCCCAAAAAGCTTCGATCTTTATTTCTGGATTTTTTTTTGCGAAGCGAATCACCTCATCCCCATAACCAGAGTTTACCATATATGTCAAAATAAAATCTCCATGCTGAGGTCTTAAATTAAAAATCAACTCCCTAAGGATAGGGGGAAATACAGTGACTTTAGAATTAGGTATTTCAGGATATTTCTGAAATGACAATGCAAATACCCTATCAGCTCCGATGGCGGTGATTTTTGTGTTTAATTTAAATAGGGTTTTTTCTAAAAATGAAGATTTTGCATAAGGGAAGGCAGGATGAAATATCAAATACTGATGTCCAATAACCCATGATATAGCCTTTGGGCGATAAGCCATCTTATATATTCCTCCCAAAATATCATAAAAATTTATAATAACATCTGGCTTGTGAAAAGTCACAGCTTCATCTATTTCTTTGAGGCTATTGAGGAACTTTGGAAGTTTAAAAAGGTTGAAAAATATACTTTTTCCCAAAAGAATTTTTTTATTGTTTTTATCTGAAATAAAGTTTGGACTTTCTATTTGATATATTGGGCCTTTTAAGTTTTGAAAAACAAAATCAGGAATTTTTCTACGCTTGCTTTTTCCGATACAGGTAGCGACATGCTTATGTCCAATGTTTTTCAAGATTTGCGATAGTGCAATAGCTTGAGTCATGTGACCCCGGCCTTCTCCTTGGACTATGAAAAGGAATCTCATTGCTTACCTGAAATTTGGAGAGTTGAAATCATCGCTTAGCTTGTTGAAAGCTACCGTCTTAAGTTCTCTTATGATTTCAGTGTCTTCTTTTTTAGGAGTGATAGGAACGGTATCCGTATCAAAATCCTTTTTGCTAAAGTCCATTTCGTTGTAGTAAATCAATTGCCAATTCCCATCATGATCTTCTGCAAGTGCACTCATAGTTTCTACCCAATCACCAGAATTGAGGTATTCGATGCCATCGATGATTCTATTTTCTGCTTTGTGGATATGTCCGCAGATGATTCCATCGCAATTTTTGGCTTTTGCCATTTTTGCCAACTCTTCTTCATATTGGTCTACATAGGATACTGCAGATTTCACTTTTCCTTTCACATATTGGCTCAATGAAAAATAACCTAGTCCTCTCTTTCTCCTGTGATAATTCACCAACCGATTTAGCCACAGTAAGAATGTATATCCAACATCTCCCAAATACGCAATCCATCGTAAGTTAGTAGTGATGCTGTCGAAAATATCTCCATGAGTGATAAAATATTTCTTTCCGTTTGATTCATAGATCATGTCGGAGAGAATAGAAAGATTGCCGATTTGCAAGGGGAGGATTTGATCCAAAAAGTCATCGTGGTTTCCCCTGAGATAAAAAACCTTTGTGTTCTCTTGCTCGATCATTTTCAACATTCTGTTAAAAAATCTGGTATGTTTTCTCTTCCAAGATCCTGATTTCTTCAACTGCCAACCATCAATAATGTCACCGTTTAGAATGAGATTGTCGCAGCTATATTGCTTCAGAAACCTTGAGGCTTCTTTTGCTTTTGATCCCTTGGTTCCGAGGTGAACATCTGAGATAACGATTGTTTTGAAGTGAGTTTTCAAAGTCTATCAGTTTTGTTTGCAATTTAGAGTGTACGTGTGAACTGATCATGTATTTGATATTATGATAATGAGATATTTAACCTAACAATTGGTGCTATTATGAATTCTTAGTTAAGGGAATATTAAAAATTTTATTTTAGAAATTTTCTAAACAAACTTTCTTTCCTAACAATGCGTAATTGAAAAACAGATTGTTAATTTGAATATGAAAAATAGCTTTATTTATATTTGTTTAATGGTGGTTGCAATGATTTCATGCAATCAGGATGATAAGGATCCAGATGTAAATATTCTGGGCTATTGGAATATTGTAAGTGTTAATCGTAATTGGTCAAGCGAAATGAAACCTGACGAAAATATTGATTTTCAAGAACGGTATATTTTTAATGATGACGGGACATTCATCAAATTCTCGACAAAAAATCAAATTTCTGGAAAAACTTTCTTGGAACCAATTCAAGCTTTTGGTATCTATGAAATTAACCCTATCACCGACACTGATAATTTGTTTGAAGTTATCTTGACATTTGAAACCAACGTAGTTTTGGCTTCCAATTGTGGAAGTGATGCGGAGTACATGATTCTTACCAAAGACAACAAGCTTGTCAATAACTCATGGGTTGCCTGCGACGGGCCTAGTTTTGTATATCAGCGAAGAAAAATCTGACAGCTGTTTTTAAGCATTGAATATCAACTTGAAGGTAGTTCCTTCCCCTAGTTTTGACCTAACTTGAATATTCCCTTTATGTCTTCTCATTATCTGTTTTGAAAGACTTAAGCCGATGCCAGATCCTTTGCTTTTTGTAGTGAAAAATGGAATGAAGATTTTCGACAAAGCTTCCTCTTCTATGCCTTTACCGGAATCCGAAACTTCGATGATGATTTTCCCAGACTCGTCAATAAAAGCATCTATAGACAAGACCTTCGTGATAGCATCTTGCATAGCATGGATTCCATTGTGGATCAAGTTGATCAAAACTTGCTCGATGAGATTTTGATCACCAAACAAGATTAAATCTTGTGGCGCAACATTGCACTTCACTTGTATTTGATTTGATTCAAATTGGTGTTGCATCAATGTTTCCAATTGCATAAAAAGGTTTTTGATCTTGATGACTTGGAATTTTGGAGTTGGGATATGTGCCAAGCTTCTAAAATCACTCACGAAATTTATCAGCCCTTCGCTTCTTTTTTCGATGGTACCAATACCCATCAGATAATCTTCCAAGTCATCTGGTGGAATACTTGCGTTTTCATCAATTTTTTGTTCAATGTCACCTTTGATAGTAGCCGCAAGGGAAGAGATCGGAGCGATAGAATTCATGATTTCATGCGTGAGGATTTTGACAAGGTTTTGCCAAGCTTCCATCTCTTTTTCTTCAAGCTCACTTTGGATGTTTTGTAGTGATACCAATTTGATTTTCACATCTCTCATAAGCAACTCTATGACATATACCGAAAGTTGCATGATTCCATCTGGATGAGCGATTTTGATCAATTCACTTCCACCCGTTCTCAAGCTATGGATAGCTTGATGAAGTTCCTTATTGACACCCTCTATTTCCGAAATACTATGAAGCTGAGTGATGTTCAGCATTCTTTTGGCAGCGGTATTGAGGATCTGTATTTTCCCATCCTCTTCAAAAGTTATCAAGCCTATGCTCAAATGCTGGAAAACAGACCTGAAATACTGGTAATTGGCATCTTTCTCGGCCTGATCTTCTTTCAGTTTGGCAAGGATAGCATTGAATTCTATGTGCAAGTCGTCAGTTTCTGTACCGTCAAATTTCACAGGGAAAAGACTCGTGTAGTCATCCTGCTTGATATTATCTAGAAAAAGTCGAACTTTTTTGAAGGAGCTTTCGGCATAGCTCAGCAAAAAGATAGTCTGGGCCATAATCAAAATGATGAACAAAGAGATAGCAAATACTCCAGCACCATTGAGGATAAAGTAACTAAGAAAAAATAATGATATGGCCAGCAGGATAATCCTGCCAACCAAGCCGATTTTATAATCCATATTTCTCTAATCTTCTGTATAGGGAAGCCCTTGTCAAGCCGAGTTCTTTTGCAGCTTTTGAGATGTTCCCACCATTTTTGTCTATTGCTTTTTGGATGACATTTTTCTCCACCTCATCCAGATTGTAAGAAGCTGGAGTAGCTACTTTGTCATTTGTAGGTTTTGAGGATAAGAAAAAGAAGTCTCTGCTGTCAAGTTCGTCACTTTCAGCCATAATGATAGCTCTTTCAATTGCATGTTGCAACTCTCTAATGTTTCCAGGCCAATTATATTGTTGTAATAATTGCATGGCTGAAGATTTGAATCCACGGAATTCTTTGCGGTACTTTTGAGCATACACTTTGAGAAAATGATCTGCCAACAAAGGTATATCATCTTGTCTTTCTCTCAATGGTGGAAGGAAAATTTCCACCGTATTGATTCTATAAAGCAAATCCTGACGGAAAGTGTTTTCCATGACCATTTCATGTACATGCATATTTGTCGCACAGATCAATCGGATATCTACAGGAATAGCTTTGTTTGTACCGATTCTTGTTACTTCCCTTTTTTGCAAAACAGTGAGAAGCTTTGATTGCAAAGGCATGCTTAGATTGCCTATTTCATCTAAGAAAAGCGTACCATTATCAGCAATCTCAAAGCGACCTGCTCGATCGTCTTTTGCATCTGTAAAAGCCCCTCTTTTGTGACCAAAAAGTTCACTTTCGAACAAAGTCTCAGTAATCGACCCCATATCTACACCGACGAAGATCTCGTCTTTTCTCAATGATCTGTCATGAATAGCTCTTGCTATCAGTTCTTTTCCTGTCCCATTTTCTCCCAGTATCAAGACATTTGCGTCTGTTTGCGCCACTTTATCAATGATTGAGAAGATATTTTTCATAGAAGCACTAGTCCCAATGATATCAGAGTATGGTTTTTTGAGATCGGACTGCAGTTGCTTTTGTTTTTTGCTGAGCTTATCTACTTGGTCATAACTATCCTTGAGTCGGCTTGCTGAGGTTAGGGTAGCGAGTAGTTTTTCGTTTTGCCATGGTTTGAGAATAAAGTCTGTAGCTCCTTCTTTTAGCGCTTTGACAGCCATTTCTACGTCTCCAAATGCTGTAATCAGGATCACAACAGCTTTCGGATCTATTTCTTTGATTTGCTTCAACCAATGAAATCCTTCTTTGCCAGAAGTGGTATCTTCGGTGAAATTCATATCTAAAAGTATCACATCATAGCTGTTGTTATTGACCAAAAATGGAATCCTTCTAGGGTCTTTTTCAATAGTAACTTCCTTCGCATACTTTTTCAAATGCATTTTTGCTGCAAACAATAAGTCTTCGTTGTCGTCAATGATGAGGATTTTTCCTAACTGCTGATTGTCCATGGTAAATATTTTTCATTAGTAGTATTCAAAATGATGCCATTCGGAAAAGAGTCTGATTTTGAACAGATTGAGCAAATTTACAACATTTAATGTCCAAATACGAACGATTTATGGTCATTAGTGAACAGTTTTTAAATGATTATTGCTTTGGTTTTAATCCCTATCAAAAATTCATAACTTTGAACTTTACAAAACAGAATAAAAAAAATATGTCATTAGCAAGTAAAGGAAATTCGGTAAAAGTTCACTACACAGGGAAATTGAAAAGTGGAATTGTTTTCGATTCTTCAGAAAATAGAGAGCCACTTCAGTTTGTCTTAGGTGATGGAAATATGATTAAGGGCTTTGATGCAGCCGTTCACGGAATGCAAATAGGAGAAGCAAAAAGTGTTACCATACCTTCTGATGAAGCTTATGGTGAAAAAAGAGATGATATGATGGTAGATATCCCAAGAGCGGAAGTTCCTGCGGATATATCACCTGAAGTGGGGATGGATTTGACATTACAAGGGCCACAAGGTCAGCCAATGCCTGTGAAAGTTGTAGCTGTAGATGATGAAAAAATCACTTTGGACGCAAATCATCCATTAGCAGGTGAGGATTTGATCTTTGATATTACTTTGGTAGAGATCGTTTGATTTGATAAGCCTTGAAATAAAAAAGTCGCTGGAATTTGATTTCAGCGACTTTTTCTATTAATTGACTTGGGAATCAATCCTTTTTTTACTTCCTGGAGGGATGGCGTAGATACTTTTTGTAATGTTGTACTTTGAATTCCCTACCTCAACAACGAAAAGCTGGCTTTGGATATGGCTAAGATCATAAGATTTTTTGCCATTGTCTTCGGGCATTATCCTATCTTCAAAAAGAAGATTTCCAAGCGTGTCAAACACCTTTATTTTGGTGATTTCCACTGACTTTTTATCAAGAATTATTGAGAATTTTTTAATACCTTCTGCCTGTAGGTCAAAAGAAACTCTTTCTCTATTCAAATCAGCTGGGAAAGATATTTCTGCTTCTATCTTAGTTCGTTTTTTAAAAATCTGTGCATTGGAAACGAATGATACGCATATCATCACCATTGTGATGAAAATTAATATCATATTAAAAATGTATTGTCGGTTTATAGGTTTATTCATGCTTTTGCAAAATTGCAAAAATCAAACCATTTTATCAGCATTTTTAGAAAGCAATTAACATTTTTTTGAATTATTTCTTTCTTTAGAGTAAGGATAATGGGGAATTTTTTTTCTCAAAAATAAGTATTTGTTTGCTGTTGTAGAAAATCACTGATCGATTCGATAGGAGTATTTGGTATGAATCAAGATAAGCAGGTAATTGATATATCTGCGTCTTTTCATTTTGGATATCGATACATTTCAAATCACCATTTTCTATGGTCAATAAATTATCTTTCCAAAAACTCAATCTTTTTTCATTTGGTGTAAATATCTTCTTTATAAAATTTGCTTGATTGTCTAATATGCTTACTCCTTCATCTTTGATTTTTAAGAAAACAAGGTTTTGATATTCTTTGATTTCTCGTATTTGTAAAAAAGAGTTTGAAAGAATGAGGTTGAGGGGCTGTTTTTGAAGAATTCTATTTCTTCTATGATCGAATTGATTCAAGGTGAAATCAGATTCGTCGTATATCCAAATGATGTTGTTGTTACCAAGGGTTGCAGCTTTTGCCAGGTTGATTTCCTTTTGTTGTATTCTGTTTTCAGATATTGGATTGAGGAATCTATCTAAAATCCGATATTCTTGTAAATCTATTGAAAATGTAAAAAGATTGACCGTCCATGCAGCTTCAATTTGATCAATTGCCCCTTGCCTTGAGGGGGAGAAATTGTTTACCAATTCACCGATTTCGGTGTATTGATAGATATTTCCTTCCTGATTGGTGACAAAAAGAAATCCTTGATTATCCAAAGATACTTGGCTAAGTCTGTCAATTTTAATTTCTATAGGGTTAACCCATTGCTCATTTTGGGCCATGCTCTTGTGAAAGAACATAATGGTAAAAAGTAAGATTAAAAAAGACTTTTTCATTTGTCGAAAGTCTTGAGTTCCATATTTCTTCCGTCAAAGACACCATAAGTGTATTGGTTCACCCACTCTCCAAGGTTGATATAAGTTGAAGATTTACCTACTTCCAACTCCAAAGGCAAATGTCTATGACCGAAAATATAGTAATCAAAATGCTGTCTTTTGTCCATTTCTTTACAATATGCCCAAAGCCACTCATCGTTTCCTTTGAATTCATTCTCGTTTTTATTGTTGTTTGCCAAGCGACTATTGCTAGACCATTTGTGAGCGATTCTCATTCCTATGTCAGGATGAAGCCATTTGAATAACCACTTGCAAAATGGGTTTGTGAATAGTTTTTTGAGGATTTTGTATGTTTCGTCTCCGGGTCCTAATCCATCACCATGTCCAATCAAAAACTTTTTCCTTTCTATCTCCAATTCTATTGGGTAATGATAGACGGGTATTCCTAACTCCTTTGTAAAATAGTCTTTCATCCAAAGATCGTGATTGCCTGTAAAGAAGAAAATAGGAATGTTTTTGTCTCTCAGATCGGCGATTTTACCCATAAATCGGATAAATCCTTTAGGGATAACTTTGTCATACTCAAACCAAAAATCGAAGATGTCGCCAACAAGAAATACAGCAGCCGCATCATTTTCTATGAAATTGAGCCATTTGATGATTTTTTTTTCTCGAATTGCGCTCGAGATTTCATCAGGAGCTCCCAAATGAAAATCTGAGGCGAAAAATACTTTTTTTTGATTTAGTTGGATATTCATTCTTTAATTTTCAAAATTCAATTCGGGCTCAATCCGCTCTTCTTTTTTTGTTGTTTTTATTTCCATTATCATCTATTCTGACGTCAGGATTTATATAATTATCTTCCGCTAAGATCAGTTTCGAAGCATTATCAAACAATATATTTTTGTAATATAATGGGAGGACATAATTTCCATTTTCATCAATTACACCATACTTGTCACCTTTTCTCACCAAAATTATATTATGATCTTCTTTTCTTAATTCATCGAATTGTGGCTCTACTACCTCAATCCCCATTGAATTTATCAATCCAAAAACTCCATTGGATTCAGTAATATAATAATTGTCTGGAAGCAGGGAGACTCTGTCAAAACTCTTATCGTTTAGGATGTTTCCATTTTTATCTATCAGATGACTACTTCCATTTTTTTGTACCACCGCTAATCCTTTGTAAAACCTGCCTACAGCATCGTACTCGTTGCCAATGATCATTTGGCCTTGTACATTCACATATCCCCATTTCTCCGAACTTCTAACCGCAGCCAAGCCTTCATAGAATGGTAATACTTCATCAAAGCTATTTTGGATGGTCCAGGATCCTTGTTTGTCAATGAAGCCAAATTTTCCTGATTTCAATGAAGGGTATAGGTTTTCATTACCAGGAAGGATCTTTTCGACGTTCAGTGTTGGGGTTACTTCCCATCCATTGATTCCCAATAAGCCTACTTTCTTTTCTCTTGAATAAACATTATATTTTTCTTTTCCTACGAGCTTTACCTGTTCTATTCCAGTCATGTCAAGTAATATGCCGTCTTTTTTCATCACTCTTCGGAGTTTACCATGAATATATTCTAACATCATCGTATTTTCCAAGGTGATTTTATGGTAACTGGTATATTTGATGTCTGCACGCTCTTCACGTGCATGGATTAGCATATATTGGTTTCCGTCAAAAGCATAAAAATAGTCTTCATCCAAATAGGTCATTTCGTCAATAATTGGATCTAGAATATACTTTCCCTCTCTATTTATCAGTCCATATCCTGTTGTTTCATGAGAAATTATAAAGTTTTCATTTACTTCTCTGAGGTCTCCAAATGTCTTGTAGGGGTTGGAAGAGATAGGCAATGAATAACCTTTTTCGGACTTGGCTATTATTTGACCATTTTTTGCAAGTATGGCATTTTCGAATGTTCCAATCATTTCTACGGATCGTTTCATCCTATCATATACCCAAAAATCATTACCTTTCTTGGCTAGCAATCTTGTATAGAAGATTTGAATGTCATCGTAATCAGGAGTGAAAATCTCTTCACCATATTCATGAAATGCGCCTAATCCATCAGGTCCTTTGACGATAAGCCAAGGTTCTAGATATTGATATACTGATTCACCTTTTAAATCCAAAAACGGTTTGTAATCTTTGCTTAAAAGCCTCAATTGCTTGTTTGCGGTACTTACACGTACAGATTCACCTAGGATATTAATTTGGTCGTAAGCAATTCTCGATTTTAAATTGAGTTTGTGGTCATAAATTTCCCAAGACTGAGAGTTTGCTATAATTGGGAAGAGTAAGCTGCATATCAAAAAGATCTTTTTGAAATATTTAATTATTTTCATGATTCAGGTAAATTGAAAAGTAAAATAAGGGCTTTAGAACTGCATTTCAAAAAAAATAGATGTCATTTCTGACATCTATTTTTTTATGTGTATCCTCTTTGGAATCAGTATCCACATTTCACTAGGGACATACATTGAATTCAGCTGCTGTCGTCCGTCGACAGTCGTCGATTATCAGCATGATTTTATATGAAAATTCACCTACAAGTGTCATTGCAGATAATCATTATTTCTTTTCACTTACTCTTTCTAAATCAAAAAGGTCGGATAAAATCTCTATCATATTGTCTGCCTGATCTCTTTGGCAAGCAGCTCTAAGCTGTACTACAGGAACTTTAAGTATCTTTTGCATCATGCTTTTCGTGATTCTATCGATTACATCAATTTCCTTTTGATCGGCATTTTTCAAGAATCTTTCCATTTCTTCAAGTCGAATTTGCTCTAACGCATTTTTCAATTTGTTGATAGTAGGAGAGACCATCATTTCTTTTTTCCAATTATAAAACTCATCTATGCTCTCTTCGATGATCTGTTCTACTTTAGGAACGGCAGCAAGCCTATTTTCTAAAGTTTCCGAAGCTTTACTTCTAATGTTATCTACATTGTATAGTAATACTCCAGGGACATCTTCAATAGAAGTCTCGATGCTTCGAGGTACTGAAAGGTCCACAAACAATTTATAACTAGATATATCAAATGTCTTTACAAGGTTTTTTGTGATAAATGGTTCTGACTTCATGATTGAGGAGATGATTACATCTGACTCTTTCATCGCTTCGATGACGTTTTCAAAAGGAATAACATCAAAACCCATTTCTGAAGCTAATAATTGAGCTTTTTCAAAAGTTCGATTCGTGATCGTAACTTTTGCGTTCGGCAGATGTACCATGTTTTTGGCTACATCTTCACCGATTTCACCAACACCAATCAAGAGTATCCTTGGCTCAAAGATATTAGAAGTCAATTCTTCTATAAGTTCTACAGCAGCATAAGAAACTGAAGCAGCACCATCGCGGAAAGCAGTTTCCTGAACGACTCTTTTGTTGGTGAAGAAGATCGTATGCATCAATCTATGAAGAAAAGGACCTGCCAAATTGAGGTCTGCAGATGCTTGATATGCTCGCTTTACTTGATTTGAGATTTGCATATCACCTACCACCTGAGCTTCAAGTCCCATAGAAACTTTGAAAAGATGATTGATAGCCTCTCTATCGTTATTGTAAATCTTGAAATATTCTAGATAGTTAATGATTGTGGTAATTCCCTTTTCCAATCCAATCAGTTTGATAATCTCAGAACTAAGGTCTAAATCATGCGAGTAATAGATCTCTGTCCTGTTGCAAGTAGATAGGATTAAGGTGTCAGTAACACTAAAAAAATCTTTTAATTTCACCAAAAGTGCATGGATAGAACCTTCGTCTAAAGCGATGATCTCCCTTATCTCTACTGGAGCACTTTTATGTGATAAACTTATTGCTCTAAACTTGTTTTGCATTTTCATTGACTTTCGGGTACAAATTTAATTTATAAAGCGTAGCAAAAGAAAATTTTGAATAATCAGATTGCAATTTAAAACCTGTCTAAATAAGCTATCTTTAAATTTTTTTTCTACGCAAATATCGACATTTTTGGAATGCGCTGCCAATATTATTATCTTATGATCCATAGTTACGATCTATAATGCCAGTTTGGATTTATATTTTTAAATAAACTTTTAAATGATCAACAATGGTGAGAAAAATTATGTTTTTTATGAAAAACACTTTTGGGTTTACAAACAGGGAGTCAAGAGGTTTTGTGCTGCTTTTACCTGCTCTTATGGTATTGTATGCTGTCCCATTAGTTCATAGTAAAATAGTGGAGAGGAAAAAGCATTTTGAATACGATTCCTATCTTATGAAGATGGATAGTTTGGAAAGTGCTGGTTGGAATCGGGTCAATGTCAGTTATACCAACCAAGATTCCAGTAAGTCAAAGTCAAGCTACCAAAGAAGAAATCAACCGAAATTCAACAAAATCTTATTTGATGAAGCGGATTCTATTGTTTTGCAAATAGTTCCTGGAATTGGGCAGGCTACTGCTGGGAGGATTATTAAGTTTCGCGATGCGATAGGAGGGATGTATCAAAAAGAACAGTTGTTGGATGTTTATGGAATGACACCTGAAGTTTTAGAGAGGGTATTCGAATATTTTGAATTCCGACCTGGTATCAAAACAAAAATCAATATCAATACTGCAGACGTCGGAATGCTGGCTAGCCATCCTTATATTAATTATGGAAGTGCAAAAGTAATAGTAGCATACAGAGATCAGCATGGATTTTACACTTCTTCAGATGAATTGTTGAAAGTTAGGATTTTTACACAAGAATGGATTGAAAAAATAAAGCCCTATCTAACATATTGAAGTAAGACTTTATACAAATATACTTTGTTTAAGTAATTGAATTTAATTTTTAATTTTTTATAAATTATGGAAAGAAAATGCAAGAACCCAACATGTAGTAAGCCTATTTTGGGGAGATCTGACAAGCAATTTTGTTGTGACGGCTGTAGAAGTGCATATTTTAATGATAGAAAGAAAGAGAAAGTCTATGATCTCTATTCGGTTATTCCTAGAATTCAAAAGCAGAATAGGGAGATTTTGATGGTGATATTTTTAAAATATGGAGATCAAGTCAGAATATCCAAAAATTACCTGAATATGATCGGTTATAACTTTATATATCATACCCATACCATGATTGATAGTAAAGGTATTTTTTATCAATGCTGTTTTGAATTTGCAATAAGGCAGCTAGATGCATACTGGGTTGAAATCTCCCATGGATTGGAGGGTAATAATAAATTTAATAGTGAATTTGTAAAATCAATGTGATTTTAATTAATCTATACTTTTATACTCTGCAATTAGATGGGTAGGTGAATTTCCCAATAAAATTACAGCGATAATCGTTCTTTGCGATTTGCGGATTAGGAAATCAGTTGACTTGAAGTACATCGATTTGTTTGGCTATTTGTCAATGTGTTGATATACAACTCTACGGTATGTGCGGTTTAGTTGGAGGTGATTCATAATGATAAAGTTACAGATGAAATTATTTACTTTAATTTTTCTATTCTTCTGTTGAATTGTAAACTTTAGATGACACTGTTATATTTGGGGGTAAAATTTTTTAACTTTTTTTCACAACCCGTGCAACCTATTTTTATGATTTTGTATCTACCTATTTGAAAGCCACAAAAAAAGCATGTTCACAAGAAAAACTTTTAATTCTGAATCTGACATCATCGAAGGTTGCCTCAAAGGAGAGCGGAAAGCGCAGCAGCATTTGTATGAAAGATATTCAAGCAAGTTTTTCGCTATTGCGATTCGATATACCAAAGATCGAGAGATAGCAGAAGATGTGATGATTGAGTCTTTTATGAAAATATTTGAAAAGCTGGATCAATATGAATCAAAAGGAAGTTTCGAAGGCTGGATGAAGAGAATCATCGTCACTCAATCGCTATTGACCTTGAGAAATAATAAAAATCTCAGCATGGAAGTCAATATGGAAGAAGGGTCGGATTTTCAGAATCATCAGTATGAATTGAATAGCCTCGAAGCTGATGATCTCTTGGAACTGATAGAAGAGCTTCCTACTGGATATAGAACAGTTTTCAATCTCTATGCAATAGAAGGTTATAGTCATGCAGAGATTGGAGATTTGCTTGGAATCACAGAAAGCACTTCCAAATCACAATTGAATCGAGCTAGGAATTTATTAAAGCAAAAAATAGCCGAACAACAACTTAAAGAAAGGAGAATCAATGGCTAATGAAGATAAAAATTTTGATGAGCTATTTAGAAATAAGCTCTCAAATCATGAAGTAAAACCATCATCGCTTGCATGGGAGAGATTGGAAAATAAGCTCCCAAAAAGCAAGAAGTCTGGTTATTACCCATTTTTGAAAATAGCAGCATCTATAATTCTGCTTATGGGACTTGGATATATGGGTTGGTTTCTGTCAATTGATTTAGAACCTGAAGCACCTCAGGTGGCAGAAGTCACCAAGGGTCAAGTTGGAGAAGAAGCAGAAGGGGATTTTGGGTTGGAAAATGAAAAAGTGGAAACCGAGACTGCTGAAATAGCCCCGCAAGTAGATAAAACAGAGGTGATTTCAGAACCAATAGAAACAAAAAAACAAGTAGAGCATCATAAGCCAATCGTAAAACAGGAGGAGCCAAATGAATTGCTTGCTGAAAACCCTAAAGCTCCTCAAAGGATAGAGGTAGAGTCGTTACCGGAAATAGAAGTTCCAGAATTGGATTTGAATCAATCAGTGGCTATAAACGAGTCTGTTGAAGAACCTGAAGAGACAGAAGTCTCTTACAAAATCACAATAGTGAGTAGAGGAATATCAGATTCAGAACCGGAAAAACCTGGATTGATCGACGGAATTGAAAACAAAGTGGAAAAAATCGGTGGGATTTTGAGTAAGGTAGATCAGGGATTTGCAGAACTGCAGGATGCAAAAAACAATCTGTTTGCCTCAATTACCTCCAAAAAAGAAAGAAGTAAGTAATATTTTAGAATCACAGAAACATGAAAAAATATTTGTTATTATTTAGCTTGATGGCCATTGTGAGCTTTGCTTTCGGAGGAAATCATGAATCACTTTACGCTGAGAAGGATAGTATCATCGTAGAGTTTGGAAAGTCTGGAAAAGTCGTATTGATAGTCGATAATAAGGAAGATTTTGAAAGATTGAAATCAATGAATATCAATCAGATAATCAAGGAGTTGGATTTGCAACTTAATGAAGAGACGGGAGAGCTCACTGTAGTAGAAATCAAAAATAAATCAGGAAACAAAGAAATAGTAAGAGTAAGGGAAGATGGTCCTGAGACGGAAGTATCGGTTGGTAGGTATAAAGTGATTGTAGATGAATCTGGAGGAAATACAAAAATCAAGGTTGAAACAAATCCAAAGAAACGTAAAGATCCTCCATTCAGAACATATTTCAATTTGGATTTAGGTATCAATACTTACTTGGATGGAAATGGAAATTTCCCTTCTTCAAGTGATCCATTTGCAACCAAAGGCTGGGGAAGTTGGAATGTTGGTTTGAATTGGATGGCATCACAAAGATTGGCAAAAGGCTTTTATTGGGACTTTGGTTTGGGTGTACAATGGTATAATTTCAAGTTTGAGAATAGAGATTTTCAGGCTGTCAGAGGGAATGACGAAATCGATTTTATTCAAAGAAATGACGTCAACGGATTCAAAAGTAAAATTTCAGCATCATACCTGACAGCTCAAACTCTCTTGAAACTTGATTTTGGAAAAATGAATGACAATGGGAAAAAAGGAGTAAGAATAGCAGCAGGTCCTTATGTAGGTTACAGATTAGGTGGGGGAAGCAAGTTTGTATATAGAGAACTAGATGGTGGTGGACGAAGAAAAGCCAAACAAAACACAGGAGTCTATCTCAATAACTTCAGATATGGTGTAAGGGGAGAAGTAGGAGTAGGAAGGTTCAATTTCTTCTCTACTTATGACTTGAATACCTTATTCCAAGATGGAAGAGGCCCTGAACTTCACCCGATCACTTTTGGAGTGATATTTTAAAAAGTAATTTTATAAACCTTTTTGTAAAGTATTTAAGCTGAGAAAAAAATGAAGAAGATATTATTGATACTATGTTTTGGGGTGTTCTTTTCAGGAAATTCCTTTTCACAAGAGGAAGAAAAAGGAGATTTAGAAAAAAAGGAAATAGTAAAGACCAAAGATTTTAAACTATTTGGTTCAGAATGGCACTATGAAAAGTATGCCGACAAATCATACACATTGATTACAAACGACGGGGATATTGATATCTCAGGAAGAAAGAAGCGCAGATATCAAAGGTCATTAAATTTTGACTTGGGAATCAATACTTGGATTAATGATGAGACTGCACCCACTGTAAAACCATGGGGAAGTTGGAATGTGGCGATTAATTATCAGCATCAGTACAAGTTTGGTAAGAATTTCTCTTTGAACCCTTCTATTGGTGTGAGTTGGTATAATTTCAAATTTGAGGACACTAACCTGATTGCTGTAAAAGAGACAGATGGAATAGAATTTCAAGATTTCAATGGAGGCGTAGGTACCAAGTCAAAAATTTCCGCATCGTACCTGAATTTGAGTTTGATTCCGATAGTGCACAGTAGTAATGGTAAGTTTAGGTTTGGGATTGGACCATATGCAGGACTTCGATTGGGAGGGAGAGGTAAATTTGTTTATGATGATCAGAATGGACGATCTCGTAAATTGTTTGAAAAGTCAAACATGTACGCAAACAATTTCAGATATGGAGGCAGAGTAGTGCTGGGAGTATCAAATGTAGATTTGTTTGTCAATTATGATTTGAATGAGTTCTTTGAAAAAGACAAAGGACCTAGAGTAAATGCATTGAGTTTTGGTTTAATTTTATAAATAATCAAATATGAAAACTTTAAAAATAAGTATCTTTTTAATCATTGGGGTTTTGATGATGTCAAATACCTCGGAGCTATACGCTCAAATGCAAGTTTTGGTGGACACCAAAAAGACATTCGAAGCAATCAATAGGTTGGAAATCAGCAGTTCAGCCTTGGAAGTGGAATACATCGGTGATCCAAATATGAAGGTGGTAGTAGTAGAAGCTTATTTGGAGTCAACACAAGACGGTCAGGATATAGTTTTTGTGACTTTGGGAGAAGTGTTGAAAATTTCTTATCAGCAAAATGATCTGAAAAATATCAGCTGGGGGCTTAACCAAACTAAAGGGTATATTAGAATAAAAGGGCCTGAAAGTATTCAGCTTAGCATGACTGGAGGATCAGGGAAAATCAGAATAGACGGAGTTTCTTCAGAATTCACTTCTCTAAAAGTAGGTTCGGGACATTTGCAAATAGCCAATATTCGTGGAGACTTAGAAACAAGTGCTGGTTCTGGAAGGATTGAAATTTCGGATGTCAGTGGCTATCTCAAATTAAAAATGGGATCAGGAACTGCCAGTCTTTCTAATCTTTATGGAGATGCCGACGTATCATTTTCAAGTGGAAGCTTCAAAGCGAGTAATGTAGAAGGATTATTATCTTTATCTGTAAGCTCTGGAAATGCAAAATTGTCTAATGTAGCGCAATTAGGAAATGTATCAATCTCTTCTGGATCTGTGAAAGCAGAGAAATCAGGCTTAAGTAGTATGACTAATCTTAAAGCTTCTTCTGGAAGTATTAAGATCAATACAGATTCCAACCTGAATGATTACAATTATAACTTGAAAGCTACCTCAGGTTCATTGAGAGTAGGGGACAAAAGACAAGGCAAAACCTTGCAAATAAACAACGGCTCTCCAAACATGGTTAATGGAAGTGTTAGTTCAGGATCAATTTCGATTGAGAATTAGGTCATTTTTTGCCAAAAAAATTAAAGGCACAAAGAACATTATTCTGTTCTTTGTGCCTTTTTTATGGCTCTTGATTCTTACTGCTTCTAACTTTCCCTTGTCTTGATCCGGATGACACGCTCTTTTTCTTCACCTTTCAGCTTTAAAAGCCTAACAATCCTGTCGGGACTAGGTTTGCCAAGTGACAATAGTACCAATGTAACAGCATAAGCAATGATATACCCATTGTTTTCAAAAAACAGTAAACCCAATGAACATAAAATGCTGCTTAGAAATAATATCCAAAACCTACGCATTGTAGCTTGTTGGTACAAGTGAATTTTGGTTTCTAAATCCTGATTGCTGATAAAGGTTTTGCCTATTGCATTGTGAAAATTCCAATAATGAACTGCCAGCAATCCATAGATCAATCCCAGAAGGAAAAAATCAAGGATTTGTGGCAAATCAAATGGAGATCTGTTGATGGATTCACTTTGAGAGTAAAGGTATACTATTGCGAAAAAAGGAATGGAACACGCAATCAAAATCAGCGTATTCCTTTCAAGTTTTTCATAAATTGGCCTTATGGGGTCTTTTTCCAAAATTTTCTTATTCAATGATTATTTTGATATCGCTGCTTGCTGGTTTTGAGGAGCAACATAAAATATAGCCTTCTGCAATCTCTCCTTCACTAAGTCCTGCATCTTCAATCATGTCAACTTTTCCAGATACCAAACGGCCTCTACATGCTGTGCACAAGCCACTTTGGCAACTGTATGGCATATCAATGTTATTGTCAAGGCCAGCTTCCAAGATCGTTTTTTCTGGAGCTACTTCATAAGTGTAATCTTGACCTTCTACACTTACTATCACTTCTCTTGTCAATGATGGAGCCATTTCACCACTTGCTTTGAGTGCAGCTTCTTTTGCGTCTAGATCTGTGTAAAAGCTTTCTTCGAATATCAGTTCAGTAGAGATGTTGAGTTCCTTGAAGGTGTTCAGAGTTGTTGTCATCAAGCCTTCAGGTCCACAAACAAAGTATTTTTTGGTCGTTGTTGATTTGTCATCACTCCAACTCAAAACTTCCTTTACTTTTGTAGAGTCCAACCTGCCTTTCATGCCTTTCCATTCCGGATTAGGTTGGCTGAGGTTGTGGATGATCTCTAACTTGTCAGCATATTTTTCTTTTAGGACTTCAAATTCCTTTTTGAAGATTATTTGCTCTTCAGATCTTGAGCAGTACAGTAATGTGATTTTGGAGTCAGGCTCGTTGACCAATACAGACTTGACAAGTCCCATGATTGGAGTGATTCCGCTTCCACCAGCAACCATGAAATATTGCGTTCTATTTTTAGAATGAAAAGAGGTCGTAAAATTCCCCATAGGCTTCATGATCTCTATGGTTTTTCCTGGTCTTATTTGGTCATTGAGAAAATTGGAAACCACTCCTTTTTCTACCCTTTTTATAGTAATTCCAGGATATGGATCTACAAAAGGAGAGGTGCAAAGACTATAAGATCTTCTTTCTTCCTTTCCGTTGATTTCTAATATGACCGTGATAAATTGGCCAGGCTTGTAATCCAAATATGGCTCTGGCTGTTCAAAGAATATGCTCACTGTATCGGGAGTTTCTTTGACTACTTCCCTCACTTTCAGAGATAAATATTGTTCGCCTTTAGATGGCTCGTCTTTCTTTTTTTTGAATAAATTAAACATTCCCGCTTATTCTTTACACGTTAATCCAATACGTAAGCTTCAAAATTAATGCACGATTTTTAATTTGAAGATTTTCTGGATGATAATTATCAGTATACACAACAAAGAAATCCGACACAGGTTTGAATCTCCATTGAAACCGTGTATTGACATTGATGTTTTGAATTTGACTGTTGTATTGTACAAAGGTACTCAGAAACAATTTATCTGTAAAGGAAACTTCAGCTCTAGGGCCAATTAACCATAAATTACCCGAACTGAATGGTTTTGGAAGGTCAATTTTATTGTATTCTGCAAACATTGATATATTACCGAAAGGTTGGAAGCGATAGTTTAGGCTGGTATTTACAAATGTTCTTTTCCCATTAAAAAAGCCTCCATAATAAGTAGTGGCTGAATAATTAAACAATTTTCTTCTATCCGAAGTATAGGTAATGCCTGTTCTTAGGTAAGAATAATTAGTGCCCGCTTCCAATCTTTCTCCACCAGAACGAGTAGGATCAAATGAGTTGAAAAGGTAAATGTATTCATTGAATAATCTATATTGAATAGTTGCTGTGTTTTTTAGATACAATCGGTAAATAAATGAAACAGTTTCATCTGTTTTGAAAGTGAGGTTATCATTGGAATACATATCATACCTTATCTGAAAAGTTTGCTGAAAGATTTTCTTGTTATCTATGACATGACGGTACAATATACTAGGTTCTAATCTCCAATATGATCTTCTTGGGACGAATCCTACTTCAGCATTATATCCTTCCCCAACATACTCGTGATTCCATTGTAGTTTCCAAGTTTTAGAATTATAATCTAGATAACTTGCATGTGCTTTATTGTCGTCTTTATTTTCAGGACTAAAAGATTGGTGATAGAAAAATTTTCCAGTCCATTTATTGTCTCTAGAAGCCAAATTATAGTCCAACCCCAATACTCGATTATAATTAGAAATGGGATTTGTTTCTCCTACTTGACTTGTGTTTTGTCTGTTTACGAAGATTGCTGCAATATTTGATCTGGAAAAAACTTTCTGCTGTACTGTAGCAACTGTATAGTTTTGACCTGGGTAGCCAATGTTATCTTCGGTAGCAGTTTGCATATTTAGAAGCCCAACCCTGAGGTTATCATTTAAATTACCATTCAATCTTGCTCCAAATAGGATTCTGTTACTGACACTTCTTCCTAAACTATCAGTGGCAATACCAATTCTTCTAGAAAAAAATGGGCGAATGCTTCTAAATCCAAAATCACTGAACAAATCAGCATTTTCCAAAAAGAATTGTCTTCTTTCGGGAAAGAATAGTTCAAAGCGATTCAAATTAGTCTGTTGCTGATCAACTTCTACAGTTGAAAAGTCAGGGTTGAAAGTTAAGTCCAAATTTAGAGATGGTGTTACTGCAATTTTGGCATCAAGGCCTATGGCATATCCACCTCTGATAGGACTATCCTCTTGGTAATCTTTGGATCCACTTGCTGCAGCATAGGGGATCAGGGCGATATTAGAACCAGGTTTTTTTAATGGTTTGTCCCAGTTCAAATATCCTGTAAAAGCAAGACTTCCAATTCTTTGATTCAATGGTACAGGCACCCATGAAGATTGTTCGAAATTTTTCCTGTCGTTTCTTAAAAAATTCACTTTCCAGTATTCAGATCCTTCTGTATATCTAAGAGTTTTGAAAGGAATGGCCATCTCGACTTCCCATCGATCATCAAATCTCGTTACTTCTGAATACCATTTATTATCCCAGACACTTGAAAGTCGATCACCACTATTGACTAAGCCTTCCATCTGAATGTTAAAAGGCGAGACACCAAACATAAACCCATTGTTTCCGTCATCGTATGGGCCAATTAGAATGGCAAATGCATCATTTTGGTCAAACTCAAAGTCTCTTTTTAACGAAGATACTACATAATTCCCTGGCGTTTTGATATAAAGTGTAGCAGCCACATATAGAAAGTCTTCATCATATTTCAGTCGTACCTCAGTGGATTCTGTGGCAGGAAGGCCTTCTTTTGGGATTTGTTGGACAAAATTACTAATTATTGTTGCCTCAGCCCACTCGTCTACATTAATGATTCCATCTACTGTGATTTTTGACTTTGAGGGACTGACTTCAAGTCCAAATTCTTTTTCTTTTATGTCTTTTTTATCAAAAGCAAAACAAAAAGAAGTAGACATCAAAAGTGTGATTATACTTGGGTAAATATATTTCATTTGAGCAAAAGTAAAAGATTTAGGAAGCTTGGGCTATGTCTATTTTTCTTATGGTAAAATGCTAAGATATTAAAGCGAGATTTAATTATAGATGGAGGGTGCTTTTTCCTAGATAAAGGCTAAATTTGCATCCTCAAAACAAAAGCTAATCCCATGAATTTGACTAACCTGACAGCCGTAAGTTCCATTGACGGTAGGTATGGTAGCAAGACTGCGCCATTAAGACAATACTTTTCAGAATTTGCCTTGATCAAATATAGAGTTCACGTAGAAGTAGAATATTTCATTGCGCTTTGTGAACTACCACTTCCACAGCTAAAGGATTTTGACAAAAATTTGTTTGGATCTCTGAGAGAATTGGTGAAAAATTTCAGTGTAGCTGATGCGGAAAGCATCAAGGAAACTGAGAAGGTGACAAATCATGACGTGAAAGCTGTTGAGTATTTTCTTAAGGAAAAATTTGATGGGTTGGGACTGGATGCATTTAAGGAATTTATTCATTTTGGACTTACATCTCAGGATATCAACAATACCTCAACACCACTGATGCTCAAAGAAGGGCTTGAAGAAGTGATTTTACCTGTGTTGAATGAAGTGCTGGGGAATTTGAAAAGTAGGATGGAGGAATGGAAAGATATACCAATGCTAGCCAAGACACATGGTCAGCCTGCTTCCCCGACGAAGTTGGGCAAGGAGTTTCAGGTGTTTGTGGCAAGGGTAGAAAAGCAGTTAGAACTTCTAAAGCAAGTTCCTTATTCTGCAAAATTCGGTGGTGCTACTGGAAATATGAATGCTCATCATGTCGCATATCCAGAGATAGACTGGATGCTTTTTGCTAATGGTTTTGTGGCAAATTACTTAGGTTTGGAAAGAAGCTACCCAACTACACAGATCGAGCATTATGATAACCTAGCAGCGCTATTTGATGGATTGAAGAGGGTAAATACCATCCTTTTGGATTTGTCCAAAGATGTGTGGCAGTATGTAGCCATGAATTATTTCAAACAAAAAATAAAAGCTGGAGAGATTGGTTCATCAGCTATGCCTCACAAAGTGAATCCAATAGATTTTGAAAATGCAGAAGGAAATCTAGGTGTTGCAAATGCACTTTTGGAGCATCTGTCGGCCAAATTGCCGATCAGCAGATTGCAGCGAGATTTGACAGATAGTACGGTGTTGCGTGTTATTGGTGTGCCTTTGGGTCATATGCTTATAGCTTTTGAATCCTTGAACAAAGGCTTGAACAAGCTTGAATTGAATGCCGCCGCGATAGATGCAGACCTTGAAGACAACTGGGCAGTAGTAGCGGAAGCTTTACAGACAGTGTTGAGAAGAGAAGGGTATCCAAAGCCTTATGAAGCATTGAAAGACCTTACAAGGACAAATACTAAAATCACAGCAGAATCAATTTCAGATTTTATAGAAACCTTACAGGTAGATGATCAAATCAAGGCTGAATTGAAAAAAATCACCCCTTTCAATTATACAGGGATTGCTTAATTTACACTTTTGAAATGAATCTTGCTTTTGCCAAAATGAAAAAAATTGGACAAAGGCAAGATTCTTATAGCATTGTTACTAGTTTCTTTAAAATTTTTGCCAAATAAGGTTCAAAGAAGCTGAATTATTCTATTTTTACCATAGTATAGCTTGATTTTTCAGGTGTCAGAGATTTTAACCAGTCCAGTTTTTCCTATGAACAAATCAAAAAATATATTCTCACATCTTGGTTCAGATCTTCCGGCCGGGTTAGTTGTTTTTCTAGTTGCCTTGCCTCTATGTCTTGGGATAGCCTTATCATCAGGTGCACCCTTGTTCTCAGGGATCATTGCTGGAGTGATAGGGGGCATTGTTGTTGGGTATTTATCGGGTTCAAGCACTTCTGTTTCCGGACCAGCAGCAGGACTTACGGTCATAGTCTTGAATGCAATTACTGATTTGGGTGCTTTTGATGTATTCTTACTAGCTGTTGTACTTGCAGGGGTGTTTCAAGTTGTTTTGGGAATAGTAAAAGCTGGGGTGATTGGTTATTATTTCCCCACATCTGTAATCAAAGGAATGCTTGCAGGTATCGGTATTATTTTGATCATTAAGCAGATTCCTTATGCATTTGGAGTGAATGAAACAAAGAATCTAGCCCAATATGTGCCCTTTATCAACGATTGGGAGGCTGTACTGGATTTGCGGAATTTGGCTAATCAATTTGATTTTGGAGCATTAATCATCACTGTGATTTCACTCGCCGTTTTGATCCTTTGGGATAAGTCCTTTGTAAAACAAAATAAAATCCTTAGAGTAGTCCCTGGACCTTTGCTAGTTGTTATTTTAGGAGTTGGTATCAATAAGTTTTTCAAATTTGTAATCCCTTCTTTGTATTTGAATACAGACGATAAAGTCGTTTTGCCACAAGTACAAAGCTGGGAAGGGTTTACTTCACTTTTCACCTTCCCTGATTTTTCAGCAATTGGAAATCCCGAAGTATGGATAGTAGCATTTACGATTGCCATCATTGCGAGTTTGGAGACTCTTTTGAGTTTAGAAGCGGCAGATAAAATTGATCCATATAAGCGGGTTTCTCCTCCAAATCGAGAGCTTTTTGCACAGGGAACAGGAAACATTCTCAATGGTCTAGTAGGAGGGCTTCCTGTTACTGCAGTTATTGTAAGGAGTTCTGCCAATGTCACTTCTGGAGCACGGACAAAAATGTCTGCGATTTTCCATGGGCTACTTCTGGTAATGAGTGTGCTTTTGATTCCGGGTTTGCTTAATTTGATTCCATTGGCTTGCTTGGCAGCTATACTGCTTCAGGTTGGGTACAAACTAGCTAAAATATCCTTATTCAAAACTCAGGCAAAGCTGGGTTGGGATCAGTTCCTTCCCTTTATAGTTACCATTTTGGGAATTGTGATTTTTGATTTGTTGATAGGGATAGGGTTGGGAATGGGAGTGGCCATCGTCTATATTCTATTGAGAAACTTTCAGAATTCGCATGTCCTGACACTAGAGGGACATAAAGATTCCTTTGATGCTATTACAATAATACTTTCTGAAGAAATGAGTTTCTTAAACAAAGGAGCACTGATCAAAACGCTGGATGATATCCCAAATGGAAAATATGTGGTGATTGACGGATCCAATTCCAAAATTATAGATTATGATGTATTGGAGGTTATAGAAAACTTCAAGATCAATGCAAAAGAAAGAGATATTGAGGTAGATACCATCAAAATCAAGTCAGTAAAAATAGGTGGTTTACATTAGTCTTTTTTGAGGAAAATCTCTGCCATCATGCACCTAGCACTTCCTCCTCCTAGTTTTTCTATAGTTGGAATCTTTGGGGTGATTATTTCTGTGTACTTGCTGATATTTTCTTTTTGGGCTTTGCTCAATGAATCAAAGGCCGCTTGGGACATGACAGTGAATTTCTCACCTTTTTTATTTTGTACCTCTAGCATATTTCCTGCAAAGTTGAATTTTTGCTTTGCAGTGATTGGAATGATTTTCTTCCCTGAATTTTCCAATTTAGACTGTAGATTCAATCTTTCCGTAGTATTTGGAATACTTTCCAGGCAGACAATTGCTATCTCAGACCCTATATGCATCATTACATTGGTGTGGTAGATAGGCGATGCCACTCCATTGATAATTTGTGTTGCGTCAAAATCTACAATGTCAAATTCAAGTAACCTACCCAAATATTCCAAGGGTACTTGATGGGTTCTCAAAGATCTACAGGCATAAGCTATTTGGTTCACTCTATCCAAAATTAGACTTCCTGTTCCTTCTAAAAACTGTTCGTCCTGTTCAAAAAAACTAAGGTCAATAATTTCACTTACCTGATAACCTGATTGTATCAGACTTTCAATAATGTCTTTTCTCCTCTCCAATCTTCTGTTTGGCGAAAACATCGGATATAATATCACTTTTCCATCTTCATGCGTACTGAACCAGTTATTTGGGAAAATCGAATCTGTTTTTTTGGGTTCAATGGAATCTTCAATCACAATAATCTCTAAACCTTTACTTTTCAACAATGCCACAAAACCATCAAATTCTATTTGCGCAATATTATTGATTTCGTGGCTGTCTCTTTCGTCTTGTTTTTGATAAAAGTTATTGGCAGCAGTTTCAGGATTGAAGCCAAAGTTTGCAGGGCGAACCATTAAGATGGTAGAGGAGGTTTGGGAAGGCATGTTTTTGTTATTAAGCTTAAATTTACCTGTTTTTTTTTACACTTGTAAAATTTTGCTTTGATGTAAATTATTTATTTTTCTAGTCTTTTTGGGAATATCTATTTTATAAAATTGTATAATTATGTAATAAATAGATGAATATTATGATTCCAATAGTGAAGACTATTACATTTATTGAAGAACTCATACATCAGAATAGTGCTCCAGTAAAATTCTTATGTGATGATTTCAATACTTATTATTGTAAATCTACATTGAATGATTCGGGTCATGATTTTTTGGTTTATGAAATTATAGGCAATAGGTTGGCTAATTATTTTGAAATTGCGTCACCTGAAATAGCTTTTGTTCAATTTAATACAGAAGCTATGGGGTCTTACTTTTTTCAAAGGAACTTTAATGTAGAAAATGAAGATATTTTGTTTGGTTCTAAGTATATAGGTATTAATGATCACCTTGACAAAACAGGCAAGTTTACTATTAAAAACAGTAAAGAATTTTCTAAGTTATCAAACCCAGCAGACCTTTTGAAGATTGCAATAATGGATATTCATTTAAATAATTCTGATAGGAATGAAGAGAATTTTAATCTTCTCTTTCAAACAAAAAAGAGAAGCTATTATGCAATCGATCATGCTGCAATTTTTGGTGGGCCTGCAATGAAAGGAAGGTTCACTCCTAGAGGAGAGCCTTCTTTAGGGCAAAAGTTGCTGAGTTCTTATCTATTGAAAAATGTACTTAAATTCATATCTTTCGAAAAAGTTGAAGAAATCGTAGAAAATTACTTTTCGAAATGTAATGATGCATTGGTTCAGGAAGTTAGAGAAGTATTTGATTCTTTACCAAATACTTGGGAGATAGATTTAGGACTAGAAGATAGAATTCTAGAATATGTCCTTAATAATACTAGGTTAAATCTGCTAGAGTTGTTGATTAAAGATAGGATTTACGAAATCAAAAAAAAGAAATGAAAAATCTCATTGTTACAATATCTATTAAGCTAAATGATCTTACTGATGATGCGATTACTGTTGGTTTGTTAGCGTTCAATGAGCAAGTTGCTTTTTATGATTTCTCATATGAAAAACTAAAATCAGCTAAACCCCTTCTTGATAATAATTCTATGTATTATTTGGAGAATGCACTGATAGAAATGGGGAAAGCTTTTCAGATTGAAGGGGTGAAAAATGAGTTGGATTTTAAAGGTGAATTACTTAACGAAAAGTATATAAGTTATTTGTCAAAATATTCTAATGGAATCTTGAAAATAAGTGAACCAAAAGGATTAGCAACATTGCTCGATAAACACACTTTCGGGAAGTTGTTTAGATCTTTTGTTGGTACAAATCCTGTGAAAAATACGGTCAATGTTTCAAATAGTTTGAGGAGGGGAATGATTAATATCCTGAAACATGAAGTATTTGAAAGAATTGATACTCTTTATCCAATAGATCCGACAATAATTAATGGGATATACGCTAGACATAGGTTGGATTTTATAGGGGTCAACGGAAGTCCTTTTGCAGGATTGGCAGTGGACTTTAACAAGGAAGAAGGAGAAGTTGGCAAGACAATACTGACTTTTAGAAATATAGCCAAAGGCCTTGCAGAAAAGGCAAATAAAAATGGTATGAGTTCAGGAAGGTATGAAGTTTATTTTAATGAGCCTGAATCTATGGAAAACAAGAGGCTTTTGGATATAGTTATGAAGGATAAATCCAAAGGGTTTGAAATGATAGGTTTTGATAAGATAGATAGTGTGATTAAACGTTTAGAAGGGGGTGGGTTTAAGAAATTTTCTAGTTCAAAATTAGCATTAATTTAATTTTTTTTTTAGAAACTAAGGTTACTATCCATAATGTTCCATTTCCGGTACAACGAGACTTTGTAAGTTAAGAATAGACTTTCATAAATAGCCACTTGATTCAAATCAAGTGGCTAAATTGGTTAATGGTTTACTTATTTTTAATATAAAGGTATTGGATGATAAATCTTTATTAGTCCTCGTTTGGAACACCTTCGATGTTGGAAATTTGAGCCATGTAAGGTCTGATTGGACTCCAGTCATCTACTGACAATCCTCTCAAATCCAACGTTGCGCCACCGTTTTCAGAAGCACCTGGAGTAGTGTCAAGTAATGCACCTGCTGCCATCATTTCACCCAATACAGTCACATCAGTCACACCGGTGTTTCTCATGTTGATTCTGTAAAGAGTCGTGAAGTTTTTGATAGTAGTCAAGCCAGCATTTCCCATAGGTACTTCTCTTAGGATAATTTCTTTCATTCCAGTGTTTTTAGATAAAGGACTGATATCCGTAATACCTCTTGTAGTATTGGCATTGAAATATGTCAATGTAGTGTATTCAGAGATAGGAGTAAGGTCGGTAACGGCAGTGTTATTCATTCTCAAATACTCAACTTTTTTCAAGTCTTTGATAGGAGTAAGGTTAGTAACTTTAGTGGTACCGAAATGCAGGTAAGTTAGGTTTTCTGCGAATTCAAGACCAGTCAAGTCAGCTATTTCACTGATAGTTCCAGCGAAATCGTTACCACCATCAATTGTAAGCTCTTCTAATCTAAGCATATCTTCCGATGTGATTGGAGTAGAAGCTTCCAATTCCAAAGCTAGTCTTACTTGAGTAGCTAAGTTTGTGTCTGGGATATTTACAATTTGAGGTGTATCAGGTTCTGGATCATCTGAACAGCTAAAGCTGAATACGGCCACTAAGCAAAGGGTCAAGATTGACCAAGATTTGATAAAATTCTTCATTTTGTTTGTGATTAGTTGATTTTTAAATATTTGTATAGGTTAGGTTTTGTAGTACTGTTAAGCTCTTCACTTAGTGTGAAGTAATTTCCATCTGGATCAAAGCAAATGGCTTCACCCTGAGGTTCTCCTGCATATGGTGCCTTGATAGGTGTTCTACTTAGCATTTGCACCATGCTTTCATCTTCTTCTTTTTCCCAATAGAATATTTCCTGTCTGTTTTTGATCAGTACTTTGTCTCCTGCTAGATTGCTCGTGGCAGCAGATGTTTCTCTGAAGCCAAACTCACCAGCCTTAAATGCCACGTCAACAGCTTCCGTTTTTTGTGGATATGGAAGTACATATAGGAAGGAGAACACATCTCTTTTGGTAGCCAAGAAAATATCAAGAGTAATGGGGTCAACCAATAGCCCTTCTGTATCATGACTTCCATCTGGGAATCTAAAATCTATCTTATCTATTTCCAGATTAGAAAGCGTTACCGTCTGCCCAGAGTGTGACTCTTGATATTCAGGTTCTTTGAATCGGTATATTGTGTAGGAACCTCTTCTTTCTTGATTGTCACCAGTATCACCGATATATAGATACGTTTCACCTTCTTCAGGGCCATAAGAAATCTCTATGTCTTCCCAATCTATATTTACTGTTCCTTCGATTCTATATCTGGTAATTATTTCACCGGTTTCGGCATCGATGAGGAATAGCATGTTTGTATTTCCTGAGTCTTGATGTGACCAAAGCTTCCCTGGGTTTTTGTAACTATATGCCAATCCTGATGCTTCTCTTAGTGCTACAGTCCCTTTTATTTCAGGCAATGGATTCCATTTTTCTGAAAAGGGCATTGAAAAAGTATTGTAAACAGCTTTAAATGGTTCATGAGTTGACCAATTATAGCCAGTTTCAATAGGGTTGGAATCATCGATACATGATTGGCTAGAGATAGCAAAAATTATCATGATGACTAGAAAATAATACTTCATAAGGTTCTAGTATAAATGGAGCGGAAATTTTCCGCTCCATTGAGAGTTTGATTAGTTTCTTGTTCCGAATGCTCCGAAGTGAGCTTTTGGAGCAGGAGGAGCGAAGTTTAACGCTCCGTCCAAAGAAGTATAAGTAGCATGAACAGGTTCGAAATCTGTTTTTCCACCAGTTAAGGCTGGAGAACCTGCTTTCAGATGGAAATCTGCATTTGCTGGAATAGGGTCAATGTTTCTAGCCAAAGGATCAGTGCTTACATTTGAATTACCACCAAAAGTGAAAGTACTAGGATCGTAATTTTCAAACATTGGATCATTTTCTCTTGGAGCACCAGCAACGTCAGTAGTAGGAATTGGAGTTCTAGGATCATTTCCAATCAAGCCAACTGAGGTTGTAGCACTTGTAGGGTAGAATTCATCTGTGATTGTTTGTACTGCACCATAGTTCCAGTTGTAACCATAATTGATTGATTCCACTCTTGGCTGAGATTCACCTGAGACTAGTCTTAATCCAAATCTGTTGTTTACCAAAAGGTTGTTGTGAACATCACCATAAGCGTCAGATTCATAGTTTAATCCCGCACCTCTACCTGGCTCAGATCTTCTGTAACCTGAGTTTAGGATAGTGTTGTTGTAGAAATTAGTGTGACATTTACCTCTTTCTCCTGGCCCTGTATCAGCTGATTTAAGACCATTTGTAGCAAGGTTGTAAAAAAGGTTGAACCCAAAATCACCAGAAGTTCCAGCTTTGATATTCACAGCATCACCACCTGTACCACCTGTTACTTCGAAAGTGTTGTATGTCATCAAGGTTTTTCCACCGTTGATTCTGATTGCATCATCTGGGCAGAATGCTATTCTTGAATTATTCAAAACAAAGATACCATCCTGTCTCATTTCATTTTGTCTGATGTAGTAGATAGCATAACTAGCATCTCCAGCACTCAATTCTCCACCGCCTCCAGTGGATGGTTGAGCCATTACATTTTCTTCTCTTGTAGCACCACCAGCATGGAGGATATCAGTGTAAAGGATCACCAAGTCACCAGCTACATTTGTACCAATTACACCACCCCAAAGTTGTCCAGTTCCATTGTTTTTTGGAGAATTGATAAGTGCTTCAGAAGCAGTTAGGGTAACTCTTGCACCTTCTTCTCCTAAAATGTACAATGATCCCAAAACCTCAATAAACCATGCTTCACCATTTGTTCCTTCTTGAAATTCAAGTGTAACTCCAGCAGGGATTGTCACGGATTGGTTTGCAGGTACGGTCAAGTCACCAACAACCTTATAAGTCTCACCTCTTTCAAATTCAATCTCATTCATGTTTCCAGAAATACCTTCAAGGACTTCATCCGGATTTTCGTCGATAGGATCTCTTTCTCCATTATCATCACAGCTCATGAAAGCCATTGATAATAATGCTAATAATAGCAGTGATTTAATCGTTTTCATATTTATTCTAGTTTAGTTGTAATTCTGTTTTAAAGTGTGTAGCGAACGCCCAACCTGAATGACTGTCCAAAAAGGTCCCTTCTCACGTTTGCAATATTGAAAGGATCAGTTTGATAAGGGTATGGGTCAGTTGGGATTGTAAGTGGTTTTTTGATGTATAATTGATATGGTGTGTTAAGGATGTTGTTGACTTTCGCAAAAATCACCATGCCATTTTTGAAACCTTTGTCTATTGAAAAATCCAATTGAGTCATCGGTTTCATGTATTGGTCAGCACCCAAGAATGGGGAGACTACCGCTATCCTTTCACCTGCATAATTCCCAACCAATTGGATATCCAGCATGGCATTTTGGTTTTTATAAAGTAAACTCAGGTTTGCGATGTGGTCAGACTGTCCCTGTAGCGGACGTGTTTGGTTCACCACTGAATTGGTTCTGTCTTCATTTATCAAGACTTTGCTAGTCATGATTTCAGAATTTGTAAAGGTGTAATTCATTCTGATACCAAACCGGCTGAAATACTTGGTGAAATCGACTTCTACCCCAAAGTTCGTGGCATCAGCAAAGTTTTGCGGTAGAATGGTCCTTGGGTTCGTAACTGTGCCATCACTTTCAGGTTGAGGGAAGCCATATTCTATAGGATCAATTATTTTTTTGTAAAATACCCCTATCAATATTTGGTCAGCACCAGACGGGAAAAACTCATATCTCAAATCAGCACTATGACCGATGGAAGGTCTTAAGTTTTCATTTCCTCTTTCTGTAAAAAATGAATCACCTCCTCCTGCACTTCTGATTGTTGGTACTATTTCATAAAAACCTGGTCGGCTTATCCCTTTGAAATAAGTTGCTCTTAGATTTGTCTTGTTGTTGATGCTATGTTTGATGCTAGCAGAAGGGAAGATGTTTAAATATTCTTGTTCCTTTTTAAGTTCAGTATTGTTACTATTTGCTGAGATTGAATTTATTTCATATCCCTGAAAAGTTTGCTCTGCTCTCACTCCAGCTTGGAAGTTGGTTTTGTTTACCGTTACACTTGCATTGACATATCCTGCATAGATATTTTCATAGGCATCATACACAAGGTTACTTCTGTCCCCACTTCCTAAAGGGTTTGCCATTGCAGTAAATCGAACTTCTCCGAAATCATCCCAATCAACCCCTCTGAATTGCCCGAATATCTGTGCATAATTGTAAAAGTTAAAATAGTTGTCTCTAACTTTATTTCTTCCCAATGCTCCAAATAGGATTTCGGTTTTATCATTGATGATATTGGGGTTGTATTTGAAATCTAGGTAAAGCGAAATATCATCATCTCGGTTTCTTTCCCAAGCTCTAGAGTTTCTCGTGCCTTGGAAATATAGGGATTCATTGATGATTCTATTTTCTTCAGTGATCAGCGTACCTGCTCTAGAAAACACCCCGTCATCAGGTCTGTCATTTAGGGCAGAAGAGTAGATCGCCATCCAGTTGGCCTGAAGATTTGGTAAAAGCTGATGTTCTCCTCTTAGATCCGCTGTGCTTATCGATTGGAAAATATTGCTAAATCTTGTTATTGGATAAACAGAAATGTTTGTAGTAGCCACAAAAGACTCTCTTCTCACTTGATCCCTTACTCTGAATTCGTTCAGAAGATAGTGCCCTAGGTATAAGCTAAACTTATTATTGGGATTTAGATTGTAATCCAATTTCCCATGAACAGCTGCTCTTGTTTGTTGGGAACTTGTTTCTCTTTCAATCAATCTTCGCATATCCAGTGGATTGCCTGGGTTGAAGTTTGGTTCTGGAGCATAGAAGTAATTGGAAACTGGACGGTAAGAGTTTTGGAAACTTCCACCGAGCATCACCCCAAGTTTCTTGTCTAAATACCTGTTTCCAAAAGTGAGATTTGCAAAGATATCAGGCATTGCCTTGCTTAAATCTTTGTTGATCATGTTTTCTACAGGAAAATCATCAGGTGTAGCTCTATAATTTGGACCGAATTGTTCCTTTGGAGAAAGCTTGTTCAAGTTGGAGCGATCATAAGTTTGGAATGGCCTATCAAAATTCAGAGCATTGTAGCCAATTTGAAAGTCTCCTTCTATCATCAATTGTTCGGGAGCACTCTTCATCACCATGTTGACAGTTCCGCCTATCGCATCAGCTTCCATGTTTGCTGTGAGTGATTTATAAACTTCCAATCTCTCCAAGAGTACAGCTGGAAAAATATCTAAAGGAACGAATCTATTTTCATTGTCCGGAGAAGGGATTTTGATGCCGTTGACTAAGGTGTTGTTGTACCTTTTGTCCATTCCTCTTACGATAGCGTATTGTGGATCACCACTTGCATTTCTTTCTATAGAAAGACCTGAAACTCGTTGGATCACATTTGCTACAGTGATGTCAGGAGATAGCTGAATTTGTCTAGCAGAGATTACATTCAGGACACTTGCAGAGTTTCTTTCAAGTTGACGTGCTTGGATATCAGTTCCTCTTGCACCTGAAGTGACTACAAATTCCGAAAGGACTGATTCATCAAATTTGAGATCAAAATCCTGAGTAGCTGTAGCACTTGGACTATTTACTACTACAATGGTATTGATGGTAGCATAACCTACGTAGGAAACAGTCAGATTGTAAGTGCCTTGAGGGATATTATTGAAAGAATATACACCGTCAAGACCGGTAATAGTAGTATTCCCATATGCCGCATCGGCACTTTTGATGACTACATTGGCACCAATTAGGAGCTCTTTACTAGAAGTATCTCTGATTTTTCCGTTAATCTTAGCAGCAAACAAATCAGAAGAACCAATTAGTAAAAATGACAATAACAATAACTTGATCTTCATAACGCAAAGGTGCGATCGGTAGTTTGCTATATCATTTCCAAAATATTTTCAAATTGTTATAAAAGTACTGCTTAAAGTTTCCTTAAAGTTATTGTTGTGTTTTGTAAAAGTTTAATTAATATTAACTAGATGTTAAACTATTGATTTTAAGTGTTTTAATGTTTGTATTTTTAGCCCATTCGATAATATTGGAGAGAAAATTAGTGATCAAAAAATTCAGGTGATTTATTCAAATTAGGAATTGCATGTTAAAATATAACAATATTTATCGGTTCAGAGATAAATTGATTATATCAACGAGATCAAGACGAGAACATATCTACTTTTAATTTAATATTTTAGTTATTTGCATTTTCCAGCAATGAATAATACAATCGATCGTATAGCAGGAAATCATGTTTTGTTTTAGCTTCTTCCAGATTTTTATAAACCACAAAAAAAAGCGGCTAGAGTACCTAGCCGCTTTCTGTATTGCATGATCAACTTGATCTTATTCTGCGTTTTCTTTTTTATTCACTGCGATACTTAATTCTTCACCTTCACCAGAATAATCAGCTGTGATAACATCTCCTTCGGAAAGTTCTCCCTTCAGGATTTCTTCAGCAAGTGCATCTTCAAGATACTTTTGGATTGCTCTGTTTAGAGGTCTTGCTCCATACTGCTGATCATAACCTTTTTCAGCTAAGAAGTCTTTCGCTTTATCAGTCAACTCAATTTTGTACCCTAAATCTGTAATTCTTCCGAATAACTTATTCAGGCTGATTTCTATGATTTGATGAATATGTGATTTTTCCAGCGAATTGAATACGACCACATCGTCCAATCTGTTTAAGAATTCTGGACTAAATGCCTTTTTCAAAGCACTTTGGATAGTGGATTTCATCACTTCATCCATATTATCGGTTTTGGCTTTGTTGGCAAAACCAATACCTGCTCCGAAATCCTTCAGATCCCTAACGCCAATATTAGAAGTCATGATGATGATCGTATTTCTGAAATCTACCCTTCTTCCCAATCCATCTGTCAGAATACCATCATCCAATACTTGGAGTAAGATATTGAATACATCTGGATGGGCTTTCTCGATTTCATCCAAAAGAACAACAGAATACGGTTTTCTTCTAACTTTCTCAGTAAGCTGTCCACCTTCTTCGTATCCTACATAGCCTGGAGGTGCTCCTACAAGTCTAGATACAGAGAATTTCTCCATATATTCTGACATATCAATTCTCACAAGAGAATCATCTTTGTCAAATAGGTATGTAGCAAGCATTTTTGCCAACTCAGTCTTTCCAACACCTGTTGGTCCCAAGAAAATGAATGAACCGATAGGCTTCTTTGGATCTTTCAATCCAACTCTTGTCCTTTGAATTGCTTTTGTGAGCTTCTTTATTGCTTCTTCTTGGCCTACAACTTTCCCTTTGAGCTCTTCAGCCATGTTGAGAAGTTTAGCACCTTCTTTTTGGGCAATTCTTTTGGCAGGGATTCCTGTCATCATCGCAATCACTTCGGCTACATTGTCTTCTTCGACTTTATATCTTTTGGATTTGCTTTCTTCTTCCCATTTTACTTTGGCTGTTTCCAGCTGTTCCAAGAGTTTTTTCTCTTTGTCACGCAATTGGGCAGCTTCTTCATATTTCTGGCTTTTTACAACCCTGTTTTTCTCTACTTTAATTTGCTCAACTTCCTCTTCCAGCTTCAAAATATCTTCCGGTACGTGGATATTATTGATATGAACACGAGCACCTGCTTCATCCAAGATATCTATAGCCTTATCTGGTAAAAATCTATCAGAGATATATCTGTCAGAAAGTTTTACACAAGCTTCGATAGCTTCATTGGTATAGATGACATTGTGGTGATCTTCGTATTTGTCTTTGATGTTGTTCAGAATTTGAACAGTTTCTTCTGGAGTGGTAGCATCTACCATCACCATTTGGAATCTTCTTGCCAAAGCTCCATCTTTCTCAATGTACTGTCTGTATTCATCAAGTGTAGTCGCACCTATACATTGGATTTCGCCCCTTGCCAAGGCAGGTTTGAACATGTTGGATGCATCCAAAGAACCACTTGCTCCGCCAGCACCTACGATTGTATGAAGTTCATCAATAAAAAGAATCACATTTGGGGATTTTTCAAGCTCGTTCATCACGGCTTTCATTCTCTCTTCAAATTGACCTCTGTATTTTGTACCAGCTACCAAAGATGCTAAATCAAGCGTCACAACTCTTTTATTGAATAAAACCCTTGATACTTTTTTCTGAATGATTCTCAATGCCAAACCTTCTGCAATTGCAGTTTTACCTACACCAGGCTCACCGATCAAGATTGGATTGTTTTTCTTTCTTCTAGACAAAATCTGCGCAACACGCTCGATTTCCTTTTCTCTACCTATGATAGGATCAAGTTTGTCGTCCTCTGCCATTTTGGTAAGGTCTCTACCAAAGTTATCCAAAACTGGTGTTCTAGATTTTTCGGCACCAGGTTTTGTCGATCCACTCGAGGAACCACTGCCTGAAGAAGAACCGAACAGCTTACTGCCATCCTCGTCCGGATCATCAGCTTCCGCTTTGGATCTCGGACCTGAATCAGTCTGAAACTCCAACATTTCCTTTACGGAATCATAGTTGGTATCGAATTTCTGTAAAATCTGAGTGGCAATATTGTCTTCATCGCGCAAAATAGATAGCAACAGGTGTTCTGTTCCAATCAAAGCGCTTTTGAAAATTTTAGCTTCTAAATAGGTGATTTTTAATACTTTTTCCGACTGCCTAGTCAATGGAATGTTGGCAAGGTTTTTTACATTGTGGTTTGCGGTGCCTTTGACAGCACGCTCCACAGAATTCCTCAATTCGTCTAGAGGAACGCCTAACTTTTTCAATATGGAAACAGCCACGCCTTCACCCTCACGAATCATACCCAACAAGAGGTGTTCCGTACCTATGTAATCATGACCTAAGCGCAAAGCCTCTTCGCGACTTAGTGAGATCACCTCTTTGACTCTGTTTGAAAATTTTGCTTCCATTTATATCCTTTCTAAATGATTTGAAATCTTTACTAATGTTAAAGAATTTGTTTTAAAAACACAATTCTTTTGCGGTTTGTTCAATGATTTTTTTGTGACTTTGCCAAAATATTATTTGATTCTGGTCCAACGCAAAATAATAAATCAATGATACTTAAGTTTGGAACAAAGTCTAAGCCAAACAATTGGCTGTAGGGAGCTGGTTGATAGATGTTCCGATCTTCAAATGGGCTTTTTGAACTTATTAAACCTCTTATGTCAATTGATTCACTGTTTATGTCAGTTTTATTAAGTTTCATTACTTTTATATCCAATTGGAGCAGTTTCAGACAAACTGTCAGTAGTTCCAGGTTGAAATCGGTTAATAAGTCAAACTTTTTTTGAAACACTTCCTCAATGTATGGAAAATAATATTCAAAAAAAGGTGCTTTTCCATAAGCGCTTTGAATTCCTCTCAAATGTACATTCACCCACTTTTGATGATAATCTATTTTGACGAGCTCTGTTTTGACTTTTTTGTTGCCACCCAAAACAGGAATACTTAGTGTTTCCACTTTATTTGCAAGTCTTATCTGGCAGCGATTTCTATAAGTCTGCTTTTGATAATTTTCTTGAATGTCCAATAAAATCATTTTTTCCTTCTGAATAGCTACGAAATATTCAATAGGAGGTAGATAAAATAACTCTGTAATTATTGACATTGGATTTTTGATAAGTGGGGTTTTAATTGGCTTTTGAAATTGTGTTTAAGAAGAATTTTTAAAGTATGTCTTCCAAATTCCCCAAACCTTCTCTCACTACCTCAATCTGATCATTTGTACAATCCAAAATTGTGGATCCAATATTATTGCCATACCCTCCATCAATGACGATATCTACAAGGTGTTGGTATTTTTCATATATCAACTCAGGATCTGTACTATATTCAATTACGTCATCTTCATCTCTGATGGATGTAGTAAGAATTGGTTGGCCCAACTCTTTGACGAGCAACCTTGGGATTGGATGATTTGGAACCCGGATACCGATAGTCTTTTTGTTGCTGTTGAGTATTTTTGGTACAGAAGTATTTGCTTCTAGGATAAATGTATAAGGTCCAGGAAGCGCTTTTTTCATTATTTTGAATACTGGAGTACTCAAAGCTCTCGTATATTCAGAGATATTGCTTAGGTCATAGCAGATAAAGGAAAAATTATGCTTCTTGGCTTTTATTCCTTTGATTTGGCAGATCCTTTCTACCGCGCGCTGATTGTGGATATCACATCCCATTCCATACACCGTATCTGTAGGATATATAATAACGCCACCTGACCTAAGGACATCTATGATTCTTTGGATCTTTTTTGGATCTGGATTTTCCGGATAAAGCTTTATGAATTCAGCAGCCATTTTATTAGAATATTAGGTTAATGGTTTGATTAAGTCTTAATGGAGGATTCTCACCCTTTGTTATTGCAATACTTTTTCACCAATTCGTCCACAATCGGAAGATCTGCTTCTGTCCAATTGAGATTCTGTAGTTCGCAGAAAGCTAACCATCGGACTTCTTGATGTTCTTTGAGTTTCAATTCTCCATCTATATAGCTACAAATAAACGGAATAAGTTCGATTTCTTTTTCTTCGCTGTACTTGTGTCGTGTGGTTTGAAGTGAATCCTGTACTTCAATTTGCAAATTTAATTCCTCGAGGATTTCTCTTTTTATACATGCTTCATCTGATTCTGCAATTTCCACTTTTCCACCAGGAAACTCCCATTGAAGTGGATGGGACATGTTTTTTCCTCTTTGTGCACAGAGGATTTTATCATCTGCCATAATAATTGCGCAGGTCACTCTTAGGATTGCATGCATCAATTTTTGATTTTGATAAGCCCGATGAACAAAATTCCCTATTTTTGCGCTCAATCAAAGAGTTTTCTATTAAAATTATGCTTGAGGATAAAAAAACGAAATACTATCTAATAGGTGTTATCACATTTTCTGTCTTGATGACTTCACTTTCATTCTACTTTTATCAGGCATTCTTTAGTCCAAACACGATTTTGGAAGGTGAAGAACCTTACATGCTCGAAATCCCCAGCAATGCAACATTCAAGAATGTTTCCGATAGTCTTTATAAAGACGAAACAATTCATGATGTGATTACTTTTAGTTTTGTTGCAAAAATATTGGGATACCAAGACAATATAAAGCCCGGGTTATACAAAATCAATCCCAGGATGAGTAATTTGAATGTGGTAAAACTACTTAGATCGGGAAATCAAACACCTGTGAGACTGACTTTCAACAATGTGCGTACGAAAGAAGATTTGGCTGAGAAAATCACTAATAAGATTGAATTGACAGATGATCAGTTTCTTAACTTATTGACAGATTCTGTTAATATCAGAAAGTTTGGATTTGAAGAAGAGACGATTATGTCCATGTTTATCCCAAATACTTATGAAGTTTGGTGGAACACGAGTGCCGAAAATCTATTTGACAGAATGCATTCCGAGTACAAAAAATTCTGGACTGAGGAAAGAAAACAGAAAGCGAATGCGCTTGGATTGACTCAAAATGAAGTTTCTACTTTGGCATCAATCGTACAAGCGGAAACACAAAAAGCTGACGAAAGACCAAAGGTGGCCGGAGTTTACTTGAATAGGTTGAGAATCAACATGCCACTACAAGCAGATCCTACATTGGTTTTTGCTGTCGGGGATTTCAGCATAAAAAGAGTACTGAATGTGCACAAAGAAATTGATAGTCCCTACAATACATATAAGTATTTGGGTTTGCCTCCAGGTCCGATCAATTTGCCGGAAATTTCAGCTTTGGACGCAGTTTTGAATTTTGAGGAGCACAGTTATCTTTATTTTTGTGCCAAAGAGGATTTTTCTGGCTATCATGCATTCGCTACCAATTTGACGGAGCATTTGAATAATGCCAGAAGATATCAAAATGCACTGAATCAAGCTAAAATATATTGAAATGTTCAAGGCAGAAACACAAATAAGGGTACGGTATGCTGAAACAGATCAGATGGGATATGTATATTATGGCAATTATGCCATGTACTTCGAAGTGGCGCGAGTAGAGGCATTGAGATCTGTAGGCTTTTCTTACAAGAAAATGGAAGATGAGGGAGTAATGATGCCAGTTTTGGAGCAATTTACCAAATACCTAAAACCAGGAAAGTACGATGAGCTTCTGACGGTCAAAACTACAATCAAAGAAATGCCTGGTGTTAGGATTTCGTTTGATTATGAGGTGTTTAATGAAAGTGAGGAAATGATCACCCAGGGAAAAACTATTCTGACATTTCTGAAAAAAGATACTCACAGACCGAGTAGACCACCGCAATATTTACTAGATTTATTGAAACCATATTTTGACTAGACTTTTTCAGTGGAAAAAAGAATCAGACTTCTATCAATCAAATTCACCCGCGAGGCAAAAAAGCTTAGGCATATCCATTTTGGAAATCCTGATCAAAACCTCTATGATGTGGGTAAGATTTTTATGGAGCAGATTAGAAAGGACGAAATTATTGAAAGAGCAGGATCCGTTGCATTTAGTTTTACTGTAGCGATGTTTCCATTGTTGCTATTTTTACTAAATGTAATTCCCTACATAGGTTACTTTTTTGAAAATGTTACCACACAGAATATTTTAAGATTTACAGAAGAAATCATGCCAGCGACTATTTACGCTGAAGCCGAATCTACCATCATGGATATAGTGAGTAAGCCACGCCAAAGTTTGCTTTCTTTAGGTTTCTTTCTTGCATTATTCTTGGCAACCAATGGGGTGATCTCCCTTATGAGTGCTTTTAATGCCGTATATAGGACAAAAGAAAATAGAACATTCTGGCAAACAAGGTTGATTGCTGTAGGTATAATCATGGTACTTGTTTTGACTGTCTGTGGTGCAGTTGTTATTATGATACTAGGAAGTAGTGTGCTTTATAGCATTTCAGAATGGGAAATTGTATCTAGCAATCTCTATTATTATTTGCTTGCTTTTTTTAGGTTCTTTGTTTTGCTTGCGGTGTTTATGATCGCTACTGCATACATATTTAGGTTTGCACCTGCTGTACATGACAAGTGGAAATTTTTCTCAACAGGATCTACCACTGCTGGTCTGTTGATTACAGCAGGATTTTATTTGTTTTCCTACTACCTGAATAATTTTGCTACTTATAACAAGCTTTATGGATCCATTGGGACAATGCTGGCTGTGATGTTATGGCTATTTATCACTTCTTTAATCATATTGGTATGCTTTGAGATCAATGTGTCTTTAGACAAAGCTGCCAAGAAAAAAATGGTGACAAGGGCGCTAGAGAATACTTTATGAGATGATATACTAGAGGTGAGAAGCGAGATATGAGAAGGGATGCGGGATGCGAGATATGAGATATCAGACATAAGAAAAAGTTGTCTACGACTACGTGATCTCTCTCCCGAATGCTTTCGGGAAAGAGATCACGTCCCTTTTTGAAACTGGAAAGTTAAAATTGAAGATGGGGTGTTAAATTCAGTATGAGATTTCTCCCCGTAATTCTACGGGGCAGGCTCCTTTAGTCGAAATGACTTGCCTATAAAACGAGAGGATAAGTATAAAAAAAAGTGTCAAGTTATTTCAGGAAGCGACATGATAAACCTACCTTCTGAATTCTAAGAACTCAATTACCTCAATGAACTCCTAGATGGCAGCTTTTATCAAATATCTATTACCCTTCCTCAACAATCCTCCATATTTATCCGAGCAATTTCGCTACCCCTATTTGCCGCTAAGGCTAGGTATCTGCAGGCACTGGGATCGTTCAGCAATTTTTTGCAAAGCCCTAGTTGGGTCAAAGAGTTGACGTGTTCTGGATCTTTTTTGAGATAGGCTTCAAAATCCTCAATTGCCCATTTTACATAGCCGAAGGACATTCTGGCCAATCCTCTATTGTACAATGCAGCAAGGTTTTCCGGGTCATATGTCAGACACATGTTGAAAGAACCAGCAGCTCCATCAGCGATTCCCATTTTTGAACGTGCTATCCCTTGGTAAAAATATGTTTTGGAATCTCTTGGTTTTAGTTTTGCAGCAATTGAAAAAAACTCATCTGCGCTTTTGTAATTTTCATTCATCAAAAATGATCTTGCCAAAAGATAAACTATTTCAAAGTCATTTTCATCATGTTTAGCTGCAATCAATAGATTTTTTTGGGCATTTTCATAATCTTCTATTTTCCAATACAATTTCCCAATACCTCCATAAGCCTGCGCATAGTTCGGGTCTATGCTAAGGATTCTTTTATAGTCAGCCATTGCTTTTTGAAATTCTTCAAGTTCTTCATAAGCTCTTGCTCGAAGGTGAAGCGATTTGATGTCTGTGACGTTAATAAAAAGTGTAGATGAAAATTCAGAGATAGCTTTTTGATAGTCTCCATTTTTAAAATGAATTTCTCCTTCGGAAAAACTACCGAAACAAGAAGTTAGAGCAAAAAGGGCAAGAGCTAAATACTTGGTAATGTTTTTCATAGTAATGGAATTTTATCAAAACTAATAAAATAGCTGATGAATTAAAAAAGAAATTAAAAAATTTTAAAACCTCGCAATCCAGCATGTGCATTCAGGTCGTATATCAGGTGAATAAAAAAATATTGAGCCATGTTTAAAAGAATAATAATCGGATGTCTAGTCATTTTTGCAGCTTTAGTTGTGACTTTGGCGGTGCATATTTATTTGGTAACACAACCAAAAAATAATGGTATGCCTAATATGACAATGAGTAGGATTGATTTTGTAACACAATTAGATTCATTGGAAGCGATCAATGTTAAAAACCATACAAGTCAATTGGATGGTGTAAAGGATGTAAGGGTGAATGTGAAGGCAGGTCATATGGTTTGTCTTTATGACAGGAACAAGCAAGCTCCCCAAGATATTATAGAGTCAATCAGCAAGGATTTCTATTTAGAAGCAAGTTTGTATCAGCCTTCTGATGAAATGTTAGCACAAAGCTGCCCCGCCATCAATAAAAGTTCGCTTACCTACAAGCTTGGAGCCTTTTTCCAAAGAACATTTGAAAATTAAACTAAAACCAAATTTTAATGATTATGAAAAAAGTAAATTACTGGTTAGCCAGTGCTTTGATTGGATCTTTGGTCGTTTTTTCATCATGTAATGATGATGATGACGGACCAGATATGATGGACGATTCGTTTTACACAGTGCAGTTGGGAGGGGAAACGCGAGTTTCGGATCCTAACAATCCTGGACAAATGGTCGAGCAAGGTTTCCTAAACCTAAGGACAGTTGTGACAAATACAGTAATGACTATTGCCACAAATGAAGACGGAAAGTATGATGCACTGCAGCCATATTTCAGTGTATTGTTGAATGAAGTAGGACGTGGAGAGACATCTGGGTTTACTACTTTGGTGGGTGATTTTACTGAATTTTTGGCAGAAGCTACAGGTTCGAGAAACTTCACTTACAGTGGATTGGATATGGAAGCAGCGCATGATCCAGCAAGAAATTCTAGAATGAATGGAAGAATCAACAATGCTGATTATGATTTATTTGTACAGGCAGTAGTAGAAGGTGCTGCTCAGGCAAATATCACATCCAATGAGGTTTTAGGTCCAGTTGGACAATTGTTGGAATCTGTGAGAGAGCCTATTGTGCAGAGAGCAGATAATGAAGGATTGGATCTATATACAAGATTGGGGGGTAGCGGAATGATTGATGTTTCAGGTGATAATGAACCAGAAAGATTGGTAGAAGCTGGTTACGCTCCATTGGAAGCGGTTGTAACAAGTACTGTGATGATTATTGCTGATAATAATGGAGGTAAATACGATGCGCTTCAGCCTTATTTCTCTGTTTTGCTAGCTGAAGTAACTTCAGGTAACAATTCTGGATTCACTACACTGGTAACTGATTTCTCTGAGTTTTTGGCGGAAGCTATAGGTTCTGTAAACATCGAATATTCAGGATTGAATATGGTAGATGCACACAATCCTGCTACAAATTCAAGAATGACTGGATTAGTTTCTGCAGCGGATTATGATCTATTTATTGGAGCAGTGGTAGAAGGAGCAGTAGAAAACAATGTTCCTGAAAGCGTTATAGGAGAATTTGGAGCTTTATTGACAAGCCCAGGTTTGAAAGATGCGATTGTGCAGAGGTAAATTGATTTTAGATATCGATTATATTTAAAAAAAGGCCAGCTTTGAGACAAAGCTGGTTTTTTTTGTCAAAACTTGATCTTGATTTATCTATATATCGTCCATCCCTACGGGACTTTTACCGAGCCGCAAGTTTCGTGGGTCGGTGGGTTGAAACCCACCGTTAAGATGTCTGTCGTGCCGCTGGCACTGGAAAATAGGTGTATCTACTGGAAGTGGGATTTGCTATCAGCTCCATAGGAGCGATCGATGTATTAGTCATGGATTTCAATCCATGGCAAGGAGGTTGGCTATCATACCATGAAGTCCGCTAGGGATAAGTGAGATGGTTTGTTGATCAATCAGTAAAGATATCGTCCGTCCCTACGGGACTTTTACCGAGCCGCAAGTTTCGTGGGTCGGTGGGTTTCAACCCACCGTTAAGATGTCTGTCGTGCCGGTGGCACTGGAAAGTAGGTGTGTTGACTGGAAGTGGGATTTGCTATTAGCTCCATAGGAGCGACCGACGCATTAGTCTTGGATTTCAATTCATGACAAGGAGATTATCATCCAACCGTGAAGTCCGCTAGGGACAAGTTAGATGGTTTGATGATCAATCAGTAAAGATATCTTTCATCCCTACGGGACTTTTGCCGAGTCGTATGTTTTGTGGGTCGGTGGGTTGAAACCCACCGTTATGATGTCTGTCGTGCCGGTGGCACTGGAAAATAGGTGTATCTACTGGAAGTGGGATTTGCTATCAGCTCCATAGGAGCGATCGATGTATTAGTCATGGATTTCAATCCATGGCAAGGAGGTTACCACCCAACCGTGAAGTCCCGTAGGGATGAGCGATAAGGTTTTTGACTAGTGTATTTTGTCTTTCTTTAGCCTCTTCAGGGTCGGAAAGATGAAAGGGTTTTGTTCTTTTATCAATGGTTTTTAACCATTGTTTTATAATGTAACCATTTCATAGTTGGTTGACAAAAGAGACTTGTTTGATTATCAGAAGCTATTAATTTCAAAAAATAAATATCAATAATTAACTACTGCCCTGTAAGGGCAAGAGCTTCTAACAATGGGTGCAGCCCATTGCACAAGATGCTGCTATTATCAGTAATGCCCTGAAAGGGCATCTGAATAATCATGTTTTAGAGATTTCTCTGCTAGCTAATTCGATTTGCCAGAGCGAGATTGGGCAAACCCGATGCCCGGAAAAGGTTGGGAAAAAATGAAAATTTATTTAGATTATGGAAAATTTAAAAGAATTGAAGAGTAGATAAAGTATAAATCAACGCAGTTATGAAAAAGAAAACATTTCAATTTTTAATAATAGTAGCCTCTTTCCTTTTGTCACTGATGATATTCAATGATTGGGATGATTTCAAAAGGGGCTTGAAAGGAGAACGCTCACTCCAAAAAAGTGAAAATACTAATTGACTTATAATTAGTAGTAATTGATATCTTTTATCTATGAGTTTTAATCCAATATCTAATTTAGCAACTGTATATTTTGAGGTTTAACTATTTATTTTCATCCATCCCTACGGGACTTTCCCTTCATCGCAAGTGTCTAAGGTCGGTGGGTTGAAACCCACCGTTAAGATGTCTGTCGTGCCGCTGGCACTGGAAAGCAGGTATATCTAATGAAAGTGGGATTTGCTATTAGCTCCATAGGAGCGACCGATGTATTTGTCATGGATTTCAATCCATGACAAGGAGTTAGCCATCATACCATGAAGTCCGCTGGGGATAAGTGAGATGATTTGATGATCAATCAGCATAACACTATGCTAGCTAATTTGATTTGCTTGGGATAGATTGGGAGTACTCGATGCCCGGAAAAGGTTGGGGAAAAGTGAAGATTTATTTAGATTTTGGAAAATTTAAAAGGACAACGAAGTTATTTAAAGCTGACATGAAAAAGTTCTACTTTCTAATAATAGTTGCATTTTTTGCTTCTTGCAAACCTATTAAAAAAAGTGATTTTTATTTTGATGATCAGGGTTTTCTAGTAGTTGAAATTTCTATAAGTGGGAGTAAAGGGAAATTTATTTTTGATACTTGTGCAGAAGCAACTGTGATTTCAAAAAAATTAGTTAATGACTTAAATTTAGTTCCACACAGACAAATTTCTATAAATAAAACAAAAATAGTTGATGTTGTTTACATTCCTTCTGTTAAGATCAATGGGTTTGAGCTTTTTCAAGTTGAGGCAGCTGTTATAGATATGAATAATGAAACCTTTGGGGAGCTTGGATATGGTGGTATTTTAGGTTTGAATTTAATTTACTTATTTGTTTGGGATTTTGATTTAAAAAACAATTTACTTCAGGTATATAAAAATCAACCTAACTTTCAGAAAAACCTAAATGTCCTTGAATATAAAAAAATTGAACAAACAGGGTTGCCATTCATAGAGATTAATTTAGACTTTTTCAACTCCGATTCCGTTTTTTTTGATACTGGTTTTACAGGGTTTCTTTCAGTTAATAATCTAGTAGATACAGCAAACTTAGACTTTAAAAAAATCACTGAAAATCAAAAATTTGTCTTTGGGGTTGAAAACCAAAAAGTTGCTCACTACTCAGCAATGGAATTTGAATTGTTTGGAAAGTATTTTGAAGAGGAGACTATTATTCACAATATTCATCCAAAGAGGGATAAAGAGCTAATTGGAAATTTATTTGTTCAATCTTTCGATCGATTCATATTTGATCCAAAAAACTCCCAAATTTTACTTTCTCAAGGTGAAAAATGATATTTAAAAATTTTCATATATAAAATGTAATTATAATAATTTTTATTTAAAGAATTGTGGGCGATTTCTAGATAGGTAATCGTCCGTCCCTACGGGACTTTTACCGAGTCGCAAGTTTCGTGGGTCGGTGGGTTTCAACCCACCGTTATGATGTGTGTCGTGCCGCTGGCACTGGAATGCTGGTATATTGATTGAAAGTGGGATTTGCTATAAGCTCCATAGGAGCGATCGACGCATTAGTCATGGATTTCAATTCATGACAAGGAGATTACCATCCAACCGTGAAGTCCGCTAGGGATAAGTTAGATGGTTTGATGATCAATCAGTAAAGATATCTTTCATCCCTACGGGACTTTCTCTGCATCGCAAGTTTCGTTGATCGGTGGGTTGAAACCCACCGTTAAGATGTCTGTCGTGCCGCTGGCACTGGAAAGTAGGTATATCGAATGAAAGTGGGATTTGCTATTAGCTCCATAGGAGCGACCGACGCATTAGTCATGGATTTCAATTCATGACAAGGATTTAGCCATCATACCATGAAGTCTGCTAGGGATGAATGATATGGTTTGAGGTCAATCAGCAAAGATATCATCCGTCCCTACGGGACTTTTACCAAGTCGCAAGTTTCGTGGGTCAGTGGGTTGAAACCCACCGTTATGAAGTCGGTCGTGCCGCTGGCACTGGAAAGTAGATGTGTTGACTGGAAGTGGGATTTTCTATCAGCTCCATAGGAGCGACCGATGTATTAGTCATGGATTTCAATCCATGACAAGGAGATTGCCATGCTGCCATGAAGTCCGCTGGGGATAAGTGAGATGGTTTGATGATCAATCAGTAAAGATATCGTCCATCCCTACGGGACTTTCGCTGAGCCGCAAGTTTCGTGGGTCAGTGGGTTGAAACCCACCGTTAAGATGTCTGTCGTGCCGCTGGCACTGGAAAGCTGATATATCGACTGAAAGTGGGATTTGCAATTAGCTCCATAGGAGCGACCGATCTATTAGTCATGGATTTCAATCCATGACAAGGAGATTACCACCCAACCGTGAAGTCCCGTAGGGATGAGCGATACGGTTTTTGACTAGTGTATTTTGTCTTTCTTTAGACTCTTCAGGACTGGAAAGATGAAAGGGTTTTGTTCTTTTATCAATGGTTTTTAGCCATTGTTTTAATATGTAACCATTTCATAGTTTGTTGACAAAAGAGACTTGTTTGATTATCAGAATCTACTAATTTTAAAAAATAAATATCAATTTTAGACTACTGCCCTGTAAGGGCAAGAGCTTCTAACAATGGGTGCAGCCCATTGCACAAGATGCTGCTATTATCAGTAATGACCTGAAAGGGCATCTGAATAATCATGTTTTAGAGATTTCTATGCTAGCTAATCTGATTTACCAGAGCGAGATTGGGAAATACAGATGCCCAGGAAAGGTTGGTAACTAAAGAAAATTTATTTATTTTGACCAAAATTTAAAGGACATGGGAAAAAAATAAAAGTTAAAATTTTCCTTACTACAGTTGCTGTTTTGTTTATTTATGAAGTAGGTTCTCATTTTCTTTTAGGGTTATTCAGTCCATTTGTTCTGAATTAAAGTTGAAAAATACAGATTCAATATGCTAGAAAGGGATATTATTCTAAGGTGGCTTAGGTCGTTTTCTGAAGGTTTGCTAAGGGTAGTAGGCAAGGTACACATATTGGAAGAGGAGAGAAAAAAAGAATTTGCCAAGTTGTATCAGACCTTTTTCGATATGAATAGAGAATCATTCTTGAAAACAGAAAAGGATGGTTTTTTTGAAGGCTTGTTTAACTCAGATGAAGATCTTCAAATTAGAAAAGAAAAGTTAGTAGCATTGTGTGAATTGATTGAGACTGATTTAAAGTTTGAAAAAAATGAAGAAATTAAAACGAATCTTAGTAAAAAGATTGGGATGTTGAAGGATGTCTTAAATGAGCAATATGGATTTGAGTATTTGGATTTTAATAGATCATGAATTTTTGAGGTCTCGATTATGAAATATTTGGAATACGCATTTTGGTTTTCTATGGCTGTGATATCTATTTGCTTGTTTGCTTATGGATTTGGGTATTTTATAGGAATGAAAGACTGTGTAGAACTTTGCAATAGATAATTAAACTAGTTTAAATAGAAAAATATGAAACAAACCTTTACCAAACTAATAACTTTTCTCAAATCCCCGCATCATAGAGATTCTTTTGGAAACATAAAAGGAAGAGAATTTTTGTATCTGCTTTTGATAGCTTTTGCCATTGTGATTCCTTATGCACTTATTTTGGATTTGGCTGGTGTGGATGAGTTTGACCACAAGTTTGATATTCTTATAAAAAAATATAAATGGCTTTTAGTTATTCTTGGTGTTTTAATTGCTCCTTTGCTTGAAGAACCAATTTATAGGTTGCACCTAGATTTTAAAAAATCATCAATTTGGTGGAGTTTGGGACTCTCTGTTTTTGTAATCAGCGAAGCTTGGATTACCGTAGTTTTGTTATGGATTTGGTTGTTTTTCTTGCTGTTTAAGGTGAACAAAGGTGATCAACCAAACTTAAAGTACAGCGTTTTTATTTCTTCAGCACTTTTTGCACTTGTACATCTAATGAATTTCAAAGAATTCGATTATGCACAATATTTCTATTGGGTGCCTTTTATGGTAGGTGCCCAATTTTTGATTGGTTTAGTACTGAGTTATATTAGGTTGAATTATGGCATGAAATGGGCGATTATTTTCCATGGAGTATATAATGCTATCTTGATCATACCAGCAGTATATTTTTATGAAGTTTGAGCGTGTAATATCGTCCGTCCCTACGGGACTTTTACCGAGTCGCAAGTTTCTTGGGTCGGTGGGTTGAAACCCACCGTTAAGAAGTCGGTCGTGCCGCTGGCACTGGAAAGTAGGTGTGTCGAATGGAAGTGGGGTTTGCTATCAGCTCCATAGGAGCGACCGACGCATTAGTCATGGATTTCAATTCATGACAAGGAGATTACCATCCAACCGTGAAGTCCGCTAGGGATAAGTTAGATGGTTTGATGATCAATCAGTAAAGATATCGTCCATCCCTACGGGACTTTCTCTGCATCGCAAGTTTCTTGGGTCGGTGGGTTGAAACCCACCGTTAAGATGTCTGTCGTGCCGCTGGCACTGGAAAGCTGGTATATCGACTGGAAGTGGGATTTGCTATCAGCTCCATAGGAGCGACTGAGGTATCAGTCATGGATTTCAATACATGACAAAGATATTGCCATCATACCATGAAGTCCGCTAGGGATAAGTGATATGGTTTGATGATCAATCAGCAAAGATATCGTCCGTCCCTACGGGACTTTTGCCGAGTCGCAAGTTTCGTGGGTCGGTGGGTTGAAACCCACCGTTAAGATGTCTGTCGTGCCGCTGGCACTGGAAAGCTGGTATATCGGATGAAAGTGGGATTTGCTATCAGCTCCATAGGAGCGACCGATGTATTAGTCATGGATTTCAATCCATGACAAGGGGTAGACATGCTATCCAAAAGTCCCGTAGGGAAGTGTGATATGGTTTGATAATCAATCAGTAAAGATATCGTCCATCCCTACGGGACTTTTGCCGAGTCGCAAGTTTCGTGGGTCGGTGGGTTGAAACCCACCGTTAAGATGTCTGTCGTGCCGCTGGCACTGGAAAGCTGGTATATCGGATGAAAGTGGGATTTGCAATTAGCTCCATAGGAGCGACCGATGAATTAGTCATGGATTTCAATCCATGACAGGGGGTAGACATGCTATCCAAAAGTCCCGTAGGGACGAGAGATATATTGAGGTCTATCAGCAAATCAACATGCTAGCTAATTTGATTTGCCAGAGCGAGATTGGGAGTAACCGATTCCCAGAAAAGGTTGGGAAAAATGAAAAAGCGAGACAATTTTATTTGCCTCGCTTTTTTTATATTATTTGCCTTGCCTTACAAAACCCCCTTCGTACTCGGGAGTTGATTTAGGGCGTTAAGGTCTCTTTTAACAGCCATTTTGATTGCTCTTGCCATGGCTTTGAAGATAGCTTCTATTTTGTGGTGTTCATTTGCGCCTTCAGCTTTGATGTTGAGGTTGCACTTGGCAGTGTCAGAGAATGATTTGAAGAAATGGTAGAACATTTCTGTAGGCATTTCACCGATTTTTTCTCTTTTGAATTCAGCTTCCCACATCATCCATGGTCGTCCTCCAAAATCAATAGCACACTGAGCCAAAACATCATCCATTGGAAGTAAAAATCCATATCTATAGATTCCCTTTTTATCTCCCAATGCTTTTAAATAGGCTTCCCCAAGTGCCAAAGCTGTATCTTCGATGGTGTGATGTTCATCAATATGCAAATCACCATTGACATGGATTTCTAAATCTGTTCCGCCGTGCTTGCCTAGTTGCTCGAGCATGTGGTCAAAGAAATGCAAACCTGTGCTGATGTTACATTTTCCTGTTCCATCAAGGTTAAGGCTGATTTTGATATCTGTCTCAGAGGTCTTTCGCTCTACTTTAGCTTTTCTAGCGGGAAGTCTTAGAAACTCGTAAATCTCATCCCAAGATTTGGTTGAAAACGTCGCCTCTTCAAGCTTTTCACCAATTAAAATAGATTTGCTTCCTAGATTTTTTGCTAATTGAACGTCTGTCTTGCGGTCGCCTATCACATAGGAGTTGGCTAAATCATAGGTGCCATTTTGATACTCGGTAAGCATAGCAATACCAGGTTTTCTGGTTGGTAGATTTTCATGTTCAAATGAACGATCGATATGGACAGCTGAAAAATTGATTCCTTCATTTTCCAAAGTCTTCATCATTTTGTTATGTGCTGGCCAAAAAGTATCCTCCGGAAATGAATCCGTGCCCAAGCCGTCTTGGTTCGTAACCATGACCAATTCAAAATCACACTCTTCGGCAATTTTTCTCAAATTACTTAATGCCTTGGGATAGAATTCTAATTTTTCAAGACTATCCACCTGATAGTCCGTGGGTGGCTCGATGATGATCGTGCCATCGCGATCTATAAATAATACTTTCTTCATGGTTTAAATAGGTTTAATGCTTTTAAAAAGGCTTCATTCTCTTCTCTAGTACCAACTGAGACTCTTAGGCAATCTTCACAGAGAACTACTTTTGACCTGTCTCGGATGATGATGGTTTGTTCGATTAAGAACTCGTAAATAGCCCTAGCACCATCGACTTTGATCAAGATAAAATTGGCATTTGAGGGGAAGATTTTTTTGACGAATGGAAACTTAGAAACCTCAGCTTCCAAAAATTGCCTCTCTACAAATGTATCTTTCACTACTTGGTGAATAGCATCAGCATTTCCCAAAGCTTCCAACACTTTCTCCTGAGTCAAGCCTGAGATGTTGTACGGAGGCTTGATCAGGTTAAGGATTTTGATGATTTTTTCAGATGCGAATGCCATTCCAATTCGCAAAGATGCCAATCCCCAAGCCTTAGAAAAAGTCTGCATGACTAGAAGATTGGGATATTTTTCCAATTCTGTGGTGAAACTAGGTTCGTCACTGAAATCAATATAAGCTTCATCCACCACTACCAAACCATTGAAATTATCTAGAACCTGATAGATGTCTTTTCTATTGACCTTGTTACCACTTGGGTTATTTGGTGAGCAGATGAAGATGATTTTTGTACTTTCATTCACTGCTTCAAGAATTGCATCAGGACGAAGCTGGTAATCTTCTGTAAGATTTACTTTTTGGATTTCAATATCATTGATCCCCGCACTTACTTCGTACATTCCATAAGTTGGCGGTAGCAAAATGATGTTGTCTTGTCCTGGAATGCAAAATGCCCGCATCAGCAGGTCTATAGCCTCGTCGCTGCCATTTCCTAAGAAAATCTGGTTGGCAAAGACATTTTTGACCTCGGCGAGTTTTTGCTTGATATCCAATTGGTATGGGTCTGGATACCTGTTGAAGCTGCCGGATGCCATAGATCCAAAAGGGTTTTCGTTGGCATCCAAGAAGATACCCGCCTTGCCTGAGTATTCATCCCTCGCTGATGAATAAGGCTTGATATTGGCGATATGTGGTCGGAGTAGTTTTTCTAAATTAAAGGCCATTACTGATTTTCCTTTAAGTAGTTAAGACGGATGGTTACTGCATTTTTGTGCGCTTCAAGCAGTTCGTTTTCAGCCATTATTTCTATGGTAGGACCAATGTTTTGGATTCCTTTTTCGCTGATCTTTTGATAGGTGATTTTTTTGGTGAAGCTATCAAGTGATACGCCACTGTAATTTCTCGCATAGCCGTAAGTTGGCAAGGTGTGGTTTGTACCAGAGGCATAGTCACCTGCTGATTCTGGAGTGAAATTCCCTATGAAAACAGACCCTGCATTTTTGATTCGAGACACCACATCTTCTTCGTCTGCTTCATTTACACAGATGATCAAATGTTCAGGTGCATAGTCATTGATCAAGTCAATAGCCTTGTCTTGATTGGGGATTACTACCGCCACAGAATTTTCCAAAGCTCGCTTAGCAATTTCTTTTCTAGCTAACTTTTCTACTTGGGTATTTACTTCCTGCATCACTCTTTGCGCTATTTTTTCCGAAGACGCTACCAAGATCACCTGAGAATCGATACCATGCTCGGCTTGTGACAATAGATCAGACGCTACAAATGAAGGAATGGCAGATTCATCGGCATATACGAGAACTTCTGAAGGGCCAGCTGGCATATCGATGGCAACTCCCTTTTTCACTGCCAGTTGCTTGGCGGCCGTTACATATTGATTTCCAGGGCCAAAAATTTTGTCCACAGAAGGAACAGATTCAGTGCCATAAGTCATTGCTGCCACTGCTTGTGCTCCGCCTACTTTGATGATTTTGTCTATGCCAATCAGATCTGCTGTGAAAAGGATCGCAGGGTGGATATTACCTTCTTTGTTTGGAGGTGTACAAAGTACAATTTCTTCACAACCGGCAATATTTGCAGGAATGCCAAGCATCAATACCGTAGAAAACAAAGGTGCTGTACCTCCAGGGATGTATAGTCCGACTTTTTGGATGCCAACAGTCTTCCGCATGCAAGTGACACCTTCCATCGTCTCCATGATCAAATCGGGAGTTTGCTGTGCCTCGTGAAATTTTTCGATATTCACTTTTGCCTGAATGATAGCTTTTTGTAATTCTTCTGACACCAATAGCTTTGCTGTAGCAATTTCTTCCCTGCTTACAAGAAGGTTCTTGATACTCACATGATCATATTCCAATGCAAATTTCTTCAATGCTTTATCCCCTTGCCGCTTCACTTTGCGCATGATTGGCTTGACGATTTTTTCTATGTCTTTGGATTTTTGTACTGGTCTTGCCAGTTCTGATTTCCATTCTCCTCGAGGAGGATTGACTAATATTTTCATGGTTTTTGAATTTTTCTTTGGGAAAAATTGTGAATTAAATTCTTGGGGTTTTGCTGATCAAAGCACCATTTTCTCAATAGGCACTACTAGGATCCCCTCGGCTCCAGCGGCTCTCAGCTCTTCAATATTTTCCCAAAACTGATCCTCGCTCAATACCGAGTGAACAGATGACCATCCTTCTTCTGCCAATGGCAAAATGGTAGGACTTCTCATTCCCGGAATCAAAGAGATTATTCTGTCTAAAGACTTGTTTGGAGCATTGAGAAGTACATATTTATTGCTTTTTCCTGTTTGCACTGCACTCATTCTGAAAAGCAACTTGTCGACAATAGATTTTTTCTCTTGGCTTAAGTTTTTGTTGGAAATCAATACAGCTTCAGATTTGAATATCTGCTCCACTTCTTTCAATCCGTTCATCATCAAGGTAGAACCTGAGCTTACGATATCACAGATACCTTCAGCAAGCCCGATGCTTGGCGCAATTTCTACCGATCCAGAGATTTCATGGATTTCAGCTTTGATATTTTTTTCTTTGAGGTAATCGCCAAGGATTTTTGGATAGGAGGTAGCAATGTTTTTTCCGTCAAAATAATTGATTCCGGGATAATCCTCACCTTTTGGGATTGCGAGTGAAAGCCTGCATTTTGAAAAACCTAGTTTCTTCAAAACATTGACATCTTTGTCTTTTTCTACGAGTTCATTTTCACCAACTATTCCCAAATCAGCTACTCCATCAGCTACATAGCCTGGGATATCGTCATCCCTCAGAAATAAAAATTCGATCGGGAAATTGGTGGATGTTGATTTTAATTTTCCTGTTCCATTATAGAACTTGATGCCACATTCTTTGATAAGGCTTAATGAATCTTCGCTGAGTCTTCCGCTTTTTTGAACGGCTATGCGGATTATGTTTTCCATGTATGCAATATACGTTTAGTAATACAAAACAAATAAATGATTTGGATGATAGGGCTGTATAAATATATCAACAGCCTCTCCTTGGGCGATATGTAAATGTTGTTCCTCCTTAAGAGGAATGATGGATATGATGAACAGTTCCAGCATGAGCTGTAGCCAAAAATAAGTCGATATGGAGAAAATTTCTGTTCATTGATGTGCGCAAAGTTAAAGACCAATTGTTAACAAGCAAAAGTTGGGGAATGTTTTTCTGAAATAATTACAGATATGGAGAAAATTCGGTATGAAAACTTAAAAATACCCGCTTAATATTCCGAAAAGCAAGCCATTCATGCTTCCAATAGTTAATTCTTGCAATGAATGTCTTCCCAAATATTTTCTTGACCATGCGATCAATACACTAAAAATCAAGAAAAACACACCCAGGTAAATTGCAACTCCAAATAATTTGGCAGAAATAAACATGGCGATAGCCAGGTGTAATGACGCTTTCACTTTCAGATTTACCAAACTCATACTGATCAACATCATCAAAAATGAAAGAGTAGTTAAAATCACGACATCAGGAAATTTCAAAATGTAGAAAAAAATCAAACAAATTAAAAAAAGCAAAATACTGAATGGATAGAAACTTCTTCTTTGCTGCTGGTTGGAAACATCAAAGTTGGAGTACGAACCATTTCTTGTTTTGATCCAATTATGGATGATGATAGGGAAGGTTACAATGGATAAAATTGAAGCTGAGATGATCATAGCGGTCTCTTTCTCCAAATCATGAAAAGAAATGAAGATAACATACATCGTCCCAATCATCAGTGGGTGACCAATTATGGAAATGGTTTTTGCAATATTTAATTTACGCATCATTTTTCGCTGGTTCTATCAAATCCCAAAGGTTTCCATACAGATCCTCAAAAACTACAACTTTCCCAAAGCTTTCTGAAGACCTGTCTCTGAAAATCTTGATGTTGTGTTTAATCAGATTTTCATAGTCTCTTTCAAAATCGTCGGTGTGTAAAAATAGAAAAACTCTACCACCAGTTTGGTTTCCTATTGCATTCTTTTGTTGTTCTCCCACAGCTTTGGCAAGCAGGATGTGGCAGTTTGATTCAGTAGCGCCCGGAGGAGCTATTCTTACCCATCTTTTGGAATCGGAGATTTGGGTGTCTTCGAGTAGTTTGAAATTTAATTTTTTTGTGTAAAAATCAATGGCATCATCATAATCATCGACGATCAAAGCAAACTGTGCAATATATTGAGTCATGTGTGTTGGTTGAAATATTATGAACTTTTGTAAATCCAAAAACGATGTTGATTTCGTAAATGGTTATATAAATCAATAATACCTTTTACTAGAAGGTAAACAGGTTTAGTTTGTGGTTCAATTTTTCAGTAAAAAGGTGGCTAGGTTTGGTCACCTTTTTCTTTGATATAGATTGATACCAAGTCAGTCATCAGCCTATAACCTACATCAGAAGGGTGGATTCCATCTGTTGCAAAAAAGGCTGCTTCATATTTTTCGTTTTGATTGATAAAACTGACCTTTGGGTTGTTTTTAGCTATGTTTTTCACTTCCAAACTCAGTATTTCTCTATGGATTTTCAGAAAAAATCTGATGATTTTTGGGATCGCAGGGAAATGATGGACTGGCGGAATAAGCGGTATGATAAATTGCTCGCATGATTTTTCTTTCTTGACAAAAAGGATAAAGTCATTTAGTCCTTTAGTGAATTTTGTAGGTGAAGAGAATTGGAAGCAGTCATTTGCACCTATGAGCACAATACATTTTCCAAAAGAATCAGGTAATTTACTTTCATTCTTTTCGTACAAAGTAAGGAGTCTTGATGATTTCAAACCGTTTTTACCGACATTGAAAATGTTGTAATTGTCAAGCAACGTTTCTGCCATCATTGATCCGAAAGTAGTTTCCTTTTTGCTTGCGCCAACTCCAGCAGCAGTGGATTCACCGATTATAAGCAAATTTGGATTTGAGCTGTTTGTGCCAAACTCCAAGTATTCGCTATGTGGAGGGAGTTTTATGATGTTTTTGCGAAGTTTGTTTCCAGCAGATTTCAAAAAAGGATAGCAAGGAATAAGCAGCAAAATCTCAAAGAGGTACAATGTTCTTGATTTGAGAATATTCAAATTCATCTTGTTTGTTTAAAAAGAGAAAACAAATTGGTTCAAAAGTTTACAGATCGCCTAAAAATAGACGATCTGTTTTATGTTGTTTTTATAATAATCAGCCACCTGATTTTTTGGCTTTATAGCCAGCGGCTTGTAGAATGGTGACTACTTTGTCCCTGTGGTCACCTTGAATTAGGATTTCATTGTCTTTGGCACTTCCTCCAACACCACATTTGTTTTTGAGCATCTTGCCCAAATCCTTTAAGTCATCTTCTGTACCTACAAATCCTTCGATCAATGTCACTTGTTTACCTCCTCGAGATTTTTTGTCAAGCATCACTTTGAGGTTTTGCTGCTGAGGTGGAAGTGTGTTTTGTTCATCACCGTCTCCTAAGTCAAACTCAAAGTTATCACTTGTGGAGTAAACTACTCCATCTCTTTTTTTCCAATCGTTGTTTTTACTTTTTGCCATTTTTTTATTTCACTTTCATTGTCCATACCGGTCTTTTGGCATGATTTACTACATCTTCGGCGATGCTTCCACTTAGCAGATGCAAGAAGCCTGTTCTGCCATGAGTTGCCATTGCAATCAAGTCTGCATTCGAATCTTCGGCAAATTCTATAATTCCTTCTTCTTCTGAAGAACTGTTAAATACTTCCATTGAGTAGTTTTCGAGCTGATGTTCTTTTACAAACTCCTCCATAGTTTTTTTGGAACTGCGTGTGTTTTCGAACATACTTGGAGTATTTATTTTAACCAAAGCTAATTCAGCTTCCAACACGGATACTAGTTTTTTAAGTTTATTAACCACCTTGGCTGCACTTTCTCCAAAATCGCTCGCAAAAACTATTTTCTTGATCTCATTTATGTCTCTTTTGTCTTTGACAGTGATGACAGGACAAGAGGCATTTCTCACAATCTTTTCTGTATTGCTACCTATCAAAAGCTCCTCTAGCCCACTTGTTCCTTTGGAACCCATGACAATTAAGTTTGCATCAAAATCAGTCACTTCTTTTGTGATTCCTGCATAAGGGTTGCCAAATACCAGTTTTGTCGAAAATTTGTAATCAACATTTGAATGTAAGGCTTCGATTTCTGCTAGTTGGGTTTTTCGTTTTTCGATCAGCTCGATTACATAAATCTGATCGATTTCATTGCCGGACTCTACCGTTCCCATCGTCCCGAGGGAAGTCATGGTGGGTGCTTCTAAGACATGCAGTAACTTGAGGTGAGCTTTGGTTTTTGAAGCCAATCCTTGAGCAAATTCAAGGGCATTTTGTGCTTCTTTAGAAAAATCATAAGGTACGAGGATAGTTTTCATGGTGATTGTTTTGGTTTAGATTCAGGAAAATACAAAAAATAAGTAATCAAGTTAAAGGTTTGACCAATTAATTAAAAATAAAGAAACCTATCCCAAATGCAATTACCCAAAGTAATGTAGAAATCGCCATTTTTTTGAGATAAGGGTCTATCATTGCAGAATTTTCACCCTGACTTACTCCAACAGCTACTCGAATCATTAGGGGAGAAATCAAAATTGGGAAAAGAGACCAATAAGAATTTTGAATGATAGCGAATACGATGATTGTGATGTTGCCACCAAGAATAAGACTCCAGTTATATTTTACGGCAGCTTTTTTCCCAATTCTGACGGGAATAGATTTCTTGCCTGCTTTGGTGTCGGATTCTATATCCCTGATATTATTGATATTCAAAACTGCTGTGCTGAACATTCCCAAAGAGACAGCTGGTAATAAATTGATCCAATCAAAACTCAATGTGTGGAGAAAATACGTTCCAGATACTCCAAGTAACCCAAAGAATAGAAAAACAGAAATGTCTCCAAGTCCAGCGTATCCATAAGGTTTTTTGCCAGATGTGTAAGTCACTGCAGCTATAATAGCTAAGATTCCCAATCCTAAGAATAGAAAGAAAAGTCTCCAATCATTCAAGCTGATATAAAGTAAAATCAAACCGCTGACCAGAGAAAGAACTGCAAAAAGAATCATCGCTTTCTTCATTTCCGAAAGGCTAATTACTCCTGATTGCACCGCTCTGATAGGGCCTTTCCTGTCGATGCTATCTGCTCCATGTACACTGTCACCATAGTCATTTGCTAAATTGGACAGTATTTGAAGGAAAATGGTGGTGATAGCTGCTAGAATGAATATTTCCAACCGAAAGCTATTGTTTGAGGCAGCGAGAATGGAGCCCATCAAGATGCTCGACAAAGCCAAAGGTAAAGTTCTCAGTCTAATAGCATGAAGCCAAGCTTGTTTTTTACTCGCAAGAGTGATTTCCACGTTGTGTTTTTTTTTGCTAAAATAATAAAAAGACCTGTTTTCCTAAGAAAACAGGTCTAAAATTGATTAGAATCCTAAAAATTAGGATTTTATAAGGTTGATAATTTCATCATCCATTGGGTTTACTGATGAGGCGAAGAACTTTTTCAATTCACCGTTTTCATCGATAAAGTATTTGCAGAAATTCCAACTTGGCTCTTTATCATTCCAACCATTTAGGTCTTTGTCGGATAGCCACCTATACAAAGGGTGTTTGTCAGCACCTTTGACAGATATTTTGTCAAACATCTGAAAAGTCACTCCATAATTTGTGCTGCAGAACTGCTTGATATCTTCATTGGTTCCCGGCTCCTGTCCTCCAAAATTGTTTGCAGGAAATGCTAGGATGACCACCTTTTCTCCATATTCTTCATTCAATTTTTGAAGATCTTCATACTGTGGTGTATATCCACATTTGGAAGCGACATTGACCAATAGGAGTTTTTTACCTTTGAATTGGCTGAAATCGACTTCATTGCCATCGATATCATTTAGCTTAAAATCGTAAATAGATTTTTCCATGATCATTTTGTCTAAGGTTAGTGGATCTGAATTTTGTGGTTCTTTTTTTTGTACACTTGAAGTACAAGCAAAAGCAATCAGTACGAGAATTGCCAATAAGTTTTTCATAGTAGTTTTTTACATTCTATCTGGGACATTTATTCCTAACAACTTCATTCCGCCTTTGATTGTTTTGGCTGTCAAGGCTGATAAAGCAACTCTGAAAGCTTGGATCTTTTCGTCAGACTCGTTGAAAATGGATTGCTCTGCATAGAAGCGATTGTATTCTTTTGCCAAATCGAATAAGTATTGGGCAAGTAGGGCAGGAGAGTAGTCTTCACCTGCTTGTTTGATTTTTTTCTCGAAATCATACAAGACGATGATCAAATCTCTCTCAGCATCTTCCAATTTGTCAATTCCTTCAAAACCATCAGTTTTAAAATTCACACCGATTTGCTCAGCTTTTCTCAATATAGAAGCAATTCTTGCATGGGAATATTGAATGAAAGGCCCAGTATTCCCTTGGAACTCTATTGATTCTTGGGGATTGAAGAGCATTCTCTTTTTTGGATCTACCTTTAGCAAGAAGTATTTCAAAGCTCCCAATCCTAAAGTCTCATATAACTCAGCAGCTTCTTGCTGTGAAAAACCTTCGATCTTCCCAAGTTCCTTCGTATGAGTCTCAGCAGTTGTGACCATTTCATGCATCAAATCATCAGCATCTACTACAGTTCCTTCACGGGATTTCATTTTGCCTGTTGGAAGATCTACCATGCCATAGGAAAGATGATAAAGTCCTTCACCATATGGGCGACCAAGTTTTCTCATGATTTTGAATAAGACATCGAAATGATAATCTTGCTCATTTCCCACCACATAAATGGATTTGTCGAAACCGAAGTCATTGAACTTTAAATCGCAAGTCCCCATATCTTGGGTGATATAAACGGAAGTGCCGTCTCCTCTCAGTACCAATTTTTCATCCAAACCTTCCTCACTCAAATCTACCCAAGTGGAACCATTGTCTTTTTTGAAGAATACACCCTTGGTAAGGCCTTCTTCTACAATGTCTTTCCCTAAAAGGTATGTGTCAGATTCATAGTAGTATTTGTCGAAATTGACACCCATTTTTTGGTAAGTTGCTTCAAAACCTTCATACACCCAGCCATTCATCAATTTCCATAGATCAACAGTCTCAGCATCATTGGCTTCCCACTTACGGAGCATTTCCTGGGCTTCAAGCATCAGTGGAGCATTCTTTTTTGCTTCATCTTCTGACTGGCCCTGGGCAGCTAGTTCACTGATTTGTTTTTTGTATTCTTTATCAAAAATAACATAGTACTTACCCGCCAAATGATCTCCTTTCAATCCCGAAGATTGTGGAGTTTCATTATTCCCGAAATGCTGGTAAGCGACCATAGATTTGCATATATGTATGCCTCGGTCATTGACAAGGTTGGCTTTTGTTACTTCGTAGCCGTTTGCTTTGAGGATTTCAGAAATTGAATAACCCAAAAAATTATTTCGAAGATGGCCTAGATGAAGAGGCTTATTGGTGTTGGGAGAAGAGTATTCTACCATTACTTTCTTTCCATTTGCAGGAAGTTGACCAAAGTTTGGATTGGAATAAAGGTCACTGAATATTTGGATCCATGAAGCTTGTGCAACTGAAATATTCAAAAAACCTTTCACAACATTGTAAGCTGTCACTAAATCACTGTTTGCAACCAAAAAATCCCCGAGCTTATTTCCACTTGCTTCAGGAGCCATTTTGGTAACCTTGAGATAAGGAAACATCACAAATGTATATGTCCCTTCAAATTCTTTTCTAGTCGGTTGCAAACCTAACTCTTCCAAAGAAACCTCATGACCAAAAACCTCCCTAAATCCTTTTTGGATAACGGGAATAATTTGTTCTTCTAAATTCATCTTATTTATATTGTTGACTTGGATTGTTTTTTTCTAAGTCTGCAAAGATAGGGAAAGGTTTTTTCTTTCCGCAGTCCATTCCCCACCTTAATGTATAAATGATACTAAGGTGATGAAAAGGCTTCTAGGGTGTTTTTTGCTGCAAAGGTTTTGATTTGGGATTTTCATTAATCTTTGCGTAGCCTTGCGGTGAAGGAAAGTTAGTTTTTAGTAATTTTCTACTAATGATCTCGTTGTGGCTTCTAATACTTCAAAAGCATTTTCGGCCATAAGATTTTCGGTGTCAAGGGTTGGGTTTACCTCTACAATTTCCCAGCAGCAGACTCTTTTGTCTTTGATGAGTTCAGTATTGAGCTCAATAGCTTCTTCTACTGTCAATCCATTCGCAACAGGAGTGCCTGTACCTACAGAGATAGAACTGTCCATGCTGTCCACATCAAAGGAAATATAGACTTGATCACAATCTTTCAGTGTCTCAAGGGCTAATTTTGCGATTTCCACCACCCCTTTTTCTCTTACTTCCTCGGTAGTGAAATTTTTGATTCCATTTTTTTTGATGATGTGGTTTTCTGGTTCTTCTGTATCTCGTACCGAAATGAATACAATATCTTTTGGGTTAATTTTAGGCATTTCGCCTCCAATATTTTTAATTTTCTCCCAATACTGAATGGTTTCTTCACCAGGTTCATTCACTTGGCAGTCCATATTGTCAGTTTTGATACACATGGCCAAAGGCATACCATGCATATTGCCCGAGGGAGTAGTATAAGGTGTGTGTAAATCAGCGTGCGCGTCAATCCAAATTACCCCAAGTCTTTTATTAGGATCGGCGGATTTGATACCCATGATGGTTCCTGCTGCAGTAGAATGATCACCGGCAAGTACTATGGGGAATTTCTTTTCTAGTCTGAGGGATTCTATCGTACTATAGACATTTTTCAATACTTGATATACTCCATCTATGTACTTTGCATGTGGATGTTTGTTGCCTTTCCATAAGAAGTTGTTGGCATCAGGAACATTAATAGGGTCAAATTTTGTGAAAAAATCAGAGGCTTTATCCAAACTGGCAATCTTTAGGGCATCAATTCCCAAACTGGCTCCTCGCGTTCCTGCAGCGATTTCAGAACGGACTTCTACTAGTTTAATTTTTCTCATAAATGGTCTTGATATAATCGGGTTTATCTTCTGTAAGCTTCAAATATTTGGGCAAAAGTAGTCAAAATTGACCGAAAAACCATTTTGATAATTTTTTGGACACTTGTGAAAGAATAAAAATGGGGTTTTATTGTCTTTCATTCAAAATAACAAATATTTTGATTAGGTAGGGGAATAATTTTTAAAAAAAATAAGGGCCGCCTTTTCTATAAACTTATCAATCATTTATCGAAAAATTTTGGCAGCCCTCTTATGGGGTAATTGTTAATTGAAAATGTATCTCAAACCTAGTTGCATCTGCCAAACATCTCCGATGTTAGCAGTTCTGGTAAAGCTGTCAGATACAAGGTTTCCATTCGATGGGTTCATTTGATAAGTTGGGATGTTTGTAGTTGGATCAATTCCAACTATCCCAATAGGAGATTCGTTGGTGATGATTTGACCAACTCCCCATTTGTTGTTGATCATATTCGTGAAGTTGAAAACATCGGCTCTAAGCTGAAGAGTATTTCTTTTTCCTCCAATATTTAGAAAGAATTCTTGCATAAAAGAAAGATCAAGTCTTCCCACAACTGGGAATTGAACCCCATTTCTCAAAGCATACATTCCTCTTCTTGTACTTAGATGTGCATCTTGCTCAATAAATTGGTTGAAAGCAGCTCTTTGGTCTGCTGCACTAAATGTGGTCCCGTTTACTGTCAATGGTTCAAACAGCATTTCATCTAATTGCGCCGTTGTTGGCACAAAGAGCAAATCATTTCCTACGATCTGATCACCATTTATATCTGTGTTGTAAACATAAGATTCAACGCCTTGATTCCGAAGTTCATAGAATAATGAAACAGAAGTAGCAAAGTTTTTCGCATATTCTTTTCTATACCCAACAGAACTTATCAATCGATGTCTTTGGTCATCTAAAGAGAATCCTAATTCAGGATAATTCCCGCCTCTCACAGATGCAATGTTTTCATAAGACAGAAAATGTTGTGTATTTCCATCTACCATGTTTTTTGCAACAGCATAGTTGTATGCTGCCATAGCGTGAAGGCCACTGCTGAAGTTTTTCTGTAATTGAAATGTCAAACTATAAGAATAACCTTGGCTTGTATTATCCAAAACCACAGCATTTGTGATATTTTGATTTAGCCTATTTGCTTCATCGCTGAATCCATAAAGTGGTCTATCATCAGGCCCAGCAAGGTTTCTAGTCGATGGTCGCAAATTGGAGTCATAAAATAGTAGATCACTTACTTGTTGTGTATAGATGGCTTCGAAAGTAGCAACCAAACCTCCAAACAAATCCTTATCGATTCCAATATTTGACCTCCAAACCTGAGGATTCCTGAATCCTGGATCTATATAAGCCAGATCATAGGAGTCAGGAGCGCCCCCATTGGAAGGGATGTAAGCATTTACATCCGGATTAAAAGGAAAGTTGGTGGTATTATCCTCTCTAATTTGTCCTTGCAGCACTCCATTGGTATTTACCATATTGGAAATGTTGATGTAGATAGGTCTTCCGGAAAACAAGCCTGTTCCACCTCTTATCTGGAAGTTTCTGTCTCCAAGAACATCCCAATTGAACCCAAGTCTTGGACTCCACATATACTGTGGTTCAGGGAGTCTGTCTGTCCTGATTGTGATAGGTTCCCCGTTTGGTTTTTGGAAATTCAAACTTTCAGCTGCAATATTTCTCTCTGCAGTTTGTCCATAAAATGGAACATCAAGTCTAAGTCCAGCAGTCACTTTCAGATTATTTGTAACATTGATCTCGTCTTGGATATATGCACTAGCTATGTATGCCTGGGTATTGGCAGTAGGTATTCCTCCTCCAGGAAGTGCAGAATATTGACGTTGGAACCTTCTAAGTTCTACTTCTTCACCCGCTGCATCCCTGTAAAAATCGTCTAGGGAATTGTAAACATAATGTCCGAAAAATGTCGGGGTAAATGTGTATCTGAAATCAAAATACTCAAAATTCAATCCAGCTGTAACTGTGTGGTTACCAAGATATGCTGTAAAGTTGTTTTGGATTTGCCAAGTATCAGAGTCCAAACCTCTGTTTGGTGATAGAAGGTCAGTACCGAAAGAAATGTAATTTCTTCCTCCTTCAAGAATATCTACCATTGGAAAGTCTCCGCCTCCCCACGATCGGGAGTTTCTATTTGCAGTTAACCCAAATCGAAGTTCATTTGAAAATTTATTCCCAAAATTTGACTGAAGCTCTACTATTCCTGAATAGATGTCATCATTGAGCAAGTAGTTTGAGTTTGCGTAATTAAGTGAGAACAAGTTTTGGTTTCTACCTCCAAAGCCTAATGATGTTCGAGCTACAGGTCTTTCCATGGAGGAAATCAATGTGTTGAATCTTGCGCTTAGCTTGTGATTTTCATTGATATTGTAATCCAATTTGATCAAAAATTTGTCTGATCTGGTAGGTAAATTGTAATCTTCATATTCACCAGGGTCATACCCGAAGTTATCATTCAAGAATCCCCTTAATTCATCCATGTCGGATTTTTGAACTCTGGTGACGTTTGCGCCAGTTCTGCCTGGAGCAGCCGCTACAAAAGGGGAGTTTGGATCACTTCTTCTTTCAGATTCGGCACTAATGAAGAAAAATAACTTGTTTTTGATAATTGGGCCACCTAGTCTAAATCCATATTGCTGTACGCTGAAGTCATCAGTGACTACATCAGAACCTCTTGCATTGGTGCCGACCATTCTTTGGTTTCTGTTGTTGACAAAAGCCGAACCTCTCATTTCATTGTCTCCAGACCTTGTGATCGCATTGATGGCAGCACCGGTAAACCCACCTTGTGTGACATCATAAGGAGCAATGTTGACTTGGATTTCTTCTATTGCTTCCAAAGAAATAGGTGTAGATCCTGTAGGCGCTCCAGGAATAGACCCTGATAGTCCAAACGCATTGTTGAAAACACTCCCATCCAAAGAGAAATTGATAGCCTTTGGATCCTGTCCGGCAAAAGATTCTCCAGAAGACTGTGGTGTCAATCTTGTAAAATCCTGAACACTTCTACTCAATGTAGGCATTGTAGTTATAGCTTCTCTGTTGATGGTAGTGGAAGCACCTGTTTTTTCATCATTCAAAAGTGGGTCCTTGAACGCAGCGATTTCTACAGCATCCATTTCTATTCCTTCATCGTCCATCGTTACGTTGAGGACATATCTCTGACCTAATCTTAGTGTGATGTTATCGTAAACTATGGGTTCAAATCCAATGAAAGAAACAGTCACCTCATAAGGCCCACCTGTTCGCATTCCTGGGATCGTAAACCTACCATTGGGTTGAGTGACCATTGTATAATTTGTCCCTGATGGTTTGTGAACTGCTTGGATAGTAGCGCCAGGGAGTGGTTCTTTTTCGGCATCTAAAATTAGACCTGTCATACCCGAACTGGTGGTTCCTTGGGCGTATAGGCTTTTTGACCCCAAGAATAACAATAGGGTCATTGTTAAAATTAGTATAGTATATTTTTTCATCGGTAGGTGGATTTGTTGATTTGGAAATTTTTAGACTAGAATTATTCCAAATGAAAAAACCGCCAAAAACACTCATTTTCTTAGATTTTACCACTAGTTCATTGTGGACTTATTCAACAGCATGTAGAAAAGCGCTACAATTTGTTGACAAGTCAAAATCCATTGTTTTTCAGATTTGAAGGTTTTGAAGAGCTTTGATTGACTTCGAATTACATTTTTATAAAAATTAAAGAGGTAGATCCATTGATGTAAGTAGTAAATTTAAATTTTAATTCCTACAAAAAAGATAGGGATTATAGGTTTATTTGATTTTATTTTTACATTTGTAATTACAATTAATCATCATCCTTTTGATGTGATTTTTAATCATATAAAATAAGTATGAATAATCTGAATAATATAAAATAATAATTAAATCAAAAAAAAGGCATTTTTATGAAAACACTCTACATTTCATTTCTATTAGTTCTGGGCATTTTCAGAATTGGATATAGTCAAGAAATCATCTCTGGGAAAGTCTCCGATTCTGATGGTTTGGCATTGGTTGGAGCTACGGTGGTTATCAAAGGCTCAAATTTGTTTGCCTTGACTGATGAAAATGGAAATTTCAATATTTCTACAGATAGACAGCCTCCATTTACACTGGAGTTTAGTTTTGTTGGATTTGAATCAAAATCCCAAAGAATCAATCAGATATCTTCCTCACCTCTGACGGTCGTGTTGGAAGATGAAAATATCCTTGCTGAGGTTGTGATTACTGCTAGGAGACGTGCTGAGGAGATCCAAAAAGTACCAATTCCCATTTCTGTGGTATCGGGTGCTTTGGTTGAAGAAGCAGGGGCATTCAATGTGAACAGACTCAAAGAACTTGTTCCAAGTGTTCAACTTTACTCCTCAAATCCACGAAATACTACCCTAAATATTAGGGGACTTGGATCGACATTTGGCTTGACAAATGATGGGATAGATCCAGGAGTGGGTTTTTATGTGGATGGGGTTTACTACGCAAGACCTGCTGTGACTACACTTGATTTTATTGATATTGAGCAGATAGAAGTGCTGCGAGGGCCCCAGGGTACACTTTTTGGCAAAAACACTACTTCCGGTGCATTCAACATTACTACAAGAAGACCTAGCTTTCAGCCAAAAGTTAACTTTGAGACCAGTTTTGGTAATTTGGGGTTTATCCAATCCAAAAGTTCAATTACAGGACCCTTGACGGAAAAGGTTGCAGGTAGGTTGTCATTCTCGGGAAGCCATAGAGATGGAACGCTTTATAATGTGGCTACTCAAAGACGTGAGAATACGATCAATAACTTAGGTTTGAGAGGTCAATTGTTGTATTTGCCAAATGATAATGTTGAAATTTTGGTGGCGGGTGATGTTACAAGACAGAGGCCTGATGGTTTTGCACAAGTAGTAGCTGGAGTTGTAGAGACCAGGAGACAACCATTTAGACAGTTTAACCAAATAATTTCAGACTTAAACTACACATTACCCTCTCAAAATGCTTTTGATCGAATCATAGATCATGATACACCTTGGAGATCCGGAAATGATCTTGGCGGGGTTTCTGTGAATGTAGACTATAAAATTGGATCTGGGACTTTGACAGCAACTTCTGCATGGAGGTATTGGAATTGGGATCCATCCAACGATAGGGATTTTACTGGACTTCAAGCTTTGTCTTTGTCCCAAGCACCGTCAAAACATGACCAATGGTCTCACGAGATGAGGTATGCGGGGGAATTTTCATCTAAGCTAAGTGGTGTAGTGGGTGTATATAATCTAACCCAGAACCTTAGGTCAAATGACGTACATACCGAAGAGTCCGGGAGAGATCAGTGGAGGTTTGTTCAGAGTTCCACAAGTCCATTGTGGACAACTCCTGGTTTACTTGATGGTTACGGAACGAAGACGAGAAGTAGTTTACTAAGTTTGAGTGCTGCTGTTTTTGGACAGTTGGATTGGAAGGTCACAGACAAATTCAGTGTGTTGCCTGGAATCAGGTATAACTATGATGAGAAGCGGGTTAAATTTGACAGACAAGTTTATGGTGGGCTTCAGACAGATGATCCAGCATTGATAGCGCTGAAAAATTCTGTTTACAACGCACAGGAGTTCGAAGCTGATGTGACCGAATCAAATGTTTCTGGCCAGTTGACTTTGGCTTATGCTGCAAATTCTTGGATCAATACATTTGCTACTTACTCAAAAAGCTTTAAGCCTGTTGGGATTAACTTGGGTGGCTTGCCTAGAGAAAATGGTGAAACATTGCTCGACCTTGCCAGAATAGAGCCTGAAGATGTTTCCCACTATGAATTGGGGGTAAAAACCAATCCAACCAAAAGAGCTACGCTTAACCTGATTTTTCATCGATCGGATATCAAAAACTTCCAAACGCTTGTTCAGACGCCAGATTTGAGCGTAAATAGAGGCTATTTGGCAAATGCTGAATTGGTGAGGGTATCGGGTGTAGAACTTGATGGATCTTGGTCTGCTTCGAGAAATTTTAAAATTTTTGGCTCTTTGGCTTATACAGATGGCAAGTATGTCAAATTTGAAAATGCACCAGTCCCACTTGAGGAAGTAGGCGGTGAAAGTTTCAAGGATATTTCTGGAGGCAGGTTGCCTGGTATTTCCAAATGGGCAGGGTCTATTGGAGCTGAGCTTTCAAAAGATTCAAAATTCATCTCAAAACAAGGAAAATCTTTTATTGCTTTGGAAGGATTTTTTAGATCTGAGTTTTCTACCAGCCCTTCACCATCCCAATTCTTGAATGTTGATGGATACGAATTGATCAATGTTAGGGCAGGGTTCAGAACAGAAGAAGGGTTTTCGGTTTTCCTCTGGAGTAGAAATATTTTTGACAAAAACTATTTTGAGCAACTATTACCTGGAGCAGGCAATATAGGGCATTATGCAGGTGTATTGGGAGACCCTAGAACCTTCGGGCTTACGCTTAGTTATTCCATCCGGTAATTTTATTTCACAACAATTCCTATAAAACATATAGGAATTGTTGTTTTAATATGAATTGCTTTTTAGCTTGCAGCAATAAAATATTAAAGTGATGGAAAGAGTAATTTTAAGAATCAAAGAAGAACCATTTTGGGGAGTTTTTTTTGGAGTGAGTTTTTTACTTGTTCTATTGATAAGCTACAAGTCATTTTCCGGTATTTTAACAGTTCAGGATTTAGATTGGGAGATGTTCCTTTGGTTTTTGTTGGTTGGCTTTGTTGCCCAGACGATTGATGGTGCTTTGGGGATGGCTTATGGTGTTACTTCAAATTCTATTTTGTTAGGAATCGGGATTCCTCCTGCGATAGCGAGTGCATGGGTTCATTTTGCACAAGTGTTTACAAGTTTGGCATCGGGATTTTCCCATTGGAGGCTCGGCAATGTAAAGTGGGATTTGGCTAAGAGGTTGATTTTGCCAGGAGTGTTAGGTGCTATAATAGGTGCATTTTTCCTTTCCAATATAGATAGTAGAATAATTAAACCTGTGATTGCCATATATTTGCTGGTGATGGGTTTTGTGATTTTGTCAAAAGTGTTTAAAGGGAGAAAGAATACATTCAACCATAAGGAGAAAAGTATTTCGTACTTAGCAGGAGTAGGAGGTTTTGCTGACGCGATAGGAGGAGGAGGTTGGGGACCAATAGTGAACTCAACGCTCTTGGGGAAAGGTCAGGTTCCAAGATTTGCTATTGGTACTGGTAATTTTGTAGAGATTTTCGTCTCTTTGGCTAGTGCAACCACATTTTTGTTTTTTATCAAAGAATTGAGTTTAGCCCCCGTTCTTGGATTGATTATAGGCGGTGTGGTGGCTTCACCATTTGCAGCGATTATTTGCAAAAAAATGAATCCCAAAATACTGATGTTTATTGTTGGTGTTCTGATAGTTTTCTTAAGTATTAGAACCTTCTACTTGACAATCATTTAGACCCATGAATTTTCAGGAAGTCTGATAGTGTTTTGATATAGGTTTTCAAAGTTTTGAAATTTGGAAAAGCTTGTTCTATAATCACTTCTATGATAATACGCTTCTTTGCCAGTAGCTTTTATTCAAGGGTTTATTGCTCGCTGATAGATAATATCTATGAGTAACTTTTCCGCTGTGGTGGATTTAAAATCAATTAATATCAGAGATAAGATAAATCATTTTTCTCAATCATTACAGGCAAAGTTCTGTGTATCCAAGATCTCTTCATATTATTCTTTACTTATACCCACCAAACCTTCCGCAAATGATTACTAATCGGAAAAGTTGCTGAAATTCGTGTTCTTTTTTGTACTTTGGGTCGATAAATTAGTTTTAACATGTTATCTAAAAGAGCTAAGTACGCTATAAAAACAATTCTTTTTCTTTATGAAAATAAGGATAAAACCCCAATATCAGCCAAATCTATTTCTGAACAAGAAAATATTCCCTACAAATTTTTAGAAAACATCTTAAGAGATCTTCGTACGCATCAAGTGGTGAAAAGTATGAGAGGCCCTGTAGGAGGATACTCTTTGGCAAAAGATCCTAACGAAATTACGGTGACCCAACTTATGAGGATCATCGATGGACCCGTTGCTTTGATTCCATGTGTGTCAGAGAAGTTTTACGAATCGTGTTTTGAATGTACAGATGAAGAAACATGCAGAATCAGAAAACTTTTTAACCAATTGAGATCAGAAATGATTGGTGTATTGAATAAATCTATTGTAGAATTGTCAAAGTTATAAACCTAAAAATTAGCAGTTTAAGAAATTATTTTACCATTACCCTATAAAAGTTATAGGGTTATTAGGAAATTAAAAAATGTTCTTTTACTTTTGAAGAGTCATTGTAGCAAAAGCCAATGATTTTGTGAAACATTAATATTCATTACCATGTCAGTTACAGCAAGCATCACTACCTCTGAAAATCAAAACGCAAACGCATTTGCTTTTCAAAACATCAGTAGAAAGTCAAACACAGGTTCTCAGGATCTTGGAGTTATGAATGTCTTAGAGATGTGTGCTATGATCAATGTGACTGATTCGGCAAAATTTGATTTTCCAAATTTCCCAGAAGCAAGAAAAACTTTTCATGCTGTTTATTTTCAGATCAACGAGTCTTATTCTTCGTTGAAGGGTTTGTTCAGAGGCTTGGCAAGTCTTGGTAAACCCGAAGGAGTTGTTTTGGAGTATGTTTCTGAAAATGAAACCTTTACTTTGAAATTTTATGCAAGTAATGAACAGCTTACCAAAGCTTATCTTAATAAAATCATCAAGTCTATCGAAGATGAAATCAGGTTCAAGAGCATTTTGAACCAAATCATCGAAAACCAGAGAATCATCAAAGCTGAACAAAGTCTATTGCTTCAAAAGCTCTTTGCATGATCCTGTGAAAATTAAGAGAAAAATAGAAAAAAGGGGAAAATCCAATCGGATTTTCCCCTTTTTCATTATGATTTACGGATTATATAAGCAAATTTTGTAATCCATTAAATGACATAATCTTTACAATGAATAAATACGTTGATCTTATCCAACAGACTTTTGATTTCCCAACCAAGGAGTTTAAAGTCGAAAACAATGAGTTACATTTCAATGGTGTCAATTTGATGGAAATCATAGATACATATGGCACTCCCTTGAAATTGACCTATCTGCCTAAGATTTCTGAAAATATCCAAAATGCAAAGACCTTTTTTGGAAATGCTATTGAAAAGCATGACTACAAAGGACAATATACCTATTGCTATTGTACCAAATCATCGCATTTCAGCTTTGTATTAAATGAAGCGTTGAAGAATGACATTCATATAGAGACATCTTCGACTTTTGATATTCCCTTGGTCAGAAGTCTTTATGCAGAAGGAAAGATAACTAAGCAAACATATATTGTATGCAACGGTTTCAAAAGAGACCTTTACAAGCAATACATCACAGAATTGCTGAATGATGGTTTTGTAAACTGTGTGCCTGTACTTGACAATCTTACTGAAATAGATTACTACTTGGAGCATGTCAAAGTGCCTTTTCAAGTAGGTATTAGAATAGCAGCAGATGAAGAGCCGAAATTTGGTTTCTATACCTCAAGATTGGGTGTGAGATACAATGACATTTTGAGCCTTTATGAAGAAAAAATCAAGGATAATCCAAATGTATCCTTGAAGATGCTACATTTTTTCATCAATTCAGGAATAAGAGATACAGCCTATTATTGGTCGGAATTGACTCGCTTCATCCAGAAGTATGTGGATTTGAAGAAAATCGCTCCAAGCCTCGATACCATGGACATCGGCGGAGGTTGGCCGATCAAGACCAATGTGTTTTTTGATTATGACTATCAGTACATGGCTGAGCAGATTATCAAAAACATCAAATGGATGTGCGCAAAGAACAACACCGTGGAACCAAATATCTTTACAGAGTTCGGAAGCTATACAGTAGGGGAAAGTGGTGCAGTATTATACTCTATTTTGGACGAAAAGCTTCAAAATGACAAGGAGCTTTGGTATATGATAGATGGGAGTTTCATCACCCAACTTCCAGATAGTTGGGGGTTGAATCAGAAGTATATCATGCTGGCGGTAAATAATTGGGATGAAGAATACCATAATATCAATCTTGGTGGATTGACCTGTGATAGTATGGATTATTACAATTCAGAAGCACATCAGTTCAATATCTACCTTCCAAAACCTGACAATGGCAAAAAGCAATACATTGGATTTTTCCATACTGGAGCTTATCAAGAGTCTTTGGGTGGCTATGGCGGCATTCAGCACTGCCTAATACCTGCGCCAAAGCATGTGATCATAGACAGAGATACAGATGGAAGCGTGAAGCATTGGCTATTTGCACCTGAGCAGACGAGTGAAAGTATGATGAAGACCTTGGGATATAAGTAGAAATGAGAGGGGAAACCCTCTTTTTTTTTGATGTAGGTTTTTCTTGATAATGAAAAACAATATTTAATCAGTCATGTTTATTTTGTTGAAAATATTTGTGGTTAAACGGGTTGTGTAAAATATTCATTTGTTTAAAAATATTTTTAATGCATTCTAAATTTGCGAAAAGTCAAACAAAAATCATATTTTTTGCCATTTTGGAGTAATTTTTGGACTTTTGTTTTTTGAAACAATCAGAAAAAGCAGTATAATCATTAATTTGTTAAATTCTAAAAATGAGAAGATTTCAAAAATTAACATATATAATTATTATTTTAACTTTGGTTTTGCCAAATCATTTGATTGCTCAAAATGAGTATAAAGGTGAGTATAAATTCAATAACATCAGTGGAAATGCTACTTTTCAGCTTGTAGAAGGTCAGGAAGGAGCAATGTTGAAGCAAGGGGAGTTTTATTTTGTGAGGAGTGAAAAGGATATAGACGATGAAACTAGGTTTTTGAAAACCATTATACAAGGTTTTTATGAAAGCGACAAGAAGTCAGGTCTTTGGGAATATTTGGATGAAAGTCATCAAATTGAACTAAAGGATGTTGTTGATTTTAAAGTTGTATCAGATCTTGCAAGTAGTCAAATAAAGCTCACAGCCAATTACCTCAATGGAGTTCCAAATGGAAAGTGGGTATTTGAGGAGAATGAATTTTCAGATGGTAGTTTGAAGAAAAAGGCACAGGCAGAGGAATTTTTATTCAATAATGGAGATATTCAAGGTAAGTTTCAATTCAAATCATTCATTGGAAACTTTACGCAATTTATTCGTGGAGAGCTTAAAGATAATGGAGTTATGCATGGTGAATGGACCATGGTCTATCAGGAAGATGGTAAGCTGATAAGTGAAGTTAGAAATTATGAAGATGGGTTTTTATTGGGCTTAGTAAAAAGAGACTTAAATGACGATGAGGTTATTGATGAAGTTGTATTCTTTGAGACTATCGCAAGGTTGAAGAAAGTTAATGCTGGTACAAATCAGAAATTTAGAATAGCTGACCAAAGCTTTGGGATTTTATTTAATGATGGTTTTTTATCAAATTCAAATCAGTATCAATCACAAGAGTCTGGAAATAAGTTTTTATCTGATTTTCTGGTTAAGATCTTGAAATATGACCAAAGGTTTGTAAATCAAGATGATAATTTGATAGATTATCCGATACATACAAAAAAGTTTGTGTTTGAACTTAGTAGATCGCAGCAGAAACTTATAGAAGAGCTACCGGGTAAGTTTGATCAAATTCAAAAGATTAACCAAGATTACAAAGATAAAAACGCGTTAAAACTTAACAGACAAAGGTCAGACTCCTTATCATCAGCATTTGCATTTTTTGAATTTCAATATGATAAATTGAACAATGCAAAGGAGTTATTTGAAAAGATAAGGACAAAAGATATTCAATATTACGATTTGGATCAAATGGTTGATGAAGGAATTTTCTTTATCACATCTGAAGATGAAATTTATTACTCCTTCCAAGAAGAAGATAAAAAAATGTTACTAGAGTATGAATTAAAAGATTTTAGAGAAGATTTTTTTGTTGCCCTCAATGATTATTTGAATCAAGTAAGAGAAAATACTTTAAAAACAAGGAATTATGTTGATAGTCAGTTGGATAGAATCAAAGAAGACTCGGATCTGATTTTATTGGAGGAAGAAATTCAATCATTAAAAGAGAGTTTGGATTCCTTATATGCAAACAGAGAAGGGCTGGATGAACTGTCAAGATCCATAATTTCCAATGTTCAAAAAAACATATTAGAAGGACAGTTTGAAAGAATTAGTGAAAGGTACGCGCAAGCAGAACGGTATTCTACCAAAAAACAAGAAGCTGATAGAATGTTGGACTTAGTTGAAGAACTAGAGAATCAGCACGAGGTACTTGCAAATATTTCCAGAAATTGGGAGATTCTAGATGAGTTTTACACAGAAGAGTTTTTTAATGCATTTTTCAACGAAAGATATGATAGACGTTTCAAAGAAAGGCTTTTTGAAAGTGCGGAAAAATTATATAACCACTATGTGAAGAGTATTAATAATGAAACGAATTATGTAGAAGTTAAAAATTGGACAAGGAAAATTGAGGCATTGATTAGAAAAATGTCAGATTTGAGAAATGAGGATACCAGAAGTTTAGAAAGAAGACTCAACAGAAGATCTTCAATTGATAAAATTGAATCTGATTTAGGATTATAAAAAAATGATGCAGATGAGTGTATTGAGTAAGTCAATAAAAATTAGTGTAGTAATACTTCTGTTGTTTTTAAAAGTAGATTTTGCAAAAGGTCAGGGTGTCATTATACCAGATGAAAAAATAGGTCTTCCGGCAACTACAGAAAACTGGAATGGATTATATTTAAAGCTAAGGTTCTCAGATAAGTGGTGGTGGTATCAGGAAAATCATTACAGAAGAAGATCAAGTGCTGATAATAGGTTGGATTTTGTTGGTAGAATGAGTCAGTTATACAATAGGTTTGGTATGACCTATATGTTTACAGATTACTTTGAAGTTACATTTGGTCCTACTTTGGTGTGGAATTTTGCTCCTGAAAGAGGGAATCCTGAGTATGTGGATTCAGTGTTAGAACCAAGGTTTTGGCATCAGTGGTTATTGACTCAGTCTGTTGGGCCTGTTAAAGTGCTTCACCAATTCCGTTTTGAACACAGGTTCAAAAGAAACAATGACTTAGGTGCGGAGTTTAATTATACCGATAGGTGGAGATACAAAATTACGGCTTATGTTCCTTTGAATAAGCCTAGAATGGAAAACAAGACTTTTTTCATAGCTCCATCTAATGAGTTTTTCTTTGAAACAGGGAAGCAGGTTTGGAATATTTTCGAAGAAAATAGGATATATACAGCGATAGGATATACTTATAACAACTACATGTTTTTTGGTGGGCATATGTGGACTTATGGCCCTACTGCAACTCCAGCAACGTACAGAAATCGACATATTATCAGGCTTAATGTAATGTATACTTTTGATTTCAGAGGAAAAAGAAAACCACTTACACGAGATTTTGCATTTTAATTAAGATAGATAATGAGAAGTTTAATAATAATAGCAGTGCTGTTTTTTATAATTAATTCTGCTTCAGCTCAATATAAAGGGCAGTATAGGGCTATACATGCATATGAAATGGCTTATGATAAGCCGTTTTTTGGGTTGAATTTTACTGGTGAATATTTTCCTGTAAATTATTTCTCGGTAGTTCCGTCATTTACATTTTTTACTCCTGCTACAGGAAATGCACGGGCTATTGACATAAATGCCAGATATTATCTCACAGAAAAGGAAAAGCAATGGTATGTGACTGCTGGGTATGGTTTTTACAGAAGGGTTTTTGAATTTAACCCACAAGGTAGGTTTGATTTTAATTCAATGAATCTAGGAGCAGGAGGAATGCTTAAGATTTCTGATGAATTGGGGATAAATCCTGAAGTTAGGTTTCAGGCTTTTGGAAGAAATAGTACTGTGTTTAAACTCGGAATAGTATATTTTATCAATTAAAATCAATGCCCCTCTGCATGGTCAATCCATTGACCCGCAAGACTGAGATAGGATCTCATACAATCGGCTGTCATGCAGCTATGCACAGGTAGGATTCCCAAAAGGTCTCCTACCTTTGTTTTTTCTAGTAGTTCATCAGAAGCTTGGATGATGCCATGTTCCTGGGAAATGCTTTTGACAAAGGATCTAGATTCGGGAATGTTCCAGCCATTTTCTGTTAGAATTACAACTTCACCAAAATTCTTGCTTCCGTCAGATTCTATCAGAACATCCTTGGCCAAGTGCACACCTCCAGCATGAACCAGAATTGTTCTTTTGTCCTTTTTGATATCCACTACCGGTGCTGCCAATGCCACTGCGATATCCTTTTTTTGACAGCTTCCGATATGTTCTTGTGTCAAGTCGTAAAAAACAAAATTGCCTGGCCCCATTTCATCAATATCTCCAAAATCATCCATTGTCGAGCATCCAGGCGTATCACCTAGACGGGTTACTAAATCCGGATATTCGGTCCTGTATTTGTTTTTGAGCATGTTCAATGCCAACCGCGTTTCTTCGTATATTTTTGAAATATCTTTTTCATAGTAAGTATGTCCTGCATGAATATAGAATCCTTTGAAAACCAATTTGCTGCTTTCCTTTGCCTTTCTGAGAATTGCTTCTATTGTTCCAAAATCACTCACTTCCACACCTGTTCGTCCATAACCTGCATCGATTTCTATAAAAAATCCAACTTTATTTTTGAGTGTATTGCAAAGAATTTCAGTTACTTCTGCATTTACCAATTGCACGGAAATTCTGGTGTTGCTTGCCAATTGATCAAGCGCATTTGCCTCCAAAGGATTGAAAGGAAATGCGATATGGATATTATCCCAACTGTCACTTGAAAAGTAATTTGCCATTTTGACCGAAGAAACTGTAATTTCCCGAACACCATAATCTCTAGCCCATTTCCCGATTTCTTTGGATTGTCCAGTTTTGAAATGTGGGATCAGTTTCATTCTGTGTTTCTTCGCCTTTTCTGACATTCTCTTCAGATTTTCCCTACAGATTTTTTCGTCAATAAGCAGTGTAGGCGAGGCGATTTTAGAAAGGTAAGGCATGATTTGAGACTTGTTTTTTTGATGTAAAAATAAATTTCAGATTATCAATTCATTATTCTGAAAGGGCAATCCAACCCTTCCACAATGTAGGGAATTCTTCAATTGTGTGAAAGAACACTTACTGGAATTACAAAAAATATGGATTTTTGATGTAATTTAAGCTTTTACATTAACCCTAAAGAACAAATGACCAAAGGAATCAGCGTATTGACTTTTATTTTGACAGGAATCATGTTGTTTGCTTGTTCCCAAAAAGAAGCAAATATAATTGAAGTTAAAAAGTATGGAGAGCCATTTAGATCTCAGTTTCACTTCACGCCAGAAGCAAATTGGATGAATGATCCCAATGGGATGGTTTATTACGAAGGTGAATATCATCTTTTTTACCAATACCATCCAGAAGGGAATACTTGGGGGCCAATGCATTGGGGGCATGCAATCTCGACTGATTTGATCCATTGGGATCACCAGCCAATAGCAATCTTCCCCGATGAACATGGGACTATATTTTCAGGTTCCGCTGTGGCTGATATCAACAATACATCAGGACTTGGTACTAAAGAAAACCCTCCTCTTGTAGCTATTTATACTTATCACGACGCAGAAGCTGAGAAGTCTGGAGAAGTTGATTTTCAAACTCAAGGGATAGCGTTTAGTATTGATAAAGGAAGGACATGGGAGAAATATGCCGAGAATCCTGTTTTGAAAAATCCCGGAATCAAGGATTTTAGGGATCCAAAAGTAGATTGGTATGAGGATAAAGATGGTAAGGGCAAGTGGATCATGAGTCTTGCTGTCAAAGATAAAATCTCTTTCTATAGTTCACCGGATTTACTTGATTGGTCGTATGAAAGTGATTTTCAGCCTAGTTGGGGAGCTTATGGAGGTGTTTGGGAATGTCCGGATTTATTTAAACTGAAAAATGAGTCAGGTGAAGAGAAATGGGTTTTATTGGTAAGCATCAACCCGGGTGGACCGAATGGAGGATCTGCAACACAATATTTTGTGGGGGATTTTGATGGAAAGTCATTTCATGCAGAAGAGCAAGAGGTGAAATGGATCGATTATGGAGCTGACAATTACGCTGGTGTAACTTGGTCAAATGTGCCAAAAGAGGATGGAAGAAGGCTATTTATAGGATGGATGAGCAATTGGGATTATGCAAATATTGTCCCTACTGAAGTTTGGCGTTCAGCCATGACATTGCCTAGATCTCTTGAGCTTTTTCAATCCAATCAAAAGCACTATTTAGCTTCGAGACCTATTCAAGAAACCCAAGGACTTAGAGTCCAAAAGAAAGAGAGTAATGAAGATACCATTGACTTGGTTTCTGATTTGTTGGAAATCGAGTTGAATATCGTGTCCGAAGATTTTGATTTGGAATTCTCCAATGAATTTGGGGAAAAGGTCACCTTAAAGAAACAAGGAAACAGCCTTTACTTTGATAGAAGTGAATCTGGATTGACAGATTTCAATGAATCTTTCAAAAAAATGCACACAGCTCCTGATTTGGGATTAGAATTGAAAAATCTTCAAGTATTTGTTGATAAATCATCCATTGAGTTTTTCTTCAATGAAGGTGAACTGGTTTTAACAGAAATCATTTTCCCCGAAAATCCTTATACACAATTGAAGACAAAAGGCTTCGGCGAAGTAAAGAAAATTCATGTTTTGAAATCTATTTGGTAAGTTAGAAGAGAGATGTGGGGTGTGAGATAAGAATGCATTAACCCCGAATGGGGTTAAACTTTAAATAGCCCCTGGTCGCAACCCGGGGATCAATGATTATACAGGAGACAACAACCCCGAAGTGGGTTGAACTTCTTTAATCAATAGAAAAAAAGTGTCAAGTAATTTCAGGATGCGACAGAGATATGAGACACAAATGTCATGTCCTAAAACCCCGAAAGGGGTTAAACCTTGATTAGCCCCGGGTTGCAACCCGGGGATCAAAGTTGGGGACGATGACAACAACCCCGAAGTGGGTTGAACTCCTAATCAATAAAAAAGTGTCAAATAAAATCAGGACTTTACAAAGACGTGAGGCTTAATGAGAATATGCCCTGAAAAGGTTTCTGACATAAGCATAGGGTAATAACGCTATACTAAAAGTAAAAGACTTGATTGTTTTTGCCCTGAAAGGTCAATTGAATGGCTTCCGGAAATAAGAGAAAAACAATAAAAAAAGCACCAGCTATTCAAAAACAACAAATCAACCAAATATTCCATAACTTTAAAACTTTCCAACCTTAAAACCCTCCAACTATTTTAACAGCTAACCACTAATCCCTAATTTACTAATCTACTATTCAACCAATCCCTAATCTACTAACCCCCAATTAACAACCCTCAACCTATGCAAAGTAAAAATTACGTTCTTTTTTTATCCATCACGGCTGCGCTTGGTGGTTTTCTATTTGGTTTTGATACTGCCGTGATCTCAGGGGCAGAGCGAGATATCCAAAATCTTTGGCAATTGAGTGACCTGAAGCATGGACTTGCAGTCGCAATAGCGCTGTATGGAACAGTGTTGGGAGCGCTTTTTGGAGGGATTCCTGCTGATAAATATGGGAGAAAGACCTCTCTGCTATGGATAGGCTTGTTCTATTTAGTTTCTGCCCTTGGTTCAGCTTTGGCTCCCGATGTCAACACTTTCATGTTTTTCAGATTTTTGGGAGGCTTGGGAGTAGGAGCTTCTTCAGTGGTAGCGCCTATGTATATCTCAGAGATCGCGCCAGCTGCTCGCCGTGGTCAATTGGTCGCTTTGTATCAATTCAATATCGTTTTTGGAATTCTCATGGCTTATTTTTCCAATTATCTAATCGGGACAGCCAACCTGAATGAAGCTTGGAGATGGATGATGGGAGTAGAGGCTATTCCGGCTTTAATTTACTCTATCTTGATCTTGAAAGTTCCCAAGAGCCCAAGGTGGCTGATAGCAAAGAAGAATGCTTTTGAAGAAGCAAGAGTGATTTTGACAAAAACAGATCCTGATGGCGTAGATGAAGCCATTGCCTTGGCAATCCAAGAAAGCAAAGAGATCAAAGGAAAAGCCACAGTAAGTATGCTTTTCAATTCCAAATTCAAGAAAATCAGCTTTATGGCGATATTGATGGCGTTTTTTAATCAGGTTTCAGGGATTAATGCTATTATTTATTTTGCTCCCAGGGTTTTTGAATCAGCAGGAATATCCACTGAGACTGCCTTGATATCCACAATTGGAATTGGGGCGATCAATCTTGTTGCCACTATGCTTGGGCTATATTTGATTGATAAACTGGGTAGGAAAATGCTGATGTATATTGGTTCAGTCGGTTATATAATTTCACTTTCATTAATGGCCTACAGTTATTTTGGTGGAGCTATTGATAGTAGTTTGTTACCATATTTTGTATTTGCCTTTATTGCTTCACATGCGATAGGTCAGGGATCGGTGATATGGGTATTTATTTCGGAAATCTTCCCAAATGAATTGCGTGCATATGGACAATCTATGGGTTCATTTACCCATTGGATTTTGGCAGCAGTCATTGCAAATATTTTCCCATTGGTAGCCAATCGTTATGGTGCGGGAAATATTTTCGCTTTTTTTGCATTGATGATGGTTTTCCAATTGATCTGGGTAGCGATCAGAATGCCTGAGACAAAAGGCCGATCATTAGAAGAAATTCAAAAAGATTTACAGAAGAGTCATGAGTAAAAAAGTTATTTGTTTTGGGGAAATGCTCTGGGATTGTTTTCCCGACGGAGAAGTGGCAGGTGGAGCACCGATGAATGTAGCGCTTAATTTAAAGCAATTGGGCGTTGATGTAGAGATGATTTCCAGATTGGGAAATGATGCGTATGGAGAAAAACTCAAGGACTTCTTGGCAACATATAGTTTGCCCTTGCGGCTGGTTCAAGAAGATTCGGAACATCCTACAGGAAAAGTTCTGGTGGATGATACAGACAAAGAAAATATCAAATATGAAATTGTGGAGCCTTCTGCTTGGGATTTTATAGAATTGACAAGTGCCAATCAAGAAACTGTCGCAAAGGCAGATGCTTTGATATTTGGGAGTTTGGGAGTGAGAAATGAAACCTCGTGGAAGACACTTTATCACTTAGTACATCAACCGCTATTGACTATATTTGATATCAACTTGCGTGCGCCATACATAGATTTTTATAAGATAGACAGCTTGCTAGGCTATACTGATATCTTGAAGATCAATGAAGACGAACTTGAAATCTTGGCTGACTTTTTTGAATTGAAGAGAAAGGGAGATGGCTTGGCAAAAGACCTTTGTGATTACTTGGTGGAGGAATATCCTATTGAGGCGATTTGTATCACCCATGGCAGCAAAGGAGCGATGGTGTATAAAGATGGCAAAATTATCAGCCACTCAGGCTACAAAGTCAAAGTTGAAGACACAGTGGGTGCAGGCGATGCTTTTTTGAGTGGATTTGTGAAAATGTACTTAGAAGGGAGAAACTTAAAAGAGACTTTAGACTTTGCCAGCAAACTAGGTGCTTATGTCGCTACGCAAAAAGGAGGGACTCCAAAGTATAAAATGGAAGATGTAGAAACAGTAGGGAGTTAACTTTAGGGTATAATAGAGCCATGCTTATTTCTTGTTAGTGGTAGGAGGAAGATGGTTTTTCGAGATAGATTTATAAGTTAGAGTGGATTAGAAGACGAAGACACCGGAGGAAGTGTGATTTTGGACAGGAACGACTTTGGCAACACTGTTCTTCGGACTACTGGCTTTTTTGTCACTTAGTGAATGGTGGATTGTGCAGGTATAAAACAAACTGGAGGCTATCTCTAGGGACCAATAAATGAAAATCCTTAGTACTACGAAAATCCTGCAATAAACTCGAAAGTAATTTTGATAGAAGGATTAGGGGTTACTGTAATATTAGTAATTCTAACGATTCAGTTAATTAAATCACATAAGAAAAAGATTTTATACACACTAATATTTGGTTTGGGGCTGTTCGTAATAATGATTACTAATGGAACAATAAAATGAAAAAAAATAAAATTACTTTATGAATAAAGATATTTGAGGAGAAGCGAAAATTATCTGTTCAAGAAAAAATGGAAACATGGGGAAATATTTAAATGTAATTGCAAAAGTTTTCATTTTGGTACTTGGTCTATGTTTTTTGTCATTGTTTTTTTATCTTCATTATACACCTGATGTTAAAGAGTATATAAAAAAAGTAGATGCTAGTAATACAACTATGGGGTTTAAATTGACTGTGCTGTATGGTTTAACTAAGTTGATTTCATTGATAATAGGGCTTTCAATTCCAACTGCTATCATTTTGAAGAGTATTAAAAAGTAAAAAAAGAAAAACTTAACATAACAGCACTAAGAAAACATGAGGCGGTCAGTGGTACCCGAAAGATTTGTCTCCCGAGCTAACTTTAGTGGTGGCTGAAAGGTTATCGGTCCCAAATGCCCAACGTTTCTTAGTAGCCGACCGTCACAAACAATCCCGTAGAAACCCAATGACAATTAATCAAGCATTTAAAATCATTATTACACTGAGTTTGGCTATTTCAATAAGTTCGACATATGGACAAAGAACTGTTTTGCCTGTAAATAATGAAAACTTTGTAATTGAAATTCAAGGAAAAAAAACTGTGAATAAGGGTAAAATCAATTTTCCAATCACAAAATTGTTTGACATAAATGAAATTGGAAACATTGCCATCCTAGATACAGCACAAAATAGACTTTTAATTACGAATATTTCAAAAGACAATTTTAACAATATCATTGAAACAATAGCCTTTCCAGAAGGGATAGAACCAATTTCAATCAAAATTAATGGAAGTAATATATTTGTAGGTGGTGATTTCGGAAAGGAAAAAATATATAGCTACAATATGACTGAAAAAAAGTGGAGTCAAATTGATATACCTACAGAAATAATGTCTCTTGGGAAATCAGTTGACGACTTTTTAGTTTATTCAGATACTTTGATAGCTTTAGATAACTTGATTATGCCGAAATATTTACTTTTTTACAGCCTAAAAGATCCACTAAGTATAAATCTTATAAAATCTTATGAAGTTCCCCCAAATGGGACATACGAACAACTTCATCGAATACTTCTAAAAGAAGAATACTTTATCATTCTTTCTTCAACTTTTAGTGGATATACCGGTGGAGCCTCTCATGTAACAGTTTTAGATAAAAATAATTTACCAGATTACACTGGATATATTGAAAAAACTCAAAAAAACATCTTTCTAGAACCCGAAACCCGACCCAAAGGATTATTTAATGGATTCACAATTAGCTCAAATAAAAAATGGCTATGGTTTATAAGAAAAAGACCAAATAGAGATTATAGTGATATACGTTGGATTGATATAGCAGAACATAGAAATAGAATTTACTTATTGGAAGATCCTAACAAACTAAATATTTTCAAAATCAAACAAAAATTCTTTAAAGAAAGAATTGTAAAGGGTATTTGGCACAATGATGAAAGGTTCACTAGGCAACTAACAAGTAATAAATTAAAATCTAAAAAGCTTTCAGTGGAATCAGGTAAATGGTTTGTAAGTTTAGAGAATTCCCTTTTTTTGGTTTACCAAAACAAACAAGGAGAATTTAATTTCAAGAAAATAAAGTGAAGCAGATCCCTAAATGCCAAAAAGCAAGCAGTAGTGAAATGCTAATTTGAAAGTGATTACCTTTAATATACCTGGGTTTTAGAGGAAAGTGAGTCGGATTTTATTACCGCCATTTCTAGGCTGAAGCCCGATTAGTGGCAAGAATAGAACGACCCATGGCTAAAAAAGATAGTTTTTAAATGAAGAAAATATATAAATCAAAAATCGGACTTGAATTAATCATTCCTCTTATTCTTATATTAGGGTCAATTTTAGTTTTAGCTATAATTCAAAAACCAAGCTGGGTTGGAATTGCCATTCTTTTGGCTGTAATCCTATTTGTCGTTCATATGTTTATGACAACATACTACACGATTGACGGCGAGGAGCTGATAATAAAATGCGGTTTTTTGTTTAACAAAACTATCGAGATAAAGACCATAAAAAAGATTGCCGAAACAAACAATCCAACTAGTTCGCCTGCAACTTCGATTGACCGACTTGAAATTAATTACGGAAAATTTGACTCAGTAATAATTTCACCAAAATATAAGTCTGAATTTATCAATGACATTAAGAGATTAAATCCGAATGTTGAAGTAAAGTATAAGAAAAAGCAAAATGAAAAACTTGGCTAATCAAAACACTAAAAGCACTAGCCACCACCAGCCGTTTTGAAAATGCGAGGGCTTTCGTGTCCGTGGCGGTGTACGATGTTCCAAATTCAAGCTTGGTGCATTTAATAAAGTTTAGTGCTGAAAAATCCCGTCTTCTCCAAAGTGAATCCCTTAGTTAAAAGTTTAAAAAGAGACTGATACCTTGACAGAATATCCTAAAGACATAAAATTCAAATACGGTTGGAGAAAATACCAACAACGCGTGCTTGACGACTTACAAGACCACTTAACTGACGGACATTTACACGTCATTGCTCCCCCAGGTTCGGGTAAGACAGTTTTAGGTCTTGAAGTAGCTATTCGACTTAATAAACCTACTTTAATTCTTGCTCCAACAATTGCAATTCGTAATCAATGGATACAGCGGTTTTGTGAACTTTTTCTTCAAACCAACTCGACACCTGATTGGATTTCGAGAGACATTCGCAATCCCAAATTTATGACTGTAGTAACGTATCAAGGGCTCCACGCAGCTTGTAACAATTGGAGAGTTGAAGAAGAAGAAATTGACAACGAAGAAGAAACCGAAGAGACAAAGGGAAACGGAAAATCAACAAATCCAAATCTTGACAACATTGTAGGCGGACTAAAAACTCAAAATATCAAGACAATTGTTGTGGATGAAGCACACCATTTAAAGAATGAATGGTGGCAAACATTGACTAAGGTTAAAGAAAAATTAGATCCGATAATTGTTGGCTTGACTGCTACGCCACCATATGACGTTACAGCAACAGAATGGCAACGATACATTAACTTAAACGGACCTGTTGATACAGAAATTTCAGTTCCTGAATTAGTAATTGAAGGTGATTTATGCCCTCACCAAGATTATGTTTATTTCACACTCCCAACTGAGAAAGAAAATCAAAGTATTGTTGATTTCAGAAAAAATATTGAAAAGCTTTTTAAGGAAATAAAAAGTGATGAAACAATCATTCAAGCAATCGAACAACATCCCATTTGGCAAAACCCGACAGAGCAGTTAGATTGGATTTATAATAACCTCTCCAATTATTCAGCTTGTTTGATTTTTCTAAAAGCCAACGACAAAGAAATTCCCGAAACACATCTTGAAGTAATTGGAGATAAAAAATTTGAAATTCCCAAGCTCGATTACGAATGGATTGAAACGCTTTTAGATTTTTATCTCTACAAAGAAAAGGAGCATTTTAAGACGTTTGAAGAACATCAAAAAACCCTTGAAAACCGGCTAAGAAGATACGGAGCAATTGAAAGACGTCAAATCAATTTTTTGCATAACAAAAGAGTTACAGGATTTTTGACTTCAAGCATCAGCAAACTAAACGGAATCAAAGAAATTGTCGATTTTGAATACAAGAATTTAGGAAACAATTTGCGTTTAGTAATTCTTTCCGACTTCATCCGCAAAGAGTTTTATATCAACTCTCCTGATAACAATCTTGAACTAAATAAAATCGGTGTAATTCCAATCTTTGAAAAATTAAGACGAGAAAATAAGGAGAATAAGAAAATTGCTGTTTTGACAGGTTCAATGATAATCATTCCTGTTAGTGCCTATCCAGTATTTGAAGCTAAATCAGCAAAATATGGAATTACTCAAATCAATTCTAATCCTGTTCCTTTTGACAGCAATTACATTTTAATCAGCCAAACTGAGCAACTCAAACACGACATTGTTCACATCGTAACTCAAATCTTTCAAAGTGGAGAAATTGAAGTTTTGATCGGAACAAAGTCTTTGCTTGGTGAAGGTTGGGACGCACCTGCTATCAACTCCTTAATCTTGGCAAGTTTTGTAGGTTCATTTGTGCTTTCCAATCAAATGCGTGGTAGAGCCATTAGAACACAAAACGGAAATGGAGACAAGACAGGAAATATTTGGCATTTAGTCTGTATTGACCCCACTTCACCCACAGGCGGAGATGATTTCGATTTACTAAAAAGACGTTTTAGGAGTTTTGTTGGTGTTTCATTCAGAGAAGAACCTGGCATTGAAAATGGAATTGGGCGTTTAGATCTATCAGAAAACATTCATCATAAAGAAGAAGCGGAAAAAAAGAATGTTGAAATGTTCTCCTACGCAGGAGACAGAGAAAGTCTAAAACAAAGATGGAAAACGGCACTTGAAACAGGCGTTACACTTGTTGAAGAAATCAAAATCCCATTTCCTGAAGAAAAAGAATACAAAGCTGTTAAGTCAATGTATTTGAAAAAAACAATTCGTAACCTTTTAGCGACTTTAGGTTCAGGTTTAGTTGGTTTTGGTTTAGAAAGTTTACAAGGACTTGGTAGAGCAGCAAGGCATATTAAGACTACTCAAGACATATATGTTTTCCTGGCAATTTTCGGAGCTATCGGAATGGCTATTTTTGGTAGGCGGACATTTATGACCTTAAGGTTGTATTTCAAATACCGTGACATTGCAAAGGATATTCAGCAAATTGGGGATGCACTTTTAAACTCCTTGATTAGGGCAGGAACAATTCAATCAGATTATTCAAAGTTAAAGGTGGAAACTTCCGTTGATAATTGGGGAGCAGTGTTCTGTCATTTAGAAGGAGGAACGACTTTCGATAAATCGAATTTTATAAATTCACTTCAAGAAGTAATTGCTCCAATTGACAATCCAAGATATGTGATTATCAGAAAGAATAGGTTTATGCTATTCGTAAAGCAAAAAGACTATCATTCTGTTCCTGAAATACTTGGACGAAATAAAAACTTGGCTGAATATTTCAAAGATCAATGGGAAAGACTTGTTGGTTCTTGCGACTTGATTTATACAAGAACACTTGATGGCAGAAAAATACTTTTGAAGTCAAGAGTAAAGTCATTAGCAGCACAATTTGAAGACAAAGTAGAACATATCAACAAATGGAGATAACAAGAAACCTACATCAAATTTCATCTTGAGAATAGCATCCTTATAAGTAGGAGGGAGATTCTGAGAAAAATCAAAATTCTTTATCTTCAAGAAGTCTTGAGTAGGTTTGGAGAGAATGTTTTTGAGAAACGCTCTTCCATCAGGCAGTCCGGCCGATCCCTCCAAGTTGAATATCATTGATTCTTATTTCTCTCAAGAGTTCAGAGGTTTACACCCATTTTAATTAGAATGTTACTAGAAATCGATCCAAAATAGGCGAATACATATGCTTCTTCTCTTCTATGATAGCTTATATTGCTTCGTAATTTCTATTGTTTAATAAATTTAGTCTAGAATAAATAAAAATAACCTCATATGAAATCAAGCATGACGAAGAACTTTACACACTGGGATGATTATCAACCATGCGAGATTCCATGTGACCTCTGAAAAACAAATTATATACACATGAAAAGAGGTAAATGGCTGATTTTAAATGCTGTTCTCAAAATGATTTTTTTATTGGTTAGATTTTTTCTGTGATTCTGGAAACTTTGATGTGAAAGTATCTGTATGTAAATAGAATATCTTTATTTCTTTATATTTTACTATAGCCAAAAAATATTTGGTTTAATCCAAACAATGAACTAAACTATGAAATTTAAATATCTTTTGTCGGCAGCATTGATTTCTACTGTATTTTTTATCACTTCATCAAAAGTCACAGCACAGGCATTTGTTGACTTTGAGTCTGGAGGAGTTTTTACAGGATACAATAATGTCCGAATTCCGGGAGATGGAGGTACCAAGTTTTCTTTGAAAAATGATTTGAGTCCCACACCAAGCGCTTTTCTTCGCTTAAGGGCAGGTTATACTATTAAATCAAGGCATGCAATATCTCTACTTTATGCTCCTCTCAGTGTAGGATCTAGCGGGGCTATAAATAGACCGATTGATTTTGAAGGAGTTACTTTTGGTTCCAATACTTTGTTGGATGCGAGCTATGTATTTAATTCTTATAGAGTGACTTATAGATATGATTTTGTAAAAAGGCCAAAATTTGAATTCGGAGCTGGTTTTACTGCAAAAATCAGAGATGCCGAAATTGCCCTGAGAAGTGAGACATTATCTGCTTCAAAAACAAATGTAGGCTTTGTGCCCATCATAAACTTCAGGCTCAACTGGCAAATAAATGACAAAATCGGAGTTTTGTTCGTGGGGGATGCATTGGCAGCACCACAAGGAAGAGCAGAAGATGTGTTGCTTGCTGGGACATACAAAGTTTCGGACGAGTTGTCAGTTCGTCTGGGATATAGAATTCTTGAAGGAGGAGCAGACAATGATGAGGTCTATAATTTTAGCTTATTCCATTATGCTTCATTTGGTGTTTGTTACACTTTTAAAAACAAGTCTTTTAAAAAAGGTAATTGATAAGGAGTCAAAAATGAATAGTTCTTTGGAACCCTGCTGAACATTTAACACTTCCAAAACCCAGTACTTGTAAAAGACGTATAGAAATATTATAATTGTACGTATAAAAAATAAGTTGTAATGGATACTAAGTTAACATTGAGACTTAATGAAGATGTGATCAAGAGAGCTAAAGAATATGCGAATAGTCATAATATTAGTCTTTCTAAAATTATTGAATCTTATTTAGATAGTATTACAAAGGAGAAAGAGGAAGTGGGAAAGATTGCAATTACTCCTTTTGTTAAGAGTTTGATAGGTGTAATTGATTTGCCTGCTGACTATGATTATAAAAAAGCGTATGGGGATTTTTTAGAAGAAAAGTATAAATGAAAAACTTATTCATTGACACGAATATAATAATTGATCTATTAGCACGCAGAGAACCTTTTTTTGAAGATGCAGCTCAATTATTTTCTGTTGCTGATACAAATAAAGTCAAATTATCAGTGTCATCCTTGACTATTGCAAATACGAGTTATGCCTTATTGAAGCAAATGAATTCGAAAAAAGCAAAATCAGTATTAAGGAACCTTAGATTGATTTTAAATATATTGCCATTAAATGATGGGATTATAGGATTAGCTTTGGAGGATGAGAAATTTTCTGATTTTGAAGATGGACTCCAATATTTCACAGCACTTGAATATCGGCAAGATATGATCATTACAAGAAATCTAAAGGATTTTAAAAATTCAAAGTTACCGACAATGACAGCAAAACAATTCATTGAAATGATTTAATCAAGTAAATCTCAATGAAAGGGACCAGGATGTATTATTACATGTTTATTTTTATGAATAAATATAGCTAAGTTAGTTATTAAGCAAGCTTTCAATCATTTAGTGAACCTAGTAAATTCAACTAAAATTACTATTTTTAGAAATCTGCCTCGATAGAAGTGTAAGGGAATCGTTTAGAAATGTATATAAGTCATGCTGAAAAAAAATATAGTAAAAACCGTTCTAAGGCTTTTTCTTGGGATTTTAGTGATTATTACTTCAGCAGTTTTGCTCATTCTTTTGTTTACAGAAGTTGTTGAAGTGCAAAATATTCAAGTAATGAAATGGTTGCCAATATTGATTTGTGCCATTGGTTTTTATTTTGCTGGACTTATCAACAAAAGAACCAAAATTATTTTTACACTTTTCCTGCTTATTTCATTGTTGTTTTTCATTCTTCTTGACATGCTTCATTTCCCATTTTTCTTTTTAATTGGCTTTGTATCTGTACTCAGTATACTGTCAACAAGAAAAGAGTTGAGTAAAAATATTAGAATATCCTCTCTGACTCTCATTTTGGTAATATTTGTTGGCTATTTGCTATCTCAACCATTTATTATAAAAAATAAAGGTTATGGGACTGACATGACGGGGATTAATTTATATAATGCAACTGTCTTGTGGGATTTTACGACAAAACCTTCAAGAACTTTACCAAAAGAATTCTTTAAAGATTATGATGACAATGAAGTAAGGTTTGGAGACTTTAAGGGTAAAACCATTTATGTGTCATTTTGGGCAACTTGGTGTGGCCCTTGTATGCAACAAAAACCTCATCTAGAAAATTTGAAACAGCAGTTAAAGGATTATGCTGACATAGTATTTATAGATGTTTCGATTGATACGGATCTTGAAAAATGGAAAAACTATTTGTTAAGTAATGAACAAGAGGGACATCAACTAATAAGCCAAAATATTGCAAAAACTCATTCTAATTATCAGTTTTCTGGAATCCCTTACCATATTGTGATTGACTCAATAGGTAACTTTAAACAAATTGCAGGTCCACACGCCTTAGGCTATGACAGTGGTCTACTTTCAGATTCAAAAAGACTGACTGACTTTATGAATACTCCGTACAAAGTATTCAAAATTAATAATATAGCAGGGAAAGACACAATAATAAGAGTTAGGTGAATTGAATAGAGATTGAGATTGAATAAAGAAATGATTTTAAAGAAAATGTCTCATTTATATCACAAGAGAATAGCAAATATGACGGAGATTAATTTATAAGCTTTGTTAAATTCAGAAATCACCCAAAACTCCAAGCCAAAATTCTACTGATTTTATTTCCTTGACTCATTTCGATCGTTTTTATTGATTTGACATTGACAGCATCCAAGGTTTTGTAAAGTTTGGCAAGGTTTGACTCTTTTGAAACCAAGCTTGTAAACCAGCGACACTGTCTGCCAAAGCGTCTGCTTTCATAGATCATATTAGTCAAAAACTTCAATTCGCCACCCTCGTACCATAGTTCATTGCTCTGACCTCCAAAATTCAATGTGGCTTTTTTTACTTTTTCACCTTTCAGATTGCTGAGTTTTCTCAAAGAACTTGCATTTGCTTCTTTTGCCGAAGCGTGAAATGGCGGATTGCATATACTGACGTCATAAAATTCACCAGCTTGAATAATTTCCTCAAAGATCTTTCTGCGATTAGTTTGTAATCGTAAAAACACTTTATTCTTTAATTGGGGATTTGAATTGATGATTTTTTGGGCTGCTTCGATAGCCTCCGGATCTATATCTGATCCTACAAAGGTCCATCCATATTCTTGAACTCCAATAATTGGGTAGATGCAGTTTGCTCCAACACCGATATCCAGACATTTAGTCTGATTTGAACTTTTGTCATTTTTGTCAATAATCAAATCAGCTATATAATGGATATAGTCCGCTCTTCCTGGTATAGGTGGGCAAAGATAATTTTCCGGAATTTCCCAATGATCAATTTGATAAAAATGCTTCAAAAGTGCCTTGTTGAGCATTATTACGGCCTCAGGGTTGAAAAAATCCACAGACTCATCACCATATTTATTGGTGAAAACGAACTCTTGAAGTGCTGGCAAAGTTTCTATCAATGCTCGAAAATCATACCTTTCCCTGTGTTTATTACTTGGATGGAGGACTGATTTGATAGTAGCGTGTACTTTTTTCTCTTCTGGCATCATTCGTGAGCGTTGGTAAGTACAAAAGTATTCAATTTTTACCCTTCATCAATTATTTCTCCTTTATTAAAACTTATTAAGGGAATTGAGGTTTGGTCTGTGTTGAATCATAAAACAAAGAAACAAATGAAAATTTTGAAAATTTTAACTTTAGCTGCTGTATGTAGTGCAGTAGTATTGGCAGTAAGTTGTGAAAACAAACCTGCAGAGACTGAAGAATCTACGGAGATTGTAGAGGAAGAAGTTGTAGTAGAAGAAGCGCCAAATACGGTAGTTGATATCGCAGTTGGTTCGCCAGACCATACTACATTGGTAGCTGCGGTCTCTGCAGCTGGTTTGGTAGAGACTTTGAATGGTGGTGGTCCATTTACTGTGTTCGCTCCTACAAACGCTGCATTTGCTGCTTTGCCAGCTGGTGCTGTTGACGACTTGTTGAAAGCTGAGAATAAGGAAAAATTGACTGGCGTTTTGACCTACCATGTAGTGTCTGGAAATGTGAAGTCAAGTGACCTTTCGGACGGACAAGTTGTGACTACTTTGAATGGTCAGGAATTGACTGTAAGCATCAAGGATGGCAAGGTGATGATCAATGGAGCTACTGTTACCGCTGCTGACCTTGAAGGAAGCAATGGCGTAGTTCACGTAATTGATTCTGTCTTAATGCCAAAATAAGTTGCATTAAACTGTTCAGAAAAACTAAAGCCTGCTTTCGAGCGGGCTTTTTCAGTTTCCATTCATTCTTAAATTCTGAATTTTATTTTTTGTTGCTTTCTTGAGATACACACTAATTATTTCATTGAAAGATAGTTTGTTATAACCTTTTTTTGACCAGTCTTTAGCAGATATGTCTTATCTATCTCAAAATGGAGATTTTCAATTTTTAAATAATTTTTCTTCGAGTTTCCTTGGATTCTTAAAATTCCTGAATTTACTTTGTGGCATCCTATCACTTTTTATGGTGTTGGGATTTATACAGAAGAGACGAGAGACAGGCTCTAAGACCCTCTGGCAACCTGGAAAATCCAAGGTGCCAATTCCTGCCGAAAGAGAATATCCTCCTTCGGAAATATAAATTCTTAACAAGATGATTTATATTCCAAATTTCAGGCAATCCAACAATTCAAATTTGACAAGTCAAGTTCAATGCACTATGTGTTTTGATTCTTTTGCATGTCCCATGTGTAGGTGATTTTTGCCTATTGCCAACTGTTTCCTTCTTCAGTTCCCTTCAAAAAGAATATTGATAAGTAATTCTCAAACCAATTTAACCATTTTATCATGTCAGCAAATTATCATTTCGACACTTTACAGCTTCATGCTGGACAAAGCCCAGATACTGCAACTAATTCAAGGGCAGTACCAATTTATCAAACGACTTCTTATGTTTTCAATTCCGCTGAACACGGAGCTAACCTTTTTGCTTTGAAGGAATTTGGGAATATCTATACCCGAATCATGAATCCTACTACGGACGTTTTTGAGCAGAGAGTGGCAGCTTTGGAAGGTGGAGTGGCAGCTGTGGCAACTGGTTCTGGTCAGGCAGCTCAGTTTTTGGCTTTGAACAATATCCTGCAAGCAGGTGAGAATTTTGTTTCTACATCATTCCTTTATGGCGGTTCTTATAACCAATTCAAAGTGGCTTTCAAAAGAATCGGTATCGAAGCAAGGTTTGCAAAAGGAAATGCGGTAGCAGATTTTGAAGCCTTGATAGATGACAAAACAAAGGCGCTTTACCTTGAGACGATAGGCAATCCTGAATTTAATATTCCTGATTTTGAAGCAATCGCAGCTTTGGCTCAAAAATACGAAATCCCTCTTGTAGTGGATAATACTTTTGGTGCAGGTGGCTATTTGTTTAAACCTTTGAAGCATGGAGCAAATGTAGTGACTGCTTCAGCTACAAAATGGATCGGTGGTCATGGGACTTCAGTAGGAGGGATCATTGTAGATGGGGGAAATTTCAATTGGGGAAATGGGAAATTCCCACAATTCACTGAACCTTCTGAAGGATATCACGGATTGAAGTTTTGGGAAGTTTTCGGGGAAAATAATCCATTGGRACTTCCAAACATTGCATTTGCAATCAGAGCGAGAGTTGAAGGTCTGAGGGATTTTGGTCCTGCATTGAGCCCATTCAATTCATTTTTGTTGCTTCAAGGGCTAGAGACACTTTCTTTGAGAGTTCAGAGAACTGTAGAGAATGCACTTGCGATAGCTCAATGGCTAGAAGGGCATGCTCAAGTTCAAAAAGTGAATTATCCTGGATTGAAATCTTCTCCTTACCATGATTTGGCTAATAAATACCTTACCAACGGCTTTGGTGGTGTATTGAGTTTCGAGATCAAAGGAGACAAAGAAAGCACTTCTGAATTTATCAATAAGCTGGAATTGATTTCTCATCTTGCCAATGTTGGTGATGCAAAAACCTTGATCATCCAACCTTCAGCAACTACACATCAGCAACTCTCTGAAGAGGAACAAAAAGCTGCGGGAGTGACGCCAACTTTGTTGAGACTTTCATTGGGTATAGAACACATTGAAGATATCAAAGCAGACTTGCAACAAGCTTTTGATCAAATAAAATAACCTGTAAATCTTACAAAGTCTAATTGTCGGGAGACTAATTCATCATTTCAAAATCCAATGAATTTAGAAAGCCCTTACCTGAGTATCGATATGGCGCAAGAGACCTTTATCCATAAAGGAGATTTTCAACTAGAATCCAAAGAAATAATAAAGGACATGCAGTTGTCTTTTATCACACATGGTCAGTTAAATGCGAAAAAGGACAATGTGATTTGGGTAATCCATGCACTAACAGGTGATGCAAATGCGCAAGAATGGTGGTCAGGAATAATCGGCGAGGATAAGTTTTATGATCCAAGTAAATACTTCATCATCTGCGCCAATTTATTGGGGTCATGTTATGGCTCTACCCAGCCACTTTCGGAAAATCCAGTTACGGGCATACCATATTATTATGATTTTCCAAACTTGACTTCCAGGGATATGGCCAATGCATTGGAATTGCTCAGGTTAGACCTGGGGATTCATCAAATCCATACCTTGATAGGAGGTTCACTTGGTGGTCAAGTTGGTATCGAGTGGGCTTATGTGTTGCAAGAAAAAGTCAGAAATACAATCATTCTTGCTAGCAATGCCAAGACTTCTCCTTGGACGATAGGCTTCAATGAGACGCAAAGAATGGCAATTGCAGCAGATCAAACATGGGGTCAAAATGATCCTGATGCTGGAAAAAAAGGTCTGGAAGCAGCAAGAGCGATTGCTATGTTGACTTACAGACATCCAGAAAACCTTGCAAACAACCAAGCTGATGACGCTGACAAAACTGATGGCTACAGAGCAAGCTCTTATTTGAGATATCAAGGGCAAAAACTCGCCAAGCGGTTCAATGCCTTGTCTTATTGGACTTTGACCAAGACGATGGATAGCCATGATATAGGAAGGAATAGGGGTGGAGCAGCATTTGCTTTGTCCCAAATCCCTTCAAGAGTCCTCGCCATTGGCGTTGATAAAGATTTACTTTTCCTCAAAGAGGAATCACAATTTATTGCCAATCATGTTCAGAAAGGGACCTATCGAGAGATCAAATCTTCTTACGGACATGATGCATTTCTAATAGAATACGAACAGTTAAAATATATTCTCAGCTCTTTTTACCTAGAACACAATGATGACTAAGCGAATAGGACTCTTCGGATTTGGAGTAGTTGGCCAAGGCTACTATCAGATTGCCAAAAAACAAAAAGAACAATGGGTGCCGGATACCATTGTCGTGAAGGATCAGAAAAAAAGAAGACCTTCTGACATAAAATTCTCATATACAGCAAAAGATGTTTTTGATAAAAACCCTGACTATATTCTTGAGTTGATTTCCGATGAAAAGGAAGCATATGAGTATGTTACGGAGGCATTGAAAAGGGGGATTACCGTTATTTCTGCAAACAAGAAATTACTTTCTGCACATCTTCCTGAGTTGATCAGCCTGCAAAAGGTGTTTGGCGGGAAGTTGCTTTATGAAGCGGCTGCTGCGGCAGGGATTCCTGTGATTACCAATCTGGAAACCCACTTTGAAGAGGATACGATTATAAGCTTAGAAGGAATTCTCAATGGGTCTTCCAATTATATACTTTCTCGCATTTTCAACAATGGCCTGAGCTTCGAAGAAGCACTTAGAATGGCTCAGCAAAAGGGTTTTGCAGAATCTGATCCAAGCTTTGATATCAATGGGAGTGATGTGTCTAGCAAACTGAATATCCTGATTTTGCATGCATTTGGGAAGTTTGTTGGACAAGAGCAGATTGCTACTTTTGGCATTCAGCACTTGGGTGATGTAGAGATCAACCTTGCAAAAGCATTAGGCTTAAAAATAAAATTGATGGCAAAAGCTGACAAGGATTACAGAGGTATATCTGCACAGATTTTACCAACTTTTGTAGAAGAGTCCAATTCCTTTTTTGGAGTGGAAAATGAATACAATGCCGTAAAAATAGTTTCAGAACACTTGCAAGAGCAGTTTTATCTAGGAAAAGGAGCTGGTAGCTTGCCTACTGGTGCAGCAGTCTATGGTGATTTGATCAAAGCCAGAAATGGTTTCTCGTACAATTATTCGAAAGTGAATTTTGATAAACCTTTGGACGAAAAACTCTTGAATCTGGGGGTGAGGGTATTGTTTAGAAGCAAGTCACTGGAACAAAATGACAGCGTAGTTTTCTCTCCAGAATATTCGATACACTTGGACGGATATTACTATACAGTAGGAAAGGTAAAGCCAAAGAATTTCTCAAGGCTCAATGAAGAAGGAGGAGTTTCTATCGTCGCCTTACCAGATAGTGTATCAGCAGAGGATATAGAATATGCTTTCAGGGAGATTCAAAAATCTGTGGAGGTAGTTTGAGCATTTGGTTGTTCGTTTTTGAATAAAATGCGGTAAGGAAGCTTGTTCTTTACCGCATTTTTTCTGGGTATTTTTTTCTGCCGTTGAGCATGGCAATCGAAAATCAAATTGTTTGCGCAGCATTTATTTTGTGCCCCATATTTAAAACTTTAAATTTAGATATGAAATACACTCAAATCAAAGAAACCTGTCTTTACATTTCTGATATAGATCAAGCAGAGAAATTTTATCATGAAACTCTCGCAATGCCAGTGATTTCTAAAGTCAATGATCGCCATATCTTTTTTCGATGTGGTAGTTCAGTTTTGTTGTGCTTTTTGCCTGAAGTTACCAAAAATGAAACCAACCTTCCTCCCCATTTTGCTAAAGGAAAGCAGCATATAGCTTTTGAAGTATCCGCTGAAGATTTTTCAGAGTCCAAACAAAAATTGATTGATTGTGGCATTGAAATTACCCATGAACAAGAATGGTCAAAGGGTCAAAAAAGCATTTATTTTGAAGATCCCTTTGGAAACGTCCTTGAACTTGTTCCCAAAGGGATTTGGGAAGTGTGATTATTCCACCTTCGTCCACTCCACAGTCCTTCCTACAAGAGAAATTCCTATATAACCTCTCACTTCCAAGGTTTTATCATTCTTCTTTTTGATGATGCATGAATAGGTTTTTCCGTTTTTCGGATCGTAGATGGTTCCGTCTTCCCATGCTCCTCCTTTGTATTCAAAACCATTGAGGAGCTTCATTCCCATGATTGGTCGATCACGCTTTGATTTATCACTGTTGTTTTTATCAGTCTTTGGCTTGCCATTTTCTGTTGGTTCGGCAAGCCATACGATTTTTCCTGAATACTTATTTCCCTCTTTGGTGATTTCAACTTGTGCATCTTTTTCGGTATTGTACCATTTCCCAACAATTGCATCCGCATTTTGCGCAAAAACTGCTGATCCACAAAAAGTGAAAATCAGGACAAGACTTAATTTCAAGAATTTCAAATTCATAATATTTTGAGTTTAGGTTGTTATACTTAATCGAATAATAATACTTTTATAAAACGAAAACAAATTACTTTGTTTGCAAATTTGCTTTCAAAAGTGTGTTTAATCCTCGTTTTATTAAATGAATTAGAGCAATAAAAATGCTAGAAATAGATCATGGTCATGAATTGAAGCTTGAGACATTGGGTTTTAGCTTATTTTTATTACCTCAAAATGCCATCTACTGCAAATCATTGGAAGCGATCTTTATCGCAGATCCACATTTTGGTAAGGCAGCACATTTTAGAAAAGCGGGAGTGCCGATTTCAGAATATTTGCATCATGATGATTTGTCTAAGATCAGTAAATTGATTCAAGATTTCAATCCAAATGATATTTACTTTTTGGGTGATTTGTTCCACTCTGATCTAAATGATTCTTGGTGGGTATTGGAAGAATTCATAGAATTGTTTCCATCTGTAAATTTTCATTTGGTAAAAGGCAATCATGATATCTTGCCTGCTGCCTGCTATCAATCAGGAAAGTGGATTATTCATGAAGAACCTTTGGAGTATCATGGACTTGTGCTTTCTCATGAACCAATGGAATCTGTGCCTAATGGAAAAGTGAATTTGTGTGGACATATCCATCCGGGGATTTCTCTGAGTGGAAAAGGAAGACAGAAAATCACCTTGCCTTGCTTTTTCTACAGTGAAGGGAGACTGCTTTTACCAGCCTTTGGAAGATTCACAGGATTGGTCAAGATGACTTGTACCAAATCAGACCAAGCCTTCGTTATTGCTAATGAAAAGGTAATTCGAGTCAATTAAATCGAATATGATTGGTTATATACAGTAACCTGATTAATTTTGACCAAATTTGTTTACCTTTTTCGTGCTTCTATCATTTAAGGTATATCAATCTGTTTAAAAAAAGGGTGAAATCCCTATCTCAATCAATATGAAAGGCAATTCAAGGAAAAAGACCAAAGTCGGTAAATTCAAATTTATCTCAGTACTCTTCAGTACAACCCTTTCCCTTTTTATTGTTGGCCTATTTGGGGTGATTTTTATCCAAGCAAAGACACTTACAAAAATCATCAGGGAGAATATTGAAATCCAGGTTTTTCTTAATAAGAATATTGAAGAAAAGCAGAAAGCCAATATCGGAAAATTGCTAGCTGCAAAGCCTTACATCATGCAAAAAGCAGATAGCGCTGCTTTGGTTTTTATATCCCAAGAAGAGGCTGCCGCAAGTTTTTTGGAAGATACAGGGGAAGATTTCACCAAATTCTTGAATGATAACCCACTTCGGGACAGTTATACCATTGCCATTTCTGAAGAATATCAGACTTCTGAACAAATCCAAGAAATTGTGACAGAGATCCAGGATATGGATGGAGTATTTGAAGTGACATACATGTCAGATTTGGTAGAATCTATCAATGAAAACCTGCTGAAAGTGAGCTTGGTGATGGGAGGTTTTATCATTATTTTGATCGTGACCGTCATCATGCTGATCAACAATACGATCAGGTTGGCATTGTTTTCACAGCGGTTTTTGATCAGAAGTATGCAGTTGGTGGGTGCCACGAGAGGTTTTATACGTCAGCCATTTCTGAGTAGGGCATTTTTCTTTGGAGCTTTATCAGGAGTTTTGGCTTCGGCTATACTATTCGGGATCATCGAATATACCAAAGCAAATATTGACGGTTTTGCTATGCTACAGAATTATGAATTATTATATATGCTTTTTGGGGGACTGATTGTAGTAGGTGCTTTACTTTCTGTATTCAGTACTTTGAGAGCAGTAAATAAATACTTGAATATGTCTTTGGACGAACTTTATTAAAAATATGAGCAATCAATCTTTACCTTTTTCCAAGAAAAATTACATTCTGATGTTGATCGGAATAGCCATTATTGTAGTTGGATTTACCATAATTGGCTTAGATCCTGAACCCCACGGATTTGGATTTATGGGATTGACTCTTGGGCCAATAGTCACTCTCATTGGATTTATTTTTGAATTTTATGCCATTTTCTACAAGTCAGAGAAAAAATAAATCATGGATATTATAGATGCTATAATCCTTGGAATCATCCAAGGGTTAACGGAGTTTTTGCCTGTTTCTTCAAGTGGGCATTTGGAATTGGGTTCTGCCATATTGGGCGACACCAAGCTTCCTGAGGAGAGTATGATGTTTACAGTCGTGCTCCATTTTGCCACTGCATTATCTACTATTTTGGTATTTAGAAAGGATTTAGCAGAGATTTTCAAAGGTTTGTTCCAATTCAAATGGAATGAAGAAACAAAGTTTTCTATCAAAATAATCATTTCTATGATTCCAGCTGCCATAGTAGGTGTGTTTTTCAACGATCAGCTAGAGCAGTTTTTTGGTGGAAAGATTGTATTTGTAGGATGCATGCTTTTATTGACGGCGGTTTTATTGTACTTGGCAGACAAAGCAAAAAACACAGACAAGCCAGTCAGTTTTGGCAATGCTTTTTTGGTAGGGATATCGCAGGCTATTGCGATTCTACCCGGTATTTCTAGGTCAGGAGCTACGATCTCCACGTCCGTGTTATTGGGAATAGATAAGTCTAAGGCAGCTCGATTTTCCTTTTTGATGGTTGTACCATTGATCTTGGGAAAAATCGCTAAAGATATTTTGGATGGCGGACTTGCTTATAATCCAGAGAGTTTTGGTTATTTGTCAGCAGGTTTTATCGCGGCATTCGTGGCGGGATATTTTGCCTGTACATGGATGATTGCTTTGGTAAGGAGAAGCAAATTGACTTATTTTTCTATTTATTGCGCCATAGTAGGTTTGATAGCCATAGTAGTGGGCTTATATTTGTAAAATGCAGGAACAAGAACCGTACGGAGAAGTATTTTTGATTGATAAACCTTTGGAATGGACATCATTTGATGTTGTCAAAAAAGTTAGGAATGCACTAAGAATCAAAAAAGTGGGCCATGCTGGTACACTTGATCCTTTGGCTACTGGGCTTTTGATTGTGTGTGCCGGTAAGAAAACCAAAAGTATCGATATCTACATGGGGCAGGAAAAGGAGTACACTGGTACTTTTGTTTTGGGGAAAACCACAGAGAGTTTCGATAGGGAAAAGGAAATCATAGAAGTGGCAGACCCTTCCCACATTTCCAAAGAAATGTTGCTAGCTGCTGTAGCGGAATTGACTGGTGATATTTTACAAGTTCCACCGATGCATTCTGCCATCAAAGTAGATGGTAAGCGTGTCTATGAATCGGCAAGAAAAGGAATTGAGGTCAAAATGGAGCCACGTCCAGTTACAGTATCCGAATTTGAAATCACAAGGTTTGAGCTGCCAGAGATTGATTTTAAAATTGTTTGCTCCAAAGGGACTTACATCAGAAGCTTGGCGAGAGATCTTGGAGAGAAGCTGGAAGTTGGCGCCTATATGTCGGCATTGAAGCGAACAAGAATAGGAGAATTCAAGTTAGAAAATGCAGAAGAACTAGGGGAGTTGGTTGAAAAAATTAAAGCAAGAATGAATGAGGATTTATGAAGGAATTGAGGATTTTGGTCCTGTCAATAATCCGGTAGTCACTAGCGGCACTTTTGATGGGGTTCACCTTGGCCATCAAAAAATCCTCCATAGAATCAGGACTATAGCTGATGAAATTGGAGGGGAAACTGTTTTGATCACTTTTTGGCCACATCCTAGATTGGTCCTGTATCCAACAGAGCACAATTTGAAATTGCTTTCCACTTTTGAAGAAAAAACCAAATTGTTACGCCAATTTGGGATCGATCATTTGATTACAATTCCGTTTACCAAAGAATTTTCTGAACTTAGTTCGGAAGATTTCATCCAGAAGATCATAATTGACAAAATTCAAACAAGAAAATTGGTGATTGGTTATGACCATAGGTTCGGGAAAAATAGAGAAGGAGGATTTGATTACCTAAAGGAAAATATCCAAAATTACGCTTTTGAGCTGGAGGAAATCTCACGAGAGGATGTGGAGAATGTGGGAGTATCAAGTACCAAAATCCGACATGCTTTGGAAGATGGAAAAGTCCACATAGCAAATGATTACCTTGGTAGAGATTACGAGCTCAATGGAATTATCATCAAAGGGCAGCAATTAGGCAGGTCTATTGGATTTCCCACGGCAAATATTCATGTCCCAAATGACTACAAGCTAATTCCATCCGACGGCGCTTATGCGGTAGAAGTCAATGTGGAAGGAGAAGTATTCAGGGGCATGTTAAATATTGGCAATAGGCCAACTGTAAACGGAAATAGCCGTAGTATTGAAGTAAACCTTTTTGATTTCGAAGGTGATTTGTATGACAAGCGCATAACTGTCTTGATCAAAGAGTACCTCAGACCTGAGACCAAATTCGGAGGATTGGAAGAATTGAAAAGTCAACTCAAATCTGATAGAGAAAAAGCAATAAGCATATTAACCCAAAAATAACTTTCAAAGTATGATCAATAAAACAGTAGCAAACGCAGAAGTGGCTGTAGCCGATGTTTTTTCCAATGCAGTTTTGATGTTTGGAGGATTTGGTCTTTCAGGAATCCCTGAGAATAGTATCAAAGCATTGCTGAACAAAGAACTTCACGGCCTAACTTGTATTTCCAACAACGCAGGAGTTGATGATTTTGGGATCGGACTGATGCTTCAAAAGCGGATGGTCAAAAAAATGATATCAAGCTATGTGGGTGAAAATGCAGAATTTGAAAGACAATTGCTAAGTGGTGAGCTAGAAGTGGAACTTATCCCACAAGGAACTTTGGCCGAACGAGTAAGGGCAGGAGGAGCTGGAATTCCAGCATTTTTTACACCGGCAGGAGTAGGGACAGAAGTTGCAGATGGTAAGGAATTGCGAGAATTTGATGGGAAGTTATATCTTTTGGAAAGGTGGTTGAAAGCTGATTTTGCATTTGTAAAAGCTTGGAAAGGTGATACTGCTGGCAACTTGATTTTCAAAGGTACGGCCAGAAATTTCAACCCAATGATGGCAGCAGCAGGGAAAATAACGATAGCTGAAGTTGAAGAATTGGTTCCAGCCGGAGAATTGAACCCGAATGAAATCCATACTCCAGGTATTTATGTACAGAGGATTTTCCAAGGAAAAGACTACGAAAAAAGAATTGAACAAAGGACAGTTTCTAGGAAGTGAAATATAGTAGAAATATATCTTTGACGAAATATGGTTGAAATAAGCTTCGCGAAATAAGGTTGAAATATGCCTGGGGGCGAAATAAGGTTGAAATATTTCCATTTATTTCTACTCTATTTCAAATTATTTCCACCTTATTTCAATTAATCTAAAATCTACCTTCTAAAATCTTAATTTATAAAAGACCCTAAATAACTCTAGATATGCTCAATAAAGATCAAATAGCCCAAAGAATAGCCAAAGAAGTGCAAAGTGGCCAATACATCAATTTGGGGATCGGTATCCCGACTTTGGTGGCAAACTATATTCCTGATGATTTGGAAGTGGTATTGCAGTCTGAAAATGGACTTTTGGGGATTGGCCCTTTTCCTACCGAAGATAAAGTTGATCCTGATTTGATCAATGCAGGAAAGCAGACGATTACCATGTCCAAAGGATCTGCACTTTTTAACTCCTCAGAGTCTTTTGCAATGATCCGTGGAGGTCATGTTCATTTGACTATTCTAGGAGCTATGGAAGTTTCCGAGAATGGAGATATTGCCAACTGGAAGATCCCTGGGAAAATGGTCAAAGGAATGGGTGGAGCTATGGATTTGGTTGCATCCGCAGAAAATATTATTGTGGCTATGCAGCATTGCAGCAAAGATGGTCAATCCAAGTTACTGAAAGAATGCTCCCTTCCGATTACAGGAATTAGGTGTGTCAAAAAAATAGTAACAGATTTGGCAGTAGTAGAAGTGCTTCCAGAAGGAGGTTTTAGATTGTTGGAGCGAGCACCAGGCGTGTCTGTTCAAGAAATAATCGATAAGACAGAAGGGAGAATGCTGATAGAAGGAGAAATACCGGAGATGAGTTTTTAGGTTTGGGATGGTAGAGGACTCAGAGAATAGTATTAAGAGCTTTCTGATGCATAATTCTTGGTTAAATGAACCTTTTTTATTTGAGGAAAGTCCAAGCTAACAACATTTTTTTCAATGAAATAAACGCAACAGAAGGAGAAGATAAATAACCATTACTTGAATTACGATTTAATTGATTTAAGATTCATGGTTATTAAGATTTTGAACCCTTGGTAAACTTGAATAAAGTAAATGTCAGTAAAAGTAAAGTACCAAGTAATACTTCAAGACAACAAAAACAAACTCATCTTCGGAACTTAGATTCTGCTTTTGTAGTTTTGTCGGATATACAATTAAAATAGGTAATGAAAAGCTCAGAAATAAAGTTTAAAATCAATCTTGACGATAAGAATCTTCCAAAATCAATCCAATGGGATGCTTCAGACAAAGAAGGCGAAGGTGAGGAAACTACAAAAAGCATTAGTTTGAATGTTTGGGATAATCTAAACCACAGTACATTGAGAATTGATCTTTGGACAGAAGACATGTCTGTAGTAGAAATGAAAAGATTCTATATAGATATTCTAGGGGGGATGGCCCAGACAATCCTAAATGCTACTGGAGACGAATATATTTCTGAAGAAATGAAAGAACTCTGTGATAGGTTGGTCAAGCATGTCAATGAAGAAAATAAAAAATCGTCCAAATAATCATTTTCCCTGATCATCATCAGGGATTTTTTTTGGTTCTTTTTACCTTTTAGATTTATTATTTAACTGTATTTTTTTTAAAACTGGGTAACTTGAACCGAGTAATTGAGCTCATTCTAACAACTTTCAGAATTTGTAATTGATATTCAAACAGATTTTATTAAACATCAAAAATACATCTGTCCAATGCTACTAAGCATTGATTTTTCACCAAATAGTTACAGAGAGCATAAAGCGTAGGAGTTTTTTTATTGATTTGGCAGAGAAACAATTTAAAAATTGATTTTTGAATAATTGTACTCAGTCAAAGAGGTTTTTTCTTGTTAAAAATAAGTCTATGCTCTTTTTAGTTGGATTTCGTTTATTTGCATTTCAAAAGTGTGGAGAGATTGTTTTTTTGAGTAGTATGGTAATTTCTAAAATTAATAAATTTTAAAAAAAGGATTTAATCTATAGTGGCTGATTATCAGGATCTTTTTTTTGAAATTTCAAAACAACAAAATATTTTCAATTAATTTTTTTAGTTAAAAATGAAGGATTATTCGGAAATTCCTCTAATTTTCACAATAATTCGTCTTTATTAGGAGGATTGAAGCAATTAAACAATAAACCCAAGATTAACATATGCAAAACTTTACAAAAAGAGCATGGCTGGTAGTTTTTACACTATTTGTCATAGTTTCCTTTAGCACATCTACGGTTTTTGCTCAGAGTACCAATATTTCTGGTACTGTGACTGAGGAAGGGTCAAAAGAAACACTCATTGGGGTGAATATAGTGGTAAAAGGAAAAGTGATCGGTACAGTTACCGATATGCAAGGGAATTTTAACCTTCGTGTGAACCAAGCGCCACCGCTGACATTGATTTTTTCAATGGTCGGTTTTGCAAGTCAGGAAGTTGAAATCACTCAGGAAAATGTCTCGAATCTACGAATCTCTCTCGCTGAGCAATTTATGCTAGGTCAAGAAGTGGTAGTCTCGGCTTCAAGAGTTGAAGAGAGTATCCTAAAATCTCCAGTTTCCATAGAGAAAATGGATATTCTTGCGATCAGAGATACTCCTGCTGACAATTATTACAAAGGTATTGCTAATTTGAAAGGTGTAGATGTGACCACGTCTTCCATCAATTTCCAAATCATCAATGCTAGAGGGTTCAACTCTACTGGCAACACTAGATTCGTGCAGCTAACTGATGGGATGGATACACAAGCTCCTGCTTTGAACTTCCCAATTGGTAACCTCAATGGGCCTTCGGAGTTGGATGTGGAATCAGTGGAGTTTATTCCAGGATCCTCTTCAGCGCTTTATGGACCAAATGCTTTTAATGGGATTTTATTGGTAAACAGTAAGAGTCCATTTGAATACCAAGGTTTGAGTGCATTTTATAAGCAAGGAGTAAACCATATCAATGGACGTGCAGGCGAGCCTACAAGTCCACAGCCGATGTATGAAGGTTCCATCCGCTATGCAAAGGCGTTCAATAATAAAATAGCTTTTAAAGTGAATGCATCATACATGCAAGCAGTGGATTGGCATGGCACTGATCAAACAGACCTAAGCAGAGGAAATCAAGGAGACCTACCTTTCAACCCTGGAGCAAACAGAGTTCATGTTTTTGGTGATGAGGTTTCCAACAATATTGGTCTGTTTAGAAATGTTGCAGGCTTCCAACAGAATGCTCAAGCCAATGGATTGGCAGCTTTTGTTCCTTTCCTTCCTGATCAAGTGGTGTCTCGAACAGGGTATGACGAAAGACACTTAGTAGATTACAATGCAAGCAATCTAAAATTGAATGGTGCTTTGCATTACAGGATTACTGATAGATCAGAGTTGTCTTACACTATGAATTATGGTGCAGGAACTTCGGTTTATACTGGCGCTCAAAGGTATTCTTTAGCAAATTTTTCTATTATCCAGCATAAATTGGAGCTAA
>NZ_JAKZGO010000091.1 GCF_022549785.1 Belliella alkalica
AACCATCGAAATCTCAGGTACACTTCCGGCGGGGGCTTCAGTTGCCTATGAAAACAATGGAAGAACGAATGTCGGAAACCAACAGGTAACCGCTAGGATAACCGGTTCAAACTTCGATGATTTCGTATTGACAGCAGATTTGGAAATTACTCCTGCCACAATCAGAGGAATCACTTTCGAAGATGGAAATTTTGTATTTGACGGAACAGAAAAAACTCTTGAAATATCAGGGACTCTTCCGAATGGAGTTTCTGTTGCCTATACCGACAATACCAGAACAAATGTGGGTGCGCAGCAAGCAACAGCTACCATTTCAGGTGATAATTATACCACGTTGGTTCTAAATGCAGAATTGACCATCAGCCCAGCCACAATCACAGGATTCACTTTCGAAGACGGATCCTTTGTATTTGATGGAACAGAAAAAACCATCGAAATCTCAGGTACACTTCCGGCGGGGGCTTCAGTTGCCTATGAAAACAATGGAAGAACGAATGTCGGAAACCAACAGGTAACCGCTAGGATAACCGGTTCAAACTTCGATGATTTCGTATTGACAGCAGATTTGGAAATTACTCCTGCCACAATCAGAGGAATCAC
>NZ_JAKZGO010000092.1 GCF_022549785.1 Belliella alkalica
CTTGCCGTCAACGTGTAGGTGATCACTTCGCCTGCCTGCGTCACAGTGGATCCGTTGTCGGATTTGCTGATGCTCAAGCCTGCATTGTTGTCTATAGGTGTCTCAATCTCCGTCTCGCCCTCTGGATCTTCTCCTCCTGGGTTTGGATTCTCTCCTTTTACAAAGGCTGTGTTCAACACTGAACCAGAATCTACATCTGACTGCGTAACCGTGTAGCTAGTCTCTCTAACCGCTACCTGACCCGGTGCCAATGTTCCAACATTCTCTTCAAAGCCTGTCAATGGATCCACAATCGTTACGTTTGCGATAGTCACATTACCTGTATTCGTTGCCGTCAACGTGTAGGTGATCACTTCGCCTGCCTGCGTCACAGTGGATCCGTTGTCGGATTTGCTGATGCTCAAGCCTGCATTGTTGTCTATAGGTGTCTCAATCTCTGTCTCGCCCTCTGGATCTTCACCTTCTGGGTTTGGATTCTCTCCTTTTACAAAGGCTGTGTTCAACACTGAGCCAGAATCTACATCTGACTGCGTAACCGTGTAGCTGGTCTCTCTAACCACTACCTGACCCGGTGCCAA
>NZ_JAKZGO010000093.1 GCF_022549785.1 Belliella alkalica
CATGGGATGATGTCTGAGAAGTTTGGTGGGGGACACTCTTTGTAAAGAAAAGTAGCGGAGATGATCATGCCCGTAGCCTGATCAGTCAATACATAGAAATAATAAGTACAATTCGCATCTGCTAATCGAGCGGAAGCATTGCTATCTGAGCTAATACCTACTTCATAACCAATTTCTGCCATTGCTTCCAATTCATTCATGTTGATATCGGACCAGATTATGCCGATTTCTTCAGAGGGGTTTCCTATGAGGTATTGATCTATGACGGCTTCATGTCTTTCGGCTAGATGCCTGAGGTTAAGAGTTCCTGAAACAAGTTCTATGACTCCAGCTCTGAGTAATTCACCTTCTGTACCATACTCGAATACCAATCTACGAATATAATTCTGATCTCCATATTCCCTATTCATCCACCTGTGATATGGAGCTACAAGAAATGTGGCTTGTTTTTCTACCAATTTTGACTTTTCCCATACAGGAAAGTAATCGCCATAATTGCTGACTCTGCCAGTTTTGCTTTCAGGCTTTCCAAAAGTACTATTCAGGTCATAATAATCTTTGGCTTTGGCTAGGAGTT
>NZ_JAKZGO010000094.1 GCF_022549785.1 Belliella alkalica
AGAACGGATTTAAGGTTAGCATCCCGATCGTTAGAAAACAGAGTAACCTGACCTTTCATCCTTTCGATTTCTAGCTTAGCTTGCCTTTCAAGAATAATAAGCTCTGATTCGTCAAAAGAACTACCTAATGACTTGACAACTTTATTGATTCTTCCCACTTTTTGGATAATCTGTACACTAAAGCTACCGCTGGAATTCTTTTTGCGTCTTACAAACATAAACTAAAAATAGTCCGAGACACCCAAAAAYACAAAATCAARYAATCTAAGGMAATGAAATTCAAACACTTAAATTTAAACTAAAATATACCCGCACAAAACAGGAGAAAACATCACCCATGGATCAGTTTGGGAACTATACCCTTTTCGGTTAGCGATAAATATAATGCATTTGAAATATTGATTACTAAAAATTGTATCTGTATAATTGCTTTTTAACAGGATCCATTTATAACAAAATTTTAATTCATTTCAATCAGCTGCGATAGCTTTTGCGCAGTAGTATAGATAACTTTGACCTATACCATAGAAACAAGTTGCTGTAGAATATTTACCGATTAAACGAGAAATAT
>NZ_JAKZGO010000095.1 GCF_022549785.1 Belliella alkalica
AATAAACTAATTCCAAGATTATTACTTTCAATAAAATTTAATAAGCCTATTTCATTTTGTGAAAAAATATTTGAGGGATTTACGTAAAGCCCGTATCCAAAATCATGTAAAATCAAATCTCCTTCACTAAAAGGGTCTATCTGGTTAGTTGAAAAATAATTCATAAAATCATTTAGGTTATTAATGCTCAATTGATAAGTTCCTCCAAAAGTGACTACGCCAAAAACGAAATTTTCAATATTGTTAATTAGATTCTCTTGAACCATTGCTCCTAAAGCAAAAATATCAGATAAAGAAAAGATAGAAAGCATATCAGTTCCTAGGTTATGACTATGGATTAATCCATCAATTGGGGAATTGACTGTTAATCCGTCAAGTGAGCCTGAATTTGGAAGCCCTTGAACATATTCATATCCAAAAGTCCCATCTTCGTATCTGTTCATTTTGTAGCCAATTTCATAATTAAAATTATTGGCTGCACTTTTCAAATCGCCCATTTTTATTTTAAAGTCATTATCTGCGATAAGTTGTTGTATTTGCTCACAAATATCTGCAGGATCTTC
>NZ_JAKZGO010000096.1 GCF_022549785.1 Belliella alkalica
TGGATATTCCGGAGGATGTTGACCCCTCAGAATCGGAATGTTTTTGTTTAGAGAAAGTGGCCTGATTGGCCAGATTCGACTGACATTCCGGCGGATATTGACCCCCTAAAGCAAGAATTTGATAAAGATTCCGGATCATGTTGACCCCCTTTGGTCAAAATTCCGGAGCATATTGACCCCTCTGATTAATGGTTTTGGTTTTTTTAGCGGACACTTTAGATAACCGCTAATTATAATCCTATGGCTGGAAAACCAAAACCAATGAGTCAGATAAAGCAATTGATAATACTTAACCGACAGGGCAATGGAGTCAAAACCATTGCACGTATTCTTGATGTAAGTAAGAATACCGTCAAGACATATCTTTTTAAGCTTGATAAGTTGTTGACAGGCAAAAGAGCTGAGAAGGTTACAATTGAGACACTTCTAAGCCTTGACGAGCCTGAATTATATACACTTTTTCATCCCGGTAATCCTTCCTATAAAGATTCAAGGTATGATTACTTTAAAGCCAACCTTGAACATTATCAAAAAGAGTTAGAAAAGGT
>NZ_JAKZGO010000097.1 GCF_022549785.1 Belliella alkalica
TGGATATTCCGGAGCATGTTGACCCCTCAGAATCGGAATGTTTTTGTTTAGTGAAAGTGGCCTGATTGGCCAGATTCGACTGACATTCCGGCGGATATTGACCCCCTAAAGCAAGAATTTGATAAAGATTCCGGATCATGTTGACCCCCTTTGGTCAAAATTCCGGAGCATATTGACCCCTCTGATTAATGGTTTTGGTTTTTTTAGCGGACACTTTAGATAACCGCTAATTATAATCCTATGGCTGGAAAACCAAAACCAATGAGTCAGATAAAGCAATTGATAATACTTAACCGACAAGGCAATGGAGTCAAAACCATTGCACGTATTCTTGATGTAAGTAAGAATACCGTCAAGACATATCTTTTTAAGCTTGATAAGTTGTTGACAGGCAAAAGAGCTGAGAAGGTTACAATTGAGACACTTCTAAGCCTTGACGAGCCTGAATTATATACACTTTTTCATCCCGGTAATCCTTCCTATAAAGATTCAAGGTATGATTACTTTAAAGCCAACCTTGAACATTATCAAAAAGAGTTAGAAAAGGT
>NZ_JAKZGO010000098.1 GCF_022549785.1 Belliella alkalica
AGGTGATCACTTCGCCTGCCTGCGTCACAGTGGATCCGTTGTCGGATTTGCTGATGCTCAAGCCTGCATTGTTGTCTATAGGTGTCTCAATCTCTGTCTCGCCCTCTGGATCTTCWCCTTCTGGGTTYGGATTCTCTCCTTTTACAAAGGCTGTGTTCAACACTGARCCAGAATCTACATCTGACTGCGTAACCGTGTAGCTGGTCTCTCTAACCRCTACCTGACCCGGTGCCAAWGWTCCGACATTCTCTTCAAAGCCTGTCAATGGATCTGTGATCACAACATTTCCTATAGTCACATTACCAGTATTCCTTGCCGTCAACGTGTAGGTGATCACTTCGCCTGCCTGCGTCACAGTGGATCCGTTGTCGGATTTGCTGATGCTCAAGCCTGCATTGTTGTCTATAGGTGTCTCAATCTCCGTCTCGCCCTCTGGATCTTCTCCTCCTGGGTTTGGATTCTCTCCTTTTACAAAGGCTGTGTTCAACACTGAACCAGAATCTACATCTGACTGCGTAACCGTGTAGCTAGTCTCTCTAACCGCTAC
>NZ_JAKZGO010000099.1 GCF_022549785.1 Belliella alkalica
CCACATCAAATTCTGTCCCAAGACCTTCAAACCCTGATGCTAGGTCTTTGAACCCATCTATAGACTTCAGCTTTTCATAAATACAATCTGCGGTAGTTCCAATGAAAGTTGAATCCTTTTTGATTTCAAAGAGATCTATAACACACTCCACATCATATCCCATCATTTGCAGAAATTCACAGTCTTCTAGGGTAGGAGTTTCTCCACCTATGCCATCATCCAGATCAGGACAGGGAAGATAATCACCTTCGTTATCTGGATCCCAAGATAATCTCAAACCACCATTGTCACATGGGATGATGTCTGAGAAGTTTGGTGGGGGACACTCTTTGTAAAGAAAAGTAGCGGAGATGATCATGCCCGTAGCCTGATCAGTCAATACATAGAAATAATAAGTACAATTCGCATCTGCTAATCGAGCGGAAGCATTGCTATCTGAGCTAATACCTACTTCATAACCAATTTCTGCCATTGCTTCCAATTCATTCATGTTGATATCGGACCAGATTATGCCGATTTCTTCAGAGGGGTTTCCTAT
>NZ_JAKZGO010000100.1 GCF_022549785.1 Belliella alkalica
TGTAATGTAACTGATATTCTCTCCCGCTACTACTGTCGGACTGCTAGCTAATTTTACAATGGTTAGGTTAGCTGATGTCTCCACATCAACATCCTCTGGGTCAGACTCTTTTGGCCCTTCTTCATCTGTTGGGGAATCGACTACTGCGATGTTACTGATTGTTGTTCCTGCTTCAAGGGAAGGTGAAGTGGAGAGTATAAGATTCAGTTCCACACTTCCTCCTGCTGCCAAGGTTCCAAGATTCCAGTTTACTRTACCTGAATCATTCATTCCTCCGTTRTCGGCTGAGACRAATGYGGTTCCTGCYGGAAGCATRTCGCTTACCATCACATCAAGTGCGTCACTTGGACCGTTATTGGATACAGTTATTGTGTAACTGATATTCTCTCCCGCTACTACTGTCGGACTGCTAGCTAATTTTACAATGGTTAGGTTAGCTGATGTCTCCACATCAACATCCTCTGGGTCAGACTCTTTTGGCCCTTCTTCATCTGTTGGGGAATCGACTACTGCGATGTTACTGATTGTTGTTCCTG